>CAJUAV010000004.1:0-48683 GCA_910584485.1 uncultured Alistipes sp.
CCCGACCCTCTGCTTGTAAGGCAGACGCTCTGAACCAGCTGAGCTAAGCTCCCGAACATCGCCCCCGAAAGGAGGCGCGGAATATATGTCAACGGCCGTAAAGGCCGACAAAAAAGCCACCCGCAGGCGGCTTTGTGGGAGCTGAGGGATTCGAACCCCCGACCCTCTGCTTGTAAGGCAGACGCTCTGAACCAGCTGAGCTAAGCTCCCCTAAAAAATGGCTTGGGACTGCAAAGGCAACTTTCGTCATCTGTCCCGCACGGCATATCGATCCCGTACCGACACTCTTTGCAGGAAAGTAAAAGAACCTTTCGCAACCCTCGCGCATCTGCGCCTGAACAAGGACTTGAACCTAGGACCCCATGATTAACAGTCATGTGCTCTAACCAACTGAGCTATTCAGGCAGGACGGCTGAACCGTTTTGCGAGTGCAAATATACGGCAAAATTTGATTCTTGCAAAATTCTTGCGAGAAAAAATCATAAAAAATGTAACTTTGCAGTTGAAAACACCTCCGAAACGATGCGCATGCTCCGATTGATACTCCTTGTCTGCTGGTTGTTTCCGATCTCCGACGCCGCGGCGCAGCTCGTATTCGATGCCGCGACGCACGATTTCGGAACGATCGAGGAGCAGGGCGGGGTGGTCCGCTGCCGCTTCGTCGGCACGAACCGCGGCACGAAGCCCGTCGTCGTACTCGATGTCGCGACCACCTGCGGCTGCACGGTCCCCACCTTCACCAAAAAACCGATCCGCCCGGGCGAAGAGACCGTCGTCGAGGTCGCGTACGATCCCGACGGCCGCCCCGGCACCTTCGATCGCAAGCTCCACCTCTTCGGCCCCGATCGCGAGCGGCTGGCCGTGCTGACGATTCGCGGCACGGTGAGGCCGCGCCCCCGCTCGGTCGAGGAGCTCTATCCCGTGGCGGCCTGCGACGGCGTGCGCTTCGCCTCGTCGCTCGTCACGCTTACCTATATATATGTGGGCGCCCCCGTGCAGACGGCCGTTTCGCTCATCAACACCGCCGACCGTCCCCGCACGCTGGAGCTGCGGCCGCGGAGCGCGAGCGGGCTGCTGCGGCCGGATTACCCTCGTCGGCTCGAGGCGGGCGAACGCTCGGCGGTCAACCTCCTCTACCGCAACGATGCCGCGGCGCCGCGCTACGGCACGATCCGCGATGCGCTGGAGGTGTGGATCGACGGCCGCCGCTGTGACGAGCTGCTGCTCGTGGCCCACGGCATCGGTGTCGACCGCCCGACCGCAGCGCTCAAGGCGGCTCCCCCGAAGGCGGAGCCGAGCGCGAACGTCGTGAAATTCGGCACCGTGGCCCGCGGTGCGAAGCCCCTGCGGCAGCGGCTGACGATCCGCAACACGGGGCGCAGCGAGCTGCGGCTGCGCGCCGCGGAGTGCGAGGCCCCCTTCTCGACGACGCTGCGGGCGGGTGCGCGCATCGCCCCGGGCGACAGCCTCGCGGGCGAGGTGCTCTTCGATCCCGCGGCGGCCGATTACGGCTTCGCCACGCAGCGGCTGCTGCTCGTCACCGACGACCCCGTGCAGCCGATGCGGCGCATCCGCCTGACGGCCGTCGTGGAGGAGCGATGAGCGCGGCAGGGAAAACGACCGAAAAACCAACGAAATAAGAGACCTCCCATGTTTACGATTCTGGAAAAACGGCTCCTGGCCGAAAACATTTATGCGATGAAGGTGGCGGCGCCCCGCGTGGCGCGGGCCGCCCTGCCCGGGCAGTTCGTCATCGTGCGCGCCGATGCGCTCGGCGAACGCATCCCGCTGACGATCGCCGACTACGACGCCGCGGCGGGCAGCGTGACGATCGTCATCCAGACCCTCGGCGTCTCGACGCGCAAGATCTGCGCGCTGGAGGCGGGCGAGGCGCTGGCCGACTTCGCGGGGCCGCTCGGCCGCCCCTCGGAGTTCGTGCACCTGCCCGAGGAGGAGCTGCGCCGCCGCCGCTTCGTCTTTATCGGCGGCGGCGTGGGAACCGCTCCCGTCTACCCGCAGGTGAAGTGGCTGCACGAACACGGCGTCGCGGCCGACGTCATCATCGGCGCCAAAAACGCCTCGATGCTCATCTACACGGAGCAGATGCGCGCCGTGGCGGGGAACCTCCATATCGCCACGGATGACGGCTCGGCGGGCTTCAAGGGGCTCGTGACGGCGCTGCTCGAGGAGCTCGTCGCCGCGGGGAACCGCTACGACGAGTGCGTGGCCATCGGCCCGATGATCATGATGAAGTTCGTCGCGCTGACGACCGCCAAATACGGCCTGAAGACCACCGTGTCGCTCAACGCCCTGATGGTCGACGGCACGGGGATGTGCGGCGCCTGCCGCGTGACGGTCGGCGGCCGCACGCGCTTCACGTGCGTCGAGGGGCCCGAGTTCGACGGCCACGAGGTCGATTTCGACGAGGCGATGCGGCGCCAGGGCATGTACCGCACCCACGAGCAGCGGGCGGCCGCCATCGAGGCGGAGCGCGCCGCAGGACACCAATGCAGAATCGGACTGGACAACTAACGAAGAGACCCATGGCAAACAAGATACCGCGCGTGCCGGTGCGCGAACAGGATCCGGCGATCCGTGCGACCAATTTCGAAGAGGTCTGCTACGGCTACGACCTGCAGGAGGCGACCCTCGAGGCGTCGCGCTGCCTGCACTGCAAGAATCCGCGCTGCGTCGCGGCCTGCCCCGTCGGGTTGCAGATCCCCGATTTCGTGGCGGCGCTGCACGAAGGACGCGTCGCCGAGGCGGCGGCGATCATCGCCCGCGACAGCTCGCTGCCCTCGATCTGCGGCCGCGTCTGCCCGCAGGAGAGCCAGTGCGAAGGGGCCTGCGTGCTGGGCATCAAGGGCGAGGCGGTGGCCATCGGCAAACTCGAACGCTTCGTCGGCGACTGGCGCCTGGAGCACCCCGAGGCCGTGACGGTCGAGACGGCGCCCCCGAGCGGCCGCCGCGTGGCGGTCGTCGGCAGCGGCCCCGCGGGGCTGGCCTGCGCGAGCGACCTGGCCAAGGCGGGCCATGCGGTGACCGTCTTCGAGGCGCTGCACGAGGTGGGGGGCGTGCTGGTCTACGGTATCCCCGAGTTCCGCCTCCCGAAGGAGCGCATCGTGGCGCGCGAAATCGAGGCCGTGGAGCGCCTCGGCGTCGTGTTCGAACGCGACGTGATCGTGGGGCGCACCGTGACGGTCTCGTCGCTGCTCGACGAGGAGGGTTTCGATGCCGTCTTCATCGGCTCGGGCGCGGGACTGCCGCGCTTCATGGGGATCGAGGGCGAGAACCTGAACGGCGTCGTCTCGGCCAACGAGTTCCTGACGCGCGCCAACCTCATGCACGCCTACGACGCGCGCTACGACACGCCGATCCACGCGGGCGAACGCGTCGTGGTGGTCGGCGGCGGCAACGTGGCGATGGATGCCGTGCGCACGGCGCGCCGACTGGGCGCCGAGGCGACGATCGTCTACCGCCGCGGCGAAGCGGAGCTGCCCGCCCGCGCCGAGGAGGTGCACCATGCCAAGGAGGAGGGGATCCGCTTCCGCATGCTGACCAATCCCGTGGCCGTGCTGGGCGACGAGCGGGGCTGGGTGCGCGGCGTGCGCTGCGTCGAGATGACCCTCGGCGAACCCGACGAGAGCGGCCGCCGCTCGCCCGTCGAAAAGGCGGGTTCGGAGTTCGAGCTGCCGTGCGACGTCGTCGTGATGGCCCTCGGCACCTCGCCCAATCCGCTCATCGCCTCGACCACGGCGGGGCTCGAAACGACGCGTCGCGGCTGCCTCGTGGCGACCGACGACGGCGCCACGACCCGCGCGGGCGTCTTCGCGGGGGGCGATGCCGTGACGGGTGCCGCCACGGTGATCCTTGCCATGGGGGCGGGGCGCCGCGCCGCCCGCGCCATCGACGCCTACCTGCGCGCGAAATAGTTCGGACAAACAGGTAGAGGATGGAGCAGCTGTTGCATACCGCGGTCAAATACGTCGCCGGCGTCGGCGAGGTGCGGGCCGCCCTGCTCGAACGCGAGCTCTCGATCCGCACGATCGGCGACCTGCTCGACTGCTTCCCCTTCCGCTACATCGACCGCACGCGCATCTGGCCCATCGCCGACATCACGGAGAACGAGGCGCCGACCTACGTCCAGCTGCGCGCCCGCGTGACGGGCGTCGCCTATGCCGGCACGGGGCGCAAACAGCGCTTCACGGTCACCGTGCAGGATGCCACGGGGCGCACGGAGCTCGTCTGGTTCCGCGGCATCAAGTGGATCGAGAAGCGGATCGAGGTGGGGCGCGAATACCTCGTCTTCGGCCGTCCGACCTTCTACCGCGGCGAGCTGCAACTGGCCCACCCCGAGGTCGAGACGATGGAGCAGGCCCTCTCGCGCAAGGCCGAGGGGGGCATGCAGGGGATCTACCCCTCGACCGAGAAGCTCGCTTCGGCCCTCGGCACGAAGGGGATGTACCGCATCGTCTGCAACGCCTGGGCGCTGCTGCGGGGGCGTATACCCGACCCGCTGCCCGAAGCGCTGCGCCGCACCTACGGCCTCGTCGACCTGCACGACGCCTACCGCAACATCCACTTTCCGCAGTCGCCCGAGCTGCTGCGGCAGGCGCAGTACCGCCTCAAGTTCGACGAGCTGCTGGGCATCCAGCTGGGGGTGCAGAGCCGCCGCACGGAGCGGATGGCGCGGCAGAACGGCTTCCTCTTCCCGAAGGTGGGGGAGCTCTTCACCGCCTTCTACAACGAGCAGCTCCCCTTCCCGCTGACGGGGGCGCAGAAACGGGTCATCAAGGAGATCCGCGGCGACACGGTGAGCGGCTTTCAGATGAACCGCCTGCTGCAGGGCGACGTGGGAAGCGGCAAAACCCTCGTGGCGCTCATGTCGATGCTGCTGGCGGTCGACAACGGCTACCAGGCCTGCATCATGGCCCCGACCGAGATCCTCGCCCGCCAGCACTACGCCTCGTTCCTCCGCTTCCTGCGGGGGCTGCCCGTGCGCGCGGCGATCCTCACGGGGGCCTCGAAGGCGAAGGAGCGGCGCGAGGCGCTCGAAGGAATCGCCTCGGGCGAGGTGCAGCTGCTCGTGGGCACGCACGCCCTGATCGAGGACCGCGTGCAGTTCCGCAACCTGGGGTTCGTCGTCATCGACGAGCAGCACCGCTTCGGCGTCGAGCAGCGCGCCCGCCTCTGGACGAAGAACCGCCGCCCGCCCCACATCCTCGTCATGACCGCCACCCCCATTCCGCGCACGCTGGCCATGACCCTCTACGGCGACCTCGACGTTTCGGTGATCGACGAGCTGCCCCCCGGGCGGCAGCCGATCCGCACCTACCACTACACCGATTCGGCGCGGCTGCGGCTCTGGGGCTTCCTGCGGCAGCAGATCGCCCGCGGACGGCAGGCCTACATCGTCTACCCGCTGATTCAGGAGTCGGAGGCGATGGACTACAAGGATCTTACGGACGGCTACGAGGCCGTCTCGCGCGACTTCCCGCTGCCCGACTACGTCGTGGCGATCTGCCACGGCAAGATGAAGCCCGCCGACAAGGAGGAGTCGATGCGGCAGTTCAAGGAGGGCGAGGCGCAGATTCTGGTCGCGACGTCGGTGATCGAGGTGGGGGTCGACGTGCCGAACGCCACGGTGATGGTGATCGAGTCGGCCGAGCGCTTCGGCCTCTCGCAGCTCCACCAGCTGCGCGGCCGCGTGGGTCGCGGCGGCGAGCAGTCCTACTGCATCCTCATGTCGGGCGAGAAGCTCTCGCGCGAGTCGCGGGCGCGCCTCGACGCCATGTGCGAGACGACGGACGGATTCCGCCTCGCCGAACTCGACCTGAAGCTGCGCGGCGCGGGGGATGTCAACGGCACGCTCCAAAGCGGCATGGCCTTTGATCTGAAGATCGCCAACCCGACGCGCGACGTGCAGATCCTGACCGTCACGCGCGAAGCCGCCGCCGCCGTGCTGGCCGCCGATCCCGACCTGACGCAGCCCGCGCATGCGGGGCTCGCCGCCCTGCGCAGCCGCCATGCCGCCCGCGAAACGGTCGATTTTTCGCAAATATCGTAATAACGAACCCTTTATCCGCGTTCTACCTTCAAATGCCGCATCCATGAAACGACTTTCGACCCTGCTGCTGCTCTTCGCCCTCGCGCTGCCCCTCGCCGCGCAGCTCTACCATGCGGGCGAACGGCTCGACTACCGCGTGAGCTACCGCGCGAAATATTTCCCCAACACGGAGGTCGGCTCCGTGACGGTCGAGACGACCTCCGTGCCGACCGAGGCGGGGAGCCGCTATCGGGTGGAGGGGGTGGCCCGCACGCTGCCCACCTACCGCTGGTTCTTCAACATGGAGGACCGCTACACGATCTGGGTCGACCCCGCGACGCTGCGCACCGAACGTTTCGAAAGCCGCATCCGCGAGGGCAACTACACTTTCGAGAGCGATTTCTGCTACGACTGGCCCGACAGCTGCGTCCGCACGCGCTGGAGCAGCCGCAAGAAGCCTTTCCAGGAGAAGCGACTGCCCCTCACGGCGGCGAGCATGGATGCCGTGTCGCTCTTTTTCAACATGCGCAGCGCCTCGGCCGACGAGTTTACGGAAGGGGCCGAGGGACACCTCGACATGCTGCTCGAGGATACCGTGCGGCGCATCAGCTACCGCTACCTCGGCCGCGAGGTGAAGAAGATCCGCAACATGGGACGCTTCAACGCCCTGAAATTCGAGTGCCAGCTCGGGTCGAGCGAGCAGTTTTCGTTTACGGACGGCTCGATGCTGACGCTCTGGATCTCGGACGACGAGAACAAGATTCCGCTGGCGATCGAGTCGCCCGTGCGCGTCGGCAGCGTGCAGGCCTATCTGTCGGGATACAAGGGGCTGAAATATCCGCTGACGAGTCGGATTAAATAAAATTTTCCTATCTTTGCCTTTACTACACCCAATCTAAATCGACCGCTTATGGAAGAGAACAAGTACGGATACGACCCCTCGGAGGACGAGGAGGGCTACTACGACGAACCCGCACCCCGATCGAACGCCGTCCGCGGCTATCGGATCGTCATCGCGCTGCTGTCGGTGATTCTGGTGGCGGTATCGCTGCTCTATTTCAGCATCCACCGTCAGCAGATGCGCGACAACCGCCTGCTCTCGGCCGACCGCGACTCGCTGCAAAGCGATCTGACGGAGCTGATCGTCGAGTACGACGGGCTCAAGGAGCGCAACGACAGCATTTCGGCGGGGCTCGATCGCGCCAACGAGATGATCGAGAAGCTCAAGCGCGAACGCAGCTGGAACTACGCCAAGCTGAAGCAGTACGAGCGCGAGCTCGGCACGCTGCGCACGGCCATGCACGGCTACATCAAGCAGATCGACTCGCTCAATACGCTCAACAAGAAGCTCATCACCGAGAACGTCTCCTACCGCAAGGAGATTTCGTCGGCCAACCTGCGTGCCGACATGGCCGAGGAGCGGACGGCCGAGCTCGAAAACAAGGTGAAGGCGGGGGCCGTGATCCTCGCGCGCGACCTGCGGATGGAGGCGCTCAACCGTCGCGGCAAGGCCGTGACGCGCATCAAGAACGCCGAACGCCTGCGCGTCGATTTCGTCCTGTCGGCCAACCAGCTGGCCACGCCCGGCAACAAGGCCGTCTACCTGCGCATCACCTCGCCCGACGGCTATGTGCTGACGACCGAGGCGATGCCGACCTTCGAGTTCGAGGGCGAGCTGCTGACCTACTCGGCGATGCGCGAGGTCGACTACCAGAACGAAGACCTGGAGGTCGGCATCTACTACAACAGCTCGGGCTTCACGGCGGGCGCCTACCGCATCGAGCTCTACATGGAGGGGCGCCGCATCGGTTCGACCGAGATCGCCATGCGTTAGGCGCCGCCCCCGTGCGAACGAAACCGCCGATCTTCCCTTGCGGAGGATCGGCGGTTTTCGCGATGCGGCGGCGCGGTGCCGCGCGGAAGGGGTCGGATCAGCGCAGCACGCGCTCGATGTAGTCGACGTAGTCCTTCACCTCGGGGGTGTACTCCTCGTCGTCGAACAGGGGCGACGAAATCAGGAAGTCGGCCGTGGCGCGGTTGAGGGCGATCGGCACGTTGTAGAGGGTCGAAATACGCAGCAGCGCCTTCACGTCGACGTCGTGCGGCTGCGCCGACATCGGGTCGCAGAAGAAGATTACGGCGTTGATTTTGCCCTCGGCGATCAGGGCGCCCAGCTGCTGGTCGCCGCCCAGCGGACCCGACTTGAGGCGCGTTACCTGGAGCTCGATCGGCTCTCCGTCGTTGTCGCAGGGGAAGGCGGTGCGGGCCGAGAGGGTCTGTTCGACCATCTTGCCCGTCGTTCCCGTACAGATGAGGCGGTGGTGACAGAGCTTGTTGCAGTTCCAGTCGACCCATTCGGCCAGATCGCGCTTCATGTTGTCGTGCGCGACCAGCGCCAGCGTTTTCGTCTTTTCCATAACTATGCGGTTTGGTGGATAGGCGGTTGCGGTTTCGGGCGGCCCGTCGCACGGCGAAGGGCGGGCCTTAAGCTGTCGGAGGTCTCGGTTCGCCGCCGGCGGCAGGACGGGGCGAGCGCTCTGCGCGAGACTTGCCGTTCAGCCGCGTGGGGCGGCGGCGAACGGCACGCCGTTCTGAACGGCGTTTTTTATTTCGCTCCTTTCGCCGTGCGATGGGCCGCACGAAACCGCACTGTGTGCGGTCGCTTTCGGCCCGCCGGCCCTTGACAGGCCGTCGGCGGCTACTCCTCCTCGCTCGGCAGCTTGAACTCCGTGAAGCCGACGCCGACGAGCAGGTTGTACCAGGCGAAGCACTTCTTGATGTCCGAGACGTGCACGCGGTCGCGGTCGTACTCGGGCAGCACCTCGGCGAAGGCGGCCTTCAGCTGCTCGGGCGAGGCTTTGGGGCTCGTCGCCTCCTTGCCGCCCGTGTGGGCGTAGATGCGGGTGAAGACGTCGGCCAGGGCGATGTCCTCGCCCTCGGTGAACATCGAAATTTCGGTCAGGGCGCTCACCTTCGCGTTGGCGGCGGCGTTCATGCGGCGGCCGTCGAGCAGCGACTCGACGATGACGCCGCGCGTCGATTGCGCGACGTAGCGGAATAACCCGGGCTGGCCCGAAATGGCCAGAATCTCTTTCAGTTCCATAGGACAGTTTCGTTGTTTGTGTCAGCAGTGTTCGTTTGTTCGGCAGCGGGTGCCGGTTCCCTATTTCTGGGGCATGTGGATATCCAGCTGCGGGAAGGGGAAATGCAGCCCCTTGCCGGGCAGCTCGCGGTAGAAGCGTTCGTTGTTGTCGAAGAAGACGTCCCAGTAGTCGTCCGTCCGCACCCAGGCGCGCACGGTGAGCGAGACGGCGCTCTCGGCCAGCGACGCGACCCGCACGACGGCCGCGGGATCGCGCAGCACGCGGTCGTCGGCTTCGAGGATTTCGAGCAGCGTCCGCCGCGCCGCCTCCACGTCGTCGCCGTAGGCGATCGAGACGCTCCAGTCGACGCGCCGCTGCGTCGCCGTCGAGGCGTTGTCGACGATGGCCGTGGCGATCGAGTTGTTCGGGATGTAGATCGTGCGGTTGTCGCCCGTCTTGACGACCGTCGAGAAGAGCTTGATTTCGTGTACGGTGCCCGACTGTCCCTGCGCCGTGATGAAATCGCCCACGCGGTAGGGCTTCATGAGCAGGATCATCACGCCGCCCGCGAAGTTCTGCGCCGTGCCGCTCAAGGCCATACCGATGGCCAGCGTGGCGGCCGAGGCGACGGCGATGAGCGAGGTGACGTTCACGCCGAGCGTCTGCACGACGACCAGCACGAGGATGACCGAGAAGATCACGGCGAGCGCGTTGCGGGCGAAGGTCCGCAGCGACGTGTCGACGTTGCGGCGTTCGAAGACCACGTCGAGCAGCCGCAGCAGGCGGCGCAGCACCCAGCGGCCGACCAGATAGATGAAGACCGCCACGAGGATCTTCACCAGAATCCAGATCGACTGCGAGAGGAGGTTGCGCATCACCTCTTCCAGATCGAGGTTGGCGAGCTTGTCGACAGCCTGGGCGAACTTCGCCTTCTGCACGCTGTCGGGCAACATCAGGGGCGCCGCAGGCTGGGCCTGGGCCAACAGAGACCAAATCATAAAAATCCGTTGCGAGTAAGTTTCGCCGACAAAAGTAACCAAAAAATGAGAATTTCATTAACTTTGTATGAAAATCAATCCGACAACGACTCAATGGAACAGCATCGAACCATAACGGCCCCCGCGGACGGGACCGAAATCATCCGCATCAACATTTCGGGCGTCGACCGCGCGGGCATGATTACCTCGCTGACCGAGATCCTCGCTGCGTACGACGCCTGCATCCTCGATATCGGCCAGGCCAACATCCACCTCTCGCTGACGCTCGGCATCCTGATCCGCACGACGGCCGACAAATCGGGCTTCATCATGAAGGAGCTGCTCTTCAAGGCCTCGGAGCTGGGCGTGATGATCCGTTTCACGCCGATCCCCGTCGAGGACTACAACGCCTGGGTGAAGCGGCAGGGCAAGAACCGCTACATCATCACGCTGCTGGGCCGCACCGTCTCGGCGCGCCACATCGCCGAGGTGACGAAGGTCATCACCGAGCACGGGCTGAACATCGACGCCATCAAGCGCCTGACAGGTCGCATGCCCCTCGCGAGCGACGAGAGCACGGCCAAGGCCTGCATCGAGCTCTCCGTGCGCGGCAGCCTCACGGACGACGAGCGCCGCACGATGCAGCAGGGCTTCATGAACCTTTCGGAGATCGGCATCGACGTCTCGTTCCAGAAGGACGACATCTTCCGCCGCAGCCGCCGCCTGATCTGCTTCGACATGGATTCGACCCTCATCGAGACGGAGGTGATCGACGAACTGGCCGAGCGGGCGGGGGTGGGCGCCGAGGTGCGCGCCATCACCGAGAGCGCCATGCGCGGCGAGATCGATTTCCGCGAGAGTTTCACGCGCCGCGTGGCGCTGCTCGAGGGGCTCGACGTCTCGGTCATGGAGGAGATCGCCCGCAACCTGCCGAGCACCGAGGGGTTGGAACGCATGATGACCGTTCTGAAGCGCGTCGGCTACAAGACGGCGATCCTCTCGGGCGGCTTCACCTATTTCGGCAAGTACCTCCAGCAGAAATACGGCTTCGACTACGTCTACGCGAACGATCTGGAGGTCGAGAACGGCCGCCTCACGGGGCGCTATGCGGGCGAGGTGGTCGACGGCCGCCGCAAGGCGGAGCTGCTGCGGCTGCTGTGCCAGTTCGAGAACATCGATCCCGCGCAGGCGGTGGCTGTGGGCGACGGCGCGAACGACCTGCCCATGTTGAGCCTCGCGGGCCTCGGCATCGCTTTCCACGCCAAACCGAAGGTGAAGGCCAACGCCCGCCAGTCGATCTCGACGATCGGCCTGGACGGCATCCTCTATTTCCTCGGGCTGAAGGATTCGCAGATCGAATAATCCCGCTGCGTCATGCGTCGGCTGCTGCTCTGCCTCGCCTGCCTCGCGGCTGCGTGTTACGACGGCCCCTACGGGGAGCCCGCCGGGGCGCCCGAACCGCCGCCCGTCACCACGTCGCTCGCCGAGCTGCGGCGGCTTTATCGGGGCGAACCCGTCACGCTCCGCACGCCGATCGTCGTCGCGGGACGCGTCACGACCTCCGACCGCAGCGGCAACTTCTACCGCACGCTGCTCGTCGAGTCGCAGGGCGGGGCGCTGGAGCTGCTGGCGGGGCTCGATGCCCTCTGCAACGACTATCCCGTCGGCGCCCTCCTCACGCTCCGCCTCGAAGGGCTGACGCTCGACGAGCGCTTCGGCGTCCTGCAGGCGGGCCGCGCGGCGACGGCCGCCGCAACCTATTCCCTCGACTACCTCGGTTCGCAGGCCGCCCTCGACCGCTGCCTCTTCCGCCATGCGGAGCCCCTTGAGGCGGTCGAACCGCTGCGGCTGCGCATCGACGAGCTGACGCCCGCCTGCTGCGGACGGCTCGTGCGGATTGACGGCCTGCGTTACGCCCCCGAGGAGGCGGTGGCCGAAAGCTGCTGGTCGGGTTACCGCCGCTTCGCCGATGCGGAGGGCGGGGCGGTCTTCACCTATGTCCGCGCGTACGCCGATTTCGCCGACGAGGAGCTGCCCTACGGCCGCTGTTCGCTGGTCGGGATCCTGCAACGCGACGCGTCGGGCCGTTACCTGCTCAAATTGCGCGATGCGAAGGATTGTCTGCCGTAGCCTGCTCGGGCTTTGCATTTTTCTGGGTTTCGCCTGCGACCGCTCGACCCCGCTTTCGGAGGGGGAGACCCCTGCGGGGCTGTGCTCGATCGCCGCACTGAAGGCCTCGGCCCGTGGTGCGGCGACGCCCCTGCGCGAGGAGATCGCCGTGCGGGGGATCGTCACGGCCAACGACCGCTACGGCGAACTGGAGCGGCGGATCGTCGTCGAGGATGCGACGGGCGGTCTCTGCATCGCCCTGGAGGCGGGGGAGCTCTACCGCCGCTATCCGACCGGCCTTCGGCTGACGATCCGCTGCAACGGGCTGACCCTGTATGACCGCGGCGGCCGCATCGAGCTGATCGCCGACCCCGATGCCCCGTACGGCGCGGTCGGTCTGCGGACCGCCGATTTCGGGCGGCACCTGCGGGCGGAGGTCGCAGCCGCCGAGACGCCCCGTCCCGCTCTGCGCCGCATCGACGAGCTGACGGGCGTCGCGGCCGACACCTACGTGCGGCTGGAGGGGGTCCGCTTCGTCGCAGAGGGCACGTGGTGCCGCCGCGACCCGCTGACGGGGCGTCCCGCCGCCACGGAGCACACGATCGTCGATCGGGCGGGCTGCCGCCTCCCGATCCGTGTCCCCGCGACGGTTTGCTATGCCGACGAACCGCTGCCTGCGGGCGAGGGGGCGCTTTGCGGCCTCGTCGAACGCTTCGGCGGCCGCACGACCCTGCGCGTCGTCGACCGCGGCATCTTCTTTTTCTGAACGGGCTGCGCTTTTTTTTGCGGATCGGGGTTGCGGAACGAACGGAATTTTGTACTTTTACGAAAAATTAACCCATCTTATGGAGGTCCGAATCGCCGCCGACTGGAAGGAGCTGTTGCAGCCCGAATTCGACAAACCCTATTTCGAGGAGCTGATCCGCTTCGTCAAGGCGGAGTATGCGACGCAACGCATCTACCCGCGCGGCAGCAACATCTTCCGCGCCTTCGACAAATGCCCCTTCGAGCGGCTGAAGGTGGTCGTGATCGGCCAGGACCCCTACCACGGGCCCGGGCAGGCGAACGGCCTCTGCTTCTCGGTGGCGCCCGGGGTCCCCTTCCCGCCCTCGCTGCAGAACATCTTCAAGGAGGTCGCCGACGATACGGGCACGCCCGTACCCGCGTCGGGCGATTTGGACCGCTGGGCCGAGCAGGGGGTGCTGCTGCTCAATTCGGTGCTGACGGTGCGCGAGCACCAGGCCGCTTCGCATGCGGGGCGCGGCTGGGAGACCTTCACCGACGCCGTGGTCCGCACGATCAACGAGCGGCGCGAAGGGATCGTCTACATGCTGTGGGGCAGTTACGCCCAGCGCAAGGGGGCCATCGCTGATCCGATGCGCAACTGCATCCTGAAGGCGGTCCACCCCTCGCCCCTCTCGGTCTACCGCGGCTTCTTCGGCTGCCGCCACTTTTCGCAGGCCAACGCCTACCTCGCGGCGCACGGGCAGGAGCCGATCCGCTGGTAGCACCCGCGCGACGGAATCGAAACGGCCCCGACAGCTTTTGCCGTCGGGGCCGTTTTTTTTCGGTTACTGCTTTTGCAGCGCCTGCCGCAGGCCGAAACAGGTGATGAAGGCGAAGGCCCCGAGGGGGAGCAGGAAGCCCGTCGCCATGCCGGTGCGGCCGACGAGCCCCATGCAGATCGGGAAGAGGGCGCCGCCGACGATGCTCATCACGAGCAGCGAGGAGGCCTGCTTCGTCTGCTCGCCCATGCCGCGGACGCCGAGGGCGAAGATCGTCGGGAACATCGTCGACATGAAGAAGAAGGAGAGGAAGAGGGCCCCCATCGAGAGGCGGCCGAAGGAGCCGACGACCAGCACCATGCAGAGGGTGGCCAGAGCGCCGAAGAGGGCGAGCAGCCGTGCGGGGGAGATCCACCGCATGAAGAACGAGCCCGAGAGCCGTCCCGCGAAGAAGAGCCCCATGCCGCCGATGCTCAAGAGCTGGGCAGCGGTCAGCTTCGACATCGCGGGGTCGAGCTCGAGCATGTAGTTGACGAAATAGCTGCCGATGCCCGTCTGGGCGCCGACGTAGAGGAATTGCGCCGCGAGGGCGTATTTGAAGTGGGGGTGAGCCCACACGGAGCCTTTCGGGGCGCCGTCGCGGGCTGCGTCGAGGCGGGCATCCTGCGCCATCTCCGCTTCGGGAATGCGGATGCGGGTGAAGAGCAGCGCCACGACCAGCACGCAGGCGCCCACCAGCAGGTAGGGCTTGGCCAGGGCGAAGGAGTCGCTCTCGCCGCCGAAGATGAGCAGGCCGCCGACGAGCGGGCCGACGATCCAGCCCACGCCGTTGAAGGCGGCGGCGATGTTGATGCGCTGCGCGGCGTAGGCCTCGGGGCCCATGCCCGTGGCGCAGGGGTGGGCGCCGTTCTCGATCAGGCAGAGGCCGCAGGCGAGGATGAAGAGGGCCGCGAAGAAGGGATAGGGCGAGTGGACGAACGAGGCGGGCACGAAGAGCAACGCGCCGAAGGCGAAGAGCAGCAGCCCCGCGAGGATGCCGCGGCGGTAGCCGAAGCGGCGCATGACGGCCCCCGCGGGGAGCGCCATGACGAAATAGCCGATGTAGACCGAGAACTGCACGAAGCCCGACTGTGCCTTCGACATGTCGAAGGCCTCCTGGAAATGTTTGTTCAGGACGTCGAGCAGGCCGTGGGCGCAGCCCCAGAGCAGGTAGAGGGTGGCGATGAGCAGAAACGGCACGAAATAGTCGACGCCTGCCGCATTGCGGAACATGGATTTTCGGGACATGGGGGTTCGGAGTTGGTTGGGTCGGTTTCGGGAAAAGGGAGCGGGGTGTCGGCGGTCGGGTTGTCTTCGGGCAGGGCGGGGTGTCGGCGGTCGGTGTTTTTGCGGGCGGCGATTCGGTTCGGCGGGCGGGGTTCGGCCGCTGGCGCCCGATATGGCGGCGGTGCCTGCACGAGCGTACGGCGGTGCGGAGGCGGCGCTGCGCGCAAGGGGATCGGATGCGGCGGGTCGCCCGCGGGTGCCCGGTTCGAGGCTCGGTCGGCGAGGGGCTCGGTCGAGCGGCACGGCTCGTGGCAACGGTGCCTGCACGAGTGCAGGCGGTTCGGGGGCGGCAGGTCGCCCGCGGATTGTCCGACACGGCGGCGATGCCTGCACAGACGATCCGTCCGTCGGCAGGGTGCTGCAACGGTGCTTGCGTGCGACGGGCGCAATACCCGCATGCGACGGCGGATGCTTCCGCCGCCGCATGCGGGCCGCTGCCTCCGCGCGCCTTACGGTGCGGCCGCTTGCCTGTACGGCGGGCCGAACGGATCAGTCGAGGTGGAAAACCTCCTCCGCCACCGCCCACCACTCGCCCTCGGCGCGCGTTTCGAGCGGCTGCTGGCAGGGCATGCAGACCGCCCACCAGCGCTGCGTCTCGGGGTCGGCGGCCATCTTGGCCATGTCGGCCTCGTAGTCCGTGCCCGTGTATTCGTAGTAGCTGAACAGCAGGCCGTCCTTGTAATAGATGCTGTAGTTGCGGATGTTGCACTCTTTAATCATGCGCAGCACCCCGGGCCAGGCCGCGGCGTGCAGCTTCTTGTACTCTTCGAGTTTGCCGGGCGTTACCCCGATCACCATTCCGTAGCGTTTCATTGGGTCGTTTTTTGTCGGGTTTATGCGTGTACTGCCTCGAACAGCGCTTCGATGTTCGAGGGGTTGATGTCGGGCAGAATCGCCTCGTGGCTGGGCGAAAGGATGAGTCCCGTGGGGAAGACCTCCTTCAGCCGCCGCACGTCGGCGCGCACCTCGTCGGCCGTGCCGTTGACGAGCAGGTGCTGGGCGTCGACGCCTCCGAAGAAGGCGCCGCGGTCGCCGAAATCGGCCTTCAGCCGCTCGGCCTGCATGTCGCGGGCGCGCGCCTGGATGGGGTGGATCACGTCGATGCCGAGACCGAACAGGTCGTCGATGATCGGATGGATCGCGCCGCACGAGTGGTGCACCACCTTCAGACCGTAGCTCTTGGCCTGGTCGACGAGCCGTTTCGTCCCCGGGAAGACGTATGCGCGCAGCTCCTCGGGCGACACCAGCAGCCCGTTCTGGCTGCCGAAATCGTTGCCGATCAGCACCGCGTCGAGATACCCCTTCGTCGCCTCGTAGAAGATCTCGCCGCAGCGGAGGTAGAAATCGGTGATGCGGTCGATGACGGCGCGGAACATCTCGGGGGCGATCATCATCGTCAGCAGGGCGTTCTCCATGCCGAAGGCCGAGCAGGCATCCTGGAAATGGGCGGCCCACATGATCCCCATGCGGGCGCAATCCGCGGGGGCCTGCTGCGCCAGCCGCCGCGCCTCGGCGAAATCGATGTGCTCCTCGGGGTCGGGCCACGGGAAGGTCTCGACCAGCGCAGGGTCGGTCATATCTTCGAAGAAGCCCGGCGCGGTGAGGGTCCGCTCGTCCTGCGCGCCCCCGTCGCCGCTCTTGGCGAAGGCGAGCGAGCAGCCGATGTCGTTCGTCGGCGGGTTGCGGTAGGGGACGGGGATCGGGAAGACGTCGTCGTCGATCTTGCGCTTGAGGGCTTCGATCGAGTCGACGCCGAAATGGGCGAAGAGCTTCGGCAGGGCCGACGGCACGGGAAGCCCGAGCCACGAGGCGGGACGATCGACCGGCTCGCGGGCGATCGTGGCGAAGAAACGTTCTCTGTGGGTCATCATAACGGATTGCGTAACGGACAAATATAACGGTTTTTGCCCGTTTTTCCAAATCTGCCCGCCTCTTTTTGGCGCAGCCCTACGGTCGCGACCTCTGTTCGGCCTCCCCTGTCGGGGGCGGGGCGGTTATGGCGGCGGCCGCCTGTCGGGGGCGTGCGGCTATGGCGGCCGCCTCCTGTCGGGAACGTGCGGTTATGGCGGCCGCCTCTGTCGGGGCGGCTATGGCTGCCGTTCTGTTCGGGCGCCTCCTGTTGGCGGCCGCCTCTTTACGGCCGCCCCTGTTCGGCCGCCGTGGGGCTACGGACGCCGCATCAGGTAGTCGGCCACGGCGGCGTAGGCGGGCAGCGACCAGGGGTCGTTGGCCGTGTTCGAGGCCTGCGGATTCGAGGCGAGCCGCACGATCACCATCTCGGCCGCGGGGTCGATGTAGATCGCCTGCCCGTGGACGCCGCGCGCCATGAAGGCGCCGTGGTCGTTGTGGGTGACCCACCACATGTCGCGGTAGCTCCATCCCGTGAGCGTGCGGCCGTACGGGGAGCGGGCGAAGGCTTCGCGGTCGCCCCCGCGGCGGATGTCGGCGACGGCGGCCGCCGGAAGGAGCTGTCGGCCGCGCCAGCGTCCGTCGCACCGCAGCAGCTCGCCGAGGCGTCCCAGGTCGCGCAGCGCGGCGCTGAATCCGCCCCCCGCGAAGGGAACGCCGAGGGCGTCGACCAGGTAGTAGCCGTCCTGCTCCATCCCCATGCGGCTCCAGAGGCGCTCTTCGAGCAGCGCCGCCACGGAGCGCCCCGAGGCGCGTTCGACGATCCACCCCAGCACGTCGGCGTTGACCGTGCGGTAGCCGAAGACCCTGCCGTGCCGCTCTTCGCGGCGGAGCGTGCGCAGGTAGTCGTGGTAGCCCTGCGGCGTCCCCGCGGGGTGCTCCAGCAGCGGGTTGCCCGCATCGCCGAAGCGCCACACGTCGGCCGCGGGGTCGGTGTAGTCCTCGCTGTAACGGATCGAGGTGGTCATGTCCATCACCTCGCGCACGGTGGCGTCGCCGTAGCCTGATTCGGCCAGTTCGGGGAGGTAGTCGGTCACGGGGCGCGACGGTTCGAGCCGCCCCTCGGCGACGAGCATCGCGGCGAGGAGCCCCGTCAGGGATTTCGTGACCGACATCACGGCGTGGACCCCCTCTTCGGTCAGGCAGCCGAAATAGCGCTCGTAGACGATGCGCCCGCGATGCAGGACGAGGATGCCGTCCGTGTAGTTGCGGTCGAGCGAGCGGCGCCACGTCATGCGCTGCGAGCCGCCCGCGGGGAGGAAGGTCACCGTGTCGATCCCCGTGTCGAGGTCGCGGGCGAAGCGCGAGAGGGGCACGCGGTTGTTGCGGGCGACGTTCACGGTCGGCAGAAATTCGCGCATGTGCACGACGCTGTAGCGCAGCGCGGGGTAGCGGAAGAAGGAGCCGTCGCGGGCGCTCATGGCGCCGCGCAGCGCCGCGAGGCTGTCGCAGGTGCGGTCGGCGGGGTGTGCGAAGGTGCGGTCGCAGGCGGGGGCGGCGCTGCGGTGGGCGGCGCGGTCGGGAGCGGTGCCGCGGTATTCGGAGCGGCTGTGTGCGGCGTGGTCGTGTGCTGCGCCGCGGTGTTCGGTGCGGTCGTGGAGCCGGTCGATGCGTTGTGCGACGGCGCGGTCGGGGTGGGCGGCACGGGAGTCGGCGACGTCGTTCTGCGCGACGACGGCCGAGGCGACGAAGGTCGCCAGGCAGAGAGCGAATCGTTTCATGCGGAATCGGTGTTTCGAAATCGCTTCGTTTCGGACAAAGACCGTGCTATCTGGCACGGAAATCGCAACGAAGCATGCGTTTTTCTTTATGTCTTACAGGAGCGTCGGCAGGGCGCTTCACAAAAAACGAACGGTTATGGAAAAGAAACTCTACTACTGCGTGCACTGCGGCAACGTGATCGAAAAACTCGTCGACGGCGGTGTCCCCGTGGTCTGCTGCGGCGAAGAGATGCAGGAGCTGACGACGGACAAGATCCAGCAGCTCGGCTGATCGCCGCTTCGCAACCGAAAGCCCGTCCCGCTTCGAAAAGGGGGACGGGCTGTTTTTTTGCGCCGCCGCGGCGGCAAAGCGAAGGCCGGCCCCCGTTGACGGAAGGGGTCGGCCCTCTTTGCGGCAGTACGCCGCCGCCGCGCTCCGCGGGGTCAGCCGACGGAGCCGTCCGACGGGCGGGCGCCTGCCTTGGCGGTGTGCGCTACTCCTCGGAGGCGGGCTGGTTGACGTACGCCTCGGCGATTTCGGTCAGCGATACGTCGGTCTTCTTCTCCTGGGCGAGGATGTCGCCCAGCAGCTGCTGCACCTCGCGCTCGGGCAGGTAGCCCGCCAGGGCGCACAGCGTGCCGTAGGTGGCGATTTCGTAGTGCTCGATCTTCTGGGCGCAGAGGATCAGGGCGGCGTTGCGGACGAACGAATCCTTCTCGGTCTCTTCGATCACCGAGTCGGTCTCCTTCATGAGCCCCTCCATCGCGTCGCATTTCTTGGCCACGGCCTTCTCGCCGAGGGCGGCGAAAACCTGCTCGAGCAGCGCCAGCTGCTCGGGGCTCTCCTCCTCGTGCTTCTTGAAGGCGGCGATCAGCCGCTTGCAGGTCGCGGCCTTCTGCATCTTCTGCAATCCCTTCGGGATGTGCTTCTCGGCCCAGTAGATATCCTGGAGCGCCTCGATGAAGAATTTGCGGAACAGGGGCTGCGATTCGTTCTGTGCGGCGGTTTTGCGTTTGCTCTTTTCGGCAACGGGTGTTTGCGTGTTCATGGTCATGTCGGTTTACGGTTGTGCTCGTTCGAGGCGCAAATAACATGCCGCGGCCGAAAAAAAAGAGGCCTTCCCGCGGCTGCGGAAAGGCGCTCCGTCCGTTTTCGGACCGAAGGGGGCGGATCAGCGCTTCCGATCGGGGCCGATCGTTTTCGCCAGTCCCCCTTCGGAGGTCTCGCGGTAGAGGCTCGGGAGGTTGTGGCCCGTCTCGTTCATCGCCTCGACCACCTTGTCGTAGGAGACCAGGTGGGTGCCGTCGGAGAGGGTGGCGTAGATGTTGGCGTCGAGGGCGCGCGTGGCGGCGACGGCGTTGCGTTCGATGCAGGGCACCTGCACGAGCCCGCAGACGGGGTCGCACGTGAGGCCCAGGTGGTGTTCGAGGCCCATTTCGGCGGCGTACTCGATCTGCGAGGGGGTGCCGCCGAAGAGCTGGCAGGCGGCGGCCGCCGCCATGGCGCAGGCGACGCCGATTTCGCCCTGGCAGCCCACGGCCGCCCCCGAAATCGACGAGTTGGTCTTGACGATGTTGCCGAAGAGGCCCGCCGTGGCCAGGGCGCGCAGGATGCGGATGCGCAGAAAATCGCGCGAGGTGGCCAGGTGGTAGATCACGGCGGGCAGCACGCCGCTCGACCCGCAGGTGGGGGCCGTCACGACCTCGCCGCCCGAGGCGTTCTCCTCGGCCACGGCCAGCGCATAGGCGTAGATGCGCGCCCGCGAGGCGAGCGACCCCGTGTAGCTCTTCGACTTGACGTAGTAGGTGCTCGCCTTGCGCGCCACCTTCAGCCCTCCGGGCAGGACGCCGTCGTTGTTCAGGCCGCGGCGGATCGTGTCGCACATCACCTCCCACACGCGGTCCAGGTACTCCCAGATCTCCTTCCCCTCGCACTCCTCGACGTACTCCCAGTAGGTCTTGCCTTCGGCATAGCAGTAGGCCTTGATGTCGTGGATCGTGCTCATGCCGTAGACCGAGGGTTTCGGTTCGGCCTTCGTCTCTTCGTTGGCCAGCGCGCCTCCGCCGATGCTGAAGATGGTCCAGCTGTCGAGCGTGCGCCCCTGCTCGAATCCCTCGAAGCGCATGCCGTTCGGGTGGAAGGGGAGGACCGTTTCGGGCTCCCAGCAGATTTCGGTCGGGGCGATCGGTTCGAGGACCGAGAGGATCGCCCGATCGGTGAGGTGGCCGCGCCCCGTGGCGGCCAGCGACCCGTAGAGGGTCACGCGGTAGCGGTCGGCCCGCGGGCAGCGGAACGTAAACTGCTCGGCGGCCCGTTTGGGGCCCATCGTGTGGCTGCTCGAAGGGCCGTTGCCGATCTTGAAGAGTTCGCGTAAGGATTCCATGTCGTTTCGTCGTTGCAAATTCGGCGCAATGTTACGAAAAAAACGGCGAAAATCAATGCGCCGCCCCGCCGCCGAGCGCCTTGAAGAGGGCGATGCGCTGCGTGTAGTAGCCGATGAAGGCGTCCGAGAGCTCCATGCGGGTCTGCAACAGCTGGCTCTGGGCGGCCAGCACGTCGAGGTAGGTCGCCTGCCCGCGGGCGTAGAGGCGGCGGCCGTACTCCCAGGCGCGGTAGAGCGATTCGTAGCGCTGCACGAGGTTGGCGACCGTCGCGTGGGTCGTCTTGTAGTGCATGAGCGTGTTCGAAACCTCCATGCAGGCCCCCAGAAGCGTCTGGCGGAATGCGGCGATCCGTTGCTCGGCCTCGATCGTCCGCAGGCGGCGGTTGTGGCGCAGGACGCCGCCGCGCAGCAACGGCTGCGTCAGCCCCGCGAAGAGGTTGAAGACGACCGAGCGCGAAAAGTCGGACCACGAGGCGTAGTAGTTCTCCTCGGTCGAGACGGCGGCGCGGAGCGTGAGGGCGGGGTAGGCGGCGGCACGCGCGGCGTCGCGCAGGTGGAACGCCTCGCGCACGGCGCGCTCGGCCGCCATCACGTCGGGGCGGAAGCGCAGCAGGTCGGCCGGCATGCCGATGCGGACCGTGTCCGCGAGCTGCTGCTCGGAGAGGACCTCGTCGATCGGCGAGCGTTCGATGCGGCCGTGGTCGCGGCCCAACAGCAGGTTGAGGGCGTTTTCGGTGACGAAGATTTCGCTTTCGAGGCTCGGACGGACCGCCTTGGCGCGGTAGAGCTCGGCTTTGGCCTGCTCGACGGCGATGTCGCGGCGGGTGATGTCGGCACGGTTCATCGGGGCGCGGGGAAGCCGCCGCTGCGCGGCGTCGGGTTCGTGCGGCGGATCGCCTCCCAGCAGCGCCTCCTGCTCGGCGAGGTAGCTCGCGTTGCTGCGGATGATCTCGTTCACGGAGCGCAGCTTCGTGTCGAGCCCCACGAGGCGGTAGTAGAGGGTCGCCACGTCGGCGATGAGCTTCACGCGGACCCCCTGTGCCGTCGCCTCCTCCCGCAGCAGCGCCTCGGCGGCGGCCCGCTTCGTGCTGCGCAGCCGCCCCCAGAGGTCGATTTCCCAGTTCGAAAGCCGGAGGCCGATGCCGTGGATGTTGGTCGGATGGGGGCGGTGGGCGACCTTCTGCTGGTTCTGCGTAAGGTGCAGTTCGAGGTCGGGCAGGCGGGCGGCGCGGGAGCGGTCGAGGTAGCTCGCTGCCTTCTCGACCTGCAGCAGGGCGCCGTAGAGGGTCAGGTTGCGCACAAGGGCCGTGTCGACGAGGGCCGCGAGGCGGCGGTCCGTGTAGTAGGCCTGCCAGAGCATCGAGGCGGCGCTGCCCGCGTCGCTGACGACGTGCAGGCTGTCGGGGCGGCGGAAGGCGGCGACGTCGACGGCCGTATGGTGTTCGCGGAAGGAACTGCGCAGGCAGCCCGTCGGACCGACGAGGCAGACGAGTGCGAGGAGCCACGGAAAAGGGAGACGCATGCGGGTTCGGGTTTTGGCGGATATAAAAAAGGAGGGGTGCGCACGGTCGCCCGTTCCCCCCCCCTTCTGTGGTAGCCCCACCGCGACTCGAACGCGGATTTAGGGTTTAGGAAACCCTCGTTCTATCCCTTGAACTATGGAGCCTTCGGCGACGGAATAGGGAGCGAGCCCGTATTCCGTCGCAAAGATAGCCTGTTTTTTCGAAACGGCCGCCTTACGGCCGCATTCCTATTTCAGCTCGACCGTGTAGGTGCGCTGCCGCTCGGGATCCGACGTGCCGCCGACGGCGATCGTGTAGCGTCCCGGGCGCGCCTTCATCGTCTGCGTGGCGGGATCGTACCAGGCGAAATCGTCGTACGCCAGATCGAAGAGCAGCACCTCGCTCTCGCCCGAACCGAGTGTCACGCGGCGGAAATCGCGCAGCGTCCGGATCGGACCCTCGGGATCGTCGGCGCGGTGCAGGTAGAGCTGCACCGTCTCGGTACCCGCGACGGGACCGACGTTGCCGATCGGAATGGCCAGCGAAAGCGTCTCGCCCGCCCGCAGCCGTTTCTGGTCGCTCTTCAGTTGGCCGTAGTAGAAGAGCGTGTAGCTCAAGCCGTGGCCGAAGCGGAAGAGGGGATCGCCCGTGAAATAGCGGTAGGTGTGGCCCTTCATGGCGTAGTCCTCGAAGTCGGGCAGCTGCTCCGTGTTGCGGTAGAAGGTGACGGGGAGTTTGCCCGAGGGGTTCTCGACGCCCACCAGCACGTCGGCCAGCGCCTCGCCGCCCGCCTGTCCCGGGTACCACGCCTGCAGCAGGGCGTCGCAGTTGACCGCCTCGTCGGAAAGGCCCACGGCCGAGCCCGAGAAATTGACGAAGACGATCCGTTTGCCCGCCTCGCGCAGCGCGGCGACGGTGCGGCGCTGCACGGCGGGGAGTTCGATGGAGGTGCGGTCGCCGCCGCGGAAGCCCTCGGCCGAAACAGCCATCTCCTCGCCCTCGAGCTGGGGCGAAATGCCGCCCGCGAAGACCACCACGTCGACATCCTCGATGCGGCGCAGGAAAGCCGCCAGATCCTGCGGCACCTCCTCCGCGAGGTCGAACTTGAGGGTCGGATCCTCGCGTACCTGCGTAAATTCGACGGTCAGTTCGTAGTTCGTGTCGGGCTCGAAATCGAAATCGAAGACCGTCGCGGGGTTCTTGACGTTCTCGCGCTCGGCGACCACGCGGCCGTCGAGCAGGATGCGCACGGCGCCGTTCGTCATCAGGCGGCAGGTGGCGCGGCCCGCATGCGCGGGGCGGAACGTGGTCGTGTAGCGCGCCGTGAAATCCTTGAGCGCCACGCCCGGGGCGAAGACCGTGTTGCCCGCGGCGCTGAAGCGGAAGGGGCGCGTCAGCCGCTCCGAGGCGACGGCCGTCCCTTCGAAGGCGCGGTTGTTCCAGTAGGAGGCGACGAAGCCGGGGCCGTCCTCCGCCTCGCAGCGGTCGAAGAGCGAACGGAACGTCGTCTCCTCGGTGTGGCCGCAGAGGGGTTCGTAGACCAGCCGGCTCTCGGGGAAATAGCCGCGCAGTCCGTCGAGCAGGGTCGAGGTGCGGAAGGGGGTGCCGTTGTAGTTGCCCCACTGCATCACCTCGTTGTCGGCGTTCGGGCCCACGAGGGCGATCTTGGTCCGCGGGTCGAGCGGCAGCAGGTCGCCGAGGTTCTGCAACAGCACGAAGCTCTCGACGGCCGCCTTTTTGGCCAGTGCGCGGTGCTCCTCGCAGTCCACGACGCTGTAGGGGATGCCGAACGGATCCTCCTTTTCGAACATGCCCAGCTCGAAGCGGGCCTGCATGAGGCGCTCCACGGCGCGGTCGATCTCCTTTTCGGAGATCAGCCCCCGCCGAACCGCCTCGACCAGCGACGCGTAGCTGCCGCCGCACTCCAGGTCGCAGCCCGCCTTGACGGCGGCCGCCGAAGCCGTGGCGGCGTCGGGATGGGTCTCGTGGCGCCCCTCGCCGTAGAAATCGCGGATGGCGCCGCAGTCCGAGACGACGATTCCTTGGAAGCCCCACTGCTTGCGCAGCAGCTCGTCGAGCAGGTAGCGGCTGGCGTTGCAGGGAACCCCCTCGAAGCGGTTGTAGGCCCCCATCACCTCTTTGACGCCCCCCTCTTCGACCAGTGCGCGGAAGGCGGGCAGGTAGGTCTCGGCCAGGTCGCGCGGCGAAATGCGCTTCGCATCGAACGAGTGGCGGTTCCACTCGGGGCCCGAGTGGACGGCGTAGTGTTTCGCGCAGGCGTGCAGCTTGTCGAAGCCGTTTTTCGGCTCGCCCTGCAGGCCGCGGACGACAGCCAGGCCCATCTCGGTCGTCAGGAAGGGATCCTCGCCGTAGGTCTCCTGGCCGCGGCCCCAGCGCGGGTCGCGGAAGATGTTGATGTTGGGGGTCCAGACTGTCAGCCCCTGGTAGCGTTTGCGCGAACCGTGGCGGACGAACCGGGCGTGTTTGGCGCGCGCCTCGTCCGAGACGGCCGTGAAGACGCGCTCGACGAGCGGCACGTCGAAGGTGGCGGCCATGCCGATCGACTGCGGGAAGACGGTGGCCAGTCCCGCGCGGCCGATGCCGTGCAGCGCCTCGCTCCACCAGTCGTAGCGTTCGATGCCGAGCCGCGGAATGGCGGGGGCGGCGTTCTGCATCTGCGAGACCTTCTCTTCGAGGGTCATGCGGCCGACGAGGTCGCGGGCCCGCTCGGCGGGCGAAAGGGCGGCGTCCCGATAGGGGAGCGTCTGGGCGGAAGCCCCCGCAGCCGTCAGGACGGCGGTCAGGGCGAGGAGAATTTTTTTCATGCGGAAAGGGTTCTTCGGTGTCAGCGGTTGTTGTAGGCTTCGAGCGCCTTGGCCAGAATGACCAGCGCGCGTTGCAGGTCCTCCTTCTTCAGGACGTAGGCGATGCGCACCTCGTTGCGGCCGTAGCCCGGTTCGGAGTAGAAGCCCGAGGCGGGGGCCATCATGACCGTTTCGCCCTCGTACTCGAAATCGGAGAGGCACCAGGCGCAGAAACGGTCGCTGTCGTCGACCGGCAGGCGCGCCACCGTGTAGAAGGCGCCCATCGGGATCGGCGAGTAGACGCCCGGGATGCGGTTCAGGCCGTCGATGAGGCATTTGCGGCGTTCGATGTACTCTTCGTACATCTCGGTCGAGTAGCTGCGCGGAGCGTCGATCGAGGCTTCGGCGACGAGCTGGCCCAGCAGCGGCGGCGAGAGACGCGCCTGGCAGAACTTCATCACGGCGTCGCGCAGCTTGCGGTTCTTGGTGATGAGGGCCCCGATGCGGATGCCGCACTCCGAATAGCGTTTCGACACCGAGTCGATCAGCACGACGTGCTCTTCGATCCCTTCGAGGTGGAAGGCCGAGATGTAGGGCGAGCCCGTATAGATGAACTCGCGGTAGACCTCGTCCGAGAAGAGGAACAGATCGTGTTTTTTGACCAGGTCGCGGATGCGCTCCATTTCGCGGCGCGTGTAGAGGTAGCCCGTGGGGTTGTTGGGGTTGCAGATGAGGATGCCGCGCGTGCGGGGGTTGATGAGCTTTTCGAACTCGGCCACGTCGGGCAGCGCGAAACCCTCCTCGATGGTCGAGACCACGGGGCGGATCGTGGCGCCCGCCGAGACGGCGAAGGCCATGTAGTTGGCGTAGGCGGGTTCGGGGACGATGATTTCGTCGCCCGGGTTCAGGCACGACAGAAAGGCGAAGAGCACCGCCTCGGAGCCGCCCGCCGTGACGATGATTTCGTCGGGCGTGAGCTTGATCTGGTACTGTTCGTAGTACTCGGCGAGCTTCTGGCGCAGCGAGCGGTAACCGTCGCTCGGGCTGTATTCGAGCACCGTGCGGTCGATCTTGCGCACCGCCTCCAGACCGACCTCGGGGGTCGGCAGGTCGGGTTGGCCGATGTTGAGGTGGTAGATCTTCGTGCCGCGTGCCTTGGCCGCTTCGGCCAGCGGGACGAGTTTGCGGATCGGGGAGGCCGGCATGAGCTCGGCGCGTTCGGAGATGATCGGCATGGGTGGTGCGTGTTAGGTTCTGTTCGTCGCTGTCCGGCTCGCGGCGTGCAGGGACGGATACAAGACAAAGATAGATTTTTTTATCGGAAATGCCAAATGCGGCGGGCGGTTTGTCGGAAAAGGGGCGGAGCGGGCGGTCGGCGGGCGCGTTTTCGGCTGCAGGGGCCCGTGCTGCCGCGAAAAAAGGGGGCGGATTTGGTAAAACCGAAAAAGGATGCTACTTTTGTACGATCGGAAGGATGGCGGAGTGGTCGATCGCGGCGGTCTTGAAAACCGTTGAACTTCACGGTTCCGGGGGTTCGAATCCCTCTCCTTCCGCAAGCGCTTTACAGTAATTGTCAACGAACCCTTGCAATCCGCATGCAGGGGTTTTTGTTTTCTCTTTTACTTAATGTTTGGGATATGGATGACATACGGATGTATTCGATGAAATATTTCGAAGATACAGAACAGAAGAACCGGAATGATATCAGTCAAATACTGTTTGAAGAAATTAGGCTGTTTGAAAGGATTGTCAATATACAGTCTGGATTATTTGATGGATGTTTCACGATATCGGCATTGCCTGAATATCGGCCAACTCCGTCGGAGTGTATTATGATTCAATCGTATATCAAATCCACGTATTTGCTGTTCAATGCACATCGATTGGTATTGCAGGGGTATTACGGAATCGCTCAAAGCTTGCTTCGGCAAGTCTTCGAATTTGCGTTAATAAGCAGGTATTTCCATTTGAAAAATAATGACGGAGAAGCTGAAAAATGGCTTGAAGAGTGTCAATTCGATATTTTTAATAAGATTCTGAAGCGGCTGGAAAAGCCGTCCAAAACTTCCTTTTTCGTGTTGTGGAAGATGTTATGCGGCGGGGCCCATGCTACTGCAGGGTCTTGCCAAATAACGTCTGATTGCCAAGCGAATCGTTATGAATCGATAGCCGTATATTCCGTGATTATATTATTATTGTGTCTCGACAGCGTTATGTTGGATGATCTGCTGAAGAGAAAAAAGCCGGTTCGTTTGAAGCGATATTTGGGCGATGAATTTGTCTGCGAGTTGAAACTGTTACGTCGTGAAAGAAATGAATTGATACGAATTGCCACGGGGCTTTTTTCCGATGAAGGAAAAGCGTTGGTGAAAGATTATAAGGCGAATTGGGTTTTTAAGACCAATTGATGTGATCTTTGGTAACGGCGCGCGGCCGGACTCTTCGAAAGGGGTTCGGCCGCGCGTCTTTTGTCGGGGCGGGGTGTGAATTGCACGTAGTGCGGCAGCCCGCAGCCGCCCCCCTCGGCGGAGGGCTGCTCCTAATCGTCGCATGCCGCTCCGCTCGGCTGCGGGCTGTTGGGACAGATTCGACGTCATAGACGTCGGCGGGCCGAAGCCTCCCGCAGCGGAGGCTCGCAGTTTTGGCAAACATGCGCGCGCTCCGCAGGCTTCGGCCCTCGCTATGAGGTTTGCGCTTCAGCGCGGCAGCCCGCCGCTCCGCTCGGCTGCGGACTGTTCAAATCCTCGTACGTCCGCGCGCTCCGCAGGCTTCGACCCGAAAAGGGATCGCGCTGCAAGCGCGCACCGTGCGCCGCCACCCCTCCCGAACACCTCTTTATATATAACCTTTGCAAATATCCGCTCCGTTTGATCGCATTTCGGCGTCTTTTTGTTTTATTCGTGCGTCCAAACAACCTATTAAAACAAACAGAAAGATGGCAACCATTACAGTGAAACTCCGCCGTTCGGAGGCGGATCCGCAAACGGGAACGATTTATTATCGTCTGTCGCATCGGCGTCAGGTGCGGTGGATTGCGACGGGCATTCGGCTCTCCCTCGGTGCGTGGAATGCGGCGGCCGAGCGGATCGTCGCAGCGGACGACACCCACCGCCTTCTCCAGCATCGTATTGACGGCGACGTGCGCTCGCTGCGGCGCATCGTCCGCGAGCTGGAGGCGTCGTCGGCCGCGTGGTCCGTGCACGATGCGGTGACGCGTTACCGCGCCCTCGACGGCCGCCTGCTCGTGCTGGATTACATGGAGCAGCAGATCGTGCGGCTGCGCGAGGCGAATCGCTTCGGCACGGCCTGCAATTACGAACGCGCCTGCCGCAGCTTCGCGGCTTTTCTGGGGGGCATGCGCCTCCCCTTCGCGGCGCTCACCGAACAGCTGATCGGCGATTACAACGCCTATCTGCTGCGGCGGGGCGTCGTGCGCAACACGATCTCGTTCTACATGCGCATCCTGCGCGCCGTCTACAACAAGGCGGTCCGCCAGCGGCTCACCGAGCAGCTCTACCCCTTTCGGGAGGTCTATACGGGGATCGACCGCACGCGCAAACGCGCCGTGTCGGAGGCGGTGCTCGTGCAGCTGCATCGGCTCGAACTGCCGTGCGGTTCGCCGCTGGCGCTGGCGCGCGACCTGTTTCTGTTCAGCTATTGTACGCGCGGGATGGCCTTCGTCGACATCGCCTACCTGCAAAAGGGCAACCTCCGCGACGGGATGATCTGCTACGCCCGCCGCAAGACGGGGCGGCAGCTGACGGTGAAGATCGAACCCGGCATCCGCCGCATCCTCGACCGCTATCGTTCGGTCGATTCGCCCTACCTCTTTCCGCTGCTCACCTCGACCGATCCCGTCGAGGCTTTTCATCAATACAGGCGTGCCATGGACGAACACAACCGCTCGCTGCGCAAGCTCTCGGCCCTGCTGCCCGACGGCTGCCGCCTGACCTCCTACACGGCAAGGCACAGCTGGGCGACCGTCGCCCGCGACCGCAACGTCCCGATCGCCGTCATCAGCGAGGGAATGGGGCACACCTCGGAGCAGATGACGCGTATCTACCTGACCATGTTGGAACATACGGTCATCGATCGGGCGAACAGACGATTGATCGGGATTTTCGAGCGGTAAATTTCTGCGCAAGAGATCGCGCGAAATCCGAAACGACTGATTTTCAGGCCGCCGCCGCTTCCGCCGCCGGTCGCCCGTAACGCCTGCGCGGCGCGGTGCGGCGGAGAGTGCGGAGGCGAAACGGAGCTCCGGTCTCGGCCGCCGCCGTTTCTCCTGGCTCTTGTCGGTAAAATTAATTCGCTGTATATTAGGTATTTACGTGTATGGGGGGGGTATTTTTATCGAAAAAATCGCGAAAAAATTTGGTCGCTGTGGCGGAATTGCATTAACTTTGCGCTCGGAATCTGCGATTTCTTGCGCAGAGACCCTGCGTTTTGCAGGAATCTTGCATGCCTGTCGATGCGCAGAAAGGTGTTTCGCCGACGCAACATAAAACGATCATATGAAAACCAAAGCAGGCATCAAGGCGCTTTTGCTGGCCGCCATGCTGTGTGCGACCGTCGCCGCGCGCGCGCAACAGGTCGCCGTCAAGAGCAACCTCCTCTACGACATCGCCGCCCTGACGGCCAATGCGGGGGTCGAGGTGGCGCTCGCTCCCCGCTGGACGCTCGACCTGTCGGCCAACTACAACGGTTGGACCCTCTCGCACGAACGACGCTGGAAACACTGGCTCGTGCAGCCCGAGGCGCGCTACTGGTTCTGCGACCGCTTCGTCGGTCATTTCCTCGGCGTGCATGCGCTGGGCGGCCAATACAACATCGGCGGCGTGAAGAACCACATTTCGTTCCTCGGCTCCGATTTCTCGAAGCTCTCCGACCGCCGCTACCAGGGCTGGTTCGTCGGTGCGGGCATCGCCTACGGCTACGCCTGGATCCTCGGCCGCCACTGGAACCTGGAGGCGGAGCTCGGCGTGGGCTACATCTACACGCGCTACGACAGCTACCCCTGCGCCTCGTGCGGCAAAAAGCTCGCCGAAGACCGTCCCCACCGCTACGTGGGCCCCACGAAGGCGGCGATCAACCTCGTATATACCTTCTAACCAAGCGAAGACGACCATGAAAGGATGCACGAACCACCTTTGCGCCCTCTTCCTGCTCCTCGCCCCGGCGGCGGGTGCGCAGCCGACGGCGGGCGACGTACGGATTTCGGACCTCGCCGTCTCGCGCGGCGAGGGGAAACTCTTCGTCTCGATGACGATCGACCTCTCGGCGGTGCGGCTTTCGAGCAACCGCGAAACGACCCTCACGCCCCTGCTGGCCGAGGGCGGCGATACGCTGCGGCTCGAGCCGGTGACCGTCGCGGGGCGCAACCGCTACTATTACCGCCTGCGCAACGGCCTGACGCCCGTCGGCGGACGGCTGCTCCGTGCGGGCGACGCCTCGCAGGTCGCCTACCGCGTCGTGGTGCCCTACGAAGCGTGGATGGGGTCGGCGACGGTCGATCTGGCGCGCGAGACGAACGGCTGCTGCGCCGAACCGATCGCTCGCGCGGAGGAGCGGCTGACGCTGCTCGACCTCGATCCGAAGCCCTACGAACCCCGCTTCGTCTATGCGCAGCCCGCGGCCGAGCGGGTGAAGGTGCGCGAAATGAAGGGGTCGGCCTACGTCGATTTCCCCGTCAACCGCACCGAGATCCGCGAGGACTACCGCCGCAACCCCGAGGAGCTGCAACGGATCCTGCGGACGATCGCCGTCGTGCGCGACGATCCCGATACGCGCATCACCTCCGTTTCGATCAAAGGCTACGCCTCGCCCGAGGGCCCCTGGGCCAACAACGAACGCCTCGCCAAGGGGCGTACCGAGGCGCTGCGCAGCTACGTCGGCGGCCGCTACGATTTCCCCGAGGGACTCATCGCCACCTCTTACGAGCCCGAAGACTGGGCGGGGCTGGAGCGCTACGTCGCGGGTTCCGACCTGAAACACCGCGACGAAATCCTCGCCATCATCCGCGGCGGGCTGGCGCCCGATGCGCGCGACCGCAAGATCCGCACGACCTATCCCGAGGAGTACGCCTTCCTGCTGCGCGAGGTCTATCCCGCGCTGCGCCACTCGGACTACGCCGTCACCTACGAGGTGCGCACCTATACCGATGCGGAGGAGATCCGCCGCCTGCTGCGCACCGCGCCGCAGAAGTTGAGCCTGCAGGAGATGTACCTCGCCGCGCAGGGGCTGACCCCGGGCAGCGAGGAGTTCGACGAGCTCTTCGCCATCGCCGTGCGGATGTTCCCCGACGACGAGACGGCCAACCTGAACGCCGCCAACGCCGCGATGCAGGCGGGCGACCTGAAGCGCGCCGACCGCTACCTGGACAAGGCGGGCGCGACCCCCGAGGCGCGCTACGCCCGCGCGGTGCGCGCGGCGCTGGCCGAAGATTACGAGACGGCCGCACGCCTCTTCGAGGAGGCGCAGCGCGACGGAGTCGGGGAGGCCGGCGAGGCGCTGGAGCGGATCCGCGAACGCCAAGCACACGAACGACAAACTTTAAAACCATAACACAATGAAAAGCAGTAAATTTCTGGCTGCTCTCTTCGCGCTGGGCGCGTTTGCGGGATGCAGCAGCGACGAGACCGAGGTGACCCCCGTGGGGCCCGAGACCTCGAAGGAGTCGGTTTTCATGAGCGTACAGGTGGCCATGCCGACGGCCCGCGGCGTACGCAGCACGACGGACAAGGATACCACCGAGGAGGTGGGCCAGGATGTCGAGAACAACGTCTCGACGGTGCTCATGGTGCTGGCCACGGTCCGTGACGAGTACGTCGCCCACAGCCTCGTCGGCGGTCTGACGACGAAGAACGGTTCGGCGCGCGTGCCCAAGGCGAAGATCGCCCGCACGGATATTCAGAAGTTCTACACGATGAATGCCGACAACAGCGGGGGTACCGCCAAGGACGATGCGACGATCCGCGTCTACATCTTCTGCAACCCCACGCAGGAGCTCCTCGCCTCGATCGGCAGCGGTTCGGACTGGACCGATGCCGTCTGCGGCGTTTCGCAGGGGAACGGCAGCGACAAGAACCTGACGATCTGGGCCGACAACTCGTTCCTCATGTCGAACGCCTCGATCGCCGAGCGCAAGATTCCCGCCAATTTCAGCTCGTGGGTGGCCGATTATTCGGAGGATAAGCCCTTCGATTTGAGCGGCTCCAACGACGGCAAGGTCGACAACCAGGCCGAGGGCGGCGCGATCAAGGTCGAGCGCTCGGTGGCCCGCTTCGATTTCCGCGACGGCAGCCAGGGCGACAGCACCTACGACATCGGCATGACGGCGGGCGAACCCGACGGCAGCCTGAAGGTGCAGCTGCTCCGCATGGCGCTCGTCAACATGAGCAACGAGTTCTACTACCTGCGCCGCGTCTCGGCGGACGGCATGCCGACGGCCGTGACGCTCTGCGGCACGGAGACGGTCGACAACTACGTCGTCGATACCGATGCCGCCTTCAAGCATACGGCCGATCTGACGAAAGCCGAGAATCTGGCCCTGCTGAAGAATCATTTCAACTATCCGCTCTTCACGGCCGAGGGCAAGATCGACGGCAACGCCCGCACGCAGTGGGACAGCTACCGCATCGCCGACGTGCTGAAGCACAACGCCGACAACCCCGACTGGACGCAGACGGCGGGCGACTACCGCATCTGGCGCTATGTGGTCGAGAATACGCTGCCGGGCGACAACACGCAGCAGAAAAGCGGCCTGACGACGGGTATCGTCTTCAAGGGCAAGCTGCTCACGGGCGACGGGCTGGCCGAGACGCACGAGAAGCTCCTGCAGGCCATCCAGGGCGCATACGCCGCCACGGAGGTCGAGGGCGGCTCCTATGTGCTGACGGTCGACGGCAAGAACTATCCGATCCTCTACCTCTTCCAGGACCGCCTCTACGTGGGCTGGAACGACGAGGTGGTGCGCGCCGCCAAGGATGCCAAGGAGGGTGCACCGCTCTATACGGCTGTCTTCTCGGACAACGAGGCGGGCAACCCGAACGCCCTCTACCAGGCGCTCGTGAAGGTCTCCTCCGAGGATCCGACGAATGCCGCCGCGATCGAGGCTGCGCTGAAGCAGTTCCGCGCTGCGGCCAAGGAGGCGGGCTTCACGCTCTACCAGGCCAGCAACGACGCCGAGACGGACCAGACGAAGGACGGCCCGGGCTACTATTTCTACTACTACGCGTGGAACCGCCACAACGACAACGGCGACAAGGGCACGATGGGCCCGATGGAGTTCGGCGTCGTGCGCAACAACGTCTACAAGCTGGCCGTCACGAAGATCAGCCGTCTGGGTCATCCCCGCATTTCGGATAACGATCCCGATCCGGTCGATCCCGACGATCCCGACGAGGATGGCGACGCCTACTTTACGGTGGCGGTCGAGGTGCTGCCCTGGACGGTCCGCGTGAACGATTTCGAGTTCTGACGAACGATGAAAACGAACGGACGGAAACGGTTTTTCGGCTCGATCGGTGCGATGCTCTGCTTCGCATCGGTCGCAGCCCTTTTCGCGTCGTGCGAACGGATCTACGACGATCTGGATCCCTGTCCGCACGGGGTCTCGCTGCGTTTCGTCTATGACTACAACATGTTGTACGCGAACGCCTTCCCCGCAGAGGTCGACTGCCTGACGCTGCTCGTCTACGACGCGGAGGGCCGCTATGTCGCCACGCACACCGAACAAGGCGCCGCGTTGCGCGACGAAGGGTACCGGATGCGGCTCGACCTGCCCGAGGGGAGCTATCGCTTCGCTGCCTACGGCGGTGTGGCGTGCGAGCGCAGTTCGTTCTCCTTCGTGCAGACCCCCGCCGCGGGATCGCGCGAGGAGCAGCTCGGCGTCGTGCTCGATCCCGACTGTCTGACCGTTCCCGAGCGGAAAAACCTGCACGGCCTCTACTGGGGGACGCTGGCGCTCCGCACGGCCGACCTCTACGCCGAAGGGACGGTGCGGATGATGAAGGATACGAACAACATCCGCCTCGTGCTGCAACAGGCCGACGGCGAGCCGGTCGAGGACGAGGCGTTCGACTACGAGATCATCGACGACAACACCCGTTTCGCGGCCGACAACACGACAGTGCCCGTCGGCGCGGCGGTCTACACGCCGTGGACGCGCGGACAGACGGTGATGGGGGCGCTGGACGACGGTCGCGAGGTGATCGCGGCCTATGCCGAGCTCTCGGTGTCGCGTCTGATGCTGGCCAATGCGCCGACGATCCGCGTGATGCGCCGCTCGGACGGCCGCGAGATCATCCGGCTGCCGCTCAACCGCTACCTGCTGCAACTGCGCAGCGACCGGCATGCCGACATGCAGCCGCAGGAGTTCCTGGACCGCACGAGCGAGTGGGAGCTGATCTTCTTCCTCACCGCGAACCAGACGTGGCTCAAGACCTTCATCAAGGTCAACGACTGGCGCGTGCGGGTGAACGACGAAGAGTTTTAAACCGAACGAACGAAACGAAGCGATGGCGGAACGGAAACGAAGGAATCGGATCGGACGAGGGGGCGGCGCGTGCGCTGCGCTCCGTGCGGTCGTCGGCGGGTTCGTAGGCTTCGGCGGCCATGGGGTGCCCGAACAGCGCACGCAGTGCGGCGGGCCGCAGCCTCCCGCGGCGGAGGCCCGCATCGCTCGCGCATGCGACCGCTCCGCAGGCTGCGCCCCGAACCTTTCGCTCGTCGGCGGAATGGCCGAAGATCGTGCGTCGTGCGGCGGGCCGCGGCTTTTCGCGGCGGAGGCCCGCATCGCTCGCGCATGCGACCGCTCCGCAGGCTGTGCCCCGAACCTTTCGCTCGTCGGCGGAATGGCCGAAGATCGTGCGTCGTGCGGCAGTCCGCGGCTTTTCGCGGCGGGGAGCCTCGGCCGATGCGTCCGCCGGCTCTCGCTCGGCGCGCTCCTGCTCGCGGCCGTCGGTTGCGGCGGCGGGGCGGGGGAGCTCTCGGAGGATCCGGGCAAGGTCAACCTCGCCATCGGCGTCGACGTCGGCGACCTCGCGGCGCCCCAGGAAGGGTATGCCGATGCCGCGAACGACGACGAGAAGATGCAGACGCTGCGCGTGGTCGTGGTGCGCCCCGACGGGACGATCGAACACAACCGCCTGCTGCCGAAATTCGCTCCGACGGTCCGCCTCGACGGCACGACGCTGCGCCCCGACGGCACGAAAGACGACGAGTGGCGCACCTTCAAGGTGGTCGGCGGCGAGCGGAAGCGGATCTACCTCTTCGTCAACGAGGCGACCGAGCTGCGCTTCGCCGACGGGACGCTGCATCGGGTGATCGACTACGATTTCGGCCGCCGCCTCGTGCCGGGCACCTTCTTCCCCCGCGAGGAGGTGGAGGCGCTCTGCATGACCCCGCTCGAAGGCGATACGCAGCAGCTCGAGGGGCCGCTGCCGATGACCGGCTGTCACGACATCTGGATGCCCAGGGAGGATTATGCCTGCGAAAAGCCGCTGACCGTGCTGCGCGCCGCCGTCAAGTTCACCTTCCTCGTGAAGAACGACTACGGCTGCGACCTTTCGCTGACGGGGCTGACGCTCGATCGGATGGCCGACCGCTCGTGGTACCTGCCGCGGGCCCGCTACGACGACGCGGGCGAGACGACCTCGTTCGAGGTGCCCGCATCGGTCGGGTACTACATCTTCCGCCGCGAGCACCTGCGCATAGCGCTGCCCGAAGGCAAGACGACGCAGCTGGCGCCGATCTACTTCTTCGAGGGGCAGTATGCCGATCCAGCCGATCCGCGCAACTATGCCATGAGCATCGATCTCGAGGGGCTCCGCCTCGGCGGCTATTTCGAAAATCTGAAGAGCCTTCCCCGCAACACGCACGTCGTCGTGCGGATCACCCTCAAGCAGGGGCAGGCGATGCAGTGGCAGGCCGAGGTCGTGCCCTACGGCAAGGTGCCGCTCGAACCTGTTTTCGGACTGGATTAACGGATGCAAGCGATGAAACGGACGATACGCTACGGACTGTTTTTCGCCCTGCTGCTCGGCTGCGGGGCGTGTACGAAGGATGAGACGGCGGAGACGGGGCCCGTGCCGAAAGGCGAAGGCACGGTCTCGGTCACGGTCGATTTCCGTCCCCTGGCCACGGCCGCCGTCGGGAGCCGCGCGGCGGGCGATCGGATCAAGAGCATCGACGACCTCTGCGTGCTCCTCTACCGCACGGACGGCTCGCTGGTCAAGGGGTATTACCTTACGGAGGGCACGGGCGAGGGGTTCTACACGATCACGAACCCCGACCGCCTCGTCACGGAGGCGGACAAGAAAAACTATGCCGAGAAGTTCACCCCCTGCGCCACCTTCGACCTGCGGGTTCCCTACGGTACCTATTATATCTATGCCGTGGCCAACATGGGCGACGTGACGACCGATCCCTCGCTCAAGACGGCCGTCGGGACGATCGAGGGGCTCAAATCGATCGCCCTCGCATGGCAGCAGGGCGACGTGAAGCAGAACGACCAGATGTTCGGCTTCTTCGACGACGGCGGGGTGGCGTCGGGCGCTCCGAACCCCGTGACGATCGATCGGACGCGGCGGACGCTCCATGCCTGGTTGCGCCGCGCGGCCTCGAAGGTGACGGTGGCTTACGATGCCAGCCGCCTGAAAGACAACGTCTTCATCTACATCCACTCGGTGCAGATCAAGGACATCCCCAAAAGCTGCCTGCTCGGCAAGCCGAACGTTCCCGCATCGACCGAGGAGCTTACCGACGGCGAGCTGTTTACCTACGAGGGGGTGGCCGTCGACCAGTGGCGCAAGGGGCTCTACCTCTCGAACGGACCCAACACCGACAAGGGAGGTGCGACGGACCATGCCGAGACGGAGCCCGCCTCGCTCTTCTTCTACGAGAACCTCCAGACGGCCGACGGACCGCTCAAGGGGCAGGACAAGAGCGGCAAGAACCAGCAGGTGACCTATCCCGACAGCTGGAAGGGTCCCGACGAGGAGGGGTACAAGGACGACGTCGCCTGCGGCACCTACATCGAGGTGAAGGGCTACTACGTCAGCGACCACCCCGACCGCGTGGGCCACGGCGATATCACCTACCGCTTCATGCTGGGCAAGGATACGCAGCGCAACTATGCGGCCGAACGCAACCACCACTACCAGCTGACGCTCTGCTTCAACGGCTTCGCCAACGACATCGACTGGCACATCGAATACAACGAACCCGACCCGGGCGTCTACGTCAAGACACCGCAGTACATCTCCTACCTCTACGATCGGAAGATGACGGCCCACGTGAAGGTGGTGGGCGAGATCGTGGGCGACCTGAAGGCCGAGATCCTCGAAAACCACTGGTGGCCCGACGATGCGGTGCACGGTACGACGGGCGACAACCTCGTCTATTACTGGAACGAAAGCGCCAAAGCCGAGCTGGAGAAGCCCGAAAACGGCTTTCTGTCGCTGCGTCGCGCTTCGGAGACGGTGATCGGCGCCAATGCGGGGTATAATTCGTCGGTCAATCACGATGTCTACTACGATGCGACGAGTCCGCGTTACAAACGCTCCTACTCCTCCCTCGCGGGCCTGCACGACACGGGCTCCGACGCCGACGACAAGGACGGCAGCTACGAGGTCACGCGGCAGGCGGACGGCATCAACGGCAGTCCGACGCGAACGTTCGCCGTGCCGCTCTATACGCGAGCGCGCACCCTCACCACCGCCCGCGGCTACTCGGGCAACAACTCCTACACGGGACACCAGCGTACGGCAAAGGTCCGCTTTACGGCCAAGATCCGCTACAACGGGGAGGTGCAGGAGTACTCGGACCTCGTCGACATGCACCAGGTGCGCCGTCTGGTCAATCCGAAGGGCATCTGGCGCTCGGCCGGCAATGCGGATCCGTTCCACGTTCGGCTGATGATTCTCGAAAACGAGCAGGATACCGACTTTGCCGACCTCTACTCCGAGGGACCGTGGCGGGCGGAGATCGCCGCGGGCGACTGGTTCACGCTCGAACCCGACGGCCAAAGCGAGCAGGGTCCCGACGGCACGATCGTCGGCCGCGACAGCACGGCCATCGCCTTCCTCTACAGACCCGTCGGAACCCTGTCCGAGGAAACGGTACGCTGCGGCGTCATCCGCGTGCACTACAACAACAACACCTGCGTCCATCTGATCTACGTGCGGCAGGGCTATGCCCCGCTGGCGCTCAAGGAGCATGGCGTGCGCTGGCATACCTGCAACGTGCAGCGGCTCACGCCGGCGGACGATACGTCCTTCACGCCGCTCGAAGCCTCCGATCCGCGCGACGAGGGCACCTATTTCAAGTGGCGGCAGCCGGCCGGCATCCTCGCCTCGAACAACCGCACCTACGGCTGGGCCGCGAACCCGGGGAGCGGCAGCTTTGCGCTGACGGACGGCACCTCCGCCCCCTGGGGCAACATCAAGGCGCAGCCGGGCGGAACCGACGACAGCTGGTCGATCGCCGGCAGCACGACGCGCGTGGCCAAGTACGAGGATTATCGGACGCTCCTCTACGACAAGAATACCAACCCCCATATCCAGTACGGCTTCGGCGTGCTCTACGGCGACGGCGCCACGACGGTCGCCACCTCGGTGAAAGATGCCTACGGCTATTACGGCGACGAGACGGGGCGGACGGTGCGCGGCATGCGCGGCTGCTTCGTCTACAACGACCTGACGGGCGACAACATCTTCTTTCCGATCGGTGTCGAAGGCTACGGCCGCCGCAAGGGAAAGAACGACACCCATGCGGGTGTGCTGCGCTACGGCAACCGCTATACGATCTACAACTCGCCGCTGAACCAGATCCAGTACCGCCCCATGTTCTTCGACCTCTATCGACAGCAGGGCGCCATCTACTGGTGCCGCAGCCTGTATACGGATGAGTTGAGTCCGAACGGGGATAAGGTTACGCAGAGTGCGTGGGATATCAACTATTATACGTTCAATTTCAACGAGTTCACATCCAATGCTTACCCGGGCGCCGATGGAGCTGCCGGAAGCGACGCCTGCCTGATGCGGCTGGTGGATTACGATCGATGATTGCGTTTTTCGAGTTCGGCGGCGGCACCCTTTGCGAAAAGGGGTGCCGCCGCCGGCGTTTGCGGGGCGGGGGAGGCGATGCGGGCTGCGCAGCGAAGAAGCGGCCCCGCCTGCGATTTGTCGCGGCGGGAGGCTGCGTTTCCTGCGGCGGGGCGAGGCGGTGTTCGGCGGTTGTCGCGGCGGGGCGGGGGAGCCTGCGTTTTCTGCGGCGGGCCGGGGCGGTGTTCGGCGATGCCTGCGGTTTCCGCAGCGGATCGGGGGGGCTGCATTTTTTCGCGGCGGGGCGGGGGAGCCTGCGTTTTCTGCGGCGGGCTGGGGCGGTGCTCTTCGCAAGGTGCGCCGCGGTGCGCGCGGGGGCGTCCGCTTCAGCGTTCGCGGCGGTGTTCGGCGCGGCTGCGGCGGATGGCGTCGAGGTGGTCGCGGCCCCAGTCGCGGAGTGCTTCGAGCAGCGGCCGCAGCGACTCGGCCAGTTCGGTGGTGCGGTATTCGACCCGCGGCGGCACCTCGGGATAGCAGACGCGGCGCACGAAGCCGTCGCGTTCGAGGCGGTCGAGGGTCTCGGCGAGCACCTTCTCCGAGATGCGGGGGATCGTACGCCACAGTTCGTTGAAGCGCAGCGGCGTGTCGGGCGGCAGGTGCAGCAGCACCGCGGCGCTCCATTTGCCTGCGAGCAGCGCGCGGACGGGGGCGGCGGGGCAGCGGAGTTCTTCGTCGGTTCGGTTCACGGCATAAGGGGTTGAAAGCGAGCGATCCTTACTGCGGCGTAAGGATCTTTCGGGTCGGTAAGTCGTTGCAAAGATAGGATTTACGCCGTAATTTCGTCCCCGTAACCGAATGAAAATCGACATGGAAATCGTAGTTTTGAACGCTTCGCCGCGCCGAGGGTCGAATACGGCCGCCCTCTGCGACGGCTTCGTCGAGGGGGTGCGGTCGGCCGACCCCTCGATCGTCTGTCGGCGGACCGACCTGGCCGATCTGCGCTTCACGGGGTGCCGCAGTTGCTTCGCCTGCAAGGAGGAGGGCGGCGCCTCGTACGGCCGCTGCGCCGTGCGGGACGACCTCGCGCCGCTGCTCGAACGCATCGGCAGGGCCGACGGCCTCGCGATCGGGTCGCCGATCTACCTCGGGGCGCCTGCGGGCGTCCTGAAATGCCTGCTCGAAAGGCTGCTCTTCGCCGCCACCACCTACGAGCGGGGCTATCGGACGCTCGCGCGGCACATCCCCGTGCAGACCCTCTGGACGATGAACGCCACGGCCGCCGAGGCCGCCGCTGCGGGAACGATCGCCGCGATCGGGCAGATCGAAGGTTTTCTGGGGCACGTCCTGATGCCGCCGCAGCGGCTCGTCGCTTTCGACACCTGCCAGTTCGACGGGGCGCCGCGCGGACGCTACGAGGTCTTTGCCGCCGCCCGCAAGGAGCGTTCGCGGCAGCGGTTCGTGCAGGAGGTCGCCGCGGCGTGCGAGGCGGGACGACGCATGGCAGCAGCAGCAGCAGCAGCAGCAGCAGCAGCGGGCGGACGGTAGCGACGGCAGCGGCGAAGAACGGCCGCGCCGATCGGGGTGCCTGTTTTTTTTGTTATCTTTGCCGAACGAATCGAACAATGCAACGAACGATGAACACGAAACGCAGCATGCGGGGCCTCTGCGCCCTGGCGGCGGCAGCGGCGTTGTGCGCCTGCTCCGCACCGAAGATCGAGGGGGCATGGGTGGAGCCCGTGCCCGGAATGGAGGAGTCCGTGCAGGGCTTCGTGCTGGAGGAGGGCGGCGCGGCCGCCTCGATCGGCATGGCGACCCTGCTGTACGAGCGCTGGGAGCGCGACGGGGAGCGGCTCATCCTCGGCGGACGGAGCCTCGGCAACGGCCAAACGCTCGAATTCTCCGATACGCTCGAAATCCGCAGCCTGACCGACGGACGGCTGACGCTCCGCACGGCCGAAGGGGCCGAGCGCAGCTACGAGCGGCAGCGGTAGGCGCCGCTTGCGCCGAAATGCGGGTGGCGGCCCTTCGCCGAGGGGGTGGAGAGCTGCGCAACCCGCGGCGGCAGATTGCACCGAAATTCGGAAGCCGGCCTTCTGCCGATGGAGAACGCCGGCGGATCGTGCAATCCGCCGCCCGCGCCGAAACCTGTTTTCCGCCGAGAGGGAAGCTGCGCAACCGCCGCTTGCAACGAAAAGCGGGAGACCTTCTTCGTGAAGGCCTCCCGCTTGTTCTTCGTCGGGGGGATGTTATTCGCCCGGGACGATCGCTTCGCTCGGGCAGACGCCTGCGCAGGTGCCGCAGTCGATGCACTTGTCGGGATCGATGACGTAGATATCGCCGGCGGAGATAGCCTCTACGGGGCACTCGCCGATGCAGGTACCGCAAGCGACGCAAGCGTCGGTAATTTTGTAAGCCATAATCGTGGTTGTTAAGTTAAGTTTGTGTGTGTATTGCGTTATGCAAATATAGCGCTTTATTTGATAATATCAAACCCCGTGTAGGGAATTAATGCCTCGGGGATGCGGATGCCTTCGGGCGTCTGGTTGTTTTCGAGCAGCGCGGCGACGATGCGCGGCAGGGCCAGCGACGAACCGTTCAGCGTGTGGGCCAGGCGGATCTTCTTCTCGGCGTCGCGGTAGCGCAGCTTGAGGCGGTTGGCCTGGAACGACTCGAAATTCGAAACGGACGACACCTCCAGCCAGCGCTGCTGCGCCTCGGAGTAGACCTCGAAATCGTAGGTCAGGGCCGAGGTGAAGGACATGTCGCCGCCGCAGAGCCGCAGGATGCGGTAGGGGAGCCCCAGCGAGCGGACGATCCCCTCGACGTGGGCCACCATGCCGTCGAGCGCCTCGTACGACGTTTCGGGCAGCGACAGCTGGACGATCTCCACCTTGTCGAACTGGTGCAGGCGGTTCAGGCCGCGCACGTCCTTGCCGTAGGAGCCCGCCTCGCGACGGAAGCAGGGGGTGTAGGCGGTCATCTTCACGGGGAAATCCTGCTCGTCGAGGATCACGTCGCGGTAGATGTTCGTCACGGGAACCTCGGCCGTCGGCACGAGGTAGAAATTGTCGGCCGTGGCGTGGTACATCTGCCCCTCCTTGTCGGGCAGCTGGCCCGTGCCGAAGCCCGACGCCTCGTTCACCATCACGGGAGGTTCGACCTCGAGGTACCCCGCCCGCGTGTTGCAGTCGAGGAAATAGTTGATGAGCGCGCGCTGCAGACGGGCGCCCTTGCCCTTGTAGACGGGGAAGCCCGCACCGGTCAGCTTCACGCCGAGGTCGAAATCGATGATGTCGTATTTGCGGGCCAGCTCCCAGTGGGGCAGCGGCTCGGCAGGGAGCTCGGTGTAGCTCTCGACGAGCTTCACGACGAGGTTGTCTTCGGCCGTGCGGCCTTCGGGAACGATCTCGGCGGGGAAGTTCGGCAGCGTGACCAGCACGCTCTGCAACTCCTCCTGCACGCTCTTCGACTCCTCCTGCAGCGCGGTCGAGCGCGCCTTCAGGTCGGCGACGAAGCGCTTGCGCTCCTCGGCCTCCTCGCGGCGGCCCTGCCCCATGAGCATGCCGATCTCCTTGGCGGCCTTGTTCTGGGCGGCCAGCGCGGTGTCGAGTTCGACCTGTATGGCGCGGCGGCGGTCGTCCAGCGCGAAGATCCGATCGATGACGGGGGCGGCGTCGACGCCCTTCTTGGCCAGCTTGCGCTCGGCAGCGGCCCGATCGTCCCGAATTTGCTTGATTGTAAGCATCTTATTTTTGCTTTAGATGATACGTTCGATTTCCGATCGACAAAAATACAAAACAATTCGTAAAATTGTCTTACTTTTGTCGAAAATCCCGCACGCGTGAAACGAATCGAACTGCTGGCTCCGGCCCGAGACCATGCCGCGGCGCGCATCGCCGTCGATGCGGGCGCCGACGCCGTCTACATCGGCGGTTCGCGCTTCGGGGCGCGGCGCGGCGCGGTCAACCCGATCGAGGAGATCCGCCGCACGGTCGACTACGCCCGCCCGTACGGCGTGCGCGTCTACGCCACGCTCAACACGCTGCTTTGGGACGACGAACTGGCCGCCGCCGAGCAGGAGGCGCGCGCCCTGCTCGAGGCGGGGGTCGACGCGCTGATCGTGCAGGACATGGCCCTGCGCCGCATGGAGCTCGGCTGCGAGTTGCACGCCTCGACGCAGGTGCAGATCCGCACCCCCGAAACGGCCCGTTTTCTGGCCGAGGCGGGTTTCGCGCGCGTCATTCTGGAGCGGGCCCTCTCGCTCGACGAGATCCGCGCCGTCTGCGCCGCGACGACGGCCGAGGTCGAATGCTTCGTCCACGGAGCGATTTGCGTGGGGTACAGCGGCCGCTGCTTCCTCTCGCGTTCGATGTCGCCGCGCAGCGGCAACCGCGGGGCGTGCAGCCAGCCCTGCCGCCTGCCGTGGAACCTCACGGACGGTGCGGGCCGCACCCTCCTGGCGGGCAAACACCTCCTTTCGGTGCGCGACCTGAACCTCTCGGAGCGGCTGGGCGACCTGCTCGACGCCGGCGTCTCGTCGTTCAAGATCGAGGGGCGCCTCAAGGACGAGGGCTATATCCGCAACGTCGTGGCGGGCTATCGCGCGGCGCTCGATCGGGCGCTGGCTGCGCGGCCGCACCTCTGCCGCGCCTCGGTCGGCGAGAGCCGCCCCGACTTTACGCCCGTCTTCGCGAAGAGCTTCACCCGCGGCGAATCCTGCTACTACCTCGACGGCAAACGGCGGGGCGTCGCCTCGTTCGATACGCCCAAGGCGATGGGCGAATACCTGGGCCGCATCGCCGAGGTCTCGCCGCGCGGCTACCGCATCGATGCGGCGCAACGGCTCGCCCCGGGCGACGGCATCTGCCTCATGACGCCCGAGGGGCTGCGCGGTACGAACGTCAACGCCGTGCGCGGGGAGTGGATCTTCCCGAACCGCATGGAGCGCGCGGCGGTCGGAACGCCCCTCTACCGCAACTACGACCATCTGTTCAACAAGCAGCTGGCGGCCAGCCGCATGCGCCGCACGATCGCGGTCGATGCCGCGGTCGAGGCGACCGCCGAGGGGGTCGCGCTGCGCCTGACGGACTGCGAGGGGATTTCGGTCGCCGTATCGCGCGCCGTCGGGCTCGATCCCGCGCAGGCCCCCGAGCGCAACGCCGAGGCGATCGGGCGGCAGCTGCGCCGCAGCGGCGATACGATCTTCGAGGTCCGCGCGATCTCGGTGACGGGCGCCGAGTGGTTCGTGCCCGCCTCGCTGGCGGCCGAGCTGCGCCGTGAGGGGCTCGAGCGGCTGCGGACGGCGCGTCCCGTGCGGCCGCGGCGCGTGACGGCGGAGGATCGGACGGCCCGCTATCCCGCGACGGTCGTCGGGGCCGACGAGAACGTGACGAACCGCCTCGCGGAGGCTTTCTACCGCGACCACGGGGTCGTACGCATCGAGCCGCCGCTCGAACGGGCCGCCTCGACCGCGGGGCGCTGCGTGATGCAGTCGGCCTACTGCCTGCGGCGCGAGCTGGGCGAGTGTCTGCGCGAGCGGCCGCGCCTGCGGGGCGAGCTCTACCTCGAAGGGGCGGGGCATCGCTATCGGCTCGATTTCGATTGCGCGCGGTGCGAAATGCGGCTGGTGGACTGCACGGGGGCGCGCGAGGCGTAACAACGGGCGGGCCGCGGCGGCCCGCCGATGAAAGAAAAAACGATGCAACAGCAACTGACACCCGATTTCGGGGATTACGAACTGCTCGATACGGGCGATTTCGAAAAGCTCGAACGTTTCGGCCGCTACACGACGCGGCGTCCCGAGCCGCAGGCCATCTGGCGCCGCAGCCTCTCGGAGGAGGCGTGGCGCGCGGCGGCCGACGCCTCGTTTCTGCGCGACCGCCGCAGTGACGAGCGGGGCGAATGGCGGCTCAAGCCGCAGACGCCCGACCGCTGGTCGGTCGAATACCGCTATCGGGGGATGCGGCTGCGCATGCGGCTCGGCCTCACCTCGTTCAAGCACGTGGGGATCTTTCCCGAGCAGGCGGCCAACTGGAATTTCATCTACGACCGCTGTCGCGCCTTCTCCGCCGCACGGGCGCCGCGCGTGCTGAACCTCTTCGCTTACACGGGCGGGGCGACGCTCGCCGCACGCGCCGCGGGGGCCGAGACGACGCACGTCGACTCGGTGCGGCAGGTGGTGACCTGGGCGCGCGAGAACATGGAGCAGAGCGGCCTGGAGGGGGTGCGCTGGATCGTCGAGGATGCGTTGAAATTCGTGCGGCGCGAGGTGCGCCGCGGCAACCGCTACGACGGCATCATCCTCGACCCGCCCGCCTACGGCCGCGGCGCGGAGGGCGAAAAGTGGGTGCTGGAGGAGCACATCGGCCCGATGCTGGCCTGCTGCGCCGAGCTGCTTGAGCTGCGCGACGCGTTTCTGGTGCTCAACCTCTACTCGATGGGGCTCTCGTCGACGCTGGCCCGCACGGCCGTGCGGCAGGCCTTCGGAGCGCCCGCCGAGGAGCAGTGGGGCGAACTCTGCTTTACGGATCGGGCGGGCAAAGAGCTGCCGCTGGGAACGTATTACCGCTTTACGAGGTAGGGGACGGCGCGGCGGGCGGCAGGGATCGGCGGTGCAGCCGTCGGCGGGCTGTCGGGCACCGTCGCCGATCGGAACGGTTCGACCTCGTAAGAGGTCGGCGGGCCGAAGCCTCCGTACGCGGAGGCCCGCAGTGCTTCGCATGCGGGTGCTTCACAGGCTCGACGCGTTCGGCTGTCGGTGGCGAACTGTTGCAGCGGATTCGATGGCGCAGCCATCGGCAGCCCGCAGCCGCCCCTGGGCGGAGGGCTGCATTTCGCCGAGGGCTCATGCGGCTTCCTCCGCTCGGCTGCCGGGCTGAAAAGGAATTTGCGCATAGCGTCGGCGAACTGCCCGTGATCGGACGGCCCGGGCAAAGGGCGGCATTCGGCTGCCGCCCGACGAAGATTATTCAATCAACCGCTTTCGATATGATTTTTCTGCTTTTTCTTTTCGGACTGCTGGGCGACTGCCTGCTTTCGGTGCTGGTCGGCATGATCGGCGCTTCGCGCCGCATCGGCTTCGGCTGGGCCTTTCTGGTCAGCGTGCTGCTGACCCCGTTCGTCGGCCTGCTGTGCGTGCTGCTCTCCGAGCAGCTGCCTGCGGCGGAAGAGCGTCGCTGGGGCTGCCTCGGAACGCTTTTCGCGGGGCTCGGCTGCCTCTGCCTGCTCGTTTTTCTGGTGCTGCTGCTGACGGGCGGCGCCGCGGCTCTGGCGCTGCTGTAGCCTGTTGTCAGCAAATACGGTAGATCAGGATGCCTGCCGCCGCCGAGAGAGCGATGAGCAGGATGGGGTTCACCTTGCGCCACTGGCCGACCAGGACGCCTCCGAAGAGCAGCCAGCTCCACGGATCGATGAAGTTGCGTTCGCTCTCGGCGGCGCCGTGCGGGAAGATGAGCAGCAGCGCGGCCGCGGCGATCATGCCGATCACGACGGGCCGCATGCCGAGCATCGCCCCTTCGACGAAGCGGTTGTCGCGCAGCTTCAGGAAGAAGCGCGTGATGAGCAGCATGATCGTCAGCGCGGGGAGGCAGACGGCCGCCGTGGCGACGAGGGCTCCCAGCACGCCACACCCGGGAGAACCCGCCTGCGATCCGACGGTGTAGCCGACGTAGGTGGCCGAGTTGATGGCGATGGGCCCCGGCGTGATCTGCGAGACGGCCACGATGTCGGCGAATTCGCCGTTGGTCATCCAGGCGTGGCGGACCACCACCTCGTTCTGAATGAGCGACAGCATCGCGTAGCCGCCGCCGAATCCGAAGAATCCGATCTTCAGATAGGAGAGAAAAAGCTGCCAGAAGATCATCGTGCGGTGTTTCGAAAGTGGTACAATTCCCAGCCGATGCCGCAGAGGGCTGCGGCGACCAGTACGGCGATCGGCGACCAGCCGAGCCCCCAGATGGCGAGCGCCGCGCCGACGATCACGGCGCAGAGGGCGGGGTGCATGCCGCGCGAGAGCGAGAGGACGGGGGCGACGATGAGCGCCACCACCGCAGGACGCATCCCCTTGAAGGCTGCGTCGACCCACGGGTCGTGGCGGATGTCGGCGAAGAGCAGCGCCACGAGCAGGATCACCGTGAAGGAGGGGACCACCACTCCCGCGATCGAGGCGAGGGCGCCGCGCAGTCCGCGGAGCTTGTAGCCGACGAAGACCGCCGTGTTGAGGGCGATGGGACCCGGGGCGGACTGGGCGAGGGTCAGCAGATCCAGAAATTCGTCGCGTGCGATCCAGCCGCGGCGGTCGATCACCTCGTGTTCGATGATCGGAATCATGGCGTAGCCTCCGCCGAAGGTGAAGGCGCCGATCTTGAAGAAGCTGCGAAAGAGTTCGAGAGTCATGGCATGTCCGGTTGTTTCATCGGAGCGGCAGGCGGGGCCCCTCCTTCAATGATTCGCTACCGAAACCATCACCGTCGCGACGACGGCCGCCGTCTCGGTGCGCAGGCGCTGCGGGCCGAGGGTGATCTCCTCGAACCCCGCCGCGATCGCCGCGTCGATCTCTTCGGGCGAAAAATCCCCCTCGGGACCGATCAGCACCTGCACCGCCTCCCCTGCGCGCAGGGCGGCGGCGAGGTAGCTCTTTCCCGCCGCGGTGCGGGCCGCATCGCAGTGGGCGATCAGGCGGCGCCCCTCGAAGGGGCGTTCGATCGCTTCGCGGAAGGAGGTCAGCGGCTGCAGCGCGGGCCGATAGGCCTTGAGCGACTGCTTCATGGCCGCCGTGATAACCTTCTCGCTGCGCTCGGGTTTGAAGACGCGCCGTTCGCTGCGGGCCGTTTCGAGGGGGATGATCTCCGTGATGCCCACCTCGGTCGCCTTTTCGAGAAACCATTCGTAGCGGTCGGCGTTCTTGGTCGGCGCCACGGCCATCGAGAGGCGGTAGGGGAGCGGTTCGAAATCGGTCGCCGTCTCCTCGATGCGGACCGTGCAGCGCTTCGGGTGGTCGTCGACGATGCGGCCGCGGCAGAGGGTGCCGCGCCCGTCGGTCAAGGCGAGCGGATCGCCCGCCGCGAGACGCAGGACGCGTACGCAGTGTTTCGACTCCTCCTCCGTGAGCGTGTGGAGCGGTCGCTCGATTTGGGGTGCGTAAAAGAGTTGCATGGCAGTTGTTTTTGCCGTCGTTTTTTTTCGAAGAAGCGGTGCCGAGCCGCGGTCCGGCCGCAGAGGTCCGTTTTTGCGCCTGCTTGTCCGTCGCTCGGACTGCTTTCGAGCTGCTTTCGCCCTCGCTTGGACTGCGTCCGA
>CAJUAV010000004.1:48783-178825 GCA_910584485.1 uncultured Alistipes sp.
GATACTCCCGCTCGGCAAAATGCGAACTATGTTTGCTTTTGCCCTCGCTTATTCGGGATCTTGGACTGCATCCGAGATACTCCCGCTCGGCAAAATGCGAACTATGTTTGCTTTTGCCCTCGCTTATTCGTATCTTCGCATGTCGATTGTGCCGCAGGTGTTGCGGCGCAAAGATAGCGAAATTTCGAAACAAACATATACCCGACCCATGAAACGCTTCGCCGTTCTTCTTCTGTTTTTGACCGCCATGACCTGCGTATCGTGCAACCGCCGGCAGGCCGCCGCGGAAAATCCGCTGCTGGCCGCCTGGGAGACCCCCTACGGGGTGCCCCCCTTCGATCGGATCCGTCCCGAACATTTCCGTCCCGCCTTCGAAGAGGCGATGCGCCGCCACGAGGCGGAGATCGAGGCCGTCGCCTCGAATTCCGAGGCGCCGACCTTCGACAACACGATCCTCGCGCTCGACGACGCGGGCCGCGACCTGGAGCGGGTCTCCCTCGTCTTCGGGATGCTCTCGGCCGCCGAGACGAACGACGAGCTGCAGGCGATCGAGGCGGAGATGATGCCCCGCCTGACGGCCCACGGCGACCGCATCCGCCTGAACGAGCGGCTCTTCGCCCGCGTCAAAACCCTCTACGACCGTCGGCCCGAATTGGGGCTCGATGCGGCGCAGGAGCGGCTGCTGAAGAAGAGCTACGACGAGTTCGTGCGGGCGGGCGCCCTGCTCGACGAGGCGCAGAAGGAGCGCCTGCGCGCCATCAACGAAGCGCTCTCGACGACGGCCGTGCGCTTCGGGCAGCACCTGCTGGCCGAGAACAACGCCTTCGCGCTGGAGCTTTCGGCCGACGAACTCGACGGCCTGCCGACGAGCGTGCGCGACGCCGCCCGCGAAGCGGCCGAAGCGGCGGGCAAGTCGGGCAAATACCTCTTCACGCTGCACAAACCGAGCCTGCTGCCCTTCCTGACCTATTCGTCGCGGCGCGACCTGCGCGAGCGGCTCTACGAAGGCTACCTGAACCGCGGCGCCAACGGCGATGCGAACGACAATCGCGCGCTCATCAACGATTTCATTCGCCTGCGGACCGAGAAGGCCCACCTGCTGGGCTACCCGAGCTACGCCGACTACGTGGTGGCCGACCAGATGGCGGGGACGACGAAGGCCGTCTACCGGCTGCTGGAGGAGATCTGGACCCCTGCGCTGGAGCGGGCGAAAGGCGAACTCGAGGCGATGCGGACGCTCTTCGCGCAGGACCACCCCGACGAGCAGTTCGCCTCGTGGGACTGGTGGTACTACGCCGAGAAGGTGCGCCGCCGCGATTATGCGCTCGACGAGGCGATGCTCGCCCCCTATTTCTCGCTCGAGAACGTGCGCAGCGGCATCTTCTTCCTCGCCAACCGCCTCTACGGCATCACCTTCCGACCGATCGTCGTGCCCGTCTACCACGAGGAGGTCTCGGCCTACGAGGTCCTCGACAGCGACGATTCGCACCTCGGCGTCCTCTATTTCGATTTCCATCCCCGTGCCGGCAAGGGGCAGGGAGCGTGGTGCGGCAACTACGTCGAACAGAGCTACCGCGACGGCGAACGCGTGGCGCCCGTCGTCTCGATCGTCTGCAACTTCACGCGCCCGACCGCCTCGACGCCCGCCCTGCTGACCCTCGACGAGGCCGAAACCCTCTTCCACGAGTTCGGCCATGCGCTCCATTTCCTCTTCCACGACGTGCGGTACCGCGGCCTGGCGGAGGTCGAGGGCGATTTCGTCGAGCTGCCCTCGCAGGTGATGGAGAACTGGGCCTTCCATCCCGAGGTGCTGAAGCACTACGCCGTCCACTACCGCACGGGCGAGGTGATTCCCGATGCCCTCGTCGCCAAGCTGCGCCGCAGCGAGCTCTTCAACCAGGGCTTCGCCACGACCGAGCTCATCGCCGCGTCGCTCTCGGACCTCGACATCCATTCGCTGACGACCTACGAGCCGATCGATCCCGCCGCCTTCGAACGCAAGGCGCTCAACGAGCGCCGCGGGCTGATTCCCGAGATCGAGCCGCGCTACCGCTATCCCTATTTCAGCCACATTTTCGACGGCGGCTACTCGGCGGGCTACTATTTCTATACGTGGGCCGAGGTGCTCGACAAGGATGCCTTCGAGGCCTTCCGCGAGAGCGGCGACCTCTTCAACCGCGAAATCGCGGCGCGCTTCCGCCGACTGCTGGCGAGCGGCGGCACGCAGGACGGCATGACCCTCTACCGCACCTTCCGCGGCAAGGATCCCGACAAGCGGGCGATGCTGCGCGGCCGCGGCCTGCTGGCCGAGGAGCCCGAACAGGCCGACACGACGCCTGCGGCCGAGTAATTCCGAACGTGGGGAGGGGCTGCGACCGAACGAAGAGGGGCGCGGCGAGAGGCGTCCGCAATAGAACGGCAGCGACGCCCGCGACCGAGCGGGGGGCGACCGGGCGGGGGGGCGGCCCGACTGCCGAACCGACCGTTATTTGACTACCGCTTGACTGCCGCCTGACTGCCGCCTGACTGCCGCCTGACCGCCGCCCGATCGTTGTTTGACCGCCGATCGACTGCCCAACCGACCGCAGCCGAATCGCCGCCCGCCGAACCATCCGCGGTGCCCGCTGTCGGACGCCGCATACGAAACCGAACGAAGAAACCGTTAAACCAAGCAAAAGAGATGAAAAAATTCTGTATCATGGCATGTACCCTGCTGGCTGCCTCCTGCGCGGATCGCTCGATTCCGCAGGCGCAGTATCCCGAACTGGATACGACCAATCCGCTGCTCGCCGAGTGGCAGACGCCCCATGCGACGCCTCCCTTCTCGCAGATCCGGCTCGAGCACTACGAACCCGCCGTCGACGCGGCGATCGCCTGCTCGCGCGCCGAGCTCGACGCGATCGTGAACAACCCCGAGAAGCCGACCTTCGGCAACACGATTCTGGCGCTGGAGCGTCAGGGCGCCCTCCTGGGCCGCATCACGGGGATCTTCTACAACCTGCTCGAGGCCGATTCGTCGGACGAGATGCAGCAGATCGCCCTGCGCATGCAGCCGAAGCTGACCGAGCTCAACAACGATATTTCGCTCGATCCCGCGCTCTTCGCCCGCGTCAAGGCGGTCTACGAACATCCCGGGCTCGGTCTGACGAAGGCCGAAAAGAAGCTGCTGGAGGATACCTACCGGGGCTTCGCCCGCAGCGGCGCCGCCCTCTCGGAGGCCGATAAGGAGCTCTACCGCACCTATTCGAACGAACTTTCGTCGCTGACGCTCCGTTTCGGTCAGAACGCGCTGGCCGCCACGAACGCCTTCACGCTCAACATCACCGATCCGAAGCGCGTGGCCGAGCTCCCCGAGTTCGTGCGCGAGGCGCTGGCCGCCGAGGCGAAGGCGCGCGGCGAAAAGGGGTGGACCGTGACCCTTCAGGCGCCGAGCTACATTCCGTTCCTCACCTACTCGTCGGACCGTGCGCTGAAGGAGCAGCTGTGGCGCGCCTCCAACTCGCGGGCGCTGGGCGGCGAGTTCGACAACACGGAGGTGATCCGCGGCATCGTCAACACGCGCCTGAAGATCGCCAACCTGCTCGGCTACGAAACCTACGCCGACTACGTGCTGGAGCGCCGCATGGCCGAAAAGCGGCAGACGGTCACCGATTTCCTCGACGAGCTGCTGGCCGCCACGAAGGAGTACGCCGACGCCGACTACCGCATGCTGAACGACTATGCCGCCACGCTCGGCTTCGAGGGGCCGCTCATGCCGTGGGACTGGGCCTACTACAGCGAAAAGTACAAGGATGCGAAATACGCCTTGAGCGACGAGGCGGTCAAACCCTATTTCAAGCTCGAGAACGTCAAGCGGGGCGTCTTCCTGCTGGCCGAGAAGCTCTACGGGCTGAAATTCACCGAAAACCCCGCCATCGAGGTCTACCACCCCGAGGTGACGGCCTACGACGTGACGGACGAGACGGGCCGCTTCATGGCGGTGCTCTACCTCGATTTCCATCCCCGCGCCTCGAAGCGTGCGGGGGCGTGGATGACCGAGTTCCGCGGGGCGAAGATCGAAGAGGGCGTCGAGACGCGTCCGCTCGTCTCGCTCGTGATGAACTTCTCGAAGCCGACCGAGACGAAGCCGTCGCTGCTCACCTTCGACGAGGCGGAGACCTTCCTGCACGAGTTCGGCCACGCGCTGCACGGCATGCTGGGCGAGGGCGAGTTCGAATCGCAGACGGGAACGTCGGTCTACCGCGATTTCGTCGAGCTGCCCTCGCAGCTCATGGAGAACTGGGCCACGGAGAAGGAGTTCCTCGATCTGTGGGCCGTCCACTACGATACGGGCGAACCGATCCCCGCCGAGCTCGTCGGACGCATCGTCGCCGCACAGAACTACCTGGCCGCCTACGCCAACGTGCGCCAGCTCTCGTTCGGCCTGACGGACATGGCCTGGCATACGCTGACCGAGCCCTTCGAGGGCGACGTGGCCGCCTTCGAGCGCGCCTCGATGGCGCCCGCGCAGGTGCTGCCCGTGGTCGACGGCACGGCGATGAACACCGCCTTCACCCACATCTTCTCGGGCGGCTACGCCGCGGGGTACTACGGCTACAAGTGGGCCGAGGTGCTGGAGGCCGACGCCTTCTCGCTCTTCAAGGAGAAGGGGATCTTCAACCGCGAGGTGTCGGGCTCGTTCCGCGAAAACGTCCTCTCGAAGGGCGGCACGGAGCATCCGATGACGCTCTACGTCCGTTTCCGCGGCCACAAGCCCTCGACGCAGGCGCTCATCGACAAGATGCAGCTCGGCAAGTAGGCTGCGCGGCCGAAACACATGCGACGGCGCCCCTTTTCGAAAAAGGGGCGCCGTCGTCGTCTTTGCGGGAGAGGCTATTTCTGCTGCGGGCTTCGCTCGCGGCCGAGCCGCTCGACGGCGGCGGCGAGGTAGCGCTCGATATCCTCCTTGAGTTGCAGGTAGAGCGGACACTCGGTGTAGTTCTCGTTGTCGAGCAGTACGTCGCGGATCGAGCGCAGCGAGTTGTTGTAGTTGGCCAGTTCGTTTTTCAGGGCCACCCCCTTCTTCTCCGAGGCGTGGATGCGCGCCAGGGCCATCTGCCGCAGCTTGTCGCAGACCGTGTTGAGGCAGACCATCACCACGTTGTCCATGAGCGTGTGGCCGTGCATGTAGAGGTAGGTCGTTTCGGGGGTCAGGCCGCGTCGGAGCAGCTGCCGTTCGAAGGCCTCCATGGGGGCGATCATCGCGGGATTCCGCTGCCGCAGCATCCGCTCGCGGCGGGCGACGTTGCGGCCGAGCCACAGCAGCGTGTTGTCGCCGTTCTGCGAGAGGTCGAGGTAGCCCAGCCGCACCGCCGCCTTGAAATCGGCGAGCGGAAAGACGTGCTCGGAGGCCATCTGCGCCGAGTAGGCGTACCAGACGAAGAGCGGGTAGATCGCCCGCGAGTAGCCCGCCATGAAGCGGACGAAATCGAAGATGCGCGTGTCGTTCTTGGTCGCCTTGACGCAGACGTTGTGCAGCGAGGGGGCGTAGCAGAGGTAGTTCTCGGTGGCGTAGGCGTAGGTGTGGAAGAGGAAGGGCGAGCCGTTCACGAGGCGCGACTGCTCGGTGGCGCGGTCGAAGAGGTGGTCGAAATCCGAATCGACGCAGAGCAGCAGCTCCTCCGACGAGCGGGGAATCATGCTCAACAGGATCTTCTTGCCCTTCGGCAGGTCGCCGCGATCGGGCACCGAGATCTCGAAACGCAGGTAGGGGTTGCGGAAATGGTCGAAGATCGAACGCCAAAAGGCGACGTCCTCGTAGCCCTCGACGTAGACGCGGACCAGGTGTTTGTCGGAGGTGTCGGGCAGCGGCAGCGGCAGCCCCGGGTTGTGGTCGGTTTCGCCGAAGGGGTTCAGCCGCCGCAGGGTATCGGTGAATTTGTTGGCCATGAGCGTGGTCGGAATGCGGGGGGGCGGTCAGCGCAGTTCGCCCTCCTCGGTTTCGGTGGTCGTGCGCTTCTCGGAGCCGACGAGCTCCCCCGTAAAGCGGTGCTTCCAGTGGTGGCCGCATTCGCCGCAGGTGTATTCGTCGCGATACATCCGGTAATATCGGATGCGGTGGATGCGGGTGGTCGTCTCCCGATAGCGCAGGCTGTCGCCTGCGGAGGAATGCTCCTCTTCGTTGTGCGTTTCGTGGTCGTGTTCGCTGCGAACGCCGTCCTTGAACCGCCCGTTGAAATGGACGTTGTCGTAGGCGTGGCACCGCGAGCAGCGCCAGTAGAGGGGCATCGTGCGTCCGAGCAGCGACCAGAGCCAGACGCCTCCCGCGACGAGGTAGCCCGCGGCGGCGCTGTCGGTGACCGCCGCGGCGACGGGCCGCACCAGGACGAACGCGACCAGCGTGTGCATGAGCACGTGCCACAGCCAGATATAGCCGTTCGGGAACGAGCGGTCGTAGATCATGCGCTGCTCGATGGCGGGTTGTCGGCGGGTATACCAGACGACGGCGGCGGCGCCCAGGAGCATCAGGCCGAGCGTTCCGAGGGCGCCGACGCCCCCTTTGACCGCGTGCAGCGCCTCGATCTGTTCGGCGAGCGTCGGCAGGAGGAGCCAGGCCGCGATCCCCTGCAGCAGCGAACGGGGCAGCGGCTTGCGGATTTTCAGGAAGAGCAGGACGAACACGAGCAGCAGGCCGCCGCCCATGACGGCGAGCACGATGCTCGAAACGGTGCGCATGAGCGCCCCCTCCTCCTCCTGCGCCTGTCGTTCGGCCGCTACGGCCGTGCGGACCTCGGCGGCGAGCCGTTCGATGCGCTCCGCCTCGCGCCGTTCGGCCGCCGTGAGGGCTCCTTCGTAGCGAAAGCGGCGGCGGATGAAGGGTCGTTCGTTGCAGGGTTCGTAGCCGTAGAGCCAGTTGCCGCGGGCGTCGCACAGGCTGTCGGCCGTGTCGAAAGCGGCCGAGCGGGGAATGTCGTAGGTGCCGAGGTAGTGCTGTTGCCGCCGCAATTCGGGGGTGAAAGCCGTTTGCGTGCAGCGCCGCACGAGCGTATCGGAGCAGGGAACGCCGTTGCGCTCGTAGTCGTAGGCGCGCAGCTCGATCGGTCGGCCCTCCTCGTCGTAAAAGAGGGTGTCGACGTGGAGCTTTTTCGGGCCGTGGGCGAGCTCGAAGCGGTCGGCGACGATCCGGCCCTCGGCGTCGAACCAGCTGCTCCGCGTCGCCCGATCGACCTGCTCGCAGACGATGATGCGCTGGCGGACGGGGCCCGCGAACGATTCGATTTCGGCGAACGAGCGCGGGGTGAGCGGTCCCGCGGCGCTCCGGTCGGGGAGGGCGGCGGCATACAGGGGGGCGAGGGCGAGCAGGAGCGCGGCGGCGTGTCGGAACGGTTTCATGCGAAATCGGGGTCGGAATGTTCACAAAGATAATAATTTTCGTATTTTTGCGCAAACCGGCGAACGCACGGAACGCTTTTGCCGACGAATCGACGAACCGCATGGCACAGAACGACTGGAAAGCAAGACTGGGGATGGTCTACTCGACGAATCCCGATTTCGAATACCGCACCGAGCAGCGCGAGGAGCCTGCGACGCTGCCGCCCGAGCTGCAGGAGCTGCGCGTGTGGCTCGACCGCAAGCAGCGCGGCGGCAAGGTGGTGACGATCGTGCGGGGGTTCGTCGGGAGCGCCGACGACCTGGCCGAGCTGGCGCGGCTGCTCAAGACGAAATGCGGCGTGGGAGGCGCGGCCAAGGAGGGGGAGATCCTCATCCAGGGCGACCACCGCGACCGCGTGACGGAGCTGCTCCTTAAGAGCGGCTACCGCTGTAAGAAGGCAGGAGGCTGAAAAAAAGAAAAATGAAAGATTAAAAATTAAAAATGGGGGGGCGGGATGCCCTTGGGCGGAGGGCTGCTTCCCTGCCGGAGTTTGCCGCATGCCCGTCCGCTCGGCTGCGGGCCGAAGATGCGCTCGCACGGACGTGCGTGCGGCGAGTGCTCTTCCCGAGGGCTCTTGCAGCAGCTTCGACCTCGCAAGAGGTCGCCGGGCCGAAGCCTCCGGCGGCGGAGGCCCGCATGAAGCGTTCCTCCGCAGGCTCCGACCCGTGTAAAGAGCATGCGGCCGAACGGATGGCGTGCAAGGACGCAGCCATCGGCAGGCCGCCTGCGCCCCGAATAATCCCGCTCCGCATTGCCCGACCGCCGTCGGAAACCGAAACGAACAAACAGACCGCATGAAACGACTTTCCCTTTTTCTGCTGACGGCGCTGCTGCTCTGCGCCGTGCCCCGTTCGGCGCAGGCGCAGTACTACAGCTGGGGCTCCGACGCTCCGCAGCGCTGGCAGCTGCTGCGCGACGGGCAGCAGCGCGTCATTGCCCCCGACACGGCCCTCGGCCTCTCGCAGCGGACGCTGCACTACCTGCGCGCCGTGCGGCCCACGGTCGGTGCGGGCTTCCGATACGGTCCGCTGCGGATCCCCTTCGTGCTGCACCCCGAAAACGCGCAGGCGAACGGGCTGGTCATGTACATGCCCAAGCGGGTGGAGTTCCTCTCGTCACCGGCCGTCGAGAGCTATTCGATGCCGTGGACGAAGCAGCTCGTGGCCCACGAATACCGCCATGCCGTCCAGTACAACAACCTGAACCGCGGCGTCGTCCGCGCCTTGAGCTTCCTGCTCGGGCAGCAGGGGTCGACCGTCGGGCTGCTCTTCCTGCCGATGTGGGTCCTCGAAGGGGACGCCGTGCTGAACGAAACGATCATGTCGACCTACGGCCGCGGCCTGCAACCCTCCTTTTCGATGGGCTACCGCGCCGCGGGACGCGTCGGCACCGACCGTCGGGGGCGCGAGCGGCGCAACGTCGACCGCTGGTTCTGCGGCTCCTACCGCACCTTCATCCCCGATCACTATGCGCTGGGCTACCAGCTCTGCGCCCATGCCTACGACCGGTACGGCGAAAACATCTGGAACGACGTGGGGCGCTACGGCGTGCGCAACCCCTACACCTTCGCCCCGACCCATATCGCGCTGAAAAAATACTACGGCACGACGGTCCGCACCCTCTTCCGCGAGACCTTCGACCGCCTCGAATCCTACTGGGTGCCGCTGCGGGCCGTCGTCCCGAACAGCCGCCCCCTCGTGGCGGCCGATACGGCCGACTACACGACCTACCGCTGGCCGCTGGAGCTCCCCGACGGCGACGTGCTGGCGCTCAAGAGCAGCTACGCCCGCACGGCGGCCTTCGTGGCGATCGACCGCGAGGGGCGCGAGCGGACGCTGGCCCGCGTCGGCGAGCTCTCGTCGCGTCCCGCACGGGCGGGCGACACGCTCTACTGGACCGAATACGAACGGTCGACCCTCTTCGAAGAGCGGGTCTTCTCGCGGCTGTGGCAGCTGCGGCTCGACGGCCGCAGCTGCCCCCGTCGGGTCGCGACGGTGCGGCAGGCCCTCTACGCCACCCCGTCGGCCGAGGGGCTGGCGTGGGTCGAGTACCGTCCCGAGGGGCGGTATGGCCTCGTCATCGAGGGGCGCCCGCGCTGCCTGCTGCCCGTGGGCGTCGAGCTGCACGGTCTGGCCTGGGACGACCGCACGAAGGCCTTCTACGCCCTGCGGACCGATGACGACGGCATGTCGGTCGTGCGCCTCGACGAGCGCGGCGCCCACCCCGTGACGCGTCCCGCCTACGTCACGTTGAGCGACCTGCGCGCCGCCGACGGACGGCTTTACTACGGTTCGATCGCCTCGGGGCTCGACGAGGCGCACTGCTACGACCTCGCCGCGGGGCGCGAAATCCGCCTCACGCGCTCGACCTGCGGCGCCTTCGCCCCCGCCCCCTCGCGCGACGGCGTGCTGGTGACGACCTACGACCGCTTCGGTTACCGTCCCGCCCGCGTGGAGCGGCCGCTCGATGAAACGGTCGTCTGGTCCGCCACGCCTGCCGACCGCGTCAACCCGCCCCGCCGCACGTGGCAGGCGGTGAACCTCGACACGGTGCGCTTCACGGCGGCCGACTCGCTGCGGCTCGCCGCCGAGGCGCCCGCGAAGCGCTTCCGCCGCCTGCCCCGCGCTGTTTCGCTCCACAGCTGGGCCCCCGTGGCCTTCGATCCGTTCCGCGCCGTCGACGAACACGAGGTCGATTTCAACCTCGGGGCGACGCTGCTGTCGCAAAACCTGCTGTCGAATACCGAGGCCTACGCCTCGTACGGCTGGACCGACCGCGAAGGGTCGCTCGTCGACCTCGGGGTGCGCTACAACGGCCTCGGCGTCGAACTCGGGCTCTCGGCCGCCTTCGGCGGCGACCGCCGCTTCTACCGCGTCGTCTACTACGACACCGAGTCGGATCAGATGCGCTTCCAGCCGCTGCCCGACCCCGGGAAATACCGTTCGGCGACCCTCTCGGCAACGCTGCCGCTCCGCTTCGACCGCGGGGCCCGGCAGCGGCAGCTGACCCTCGCCGCGGCGTGGAACTGGTCGAACGGCCTGGTGGCCGACCTCGACCGCATCGAGTGGCGGGAGGGGCAGATCGTCAACCTCGATGAGATCGGCTACCGCCACGGCCTGCACAAGCTGACGGCGAGCATCGGCTATGCCGAACAGCGCCGATTGGCCTACCGCGATTTCCTGCCGCGCTTCGGCTACCGCGTGCAGGCGGCGTGGTCGTGCGACCCCGCGAACCGCAACTTCGCCGACCTCTGGAGCCTCTGCGGCCAGCTCTACCTGCCGGGCGTCGCGCCCCACCACTCGCTGCGGCTCGCCGCGGCGGGCCAGCACAGCGTCGGCGGCTACCGCTTTCCCTCGGGGTTGCGGCCGCTGCTCTTCAAGTCGGCCGTGCTGCTGCCGCGCGGCTTCACGACGGGCGACATCCGTTCGGACCGTTACACGGCCGCCTCGGTCGACTACCGCCTGCCGCTCTGCTACCCCGAGGGGGGCATTCCGTCGGTGCTCTACGTCAAGCGCATCCGCCTCGGCGCGGGCTTCGACATCGCCTCGTTCCGCACGCCTGCGGGCCGCAGCACGATCCGCTCGTACGGCCTCGAAGCGGCGTTCGATTTCAACGTGCTGCGCATGCCCGATTCGGCCACCTCGTCGCTGACCCTCTCCCTGTTCCGCCCCTCGAAGGGCGGCACGTGGGTCTCCGCTTCGCTGGGGCTCCCCTTCTGACGGGGGCCCGAGGCGAAAAGTTTGGGGGCATTCCAAAATAAATCCCTATCTTTGTGCCGTTATAGAGCCGAAGAGAGACTTTTCGTATGACGAAACAACCGCATAACCGTTGGGACGTGCGTCCCGAAACGCTCAAATGGATCTGGACGGCCGCTTTCGCGCCCGTCGCCCTGCTGCTCGCGATGCTTGCGCTGACGGCCCTCGGGGTCTTCGGCCGCATGCCCTCGTTCGAGGAGCTGGAGAATCCGAAGTCGAACCTCGCGACCGAAATCTACGCCGAGGACGGCAAGGTGTTGAGCACCTTTTTCATCCAGAACCGCTCCTACGTCCAGTACGCCGACCTCTTCCCCGCCGATTCGGTCGGGGCGATCCGCCTGGCGGGCCACGACGTGCCCCCCGTGGTGGCGGCGCTCATCTCGACCGAGGACGTCCGCTTCCGCAACCACTCGGGCATCGACATCCCGTCGCTCGTGCGCGTGGCCGTGAAGACGGTGGCGCTGCAACACGCCTCGCAGGGCGGCGGCTCGACCATCACGCAGCAGCTGGCCAAGAATCTCTTCCCGCGCGACACGGTGCGCAACCGCGGGCGGCTGGTGAAGACCTCGAAGCTCGTCCTGTCGAAATTCAAGGAGTGGATCACCGCCCTGAAGCTCGAATACAACTACACGAAGGAGGAGATCGCCACGATGTACCTCAATACGGTCGAATACGGCTCGAACGCCTACGGCATCAAGTCGGCGGCGCAGACCTTCTTCGGCAAGGAGCCCGGGGAGCTCTCGGTGCAGGAGGCGGCGATGCTCGTGGGGGTGGTGAACGCCCCGACGCGCTATTCGCCCGTCCGCAACCCCGAAAACGCCCTCGCGCGCCGCAACCTCGTCCTCGCGCGCATGGCTGCGGCGGGGGCGCTGACGCGTGCCGAGTGCGACTCGATTTCGGCGCTGCCGATCGTGCTCAACTACAAGCCCGTTTCGCACAACGAGGGGTCGGCGACCTATTTCCGCGAAATGCTGCGTCTGACCCTCACGGCGCAGAAGCCCCGCCGCAACCAGTTCTACACCGAGTGGGACTACGAGGCGGCGCTGCGCGAGTACGAGGAGAATCCGCTCGTCGGCTGGTGCCACAAGAACAGGAAGGCCGACGGCACCCCCTACAACATCTACCGCGACGGTCTGAAGATCTACACCACGATCAACTCGCGCATGCAGCGCTACGCCGAGGAGGCGGTGCAGCGGCAGATGGAGCGCGAGATCCAGCCCAAGATGGAGGCGCAGTACAAGTGGACGAAGCAGCTCTTCGTCGGGGTCGACGCCGAGGAGCGCGAACGGATCGTCCGCCGCGCCGTGCGCAGCTCGGACCGCTACCACGAGATGAAGCAGGCGGGTTGCAGCGAGCGCGAAATCGAGGAGGCGTTCCGCACCCCGTGCCCGATGAAGGTCTTCACCTACAAGGGCGAGCGCGACACGCTCCTCTCGCCGCGCGACTCGATCCTGCACCACAAGCGGATCCTGCGCGCCGCCTTCGTGGCGCTCGATCCGCGCACGGGCTTCGTGAAGGCCTACGTCGGCGGTCCCAATTTCCGCTATTTCAAGTACGACATGGCCAAGCAGGGCAAGCGCCAGATCGGTTCGACGATCAAACCGTTCGTCTACACCTTCGCCATCGACCACCTGGGGCTCACCCCCTGCACGATGGTGCCGAACCTGCCCGTGACAATCGAGACGGCCAACGGCACCGCCTGGTCGCCCAAGGAGGCGGGCAAGGTCGAGTACGACGGCGTGCTGCACCCGCTCATGTGGGGCCTCGCGTTGAGCCGCAACAACTATTCGGCGTGGCTCATGAAGCAGGCCAAGGAGCCTGCGGCCGTCGCCGATTTCATCCATAACATGGGCATCCGCAGCTTCATCGACCCCGTGCCGGCGCTCTGCGTGGGCTCTTCCGAATCGAATGTCTACGAGCTGGCGAGCGCCTTCTCGACCTTCGCCAACGGCGGCGTGCACAACGACGCGACCTTCGTCACGCGCATCGAGGACCGCCACGGCAACCTCATCGCCTCGTTCATTCCCCAGTCGCAGGATGCGATCAACGAGCGGACGGCCTATACGATGCTGACGATGCTCAAGCGGGTCGTCTCGTCGGGTACGGCGGGACGTCTCAAGTGGCAGTTCGGACTCGACGGCGTGGAGCTGGGCGGCAAGACGGGTACGTCGAATGAGAACCGCGACGCCTGGTTCATGTGCGTCGCCCCGCACATCGTGGCGGGTTCGTGGGTCGGCGGCGAAGACCAGCAGGTGCACCTGCTCGCGCGCGGCGAGGGCAGCGTGGTGGCGCTGCCGATCGTGGGCGAGTTCCTCAAGCGGGTCTACGACGACGGCGGGCTGGGCGTGTCGCGCTCGGACACCTTCGTGCGTCCCGCGATGATTCCCGATTACGACTGCGAAATGTCGGTCGACCCGTCGGGAAACGCGACGGAAGGGGACGATTTCTTCGATTGAGCCCGCGGGGGGGCAAGGGTGCGGCCGCGCGGCGGAGGACCTGATGACGGCGGGGTTTGCGGCGACAGACCTTGTAATGGCGGGGTTTGTAACGACGGCCCTTGTAATGACAGCCCTTGTAACGGAGGGCTTTGGTGAACTGTGCCGTATCGCCCTTGCGGCGATCGGCGACATACGGAACAACTATTTTTAGCAGACGATACAACCATGAACATCGCTATCGTGGGCGCCAGCGGCGCCGTGGGGCAGGAGTTCCTGCGTATTCTGGAGGGACGCGATCTGAAGATCGACCGCCTCGACTTGTTCGGTTCGCCCCGCAGCGCGGGGACGACCTGCCGTTTCCGCGGCGAGGAGCTGACCGTCAAACTGCTGCAACACAACGACGATTTCCGCGACATCGATTTCGCGCTCGTCTCGGCGGGGGCTTCGACCTCGCGCGAATACGCCGCGACGATCACGAAGCACGGAGCGATCATGATCGACAACTCGAGCGCCTTCCGCATGGAGGAGGACGTGCCGCTGGTCGTGCCCGAGGTGAACGCCGCCGATGCGCGCCGCGCGCCGCGCCGCATCATCGCCAACCCGAACTGCACGACGATCCAGATGGTCGTGGCGCTGAACGCCCTCGAACGGCTCTCGCACATCCGCCGCGTGCATGTGGCGACCTATCAGTCGGCCAGCGGTGCGGGTGCGGCGGCCATGGCCGAGCTCGAGGCGCAGCACGCCGCGCTGGCGCAGGGCGGGGAGCCGACGGTGGAGAAGTTCGCCTTCCAGCTCGCCTACAACGTCATCCCGCACATCGACGTGTTCACGGACAACGACTACACGAAGGAGGAGATGAAGATGTATCACGAGACGCGCAAGATCATGCACTCCGACATCCGCGTATCGGCCACCTGCGTGCGCGTGCCCGTCATGCGCGCCCACTCGGAGAGCATCTGGGTCGAGACCGAGCGGCCGATCACGGTCGAGGAGGCGCGTGCCGCCTTCGAAGCGGCGCCCGGGGTGGTCGTCGTCGACGAGCCGCAGCAGAAGCGCTATCCGATGCCGCTCTTCCTCGCGGGGTGCGATCCCGTCTGCGTGGGCCGCATCCGCAAGGACCTGACCGACGAAAACGGCCTCGCCTTCTGGTGCGTGAGCGACCAGATCCGCAAGGGGGCCGCCCTGAACGCCGTGCAGATCCTCGAGAGCCTGCTGGCATAATCGGCTGAAGCATACGGAGGAGCCCGTCGCAATGCGTTGCGGCGGGCTCCTCCGTTTTCGGGAGGCGGGGGCGGTCTTTTTCGCGGACGGGGAGCTTTGTTGCAGGCGGGCGGCCTTTTCTTCTGGGGGGGCTTTGCGGGGTTCGGGGGCGGCTGTGCGCGAGGTGCTCGGCGGGTGGTGTGGGGTTGCTCGGGGGAGCGGCCTGTGGCTCGGGATGGCTTCGCGCGCGGTGTTCGGCGGGTGGTGTGGGGCTGCTCGGGGCTGGTCCGCGGTTCGGGACGGCTGCGAGAGGCGGAGCTCTCGGGGTTTTTCGCGGTTTTCGGCGGACGCGGGGCGCTGCGGCATCGGCTTTGCAGGGTGTGGGACGGACTTATCATTCCGCGCACATGTTTATTCACACGTTAATTGTTACCATGCTTATGACCACCGATGTCACCGCCGCCCGCATCGAGGCGAAACCGTTGCCGTATGCCTACGACGCCCTGGCGCCCGCCATCTCCGAGGAGACGCTGCGCTACCACCACGACAAACATTACGAAGGGTATGTCGCCAAACTGAACGAGCTGATCGCCTACACGCCCTATGCCGATCTGTCGCTCGAAGAGATCGTCCGCACGGCCGACGGAACGGTTTTCAACAATGCCGCGCAGGCCTGGAACCACGAATTTTATTTCGGCCAGTTCAGCCCGCAGCCGCAGGATGCGCCGACGGGCCCGCTCGCCGAAGCGATCGACCGGAGTTTCGGATCGTTCGATGCCATGAAGGCCGAAATGTCGAAGGCCGCCGCCTCGCTCTTCGGTTCGGGCTGGGTCTGGCTCGTCGAGGACGGTACGGGCAAGCTCTCGATCCTCTCGACGCGCAACGCGGGGTCGCCCGTGCGCCACGGGCTGCGGCCGCTGCTCTGTTTCGATGTCTGGGAGCACGCCTACTACATCGACTACCGCAACCGTCGCGCCGACGCGATCGCGGCGACGTGGCCCCTGATCGACTGGAAAAAGGTCGAGGAGCGCTATCGGACCCGATAGGGGGCGTATCCCTCCAGCTGCAACAGCCGCTCCTTGATCCGAAGACCGCCCGCGTAGCCCGTCAGGGCGCCCGAAGCGCCGACGACGCGGTGGCAGGGAACGACGATCGGGAACGGGTTGCAGTGGTTGGCCATGCCGACGGCCCGTGCAGCCTTCGGCCGGCCGATGCGGGCGGCCAGCTGCCCGTAGGAACATACCTCGCCATAGGGAATCTCGCACAGCGCCGCCCGAACGCGCTGTCGGAACGGGGTTTCCGCCGCGCGCAGCGGCAGATCGAACGTCCGCCGTCCGCCCGCGAAATAGGCCGCCAACTGACGCGCCGCCTCCTGCAACAGGGGCGGCGTATCGTCGTTTGCGGATGCGGGAGGCGGTGCCGCGGCGCCGTCGGCAACGGCAGGGGCTGCGGCCGACACGGCAGGAGCTGCGACTGCGGCCGAGACGGCGGCCGCTACGGGGGCGGCGGCAGCGGCAGGGGTTGCGGGTGCTGTCGGAACGGAAACGGCAGTCGGGACGGCGGCCGCGGCTTCGCCGCCGAAGCGGATGGCGACCAGCTCGCCCGCTTCGGCTTCGAGGGTCAGCGGCCCGACGGGCGAGGGGATCGTGAGGCGCTCGATCACAGGTTGCGCAGCGTGTAGTCGATCATCTGCTGGCGGACGTTGCGCGTGTCGTCGGGCAGCATCGAGTGGTTCTGATCGGGGTAGATCATCATGTCGTACCGCTTGCCCGCGCGGTTCAGCGCCCGAGCCAGCTCGATCGTGTTCTGGAGGTGGACGTTGTCGTCCGCCGTGCCGTGGATCAGCAGCAGCCGCGTGCGGCGGTCGTCGAGCATGCGGGCGAAGCGGATCGGCGAGTTGTCGTCGTAACCCGCGGCGTTGTAGCGGGGCAGGTCGTTGTAGATCTCCGTGTAGATCGTGTCGTAGTAGCGCCACGAGGTGACGGGGGCCACGGCGATCGCCATCTTGAAGAGCCCCAGCCCCTTCAGGGCGCAGCTCACGGCCATGAAGCCGCCGTAGGACCAGCCGTAAATGCCGATGCGGGAGGCGTCGACGTAGGGTTGCTCGGCGAGGTAGCGGGCGAACGAGAGCTGGTCCTCGACCTCGAGAGCCCCCAGCTTCCCGTAGGTGCATTTCTTGAACTCCTCGCCGCGGAATCCCGTGCCGCGTCCGTCGGTGCAGGCGACGATGTAGCCCTTTTCGACCAGCGCATCCTCCCAGTCCGTCTCCCAGCGGTCGCGCACCGACTGCGACCCGGGGCCCGAATACTGCGTCAGCAGCACGGGGTAGCGCTTCGCGGGGTCGAAATCGAGCGGCTTGACGAGGTAGGCGTTCAGCACGTCGCCCCGTTCGGTGCGGAAGGTGAAGAACTCCTTGCGCGGACGCGGCGCGAGGGCCAGCTCGGCCCGCAGGCCGGCGCTCTCCTTCAGCGTGCGGACCTTGCGGCCGTCGCCCGTCAGGATCTCGACGCGGTTGGGCGAGGCGGCCGACGAGGCGGTGACGATGCCGTATTTCATCCCGGCACTTGGAACGACCGTGCAGTAGCCCTCGTCGGGCGTCAGGCGGCGTTTGTCGCTGCCGTCGAGGCGGATGCTGTAGAGGTTGCGGCGCAGCGGCGACCCCTCGGTCGAAAGGTACCAGACGCGCTTGCCGTCCGTGCCGACCAGTTCGGTGACCTCCCAGTCGTCGCCCCGCGTGACGGGTCCCTGCAATCCGCCGCGCACGGAGTAGAGGTAGAGGTGCATGCGGCCCGTGTGGCTCTCCTGCTTCACGAGGAAGCGGTTCTTGTCGAGGAAGGTGATCGTGCGGTCGTCGACGCGTTCGACGTAGCGCTGCGACCGCTCTTCGTAGGCGGTGCGCTGCGCCCCCGAAGGTTCGCAGACGATCATTTCGAAGCGGTTCTGGCGGCGGTTGAGGCGGAAGAACCACAGTCGCCCGTCGGGCGTGTAGCCGATGCGCGGCAGGTACTGGTCCTGCTCGGGACCCGTCTCGATCTGCGTGCGGCGGCCCGTTTCGAGGTCGATCGTCCAGAGCTCGACGATCGAGTTCGCTTCGCCCGCCTTCGGATACTTGAACGAGAAGGGTTCGGGGTACAATTCCCCGTCGAAGCGCATCATGCGGTATTCGGGCACGGCGCTCTCGTCGAAGCGCAGGTAGGCCAGCGTGCGGCCGTCGGGCGAGAGGGCGTAGGCGCAGGTGTTGCCGAACTCCTCCTCGTAGACCCAGTCGGTCGTGCCGTTGATGATGCGGTTCCAGGCTCCGTCGTCGGTCAGGCGGCGCGTCTTGTCGCTCTCGATGTCGTAGAGGTAGAGGTCGTTGCGGTCGGAGTAGACGATGCCGCAGCCGTCGGGCGTGAAGCGGGCGTCGCGCGGCGCCTCGGCTTCGGGCAGGATCTCCCGCACGGTGCCGTTCTCGACGAGGCGGTAGCGCGTCGTGTAGGAGCGGCGGTAGATGGGGGTGCGCCCCGAGGCGATCAGGATGCGCCGCTCGTCGGGCGAGAAGGCGTAGTCGGTGATCGGCTGCTCGCGCGCCGCCTCGGGCAGCAGGCTTTCGCCCGCACCGGCCGCGGCGTAGCGGTAGCGGCGGATGTCGCCCTGCTCGACGACGGTGTAGTGTTCGCCGTCGGCCATCGAGCGGATGCCCTGCACGGTCTCGTTGAGGCTGCGCAGACGGGCGATTTCGGCATACTCCTCCTGCGCGGCGAGCGGCAGCAGGAGGGCCGAGAGAAGGAGGGTCAGGAGGTGTTTTTTCAAGAGCGTCGTTTGTTTGATTCGTAGGTATGTGTTTCGGGCTGCGGCTTACGCAGCCTGGCAGCCCGCAGCCGCCCCACGCGGAGGGCTGCATCTTTCGGGCGAAAGCTGCCGACCTCCGCCGGCTGCGTCCCGCCTTCGGTTACAGTTCGTACTCGTACCCGAGGCGTTTGCCCGTCACGAACTTCGAGTTGTCCATCTTCGTGTTGAACTGGTCGACCGTCACGCGGCGGTTTTCGGTGCAGGGCGGCATGTAGGGGTCGAACGAGAGGGCGAAGGCGATCGCCTCTTCGAGGATCGTCACGAGCGCCTCGCGGTCGATCTCCCGCTCGCCGAAGCGTTCGGCGGGGAGCGACGTCTGCTGCTTGCCCTCGACGAAATAGCGCTCTTCGCCGTTGATGAAGAGGCGCCCGATGAGGTAGCCTTCGTCGGCGTTGCGGTTGAACTTGAACGAGTCGGAGAGGAAATTGTAGATATTCACCACGCCGCAGTGGGCCCGCTCGGGCTCCGCGCAGACGTAGGGGTTCTGCCGCACGGGGTGGGCGGGATCGAAGATGAAGACGTCGGTGTGCATCTGGAAGATGAGCATCTCGCTGCCGACCTGGAGCTGCGCCTCGAACTTGCCGCGGTCGCGGTATTCGAGCCGCACGCGGCGGTCGAGCTTGCCGTCGAGGGCGTCGTCGAGTTCGGAGGCCATCTCCAGCAGCGTCTCCTTCAGCAGGTTGAAGGCGGCGAAGGTGCGGTCGAAGACGCGTTGTTTGAGGGTGGTTTTGCGGATGATCGTCTGCAGGATCTGTGAACGAAGAGAGTGCGTGTTGTCCATGTATCAGGGAAGGTTGATTGTTCGTTGATCGATCGGCGGGTCAGCGCAGCCGCAGCTTCTCGCCCGTTTGCAGGGCCGTCTGGCGGCGGTTCAGCCGGTTCATCTTCACCACCGATTTCATCCGCAGGCCGTAGGTCTGCGCCACGGCGTAGGCCGTTTCGCCCTCGCGGCAGAGGTGGACGGCTTCGCTCCCCTCCCAGCGGCTCTTCTTGCGCTCGATGTAGATCACCTCGCCCGTCATGGGCTCGGCCGTCGGGTCGGCGATGTCGTTGAATTTGCGCAGCGCGCGCGCCGAGAGGCGGAAGGCGCGGCCGATCGTGCGGAAGCTGTCGTTCTGCTTGGCGAGGATGTAGCGCACGCCGTTCGTGGCGTAGATGTCGTAGCCGTTGTGCGAGGTGAGGGCCACGCGGTAGTTGTCGGGGTCGATGGCTCCCGCGACGTTCGTCGGGGCGACGCTGCCCTGGTCGGCGAACCACTCGTCGCCCTGCGGCTGCGGAGCGGGGGTGCCGTGCCGCTCGGCGTAGAGGCGGCCGCCGCCCGGGCGGTCCAGCAGGTAGAGCTGCGACTCCTCGATGATGCGGATGAGCCGCTGCGCGTAGTCGGGGGCCGTGGCGTAGCCCGCCTTCTTCAGGCCGTGGGCCCAGCTGCGGTAGTCGTCCGACGGATAGGAGAAGAGCGCCTCGTAGCGCGGCTGGCGGTCGAGAAATTCGGCGTGGTCGTCGTAGGAGGCCTCGACGGTGGGGTAGGCGCGGAAACATTCGCCCTTGGCGTCGTCGTCGTGGTAGACGCGGTCGCCCGTCCAGTCGCGTTTGCACTTGATGCCGAAATGGTTGTTCGACGAGAGCGAGAGGGTGCTGTTGCCGCAGTCGGATTCGAGGATCCCCTGCGCCATGGTGATCGAGGCGGGGATGCCGTAGCGCTCCATCTGGTCGATGGCGATGTGCTTGTAGCGTTCGATATACTCTTCGCGGGTCTGGCGCCGCGCCTTGCTGCCGCGCTGCTGCGCTTCGGCCGCCGGTGCCGTCAACAGGAGCCCTGCGCAGAAGATTGCGCCCGAGAGAATTGTTTTCTTGAAAATAATCATTATCTTTGACGTTGCCGAAGATACTTTGTCTCGGCAGAATCGGGCTGTCGCTTGTTTCTGCGCTCGACTTTTCGTATCTTTGTTTGATCTTTGTCAGCAAAGATAGGGATTTTTTGGAAATGAATTGTTAAAAGAGATACGTCATGTTTACGGAAAACGCTAACCTCATCTTCAATCGGGCCATCGCCGATTATCATCTGACGGACGACGTCGACCGGCCGATCGCGAACCCCTTCGAGGCGGGAACGCTCGACCACCTGCTCTATCACAAGAACTGGATCGATACGGTGCAGTGGCACCTGGAGGACATCATCCGCAACCCCGCGATCGATCCCGTCGAGGCGCTGGCCATCAAGCGCCGCATCGACAAGTCGAACCAGGACCGCACGGACATGGTCGAGTACGTCGATTCGTACCTCATGGAGAAATACCGCTCGGTCGAGCCCGCTGCGGATGCGCGGCTGAACACCGAGACCCCCGCCTGGGCGATCGACCGTCTCTCGATTCTGGCGCTGAAGATCTACCACATGCGGGTCGAGACCGAGCGCACGGACGTCGACGACGAACATCGCGCCGCCTGCCGCAAGAAGCTCGACGTGCTCCTGCAGCAGCAGGTCGATCTGTCGCGTGCGATCGAGGAGCTGATCGAGGATATCGAGGCGGGTCGCAAGTACATGAAGACCTACAAGCAGATGAAGATGTACAACGATCCGGCCCTCAATCCGGTGTTGTATGGCAAGAAATAGGGAACTCCCGCGTCACCTGCTGGTGATGCGCAACTCGGCGATGGGCGATGTGGCGATGCTGCCGCACGCCCTTCGTGCGCTTCGGGCGGCCTATCCCGCGCTGCGGATCACGGTGGCGACCCCTGCGATGTTCCGCCCCTTTTTCCGCGGACTCGACGTCGGATTCCTCGATGTGCGCCCGCGCGACGAGCACCGAACCCTTGCGGGGATGTGGCGCCTGGCGGCCGAGGCGCGGCGCCTCGGGGTCGATGCCGTGGCCGACGTCCACGACGTGCTGCGCTCGCAGGCCTTCGACCTTGCGATGCGGCTGCACGGCATCCGCGTCGCCCGCATCCGTAAGGAGCGGTGCGCCAAGCGGCGCGCACAGGGCACGGGGGGCGATTTCGCGCCGCTGCGCCACAGCGTGCTGCGCTACTGCGACGTCTTCCGCCGCCTGGGCTTCGTCTTCGACGATCCGTCGCCCGCCGAAAAGCCCCGCTGCGACTCCCCCGTAGGGGAGAAGCAGGGTCGCTGGGTCGGCTTCGCCCCCTTCTCGGCCCATGCGGGCAAGACCTATCCCGAGGCGCAGGCGCGGCGGCTGGTCGAGCTGCTGGCGGCGCGCTACGACCGCATCTTCATTCACGGCGGCGGCGGAACCGAGCAGGCCTTCGCCGAGCAGATGGAGGCGCGCTACCCGAACGTCACGGCGCTTTTCGGCAAGGTGCGCTTCGCGGGCGAGCTGGAGGTGATGGCGCACGAGGACTGCCTCGTCTCGATGGATTCGCTGGCGATGCACATGGCCGCGCTCGTGGCGACGCCCGTCGTCTCGGTGTGGGGCGCGACCCATCCCGCGCTGGGATTTCTCGGCTGGGGCTGCTCCGCGCGGCACGCCCTGCAGGCGCAGCTGCCGTGCCGCCCCTGCTCGGTCTTCGGCGCGAAGCCCTGCCGCTACGGCGACTACCGCTGCCTGACGGCCGTAACGCCCGAAGCGGTGGCGGCCGAGGTGGCCGAGGTCGTGGGATGTGAACAGCAAGCGGAAGAATGAACAGAGTCGTATTGATCGGCAACGGCTTCGATCTGGCGCACGGACTGCCGACGAGTTATCGGGAGTTTATTGCGGATTATTGGGACGGCTGTTCGTCTCCGCTCCAATCGATGTGCGCGTATGGCTCGCGTAATGAGTTTGATGATGATCTTGTTCATATCTCGTTTCGATCTGAAACACATTGCTTTCCGAGATATGAAAAATTGGAGCATATGCAGTCGGCAGCCGATGTCGAGGCATATATGCAACAATTTGACGAGAAGGCTGTCTTGAAATATAAAAGTCCGTTCTTCGAAGCAATCAACCGAACGGTCGAATCGAAAAAGTGGGTGGATATCGAAAATATCTACTACCTGTTTCTGAAAAAGATTTTTAAGGAGCGAGGAACGTCGGCTTATCGTTGTCCCGAGGACCTCGATGCCGAATTCGAGTTGATTCGCAAGCGGCTTTCGGATTATCTGTCGAAAATCCAAAACGAACGGATCTGCGAAGAGCTGTTGATGGAGGAGATATCCCGACGCATTTTCGAGCCGTTCGGTATTCGGGATATTTCGTGTCAGGGTTGGTGTGACTTTGAGCAATCTTTGCTCGCGAAATTTGAGAATTGGGAGGCTAACGTCTATTCTTACTCTGTTAATTTTAATGCGGAAAACGAAAAGGTGTATCGAAGCGTCGACAAATATATTAAGAGTCTGACGTTGCAGCAGGGCTTTTCTGCTATGGTCGGTGCTCCGAACGTTGACGAAACACGTCATATAGAAAATATCAGGAAACACCTCCAATTGGTACCTAAATATTTTTATGTGCCCGATCAAATCCTGCTGTTGAATTTCAACTATACCAAAACGGCCGATCTGTATCTCCCCGAAGAATCTGATTTTAAAACGATCCATATTCACGGCGAACTCGACAATAAGGAGAATCCGATGATCTTCGGGTACGGGGACGAACTGGATGACGATTACAAGGCGATCTCCAAGCTGGACGACAACGCCTATTTGAAGAACATCAAGTCGATCCGCTATCTGGAGACCGACAACTATCGTCGTCTGCTGACCTTTATCGATTCGGCTCCATTCCAGATCTACATCATGGGCCATTCGTGCGGCAATTCGGACCGTACGCTGCTTAACACGCTCTTCGAACATCGAAACTGCGTGTCGATCAAACCTTTCTATCATAAGAGAGAGGACGGTACGGACGACTACATCGAAATCGTACAGAATATTTCGCGCAATTTCAACGACATGCAGATGATGCGCGACCGCGTCGTGAACAAACGCTATTGTCATCCGCTCGCGCAGCGACCGAAGCCTTGATTTCTGCGGTTGCATGCAAAAAAATCCCCCGTTCGCTGCTTTCGGGCAGGGAACGGGGGATTTTGCGTGCGGAACGGTCGTTTACCGCAAACTTCGCAGCTTCGCTTTCAGGGCGCTGCGCTGCGCGGGGGAGGTGCCCTGTTCGATCATGGCGATGCGGCCCGTGCGCTCCACGATGATCGTCAGCGGGTAGCCGCCGCTTCCGACGAGGTCGGCGAAGGGACGGTTTTCGACGAGGGCGGTCCAGTCGAACCCTTGTGCGCGGAGGACGGGCCGCGCCTCCTCGGCCGTCTCGTAGGTGGACGAGAAGAAGAGCACGTCGGGCATCTCCGCTTTCCACGTCGCCAGCTCGGGCATCTCCGCGCGGCAGGGGCCGCACCCCGTGAACCAAAGATTGAAGATCGCCACCTTCTCCTTCAGATCGTCGTTCGTCCAGCGCCTGCCGTCGATGTCCGAGGCTTCGAAGGCGGGGAAGGGATCGCCGACGGCGAGGCGCGGCACCGCCGCTTCGGCGTCGGGCCGCTTCGGACGGCGGTCGCGGTACTGCTTGAGCAGCAGCGCCCCTTCGGGCACCTCGTCGATCGGCAGCTCCTGCCGCAGCGCCTCCTCGGAGAGGGCGACGCCGTCGGGCAGGTAGATGGCGACCGCCCGCGAGCCGTTCGCCGTGGCCAGCAGCACGAGTTGCGAGACGGCGGCCGTCTCTTTGTCGAGCGGCGTTTTGGCGAAGAAACGCCCCTCGACTACTACGTAAAAGGCGGGGCGGGCAGGCCTCCTGCGCTGCGCCGCGCATCGGGCCAATCAGCCCGCAGAGCATCCAAAGCGAAAAGAAGAAAATCCGTATCATAAGTCGTTGCAGGTGTTGTGTGCGACAAAGATACTAAAAATTACGACACTTTTCGTAAAAAAACGGACGGGGCGGCCGTCTACCACCGCACCGCCTCGTCGAGGATCGTGTAGTCGGCGGCGTCCTCGGCCGTGAAGGTGGCGCTGCGGTACTGGATGCAGAGCACCGTGAGAGGCGCCGAGCCATTGTTGCGCAGGGTGCGGCGACCTGCGGGAGCGACCCGCACGACCGACCCTTCGCGCACGGGGAAGATGCGGTCGTCGACTCGAAATTCGCCCGCGCCCGCGAGGACGAAATAGAGCTCTTCGTGGTTTTTGTGGGTGTGGAGAAAGCCCGCTTCGCTCCCCGCGGCGAAGCGCTGGAGCGAGAATTCGGCTCCCGTGGCGCCGACGGCCGCGCCGCCGAAGATTTTGCCCGCGATGCGGAGGCCGCCTCCGAGGGCGAGTTCGTAGTCGCCCAATCCCTCGAGCGGTCCGAGGTCGACGGCGGTGAAATGAGCGGCCGAAGCGATGGTTTCGATCTGTTTCATGTCGGGAAAAAGTTTGGTTACGGCGGCAAAGGTAAGCTGCATTCCGATGCCTGTCAAGAGGTTACCGAAAGGTCGGTCGGTAACCCCGCGCTCGGTTTTGCAGCGTTCCAGGCGGTTGCGGCCGCCCGAAAAAATAAAAAAATGCGGCGCTTCCGCAAGCGGCGAAAAATGCCTATCTTTATCGGGTCGAATCCATACCCTGTCCGATCATGCCGTCCTCATCCGCCCCGTCGATCCTCGAAATCTGCCCCGTCCGCAACGTCATCGCCCGCTTCGGCGACAAGTGGTCGATCCTGGTGATCTGCCTGCTGCACGAAGAGGGCGTGCTGCGTTTCAACGAGCTGCAACGCCTCATTCCCGACATTTCGTCGCGCGTCCTTTCGGGGACGCTCCGCACGCTCGAAGCCGACGGCCTCGTGCAGCGCACGGTCTATCCCGTCGTGCCGCCCCGCGTCGAATACGCCCTGACGGAGCTGGGCCGGTCGCTCGTACCGCTTATCATGCAGCTGACCGACTGGGCCCTGACCCACATGCGGGAGATCGTCGCGCATCGCGCGCAGGTTCAGAAAAGCCGGTAGAAAACGGCCATCAGGGCCGCGTAGCGGAGCGTCTTGCCCAGCAGCATGGCGAAGACGGTGATGCGCAGGTTGCTGCGCATGAGCCCCAGCAGCACGGCGATCGCCGTGCCGATCGTGGGCAGGAAGGCGAAGAAGGCCATCCAGGCGCCGCGGTGGGCGACGAAGCGGCGGGCGCTTTCGAGTCGCTGCGGTCGAACGCCGAGCCGCTCGATCCACTCCGTTTTGCCCTTCGTGCCGACCCAGTAGCAGGTCATGCCGCCCAGCGTGTTGCCCGCAGCGGCCACGGCGACGCAGATCACGGGGTCGAGCCCCATGGCCGCCACCGCCACGATGACCGCCTCGGAGCTGAACGGCAGGATGCTCCCCGCGACGAGCGCCGCGACGAACAGCCCCGCATAGCCCCACTGGGTCACCCATTCGATCACTGCTTCCATATCCGTTCAAATGTTAGCCGGCGGGACAAAGGTACAAAAATCCGACAAAAGCGGGCGGCGGAGTGTGAGGGGTGCGATGCGGCAGTGGGTTGGGGGGGGCGGCCGTCGGGGCGCGAGGTGTCGATGCGGAGGAACGGCGGCCCGCGGTGGCGGAGTGTGGGGGAGGGCGCGATGCGGCGGCGGGTCATGGCGTGGTGTGTCGGTCGTCGGAGCGTGTCGGCCGTCGAGGCGGAGGAGCGGCGGCCTGCGGCGGCGGAGTGTGAGGGAGGGCGATGCGGCGGCGGGTCGGGTGGCGGCTGTCGGGGTGCGAGGTGTCGAGGTGGTGGCGCGGTTGCCCATGGCGGTGGCGCGTGGGGGAGCGCGATACGGCGGCGGGTCATGGCGCGGCGTGTCGGCCGTCGGAGCGGGGGATATCGCGGCGGAAGAGCCGCCGCCCCGGCAAACCGCAAATAAATTTGCATTTGCCCGCCCTTTATGCGTATCTTCGCACCATGTTGCGGGATTTTGCAGCCATCGATTTCGAAACGGCCAACGGCGAACGGACGAGCGTCTGCTCGGTCGGTGCGGTCGTCGTGCGCGACGGACAGATCGTCGACCGTTTCTACAGCCTCATCCGCCCCGAGCCGAACTATTATGCCTGGTTCTGTCGGCGCGTGCACGGCCTCTCGGAGCGCGACACCTGCGAGGCGCCCCTCTTTCCCGAAGTGTGGCGCTGGCTCGCGCCCCGCATCGAAGGGCTGCCGCTCGTGGCGCACAACGCCCGTTTCGACGAAGGGTGTCTGCGGGCCGTCTGCGCCTGCTACGGGCTGGAGGGGCCCGACGTTCCCTTCCACGACACGTTGCAGGCGTCGCGCCGCGCCTTCGGCCGCCGTCTGCCCAATCATCAGCTGCACACCGTCGCCGCCGCCTGCGGCTACGATCTGACGCAGCATCACCACGCCCTGGCCGACGCCGAGGCCTGCGCCGTCATCGCCCTGCATCTGCTCTGACGGGAGGGCGCCGCCGCGCCTGCTCCGACAACGCGCCTCCGTCGCCGAACCCTGCGCGGCGGACTTTTCGCGCCAAAAATCGGATTTTTTGCGGCAAAAAGAGACATAATCGAAAAATAGTGCTAATTTTGTTTTCGGAACGGTGCCGCAGGAGAGAACGGCGCCGCTTCGTAAACACCCATTTCATTCACCAACACCAATCTTAAATGAAAAACTTTACTCTCAAGTTCGTCCTAACCGTCGTGTTAGGATGGGGTTTGGCCTACGCGGCTGAAGCCCAGACACTTGGGGGGGGGTAAAGGACGCTGACGGTCAGCCGGTTATCGGTGCGACGGTCGTCGTCGAAGGCACCTCCCTCGGAGCCAGTACGAACGTCGACGGCCGATTCGAGCTGCGGCTGCCCGATGCGAAAAACAACGTGCTGCTCGTCTCGTTCATCGGCATGAAGTCGCAGCGCGTCGCCGTCAACGGCCGCACGTGGGTCGACATCGTGCTCGAAAGCGATGCCACGGCGCTCGACGACGTGGTGGTGATCGGTTACCAGACCGTTCGCCGCAAGGACCTGACCGGCTCGGTCGCTTCGGTCTCCTCGAAAGACATCGTCGCGGCTCCCGTGGCCAACGTCGCACAGGCGTTGCAGGGCAAGCTCCCGGGCGTGAACGTCACCACGCAGGACGGTCGCCCCGATGCCGAAGTCTCGATCCGCGTCCGCGGCGGCGGCTCGATCTCGCAGTCGAACGACCCGCTCGTGCTGATCGACGGCATCCCCGGCTCGCTCGGCGACATCCCGTCGGAGCAGGTGCAGTCGATCGACGTGCTGAAAGACGCCTCGTCGACGGCCATCTACGGCGCGCGCGGCGCCAACGGCGTGATCCTCGTCACGACGAAGAGCGCCAAGGAGGGCCGCATTAACGTGACCTACAGCGGCTACGCCAAATTCAACCATCCGACCAAATACCTCAAGGCGCTCGCTCCCTACGACTACCTGGTCAACGCGTGGGGGCGTGCCGCGATCATGGGCGACGGCTATGCCGAGCCCTTCGAGCGGCTCTACGGCATCGGCCGCTACGCCGTGGGCGGCGGCATCGAGGATTACCGCAACGTCGGTCGCTACGACATGCAGAAGGACGTCTACAAGGAGTCCTTCTCGCACAACCACGACATCACCGTCTCGGGCGGCACGGAGAAGACCAAGATCTACTTCTCGGCCAACTGGATGGATGAGCAGGGCATGAAGCTCAACTCCTACTCGAAGCGCGCCAGCGTCTCGCTCAAGATCAACCAGCAGCTCGCCAAGAACCTCGATTTCAGCCTCGACACCCGCTACACGGATACCGAACGCATGGGCAAGGAGGGTACGACCAACGGTGCCGGCTCGATCATGTCCTACGCCTACCGTTTCCGCCCGATCGCCACGAGCGACATCCGCGGCGACCTCTCGGCCCTCGAAGAGGGGAACCTGGAGATGTACGGCCGCCGCTCGCAGTGGGACCGCTACAGCCCGCACGCCCGCATCGCCGACCACGAGCCGCTGTCGCTCCGCCAGAGCGTCCGCGCCGCCGCCGCCCTCAACTGGCGCATCATCGAGGGGCTGGTGTTCAACACGAACCTCTCGCTGCACCGCACCTGGAACCAGAACAAGGAGTGGACGGGCGCCGTCTACAACGAATACCTCGACGCCGAGGGCAACAAGACCTACGCCGGCAACGCCGACTACACGAAGTCGGACAGCTGGGGCATGCGCTGGTCGAACACGCTGAACTACTCCTTCGACCTGGGCGCGAACCACCGCTTCAGCATCCTGGCCGGCCAGGAGGTGACCGACTCGGGCGGCTCGTCGCTGCGCGTGACGGCCTCCTATTTCCCCGCCAACTTCACGAAGGACAACGCCTTCGCGATGATCAACCAGTACGATCCCGAGCAGGGCAAGTCGCAGGCCATTTCGAGCGAGACGCTCCCCGAGCGCATCCTCTCGTTCTTCGGCCGCGTGAACTACACGCTCTTCGACCGTTACCTGTTCACCTTCACGATGCGCGCCGACGGCTCGTCGAAATTCTCGCCCAACCACCGCTGGGGTTACTTCCCCGCCGCCGCCCTGGCATGGCGCCTCTCGGAGGAGCCCTTCCTGAAGAACGCCGAGTGGCTCGACCAGCTCAAGCTGCGCGTGTCGTACGGTCAGGTGGGTAACGACGGCATCAACTCGAGCCTCTGGTCGCAGACCTGGTCGGCCGAGGGCGACAGCCGCCAGCAGTACGTCGTCGGCAGCGCCTACCTCCCCTCGTACAAGTATTCGGCTTCGCAGATGGCCAACCCCGATCTGAAGTGGGAGACGACCATTACGCGCAACATCGGTCTCGATTTCGGGCTGTGGAACAACCGCCTGACCGGTACGATCGACGCCTACTGGAACACGACGAAGGATCTGCTCATGCAGACCGCCATCCCCGGCATCACGGGCTTCACGACGACCTACGCCAACATCGGCCAGACCTCGAACAGGGGTGTCGAGATCTCGCTGCAGGGCGTGCTGGTCGACAAGAAGGATCTGAAGATCACGGCCGGTTTCAACATCAATTTCAACAAGGGCAACGTCGACGAGCTGGCCGACAACGTGACGGGTCTCTACGGCACGCAGTGGGCTTCGTCGGGCACCTATCCGTCGAGCGACTACATCCTGATGGTGGACAAACCGGTCGGTCTGGTCCGCGGCTGGATCTACGACGGCTTTTATACGGTGGACGATTTCACCTTCGAAAACGGCGTCTACACGCTTAAGGAGGGCATCAAGGACATCAAGTCGGGGCAGATCTACGCCCAGCTCAACGGCATCGGCGGCCGTCCCGCAGGCCAGACGGCCTTCCCGGGCATGGCACGCTACAAGGACGTGGACGGCGACGGCTCGATCGGCGACGAGGACCTGACGGTCATCGGCGACATGACCCCGACCCACACGGGCGGTTTCAACCTCAACGTGACGTGGAAGAATTTCGATCTGGGCGCCTACTTCAACTGGAGCTACGGCAACCAGGTCTACAACGCCAACAAACTCGGTACGCTCTACAACCAGAAGGAGGCGGGCGTTTACGAAAACAAGCTGGCGATCCTGAACAACTCGTTCCGTCCCTTCGCCGTGGAGAACGGTCAGATGGTCAACATCCTGAACGATCCCGACAAGCTGCGCGCCGCGAATGCCGCGGCCACGATGCCCTTCGGCTACAACGAAACGGCCGTCGTCTCGTCGTACGGCATCGAGGACGGCTCGTACCTGCGTCTGAACACGCTGACGCTGGGTTACACGCTGCCCAAGCGCCTGACGAAGAAGATCGGCATCCAGAACCTGCGCATCTACGGTTCGGTCTACAACGTCTTCACGATCACGGGCTATTCGGGCCTCGATCCCGAGGTGAACACCAACACCAAGCAGAACAACCAGGCCTATCCGACGGTCGGTCTCGACTGGGGTGCCTACCCGCGTCCGCGCTCGTTCGTCGTCGGTGTCAATCTTAATTTCTAACCTGCAAAGCAATCATGAAAAAAATAGCTAAACTGTTGCTGTTCGCGGCCTGCTGCGTGTCGCTCGCCTCGTGCGAGGATTACCTCGACACCTCCTCGCCGTCGAACATGGGCGACGATTTCGTCACCTCGAGCCCGTCGGAGGCGTTGAAGATCATGTCGAAGGCCTACGCCGTCTATCGGCAGGGCGGTGCGATGTTCTCGCTCTACGACTGGAACGACCCGATGCGTTCGGACGTCGAGTATTACTGCGAGGGGCCCGGCCCCAACAACAAATACGCCCGCATGGCCGTCTCGGAGGCTTCGGTGAACGACCTGCGCGGCGGTTTCGACGGCTCGTACAGCGTCATCAGCTACGCCGCCAAGTTCGCCGGCGTGCTGGCCGGCAAGGCGGAGTACCAGGCCGACCTCGCCGCGGGCCGCACCTCGGCGTGGACGCAGCTCTACGGCGAGGCCGTGGCCCTGCGCGCGCTGACCTACTTCAACGCGACGCTCCACTTCGGCGACATTCCCTACGGCTACGAGAACAGCGCCATCACGGCCTACGAACTCTCGTCGCGCTACGCCATCTGCGACGCCCTGATCGAGGAGCTGCAGCGGGTCGAGCCGCTCATGTACCGCCTCGGCGAAGGGGGGATCACGGGCGAACGCATCTCGCGCACGTTCGTGGCCGCCCTCATCGGCAAGATCGCGCTCCACGCCGCGGGCTGGCAGACGATCCGCACCGACATGGAGGGGCTCTACGGCGACGTGCAGTTCGAGACGAAGGCGACCGACGCGACCCACAAGTGCGCCTATGTCCGCCGTACGGACTACCGCGACTACCTGACGATCGCCGAGACGTGGTTCGCCAAGGCGATGGGCGAGGCCGCCGGTTCGGCGAAGCTGGTGACCGTCGACGAGCGCGCCGATGTGCAGAACCCCTTCCAGCGCCACTTCCAGTACTCGCTCGATCTTGAGGTGAGCCCCGAGACGCTCTTCGAGATCGGCTGCCCGCAGGGTGCGGGTCCCGACGGCATGGCCGCCAACGGCGAGTACCTCTACGCCTTCGGCCGCGGTTCGAGCGGCGGCGGTTCGAACGGCGCTCCGACGAAGGTCTTCGCGGCGACGCGCATGACCCCCGCCTTCTATTTCGGCGGCTACGCCAACGACGACCCGCGCCGCGACGTGTCGGGCGTCGTGACGGGTCTCGACGGCAAGGGGCACGAGAAGCTGATCCCCTTCAAGCTGACGAGCAAGGCCGACGGCGGCGGTGTCTGCCTCAACAAATGGTCCTACTGCTACATGTCGGAGCCCTTCACGGCCAAGCAGCGCTGCGCGGGCGTGAACTATCCCGTGATGCGCATGGCCGAGGTCTATCTGATGCTGGCCGAGGCCAAGGCCGCCCTCGGAAAGGACGGCGAGGCGCTGTCGCTGGTGAACGACATCCGTCGCCGCGCCTTCGGCGACCAAAACCATGACCTGAAGGGGCTGACGGGCGACGCCGTGAAGGCCGCCGTCGTCGACGAGGCGCGCCTCGAGCTCTTCGGCGAGAGCCGCATCACGTGGTTCCTCATCCGCGGCGGTCTGCTGTCGGAGGCGGCCGTCGATGCGCAGAACGAAATCAGGACGATCTGCGCCGACCTGCGCACGAAGGGGTACCACGCCTTCGCCAACGGCAACCGGTTCCCCGCCTACGTCTGGACGAAGCAGGTGACGGGTCCCTACATGGGCTACGACTGCAAGGATGCCGACGATGCGGTCAACTACCCCGCCTGGCGCGGCGTCTACGACTACACGAAGACGGGCTACAAGGTGGACGGCAAGAACCACAACACGGCCATCAAAGGGCTTTTCAAGTCGCTGACCGAGGCCGAAATCGCGTCTGCCGAGGCCGACGGCTACGTCAAGACGGCCTACGGCATCGTCTACGCCGAAAACGAGGCGACCTATGTCAAGAACCAGATGGGCGGCATCACGTCCGCTACGGAGGTTCCGCGCTACTTCTTCCCGATTCCCTTCGAGACGCTTTCGCAGTCGAAGGGGGCGGTAACGAACGGCTACGGTCTGCCGCAGGAGTAAAAAGACCGGCTCTTTAATAAAGTTGGCGAGGCGCCCCGTTCGGCAAGAGCGGGGCGCCTCTTTGCGGTTTTCGGGCGCGGCGGGCGCACTTTCGGAAAGAATGTTGTACTTTTGCCGCGACAAAACGTGCGGAGCGAATGGAACGGATCGATGCGGCGGGCGGCGCCCGCGAACGGCTGTGGAATGCGAACTACCTGAAGGTGTGGTGCGCCAATTTCATGATCTTTTTCTCGTTCATGCTGCTCACGCCGCTGCTGCCGCTCTACCTGAACGATGCCTTCGGCGCCGACAAGCAGACGATCGGGCTCGTGCTGTCGGGCTATACGCTGACGGCGCTCGTGATCCGTCCCTTCAGCGGCTACCTGGTCGACACCTTCCCGCGCCGCACGGTGCTGCTGACGAGCTACGCCCTCTTCGCCCTCTGCTTCGCGGGTTATCTCGCGGCGGGGTCGCTGCTGCTCTTCGCCGTGGTGCGCACGCTCCACGGGGCGCCGTTCGGCGCCTCGACGGTCTCGAACAGCACCGTGGCGATCGACGTGCTGCCCTCGTCGCGCCGTGCCGAGGGGATCGGCTACTACGGTTTGAGCAACAACATCGCCACGGCGATCGGGCCGACGGTGGCGCTCGTGATCTACGGCGCCTGCCGAAGCTACGACGTGCTCTTCTGGCTGGCCCTCGCGGTGGCGACGGGCGGCCTCTGCATCGATGCGACGCTGCGGCTGCGGCCGCGCCCCGCGGTGACGGACAAACCGCCCGTCTCGCTCGACCGCTTCATCCTCGTCAAGGGGTGGAGCAACAGCCTCTGCATGATCTGCTACGCCTGCTCGTACGGCGTGCTGTCGACCTACATCGCCATCTACGGCAAGGAGGAGCTGGGCATCACGGGCGGCACGGGGCTCTTCTTCATGCTCCTATCGATCGGGCTGATCCTCTCGCGTCTCATCGGCAGCCGCTCGCTGCGCCGCGGCCGCATCGTGGAGAATGCCGCGGGCGGCGTGGCGATTTCGCTGCTGGGCTATCTGCTCTTCGCGGCGCTGCACAACGGCTGGGGCTACTACGGCGCGGCCCTCGTTATCGGCCTCGGCAACGGCTACATGTTCCCCGCCTTTCAGACGATGTTCCTGAACCTCGCGCCGAACGAGCGGCGCGGTACGGCTAACTCGACGCTGCTCGTCTCGTGGGACATCGGGGTGGGGCTGGGGATCCTCGCGGGCGGCAGCGTCGCCGAGCACCTCGGCTACCACGCCGCCTTTTGGGGCGCCTGGCTCGTCAACCTGGCGGGCGTGCTGCTCTTCTACCTCCATACGCGCCGCTATTTTCAGCGTTACAGGCTGCGGTAAAGCGCAACGAAAAAGCGTCGGATAAGTTTCCGACGCTTTTTTTGTTGGCGCGGATGCGCTATTGCAGGTAGACGAGCAGCCGCGTCCCGGGTTCGACGACGTTCGAGGCGAGGCGGTTCCAGGTGAGCAGCTCGCGCACCGAAACCTTGCAGGCCGCGGCGATCGCGGCGAGCGTCTCGCCCTGCTGCACCTCGTGGACGAGCTGTACGGCGGAGGCGGGGGCCGCGTTGCACAACAATTTTTCAATCGCTCCTTTCCCTCATTGTGATGTCTGGTGACAATCGGGTATACGGATTTGCAATGTTCTAAAAGTTGTCTAAAGGCCATTTTGCTGCCAAAGAGAGTAATGTAGCTTCCGACGACGACGTCGCGCGACTATTTTCGAGCTGTCTAACACGAACATCCTCCGATTGCTAAAGCGTCAAATTGCTATATTGCGGATTCTCGGTTTGTGAGTACGATTGTTGAAATGCCGGATGTTTTGCGTGATAGAAGTGAATAATCCTAACAAAGAACATATTATCGGCTGAAGCTTCGAAAAATATGGGGCTCGGCCGTTGCCTGTGTCCATAAAATTATTATTTTTGTAAATTATATTGGGTGAAGTGTTTATTTATGACTATGGACGGATATTCTAAAACTCCGAAAGAGGAACGCATCAAGATATTACGATCGGTTATGCCCGAAGTTTTCGATGAAGGTAAAATCGATTGGGAGAAACTGCGCGCCGTATTGGGCGAAGATGTGAACATGGCCGACGAGCGCTATCGGCTGAACTGGGCGGGCAAAAGCGACGCATTCCGAGTGATGCAGGAGGCATCGTCAGCAACGCTTGTGCCGTGTCGCGAGGAGTCGGTAGATTTCGACAATACACAAAACATCTTCATCGAGGGTGAGAATATGGAAGTGCTGAAAGTGCTGCAGAAAAGTTATTTCGGCAAGGTGAAGATGATATACATCGATCCGCCTTACAACACCGGTAATGATTCGTTCATCTATCCCGACCGTTTCGCTGAAAGTCGCGAGGAATATATGCGTCGTGTAGGCGACAAGGACGATGAGGGATATATGCTCCGTGACGTGATGTTTCGCAAAAATAGCAAGGAGAACGGGCAATATCACAGCAACTGGCTCAATATGATGATGCCGCGTCTTTATTTGGCGAAGTCGCTGTTGCGCGAAGACGGTGCTATCTTCGTCTCTATCGACGATAACGAAGTGCATAATCTTCGATTGCTGATGAATGAGATTTTCGGAGAGGAAAATTTTGTGGCGCAGATTGTATGGGAGCAAGGTCGTAAATCCATGGCGGCACAAGTGGCTGTTAATCATGAATATTGTTTGATATACTGCAAGAATCGCCTTGAAAATAATGCCTTCGATAGGGTTCATCTAAATTGGAATTGGCGAACAAAAAAACAGGGGCTTGATTTGATATATTCGACCTACGAATCGTTGAAAAAACAGTATGGTTCCGATTGTAAGAGAATAGAGTCGGAATTGAAAAAATTTTTTGCAGGATTGTCAGACGACAATCCTGCAAAGGCTCACAACCATTACCGAAATGTTGACCCGTTCCTTGGGATATATCACCCTGATAATATATCCCAAGGAACGGGTCAAGGAGGAAGGTTCGATATCATTCATCCTGTTACAAAGAAACCTTGTAAAGTCCCAACCGGAGGTTGGCGTTTTGCAGAAAATAAATTACCTGAATTATTGGCCAATCATCGAATTGTTTTTGGAAAAGACGAAACAACTGTTCCTTGTTTGAAACGTTATTTGAAAGAAACAGAATATGAGGTCTATCCAAGCGTTTTTTATAAGGATGGAAGGGGTGCGTCAAAGCGAATAGAAAATTTATTGGGAGGTAAATTTTTTGATTATCCGAAAGATGAAGATATTATTAAGACATTTATAAGTCTTGTAACCTCATACCCATCAACCGAAGATATTATCTTGGACTTTTTTGCCGGAAGCGGTACGACTGCCCATGCTGTGATGCAACTCAACAGAAAAGACGGTGGAAAGCGAAAATATATCTGCATACAATTGCCGGAGCTTTGCGACGAGAATGGCGAAGCCGGTAAGGCCGGATACAGGACAATCGCCGATATCGCCAAAGAACGTATTCGTCGAGCCGGAGCAAAAATTCGTTCGGAGGTAGAAGCCGAACTGGAGAAACCGAGCGGACAATTGGATTTTGACGATGTACAGCAGGTAAAGATGCCCGATTTGGGATTCAAGGTATTCAAACTTGCCGACAGCAATTTCAAACAATGGCGTAAAATTCGTGGTTCGGAGACCGAGGATTGGCAGCAGCAGGTAATGGAATTCATAGACCCAGTGGCCGAGAATGCCACCGTCGGCAATATGGTTTACGAGTTGCTGCTGAAAAGCGGCAAGGATTTGAACAGTGCGATTGCGCATAAAAATGGATATTACGCTGTCAATGGTCAAGAGTTGATACTGATGCTGGAATCGGCAACGCAGGAAACTGTGGATGCAGTATTGGCAGCCCAACCCGAAAAAGTGGTTGCGCTCGACCGCTTGTTCGAAGGCAACGACCAATTAAAGACCAACACTGTTCTCCAAATGAAAGATGCAGGGATAACCTTTATAACGATATAAGACATGTTGAATGAAATTAAAATAAAAGGATATAAATCCATAAAAGATTTGTCGCTCGAATTAAAACCTATTAATATTCTGATTGGTTCTAATGGTGTCGGCAAGACCAATTTCATATCGTTTTTCAGGTTGGTTAATAATATCTATGAGCAACGTTTGCAAAATTACACGATGCAGAATCGTGCAGAGAATCTATTGCATTATGGCGTAAAATACACAAAGGAGTTATATGGTTATTTGCGATTTGCTCTAAATTCATATTCTTTTACTCTCCAGCCTCGTGATGATGGAAGTATGTTCATAGCAGAAGAGATGAGCTATTACAAGCCTCGTGGAAATGGATATGGAATGACGAATATAAGTGAAAGTTGCATAAAAAAATCGGATACTATCAGGAACCAATGGCTGCGAGAGTATTTACAAAGCTATAAAATATATCATTTCCATGATACGAGCAAGGGAGCGCCGCTCCGCTCTGCTGCGGATGTCAATGACAATAGAATATTAAAAGAAGATGGCGGGAATCTACCAGCCTATTTGTATTTGCTGCAACAGAAACACCCGAAAACTTTAAAGCGAATAGAATTGGTTATTCAATCCGTAATGCCGTATTTCGAACGATTCGATCTGGCTCCGCAGGAATTGGATAATAAGATAGAACTCGTATGGAATGATATTGAAAATCCCGACAAATACTTTGCTGCGAACGATTTATCGGATGGGAGTATCCGGTTCATAGCGATAGCAACATTATTATTGCAACCCGAATTGCCGAAAGTGATCATCATCGATGAGCCCGAATTAGGGTTACACCCCGTTGCCATAACGAAATTGGCCGGCATGATTAAATCGGCAGCTGCACGTGGATGTCAAATGATTATCTCGACGCAGTCTGTCAATCTGATTAACCAATTTGATGCAGATGATATTATAACCGTGGACCGAAAAGATGGCCAATCGGTTTTCAGTCGGCTTGATAAAAAGACGTTGGAAAGCTGGCTTGAAAATTATTCCATAGGGGAACTATGGACGAAAAGTGTAATTAACGGACAGCCTACGATGTTATGAAACGATTGGTCGTTATTGCCGAAGGAGAAACCGAAGAAAGTTTCGTTAATAATATTCTGATTCCCTATTTCAATTCATTGGGAATTTACAATAGTATCCAGTGTTTTAAAACAAAACATTCTAACGGAGGGCTTTCTAAATATTCATATATCAGGAAAGATATTATTCAAACCATATATGAAGCGGATGTCGTAGTGACTACTATGCTTGATTTCTATCGTTTGCCGTCTGGTTTTCCAGGCTCTCATCAATTTGACGCCGCCATATCACACGGCCAGCAAGTTGAAGCTATTGAAAATCAAATAAAAATTGATATAGAGCGGGTACAAGAACGACAGTTTGATAATTTTATTCCATATATCCAGCTCCACGAATTCGAAGCACTTATTTTTTCGTCAATAGCGGGGATTGATGCCTTGTTTGAAAGGTCGGAAATCGATTATCAAGGTTTGCAAGATGTTATTGATAACTATCCGAATCCGGAAGATATTAATAATGGACCCAATACTGCACCATCTGTTCGCTTACAGAGATTGATCCCTGGATATGACAAGGTAATATATGGAGTAGAAATTATTAAAGAGATTGGAATAGATACAGTATTATCCAAATGCCCTCGATTTAGTAAATGGATTAAAAAACTGAAAGACGCTCTCCATGAAACTGACTTTTGAACCCAACTTGGAATATCAGCAGGAGGCTATCAATGCGGTCGTCGGATTGTTCGAAGGACAAGCGCTTGAAAATTCCGATTACCGTTACGGTATGCAGGAGGATGGAAGGCTAGATTTCATAGACGGTGTCGGCAACCATCTTGCGCTTACCGACGAACAGATACTTGCCAACCTGCAAAAGGTTCAGGAACAGAATGAAGTCGCCGTTTCAGAGGCATTTGACGGAATGAATTTCTCCGTCGAAATGGAGACGGGAACAGGCAAGACTTACGTCTATCTGCGCACTATCTATGAATTGAACAGCAGATACGGGTTCAAAAAGTTCGTCATAGTCGTTCCTTCCGTACCGATCCGTGAGGGAGTACTGAAGAATCTCCAAATTACACACGAACATTTCCAAACGCTGTATGACAATATCCCCGTCAATTACAAAGTATATGACCGCAACCGAATTTCGCAGTTGCGAGGGTTTGCCACGAGCGATAATATCGAGATTCTTGTTATCAATATCGATCCTTTTGCCAAGGACGAAAATGTCATCAATAAGCCCAATGATAAACTGAACGGACAGGAGCCTATAAAATTTATACAATCGACATGTCCTATCGTTATTGTGGACGAACCGCAGAATATGGAGTCGGAGAAGCGGTCGGCAGCCATAGCCAATCTCAATCCGTTATGTACGCTCCGTTATTCGGCAACGCATCGCAACCGCTATAATCTGATATACTGTCTGAATCCGGTAAGGGCATATGATATGGGATTGGTCAAGCAGATCGAGGTGGATTCGGTGCTGGAAGAAAATTCGCAGAATGGCGCTTTTGTCGAATTAATCGCTATTACTGCCACAAAAACGAAAATTACAGCGAAAGTCGCTATCGACGTAAACGATAAAGATGGTGTTAAGCGCAAGAGTGTTAAGGTAAAAGTAGGGGACGATTTATACGATTTGTCCAATAATCGGGAGGTATATCGCTCTGGTTATTTGGTTGAAGGCATCGATGCGTCGAACGGTTTAGTCTCGTTTTCCAATAATGAAATCCTTTACCAAGGTCAGCAGCAGGGTGGTCTGAATGATGAGATAATGAAATTCCAGATTCGTCGTACGATCGAGGAGCATCTCAACAAAGAGTTGAAGCTGAATAAGCTGGGTATAAAAGTTCTATCTCTGTTTTTCATCGACCGCGTGGCAAATTACCGTTCTTACGATGCGCAGGGGACACCTGTTCAGGGAAAATTTGGCGTATGGTTCGAGGAGATATATAAGGAGTTAATTGCAAAGCCGATATATCAGTCGTTGAACAAGTATCCCATAGAGAAGATACACGACGGCTATTTTTCGCAGGATAAAAAAGGACGGTTGAAAGATACATCGGGTGAGACGCAAGCCGACGATAATACCTATAACCTGATCATGAAAGACAAGGAGACGTTGTTGGATATCAACAATCCGCTGCGTTTCATTTTCTCTCACACGGCGTTACGCGAAGGTTGGGATAATCCGAATGTCTTTCAGATATGTACGCTGAACGAAACCAAATCCGAAATGAAAAAACGTCAGGAAATCGGACGTGGTTTGCGATTGGCTGTCAATCAGGATGGCGTAAGACTGTATGATAAAAATATCAATCGCCTGACGGTGGTGGCCAATGAAGCCTACAACGACTTTGCGAAGGCTTTGCAGAACGAGCTGAAAGAGGATTGCGGCGTTGATTTTGGCAACCGTATCAAGCCTAAACGAGACAGAATTGCTATTACTTACCGAAAAGGCTTCGAGACAGATGCGTTGTTCCTCGCTATTTGGGAGAAGCTGAAAGCCCGGACGACCTATCGTGTCAAATTTGATACGGAGGAACTGATTCGAAATGCGGGACGGGCAATTAAAGACTTGCCCAAGATTGAGAAACCGTCTGTTCACTCGATTAAAAACGGAGTGGTAATTACCAATTCCGGGGTTACATCCCAATATAAGGGCGATCGGAGATCGACCGGTCAATCGGACTATGTTATTCCAGATATGCTCGGATATATCCAACGGCATACTGAATTGACACGCAGTACTATAATGCGTATTATAACGGAATCCGGACGGATCGATGATTTGGCAGTCAATCCGCAGTTGTTTATGGATTTGGCGATCGCTTCCATCAAACGCGAACTTCACGAAAGGATGATTGACGGCATTGAATATCGCAGGCTGGGAGATTGTACCTACGAGATGAGATTGTTTGAGGATTGGGAGACCTATAAGAATGAAGATACATTTGAAGTATCGAAAAGGGATAAGACAATTTACGACCATTTCATTCCGCTGGATTCTGCTGTCGAGAATCAGTTTGCCAAAGATTGCGAGTCAAGCGATCAAGTAGAATTCTATTTCAAATTACCGGGTTGGTTCAAGATACCGACACCAATAGGCAATTATAATCCGGATTGGGCTATCGTATTTAAAGAAGATCGGAGGATATATTTTGTCGCAGAAACAAAAGATACCAGAACGCCGACGGTCGATATGTCAAAGTTACGCCCGGACGAGCAGGCTAAAATTAGATGCGGAACGGCACATTTCAGGCTGTTCCCCAATTTGGATTATCAGGTGGTGAATAGCGTAAAAAGTTTGAAAAAATAGTTAATAAGAACATACCGACTCTGCATTCCTAATATTTCAAATGGGTAGCAAACTTGACAGTTTAGAGGTTTTGTATCAGGAAGATTCAGTTTGTCGAATATTTCGACGAACAGCTGCTGATGGCAGGAGTCTGCCGTCGAATATTTATAATCTGGATGCCGTCATTTCTGTCGGCTATCGGGCAACTGCGATTCGTGTCATACAATTCCTGCAGTGGTATACGTAGGTGTTGCGGCAATTCGCCATCCGAGGATAGGTTATCGATAAAATAGCGAATGGAAAACGGGGTATTCATCAACGAAGATCACAATTCCTCGAACCTTTGCTTGGAGTCAAACAGGCTATTGTTTTTGCTTACTAGTTAAAGTTCAACGTACATCTCTGTTCTTACTCTTTTAATACGATTGTTTTCTTCGAATGTTTGTTCGACGGCAGGAGGAGGGGGCATTTGCGGATTCGCCGACGGGTCGACGTGCTGCAAGAGCTCGAAATCATCCGTTTCTGTGCAGTTCGACGGTTCGGGTCGTGCCGATTGCGCGGATGAAGCGGTCGTCGTGCGAGATGACGAGCAGCGTGCCGCGGTAGTTGCGGATCGTGTCGGTCAGGATCGCGAGGCTCTCGATGTCGAGGTTGTTGGTCGGCTCGTCCAGCACCAGCAGATCGGGCATGCGGTCGGAGAGCATCATGCAGCAGAGCCACAGCCGCATCCGTTCGCCGCCGCTCAACCTCCGGCAGGGTTTGTCCCAGGTCGCGGGCGGGAAGAGGGCGCGGTTCAGTCGGGTTTTGATTTCGTGGTCGGCCAGCCGGTGCGCGTTGTGCCGCTCGGCCAGCTCCAGAACCGAAGCGGGCGTATCGAGCGCCCGATAGTCCTGATCGAGGTAAACGGCCGAAAAGTCGGCCAGTTCGACCGTTCCCGCCGTGGGAGGCAGCTCGTCCAGCAGAAGCCGCACGAGCGTCGTCTTGCCGCTGCCGTTGTCGCCCGCCACCTGTACGCGGTCGCCGCTGCGCAGCTCCAGGTCGAGCGGCTGCGGCCACAGCGGACGATCGCCGTTCCCGTAACCGTATTGCAACCCCGCAGCGCGAATCAACCGCTTGCCCGCGTGCAGCGCAGCGTTCTCGAAATCGATCTTCAGCTCGCCGCGGCGCACCTGCCGCTCGCGCAGCTCCGCCAGCCGCCGCTGCGCATCGTCGATCAGGGCGGCATGCCGATCCCGCAACCGCGCCGTACTGTTCTGCGCCTCCGCACCGCGCGCATTGATGAGAATGCGTGCCTGTCCCGCCTTCGATTTGTTCCGTTCGCCCTGCGCGGCTCGGTGCTCCTGCCGTTCGCGCACCTCCTGCGCCCGCCGACGAGCCGCCCGCAACGCCGTCTGCTCCGCCTCGATCCGATCGTTCAGCGCCTGCTCCTCCGCTGCCCGCTGCATCCGATAAAAATCGTAATTTCCACCGTACGAACGAATGCCTGTCGCTGTCAGCTCGCAGGTCGTATGCAGCAGATTCAGCAAGGCGATGTCGTGGCTGACCACCACGAGCGTCGCCCGCGTCGTCTCGATCCGATCGTACAGCTTGATTCGCGCCGTGCGGTCGAGGTGATTGGTCGGTTCGTCGAGGAGTACGATTTCGGGATCATGGAGGCTCCAGCCCGCCAGCATCGCCTTCGTGCGTTCGCCGCCGCTCAAGGCCGCAAGCGGCGTATCGAGGGGCGTGCCGCCCAGTCCCCATTCGTCCAAGGCTGCGCGGCACCGCTCTTCGATCGCCCAGTCGTCGTCCAGCGTCTCGAAATCGGCCGCTTCGACCGACCCCGCATCGATCGCCCGCAAGGCCCGCAGCTTGTCGGCCGCACCGAGCAGGCTGGCGACGGTGTGCCCGTCAGAAGCCGTCTGCTGGGGGATGAAACAGGGATGCGACGAGACGGCAATGCTTCCCGCCGTCGGTGTCAGTCGGCCTGCCAACAGTTGCAGGAAGGTCGATTTGCCCGCGCCGTTGGGGCCGATCAACGACACTTTGGCCCCGTCGGGCACCGACAGGCTGACCTCGGAGAATAAAAATGCGCGGTTGGGATAGCGGTACGAAAGACCGCTGACGATGATACTCATGATAAACGTTCGAAAATGGGGCCGCAAAGGGGCCTGTGAAACCTGCATGCTTGTTTTGGAAACGGCACCGGTTCCTCGGAACCGGTTTATCGAACGTTGATTCTCATCGGAGTAATTTTAAATGCGGTGCAAAGATACGAATAAGCGAGGGCAAAAGCAAACACAGTTTGTATTTTGTCGAGCGGGAGTATCTTGGGCGCAGCCAAAGAGGATGAATAAGCGAGGGCAAAAGCAAACGCAGTTTGCATTTTGCCGAGCGGGAGTATCTTGGGCGGAGCCAAAGAGAATGAATAAGCGAAGATTCGGGTTGCCTGCTTTTGCCGAGTCGTCAAGGAAAGCGGATGCGACGTCGCAGACGTCGGCGGGCCGCAGCTTCGCCGCGCGAAGGCCCGCAAGCTGCGTCCCTTCGCAAGCTGCGCCCCGAGCTATGTGCATATCGGGGTTATCGCAGCAGGAGTCGAACTCACGGGGAGGGCGGCTGGCCCGCAACTCGCGTAAGGCTCGTGCAGTCCCTTCGCAAGCAGCTGCCCGAGTACATGGTTTGTTGCCGCAAAATCGACCTCGTAAGAGGTCGGCAGCCCGCAGCCGCCCCCTGGCGGAGGGCTGCCACTCGCCGAACGGCTCGCAGCAAGCCCCTCCGCTCGGCCGCGGGCCGTTGCAACAAAGCCAGGGATCGGCAGAACACGCTCCGCAGTTGCACAATCGACCTCGCAAGAGGTCGGCGGGCCGAAGCCTCCCGCTGCGGAGGCCCGCAGTTTGACAAACATGTGCACCCCGCAGGTTTCGCTCCGATAACGGACCCGCCTCTTCGTTTTGATCCTGCAACCATCGGCGGACCGCAATCGCCCGCAACTTTGCAGCATGCATGCGGGTGCTCCGCAGGCTTCGCCCCGCAACAAGGCTCGCAACAACCACGCATGCCCGTCGCCGCCGCTCCATGCAACGACCGGCCGCGTCGGATTGCTCCAGCTGTCCTGCCGCCGTTGCCCCCATAAGCCCGCGCACGGCAGCCGAGCGCCGTGGCTATGGGCCGAAAAAAAGGGGGCGATGCGCAGATCGTCCCCTTTTGTTGCGGTCGTGCCGGCCGTCAGAAGCGGTAACCGAAGGTCACGGCGACCTGGTGGCGCTTGAGGTCGGTCAAGTAGCGGTCGCTCTCGTAGATCTCGTCGCCGCCGCTGCCGTAGACATTCCCGTAGAAGAGCATGTATTCGGTCAGCTTGTGCTTCGTGTGGCAGTAGGCGACATCGAGGAAGCACGAGCGGCCCAGGTTGAAGCCGAGACCCGCCGTGAAATAGTTCGTCTCGCTGACGGCGGGAGAGGACAGGATCGTGTTCTTGTCCTTGAGCATCGATCCCGTGTAGCCGTATCCCGCGCGCAGCGCCACCATCGGCACGGGGCGCACCTCCAGGCCCAGGCGCAGCGAGTTCGAGCCCTTGAAATAGGTCTTGAAATCCTCCTTGAAATCGCTCTCGGCGGGGCCCCATGGCAGATAGGGCTGGTTCTTGACCCGAATGCCATTGTACCAGGCGCGTTCGTAGTCCGCCGAAAGAATCGCCACGTTGCCGAAGGTGTACGAAATACCGAACATGAGGCGCGTCGGCGAGACGAAATCCCAGCTGTTGCGCCCCTCGTCTTCGAGCACCTGCGAGTAGGCGTCCGAGGTGTATTCGTGGGTCGTCGGATCGGTCGCGCTCGTGGGCCCCAGCGCACGGGTCGCCATCGAGAGGTCGTAGCGGCGCTCGAGGCTGTAGAAGGTCGGCGTATGGAGGGCGAAGCCGAGGCGCAGCCCCGCCACGGGACGGTAGATGACGCCCAGTTTGAGGTTGACGCCCACGCCGTCGAGCGTCGTCTGCTGCGACAGCCCCATCGACTGCATCACCTCCGTGAGCTCCGTGCCGTCGGCATAGACCGCCCGCTCGGGGCTGTCGTACCCGTTGCCGCCGCCGTAGCTGTAAGCCTCGCCGTAGTAGAGGCTCTGCTTGCGATAGACGGTCTGCACGCCGATCGTCACGCCGACGTAGAGTTTGTTGTCGAGGTTCGCGCCGACGGCGAAATCGATCTCGCCGATCGAACCGCGGCTGCGCAGCGCCGTGCCGCCCTCGATGTCGGCATTGACGCCGATTTCGGCGGGGTACCAGACGCCCTGCGCATTTTGGTCGACCAGGTAGGTCTTATAGCCTGCCACGGCGGGCCAGAAGAAGGGATCGATGCCCCAGTTGGCGGCATTTCCCATGCGGATCGTGCCGTCCTTGTCGACCGTCGCGCCGCCCGCTTCGAGCAGGACGCTCATCGCATCGGCGATCGAGGCGCGTCCCTGCGCAGGTGCGTAGCCGAACGAATAGTTGTAGTTGAAATCGGCGACCCGCGTATACCCGATGCCCATGTTGACGCTCATCACGCGGCGGTTCGACCCTTCGTAGAGGTTGAAGACGCCGCCGATGTTGCCCAGCCCGAAGCGGCTCTTCGAGTTGGAGAGGTAGCTGCCCGTCCCCGCCGTTTCGGCTTTCGTCGAGAGGATCATCGGGGTGATGGCGATTTCGTTGCGGCGGTACATGCCCAGACCCGCGGGGTTGAGGACCATCGAAGCCTGGTCGGCACCGAGCGAGGTGAAGGCGCCGCCCATGGCCATCGAGCGGGCCGTGCCGAAATTGAACTGCTGTTGCGACAGCGTAAAGAAATCGGAGGTTCGCATCGCATCGTTCGAGAAGACCGTGCCGCCGATTTCGTAGGAGGGCTGCGACGGCTGCGCGAACGCCGCCCCCGCCGTGAGCAGGCAGGCTGCGATCGAGAAGAGCATTCGTTTCATGGGGGATATCCGGTTAAAATTCGTTTTTTCAGTGATTAACGGCCGCGCGAGCTGCTGCCCGAGTAGCCGCCGCGTCCGCCGCCGCCCGACGAACTGCCGCCGTAGGAGCCCCCGCGCGAACCGCCCGAGTAGCCGCCCTGCTGCGAAGGACGGTAGGTGGAGCCCGACGACGGGCTGCGACGCTGCGAGTTGCCGCGATCGGTCGATCCTGCGGGACGGCCGAACGAGTCGTTCCGGTCGGTGCGGTTGACCGAGCCGCTGCCCCGCGTGCCGCCGCGGTTCGGATTGCGGCTGCCGCCCTGGTAGACGCCCGAATTCCAGTTGCGGTTGCCGCTCTGGCCGCGGTTGACGTTCGAGTCGGTCGAACCGCCGTAGGGATAGGTGCGGCGCGGCCCCGAAGGACGGTGTACCACGCCCCAGCCCGGGCGGTGTCCGCCGTGCCCGGGCCCCCAGTGGTGACCGTAGGGCGGACGGTTCCAGCCCCAGCCGTGATTCCACCACGGATGACCGCCCCAGCCCCACCAGGGATCGAACCACGAAAGACCGAGGTTCCAGCCCCAGCCGCCGAAGCCGATCGAGAAGGAGGGCGCGCCCCACCACGAGCCGTACCAGCCGCCGTATGAAGGCCAGCCGTAGTACCAGGGATCGATGTAGAGGGGACGGCCCCAGGTGCCGAACATGGCGGTGACGTATTTCGGCTCTACCCATACCTGATCGCCCATGACGATGACGTTGTAGAAGGCGGGGTCGTAGGCCGAGACGTAGTGGAAAGCGGAGCTGTAACGCGCATTCGTGTAGCTCGACGGCATGCGGTAGGAGGGCGAGCTGAAGCCGCGCAGACGACGCGCGTAGGCGCTTTGGTAGTCGTCGGCCAGGACGCTCGCGTAGGAGTCTTCCGTGTTGCGATTATAATAGGTGTGTTCGGTCGATGCGGCCTCCGCTTCGGCCAGCATCGCCTCCATTTCGGCGCGGCGGGCTTCGGCTTCAGCCTTGCGCGCTTCGGCCTCGGCCTGCTGGCGGCGGGCGATTTCGGTGCGGTTGTGGACGACGTAGAGGTCGTCCGAAGCATTCGACGAAGCCGCATAGAAGGCCGACGTACAGCCCGTTGCAAGGAGCATCGGCAGCACGGCGCCGATCCATCCGCGGAGGTTGATTCGCTTTTTCATGGTTTCAGTTCGTTCATTCGTTCGACAATGAGGGGCCCGTGTCGGGGCGGGCGGAGCCGACGGCTCCGTTTTTTTACGGAACGAAAATCGTACCCTTTTTCGTATCGGGTGCCGATCGATTGCCCGCCAGCGGAGCAACAATACTCCCGAATCGAACAATTCGACGCGGTGCAACCGACCGCGGCCGATGCGGTTTTCGCCTGTTTTCCCGATACAAAGGTAGGGATTTTTCGACAATATTGCTTCCGTTTTCGCCGAAGCGTCCCGATTTTCGGACGAACCGACGCCCCGAACGGGCCGTCGGCCGCCTCGAAGGGCCGCTCGGCGTGCATTTCGGGAATTTTTTTGCATTTTTCGTGCGATTTGTTTTGGAAAAGAAAATTTATCTCTATATTTGCAGTCCCGAAACGCAAGTTACGGGGACGACATTGGAGAGATGCCGGAGTGGTCGATCGGGCCGCACTCGAAATGCGGTGTACGGGCAACTGTACCGGGGGTTCGAATCCCTCTCTCTCCGCAGGATCGCTTGAATTTTGAGCGACTGCGCAATCGACACCTGATTTTACGCCTTGAAGTAAAGTCGGGTGTTTCTTTTTTATCATGGCGATAATCCGCAATTCGCTCAAACGCGTCGGCGGCAGGATAGGGAGCGACGAATAAGGCGGTGTCTTAAAGTCGTATCTTCATATCCTCTCTTCATCAAAAGCTGTTCAGGAAGCGTCCCGGCTCGATTTCGTAAAGATGTTTGGTGCATTTATTCTACCGATATAAAAGACAAAACTATTGTAAAATCATTAATTTGCAATAGTTTTGTTGTGCCTGGGTCTTCCTTTTAAATGTATCTATAGAATTATTCTAAAACGTAACACAACAAAATAAAGTTATTTTACTGCTATACGAAATGGATTCTCTAATAGTTTAGAAATGAATCGAAATAATTTCAGAATGTAGGGGAACTATATTTTTTCCGCCTTATTCAAATATTATGCGGATTGTTTTTTAAATAAAAAATAACTAATTTGCATAAAAATAGAGCCTATTATGAATGATTTAATTTCACAAATTGAAGTAACGAATTTCCGTTCAATAAAGTACGCAAAAATAGATTGTTCCGTATATAACTTGTTTTGTGGACAGAATGATGTTGGTAAATCGAATATACTCAAAGCACTTAATCTATTTTTCAATCAAGAAACTGATTTTAAAACGCCTTTTGATTTTTCTGCGGATTATAACAAATATGCTCTGGCAGAAGCACAATCCTCCAAGAAAAAGAAACAGCTAATTAAAATAAAGGTAACATTCAAGAAACCGAAATCTTACAAATCAATATCGGGTTCAACATATTACATTGAAAAAACATTTGATCGAAATGACAAAAATGGTTTGGGCATTGTAAAATATTCCGAAGAATCGACATCAGGACGAGCTGCAATATCCAGATTATATAATCAAATGCGGTATGTTTATATTCCTGCGTTGAAAGGAAAAGATGTGATTCAATATTTGTTAGGCTTATTGGGCGAACAAGAGTTGATTGGAACAACACAAATTGCCGATCTAAATAAAAGTATCAATGAAACAACCAATGATCTTGCCGATCTGTTGAATGAGTCGAAAATCGGTATTGGAGTATCTTTTGGCCTGCCAACTTTGTTGAGTGATTTTTGGCAACAATTATCGGTTGGAACGACTTACGAGTATTTTGAAGCAATAGAGAAATCTCTGGTTTCAAAAAAAGGAGAGGTCAAGTTAAGTTCAGCTTCTTATCAAATACCTTTGAATATGCGAGGAGATGGTATCAAATCGAAATTTTTACCGCCGATTTTAAAATGGTTGCAGAACCACAACGAGCAGAAAACGTTCATATGGGGTATTGATGAACCTGAAAACTCTCTTGAATTTAGAGCTGCGGAAGAATTAAGTTATTTGTTCGGGAACGAATATGCTTTAACGACGCAGATTTTCGCAACATCGCATTCTATGGCATTTATTAACCCTCGCGATACAGATACAGTTAAACCTGTCATATTTCGAACGGTACGATCATCCTTAGGTGAAACATCTTTCCAAGATATTAACGACCTATATAAAACAAAAAATAGAGAAGATCTCTTAGAAGAAATAGGTGCACTCGCCATTCAAAAAGAACTTATCACAAAGTTTCGGCAACAAATTGAAGACGAAAAAAATGCGAAGAAAGAATTGGAAAATTCGTTGAATGAACTTCAAGCACAAATAGCGGCACTGACCAAACCATTAGTTATTACTGAAGGGAAAACTGACATAAAGCATATATTAAAAGCCAAAGAAAAACTTGGGATTACAGATGTTGATTTTGGAAGAATTAACGAAGAACAGCAACCGGATGGGGATGGCAATCTACAAAAGCTCTTAGAACAATTAAGTAAAGTTTCTCATCAAAATAAGATCATTGGAATTTTTGATCGAGATAAGGATAATATTGTTAATTATATTGAAGAAGACGGCTTAGGATATAAGAATTTCGGAAATGGAGTATTTGCGTTTTGTATTTCTTCTCCCCAATATCGAATGGATAATGGCCAAACTAAAATATCTATTGAATATTTGTATACGGATCAAGAGATTACAACTCAATTGGAAAATGGTTGTAGATTATTTTTGGGCATCGAGTTCACTCGGCACTCAATGCGCCATAATACAAATGATGATTTAACCTTAAAGCTCCCTAAAGGGAAAGGTGAGAATAAGGTCATAGAAAATAACGGAGACCAAGCCGTATATGACAAAGACGATAATAATGTCCTGGCGAAGAAGGATGATTTTGCACAAGCAGTTTTCAATGATCAAGTTGAAATATCTACTGAAAGCTGGGAAAATTTCCGGCATATATTTGATAAGTTAAGAGAAATATGCACTTTATAATTATCAGCAAATAGACGATTCATTTCCAATATGATTGATATGGATGCTTTTAAGCAAGAGATAGAGTGTATTTATAAAGATGAAAAATACTCTGTCCGAGATAATGGGGCTGTCTACCGGCATCCCCGTAACGGTAAGCGTCCTCGTCAATATGACAATTTCTGGACTTTCGGTAAGCCCAATGATAAACATGGATATATGGAGATAGCGTCTGCTCGAGTACATATTATCGTGGCTACGGCCTTTCATGGCCCGAAACCGACGAAAGAATATGTCGTCGATCATACTAGATACGAATCGCCGCAATAATCGCCCGGACAATCTTCAATGGGTTACCCGATTGGAGAACGCACTCGAAAATCCGATTACCCGAAAACGTATCATTATGCGTTGCGGCAGTATCGAAGCGTTTTTAGCCGATCCCTCTTTGTTGAGAGAATGCGATGTTACCCTCGATTTCAGTTGGATGAGAACTGTTACGGATGCCGAAGCTCAAGTCAGCAAGGAGCGATTATTGGCCTGGGCAGAAAGCGAAAAGCAGGCATCCGGCGGTGCTTTGGGCGAATGGATATATGGTCGGCAACCAATTTCGCAAAATGACGGTCAGTCATCGAATGTAGACGAAATTGACAAGTTGCAATCCGATTCCTTAAATGGTTGGGGGCAAATTCCAACTCTTGCAAATGAACGTCCCGTGGAGCCAAAACAGAGAAAGCGAAATATTATGCTCTCGTTAACACCCGGAGCAGCCCAAGAAATCTATTTTTATAATGATAAGCCCAATGAATATCCATGTACTCCACAAGAATATAGTGGTGATCCCTTGACTGCTTATGCTGCCAATCTGACCGATAACGCTGTATTTTGGCGGAACAACAATAGGGATCGGGAGTATATGGTTGCCAAGTATGGATTTTCGGAAGATCGAAAGTCTCTATTTATAATGATTAAATCCGCATACGTATGGCGAGAACAAGATAACGGAGATACGATACCTGTTTCCATATCAAACCTCCATAAAAACGAATTCAGTGAGGATGAGTTAAACTATCAACTCGGAGAGGTTGTGTACGAAGACAATTTATTCCTACATAAAAGGGTAGAAACCGGCTTTATGCCCAAAGAGTATTTGGTGGAGTTATTCGACGAGTGTATTGGCAAGAAGAAAAAGATTGACAAGAATTAAAATATTTCGGATGCTTGATTTATCCATATTATGTTTTTAACCGAAAGGTGCAATTTTTTATTGATATGCAAACAGAAAACGGATGTGAGTAAATAATATCTGGTAACATTTTGTTAGACGATACAATTTATCGCAAAATGAATACTTCATTATTCAAGAAACGGGAAGCGTAAAGGAGCATATCAATATTAGTTAAGAAATAATATCAAAGTTTTTAAAGGTAAGGTAAAGGGCTATCTCAATTGCCTCATTCCAAGTGAGAACAATTCGGGAACAAATTTGAAAATAAGAATCGCTAACAGGTTAATTGATTAACCGTTAGCGATTCACTGTGTACCCGGAGCCGGGGTCGAACCGGCACGACATTGCTGTCATTGGTGTTTGAGACCAACGCGTCTACCGATTCCGCCATCCGGGCAGGCCGAGCCTTTCGAATCGGGTGGACAAAGATAGCATCGTTTTCCGAGAAAAACAACATCCCGTCGCGAAAAATCGCTCCGCGACAAGATGTTCGGCGAAAAACCGCGCCGCGGCGGGAACATTTTTCGTTTTTTCGTCCTATCTTTGCGGCTTCCGAGAAATTCATAAAAAAATTTAAATTCAAAGCATCGCATGAAACTGCGCAGCGCCATCCAATTCCGTCCCAAGTTCTTCGAGACGCTTCGAAGCTACGATCGGGAGCTCTTCTCGCGGGACGTCATGGCCGGCATCATCGTCGGCATCGTCGCCATTCCGCTTGCCATCGCCTTCGGTATCGCCTCGGGCGTCGGCCCCACCGAGGGCCTCGTGACGGCGATCATCGCGGGGCTTCTGATCTCCGTTTTCGGCGGTTCGAAGGTCCAGATCGGCGGCCCGACGGGTGCCTTCATCGTCATCATCTACGGCATCATCCAGCAATACGGCCTCGGCGGCCTGGCCGTCGCCACCGTCATGGCGGGCGTCATCCTCATTCTGATGGGGCTTTTCCGCTTCGGCACGATCATCAAGTTCATGCCCTATCCGATCATCGTCGGCTTCACGGGCGGTATCGCCATCACGATCTTCTCGACCCAGATGAACGATCTGTTCGGCCTGGGCATCGAGCAGGTCCCCGCCAACTTCATCGACAAGTGGATCTGCTATTTCCGCCACCTCGACCGCATCGACTGGTGGGCCTTCGCCGTCGGTGCGGCCAGCATTCTCATCATCCGCTACACGCCCCGTCTGTCGAAGAAGATCCCCGGGTCGCTCGCCGCGATCGTCCTCATGACGCTCGTCTGCTGGCTCCTTAAACATTTCGCGGGCGTCGATTCGATCCGCACGATCGGCGACCTTTACGAACTCCCCTCGGGGCTGCCCGCCTTCCGTCTGCCGTCGCTCGGCGAGGCGTCGTTCTATGAAACGGTCGTCCGCCTGCTCCCCGTCGCCTTCACGATCGCCATGCTGGGCGCCATCGAATCGCTCCTCTCGGCCATGGTGGCCGACGGCGTGATCGGCGACCGCCACGACTCGAACACGGAGCTCATCGGCCAGGGCATCGCCAACGTCGTGGTTCCCTTCTTCGGCGGCATCCCCGCCACGGGCGCCATCGCCCGCACGATGGCCAACATCAACAACGGCGGCCGTACCCCCGTGGCGGGCATCGTCCATACGGTCGTGCTGCTCATGGTGCTGCTCTTCCTCGGCGGCCTGGTCGGGGCGATTCCGATGCCCTGCCTGGCGGGCGTCCTCATCATGGTCGCCTACAACATGAGCGGCTGGCGCACGATCCGCTCGATGTGCCGGCTCGAAATGTCGGGTACGGTGGTGCTCTTCACGACGCTGCTGCTCACGGTGATCTTCGACCTGACGATCGCCATCGAGGTGGGCCTCGTGCTGGCCATCGGCCTCTTCCTGAAGCGTATTATGGAGAGCACGCACATCTCGGTGCTGCACGACGAAATGGAGATTCACCACGACGGCGAACGCGACGAGCGCCTCGTGATCCCTGCCCATACGGAGGTCTACGAGATCGAAGGACCCTTCTTCTTCGGTATCGCCACGAAATTCGAGGAGATGGCCCGCATGCGCGACGCCGAGCCGATCCGCATCGTGCGCATGCGCAAGGTGTCGTTCATCGATGCCACGGGGTTGCACAACCTCGAAATCTTCATTACCGCCTCGCTCCGTCAGGGGCAGCGCATCATCCTTTCGGGCGTCCATGCGGCGGTCCGCACGGAGATCGAGCGCAGCGGCCTGATCGAGCTGGTGGGTGAAGAGAATGTCCTCGACCACATCCACAAGGCGATCAAGCGCGCCGAGGAGCTTTCGAAGGAGTTCGACCGATAGCCGGCCGCGCCGCAACGAAAAGCGGGTCTCCTTGAAAGGAGACCCGCTTTTCGGTTTTACAGAATCGGGAACCAGACGAAGACCGCCGCGTCCCACAGGGCGTGGGAGAGGAGGATGGCGGTGAATCGTTCGGGAAAGAAGCGGTAGAGCAGTCCCCATACGGTGCCGGCCGTCAGGGCGGCGAGGACGAGCATCAGGTTGCACGAGGGCAGGTGGACGAGCGTGTAGAGCGCCGTGGCGACCAGAAAACCGCGATCGACGCCCCAGCGCTTCGAGAGCCGTTCCTGCACGTAGCCGCGCCAGTAGATCTCTTCGGCGGGGCCCACGAGCAACAGCAGCAGTAGCGAAAGCCCCCATGGCGAACACCCCTCCTTGATGCCGTAGACGGCGTCGACCTCCGCGCGGGCGAACGGGAAGAGCCACGAGGCGACCTTGTCGCCGATCCAGAACACGCCCCAGAGGGCGACGGCGATCGCGACGCCGAGGAGCAGGTTTTCGCGCGTGAAGCGGAGCCGTTCCCACCAGGCGGGGGCGAAGAGGGTGGCCAGGCTCGTCAGCAGCAGCGCCGAACCGGCCATCATCTGCCAGAAATCGAAACGGGGTGCCGTCAGCGGGCAGAACATGAGCGTCCAGAGCACGAAGGCGAGGACGAGCGTGAAGGCGACGCGTTTCATCGGAGCCACGTATCGAGGAGCAGCGACGCCGTCATGACGAGGCTGAAGAGCAGTTGCAGCTGTGCCGATCGCTGGTCGAGCGTCGCGATGGCGGCGGCATCCTCCTCCGTGCGGAAGGCGCGCATCGCGCGGCTGTTGCGCAGCGCAAGGCCGAGGAGCGCCACGACGACGACCGACCACCACGGGAAGATGCCGAAGGGAACGAGCAGCACCACCCAGGCGAAGGGGAAGAGGGTCTCGAAGCTGTAGAGGGCCACCGAGCCGCGCACGCCGAGCCCGTGGGCGAGCGTCTTGACCGCTGCGCGGCGGTCGGTGCGCATGTCGCGCGTGTTGTTGGCGTGGAGGATGGCATCGACTAACAGCCCCACGGGCAGCGCCATCCACAGCACGCGCCACTCGACATAGCCCAGTGCGACGAACGAGGTGCCGAGGGCGGGCAGCAGCCCGTAGGCCGTCAGGATCACCAGGTCGCCCAGCGCGCGGTATTTCAGGGGCGGGTAGCAGAGCGTGCAGAGGAGGCCGCCAAGACCGATCCAGAAGAGCAGCAGCCCCGTGCGAGCCATCAGCGCGAGTCCTGCGGCGAGGGCGAAGCCGAGCAGGCCGAACGAGAGGTTGCGGATCTCGACGGGGGTGAAAAGTCCCTGCGTGAGGGTGACGACGCCGTACGATTCGGCCGTGTCGACGCCGCTGCGGAAATCGCAGTAGTCGCTCCAGGTGTTGCCTGCGGCGTGGAAAAGAACGATCGCTCCGACGGCCCAGAGGCCGTTCGTCCAGTCGACGCCGCCGACCGCCCACGCCAGGAAGGCGAGCGATGCGATGACCGAAAGGGCCGAAGCGGTGAAGGACCAGGGGCGCGTTGCCACGATCCATGCTTTCAACGAATGTTTTGCCATCTTATTTATCGGATTCTGAATCGGACAAAGATAACACAATCGGGGCGATTCGCCAAATGCGTCGGGGGGGGGCGGCCGGCGCTTTCGAAAGGGGCTCGGATGTGCGGGGGGGGACCGATCGGGGGCGATGGCACGCAGCCTTGCGCAGGGTGCCGATCGCTTTCGTCCGTTTGCCGCTTCGGAAGGAGCGTGGCGCGGTTCGCTCGGGCGGCCTGTTCGTGCTGCCGCCCGCCGCCGATGGCGCGCCGCCTTGCGCGCAGTGCTGCCCGCCTGCCGCCTCGGCTCAATAACGGAAGAGAAGCTCCGCAGGCTCGTGCGCGGTGACGAAGATCCGCTGCTCCTCGGTCGCGGTGCGGCCGTCGCGCGTGCGCTCGATCCGCAGCAGGTTCTCCTCGTCGAGGGCGCAGGGCACCTCGAAGGCCTCTTCGTATCGGAGGGCGACGTACCGGCAGAAACCGCTGCGCCCGATGCCGTAGGGGGTGTCGAGCGGTTTGTCGGCCGTATCGCAGGCCGCGCCCCACGGAAAGAGGGTGCCGACCTCGAAGCGGTCGGAGTCGGCTGCGGGCTCGTAGCCGGTCAGCACGATGCGGAGCATCCGTTTGCGCGGAAACCGGAAATCGAGCCGGTCGTGCCCGTTGCGTTCGGGGCGGATGAGGTACGAGCATTGCGGCGCTGCCGTGCGGTCCGCTTCGGCACGCGGGCTGTCGGGGGCCAGCACCGCCGACTGGTCGACGGGCAACAGGTAGCGGTCGGCGGGGAGCCGTTTCAGGTCGACCGTCAGCGAGAAACTGCGTTCGGCCCCCTCCTCCTCCTGCAACTCGCCGTCGCGCAGGGCGAAAACGAGCCGATAGCGGCCGTCGGCATCGGTTGTCGCCCGCGCCTTGTGGCGTGTGAGGGCGTAGTGGAAACCTACGTGCTTGCGATAGTCCACGCGGAGCTCGACCCCCGCCAGCGGCTCGCCGCCGGAGGTGGTGACGACCCCTTCGATCGTCGTGGCGTCGGGGGTGTCTTCGCGCATGAAATCGTTCTTCTCCTTCACGCAGCCCGCCGCGGCGAGCAGGACGAGACCGCCGAGCAGCAGCCTCGTCGGATAACCGTATGTCATGGGATGTTCTTTTTTTCGGCCATGCGAACGCCGCATCGCTGTTCGGTAAACGCGCGCAGGGCGCCGATACTGCACGGCGGGCGGCGGAAAAAGATCAGGCGAGCGGCTGCTCCTTTTCGAAGAAGGCCTTGATCTTGCGCGCCTTGGCGGGGCCGACGAGCGCCGAGAGCTCTTCGATGTGTGCCGCGCGCACCTTCGCCACGGTGCGGAAATGGCGGAGCAGCGTTTCGATCGTCTTGCGGCCCACCCCCTCGATCTGCTCCAGCTCGGTGCGGATGAAGCCGCCGCTGCGCTTCTGGCGGTGGAAGGTGATGCCGAAGCGGTGCGCCTCGTCGCGCAGGTGGCAGACCACCTTCAGCGGTTCGCCCGTGCGGCTCAAATAGTAGGGCAGCGGATCGTTCGGGAAGAAGATCTCTTCGATGCGCTTGGCCAGGCCGACGATCGGCACCCTCTTTTCGATTCCCAGCTCGCACAGCACCCCGTAGGCGCTCGAAAGCTGCCCCTTGCCGCCGTCGACGATGATCAGGTCGGGCAGCTCGGCTCCCTCTTCGAGCAGGCGGCCGTAGCGGCGGCCGACGATCTCGCGCATCGAGGCGAAATCGTCGGGCCCCACGACCGTCTTGACGTTGAAATGGCGGTACTCCTTGCGCGAGGGCTTGCCGTCGCGGAAGACGACGCACGAGGCGACGGGGTAGGTCCCCTGCAGGTTCGAGTTGTCGAAGCATTCGATGTGGCGCGGCTGCCGCTCCAGATGCAGCTCCTTGCGCATCGCCTCCATCAGACGCTCCGTATGGCGTTCGGGATTCCTGATTTCGAGGTTCTTGAGCTGCTCGGCGCGGTAGATGCGGGCGCTCTTTTGCGAGAACTCCAGCAGGTCGAGCTTCTCGCCCCGCTTCGGGACGGTGAAGGTCACCCCGTCGAAGAGCAGCGTCGTCGAGGGGAGGAAGGGAACGATCACCTCGCGCGCCAGCCCGTCCCCCGCGATCTGTTCGACGGCGTGCTGGATCCCCTGCGTCAGCAGGTCGGCCTCCGTGGCGTCGACGCCCGTCGAGAGGCGCACCGTCGAGACGCCGACGATCGATCCGTGGCGGATGCGGAGGAAGTTGCAGAAGGCGACGTCGTCGTCGACCAGCAGCGAGAAGACGTCGACGTCGGTGATGCGGGCCGAGACGATCACCGAGCGGCCCGCGTAGTGGTCGAGGGCGTCGAGCCGCAGCTTGCAGCGCTGCGCCTGCTCGAAGCGCAGCTCGGCGGCGGCCCGCTCCATCTCCGCTTCGAGGTGGCGGCGGACGGGTCCCAGGTCGCCCTTCAGGATCGAGGTGACCAGCCCGATCTGCTCGGCGTACTCCGCTTCGCTCTGCGCTCCGACGCAGGGGCCCTTGCAGTTGCCGAGGTGGTACTGGAGGCAGACCGAGTAGCGGCCGCGGGCGATCGCCGCGGGCGAGAGGTTCAGCTTGCAGGTGCGCAGCGGAATGACGTCGCGGACGAACTCCAGCACGCTGCGCTGCATCATGATCGAGCCGTAGGGGCCGTAGTATTGCGAGCCGTCGCGCACCACCTGCCGCGTCGACTGTACGCGCGGAAAGGGTTCGCGCCGCACGACGATCCACGGGTAGGTCTTGTCGTCCTTGAGCAGGATGTTGTAGCGGGGCTGGAGGGTCTTGATGAGCGAGTTTTCGAGCAGCAGGGCGTCCGTCTCGCTGTCGACGACGATGTGGCGGATCTCGACGATCTGCTTCACCAGCACGCGGACCTTGGGCGAGTGCTCCTTGCTCTCGACGAAATAGGAGGAGACGCGCTTGCGCAGGCTCTTGGCCTTGCCGACGTAGATGATCGTTCCCGTGCGGTCCACGAACTGGTAGACCCCGGGCGAGAGCGGCAGCAGGGCTACCTGCTCCTTGAGCTTGTTGCGGTCGGCTTGCATCCGACAAATATACGGCGAAAGTGCGAGAATCGCAATACGCCCGACGGGCCGCATCGCGGCGGAAAGGGGCGTTGCGCGCAACGGGTGGCTGTTGCGGGCGGTACCGCTGCGGGGAAGGGCTGCGAACCGTTGTGAGCTGTTGCGCATGACGGACCGCGCGGCATCGCGGCCGAAAGCGGGGGTGTCAGAGCTGCGGGAAGCGGTCGAGGGGTCGGTAGCCGCCCTCCCCGTCGCACCGGTAACAGTAGTGTTTCAGCCCGTTTGTCAGCACGATGTAGCGGGCACCGAGCACCGAGTTGTAGCGCACGGCCTGTTCGAGGGTCGCGCGGCCGATCGCGACGTCGGCCGCCTTGCATTCGGCCACGAGCAGCGGCCGCCCCGCCTCGTCGACCACCACCACGTCGGCGCGCTGCGGCTGCCCGTTGAGCGGCACGGGATACTCCTCGACGATCCGCTGCGGGCTCGCGCCGCACCGTTCGACGAGGTAGGCGACCAGGTGGCGCCGCACCCACTCCTCGGGGGTCAGCACCAGCCAGCAGCCGCGCACCGCGCACCACACCTGCGGCTGCCCGTTCACGCGGCGGCCGCGCAGACGGATGGCGGGGAAACGGAGTTTAGGCAGTTCGCACATCGCGGGTTCGAAAAAAAAACGTATCTTTGTCCGAGTAACCTTCGGCACGGGACGGTCCCCTCGAAAAGGGCGCCGCTACGGCCGCAAAGATAGAAAACTATGCGCACATTGCTCGCTCTGCTGACGCTTTTTTCGTGCTGCACGCTCGCCGCGCAACCCGCCGTCACCGAAAACCGCGAACGCCCCCGCTGCACGACGATTCCCTACGCTTCGGCGGCCGATGCCGACGCGGCCGCGGCGCAACACCGCTACGGGGCGCCGATCACCGCGTGGACCTTCGCCGACGGGCGCCGCACGGCCCTCTTCACGGTCCCCTTCGCGTGGGCCAACCGACGGGTCGTGCTGACGATCGGCAGCGTCGCGACCGATTACGAGCTCTTCGTGAACGGCCGCCGCGTCGCCTATGCCGCCGACGGCAACACCCCCGCCGATTTCGACATCACCCGCTTCGCGAAGGAGGGGCGCAACGAGGTGGCGATCCGCCCGATCGCCTCCGAGGCGGTCGCGGCCCTCGAGAGCTGGAAGCGCACGGCGCCTCCGACGGCCGTCGGCGAGGTCCGCGTGACGAGCCCCGCGACGATGGGTGTCCGCGACGTGCTGGTCGCGACGCGTTACAACGGGGCGGAGCGCGCCGAGGCGCAGGCCGAGGTGGGCATCGTCGTAAAGAGCCACGCCCTCAATCCGCGCACGGTGCGCCTCGAATACGAGCTGCTCGATCCGGCGGGTCGGACCATCGAGACGGGCCATCGCTCCCTGACGCTCCGCATGCGGGGCGAGGATACGCTCCGTTTCCTGACACGCGTGCCCGACAGCCTGCTGTGGTCGCCCGAGCGGCCGCAGCGCCATACGCTGCGGCTCCGCACGCAGCACGAGGGACGCTACGTCGAACACCTGCGGCTGCCGATCGGCTTCCGCACGCTCGAGGTCGAGGACGGCCGCCTGCGCATCAACGGCCGCCCGACGCCGCTGCACGCCCGCGAAGCGGCGCCTACGGTGACCGATGCCGAGCTGCGGCAGCTGCGCGAGGCGGGCTGCAACACCCTGCGCCTCACTCCCGGGGCCGTTTCGCCGCGACTTTTCGAGCGGTGCGACTCGCTCGGCATGCTGGTCGTCGTGCAGGCCCCGATCGATACGCGCGACAGCGGTTCGTCGCGCCTGCGGGGCGGCAATCCGTCGAACGATCCCGCCTGGCGGGAGGCCTTCCTCGAACGGGTCGACAACGCCTATCACACCGCCAAACGTCATCCGTCGGTGATCGCCTGGTCGCTCGCCGCCCCCTCGGCCAACGGCATCTGCCTCTACGAGGCCTACCTGCGCCTGCGGTCATACGGCGATCCGCGCCCCGTCTGCTATCCCGCGGCCGACGGCGAGTGGAACAGCGATGCGCTGACGTTCGAGTAGATCGGGCGGCGCGGGGCGGTCGTCGTCGCCGCGTTGTCGTCGCCGCGTTGTCTGCGCCGCCGCCGCGAACGGGCGTATCTTCGTCGGGGGCGGCGTGCGACGGCCGTTGCCGGTTGGCCGCAGCTGCCGTGCGGTCGCCCTTTGCGGTACGGAACTTGCAGCGATCGGGCAGGGGGACTGCCGTGAGAGCCGTCCGAAAAAGGGGGCGAAAAGGGCTTCCCGCGGGGCTTCGACAATTTTTTTACGATTTTTTCGTCGAAAAATTTGCACGAAAAAACTTTTGTCCCTATCTTTGCACCGCAATCGGGAAGGAAACGCGGAGCGATCCGAACCTCCGCCCGAGCGCAAAAATGCCTCTTTAGCTCAGTTGGTAGAGCACGACACTCTTAATGTTGGGGTCCAGGGTTCGAGCCCCTGAGGGGGTACGGAAGCGAACATCGAGAGATGTTCGCTTTTTTTTGTGTCCGCAGGCAGGGGTGCATCGTCCCGCCGCGCTTGCGGGCCGTTCGAACGACGAAAAAACGCCCCGACCTGCGCTCACATGCGGGTCGGGGCGTTCCGCTTGCCTTTTTACTTATCAGCCCGTTCGCAAGCCTGTTTTCGAAGCAGCGCTTCGAGGAAATAGTAGTCCGCGTAGTTGAGCGGGGTGTCGACCTCCGATCCGCTCGGGAGATTGCCGACGCTGTGCAGCAGCAGGAAGCCGTGGTGGGTGCCCCGAGGCGCCCGATAGGAGGCGGTCAGGTTTTCGAGGATGCGGTCGGCCCATGCCTTATGGGCGTTCCCCCGTTCGCCCGTCAGCGAGGCGAGGTCGTAGAGCGCCGACGCCAGGACGGCGGCCGCCGAGACGTCGCGCGGCTCGTCGGGAATGTTCGGCGCATCGAAATCCCAGTAGGGGATCCCGTCCGCGGGCATGGTCGGGAAGGTGCGGATGCGCTCGGCGATGCGCTCGGCCGCCTCCAGGTAGCGCCGTTCGCCCGTTTTCCGATACATGAACGCATATCCGTAGAGCCCCCACGCCTGTCCGCGCGCCCAGGAGGAGGCGTCGGCATACCCCTGGTGGGTGTTGCGGTGGAGCACCCCTCCGTCGGCGGGATCGTAGTCGATGACGTGGTACGAACTGAAATCGGGGCGGAAGTGGTTTTGCAGGGTGCGGTCGGCATGCGAGCAGGCGATGCGGACGAAGGTGCTGTCGCCCGTGAAGCGGGCGGCATCGAGCAGCAGCTCGAGGTTCATCATGTTGTCGATGATGACGGGATACTGCCATCCGCGGCGGGCGTTCCACGAGCGGATGCAGCCCACGCGCGGATCGAAGCGGGTCGCGAGCGAGCGCGCCGCCTGCACGACCGCCTCGCGATAGGCGGGATTGCCCGTCAGGCGATACCCGTGGCCGTAGCTGTCGTTGACCATGAAGCCCACGTCGTGCGTGTCGGTGTTGAAGGGTTCGCGGTGCAGCAGCTCGGTGAACCGCTCCGCCTGCTCCCGCCAGTACGCCTCGCCCGTGTATTCGTACATGTACCAGAGCGAGCCCGGGAAAAATCCGCTTGTCCAATCGCGCGAGGAGACCGTGAAGAGCGACCCGTCGGGGCGGATGCTGCGGGGAAAGAGGCGGGGGTAGTCGCCCTGCGCGGCGACGACCGAGTCGGGACGTGCGGCGGCGAGGCTGTCCGCGGTGCGGATCGCCAGCCGCAGCTGCGCGGCGGCCGCTTCGAAATTCGTTCGGACGAGCTCCTGGCGCTGCCCGCCGCAGGCGCAGAGCAGCAGGGCGGAAGCGAGTACGGGAAGGATCTTTTTCATCTTTGCGGGGTTAGGGAATCGAATCGTAATAGGCTTTCAGTACGTACCAGGCGGCTTTGCGGTGTCCCTTGTCGGAGACGAGCCCCTTGCGGTTCCACTCCTCCTGGTAGCGGCCGTTCATGCGGTAGGGCGAGCGGAAATCGAACAGCACCCAGGGGGCGGTGCCCGCCAGATGCGGGATGTTGGGCAGCATGGCGATGTTGTCCCGATAGTTGCGGGCCTGGTACTCTTCGTACCAGTTCGTGGAGTCGTTCGGGTCGCCGTGGTTGCCGTAGAGGGCCTCCGAACCGAATTCGGAGAAGATCACGGGCTTGTCGCAGGGGACGTTCCAGACGAACTCCTGCGGGCGGCAGTGCCACGGGGTGTACCAGCCGTAGTACTTGTTGATGCCGATCACGTCCACGAGCTCCGCCACGGGGTCCTCCAGCGTGAGCGAGGTCGGCGTGTCGGTCGTGTGCGAAAAGGCCGAGGTGACCAGGCGCGAGGGATCGAGCGCGCGGCAGTGGCGGATCATCTCCTCCAGCACCCGATTGCGGTCGGGGCCCGGCGCCGTCTCGTTCGAGACGCTCCACAGGATGATCGCGCAGCGGTTTTTGTCGCGGGCGATCATCTCCGTCACCATGCGGTTCGCCTTGGGCAGCGTCTGCGGATCGGAGAAGGCGATCTTCTGCCACAGCGGCACCTCCTCCCAGAGCAGGATGCCCATCTCTTCGGCCATCCGCACCAGCGCCTCGCAGGCGGGGTAGTGCGTCAGGCGCAGGAAATTACACCCCAGGGCCTTCACCTCGCCCAGCAGCATGCGGGCGTCGGCCTCCGAGAAGGCGCGGCCGCGGCGCTGGGGGATTTCGTCGTGGCAGTTGATGCCCTTCAGAAAGAGGGGCTTGCCGTTGAGCAGGATGCGGCCCCCTTCCGCGGCGACGGTGCGGAAGCCGATGCGCTCGCGGATCGTGTCGTGGCGGCTGCACAGCTCGACCGTGTAGCGCTTCGGGTGTTCGGGCGACCAGCGCTCGAGCCGCACGGGGGCGGAGAGCTCGGCCTTTCCTTCGGCGTCGGTGCGGAGCGTGGCGGAGAAATCCGCTTCGGGAATCGAGAGGCGGACCGTTTCGCCGCGGCCGCCGCCTGCGATCCGCACCTGTGCCCAAAGCCGCTCGGGATCTTTCGGGTCGAGCCGCACGGTATAGTCTTCGATGAATCGGCGCGGGGTCTCGATCAGCAGGACGCTGCGCGTGATGCCGCCGTAGTTCCACCAGTCGTATTTGAGGGCGGGGATCGTTTCGGCCGTGCGGCGGTTGTCGACGCCGACCACGATGAAGTTGTTCCCCGCGCGCACCTTGTCGCCGATCTCGAACTGGAACGGCGTGAAGCCCCCTTCGTGCGAGCCGAGTTTCTCGCCGTTGAGGTAGACCGTCGTGCGATAGTTGGCGGCGCCGAAGTAGAGGAACAGCCGCTTGTCGGGCGAGGGCGCGCAGTCGAAATCGCGCTTGTACCAGACGGTGCTTTCGTAATATTTCAGTTCGGGGCACTGGGAGTTCCAGTCGCCCGGCACGTCGAGGCGGAAGCCGTCGTCGAAGGTGCACTCCACGAAACGGCCCTTTTCGGCCGCCGTCCGGTTTTTGTAGATCTCCATCTGTTCGCCGCAGGCGTACAGATCCACGACGGCCTGCCAGCGGCCGTCGAGCGGGCGGGCGTTGCGGCCCGAAACGTTCGTCATGAAGGGTTGTGCCGAGAGGTGCAGGATCGACAGCAGGCAGGCGATCAGGCAGGCGGAGCCCGTTTTTCTCATGTTGATAAAGTGTTTGAAGGTTCCTTGCGACGTCCGTTGCGGAGCGTCCTTTATCAAAGGAGACGGATTTCGGGCCGCCGCGGTCTAAAGGCGGGCGGAAAAGGAGATCATCCTGCCGCGTTTTCGAAAGTGCGGCGACGCGACGGATCCACGGAGACGGTGATGCGGCCGCGTTCGATCGTGTAGCGGATCGGCGTGGCGTGGCGCAGCAGCCGCATGATCTCCTCGATGGTTTCGTTCTCGAACGCCCCCGTGAAGCGGTAGGCCCCCGCCTCCGACTGGCGGAAGCGGATCGTGACGTTGTAGCGGCGTTCGAGTTTTTCGGCCAGCGAGGCGAGCGTTTCGTATTCGACGATCCAGCGGGGATCCTTCCAGGAGGTGTGGAGCAGGGTCTTCACGTTCGAGATGCGGAGGGCGGGGATCTCTTTTGCGCGTACCTGCTCGGCGAGCGCCGCCTCTTCGGGATGGAGCGTGCCGCTGCGGAGCACCGAATCGCCGCCGCGGTAATAGAGGCAGCTCTGGCGGGGCGTCAGCTCGATGTCGAAGCTGCGGTTGCGGCGGGAGAGCCCCTGCACGCGGACGCTGCCCGATTCGAGCGTCGTGGTCACGAACTGCTCCTCGGGGTAGGCCTTTACGTTGAAGGCCGTGCCCGTGGCGACGATCGCCAGCTCGCCCGCGCGCACCACGAAGGGGCGTTCGGCATCGGCCCGCACCTTGAAGAAGGCCTCCCCCTGCAGGGCCACGGTGCGCTCTTCGCGGCCGTAGTCGGTCGTGTAGGTCAGCGTGCTGCCCGCATTGAGGCGGATGACGGTGCCGTCGGGGAGCGTCGCCGAGGCGAGCGATCCGCGGCTGGCGCGGAAGAGCATCGTGTCGGGCACGAAGCGCTCGGCGAGCGCTTCGGCCGCGGGCGGCGCGGGTGCGATCGCGCGGTGCAGCAGGGCGCCGCCGCCTGCCGCTCCTGCCAGCAGCAGCACGGCCGCAGCGGAGCGGACGAACGATCGGAGGACGCTGCGGCGACGTGCCTGCCGCTCCTCGCGCGGCAGGGGCTGCGGGTGCCGTTCGGGAGGTCGCTGCCCGAAATGTCGCTTGTCGGAAGGCCGCTGCCCGTCGTGCGGCGCACGCTGCTGCTCGTTCGGCTGCGCGGGTCGTTCGAGGGGTTGCTGCGCCTCCTCGTCGCGGGCGATCGCCCGTTTGAGGCGGGCGAGGGCGGCGGCGGGATCGGGTGTCGAGTCGGGTGCTGCGGTCGCCGAGACCATCCACAGGTTACGCAGCGTGTCGAAGCGGGCACGGTTCTCCCCGCTTGCGCGTTTCCACGCAAGCAGCGTCCGGTTCTCTTCGGCGGTGGTTTCACCCCGAAAAAAACGGAACAGAAGATCGTCTGGGTCGAAGGGAGCGTGCATATTCCGGGGGCAAAGATAGTCAAAAAAACGGTTTGAGCGCTTCGTGCAGTTTGCGCATCGCGATCACCATCTGATTTTTGACCGTGCTGTGGGCGATGTCGAGCTGGGCCGCGATCTCCAGGTAGGAGAGCCCCTCGCGACGGTTGAGCAGGAAAATTTTCCGGCACTGTTCGGGGAGCGCGTCGACCGCCTCGCGGAAGCGGCTCTGCAGCTCGTTCGAGTAGAGGCGGTCGAAGACCGGATCGGCCGCGTCGAGCTCCATGAGTTCGATGCGGCTGCGGAGCTCCTCGATGTCGAGGAGCTTTTGATCGGCGTATTTTCCTTCGCGCAGGGTATCCAGACAGCAGTTGCGCGTCATGCGGAGCAGGTAGGCCTTCAGGCTCGTCGCGATCGCGATCCGCCGACGGTTTTTCCACAGCTTGAGAAAGACCTCCTGCACGATGTCCTGCGCCAGCTCCCGATGGCGGACGATGCCCAGCGCATAGGCATACAACAGCTTGTAATGCGACTGGAAAATCGCATCGAAAGAGTCGTCGCAGATGGCTATGGAGAAGGGTGCGTCAGCGGGTTCGTTCATCGGTTCGGGGTCGGGCGAGGCCTCCCTTCGAGGGGAATGCCCTCACAAATATAGACAAAAAAACGAATAAAAAAGACCTCCCCGAATTTTCCGACAAAAAAATCGGATGCCTTTAGACTGCCCCGCCCCGAGTTCCGTCCTATGATTGAACGGAGGTAAAAAAAGCCCTTTTCTGCTACGACCCATGCCTGAACCGAGCTATGCACCCGATGCCGTGGACGACCTGATCGTCCGTTTCTTCTGCCGCGAGACGGTGCCCGACGAGCACCGCTTCCTGCGGGAGTGGATCGATCGTTCGCCCGCGAACCGCGCCCGTTTCATCGGTTTTCGGAACGTCTATTTGAGCTCGCTCACCCTTTGTCGGGATGCCGAGCGGTCGGCCCTGACGGAGCGGGGCCTCTTTCTGCGTCGCCGTGCGGCCGTGCAGGCCGTGCAGGCCGCGCAGGCCTCGCAGGCCTCGCAGGCCTCGCAGAGCGAGCAAACCGCGCAAACCGCGCAGGCCGCGCAGACCGTCGAGCCGCTCCGCCCGAAACGGCCGACGCGCTCCCGCCCTTCGCCGCGCTCCCCGCATCCGCTCCTCGAGTCGCTCTCGCCCTTTTCGTCGCGGCTGCGGCGTACGGCCTCCGCGGCGGCCGTCGTGCTCTTCGCCGCCGGTCTGTGGTGCGGCCTGCCGCAGCTTCGGCGCCCCGACCGCCCGACGGTCGGCATGCCCGCCGAGCGGGTCGAATTCAGCGTCTCGTTCGGCTCGCGCGCCTCGACGACGCTGCCCGACGGCAGCCGCATCCGCCTCAATGCGGGCAGCCGCATCAGCTATGCGCCCGATTTCAACCGCAGCAGCCGCGAAGTGCGGCTGGAGGGCGAAGCCTATTTCGACGTGCGGACCGATCCCGCGAAACCCTTCGTCGTGCAGGCGCGCGATCTTTCGATCGTCGCCACGGGCACCGCTTTCAACGTCTCGGCCTACGAGGAGGATCCCGCCGTGACGACGACGCTCGTGCGCGGAGCCGTCACGATCGACGGCGCTCACCTTGCGGAGCCGATCCGCATCGCCCCGAACCAGACGGTCGCCTGCTTCGGCGGCGAGAACGGACGGGCCGCCATGGCGCGCGTGCTCGAAGATGCGCAGCACGCTCCCGTCGCGCGCGATGTGGCGGTGATCCCCCACCTGCCCGCCTTGCGCATGGAGGACGACCCGCTGGTCCGCACCTCGTGGAAGGAGGAGCGCTGGGTGATCGAGAGCGAGCGCCTCGAATCGCTCATGGCCCGCATCGAGCGGCGCTACAACGTCTCGGTCCGCTTCGACGGCGATCGACGGATCCGCGACTACCGCTTCAACGGCTCCTTCGAAGGGGAGACGATCGACGAGGTGCTGCGGATCATCCGCCGGGCCCTGCCCGTCGACTACGAAATCGACAAGGGGATCGTACGCCTCTTCCCCGACGAGCGGCTGCAACGCCGCTTCGACCGCGCCGCCGCACGGCCCGCGGGTTCCGATACCGACCGACGACCCGATCCATCCGACCGACCGAATACCTGACCTTATGATGAAACACCTCTGCCGAACCGTTGCCGCGACTGCGGCCCTCTGTCTGCTGGGCGGCGCCGCCCGCGCCGCCGAAGAGAACCTCGCACTGAACCGCCCCGTGAAGGTCTCCTCCACCGACCACGCCCCCACGCAGGGCGAGTTCGCCGTGGACGGCGAGACCCAGACGGGCTGGCGGGCCCGCTTTTTCGCCGACTACGAGGCGGACGCGAAGCCGGTCCGCACGCTGCCCCAGTGGATCGAAATCGATCTCCAGGCGGCGTGCGAGCTGACCTCGGTGCGCCTCTTCTGCGAGGCGGATGCCTCCACGCCCGCCTATGTCGAGGACCGGCGCTTTACGCTGGGCCACGAAATCTATTCGAGCTACCCGACCCGCTATCGGATCGAGGGCTCGGCGACGGGGGCCCGATGGAGCGTGCTGGCGCGCGTTGCGGACGGTCGGGGCGGCTGGCGCGAGACGCCGCTGCCGCGCGGGAGCTGGCGCTTCGTCCGCATCGTGATCGAGGAGGTCTCCTCGGAGCTGCCCGCGGGCATCAACGAAATCGAAATCTACGGCACCTCGCCCGTCGCGCGTCCCGCGACGAACGGCTGGAAGGAGCGCCGCAAACCCAAGGCGGCGCACCGCCCCGAACCGCGCCTGCGCTCCGCCTCGGTGCTGCCGCTCGCCGAAGGGTGGGAGATGACCTGCGAAGGGTGGTACGGCACCGACGACGGGGCGAAGGTCTCGCGGGCGGGATTTCGGACCGAACGGTGGTACGACGCGACGGTCCCCGGGACGGTCGTGGCCACGCTCGTCGAACAGGAGGTCTTCCCCGATCCCGTGGCGGGGCTCGACAACCTGAAGATTCCCGAGGTGCTCTGTCGGCGCAACTGGTGGTACCGCCGCTCGTTCCGCCTCCCGAAGGGGTTCGACACGGCACAGCGCCGCATCCTGCTCGAGGCCGACCAGGTGAACCACCACGCCGAGTTCTGGGTGAACGGCCGTCGGGCGGGGACGATCGACCGCTGCTTCGTGCAGGGATCGTTCGACGTGACCCCTCTGATTGACCCGACGGGCGAAAACGTCGTCGCCGTGCGCATCTCGCCCATGGAGCTGGTCGGGGTCCCGGGCGACAAGGGGGCCGCGGGCAACGCCTGGGTCAACTCGCGCGTCATCAGCCGCTCGTCGCCGACCTACATCTGCTCCTCGGGCTGGGACTGGATGCCCGCCATGCGCGATCGCGGCATCGGCATCCTCGACGAGGTGCGCCTGCGCAGCGTCGGAAACGTGACGCTGACCCATCCCCACGTGCAGACCGACCTGCCGCTGCCCGATACGACGCGCGCCTTCGTGCGGCTGAACGTACCCGTGCGCAACGATTCGGACCGCGCACGGCGGGTGACCGTGCGCGCCGCCTTCGATCGGGTGTCGGTCGAGCGGACGGTGACGCTCGCCGCGGGCGAGTGCCGCGAGGTGACCTTCGGTCCCGAAACCCACTCGGCGCTCGTGCTGCGGCGGCCGAAGCTGTGGTGGCCGAACGGCTACGGGGCGCAGCACCTCTACGAGCTGACCGTGACCGCCTCCGAGGAGGGGCGGATCAGCGACCGCTACGACTGCCGCTTCGGCGTGCGCAAAATCACCTGCAACGTGCCCTTGAGCAAGCCGCGGCGGGGCACCTGTGAAATCGGACGCACCGAGGCGCGCTACGTGCGCATCTTCATGGAGGAGTCGGCCGTCGACCGCTTCGGCATGTTCGATTTTTCGGTCTACGACAGCCGCGACGAGGAGCGCGATCTGGCGGCGTGGCAGCCGGCCGAGGTCTCCTCGGTCCGCGGCCCGAAATACCCCGCATCGAACCTGACCGATGTGCGGGGCGTCTCGAAATGGTTCTCGGCGGGCGACCGCGACGAATGGGCGCTGGTCGATCTGGGCGAACGGAAAACGTTCGACCGCGTCGTCGCGGGCTGGGACTCGGACGGGCTGGCGGCCCGATACCGCATCGAGGTCTCGGACGACAAACGAACGTGGCGCACCGTGCGCACCTGCACCGAGACCCCCTCCGAGCACCTCGTGCTGACGGTCAACGGCGTGCGGATCTTCTGCCGGGGCGGCAACTGGGGGTTGAGCGAACTGGCCCTGCGCATGCCCCGCGAGCGGATGGAGACCGCCCTGCGTTTCCACCGCGATTCGAAGATGAACATGATCCGCGCCTGGATGGGCAACTTCCTCCACCCCGATTTCTTCGACTGCTGCGATGCCTGCGGCGTGCTGGTCTTCTCCGATCTGTGGGGCGGCCATCCCGACGATCCGGTCCGCTACGGCGAAATCGCCCGCGAAAACATCCTGCGCTTCCGCAACCACCCCTCGATCGCCCTGTGGTGCGCCAGCAACGAGACCTATCCCGCGATCGGCATCGACCGCAGCATCCGCGAGGCGGTCCGCAGCTGCGACAGCACGCGCCTCTACCTGGCCCACTCGGCCGACGACGTCGTCTGGGGCGGCGAGGGTCCCTATTTCTGGCTTCCGCCCGTTGAATACTACCGCATGGCCCACGGCTTCAAGTCGGAGATCGGGCTGCCGACGGTGCCCGTCTACGAGACGATGCTCCGCCTCTGCGGCACGGATCGGGCGTGGCCCATCGGCGAGACGTGGTACTACCACGACTACAGCGCCAAGAGCGGACAGGCGATCGGCCGCTACATCGAGGCGTTCGAATCGCGGCTCGGCCCCGTCCGTTCGATGGAGGATTACTGCCGCAAGGCGCAGTTCGTCAACTACGATAACATTCGGGCCATGTTCGAGGCGTGGAACCACCGCCTCTGGAACGACTGCTCGGGCGTGCTGCTGTGGATGACCCATCCGGCCTGGTATTCGACCGTCTGGCAGACCTACGACTACGATTTCGAGGTGAACGGCTCGTGGGCGGGGGCCAAGAAGGGGTGCGAGAGCATCCACGTGCAGGCCTCGCTGCCCGACTGGCAGGCGGAGGCCGTCAACCACACGGCGCGGCCGCTGAAGGGCGTTACCGTGACGGCCGACGTCTGCGACGTCCGCGGCCGCCGGTACGGAGCGACGCAGCGGGCGAAGCTCGACCTGCCCGCCTCGGAGATGCGGCCCGCCTTCGCGATCGATTTCGCCCCCGACCTGCCCCCGCTGCACTTCGTGCGGCTCGAGATGCGCGATCGGAGCGGCCGCCTGCTTTCGGAGAATTTCTACTGGCGGTACGACAAACCCGAGTCGATGCGTCTGCTGAACGAGATCGGCGACGCCCGCATCGAAGCCTCGGCCGAGCGGACCGAGCGCGAGGGCCGCAGCTGCTGGCGGGTCGAGCTGACCAATCGGGGAGAGGTCGTCGCCGCCATGATCCGCCTCTCGCTGCGCGACGCCGTGAGCGGCGAGCGGATCCTGCCCGCCCTCTATACGGACAACTATTTCTGGATGCTGCCCGGCGAGCGGAAAACCGTATGGGTCGACTGCGACCCCTCGGCGGCGGCGGGCTGCCGGCCCGAGGTCCGCGTGTCGGGCTACAACCTCCCCGCCTGCTCGGCCGAATCGCGATGAACCAACCTTAAACTTAAAAATAACCTGCTTATGAAAAAAACATGCTCATTCGGACGTCCCTTCGGGATGTGGCCGCTCCTGGGGCTGCTCTTGCTCGTGCTGCCGTTGAGGGTCGGCGCGCAAGAGGCGAAAGTGTCGCTCTCGGTCCGCAACGGTACGGTCCGCGAGGTGCTCAAGAAGATCGAGTCGGCGTCGCCCTACCGCTTCTTTTACAGCGACGACCTCTCCTTCTTCGATTCGAGGGTGAATGCCGAGTATGCGGAGACCTCCGTGAAGACGATCCTGCAGAAGCTGCTCGACGGCAGCAACCTCACCTATTCGGTCATGGAGAACGACGCGATCGTCATCACCCCCTTCAACGTGAAGGACGCCGCCACGGTCAGCGGCACGGTGACCGATGCCTCGGGCAGCCCGATGGCGGGCGTCACGGTCCTGCTGAAGGGCACCGTGACGGGTACGACGACCGACGGCAGCGGCCGCTATTCGATCAAGGTCTCGGCCGTGAAACAGCCCGTGCTGGCCTTCTCGTTCATCGGCTGCGTCCCCGTCGAAAAACGGGTCTCGGGCGGTACGGTGGTCGACGTCTCGCTGTCGGACGACGTGCAGCGCATGGAGGACGTCGTGGTGATCGGCTACGGAACGGTCAAGAAGAAGGACCTGACGGGTTCGGTCTCTTCGATCAGCGGCAAGGAGCTGGTCAAGGTCCCCGTGGCGACGGCCGCCGAGGCCATCGCGGGCCGTCTGGCGGGCGTCCAGGTGACCACGACCGAGGGTAACCCCGATGCCGACATCCAGATCCGCGTGCGCGGCGGCGGCTCCATTTCGCAGGACAACTCGCCGCTTTACATCGTGGACGGCTTCCCGAGCGACGACGGCCTGACGGCGGTCAACCCCGCGGACATCGAGTCGATCGACGTGCTGAAGGATGCCTCCTCGACGGCGATCTACGGTGCGCGCGGCGCCAACGGCGTGATCGTCATCACGACCAGGAAGGGTGCCGTCGGCCGTTCGAAGGTCTCCTACGACGGCTACGTCGGCTTCAAGAAGCTGGACCGCTTCCTGGATGTGTTGAGCCCCTACGAGTACGTCATGGCGCAGTACGAAATCGCGAACATGCCCGATGCGGCCTCCTCGGCGGCGGAGATTTTCGAGAGCCGCTACGGCCGTTTCGAGGACCTCGGACAGTACAGGAACCGCAAGGGCGTCGACTGGCAGCGCGAGGTCTTCGGCCGCAGCGCCCTGACGCACAACCACAACATTTCGATCAGCGGCGGTTCGCAGCACGCGAAATACATGGTCAAGTACGGCCACTATTCCGAAGAGGGCATCATGCTCGCCTCGAGCGCCAAGCGCGACTACATCAAGATCAGCTTCGACCAGAAGGTCACCGACCGGCTGAAACTCTCGGTCAACGGCAGCTACACCATGCGCGAGGTGCGGGGCAGCTCCATGTCGGGCACGCTCGACAACGCCATGCTCGGCAATACGATCAGCTACCGCCCCGTGCTCGGCCCGAACGACGACGATGACGCGCTCATCGGCGAGACGGAGGACGATGCGGGCGGCGCCTTCCTCACGAACCCCATCGTGCGGGCCGAGGCGCAGCACCTCAAGAAGACCTACCGCACGGCGCTCTTCAACGGCAGCCTGGAGTATCGGATCCGGAAGGATCTGACCGTCTCCGTCACGGGCGGCCTCTCGGCGGGGAACAACCGCGTGGAGACCTTCTTCGACGAGCGGCTGCACGACGTGCGCGTCGAGAAGGGCGGCCCCTACGGATCGATCGAGCCGACCGAGACGATGAAGCTCACCGAGTCGGCCTACATGACCTGGACGCCGACCTTCGGCGAGGCCCACAGCTTCTCGATGATGGCCGGTCAGGAGATCGTCACCTCGAAGAGCAAGTACCTGCTGGCGGGCGCCATGGAGTTCCCCAACTCCGACATCGGTCTGGGCGATCTGGGGTTGGGCGCCACGCCGATGAAGCCCTCGTCGAAGATCAGCGAGGAGCGCCTCTCCTCCTTCTTCGGCCGCATCATGTATGCGTTTCGGGACAAATACCTCGTGACGGTCAACCTGCGCGCCGACGGTTCGTCGAAATTCGCCAAGGAGAATCACTGGGGCTATTTCCCCTCCGTCTCGGCTGCCTGGCGCATCATGGAGGAGCCGTGGATGAAGCGGCTGGACCTCTTTTCGAACCTCAAGCTGCGCGTAAGCTACGGTCTTTCGGGCAACAACCGCATCGGCAACAACCTCTTCGCCTCGACCTTCTCGACGACGGGCTATGCGGCCGACGCCGGCTCGATCAGCACGGCGCTTCAGCCTACGGCCATCGCCTCGCCCTCGCTCAAGTGGGAGACGACCAAGTCGTTCGACGCCGGCCTCGACATGGGCTTCCTCGACGGCCGCATCAACCTCGTGTTCGACTACTACTACAACAAGACCGAAGACCTGCTGCTGCGCGCCCGCATCCCGGGCACGTCGGGCTACACGACCCAGTACAAGAACGTGGGCAGCATGCGTAACAAGGGCATCGAGCTGACGCTCAATACGATCAACATCGACCGCAAGAAGTTCCGCTGGACGACCGATTTCAACATTTCGTTCAATCGGGGCCGCATCCTCGGGCTGAACCGCGACGAGCTGGGCGCCCAGCAGTCCTATCTGGAGAACTCGGGCTGGGCCAAGACCATCTACGACTACATCGTGCAGGTCGGCAAACCCGTGGGCATGATCTACGGCTACATCACGGACGGCTTCTACACGGCGGCCGATTTCGAAGGCTACGACGCCGGCACGAACACCTGGAAGCTGCGCGACGGAGTCCCCTACATCAAGGGCGACACGAAGATCACCCCGGGCGACATCAAGTTCAAGTGGATCGGCGGTCAGACCGACGAGCGGGGGAATCCCGTCATCACGCCCGACCACGACCGAACGATCATCGGCAACACGAACCCGAAGTTCATCGGCGGTCTGAACAACACCTTCTCCTACCGCAACTTCGACCTGGGCATCTTCGTGAATTTCAGCTACGGCAACAAGGTGCTCAACGCCAACAAGCTGGCCTACACGAATACTTACAACTCCTACCGCAACTTCCTGGGCGTGATGCGCGACCGCTTCCGCCTCATCAACGACCAGGGCGCCTTCGTGACCGACCTGGGCGAACTGGCCGAGCTGAACAAGGATGCGAAGATCTGGCGCGTGAAGGCGGGCGAGCTGCCCCGTTTCGCCCACTCGTGGGCCGTCGAGGACGCCTCGTTCCTGCGCATCAACAACATCACGCTGGGCTACACCGTGCCGCGCAAGCTGGCCGAAAAGTGCCACCTGCAGAACCTGCGCATCTACGCGACGGCCTACAACATCTACACCTGGACCAGCTACAGCGGCTTCGATCCCGAGGTTAGCGCGCTGCGCAGCAACCCGCTGACGCCCGGCGTGGATTACTCGGCCTATCCGAAGAGCTTCTCGATGATTTTCGGTGTCAACATTACCTTCTAATCGAAACGAACCATGAAAAATATGCTTTTTGATCGAATCAAGGTCGGATGCGCCCTGTTGATCGCCGCCGTCTCGCTGGTCGCCTGCGACGACTTTCTGACGGTGCCTTCGAAGTCGAACTACGATTCGGAAAACCTGTTCGGCACGGTCGACCAGGCGCGCATGACCGCCTACGGCGCCTACGTGCTGATGGCGCACCCGATGTACGGCCGCAAGGTGGTGACGATGACCACCACCGACACGGACGTCATGCGTACGTCGGGCGGCTGGGAGACGGTCGGCCGAAAGAATTTCGCCCGCTACTCGTCGACCCCCGCCAGCGTCGACACCGAGCTGAACGGCCTCTGGAACAAGTGGTACGCCTGCATCGAGCGCTGCAACATCTGCATCGAGCGGATCCCCCAGATGGGGCTCTACGAGAACGGCACGGAGCAGGAAAAGGCCGAGCTCAAGCGCCTCCACGGCGAGATGCTCGCTCTGCGCGCGCTGTGCTACCTCGACCTGATCGTCCGCTGGGGCGACGTTCCCGCACGCTTCACCCCCTCGAAGGCGGGCGAGGTCTTCTACGTGGACCGCACCTCGCGCGACGAGATCTACGACCGCATCATCGAGGACCTGAAAACGGCCGTCGAGTTGACCCCCTGGCGCAAGGAGGTGGCGGCGCAGGCGCGCTTCACGAAGGGCGCCGTCAAGGGGCTGCTGGCGCGCGTGTGTCTGCACGCCGCCGGTTACTCGCTGCGCTGGGATGCCGAGACGGGCGGTAACATGGGCATGCGCCGCCGTCCCGATGCGGCGAAGATCGAGGAGTACTACGAGCTGGCCCGCACGCAGTGCGCCGAGATCATCGACGACCCCGCGGGCAACCACCGCCTAAATCCCGTCTACCAGAACATCTGGAAGAGCGTCTGCGCACAGAAGTTCGACACGGAGTTCGGCGAGAGCATGTTCGAGATCGGCATGTACAACCCCGAGGTGGGCAAGAGCACCTACAACGGCCAGATCGGCAACAAGATCGGCGCCAACTGCAACAAGGAGTCGAAATACGGCATGACGGGTACCGAGGTGCGCCTGACGGCCCCCTACATTCTCTCGTTCGCGCCGCACGACACGCGCTTCGAGACGGTGGTGGCCGACATGGAGGTGAACAAGGAGAGCAAGGGAATCATCACGAACCGCCTCTGGGAGTATAACCCGGGCAAGTGGCGCGCCTGGTGGTGCCCGACCTACATGAACGACTACACGAACATCAACTGGATCTACCTGCGCTACGCCGACGTGCTGCTGATGTTCGCCGAGGCGGAGAACCACCTCCATCATGGACCGACCGATGCGGCGATCCGCGCCCTGAAGGAGGTGCGCCGCCGCGCCTACAAGGGCAACGAGGCGGAGATCGACGCCGAGACCTATGCGGCGGACGAGGAGGGTTTCCTTGAGGCGATCATGCAGGAGCGCGCCTGGGAGCTGGGTGCCGAGGCGCTGCGCAAGTTCGACCTGATCCGCTGGAACAAGCTCGGCGAGATGATCCGCCGCACGAAGGAGGCGCAGAAGCGGATCGCCGCCAACACGGCCGCCTATCCGAAGTTCTGCTACTACAAGCCGTGCGACGATCCCACGAAGAGCTATCCCGAAAAGGCGTACAGCAACGTCGACAAGGATCCCGCCTATCCGAAAGAGGAGGGGTGGGTGCAGACGAACTACACCAACAAGATGAGCAGCAATGCCGACATCATGACCACCTACGCCCGCGATTTTCGGGAGAACATGACCGAGCTCTATCCGATCCCGCAGTCGATCTGCGACGACAATCCGAAATTGAGCCAGCATCCCGCCTACAAATAAACCGTCGCATCGGAGGGGGTGCGGGTCTGCCCGCGCCCCCTTCTTTCAACCATTCGAACCATGAAAAAAAGCATCCTTCTGCTGCTGGCGGGCGTTTGGTCGCTGGCCCTCTTCGGGGCGGGGCGTCCGCTGAACCTGACCATCGGCGGCGAGCGGGCCGTTCTCGCCGAAGGCCATCCGCGCCTGATCCTGACCGACGCCCGCATGGCGGAGCTGCGTGCCCGCCATACGACCGATACGCTCCTGCAACGCTACGTGAACGACGTGCTGCGGGCGACCGACACGATGGTCTCCCTGAAGCCCCTCGAGCGGATCATGACCACGCGCGACATGTTGCGCGTGAGCCGCGATGCGCTGGCACGCATCTACAACCTCGCCTTCGCCTGGCGCTGGACGGGCGACGAGCGCTATGCCGAGGCCGCCGAGGCGAATCTGGCGGCCGTCTGCCGCTTCGTCGACTGGGACCCGCACCACTTTCTGGACGTGGCCGAGATGACGCATGCCGTCGCCATCGGCTACGACTGGCTCTACGATCGGCTGGACGATCGGATGCGGGAGCTGCTGCGGCGCGCCATCATCGAAAAGGGGCTGGAAGAGGGACTGAAGGTCTACCGCGCGAAGAGCGGTTTCCACAAGCGGGTCAACAACTGGAACCAGGTGTGCAACAGCGGCCTGATTATCGGTGCGCTGGCCGTGGCCGATACCGATCCCGACTATGCCCGCCGGATCCTTCCGACGGCCCTCGAATCGATGCCGCGGGCGATGACGGCCTTCGACCCCGACGGGGTCTGCGTCGAAGGGCCCTCCTACTGGCACTACGCCGTGCGCTACTGCGCCTACGGCTTCGCCTCGATGCGTTCGGCGCTGGGGACCGACTTCGGCATGAGCGAGCGGTTCGAGGGATTCCGCAAAACGGGCTACTTCCCGATCACGATGACGGGTCCCGCGGAGTACATGCTCGCCTTCAGCGACTGCCGCATGAAGGTGCGGCGCGCCTGCCTGCCGCCCATGTTCTGGCTGGCGACGCGGTACGACAACCCCGATTTTTCGGAGTCGGAGCACGATCTGTTGCGACACATGCCCGCGCAGGTCTACCACGTGATGTATTACACGCCCCGCGTCGCGGGGTGGCGTGCGAAGGCCTCTCTGGACAAGTACCTGCGCAGCAAGGTCGAGGTGGCCTGCATGCGCAGCGGCTGGGAGCGCGAGGCGCTCTTCGTGGGTATGAAGGCGGGAACGACCGACGTGAGCCACGTGCACCTCGACATGGGCAACTTCGAGCTGGATGCGCTGGGCGAGCGGTGGCTGCTCGACCTGGGCTCCGACAAGTACGAGCTGCCCGGCTTCTTCGATTTCAAGAAACAGCGCTGGGACTATTACCGCTGCGTGACGCGCAGCCACAACCTGCCTGTCTTCGACGGCCGCGAACAGTGCCTCGATTCGAAGGCCCGCTTCGAGCGCGTGTCGCTCGACACGGAGGCCCCCTTCGTCGTGGCGAACCTGAACGAGCCCTATCGCGACCGCTGTGCGGCCGTGACGCGCGGCATCCGCCTGGTCGGTGGCCGCAAGGCGGTGCTCGTGCAGGACGAGTTCGAGATGCGGGCCCCGGGCGAGGTGAACTGGGGCGTGATGACCGATGCCGCGATCGAGACGGAGGGCGGCACGGCGCGCCTGACGATCGGCGGCCGACGGCTCACGGCCCGGATCCTGGCGCCCGCAGGGGCCTCCTTCGTCGTCGAGTCGGCCCGCCAGGCGCCGCCCCAGGCGGAGAATGCCGGCATCAACCGCCTGACGATCCGCCTGAAGGGGCAGACGCGGCAGCGGATCGCCGTCCTCTTTTCGCCCGTGTGGGACGAGGGCGAGACGACCTCGGCCGAGGTGCTCCCGCTGGCGGAGTGGAAATAGGCGCGCGCGATGAAGCTCCGAAACCTGACGGGGTGGGTGTGCCTGCTCCTGCTTTCGCTCGGCTGCGGACGGGCCTGCGGCAGCGATCGCCCGCGGCGGAATGCCGCGGGGGTCTACGAAATCGCCGACAGCCGCCAACTGCTCTATGTGAGCCGTCATTTCGGCTCGGCGGCGTGTCCCGCCGACGGCAGCTACGCGCTCACGGCCGACATCGACCTCTCCGAGACGCCCTCTTTCGAACCGATACGGGGTCATTTCCTCGGTCGGTTCGACGGGCGGGGCCATGCGATCCGCCGCCTGACGATCCGCTGTCCCGAGCGCTCCACGGTGGGGCTCTTCTGCAACGTGGGGGCTGCCGCCACGCAGGCCGTGGTGGAGAATCTGGCCCTCGTGGAGGTCTATGTGGCGGGGCGCCACACGGTCGGCGCGATCGCGGGCGCGCTCTACGGGACGATCCGCAACTGCTACGTCAGCGGCGAGGTCCACGCCGTGATGCACTGCGCGGGAGGCCTCGTCGGACGACTTCCCGAAATCGTCGGGCAGCGGGTGACGCCGCTGCTGTGCGACTGCTTCACCTCGGCGGCCGTGATCTGCGAGGGCGATGCCGACAGCCAGGGCGGCTTGAGCGGACGGCTCCTCTCCGAGGGCGGAACGATCGAACGCTGCGTCTGCACGGGCGAGGTGATCGGACGCGGCAAGACGGGCGGACTGGTGGGCGAGGTGGCGCGACGGGGGGCTCTGCGCGACTGCCTCGCCGCTAACCGCCGGCTGGAGGCCGCACGGGGCGCCGCATCGGTCGGCGCGGCCGCGGGACGGATCGAAGCGGGAGCCGAGCTCCATCGAACGGCCGTCTGGGAGGCGCTCGGCCCCTCGGCGACCGAGGGGGTGACGGCGCTGCCCGCCGCCGCGTTCGCCGATCGGGAGCGCTGCGAAGCGCTCGGCTGGCGCTTCGACGGGCGATGGAGCTGGGGGCGGGCCGCCGACGGCGCCGAACATCCGATCCTGACCGACTTCGCCCGTCTGGGGTTCGATTACGACTTTACGTGGAACGATCCGCAGCCTGCGGTGCGGCTGCATGCGCAGGCGGAGACCGACCGCATCGTGCTGCGGCTGGAGAGCGATGCGGGCCGGGACGACTGGTCGTACTGCATCCTTCGGGCCGATCGGGGGCTGCCCTCGCAGGCCGTGTGGCAGCGGACGCCCGAGGCCCGTTTCGAGGGGCTGGAGGCGGCGACGGCCTATCCCTTCTGCTACAAGGTACGCGAGGGCGCGGGGCGCGAAAGCCGCTGGTATCGGACGACGGTCAACACCCGCTATCGGGCCTCGACCGATCCGACGCCCCGCAACGTGACGGCCGTCGTGACGGCCGATCCGTCGACGACACTCGCGTTCGCCTGGACGACCCCCGACACGACGCTGCGGGCGAGCACCGTATGGCTCGTCGAGGAGCGGGATTCGGCCCGCCTGTCGGCCTCCCCGCATGCGGGCACGCACCGCAGGAGGCGGTGCGCGGTACGATCAACAAGCGGCTGTACGACGGCGCGCGGAGCTTCCATCGGGCGACGGTTCGCGGCCTGAAGCCCGCCACGCGCTATCTGTATCGGGTGGGGGATGCCGAGCGGCGGGTCGTGAGCCCGATCCGCTCGGTGACGACGGCCCCTGCCGACGAGGCGTCGTTCCGCTTCGTCTATGCGGCCGACCTGCAGGCGGATGCGCCGCAGTCGGAGCAGGCGATCCGTCGGATGTTCGACCATGCGGCGGAGCGGCTGCCGCAGCCCGCCTGGCTCTTCCTGGCGGGCGATCTGACGGAAAACGGCTACAATTACACGCAGTGGGACCGCTTTTTCGCCGCGGGGGAGCCGTTGCTCGGGAGCTGTTTCACGGTCCTCGCGCAGGGCAACCACGACAGCGACGGCGATCTGGACAACCACTTTCCGATCCGCTCCGAAGCGGAGGGGATCCCCTTCGTCTATTCGTTCGACTGCGGGTGCGCCCACTTCATCGTGCTCAATACGCAGTACGACGCACCGGAGCAGCTCGACCGACAGGCGGCGTGGATGGAACGCGACCTGGCGGCGCATCGTCGGCGGTGGAACATCGTGCTGCTGCACAAGGCGCTGTATGCAGCGACGGACCACGTCGACGATGCCGACATCGATCGACTGCGCGGCAGGCTGGCTCCGCTCTTCGAGGCGTGGGGCATCGACGCCGTGCTGATGGGACACGACCACAGCTTCAGCCGCAGCTTCGTGCACGAGGGGCGGAACGCCTGCGTTCCGGCCTCGACGGAGGAGGGGCGGCAGGTGTTCCGGTCGCCCGCGGCGCCGCTCTACCTCGTGAACGGCACGGGCGGCATCTCCAAATGGTACCACATGATCCGCTACGACGCTTCGGTGCTGACGCGCGTTTCGGCGGCCTACGAATTCATCGACCGTACGTCGGCCGACTACGGCCGTTCGCTGCGCGAGCAGAGTTTTACGCTCGTGGAGGTCACGCCGCAGTCGCTGACCTTCGATACGTGGTTCTTTCGGTGCGACGGGCAGGATCCCCGCCGCGACGAGCGGCCGCCGTATCGCTTCGATGCGGTCCGCATCGTCCGATGAAAAAGGGCTGCCCGTTCTATGCGGGCAGCCCTTTTTTCGGGACGCATCGGGCGGTTATTCGCGGTTGAGACGCTCCTGGTCGCGCAGAAATTCGTCGGGCGTCAGGGCGCGCGGCGTGATGCGGATGCGGTAGAGGTCCCCCTTGAACCAGCAGACCTTGTTCTGGCGCACGCCGACCGAGGTGATCCCTTCGGTGGCGGGGCGGTAGGGCATCTCGCCCGTGAGCTGCTGCACGCCGTCGACGTAGTTCGTGGCGCGGCCGTCGGCGACGACCAGCGCGAGGTTGTACCAGCGGTCGGCGGGGTGGCACAGCATCGAGTCGATCAGCGTCAGGTCGGCCTGCGGGTCGAGGCGGCGGATGAAGTTGTCGAGGTACCACGTGCCGTCGGGCTTGACGCGCGTTTCGAACATGATGCGCTCGCCGCGCAGCGTGCCCATGTGCAGGAAGCGCTGCTCGAAGGGGGCGGTGCCGTCCTGGCGGAAAATCACCTCCACGGTCAGCTCCTCCAGCCCGCGCAGCGGGTTGTCGGCGAGGAAGAAGGCGTCGTGCGTGCCGTCGAAGCGGACCGCCTTGCCCAGCGGGGTGTCGATCGTGCGGGGGGCGCCCAGGATGCTGTCGACCTGCGGCAGCTCGGCGACGAGCCAGTCCGCGGCCTGCTCCGCGGGTGCGGGCGCCGTGCAGGAGGCCAGCAGCAGGGCGGCGCCGAGAAGAAGATGTTTCATGAAAAAAAAAGAGATATAAAGGGTTAGGTATGAATTCCGTGACAACTGATGTCCTCTGTGTAATACGGGTAAGTCATTTCTTGCTCGCAAGCTCTATTGCCTCCTTACCGGTCAGGTGTTCGATATCGAGCCGGAGCATCAGCAGGTGCGACAGCCCTTTTTCCAACTCTTCTTGCAGTCCGGCTTCGTCGCCGGGGTTGTATCTGGCGCCCAACAAGGATGCCGCATACCTGCACTCATCCTCCGATTCGATGATTCGGATTCTTCCGAAAGCGATGACGCTTCGGAAATAGGTGGTAAACTCGGACGGATGGACCTCGTCGGCGGCAATGACACAGAACGACGCTTTGTCATGCCCCTTGACGGCATCTACCTTATGACCCGTTTTGGCGCTATGAAAATATAGCTTGCCGTCGGCATATACATAACTGATCGGAACGGCATACGGATATCCGTTATCTCCGAGCAGGGCGAGTGTGCCGGAGGTCGCCATGGACAATATGGCGTCGCATTCCGGTCTTGTGAGTTGTTGGCGAGAACGCCGCATGCTGCGAAATACCATGGCTTATGATACGGTTTTAAGTCCGATAACGGATGATATGAGCGTAAAGCTGAAAAACAACCGCCAAAAGGTTGCAGGTTCGTGGAAAATGAGGATTCCTGCCAAAACCGTCCCGACAGCTCCGATACCGGTCCATACGGCATAGGCAGTTCCTATCGGCAGGCTTTGGCCGGCTTTTGCAAGCAATCCCATGCTTAAGCCTGCAAACACGAGGAATCCGGCAATCCGGCCCCACCATGCGAGACCTTCGACGGATTTTGCCCTTCCGAGGCAGTAGGTAAAACCGACCTCGCAGAAGCCGGCAACCATCAGAATGATCCGATTCATACCTGAATCCGAACCTGTTCGAGGGCTGCGAGAATGTTCGGCGACTCCTTCCAAGGCACTGCGAAGTTACGAAAAATCGGTAAAATGCGGGTGCTTTTCGCAAGAAAACGGCTGAACGGCCCGCTTATTTGCAGTCTCTTCTTCCTCCCGGGCGGCATCGCCGAACCGCCGCGTGCCGCCTGCGCGGTTACGGCAGCTCCTGCTGCACCTCGTCCAGCGCCCGACGGATCAGGGCGGCGCTGTCGCGAATCTCCTCTTCGGTGATGACCAGCGGCGGCGAAATGCGGAAAGCCGTGTCGCAGAACAGGAACCAGTCGCTCAAAATGCCGAGCTCCTTGAAGCGCTCCATGATGCGGTAGAGGCGGTCCGAGCGTCCCAGCTCGACCGCCAGCAGCAGCCCCGCGCGGCGGATCTCCCGTACGGCGGGGTGGTCGTGCAGCAGCGCTTCGTAAAGCGCGCCCTTTCGTTCGACCGTCTCGACGACGCGGTGTTCGAGGAGGTAGTCGAGGGCCGCCAGCCCCGCCGCGCAGCAGACGGGATGGCCCCCGAAGGTGGTGATATGGCCCAGCGTCGGGTTGCTTCGGAGGGTGTCCATCAGCGCGTGGCTCGCGGCGAAGGCGCCCAGCGGCATGCCGCCGCCGAAGGCCTTGGCCAGGCAGACGATGTCGGCCGTGACGCCGTAGCGCTGCATGGCGAACATCGCCCCCGTGCGTCCCAGGCCGGTCTGGATCTCGTCGAAGACGAGCAGCGCCCCCACCTCGTCGCAGCGGCGTCGCAGCGCTTCGAGGTATCCCGCGGCGGGCGGGCGCACCCCCGCCTCGCCCTGCACGGGTTCGGCCAGCACGGCGGCCGTGCGGTGCGTGATGCGTTCGAGGGCGGCGAAATCGTTGAATTCGATCGCCTGCGTGTCGGGCAGCAGCGGGCGGAAGGCGCTTTTCCACTCCTCGCCCTCGGGTGCCCCCATCATGCTCATCGCGCCGTGCGTCGAACCGTGGTAGGCGCGGCGCATCGAGACGAGCTCCGTGCGCCCCGTGACGCGCTTGGCCAGCTTCAGAGCCCCTTCGACCGCCTCGGCGCCCGAGTTGACGAAATAGACGCTCTCGAAGCCCGCGGGGAGCTGCTCGACGATCTTCGCCGCGTAGCGCACCTGCGGCGCCTCGACCAGCTCGCCGTAGACCATCACGTGCATGTATCGGGCGGCCTGCTCCTGCACGGCCCGCACGACCGCGGGGTTGGCGTGGCCGACGTTGCTCACGGAGACCCCCGCCACGAGGTCGTAGTAGCGTTTCCCCTCGGGGGTGTAGAAAAAGACCCCTTCGGCCCGCTCGACTCCGACGAGCATCGGCGAAGGCGAGGTCTGGGCCACGCGGGCCAGGAATTGTTTGCGCAGAATATCGGGTTTCATCGTGAAGCGAGTTTACGTTCGAGGATACGGTCTGCGTCGCGGACGCTCTGTCGGACCCATTCGTAGAGCAGCCGCGTCTGCTCCTCCTCCGAGAGCTGCCAGCTCCCGACCTGCTCGCGCACGCGCTGCGAAAGCTGGTAGAGGAGGATCGCCGCCGAGGCCGAGACGTTCAGGCTCTCGACCATGCCGCACATCGGAATGCGCAGGTACTCGTCGGCGGCCGCCAGCGCCTCGTCCGAGATGCCCGCATGTTCGGTGCCGAAGATCAGGGCGAAGGGGCCGCGGGCGACGTCGAAGGTCTCGGGCGTGCAGCTCTCGCGGTGGGGCGTCGTGGCGACGAGGCGGTAGCCCGCCGCCTTGAGCGCCGCGAGGGCCTCGGAGGTCGAATCGTGGCGCACGCGCTCGATCCAGCGGTCCGAACCGCGCGAAATGTTGCGCGACGGATCGAACGGACAGCGCGTCTCGACGGTGTGGATGCGCTGCACGCCGAAGGCTTCGGCGTGGCGGATGAGCGCCGCGGCGTTGTGCGGGTGGAAGGTGTTTTCGGTCAGCAGCGTGAGGTAGTGCGTGCGCGCCGCGACCGTGCGGCGGAAGAGCTCGAACCGCTCTTCGGTCATGAACTCCGCCAGCAGCGCGGTCCGTTCGCGATACCATGCCGTTTCGTGCGGCGCGTCGGGCGCGTCGGGTGCCTCGGGCGTGTCGGCCGCTTTGGCTGCGGGAGGCGGCGTTTCGGAGGCCGCGGGATGCAGCGCTTCGGCTGCGGGATTATCGGTATTTTTCATCGTCGTCCATCATTTTGAGGTAACTTTCGTAGCGCTCGGCGGCGATTTCGCCCGCCTCCACGGCCGCTGCCACGGCGCACCCCGGTTCGTGCGTGTGGGTGCAGTTGTAGAAACGGCAGTCGCGGCCGCAGCGCATCATCTCGGGGAAATAGTGCCACAGCTCGGCATGCTCGATGTCGATCAGTCCGAAGCCCTTGATGCCCGGCGTGTCGATCACGGCGCCCCCTTCGGCCAGCGGATACATCGTCGAAAAGGTGGTCGTGTGGCGCCCCTTGCGGTGGCTGTCGGAGATTTCGCCCGTGCGGATGTCGAGCGAGGGATCGATCCGCTGCACGAGGGTCGACTTGCCGATGCCCGAGTTGCCCGACAGGAGCGTCGTGCCCGTCGCGAGCAGCTCGCGCACCGCCTCGATCCCCTCGCCCGTCTCGACCGAAACCCGCTCGACGCGGTAGCCGATCGGCTCGTAAACGGCCCGGAACGCCTCGACGGCGGCTTCGTCCTGCAGGTCGGCCTTCGACAGGAGGATCACGACGGGGATCTTGTAGGCTTCGCAGGTGACCAGGAAGCGGTCGACGAACTCGGGCGGAGTCTCGGGCTGCCGCAGCGTGACCAGCAGCAGCGCGCGGTCGATGTTGGCCGCGATGATGTGCGACTCCTTCGAGAGGTTCGAGGCGCGGCGGATCACGTAGTTGCGGCGCGGCGCCACGTCGACGATCAGGTGGTCGCCCCGCTCGTCGGTCAGGCAGCGGACGGCGTCGCCCACCACCACGGGGTTCGTCGAGCGGACCCCCTTGAGGCGCAGGCGGCCGCGGATGCGGCAGGCGAGGCGTTCGCCCGCCTCGGTCCGAACCTCGTACCAGCTGCCCGTCGCACGGATCACCGTGCCCGAAAAGGTGCGTTCTTCCATGGCGAATCAGTTCGAGGGGGCTTCGGTGCGATAACGTTCGGCCTCTTCGGCGATGCGTTCGACGAAGGGGACGAGGCTGCGCGAGAGATTGCGCAAGGGGCGCCAGGCGACGGAGGTTTCGATCGTCTCGGCCGAAACGAGCTGCCGGTCGGCGTCGAAGCGGTCGACGGCGGCGCAGAGGGCGCCGAGCAGCAGGAGCCATTTGAGGATCGAGACGACGATGCCCAGCACCGTGTCGAGGGGGCCGAAGCCCGCGAAGCGGAAGAGGCCGCGCACGAGGCGGCCCAGGATCGAGACGGCGAGCACGACGACCACCAGCACGGTGGCGAAGCCTGCCGCGGGGGCGTAGGCCGATTCGATGCCGAGCCGCTGGCCGACGGCGCCGCCGAAGCGGGCGGCGAGCCAGATGGCGGCGACGAGGGCCGCCAGCGAGCAGATCTGAAGGATGAAGCCGCGGCGCCAGCCGTTCCAGACGGCGACGGCCAGTGCCAGGCAGACGAGCAGGTCGATGAGGTTCATAAAGTCGTTTGTTCGGGACCGAAGGTACGAAAAAAGAGCGGGAAACGATTTTTGCGGAACTACCCCTCTTCGGCGAAGCGTTTCAGCAGGGCGATCTCCTCCGCCCAGCGGCTTTCGTCGGGCGTTTCGAGGATGAGCGGAATGCCCTCGAAGCGCTCATCGGCGAGCACGTAGCGGAAGCAGTCGAGCCCGATCGTCCCCTCGCCGAGCGGCGCGTGGCGGTCGACGCGGCTGCCGCAGGGCTTCAGGGCGTCGTTGAGGTGCATGCCCCGCAGGAATTCGAAGCCTACCGTGCGGTCGAAGGCCTCGAAGGTGCGGGCGCAGGCCTCGGCCGTCGAGAGGTCGTACCCCGCGGCGAAGGCGTGGCAGGTGTCGATGCAGACGCCCACGCGCGAACGATCCTCGACGCGGTCGATGATGTAGCGCAGCTGCTCGAAGCGGTAGCCGAGGTTCGAACCCTGCCCCGCGGTGTTCTCGATGACGGCCGTCACCCCCTGCGTCGCGGCCAGCGCGCGGTTGATGCTCGCGGCGATGCGGTCGAGCGACGCCTCCTCGGTGATGGTCCGCAGGTGGCTCCCGGGGTGGAAGTTGAGGCGGTCGAGCCCCAGCAGCTCGCAGCGCTTCATCTCCTCGTCGAAGGCGCGGCGCGACTTTTCGAGCGCCTCGTCGTCGGGGTGGCCGAGGTTGATGAGGTACGAATCGTGCGGCAGGATGGCCGAAGCGGCGTACCCCGCCTCGTCGCAGGCGCGGCGGAAGGCGTCGATCTGCGCCGCCGTGAGGGGTGCGGCGCTCCACTGCCGCTGGTTTTTCGTGAAGAGGGCGAAGCCCGTGGCGCCGAGGGCGCGGGCATTGCGCGGGGCGTTCTCCAGACCGCCCGAAGCGCTGACGTGTGCTCCGATGAAGTGTGTCATGTGTTTGTCGGTCGTTTCGGCGGGTGCGGGATCGGGCGGCCGGGGCCGCGGAACCGCTGCCGCGCCTACTTATGTTTATAGCGCGAGGGCGACTCGCCCGTGTGCTGCTTGAAATATTTGCCGAAGAACGACTGCGTCGAAAAGTGCAGCGCCTCGGCGATTTCGCGGATGCTCTTGCCCGAGTATTTGAGCAACGTCTTCGCCTCGAGGATCACCGCCTCGTCGATCCAGCGGGCGGCGGTCTTGCCGCTCACCTCCTTGATCGCCGCCGAGAAGTATTTGGGCGTCAGGCCGAGCCGGTCGGCGTAGAAGCCGACGTTGCGCTCCGAACGGCAGTGCTGTTCGAGCAGCGCCATGAACTCGTCGAAGATCACCTCGCAGCGCCCCTGCTTGGCGGGCTGCTCCTGGCTGCGGCTGTTGATTTCGGCGATCAGGTAGAAGGCCGTCGTGAAGAGCGAACGCACCATCTCGTGCAGGTAGCGCTGCTTGCCGCTGTGCATGAGCTTCTTCATGAGCTGGAAGAGCTGCAGGATCTCGGCCGTCTCCTCCCGCGTCACCTTCAGCACGGGCGACTTGCGGAAGAGCATGTAGATCGGCAGCGAGGTCGAGAGCCCCACCTGGATGTCGTTGATGAACGAGCGCGAGTAGGCCAGCATGTAGCCCGTGGCGTTGGCCGTGATGCGCTCGGTGCGGATGATCGATTCGGGGCTGAAGAAGACGATCGATCCCGGGCGGATCGTGTAGCTCTTCAGGTTGATCTGCAGCGTCGCCTCGCCCGTCATCATGATGATGACCGCCGAGCCGTCGATCGATTTCGAGGCGTGTTCGGTGGGGTTCGTCTCGGCCGTCAGCGCCGCGAAGGCGAGGTCGTCCGAGAAGTAGGAGACGTCGTGCAGGGCGCGTTTGATGCGCTGGATCGAGATCTTGTCGACCCGTCGGCTGCCCGGGGTGTAGGTGCGGAGTGCCATGGTGCGGATGCGGTTTAACGGTGCGGACCCTGCACGCGGAGCTCGCCCGCGAGGCAGCGGATCGAAAGCGGGAAGCGGGCCCCCTGCTGCCCGTCGACGTCGGTGGGTTCCTGCACCGCCGAGACGATTTCGATCTGCCGCGCATGCAGGTGGCGGATCGCCCGCGGGCTGCCTCCCAGCAGGTAGCGCAGCATCGTCCAGCACGAGAAGAGCAGGTTGCGCTTTTCGAGCAGCAGGCAGTCGAAACAGCCGTCGGTGATCGAGGCGCGGCGCGCCAGGCGGAAGCCGCCTGCCGTCTCGCCGTTGAAGATGAGCGTGATGAGCGAGTTGAGGTCGATCCGCTCGCCGTCGGCCGTGATGTGCAGCGGAATGTCGTGCATGCGCCGCAGCTCCTTGACCCCCTCCATGAAATAGGCCAGTTTGCCGTAGCGGTGCTTGCGCCGGTCGGAGGTGCGCTGCGAGGTGGTCGTGAAGAGGCCGAAGGAGAAGATGTTGACGAAATAGAGGTCGTTGGCGCGCCCGCAGTCGATGCGCTCGATCGTCCCCTCGGCGATCTGGCGCGCCGCCTCGACGGGGTCCTTCGACATGCCGAGGGCCCCCGCGAAATCGTTGGCCGTGCCGGCGGGAATGACGCCGATCGGCAGGTCGCACCCCGCCCGCTTGAGCGAGTTGACCAGGTAGTTCACCGAGCCGTCGCCGCCGGCGACGACCGCCAGATCGAACGGCGCATCCCCCGCGAAGGGGTTGTGCGCGAAATCGATCGCCCGCGGCTCGACGTCGTAGCCGTGCGCGCGGAAGATCGCCAGAATCGCCTCCTTGCGGCGTTCGATCCGGCCGCGGCCCGATCGGGGATTGTAGAGAAACAAGACGCGTTTCATGTCAGTCTTTGAGTATGAGTCGTTCCATGGCGGGCGAGAGGTACTCTTCGTAGGCCTCGCCCTCGCCGGCGAAGATCAGGTAGACGGGCAGCGCGGGGTGCGCTGCGGCGAAGCGGAGCGCCGCCGTGTCGCCCAGGGCCATGAACATCGTCCCCAGGGCGTCGGCCTCGGCGCAGGTCGGTGCGACGACCGTCGCCGAGAGCAGGCGCGAGAGGCGGCTGCGGCCCGTGCGCGGATCGATCGTGTGGGCGATCTTGCGGCCCGCGGCGTCGAGGTAGAAGCGGCGGTAGTTGCCCGAGGTGGCCATCGCACCCTCCGTGAGGGCGATGCGCCGCTCGATGCAGGCCCCGTCGCTCTGGTTGCCGTCGAAGGGGCTCTCGACGCCGATGCGCCATGGCCGCCCCTGCCGGTTGACGCCGCGGCAGCGCACCTCGCCGCCGATTTCGGCGATGTAGTTCGCGGCGCCCGCCGCTTCGAGCAGGTCGGCCAGCAGGTCGACCGAATAGCCCTTGGCGATCGAATTGAGGTCGATCTGCACGCGCGGGTCGCTCTTGACGAGCCGCTCGCCGTCGAGCCGCAGGCGGCCGTATCCGACGAAGGCGAGCAGCGAATCGATCTTCGGAGCCTTCTCGGCCGCCGTGCCCGCGAAGCCCCACGCCCGCACGAGCGGTCCCACGGTGACGTCGTAGGCCCCCTCGGAGAGGCGGCTGATCGAATCGGCCAGCAGCAGGTTGCGGCGGATGTGGCGGTCCGTCGAGTCGGTTTCGTTGCGGTTCAGGCGGTTCAGGCGCGACCCCTCGTCGAAGAGCGACATCGAGCGCTTGGCTTCGGCGTCGAGCCGCATCGCCGCGGCATAGATCTCCTGCGCGCTGCACGGAGCGTCCGAAATGAGGTGCAGGCGCGTGCCGAGCATCACCCCGTCGACGGTGCGGTAGTCGCGGCGCGGCGCGCAGCCGACCGCGGAGAGCAGCGCCGCGAGGCCGCAGAGAAGCAGTCGTTTTGTCATAAAAAAGTTCGCTTTGTCGGCAAAAATACAACATTTCTCCGATCCCGATCGCTTTCGGGCTGAAAAAGAGCAGATTTTTTTTCGCTTTTCGGTTGGAATCTTAATTTAATTCGTACCTTTGCGCTACACTTTGGCGTGATTCCGTCAGTAAGGGGAATGCGTCGTAAAGTGAACGTTAAAAACACATTTTTTATGGCTTATTTAACAGCAGAGAAAAAGCAGGAGCTTTTCGGTCAGTACGGCAAGTCTAACACCGACACGGGTTCGCCCGAGAGCCAGATCGCGTTGTTTTCGTACCGTATTGCCCACCTTACGGAACACCTCAAGAGCAACCGCCACGATTTCGGCACGCAGCGCGCCATGCTGCGCATGATCGGTAAGCGTCGCCAGTTGCTGGAGTACCTCAAGGAGGTCGACATCGAGCGCTATCGCGCCATCGTGAAGAAGCTCAACCTCCGCAAGTAATCCGCGAGGCACGAATGAGGGCAATCCCCGACAAGCGGGGTTGCCTTCATTTTTACGACAGCGGCGGGGCCTCTCCCGCCGTCGGCGCTCGGTGAGCGCAAGGTTCTTTTGCGCGGGAGGCGCGGTGCTCCGCAGCCTCCCATCGGCCGAAAGGCCGCATCGTTCGATCGCCGTACGCCGCTCCGAACGGCGCCGCTCCCGCGAGGAACGGTCGCCTGGTCCGCGAGAAACAGTCGTGCGGGTTCGTGAGGAACGGTCGACGGAGGGCAGTGCGCAGGTGCGTGCCGGCAGCCGCTGTCCCGCGGCGAAACGGCCGTGCGGGGAAAGACCGCCCGTTCGCGCGTGCCGCGCCCCGATAACAGAAACAACACATTACAGGTAATAAAAAATTTATGGAAGAACAAAAGCTGTACAATGCTGTCCGTAAGGAGATCCGACTGGCCGACGGCCGCGTGATCGAGATCGAGACGGGCAAACTGGCCAAGCAGGCCGACGGCTCGGTCGTCGTCAAGATGGGCGACACGATGCTGCTCGGTACGGTGGTGGCCGCCAAAGACGCCAAACCCGACACCGATTTCATGCCCCTGCAGGTCGAGTACAAGGAGAAGTACGCCGCCGCAGGCCGCTACCCGGGCGGCTTCATGAAGCGCGAGGGCAAGGCCAACGACGCCGAGGTGCTGACGGCCCGCCTGATCGACCGCGCCTTGCGTCCGCTGTTCCCTTCGGACTACCACGCCGAGGTTTACGTGACGGTCAACCTCATTTCGGCCGATAAGGATACCCAGCCCGATGCGCTGGCCGGTCTGGCCGCATCGGCCGCGCTGGCCGTGTCGGACATTCCGTTCGGCGGCCCCATTTCGGAGGTGCGCGTCGTTCGCAAGAACGGCGAGTACGCCATTAACCCCGGTTTCTCGGAGATGGCCGAGTGCGACCTCGACATCATGGTCGGCGGTACGATCGACAACATCCTGATGGTCGAGGGCGAAATGAAGGAGGTCTCGGAGGAGGTGATGCTCGGAGCCATCAAGTTCGCCCACGAGGAGATCAAGAAGCATTGCGCCGTCGAGATCGAGCTCATGAAGGAGCTCGGCAAGGATGTCAAGCGTACCTACTGCCACGAGGTGAACGACGAGGAGCTGCGCCAGACGATCATTAGCGAGCTCTACGACAAGGCCTACGCCATCGCTACGAGCGGTACAATGAAGCACGAGCGCGAGGAGCTCTTCAATGCGCTCGAGGCGGAGTTCGCCGCCCGCTACACGGAGGAGGAGCTCGTCGAGAAAGCCCCGCTGATCCACAAGTATTTCCACGACGACGTCCAGAAGAAGGCGATGCGCAACATGATCCTCGACGAGGGCAAGCGCCTCGACGGCCGCCGCACGGACGAGATTCGTCCGATCTGGTGCGAGGCGGGCTACCTGCCCTGCGCCCACGGTTCGGCCATCTTCACCCGCGGCGAGACGCAGTCGCTGACGACCGTCACGCTCGGCACGAAGCTCGACGAAAAGGTCAAGGACGAGGTGCTGGTACAGGGTACCGAGCAGTTCGTGCTGCACTATAATTTCCCGCCTTTCTCGACGGGCGAGGCGAAGGCCGCCCGCGGTCTGTCGCGCCGCGAGATCGGTCACGGCCACCTCGCATGGCGCGCCCTGAAGCCGATGATTCCGCTGGGCGAGGAGAATCCCTACGCCGTACGCGTCGTGTCGGATATCCTCGAGTCGAACGGTTCGTCGTCGATGGCGACCGTCTGCGCCGGTACGCTGGCCCTCATGGATGCGGGCGTGAAGCTCAAGAAGCCCGTTTCGGGCATCGCCATGGGTCTGATTTCGGACTCGGCCACGGGCAAGTGGGCCGTGCTGTCGGATATCCTCGGTGACGAGGACCACCTCGGCGACATGGACTTCAAGGTGACGGGTACCAAGGACGGTATCACCGCCACGCAGATGGACATCAAGGTCGACGGCCTCTCGTACGAGGTGCTGGCCGCCGCGCTGGAGCAGGCTCGCAAGGGCCGCATGCACATCCTCGGCAAGATCACCGAGTGCCTCGCCGAGCCGCGCGCCGACTACCGTCCCTTCGTGCCGCGCATCGTACAGATCACCATCCCGCAGGATCTGATCGGTGCCGTGATCGGCCCGGGCGGCAAGGTGATCCAGGACATCCAGAAGACCACCAATACGACGATCACCATCACGGAGGTCGACGAAAAGGGTATCGTGGACATCTTCGGCGTCGACAAGACGGCCCTCGACGGCGCGCTGCAGCGCATCAAGGCGATCGTGGCGCAGCCCGAGGTGGGCGAGACCTACCGCGGCAAGGTGCGTTCGATCGTCGCCTTCGGCGCCTTCGTCGAGATCATGCCCGGCAAGGATGCCCTGCTCCACATCTCGGAGATCGACTACAAGCGCTTCGAGACGATGGACGAGACGGGTATCAAGGAGGGCGACGAGATCGAGGTGAAGCTCATCGGCGTCGACGAGAAGACGGGCAAGCTCCGTCTGTCGCGCAAGGCGCTGCTGCCGAAGCCCGAAGGGTACGTCGAGCGCGAGCGTCGTCCGCGCCCCGAACGTGGCGAGCGCCGTCCGCGCCCCGAGCACAAGCACGAATAGAACGAGGCGAGGCTGCGGCGGAGCGGCGATCGGAAAACCGCTCCGCCCGCGGCTGCTGCCGCGCCCGATCGATCACCACAAACAACCACTTTAAAACTTTTCTATCGATTATGAAACAGATGATGAAACTTTGTGCAGTACTGGCCGTTGTCGCAATGGCCTGCACGGGTTGTAACTGCTTCTCCGGCATGAGCAAGGCCCAGGACGAAGTGAAGGTGTCGGCTACCCCCGAGGTGCTGGTGCTCAACAACGGCAAGATCGCCGCCGAGGTTCGCGTCAGCTTCCCCGCCGGCTATTTCAACACCAAGGCGGTGCTCCGCGTCACCCCCGTACTGGTGTTCGAGGGCGGCGAGGTTGCCGGTACGACGAAATATTTCCAGGGTTCGAAGGTCAAGGACAACTATACGGTCGTCGACAAGAACGCGGGCGGCAGCTACACGCAGCGCGTCGAGTTCCCCTATGACGAGCGGATGGATCGCTGCGAGCTTCAGCTGCGCGCCGAGATCAAGTGCCCGAAGGGTGCTTGCAAGGAGTTCACGCTGGTGAACCTGAACGACGGTTCGGTGCCGACCAAGGCGCAGCAGGAGATCCTCGACGGCGGCAGCAAGAGCGCCAAGGAGCAGCTGTGCCGCGAGTTCGGTCTGACGATCGCCTACGGTCTGAACACGCTTCAGAAGCAGATCAAGTACGGCGAGATCATGGAGCCGATGGCCAACAACTACAAGAAGGTGACGACGGTCGTGACGAAGACCGACATGCGCTATGCCATCAACTCGTCGGCCGTTACGAAGAAGAACCGCGAGGATGCCAACCTCGACATCTTCCGCATGACGGTGGACAACAACCTGAACAACGATCGTGCGTCGCAGAACATTTCGGTCAAGGGCTACGCATCGCCCGACGGTCCCGAGAAGTTTAACGACAAACTGTCGAAGGCGCGCAGCGAGTCGTCGAAGAAGCTGGTGGCCAAACTGCTGTCGGATACGGGTCTCGATGTGGACGCCGCCGCCTACGGTGAGGACTGGGACGGCTTCAAGCAGCTCGTCGAGCAGTCTGATATCCGCGACAAGAACCTGATTCTTCAGGTGTTGAGCCTCTACAACTCGCCCGTCGAGCGCGAGAAGGAGATCAAGAATCTTTCGTCGGTATTCGAGGAGCTCAAGAGCGACGTGCTGCCCGAGCTGCGCCGTGCGCAGATCATCAACAGCACCGACATTCAGGGCAACACCGACGCCGAGATCCTGGAGGCCGTGCGCAACGGTCGCGAGCTGACGGTCGAGGAGTACCTCTATGCCGCCGAGGAGCTGGCCAAGGATCCCGAGCAGCAGGTGAAGATCCTGACGATTGCCGTGACGAAGTACAACGATGCCCGCCTCTACAACAACCTGGGTGTCGCGCTGACGAAGATGGGTGCCAACGATTTGGCCATGAAGGCTTTCGAGAAGGCCGCATCGCTGGATGCCTCGTCGGCCGAGCTGAACAAGAACCTGCTGCTGGCCAACCTGGCGAGCGGCAAGACGGCCGAGGCGAAGAAGTACGCCGCATCGGTGGATGCCGAGGCGAAGGCTGCGCTGGCTGCCGCCGAGGGTAACTACAACGCCGCAGCGGGCCTCCAGGGCTACAACGCCGCCGTTGTCGCCGTGATGAACAACGACCTGACGACGGCCAAGCGTGCCATCGCACAGGACAAGTCGGCCGATGCCGATTACCTGCGCGCCGTCATCGCTGCCAAGCAGGGCGATCTGGCTGCGGCCAAGGCCGAGCTGAAGAGCGCCACGCAGAAGAATCCCGAGCTGGCTGCCAAGGCCAAGAAGGATGTGCTGCTTCGCGAGGTGGTGAAATAACCTGCGGACGGGAATCCGTCGAACGACGGGCCTGTGCTCCTTCGGGAGGACGGGCCCGTTTTTTTTGTGAGGGGCGGGGGCTGCCTGTGCATGCCGTGTGGTTCGAGCCCGCGAGAGGGGGCAGTTCGCCGCCGAACGGAAATCGCACGCAAGTGCGGCGGGCCGAAGCCGTTTCGCGCTTTAGCGCGTGCCGTTCGCCGCCGCTCCCTGCGGCGGACGGCAAATCTCGCGTCAAGCCGCTCGAAATGCCCTCCCGCCGCCGTCGGCGAACGTATGGGAATCGGCAGCCTGCTTCACGTGACGGACGATGCGGAAATCGCATGCAGTGCGGCGGTCCTGCCGCCGTCGGCGAACTTATGGAAACCGGCAGCCCGCTTCGCCCGACACCGCTGTATAAAAACAACAGGACCCTTTCCGAAGAAAGGGTCCTGTGGGTGTAAGCGAGCGGCGGCGGCTTACTCGGCCGAGGCGGCCAGCGGCGTCGCGGGCGTGTAGACGCGGGCTGCGAGCTCCTTGTTGAACTGGTACATGCCGTACTTGTTGCCTTCGAGAGCTTCGCAGGCGCCGATCATGTCGCGGGCATTCTCCTCCTCCTCGACCTGCTCGTCGACGAACCAGACGAGCATGTTCGACGAGGCGTAATCCTTGTCGGCGGCGGCGATCGATGCGAGGTTGTGGATCATGGCGGTCACCTTCTGCTCGTGCGCCAGTGTCTCGCGGAACATTTCGAGCGGCGACTCCCACTCGGTGCGCACCTCGGCGATCGGTTGCAGGATCACCTTCGCGTCGCGCGAGTTGAGGTAGTTCTGGAAGATGCGGGCGTGGTCCTGCTCCTCGCGGAACTGGACGTAGAACCAGTTGGCCACCCCTTTGAGCCCCTTGTTCTCGGCATCCATCGACATCGACAGGTAGAGATAGGCCGACCACAGTTCAGCATTGATCTGGGCGTTGATCGCCTCGTGCAATTGTTTGCTTAACATCGTAGTGTCGTTTTTGGTTTGTTCATGTTTCGTTACGACAAAGATACGATGCTTTCGGCAAAATTGTACTTCGCGGCCGATCGTCTTTTTCGATAGCTCGATCGGTTTTTCCGATAACGCCCTGCGCCGCGGTCAGTCGTCCGCCTTGACGAGGCGGAAACGGCGGTCGAACTCCAGGTCGACGCCGTTTTCGAGCTCGACCTCGTATCCGCGGCGGTCGCGCTCGATCGCGACGACGCCCTGTCCGTCGAAGCGCGTGTCGATGACGTCGCGGATCGCCTGCGGCACGAGGCGCTGCGGTACGCGGCCGCGCTTGCAGTCGATCTCCGTCCAGTTGCCGTTCTTGTCGAATTCGATGGTGCTGCCGTCGGTGAAGAGAACCTTGTATTCGCGGTCGAAGAGCGAATTTTCGGTCTCGACGTAGCCGACGCGGGCGTCGCCGAAATGGTCGGCGATCAGCGTGCGGGCTGCCGCAGGCAGCTGTTTGTAGTCGATCGTGCGGTGGCTGTCGGCCAGCGCCGTCAGGCCCGTGAGGAGGATCGCCGCGGCGATCAGCAGGAGCGTTTTTTTCATGGCGGATTCATTTTAGAAAACACGGCATCCGTTCAAAGATGGGGCCAAAAGAGGGCTTCAGAAGCGGAATTTGGCGCCGAAGAACCAGCTGCGCGGCAGCAGGGGACCGTAGATGTAGCCCGAGTCGCGTTCGGGGCCGCGGTCGAAATCGTCCTGGTAGGAGTCGAAGAGGTTCTTGACGCCGCCGTAGAGCTCCAGCTCGACCTCCTTGAACAGCCGCACCGTGTAGCTCGCGCGCAGGTTCAGGTCGAAGAAGCGCGGCGTTTCGACCGCCGTGTCGCGCTCGGTGCCCGAGCCCGCCATGTGCTGCACGAGCATGCGGCCTGTGTAGCTGCCTGTCAGGTCGATGTCGAGGCAGCGGTGCGGTTTGAGCTCCAGCGTGAGGTAGCCGTAGGCGTCGGGGGTGCGGAACATCCGTTTCTCGGCTGGAACGGTCGCATCCTCGCTCCAGATTTCGGGCTCCTTGTAGCGGCTGCGCTGCCAGGTGAAGCCCGCCTGCAGCTCGCACCAGGCGGCGAAGAGGGCGCGCCCCTCGAAATTCAGGCCGCTCACGGTGGCGCCCGAACCGTTGTAGCGCTCCTTGATCGTCGCGCCGTCCGCCTCGTCGGAGGCGATGTCGCGCAGGGCGAAGACGTCCGACAGCTCGGTGTGGAACCCTTCGAGCACGAAGTTGGTCGCGACGCGTCCGAAGGTGTGGTACCACTCCGCCGAGGCGCTCCACGAGGCCGACCGCTCCTCCTGCAGGTCGTCGGCGAGGCGGATGCGGACGCGGTCGCCGCCCACGATGGCGATGTGCAGATCCTCGTCGTAGGCCTGTGGCGCACGGTAGCCGCCCGCGTAGCTCAACCGCAGGCTCAACGCCTCCGAGGGGCTGTAGCGCAGGTTGAAACGCGGCGAGAAGATCGCCCGATCGACCAGGTTGTGCTTGTCGAGGCGGCCGCCGAGGAGGATCGACCACCGTTTGTTTTTCCATTCGTTTTGGAAATAACCGCCGTAGAGACGGACGCGCTGGCGGGTGTCGATGTCGTAGCCGATCGAGGTGTCGTGCAGGTCGTTGTAGCTGTATTCGGCGCCGAGCGTAAGCTCCGCGGGGAGCAGCAGCAGCCGTTCGAAATCGTGGACGTATCGGGCGCCGAAAGCGGCCGTCAGATCGTGCGTGCGGCCATAGGCGTCGGGATCCTGTCCGGCGCCGTAGTAGCTGCTGCGCGCCGTGTTCTGGAACGAGCCGTAGAGGTTCACGCGGTTCGCGCGGTCGGGGGCCGACCAGTCGAACGAGAGGCTGCCGCCGTCGATCGTGTGGTCGATCTGCTCGCAGACGAGCGCTTCGTGCGGCTGGCGGTCGAGCTGGTCGCCGCCGCGGCGGAAATCCTTGATGTGGTGGTATTGCGCCGTGATGCGCGAGTAGGCGCCCGTGCGGAAGAGGGAGCGCATGCCGAGTGCTTCGGTTTCGGTGGCGAGGATCTCGGTGAAACCGTCGCCGTCGTGGTCGTAGCCCGCGCCGTGACGGCTCTGGCCGAAGAGGCCGATCGCCGCCTTGCCGCTCTCGGAGACGAGCGAGGCGTTGAGCGTCGTCGTGTTGTCGAAGGCGTCGCTGCATCCGATCGAGGTGATCGTGTGACTCATCTCGGCCATGCTGCGGTCGGGTTCCTTCGTGATGACGTTGATCGTGCCGCCGATGGCCGACGCACCGTAGAGCGCCGAGCCGCCGCCGCGCAGCACCTCGACGCGCTCGATCATGTTGGCGGGGATCTGCTCCAGTCCGTAGACGCTCGTGAGGGCCGAAAAGAGGGGGTGCGAGTCGATCAGCACCTGCGAATAGCGGCCGTCGAGGCCGTTGATGCGCACCTGCGGGAAGCCGCAGTTCTGGCAGGTGTTCTCGACGCGCACGCCCGGCTGGAACGTAAGGCCGCCCGCCAGCGTCTGGGCGCCCACCTGCTCGAAGAGGTCGGCATCGAGGACGCTTACCAGCGACGGCGCCTCGCGCTTGAGCCGTTCGGAGCGGGAGGCCGAGACGACCACCTGATCCATCGTGACGGCCGCTTCGGTCACCTCGAAGTCGAGTTCGACCGTCTTGCCGCGGCGGAACGAGACGCGGCGGCGCTGCGGAGCGTATCCCAGGGCGCGGACCTCGACCGTGTAGTCGCCGAAGGGGAGGTTTTTGAGGAGGTAGTGTCCCGAAGCGTCGGTCGTCGTGCCGAGGGTCGTGCCGACGAGGGCGATCGTGACGTAGGGGAGGTGTTGGCGGGTGCGGCTGTCGATGACGTGGCCGAACAGATGAGCATCGGTGGCTTCCGATGCGGTTTCGGTTTGCGGCAGTGCCGCCGGCGTGCTGCACAGCAACAGCAGCAGGGTCAGCAGGTATCTTCTCATGGTGTGATTGTTTTTTTGCGGCAGCAAAGGTAGGGGGAACGAAAAGCGCGGGCAATACCTACAATTGGGGAAATTCGCGGGGGCGGGCCGTGTGAAATCGCGCTTTAGTGCGACGGGCCGCAGCTTCCGCGCGCGGAGGCACGCATCTGTCGAGTGCGTGCGCTCTGCAGGTTTCGGCCTGAAAGCAGGTTTGCGCACCGCCGTTTGCCGCATGGTTCGGCCTCGCAGAGGTCGGCAGCCCGCAGCCGCCCCCTGGCGGAGGGCTGCTCCTTTGCGTCGCAGGCCCCTCCGCTCGGCTGCGGACCGCGCGGAAATCGCACGTCAGTGCGGCGGGCCGAAGCCTCCCGCTTGCGGAGGCCCGCAACTCTTGCGCATGCGTGCGCTTCGCAAGCTGCGCCCGAACGGCGATGCGAGCTTCAGTCCGGCACTCCGCAGCCTCCTCCCGAAAACGGCGACCGCCGCATCCCGTAAACAGGGGATGCGGCGGTCGGCAGACGGTGGTCCGTACGGATCAGATCGAAATGTCGAGGATCTCGAAATGAATCGTCCCCGCGGGGACGTTCACTTCGACCACCTCGTCCTTCTTGTGGCCCAGGAGCGCCTTGGCGATCGGTGTGCCGATGGCGAGCTTGCCCTCACGCAAGTTGGCTTCGTGCTCGGCGACGATCGTGTAGGTCACCTGCTTGCCGTTGTTCTTGTTGAGCAGCGTTACTTTGCTCAAGATCTGCACCTTGCTCTTGTCGATCTTCGTCTCGTCGATCACGCGGGCGTTGGCCAGCGTATCCTCCATCTTGGCGATGCGCATTTCGAGCAGCCCCTGCGCTTCGCGCGCAGCGTCGTACTCGGCATTCTCCGACAGGTCGCCCTTGTCGCGCGCCTCGGCGATCGCCGCCGAGATGGCGGGCCGCTCGACCGAACGCATGTGGTCGAGCTCCTCCTTCAGTTTTTTGTAACCTTCAGCGGTCAAATAGATGATTTCCTTTGCCATATCTTCTGTTTTTTTCGGTTTCAAGGGTTCGAGGGGGCAACAAAAAATAAGAATCCGGACCGTGTGACGGGTCGGAATCCTTCTCTTCGGTTGCTCGCTTTTAGGGATCGGTCGGCTGCAAACGGCGCGCCAAACAAGCGATGCGCTGCTCCGATCCGTTGACAAAGATAGGACTTTTTTTTCGTTTTCCAAAACTTTTTCGCGCCGGCTGCCGCACGGCCCGCCGCATCCGCCGAAAAAAATCGGCCGAACCGCCGCGGATCGGATACGAAATTTATTTTGAGGTTCGTTACATTTTGTGTAACTTTGCCGTCTAAAGCGCCGTAAACGATCTAAAAAACAGATGAAGCGATATTTGTCATACCTGCTCGCAGCGGTGACCGCCCTGGTCGCATTGAGCTGCTGCGCCGGTGTCAGCACCCTGCTCAAGGAGGGTAAACCCGATGAAATCTACGCCAAGGCGCTGGAGTTTTACCGCAAGGAGAAGTGGAACCGTGCGTCGACCCTCTTCGAAGGGGTGCAGCGCACGTACCTCGGCACCTCGCGCGAGGACAGCATCACCTTCTACAACGCCCACTGCAAGTTCAAGAGCCACGACTACGAGACCGCCTCGATGCTCTTCGACGAGTTCCGCCGCCGCTTCGGCCGCAGCGCCTTCATCGAGGATGCCGAAGGAATGTACGCCCTCTGCTTCTACCGCATGTCGCCCTCGGCCGAACGCGACCAGACGACGACTGGCAAGGCGATCATCGCCGTCAACGAGTTCATGTCGCGCTATCCCGAGAGCGAGCGGATCGAGGCGTTCCGCGCCATCAACGAGGAGCTGACGCGCCGCCTGCACAAGAAAACCTACCTGAACGCCTACACCTATTATAAGATCGGCCGCTACAAGTCGGCGATCGTCGCCCTGAAAAACGCCCTGCGCACCTACCCCGAGAGCGACTACCGCGAAGAGCTGATGTACCTGATCGTCGACGCGGGCTATCGGCTGGCGAGCAACTCGATCGCCTCGAAGCAGACGGACCGTTACCTGGCGATGCTCGATGCCTCGCTCTCGTTCTGCGAGGAGTTCCCCGAGTCGAAACACCGCAAGGAGGTGGACCGCATGGCGGCCGCGGCGCGCGATTACCTCGATCGCAACAAGCAAACCGAAGAGAACAACATGCAATAAGTTATGGAGATCAAGAAGAACATCCCGAACAACACGCAGACGCGCAAGCTGGTGGATCTGGATCGCGAGACCGGAAACATCTACGAGTCGATCAACATCATCGCCCGTCGCGCCAACCAGATTTCGAACGAGCTCAAGAACGAGCTGAATCGGAAACTGGCCGATTTCTCGTCGCCCACCGACACGATGGAGGAGACCTTCGAGAACCGCGAGCAGATCGAGATTTCGCGTTACTACGAGCGTCTGCCGAAGCCGGTGATCATCGCCACCGAGGAGTTCCTCGACGACGAGCTCTTCTACCGCAAGGGCGACGCCCCTGCGAAGGAGGCTTAACCGAACCGGTCACGATCGAATACCCATGGCATCGGATCGGTCCCGTCCGCTCGACGGACGGCACATACTGCTGGGGATAACGGGGAGCATAGCAGCCTATAAAGCCGCCATGCTCTGTCGTTTATTGGTGCGTGCCGGAGCCGAGGTGCAGGTCGTCATGACCGCCGCGGCCAAGGAGTTCATCACCCCCCTGACGATGGCGACCCTCTCGCGGCGTCCCATCCTGGTCGAGTTCTTCGACCCCGAAAACGGAGCGTGGCATTCGCATGTTTCGCTCGGCGAGTGGGCCGACTGCTACCTCGTCGCTCCCGCTACGGCCAACACGCTCGCCAAGATGGCGACGGGGGTGGCCGACAACCTGCTGCTGACGGCTTACCTCTCGGCCCGCTGCCCCGTGCTGGTCGCGCCGGCCATGGACCTCGACATGTATGCCCACTACGCCACGCAGCAGAACCTGCGTTCGCTCGCCGACCACGGCGTGCGGATCGTCGAACCCGCCTCGGGCGAGCTGGCGAGCGGTCTGGAGGGCAAGGGGCGCATGGCCGAACCCGAAACGATCGTGCGCGCCGTCGAGGAGCTCTTCGCCGAAAAAAAAAAGCCGCTCGCGGGTAAGCGCTTCGTCGTGACGGCGGGGGCCACGATCGAGCCGATCGACCCCGTCCGCTTCCTGTCGAACCATTCGTCGGGCAAGATGGGCTATGCGCTGGCCGAGGAGCTGGCGGCGCGCGGGGCCCGCGTGACGCTCGTCAGCGGCCGCACGGCGCTCGCAACTCCCGCGGGGGTGGAGCGGGTCGACGTGCTGACGGCCGCCGAGATGCACCGTGCCGCCGTGGAGGCCTTCGCCGAGGCGGACGGCGCCGTGATGTGCGCCGCCGTGGCCGACTATACCCCGTGCGAGGTCGCCGCCTCGAAGATCAAGAAGTCGGACGAGGGCGATTGGATGCTGCGGCTCAAACGCACGCAGGACATCGCCGCCGAGCTGGGCGGGGCGAAGGGCGGCCGCCTGCTGGTCGGCTTCGCGCTGGAGACCGACGACGAGCGAGCCCACGCCGTCGACAAGCTGGAGCGCAAACATTTCGATTTCATCGTCCTGAACTCCCTGCGCGATGCGGGGGCGGGCTTTCGCGGCGACACGAACAAGGTGACGCTCATCGACCGCGCGGGCAGCGAGGAGCTGCCGCTGCTCTCGAAGCGCGAGACGGCCGCCCGCATCGTCGACAAGATCGAATCCTGTATCACGAAATAAGCAGCGCCATGTTACGTCGTCTGACAGTTGAAAACTACGCCCTGATTGATGCGCTCGAGCTCGAGCTGGACGGGCACCTGAACATCATTACGGGCGAAACGGGCGCCGGCAAGTCGATCCTGCTCGGGGCGCTCTCGCTGCTGCTCGGTGCCAAGAACGAAGGTTCGGCGATCAAGGACGGTGCGCGCAGCTGCAAGGTGGAGGGGACGTTCGACCTCACGGGGCTCGGTCTGGAGCCCTTCTTCGAGGAGAACGACCTCGACTACGCTGCGGAAACGACCCTGACGCGCCTCATTACGCCGTCGGGCAAGAGCCGTTCGTTCGTGAACGACCTGCCCGTGCAGCTCGCCGTGCTGCGCGAACTGGGGGCGCGGCTGGTCGACATCCATTCCCAACATCAGAACCTGATCCTTTCGTCGGAGGCTTTCCGCACCTCGGCGCTCGACACGGTGGCGGGCAACGGCGCCCTGCTGGCCGAATATGCGGTGCAGTACGATGCGCTGCTGGCGGCGCGCCGCCGTTTGCAGGAGCTGCGCGAGGCGGCCGAGGCGGGGCGTCGCGACGAGGAGTGGCTGCGCTTCCAGTGCGAGGAGCTCGAGGCCGCGAAGCTGCGGGCGGGCGAACAGGCGGAGGTGGAGGCCGAGCTGGCGGTGCTGGAGCATGCCGACCGCATCGGCGAGGCCTTTGCAGTGCTGCTCGGCGCCCTCGACGAGGAGCAGACGGGGGTGCTCACGCGTCTCAAGGAGAGCGAAACGGCGCTGCTGCACCTGCGTGAGCAGTATCCCGCGGCGGGCGAATATGCGGCGCGGCTGCGCTCCGTGCTGGAGGAGCTGAAGGATGTGAGCCGCAGCGCGGCGGCCGATGCCGAGCGGATCGATGCCGATCCCGAACGGCTGCAGAAGCTCTCGGCGCGCCTCGACCTGCTCATCGGTCTGCAGCAGAAACACCGCGTGCAGAACGAAGCGGAGCTGATCGCGCTGCGCGACGACGCAGCGGCGCGGCTGGCGGCCATCGTGCACGGCGATGAGGCGATTGCGGCGGCCGAAGAGGCCCTGCGCGAGGCGGAACGGACGGCTGCGGCGCTGGCCGAACGGCTCCATGCGGCGCGCGAAGCGGCGGCAGCCGAATTCGAGCGGGAGATCGTCGCGACGGTCGTGCCGCTCGGAATGCCCGATACCGTCTTTCGGGTGGCCCTCGCCCCCTGCGAACTGGGACGTACGGGGGCCGATACGGTCCGCTTTCTCTTTACGGCCAACCGCACGGCGGCGCCGCAGCCGATCGAACGCATCGCCTCGGGCGGCGAGCTCTCGCGCGTCATGCTGGCGCTCAAGGCGCTGCTCGCGACGCGGATGCAGCTGCCGACGATCCTCTTCGACGAGATCGATACGGGGGTTTCGGGGCGCGTGGCCGATGCGATGGGAGCGATCATCGCGCGGCTGGCCGAGACGATGCAGGTGGTCGACATCACCCACCTGCCGCAGGTCGCTTCGAAAGGGCGGACCCATTTCGTGGTCTACAAAGAGGAGGGGCGCACGCAGATCCGCCGTCTGACGACGGAGGAGCGGACGACCGAAATCGCCAAGATGCTTTCGGGGGCCGAGGTGACGGAGGCGGCCCTGAAGCAGGCCGCCATCCTGTTGGGTCGTTGATCGGCCGCTGCCCTCCATGCGTTGTTTGCGGCGGGTTCGTTTACGGCCCGCCGCTTTGTCGTTGTTCAACCGATTTGCTATGATTCGAAATATTCGTCCCTCCGATCGGGAGGTCTATTTGCGCATGGTCGCCGATTTTTACCGCTCGCCCGGGGTGCTGCATCCGATTCCCGCCGCCCATGCCGAGCGAACGTTCGAAGAGCTGATGCGGTCGACGGCCTATGCCGAGGCCTTCATCTTCGAGCACGAAGGCCGCATCGCGGGCTACGGATTGCTGGCCAAGACCTTCTCGCAGGAGGCGGGCGGTGCGGTGGTCTGGATCGAGGAGCTCTATGTGGCTCCCGAGTACCGCGGAGCAGGTCTCGGCCGCGACTTTCTGCGGTTCGTGCGGCGCGAGGTGCCCGCCGCCCGCTACCGCCTCGAAGCGGAGCGGGGCAACGTGCGCGCCGTGGCGCTCTACGAGCGCGAAGGGTTTCGGCCGCTGGCATACGATAATTATTGTTTGGACGCATAGTTCGATACGAAAATGAAAGAGAGAAACCGATTGCGCAGGTGGGCCTGCGGAGTGTTTGCAACGGTCGTGGTGCTGACGGCGCTCGCCGTGGCGGCGGGTTGGCGTGCCCGCACGACGGAGCAGCTGCTCGAAAGGGCCGATGCGGAGATGGAGCGTGACCCGAAGCGGGCGCTGGCGATGCTCGATTCGCTCGATCGGGATCGGTTGTGCGGGGCGGCGCAGGAGGCGAAATTCGCGCTGCTCTACACGCAGGCGCAGGACAAGAATTACATCGACGAGACGAACGACTCGCTGATCCGCGCGGCGGCCGACTATTTCGAGTCGCACGGCGAGGTTCGCGACCGCTTTCGGGCGCTCTACTATCGTGGGCGCGTGCATGTCAACCGCGGCGAATATTCGCGGGCGATGATCGCCTTCATGGAGGCCGAAATGTTGGTCGGGGAGTTGGATGACTGTTATCTGGCGGGGTTGCTCTATGTTCAGATGGGCAACATCTATAAACGTTACTACGACTATCCGAAGGCGCTGGACGCCTATCGGACTGCGTATGCCTATTACCTGAATACGGATCGAGAGCTTCACCAGTATCATGTGTTGTTGGATGTGGCGTTGATGTATTTTCAATTAAAGGATTATGCAAATAGTGAGTCATTCTTAAAACAGGTGCTTTCGTATGCTGTTTGCCGTTCGGATAAATTGTTATGCGAGTATTGTTATGGCAATCTGATTATTTTATATAACGAGCAACAGCGGTTTGTTGAAGCCGATTCTTTGTTGGACGGTTTGTTTCGTATCAAGGAGCTGGATCGGATCGAATCATCGACATTGCTTGCCTCCTTGGCATATTTGTATGCTTTCCGTGGAAATGTCCGGTTGGCAAAGGATTGTTTAGCAAAGGCCTCAAAAAACTCCGATAGCCAAAATGATCTATTGGACTTGTCTTATTATAATGCGATTGTCTCTTATCAATTGAAAGAATATCGGACCGCTTATGTCAAATTGGTTGAAAGTACGGTGCTGCAGGATTCGTTATTGCGACATGTTTTGCAGCAACCCATTCTTTCGACACAACGTGATTTTTTGATGCATAAACTGCATTATCAAGCTTATCGGATTCAGGTCAGACGTCGCTTGATGTTCTTTTATGTACTGATTACAAGCTTGCTGGTATCAATGACCCTATATTATCTTTTTGTTAGATTGAGGCGGAAGGATGAGGAGATTTGCCGCTTTATGGAAATGTTGGAAAACCAGCAACGAAATATGCATCGTGAACATTCCATGATGGAAAAACAAATTCATGCTCTTTTCAGAAGACAATTTCAACTCTTTAATGAATTGGGCTGTGTTTATTATGAACATAGTACGGCTGCCGGTCGAAAAGATCGGATTTTTCGGGAAGTGGATACGCGAATCAAACAATTGGCCGAAGAAGATTCCGCTTCTTTTCATGAATTGGAAAATATCGTAAATTGCTACCAACAAAATGCGATGACTTATCTGCGTGTGGAATTCCCGAATTTGAAGATGCATGAATTACATCATTTATGTTTTTTGTTTGCGGGTTTCGTTCCGACGATGATCAGCGTGTTGCTGCATGTTCGGATTGGCACCGTTTATAAGAGGGCTTCTCGCTTAAAGCTCCGCATTCAGAATTCGGCGGCACCTCACAAAGAGTTATTCCTTAAATTAATGGATAAACCGCTTGTTTCCGACCTATATATTAACAAGGAATAGGGCGATTTGGCTATATGTCTAAATATTTTTGGGATTCTGCTTGTTAAATTTCTGTATGATAGTGTGATAATGAAGAAGACTGTCTAAAAATGTTCGGCGGATTTTTAGGTGCAATAGACGTTTTACGCTATATTTGCATTATAAAAAACAATGAATATGAGAAGGCTGCTATTCTTAATTTTTGCTCTCGGTATCGGGATGATGGCTATGGCGCAAGACGAAAAACCGCTTCCTAATCCTGTACCTATTATTAAAGGCGAGTATGATGACCATACCAAAAATCAGCCTCGTTCGATCGTCGATGTTCCCCTTACCTGTATATATAAGGCAGGGCAGGTCGAACTCTGCTTCCTGGAGGAGCTCGGTGAGGCGGAGATCGTCATTACCTCGCTGACGACCGGCGAACAGTGGAACACGGTTGCCGATACGGCTGCCGGTGTAGTGATCGTGGCCGTTTCGGAAGAGGCCGGCGAGTATGTCGTGCAGATCCATGCTGCCGGGGATGCCTGGCACGGCTGCTATACGATCGAATAAGAATCAAGTAACCTTCATGACGCAAGCTATGAAAACGCAGGAAAGCACGGCTGCCGTAACGAATCGGATCGCAGAGACCGAATTCGAGGAGGGCGAGGTCTATCTTTTCCATCCGTCCGATGCCGAGTGCCCGGCCGAAAGTTCGTTGTGGGGCATATTCGGCAATCGTTCGCGGACGCAGGTCTTTCTTGAGTCGAGTGCGGCCGCCGATCTGGAACATTTCGTTCTCTACGGTCTGCTGCCGATCGACTATCGCTACTGCCGTTTGGCATCCCGTGCCGAGATGCGCGATTACGTGTATGCGCTGGCCTGCTGCGAACGCCGTCGTCATCAGCGGTAAAGATCTTGCCCGTCAACCGAAAAACCCGTCGAATCGTTCGGCGGGTTTTTCGTTGTGCGGTCCCGGCCGCTGCCGAGCCGAGCAAACGGACGGGCATCCGATGAAGATCGGATGCCCGTTCCCGCAAGTCGTCGTCGGATTATTCGACCTCCCACGTGGCGCCCGAGCGGAGCAGATCGTCCATGCAGGTGATCTTGCGGGCCGCGCGGACCTCCTCGACCTGGCGTCGGACACCCTGGTCGTAAATCACGGGATCTTCCACATCGCGGATGACACCCACCGCGACGGGATATTCGGGGTATTTCATGGCGGCCAACATCGAATGGAGGGTCGTTTCGGGGGTGTGGGCGTCGTGCGTCAGCACGTCGTCGAGCGTGTAGCCCGCTTCGCCGATCGTCACCACCTGGAGCTTCATGTTTTCGAAGACGAGCCCCTTCTCCTTGTTTTCGCCGAAGAGCATCTTCTCGCCGTGGCGCAGCGTGATCGTGTGCTTGGCGCGCGTTGCCTTGTCGCCCGCGAAGAGGGCGTGGGTCTTGTCGTTGAAGATGACGCAGTTCTGCAACACCTCGACGACCGACATGCCCTTGTGCTTGGCAGCCGCCACGAGGCACTCCTTCGTCAGCATCACCTCCATGTCGACCGAACGCGCGAAGAACGATCCCTTGGCGCCGATCACCAGTTCGCCCGGGTTGAAGGGCTTCTCGACCGTGCCGTAAGGCGAGGTCTTGGTGATCTTGCCCAGCTTCGAGGTGGGCGAATACTGCCCCTTCGTCAGGCCGTAGATTTCGTTGTTGAAGAGGATGACGTTCAGGTCGATGTTGCGGCGGATGGCATGGATGAAGTGGTTGCCGCCGATGGCCAGCGAGTCGCCGTCGCCCGTGGCGACCCACACCGAAAGATCCGGGTTGGCCGTCTTGACGCCTGTCGCGATGGCGTTGGCGCGTCCGTGGACGGAGTGGAAGCCGAAGGTCTTCATGTAGTAGATGAAGCGCGACGAGCAGCCGATGCCCGAAACGAAGGTGAACAGGTTGTGCGGCGTGTCGGTCGCATCGGCGATCTCGGGCAGGGCGCGCTGCACGGCGTTCAGAATGGCGTGGTCGCCGCAGCCCGGGCACCAGCGGACCTCCTGGTCGCTCTTGAAATCGGCGGGGGTATAGTTGTAGGTTGCCATGGTGTTACTGCATTAAGGATTCGAAATGACGTTTCAGTTCGACAATCGTGAAGGGTTGGCCCTCGCATTTGTTGTATTGCAGGTAGTCGAACGCCTGGAGGTGCTGCCGCAGGTAGCCCGCGAACTGCCCCTCGTTGAGCTCGCAGACGACGATCTTTTTGAATTTCGCGAAGATCTCCTCCACGCCGCGCGGCAGCGGGTTGATGTAGTTGAAATGGCAGAGCGAAATGCTGCGGCCTTCGGCGCGCAGTTGGTCGACCGCGTTTTGCAGGTGGCCGCGCGTGCCGCCCCAGCCGACGACCAGCAGGTCGCCCTCGGCATCGCCGTAGACCTCCTGCACGGGGATATCTTCAGCTGCCCGGGCCACCTTCTCGGCGCGCAGGCGCGTCATGAGCTGGTGGTTGGCGGGGTCGTGCGAAATGGAGCCCTTCACGGCATCCTTCTCCAGACCGCCCACGCGGTGTTCGAGCCCCGTTTTACCCGGGAACGCCCAACCGCGGGCGAGCTTCTCGTTGCGTACGTAGGGCATGAATCCGCCTTCGGGAGCGCGGTCGACGATCGGCGGCACGATGGCGGGGTAGTCGGCCATCGAGGGGATGCGCCACGGCTCGGAACCGTTGGCGATGAAACCGTCCGTGAGCAGCACGACGGGGGTCATGTGCTCCATGGCGAGGCGGCCCGCCTCGAATGCGTAGTGGAAACAGTCGCTCGGCGACGAGGCGGCGACGACGATCAGCGGGCATTCGCCGTTGCGGCCGTAGAGGGCCTGCTGGAGGTCGCTTTGCTCGGTTTTGGTCGGCAGACCCGTCGAGGGACCGCCGCGCTGGACGTCGACCACCACGAGCGGCAGCTCGATCATCACGGCCAGCCCCAGCGCCTCGCTCTTGAGCGAGAGGCCCGGGCCCGAGGTCGAGGTGACGGCGAAATTGCCCGCGAAGGCGGCACCGATGGCGGTGCAGATGCCCGCGATTTCGTCTTCGGCCTGTACGGTCTTCACACCGAGGTCCTTGCGCTTGGCGAGCTCTTCGAGGATCACCGTGGCGGGCGTGATGGGGTAGGAGCCGCAGAAGAGCGGCAGCCCCGCCTTTTCGGCGGCGGCGCAGAGGCCCCACGCCGTGGCGACGTTGCCCGAGATGGTACGATAGGTACCCTTCGCCAGCTGCGCGGGGGCCACGCGGTAGTTGTTGGCGAACTGGTGGGTGTTGGCGGCGTAGTTGTAGCCCGCCTTGATGGCCAGCTTGTTGGCTTCGGCTACGATGGGATTTTTCTTGGCGAACTTGCCGTCGAGGTAGGCGAAGGCGTGCTCCTCGGGGCGGTCGAAGAGCCAGAAGCAGATGCCCAGCGCGAACATGTTCTTGCACTTGACGACGGCCTTGTTGTCGAGCCCCGTCTCCTTGAGCGCCTCGCGCGTCATGGTCGTGATGTCGGGTACAACGACGTTGTACTCCCCGATGCCGAGCTCGGCGATCGGGTCGAGGGTCGCGAAGCCCGCCTTGAGCAGGTTTTGCTCGGTGATCGAATCGCCGTCGAGGATGACGGTGGCGCCCTCCTTGAGCCACTTGCGGTTGGCCTTCAGGGCGGCGGGGTTCATCGCCACCAGCACGTCGCAATAGTCGCCCGGGTTGAGCGTGCGCGTGTTGCCGAAATGAACCTGGAAACCCGAGACGCCGGCCACGGTACCCTGCGGAGCGCGGATTTCGGCCGGGTAGTCGGGGAAAGTCGAGATGCCGTTTCCGACCAGCGCCGCCGTGTCGGAAAAGAGGGTGCCCGTGAGCTGCATGCCGTCGCCCGAGTCGCCCGAGAAACGAATCACGACGTCCTGCATCTCCTGCACGTTTTTGTGTTCCATCTGTCTTATGTGATTTTAGGTTAGTTGCGTAACTACGAAAGACAAAGATAGAAAAATTATTGTTAGTTGTTTCACACTGCGGCGGAAATTTTTGGTGCGCGGCTTCCTTCCGAAGCGGGGTTGTATATCTGCCCAAAAAAACGTAGCTTTGCAAAACGATCCTCCGCGGCCGCATTGTGAAAGCGATCTTGGCCGTTCGGATCGTTTGGTGCCTCTCTCTATGAATATCGCAATTGTCGGAATCGGTTACGTGGGTCTCGTTTCGGGGGCCTGTTTCTCGGAAATGGGAAACGATGTGACGTGTGTGGATATCGATCGCGGAAAGATCGAACGTTTGCTGCGGGGCGAGATCCCCATCTATGAACCCGGGCTCGAAGAGCTGGTCCGACGGAACGTGGAGGCCGGGCGTTTGCATTTCACGACCGATCTGACAGAGTGTCTCGATGCGGTGGAGGTGGTTTTTTCGGCTGTCGGAACCCCGCCCGACGAGGACGGATCGGCCGATTTGAAGCATGTGCTCGACGTGGCGCGGACCTTCGGGCGTCACATCGGAAAATACACGATCCTGGTGACCAAGTCGACCGTGCCCGTGGGTACGGCGCAGCGCATCAAGGACGTGATTCGGGAAGAGCTGGACAAACGCGGCGAACGGATCGATTTCGAGGTGGCCGCAAATCCCGAATTTCTCAAGGAAGGTGCGGCGATCAAGGATTTCATGTCGCCCGATCGCGTGGTGGTCGGGATCGAATCGGATCGGGCCCGCAAGGTGTTGACGAAGCTCTACCGTCCTTTTTTGGTGAACAACTTTCGGGTTTATTTCATGGATATCCCCTCGGCCGAAATGACGAAATATGCGGCCAATGCGATGTTGGCGACGCGCATTTCGTTCATGAACGACATCGCCAACCTCTGCGAACTGGTCGGTGCCGACGTGGACAACGTCCGCAAGGGCATCGGAACGGACGACCGCATCGGCCGCCGCTTTCTCTATGCGGGTTGCGGCTACGGCGGTTCATGCTTTCCGAAGGATGTCAAGGCTTTGATCCATACGGGGCTGGAAAACGGCTACCGCATGCGGGTGGTCGAGGCTGTCGAGGCCGTTAACGAGCAGCAGAAATACATCGTCTTCGAAAAATTGCGCCGTGCGTTCGGCGGCGATCTGAAAGGGCGCAGGATCGCTCTGTGGGGGCTTGCCTTCAAGCCCGAAACGGACGATATGCGCGAAGCACCCGCACTGGTCGTCATCGACGAACTGCTCAAGGCGGGTGCAGAGGTGACGGTCTACGATCCTGCGGCGATGGCGGAATGCAGACGCCGCATCGGCGATGCGGTGAGCTACGCCAAAGATCTGTACGATGCGGTGGTCAATGCCGATGCCCTTGCGCTGGTGACCGAATGGAAGATGTTCCGCATGCCGAGCTGGCCGGTCATCCGCAAAGCGATGCGCGGCCGCATCGTGGTCGACGGCCGCAACATCTACGACGGCGAGGAGCTGAAGGAGATGGGATTCGTGTATGCGCGCATCGGCTGATGCGCCTTGTCTGTCGTGCCCGGTCGTGGAGCGAGACGGTAAGGTGAAGATAATTTTTTCCAGGATTAATGGAAAATTTTTCGTGTCAGCTTTTCGATCATTCTGTCGGCATATCTGATACCTTCCAAAAAGAAATTGGAGTAAACGTCGTTCTTTTTATAGGCTTTCAGATGGTCTGCAAATATTTTTTTATGGCTTTGAAGGCCCGATGTGGATGCGCCGCCCGTTCGCATGGTGACAAAATCAACCGGAAGATATTTTACGATAATACGGTTGATAAAGATAAATCGCAGCAATTGTTCGAAATCGGCAGCAACTTGGAATGTGGTGTCGAACATTCCGTATCGCTCGTAGATCTCTTTGCGGCAATAGAATGAAGGGTGAGCCGGCATATACCCCATACGCATCTTCCATCTTCTAAAGCTCTTTGAGCTGTAGTATCTTACACATTTACCGAGGTCGTCACCATTTACATAGTGCACATCGCCATACACGGCATCATACTCCCCAATTTTCTCGACAACGGTCGAGATAATATTTTCGGAGGTGAAAAAGTCGTCACTGTTGAGTATGCCTATCACATCGCCGGATGTCAATGCGAGGCCCTTGTTCATGGCATCGTAAAGGCCGTTATCCTTTTCGGATACAACGATCAGGCTTTTACCCGCAGCTTCATAACGCGAGCGAAAACTTTCAACTAAATCAAGGGTATTGTCTCGACTGCCACCGTCCTTGATAATGTGTTCGATGTGTTCGTATTTTTGAGCCAGGACACTTTCCAACGTGTCGCATATGGTGGCACTGCTGTTGTAGGTGGCCGTTATGATGGAGATTTTCATGGAAATTGGGTTCGTTTTGTTTCAGCTGTCGGATACGGCTCGTGAGGGGTACCTCTTTTTTTCAAATTATCAAGGATTTGTATAGTTCGATGTATTGCCGGAAGGCCTGGTTTTTGTCGTAGAATGTCGTAGCTCGTTTTCGGCAATCTGCTGAATGAAAGAGATGCTTGCTGCATGTCTGTTCAATTTTTTCAGCCAGTTCCCGCACATCGCGATAACCGACTTTGAATCCCGTACGATTATCGATTGCTTCTGGCGAGCCTCCCGTATCATAGGTGATTACGGGCGTTCCGCATGCGAGCGCTTCCAGATTCGTCGTAGGAAAATTATCTTCGAGAGTCGGATTTACAAAGACGTCTGCTGCATTGTAGAGCTCAACAAGCTGTTCGATATTTTCCGTGCGTCGTATACCCTTGATACCGTCAGGAAGTGAAGCGATTTGGGCTTGGGACAGTCCGATCAGGATGATTTGATACTTTTCGGGGAGGATACCTCTCAATTTTATAAATTCGTCAAGGCCTTTACGCTTATCCCATACGCTTGCCACCCCAAGGACTATATGCTGGTTTGTCTCCTCTTTTTCTTTTTCGACTGGATGAAAGACCTCGATGTCGATACCGTTATGTATGGTTACGGCGGGATAATTTCCGAGAAAAGATTTTGCCAATTCCTCTTTCAACCAATCGGAAACCGAGACGAATGTCAAATTCGGGCATCCGGAAAAGGCTGTTTTCTTATCCATGTGGTTCCTTCGGCTTCGGTCGCACCCGATCGATGCCGGATAGCTGTGTAGCTGGGGACAATGATGACAGTTCGTCTGCCATTTATCGCATGCGGCATAATCATAGTAGGCACAATGCCCCGTGAAAGGCCAGCAGTCATGAAGGGTCCAAATGACCGGACCGCCCCACGCCTTTAGATAATCGAACAATTTGGGGTAATTCAGAAAGTATCCGTGAATGTTGTGGAGATGGATGATATCGGGAGCGATCTGCTTGATTTTTGCGATAAAATCGCTTGTCGTTTTCCGCGATGCCAATCCGTGATTATCAAACAAACGGGATTCCGCGCCATGTAAGCACATATCCAGGTCATTCCCGATTCGCAGGATTTTGGACGCGCTCCTGGGGGTTCCCCGACCATAGGCAATCCAACTTTCCCAGCCCTCCCGCAAAACCAATTTCCCGATGGCTTCGGCAATCTTTCCTGTCGACCCCCAGTTGGCCGTTACGTTTATTTGAAGAATCTTCGTCATGTTGGTTTAATCAATCTGCTCCAATAGGGATTGTAGGCCGTTTGATTTGCCGGATATGACCTTTCTGCAAAAAAAATTGTTGCCGGCTTTGATTTTTTCGAAATCGGATTCATCCAGCACATTGGGGAATCCGCGGCCGTTATCCGTCCAATCGATGTATCGTAAATCGTCCTCCACAATCGTATCCTTCAGGCTGCTGTTAAATAAAATCGTATGAAAAAAGATTTCATCGCAGCAGTTCGTATATTTGAATCGTTTGCTATACGATGGATGTTCTTTGATGAAGCGAAGAATATAATCAATCGCAGCTCTATTGAGCGACCACCATGAACTTCCTTTGAATACCTTGAAAGGCAGTTTTTTTCTCAATCGGATCCCGCAATCCAAAAGTTTCTGTTGAAAGAAGATGCACGCGTTTATCAGCAGTCCGAGCGGTTTGGGACAGTTCCTCGTGTTTATCAGATCGCGCGGATAGTAAATGTCGTATCGATAATTTAAATGCGGGTTGGTCGTTACCGACAAAAAGTTGCGGTGCTTGTTCTCGTCGAAAAAACGATCCAAATCCCGATTGCGTTTCGTGGGGAAATCCTGGCCTGATATGAAATGGAAATATTCGGCGAAAGGCCATTTAGCGACGCTGCACTCGATTAGTTTAAGCGTAGCATAAAATTGATTTGCCCCCCCCCAATTTATTTTCAAATCACTGATTATTAATGAATTATTCATATTTTTTAATGCCTCGACCGATTTGTCTGCATACATATTTTGCGATTTTTTGTCGATATGTATAGCAAAAAAATGATCCGGATGATCGAGTTTGGAGACAAGCCGACGCAGGAACTCTGGATCCGTATGAGCTTGAATTAGAAAGACTTGTTTCATGGTTTTGTATGGCGTTGCAGTTAACAATCGGTGAATCGTTGGTTTTCCGTAGAAGCAGCCTGCTTAACTTTGCCGGACTTTTTTTTCGAAATACTCGTCGATCGTCATGATAACTTTTGCCGGATTACCGGCAGCAACGACATTGGCAGGGATGTGGCCTTTAACGAGCGATCCTGCGCCAATCACGGTGTTTTCGCCTATGGTTGTTCCAGGAAGAAGAGTTGTTCTTAAGCCGATGAAAACATTGTTGCCGATCATGATATCTCCGTCTATGCTGACATCCGTGTCGGGGGTGCGTCCGGCAGCTTTCATTGCAACTGTTATGGAAAAATCGTGTGTCAGAAAGACGACTTGTTTGCTGATGACACAGTCATGGCCTAATGTGATGCGGTGGAAATTGTCGAAATAGACATCGGACGATATATAATTGGGAGCGCCGGTTATCCGAATCCCGCAACTCTTCAGAAAAGAGGTTAGCAATTTCATGTACCATGAGGTCGAAAGCATGTTCACAACCTTCAACAACGCCATGATGGGGTAATAAATTGATCTGAACAGTAGTCTTTTATGATTCATTTGCTTGGTGGAGACGTTAGATGATTCGTTCGCTTTGGAGGCGATTCGTAAAAGCGGTGTAATTCTTATCCCAGTTATTATGCTGTTCGATATAATTACTTGCATTTTGTACGTATTCGGCTGCAATCTGGCCGTCGGCGACTACTTCGATCGCATGTTGAAAGTCTTCGAGCGACCTGCAGACAATGTACGACTTTTCCATGGATGAGAATCCTGAAAAGGATTCCTGAATGCCGATTACGAGGGTCCTATACGCAAAAGCATCCAATACCTTGTTCAAAATTCCGCATCCTCTCGGAACGGTTGCTACGTATATATCGATGTTTCGGAAAAAATCGCTCAACGATGCTACCGGACCAAGGTATTCGATATACGGTGAACGGTTGAAATAAGCAATGCTTTTTGGAGATGCGCCTTTACCAGCGACAACAAGACGAACCTTGTCTTTGGCATTTAATCGAGGCAAAATATCCTCGATAAACCATTGGCATTCCTGAACGGTGGCATCCGTCCAGTTACTTAATACGCCCAATCGCAGGGTGTCGCTTTTCGTTTTTTCTGTTTCAGCCGTATTCGGGATATTCACTCCGTTTGGAACCAAATAGTACGTGTTGTCCGGATTCCGCCTCTTGAAATGGTCGATGTCGGTTTGCGATACAAACATCAGATGCTTGATGTGCCGCGCAATGGTGTTTTCTCTTTTTCGGTATAACAAACCGGTGACTAAAGAGTACCAAAAATCCTTATAGCAAATTTTTCCTCTCTTGAGGAAAAATTTGGCTTTGTTAAGCTGCCCGAGGGAATAGTTGTCGACCAGGAGTGCCAATCGTACGGGCAGTTTCCTTTTTACGGCATCATACGCCTCTTTAGGGCCATACGTAATCAGGATATCCGCGTCGTTTAGCCTTTCGGGAAACACCCTCGTTACAACGACCTTGTAGTTCCTGTCGTGCAGTACGCGCGTGAAAGCGTCCGTTATCACCTTGACTCCGGGACTACTTTCGTTATATCTTACTAAATAGATCGTTTTCATGTCGTGTGATCGGTTATCTGTAAATCCTTCGTATATGATTTCCGTATGATAAAATATTCGAAAATTTTGCTTGCCATGAAGGGGAGTATCAGCATATCCAGGAAGGTGGAATAGCTTTTTGCGCGAATCAGTTCTATGAATAACAGCAGAAAGAAAACTTTCAGCATTAATTTTTTGTTCGATTTCGGGCTGTCGATCAATGAAGCTAAAAAGGTGAGCAATAAAATGGTTGCGTAAGCAAGGCCGCGACCGCCCACCAAAAGCGCATCCGTTATGCCGGTTGTACCGGATGAATGAATCGCAGTTTCGGGGAATTGCTCGATAACGTGCGTCTCATAAGCCGCACTTCCTCCCATGACGACAATCAGGGGGAAACGAGAAAAATCAAATAGATCCTCGTCCTTGATGGTATCATAGGCATTCATAAAGTGCTGTCCGGCTAGGAATGACCGGTTATAAAATTGAATCTGAATGCCGTCTCCCTCCTTTTGGCTTTCAAGGTCCTCAGAAAGTTCTTTGCTTTTTTGAATGGAGCTGAATGAAAATAAGGAGTCGGAGTCTATGTATCTCATCGCTCCGATAATGGGGTAGAGCAAAAAGAACACGACCACAACCGGCAACAATGCTTTGATTAATTTTTTATCGATTCTTCTCTCTCTCAAAACGTAGTACAGAACCAGCGGCAGGAACAAAAAAACGAGTCGTGACTTGCTCAACATGACGAACGTTTCAAGCAAGGCCAAGAAAAAGAAGCAGATCAAATATTTTTTAAGGCGCTTATCTCGGTAATTGCGTGCTACGATCATCATGAAAACAATGGGTATGATATCGGTTCTTATCATTTGGATAATACCGTTTAGTTTGAATGGAAGCTGAACTCCTTCGGCACCCATTCTGCCTATACCCAGGCAGTAACTGATGAAAGAGAGGGTGAATGCAACGGATAGAATGAGCCACACGACGGTCGGACTGAACGGACGCCGCAGCGACTTGTCTATCTCCTGTGGATTGAACCGCTCCCTGCGCCGTGATAAAAAGATCATGCTTCCGACCAAAAAACAACATAGCACATTGTTGCCGAATACTGCCAATGCGCTCCGCTGTTCGACCGTGTATTGCTCTCCCATAAGTCCCATGAAATTGCCGAACGCATAAAGATTCAGGGATAGAAAAACATATATCAGCAAACAGCACGAAGCCAATGATTGGTACAAGGATTTTCTTGTCGTCAAATATTGATAGGTCATTACAATATTGAACAACAAGATGAATGTCTCCGATCCGTCAAATTCAAATTTGACGGCATTTCCGAGCAGGATTGCGGAAATGCAAAGCCATAGTATTAATTTGAACTTGCTCATTATTTCAATGACTCTGTGATGTAGGAGCGTGCGAAGTCCCGATAGCTGTCAATCTTCTGATTCACCTCTTGCCAATCGATCCGATTCGATGCGGCTGTTTCATATTCCCGAGGCGTAGATATAAGCCGTTTTTCAAGATTGAACATTTTCAGCAACGACAGAAGTCGGGCGTTGCCTCGCTCCGGATTGGCCATAACGACAAATTCCGTATTGAACAGGATGGCAAAGGCAGTACCGTGAAACGAATCGGTTATGACGAATCGGGCGTTGTATAAGCTTTCAAGCCATCTTGAGACGGACGGAAAGCGTCGTAACCCGTTATGCTCCGAAGGCATCAGATCGTTTCGATCGTATCCGTGTTGTGATGCGATGTGTTCGATTACTTTTCGCTTCTCTTCCGACTCATCCAGAATATAGGTTTGGAGAGTCTTCACTTGGGTAGTGTCAAATCCAATCTGTTTCTTATATTCGGCCGGTGTTAAAAGAAACGTGGGATCGATGACGTGGACGGCTTTTTTGTTGAAATATTTTTCGCAAATGGCGACTCCCGAATCTTCCCGGACCGAAATGGCGTCAAAACGCTCCGCCAAACGTTTGCACTGACATATGACAGATGCGGGATACTCTGTTTGGTCTATTCCGAAAGAGGCTGCATAGGATATTTTTTTCGACTCTTCAGAAGCAAAGTCGAGGTAGTAATTCTGAATATATCGACTTAAATAGGCATATCTCCAAACCTGGTCGCTCCCGACCACATATCCGTCAAATTCGGTGAAACGAGCCTTCTTGTGATCGAAGCTATAGATTCTTTCGGAAAGATGAAGGTGCCTATGAACAAAATCCGATATGCCCTTCCCTTGTTTCTTTTCATTGCGACATAGTTGCTTTATTTTGTGCTTCGTCTGCATAAAGCTCTCTTTTCCGATGCAATATTTCAAGAGCGATTTTAGTGCGACGAGCGATTTCCCTCTTGTCGTACTTGCCCTCCAATCTCTTTTGTCCAAAATCGTGACTTCGTGGCCCAGCTTTTCCAATGTGGTCTGGAGTGCGAAAGACTGAAGCACGCATCCGTAATTGAGCGTTATGGGAAAAGTAAGAATGGCGATTTTCATTTGTGTGTCAGATTTTCTGTTTCTGAAGCAGTTTCCGGTAGCTGCGATACTTCTCCACCTTTACTACAACGATCTTGTCCCATACGATTTTCTGAATCTGGTCCAGTAAGATGGCAGTTGCGAAAATGAATAGCAGGAATCCTAGCCAATAAACGAAATACTCTAATCCGTTGTAATGCTCGCTCAACCATCGGATGCATTGCTGAAAAATCGGATAGGCGTAAGGATTCCCGTGCAACAGGAATGCGGCGAAAGCACTTGCGGCAATCCAATTTATGAATTGGCTTTGAATGTTCATCTTTGAAAAAAACAGCAGCAAATATACCGAATGGAGAATTACGAGCGGGCTTACGTTCGCATAGATTCTGCGGACAGTTAACGGATGACCGGTCAGCCAGTAGGCAATCAGAGACTCGAGGCAGAGAATCAGCACGATTACCATTAAATCGCTGTACTTGGACTTATTCGTAAATCGGTTCGGATAGCGGCGCAGGTAATGCCCCAGAATGTATAATCCTCCGAAAGAGAAGAACGAAAAACCGTATTCGATATAGGTGGCCGCATTCGTTATCCAGCTGTAGAGACTTTGAAAACTGTAAAAAGCGATCAGGAACAATTCGATTTGCCGCTTATTGGCAGTTTGAGTAAAGCTGTTGAGTACCGGTGCGAAAATATACAGTCCTATATAGGCTTTTATAAACCAATTTACTTTCGTTAAAGCAAACAGCCCTAAAATTCCTTCTCCGGTGAAGCGGGCCTGCCCCCCCCCTAATACTATTAAATATACCAAACAGAAAAAGAAGAAGCACTGAAAACAGAATCGGCTGAAACTCCGAAATCGCTGATTGATGCCGAACCATCCGGAAATCAAGATGAATACGTCAACGCATATGATGGAGAAACTCTCCAAAACGTATCGTCCGAAGGTCCCAAATGGACGTACTCCTATGTCCTCCATGGTCGGTAAGCCGACGCTGGAAAAGCCTCCATGATAGATCAGGATGGAAAAAATCGCCAGAATGCGAAGCAATTCGATATTGGATTTTCGCGGAGTGCGTCCGACAGCAGTCGTGTTCATTGGTTTTGGCAGATCGTATATCGCAGGGTGCCGGGGCAAGCTGCAGTTCCCGTATTTTCTTGCCGGTATAGCCGGCAAGAATGAACGAAAAACGGATTGTGGTTTTGAATAATTTGGTTGCTATGTCGATGGACGGGAAACCTGGCGGATGTCGTCTCCGAAAGCTCGAGATCGGATCGCGTCCTATCGGCAGGTTTTTCGTCGAAGCCTGTATACCGGTAATCGGACACGAATGCAGACTACCATTTGCCAAGCATTTTTTTTGCGATTTTTACGCTTCCTTCCCCAATGGTTTTTCGAACGAAACTTTTTGTTACGCCCATCGCCGATTTGCAGGCTTCGTTCATCATTTTCAGCGCATCGTTTTCGTCTTCCGAGTTCGTGAAAACCTCGAAGAGCATGGGGCGCGAGTCTTTTGCGAGCGGTGAAAGGAATCGTTCAAGGCGGGAAAGATACTCTTCCTTCGTATCCGCCGTGAGATATTCGAATCCGAGATCTTCGGCATAGTGACGGACCAGCTGGTGCGACTTGTTGCCGTAATGGCCGGCAGCGGCAATGTAGTTGTCCGCCTCTTCTCCAAATAAGGCGCCGAGGTGGGTGTAGTTTCTGAATTCCGTTCCTTTCCCGTTATTTATCAAAAGAATACGGATATTGTTACCTATGTGTCGGTTTCCTGCCGCATTCATGTCGTAAAAGAATGCGAGGTCACCCAAAATAGCGAAAAATAATTTGTCCCTGTCGCCGAGCGATGCGCCTACGAGGGTCGAGAGGATCCCGTCGATGCCGAACCCGCCGGTATTGGAGGTGGAAGATACCGCCTCGGGCATCTCGAACATGTTCCAGGCTCGTAGCGTATTGAGAATGCCCAGATGAACGATGCTGTTTTCTGGCATTCGATGGGCCGTCTGTGATGCCAGCCAGATATTGGAGAAGGGTATTTTTTCGGGATCGATACGACCTCTGATATCCGCGAGCACATCCAGACACTCTTTCAAGTAAGCCGCTTCGTTGTTGCACCTCTCTTCGTGTGGCGCATAATGGTTGAAAAATGCCTTCGGTTCCATTTCGAATACCTGCGTCAGTTTGCGGTAGAAATCCTTTATTTCTCCATCGGGACTTACCCGCCATACTTCTTTGGGGGATACGTAGGCATAAGCGCCCGAGATTTCGCCCAGATGGATCAGCAGATTTACTCTGTTTATATCGAAAACGGCCATGGTCTGTGTCGTGATCAGCGGCAGAAGCACTCTGTATTTTCCTTTATAGCCGGATGTATGGTCACAAAATACGACTGCATTGAATTTTCCGCAAAAGCGGTCGATAGCCTCTGTTTCTCGTTCGTTAAAATCACGATGGCGCCCGATGAAGATGGCGATTCGGCCGTTTGTGTCTATTTCCGGAAATTGGTTGCCGGGATTGGTTGCCGGATCCGTGAAAGAGGTCCTGAAGATCGCTCTTGTCTGCGGGCATTCTTTTACGGAGTAGTCGCGCGGGTAGACGGTTTGAAAATCGAGATGAACAGGTCCGCCTCCACGGTGACGCAGAGCAAGAAGTGCGCGGTTGATCTTGACGTTGTTGCTCCATTCCTCCTCGTCGGTTAATGAGGCGGTGATGCTTTCGCTTAAAACCGCGATGTCATGTTGGACCTGCGACCTGTCCAAGACTTGAGCTACCAGATGTCCTACTTTATTTCTACCCTGTGTTGCCGTTACGGCCAGGATGGGCAGCTTGCTGTAATAGGCTTCGGTCAGTCCGGGAATATAGTTCCTGGATGCAGTAGCTCCCGTACAGGTAATGACGACCGGCTCTTTGGATTGAAATGCCAATCCGCAAGCCATGTAGCATCCGGATCGCTCATCGACACTCGAATAGATTTCAAACCATGGATCGTGCATGATCGAGGCGACGAAAGACAAATTGGTCGTGCCCGGACTGGCTACGACTTTACGGATATTATGTTGTTTCAGAAGAGAAATCAACATTTGGACGGATTTCTCGACACTGTAATAATGCTTCATAGGGTGCTGAATATGACAAATTAATGAAATGGCTTTACAAGCGTTTTTAAGAAGGGAGTCATTTCGGGAAGAAAGCGCTGTTGCAGATAAAGAGCTTTCGATTTTATCCCTCGAAGATTCCTTAAATTCATTCTCTCGCCGGTTATGCGGTCATAAAGGGCTTCGTGGGAAGGGATTAAGGTGAAATCCAATGATCGGTTATTTCTGATGAAGCTCGTCAGGGATTTTCGGATTCCTTCTTCCGTTGAAAGAAAAGACGAGGTCTCCGTGAACTTGTCGATAGCGGAATTATCGAATCGTCGGTTGAACCACCTATCATAGATCACCTGATATTTGCGACTCTTATACTTGATATATGGATGTCGTTCAATCATTTTGACTTTGGGCCTTTTCCCCGTTTCCTCTTCGATGATGTCAAGATATAAATCAAGAATTTTTCTCCATTTGACAGCTGTGGGGCCTGTGATGTGAAAAGCTCTCCCATAGGCATCTTCGTTGCCTATAATGGCAGCTATGCCGCGTGCCACATCGAAGCCATACGTCAAGGTCGTGTAGCGTTCGGCGATGTCTTCGGAAAATACGATTGTATGTCCCAGCAGTGCGCGATACAGCCACTCGCTTAATTCCAATGCGCCCAGTTGAAGCCGATTCTCGGCAAAGGTGATATACGGGCGGATAATCGTCCAATTTCCCCCCCCCGCGGTTTTTAGTATATTTTCTTGCCTCGCTTTGGTAAGGGCATATTCATCGGTGGTCAGATATTCTTCATCCGTGCATGTGTCCAGCAAGCGCGGACTATCTTCGGTAATGACCATTTCTGTGTCGGCATATACCCTGGATGAACTGATAAAAACATATTGCGTGCAAGACTTTAATAATTTTGTTGCACGCTTGCGAAATTCATCGGTGTTATAGACCATGAAATCCACGATGACATCATATTTTTCAGTAAGCAGTTCATCGAGAAAGGCGTTGTCGTGCGCATTTCCTGCTATATATCTGATGTTATTGGATGAAGGATGCGATTTCCGCGAAGTAATAGCTATCGATTTGTCTTTTTGTGATGATAATATCGCAGACAAATGAGAACCCATGGCACCGGTTCCTCCCAGTAATAATATTTTCATAATATCTGTTATTGCTATGGAACAAATCTCCGTATGACTTTCGTGAACGGCTTGGAGATCAACGCCCGTTCGTTTTCATTCATGCTCCATTTCCAAACGAGTGGCACATAAAGCAGCATAATGCCGATTGCGAACAGGGCGAATTCTTGCCAATTCCGGATCTCGATATGATTCATTAGCATATATCCGAGGACGGCTATCATAATGGGAACAACGGCCATTTTCCCGATTTCTTTCCAGAATCGGAAGATGTCGATTCCTTGCTTTTTATGGTAATACCAGTTGAGTATCACTCCTTGGCCTATGATATTGGCAACGCCTACGGCTATGGCGCATCCGATTGCTCCGTAATATCTTGAAAGAAGGATCTGTCCGATAAGGCTGACGGCGCCTACGGTCACCAACATCAGGGAGCGAAATTTTTGCTGATTGCGCGCCTGTAATATGGAGATGCCGGTATTCTGAATCAGCGGGACAAGCGTAGAGAGGAAGAAAATGAGCTCGATATAATATACCGGGGCATATGCTTCTCCGGCCCACAGATAGATAAAAGGTCTGCCTAAAATAATAAATCCGACAAGAATGAGCGCCATGGTGATGAATTGCAGGCGCCCGATCCGAATGAACAGGTCCGAAATCTCTTTTTTAGATTTGTGAAGCGCTACCATAGAGGTGATTCTAGGCAGCAGCACATTGCTGATTCCACCCGAAAACATGAAATACATCTGCATCAGCGTTACGCCTAAAGCAAAGAGCGCCACTTCGACGGTGCCTGAAGTCGCTCCCAGTACAAATTGTCCGGTATTGAAATAGAACTTGAACATGATATCCCCCAGGAATACCCAAACGGAGAAATTCAAAATCTGCTTGATAAACGGCCATTTGAAATGGTCAAAACGCAACTTGACCCGAAGCTCCTTTTTGCAATATATGAAATGGGCGGATAAGAGCAATACATTGAAAACGGTCTGTACAACGACGAGTCCGACTGCTTTGTAACCGGCGTACAGAACCCCCATCAGCACCGCTGTCGAGAGGACGATCCTCAAGATGAGAACCGTTTTCTGGAACAGAAATCTTTCGTAGGCGGCAATAATGGACCCGAATATGCTCATCGGGAACGTAAAGGCCAGGTTGACGAGCAGGAGCAGAATCATGATGCGGGCCTGTGAAAGGTCCTCTGGTGTCATGGTTCTGTCAAAAAGCCAGTCAATGTTAAAATAAAGCAGCAGCCCCAGGCCGAACGAAATCACTCCGATGATCGAATACAACGTGAAAAACAGGCCGAAAAGGGCGTGTTGTTCTTGCAGTTTTCCTTCAGCCTGATATTTGGCCGTATATCTAACCACGGCAGGGCCGAATCCGAAGTCAAGGAGTGTCAGATAGGCGATGATCGAAGCAACCAAAGAGTAGAGCCCGTACTCGTTTTGACCGAGCATGCGCAGCATGAACGGGGTATAGAGAAGCCCGACCAGAGCGTTCAGGCCTATAATGACATAATTGAGTACGGCTCCTGCCTTGATTTGATTCATTGGACCGGTAAATGATACGGGGGCTTGCTTCAGTCCCTTTCCTGATGAATTAAGATGTTTGTGCGGCAGCAGATGCGGTTATTTTCTGCTTTCGCTATACGACGCGGCTAGCTTCTGTACGGCATACGGCGTCGACTTGATCCCGTACATATCGAAATTTCGTCGAGCGCGATTGGCTCACAGCATATCAGCCTATTTTTTCAAGCAGGGACGGAGGAATGAACGGTAGCATGACCATACAAATGCCCTCTATTTTGATGACGACATGTTTGTTCTTTTTCACTCGCTGCACGTATCCTTCATGCCCTTTATAGACTCCGCCGATGACTCTGACGTGTTCGTTTTCCCTGAAATCCGTTTTGTTGAAAATTTCGCATTCGGAGGGGCCATCCATGCTTAACAGACGGAGCAGATCGATCGAATGCTGGGAAATGACCTGAATTTTGTTCTCTTTCGGATAGCGGTATATCCAAAACGATATGAACATGTCGGGATGCTTTCGACCGTCCGCTTCGAGTGCCAACGCATTTGCAAGACTTGTCTTGATGAACAGCACATGGGGAATAATCGCACGCTTATGCGCCCTCTTCCCGGGAACAGCAACGATTTTTTTTGGAAAAAACACTTCGTCACACACGGCTCCCAGCACCTTTTCGGCTCTGAAATCCTGTCTGGTTCTGATGGCGAACCATTGCGTCTCGTGTGTGTGGTCCAAAGTGTTAACGTTCATGTTAAGCTATATCGTACCCCTTTGCGCGACACCCGACTTTCATCATCATCACGCATGATCTGTAACCGTCCGTTTGCTTGACGCTTCGGATCTCGGGGACGAGCCTGTACAGGTGCTTTCCCGTTGGTTATCGCACATCAGGCAGCTGTTCAAGCCTACGCGTGTCGAGTCGTATTCGCCGAAAGATGCCTAATCGTGTACAAAATTAAGAAAATCCTTGATAAATATCAAATTTTCTCGGTGGCCGGTTCTTCTCGACTACGAATGATCGATTATGCCAGACTAAAAGTCGCGGATACATTCGGTCCTCGTTGTCGCGGCGAAGTGAAATGCGCAATTATTGTCAGGACATCCGCGGCATGATTATATTGGTAGCTCGCATGTTGTAGCCGCAGATAAACGCCGCGTCTTTTTCGCGGCGTTTTTTTATTTTTTCGATCCGATGTTGTATCTTTGTCCGTTAAAGAACCGCCCGCAGACGCGAGGCGGCCGCGCTGCGGCGCGGGAGGACAACGAGCAATAATACAATCGCATATGAAATTCAAGGAGTACAAAGGCCTCGATCTGGCCGCCGTCGCCGACGAGGTGCTCGCCCGCTGGGATCGGGACCGCACCTTCGAAAAGAGCCTCTCGACGCGCGAGGGGCATCCGTCGTTCGTCTTCTACGAGGGTCCTCCGTCGGCCAACGGCCTGCCGGGCATCCACCACGTGATGGCCCGCACGATCAAGGACGTTTTCTGCCGCTACAAGACGCAGCAGGGCTTTCAGGTACACCGCAAGGCGGGATGGGACACGCACGGTCTGCCCGTCGAGCTGGGCGTGGAGAAGAAACTCGGCATCACGAAGGAGGATATCGGCAAGACGATTTCGATCGAGGAGTACAACCGCACCTGCCGCGAGGCGGTGATGGAGTTCACGGGCGTCTGGGAGGACCTCACGCGCAAGATGGGCTACTGGGTCAACATGCAGGACCCGTACGTCACCTACGAAAACAAGTATATCGAGACCCTGTGGTGGATGCTCAAGCAGCTCTACGACAAGGGGCTGCTTTATAAGGGATACACGATCCAGCCCTATTCGCCCGCAGCGGGCACGGGCCTTTCCAGCCACGAGCTGAACCAGCCCGGCTGCTACCGCGACGTGAAGGATACGACGGCCGTCGCAGCCTTCCGCATGATCGATCCGAAGCCCGAAATGGCGCACTGGGGCACCCCCTGCTTCCTCGCCTGGACCACCACTCCCTGGACGCTGCCTTCCAATACGGCGCTCTGCGTCGGCCCGAAGATCGACTACGTCGCCGTGCAGAGCTACAACCCCTATACGGGCGAGAAGCTGACGGCGGTCGTCGCCGAGGCGCTCCTCTACAACCATTTCAACCGCAAGGCCGAGGGACTCGAACTCGACGCCTACAAGGCGGGTGACAAGCTCGTGCCGTTCCGCGTGGTGGGCCGTTACAAGGGCGCCGACCTCGTGGGCATGCGCTACGAGCAGCTGTTGCCGTGGGTGAAGCCCGTCGAGACGGATACCGAGGGCAACTGGCACGAGGCGTCGGAGCAGGCGTTCCGCGTCATCGCGGGCGACTATGTCACGACCGACGACGGTACGGGCATCGTCCACATCGCGCCGACGTTCGGTGCCGACGACGCCTTCGTAGCGCGCGCTGCGGGCATTCCGTCGCTGTTCCTCATCAACAAACGCGGCGAGACGCGCCCGATGGTCGATCTGCAGGGCAAGTTCTATCGGCTCGACGAACTCGACGAACGTTTCGCTGCCGCCTGCGTGACGCCCGCCTACGCCGAGTATGCGGGTCGCTGGGTCAAGAACGCCTACGATCCGCAGTTTACCGTCGACGGCCGGTACGACGAGCAGGCTGCCGCTGCCGCCGAGTCGCTCGACGTCTACATCTGCGTCCGCCTCAAGGAGGCGGGCAAGGCCTTCAAGATCGAAAAGCACGTCCACAACTATCCCCACTGCTGGCGTACGGACAAGCCTGTGCTCTATTACCCGCTCGACTCGTGGTTCATCCGCTCGTCGGCGATGAAGGAGCGCATGATGGAGCTCAACCGTACGATCCGCTGGAAACCCGAATCGACCGGTACGGGCCGTTTCGGCAAGTGGCTCGAAAATCTGAACGACTGGAACCTCTCGCGCTCGCGTTTCTGGGGCACGCCGCTGCCGATCTGGGCTACGGAAGACCGCTCGGAGCTCAAGTGCATCGGCTCCGTCGAAGAGCTGCTGGCGGAGATCGAAAAGTCGGTCGCCGCGGGCCATATGCAGGAGAACCCCTTCAAGGATTTCAAGGTGGGCGATATGTCGGCCGAGAACTATTCGACCGACCGCATCGACCTGCACCGTCCCTACGTCGACCGCATCGTGCTCACCTCGTCGAAGGGCGAACCGATGCGCCGCGAGGCGGATCTGATCGATGTCTGGTTCGATTCGGGCGCCATGCCCTATGCCCAGCTGCACTATCCCTTCGAGAACGCCGACCGTTTCGCCGACCGCTATCCCGCCGATTTCGTGGCGGAGGGAGTCGACCAGACGCGCGGCTGGTTCTATACGCTGCATGCGCTGGCGACGATGCTCTTCGACTCGGTGGCCTTCAAGAACATCATTTCGAACGGTCTGGTGCTCGACAAGAACGGCAACAAGATGTCGAAGCGTCTCGGCAACGCCGTCGATCCGTTCGACGTGCTGAAAACCTACGGCGCCGACGCGACGCGCTGGTACATGATCTCCAATTCGCAGCCGTGGGACAACCTCAAGTTCGACCGCGACGGCGTGGACGAGGTGCGCCGCAAGTTCTTCGGCACGCTCTACAACACCTACTCCTTCTTCGCCCTCTATGCCAACATCGACGGCTTCACGGGGCGCGAGGCGGAGATTCCCGTGGCCGAACGTCCCGAGATCGACCGCTGGATTCTCTCGGAGCTTCATTCGCTCATCGGCGTCGTGACGCGTTCGCTGGAGTGCTACGATCCGACACCCGCCGCCCGCGCCATGCAGGAGTTCGTGGGCGAAAACCTGTCGAACTGGTACGTCCGCCTGAACCGCAAACGCTTCTGGGGCGGCGACATGACGCCCGACAAGCTGGCGGCTTACCAGACGCTCTACACCTGCCTGGAGAGCGTGGCGATGCTCGCCGCTCCGTTCGCACCTTTCATCGCCGACCGCATCTTCACGGATCTGAACGCCGTGAGCGGCCGTCATGCGGAGGAGTCGGTGCATCTGTCGACCTTTCCGACGGTCGACGAAGGGTTGATCGATCGCGAGCTGGAGCAGATGATGGCCCTTTCGCAGCAGCTCTCGTCGATGGTGCTGGCGCTGCGCCGCAAGGTCTCGATCAAGGTGCGCCAACCGCTTTCGAAGATCCTCGTGCCGGTGCTCGACCCGACGATGGCGACGCGCATCGAGGCGGTGCGCACGCTCGTGATGAACGAGGTGAACGTCAAGGCGATCGAGCTCATCCACGATACGACGGGCATCATCACCAAACGCATCAAGCCCAATTTCAAGACGCTCGGGCCGCGCTACGGCAAGTACATGAAGCAGATCGCGGCGCTGACGGCGACCTTCTCGCAGGAGCGCATCGCCGAGATCGAGCGGTCGGCCGAGACGGAGCTCGACCTGGGCGCGGAGCGGATCACGGTGACGGCGGCCGATTTCGAAATCACGTCGGAGGATATGCCCGGGTGGCTCGTCGCTTCGGAGGGCAAGCTGACCGTGGCGCTCGACATTACGGTGACCGAGGAGCTGCGCCGCGAGGGCGTGGCACGCGAATTGGTAAACCGCATCCAGAACATCCGCAAGGAGGCGGGCTTCGAGGTGACGGACAAGATCCGTGTCGAGGTGGAGGCGTCGCCCGAGGTGGAGGCGTCGCTGGCCGTTTACGCCGACTACGTGGGGCAGCAGACGCTGGCCGTCGAGGTGAAGGCGTCGGCCGAACCCGCGGGTGCGGTCGTCGTCGCTTCGGAGCTCGACGATGCGCCGCTGCGGATCGCTGTGACGCGCCTTTAGGGCGGTTTCGTCGTTCGAAAAGGCGCGGATCGGGGAGCGGTCGGCGCGATATTTGACGGAAAAATTTGGTTATATCGCGTAATTTGTTTAATTTTACCAATAGAACCATTCAATTTCAGTGCGATATGGCAGAGGAAAAGACCCGATATAGCGATGCGGAACTCGAGGAGTTCCGTCAGTTGATCCTGAAAAAGCTCGAAAGCGCCAAGGCCGACTACGAATTGCTCCATGCGACGATTACCCGTACCTCCGACAACGATACGGAGGATACGTCGCCGACTTACAAGGTGCTCGAGGAGGGGGCGGCGACGCTCTCCAAGGAGGAGAACGGCCGACTGGCCATGCACCAGATGAAATTCATCCGCAACCTCGAGATGGCCCTCGTGCGCATCGACAACAAGACGTACGGCATCTGCAAGACGACGGGAAAACTGATCCCGAAGGAGCGCCTGATGAAGGTGCCGCACGCCACGGAGTGCATCGAGGCCAAGGAGGGCCGCAAGCGCTGACGCGGTCGTCGCGGGCTGCTGCTGTGTGATATATGCGGAATCGTCCGAGTGCCTTGTCGAGGCGCTCGGGCGATTCTGTTTTTTGGGGGGGGGATGCGTTCGGCGCGTGCTGTTTTTCGGGTGAAAGCCTTGACCTCGTCAAAGGACGGCAGCCCGCAGCCGCGCTTTGGCGGAGTGCCGAAAACAAATCGCGCGCAGCGTGTGCCGTTCGCCGCCGCCCCATGTGGCGGACGGCAGGTTCGCAGGCAAGCCGCTCACCACTCGTCCTGCCGCCGCCGGCGAACGTTGCGATTCGTACGATGGCGCTTCTTCGCAGGCTTCGGTCCGAGAATCGTTTCGTGCGACAGCACGGCAGCCCGCTGCCGCCCCCATGCGGCGGACGGCAGGTTCGCAGGCAAGCCGCTCACCGCTCGTCCTGCCGCCGTCGGCGAACGTTGCGATTCGTACGATGGCGCTTTTTCGCAGTTTGGTTCGAGAACCGTTTCGTGCGACAGCACGGCAGCCCGCCGCCGCCCCCCCCCATGCGGCGGACGGCAGGTTCGCAGGCAAGCCGCTCACTGCCCGTCCTGCCGCCGTCGGCGAACGTTGCGATTCGTACGATGGCGCTTTTTCGCAGG
>CAJUAV010000004.1:178925-187195 GCA_910584485.1 uncultured Alistipes sp.
CGTCCTGCCGCCGTCGGCGAACGTTGCGATTCGTACGATGGCGCTTTTTCGCAGGTTTCGGCCCGAGAACCGTTTCGTGCGACAGCACGGCAGCCCGCCGCCGCCCCGGGCGGAGGGCTGCAACGCACGTCCCGCTCGATGTGCCCTTCCGCTCGGCGCGGGCTGAAACTCGTTCGGATGCAGCACCGACGGCCCGACGCTTCTTGGCAGAGGCCTGCACCTTGCCCGCAGGCTCGCTGCCGCTTCCTCCGCTCGATGACAAGTCGCGAACCGCAAGCCCCCTCCCTTCTGCACGGCCGTCCCCGCTTGCCTCTGCCGCAAAAAGCATCGCCGCTGCCCGATCGAAAGATCGGCAGCGGCGGCTGCTTCATGCGTGACGGAGCGTTATTTCCGCTCCTTGAGCAGATCGCGGATCTCGGCGAGCAGCTCCTGATCCTTGGTCGGCTTCGGCGGTTCGGGTGCAGCGACGGGCGCTGCCTCACGCTTCTTGATGAGGCGGTTCATCATCTTCACCATCAGGAAGACGCAGAAAGCCAGAATCAGAAAGTCGATGCACTGCTGGATGAAGGCGCCGTAGTTCCACGTGACGGCCTCCGCGGCGGGGGTCGCATCGGTCGCCTCGACGGCGGGCTTCAGAACGATTTTCAGATCCGAAAAATCCGTGTTGCCCAGCATCACGCCGATCGGCGGCATGAGAATGTCGTTCACGAGCGAGGTGACGATCTTGCCGAACGCGCCGCCGATGATGACGCCGACGGCCATGTCCATGACGTTGCCCTTGAGGGCGAACTCCTTGAATTCCTTGAAAAATGCCATTTTTCTTCTGTGCGTTAAGTGAAGCGCGGCGCCGCCGTCTGCTCGGGAGCAGCCTCCCGATGCCGCGGCGGGCGGCGAAAGCGCGGATTTATTCGATTTCGATCAGGACGCTGTTCATCGCCACCGTCTCGCCGTTTTCGACGAGCACCTGCTTGACGGTGCCCGCGTAGTCGGTTTCGATGGCGTTTTCCATCTTCATCGCCTCGAGGATCAGGACCTCCTGCCCCTCTTTGACCGTGTCGCCGACTTTCACGCGGATGTCGATCACGCGGCCGGGCAGCGGTGCGAGGACCGTGTTGCCCGTGATCTTCTGCACGGGCTTCTCGGGTGCCGCGGGTTTGGCGGCTTCGGCTGCCGCTGCGGCCGAGGCTTCGGCGGCGCGCTTCGCCTCGTAGGCCTGTTTCTTGACGCCCGTCAGGTAGTTCTTGGCCACGAGCGGGAAGAGCTCGAGCAGCAGCACCTCCTTCTCGTTCTCGGCCAGCTTTACGCCGCCGGCCTCGGGCAGCTCGGGATTGGGCTGCATGCGGTATTTCGAGGTGTCGTAGGGGGTCTCCTCCCGTACGCCGCAGATCTTGAAGCGGAATTCGGGATCGATCGCCACGGGCGTCTTGCCGTATTCGCCCTTCACCAGGCCGACGAACTGCGAGCTCTTGTTCGAGTACATCGGACGCCCCGCCTTTTCGTCGAGGGCGCAGTTCACGGCCTGTGCGCCGACGATCTGCGAGGTGGGGGTCACCAGCGGGGGCAGACCTGCCGCGAGGCGTACCGAGGGGATGAGCTCCATGGCGCGGGGCAGGATCTCTTCGGCCTTGAGCTGCTTGAGCTGCGCCACCATGTTCGAGTACATGCCGCCCGGGATCTCGGCCTTCTGGACGAGTTCGTTTGGTGCGGGGAACCCGAAGTGGGCCTCGATGCGGCGGCAGGCGTCGATGCAGCCCTGCTCGTCGTCCTGCTGCGCCGCGCGGATGGCCGCGTCGAACAGCGCGTCGATTTCGGGCGTCATTTCGAAGGGCTTCGGCTCGGGTTTCTCGGCGCCGAAGACCGAGAGGTTCAGCTCCTTGCGGATTTCGCGCAGCTCGCGGTTGATCTTCGCCACGGCCTGCATGTTGACGCCCGTTTCGATGCCGAGCTTCTTGCAGATCACGTCGATGAATTCGATGGCGGGGGCACCCGTGCCCTCGGCGAAATACCAGCAGTTGGTGTCCACGATATCGACGCCGGCGACGATCGCCGCCAGCACCGATGCCAGGCCGTAGCCCGGGGTGCAGTGGGTGTGGAAATCGACGGGGATCGAAAGCTCGCTCTTGAGCAGCTTGACGAGCGTGGCGACGCGGCGCGGCGGAATCAGACCCGACATGTCCTTGATCGTAATCATGTCGGCGCCCAGCGCGGCCATCTGCTTCGCCTTGTCGAGGAAATAGGCGTCCGTGAAGACGGGTTTGGGGGCGCGTTTGCCCATCAGGCGGGCCAGGAAGCCCGGTTCGGGGTATTTCGGGTCGACCGTGTAGCAGACGGCGCAATCGGCGATGCCGCCGTACTGCTTGACGTACTTGACCGTCGAGCGGATGTTGTCGACGTCGTTCAGGGCGTCGAAGATGCGCATGATGCCAAGACCGCTCTCGATGGCGTTGCGGCAGAAGCCGTCGATGATCTCGTCCGTGTAGGGCGAGTAGCCGAAGAGGTTGCGGCCGCGCGACAGGGCGGTCAGTTTCGACACGTCGCCGACGGCCTTGTGGATCGTTTCGAGGCGCGTCCAGGGATTCTCGTTCAGATAGCGCATCACCGAATCGGGTACGGCGCCTCCCCATACCTCCATGGCATAGAAGCCCGCCTCCTTGTAGTAGGGGAGGCAGCGATCGATCTGTGCCTGGTTCATACGGGTCGCGAACGACGACTGCTGGCCGTCGCGCAACGTCAGATCTCGGATTTTGAGATTTCGTGCCATATTATGTGCTTGATTTTGGATAATTTACAATCGGGTACCATTACACCTTCCAACGGCCAAAGGTACGCATAAAAATGCAATCGGCAATCCTTTTCCCGAAAAAATCCCGTGCGGTCCGCTTTTTCGACCGTTTTTCGTACCTTTGCGCCGTTGCGGCCTCCGCTCGGGGCGGCTGCTCCGAAAACCGCCGACCGCCATGACACCGTCTGTTCCAACCGCCTCTCCGCTGCCCGTTTTCGCGGCCCTGCTCCTCTATGCGCTGCTGCTGTTCGCCGTCTCCCGTCTCACGGGCCGCCGTGCGGGCAATGCCGCCTTCTTCACCAGCGAGCGCCGCACGCCGTGGTACGTGGCGTGGTGGGCGATGATCGGAGCCGCGATGTCGGGCATCACCTTCGTCTCGGTCCCCGGGTCGGTGGCGCAGGACGCCTTCTCCTACCTGCAGATGATGGCGGGTTTCACGGTGGGACAGCTCCTCGTCGCTTTTTGGCTCGTGCCCTTCTTCTATCGGCAGCGCCTGACCTCGATCTACCAGTATTTCGAAACGCGCTTCGGCCCCGTCTCGCACCGCACGGGGGCGTGGTTCTTCTTTCTGTCGAAGATGTCGGCCGCGGCGCTGAAGCTCTACATCGTCTGCGCCGTGATGCAACAGCTCATCTTCGACCGCTTCGGCGTGCCGTTCTGGGGCAATGTCCTCGCGACGATGGCGATCGTGTGGGGGTACACGCGGCGCGGCGGCGTGCGGGCCGTGATCGGTGCCGACCTGCTCAAGACGACCGTGCTGCTGGCGGCCCTGCTGACGACGATCGGCGCGATCCTCGGGCGGCTGGAACTCTCGGTCGGCGAGGCGTGGCGCGAGGTGTGGGCCTCGCCCGCCTCGCGCATCCTCTTCCTGGACGATCCCGCGTCGGATCGCTATTTCTGGAAGATGTTCGCGGCGGGCATCGTGCTGCTCGTGGCGATGACGGGGCTGGATCAGGACCTCATGCAGCGCAATTTGAGCTGCCGCTCGGTGGGGGATGCGCAGAAAAACATCGTCCTCACGGCCGTGTGCCAGATCGTCGTCGTGGCGCTTTTTCTGATCCTCGGCGTGCTGCTCTACCGCTATGCCGCGGTTGCGGGGTTGTCCCTTCCCGCCAAGAGCGACCGCCTGTTTCCCCTCGTGGCGACGGGGGGCGGACTGCCCGTGGCGGTCGGCATGCTCTTCGTGGTCGGCTTCGCCGCGAGCAGCTTTTCGGCCGCGGGGTCGGCCCTGACGGCTCTGACGACCTCCTGCACGATCGATCTGCTCGGCGGCGCGCGGCGGGACGAGGTGGCGTTGACGCGCCTGCGCCGACGCGTGCACCTGGGCATGGCGGGGGTGATGGCCCTGCTCGTGCTGCTGTTCGGCTATGGCGCCGACGAGAGCACGATCAACCTGATTTACAAGGTGGCGGGCTATACCTACGGGCCGATCCTGGGGCTCTTCCTTTTCGGCCGCTGGTGCCGGCTGCGCGTCCGCGATGGGTTGGTCTGGCTGCCGGCCCTGCTGGCTCCGATCCTGGCGGCCCTGTTGCAGGGTGCTGCCGCACGGTGGTTCGGCTATCGTATCGGCTTCGAGTTGCTGCTCTACAACGCGGCCCTGACGATGTTCGGGCTTTGGCTGCTGCGCGAACGGCGGTCATAAGGATTCGTTTCGGCGAAAAAAACGTTATCTTTGCATGACGGTCCGTCCGTCGATCGTTCCATATATAAATAGGTATATCGCTATGTCACTCGAACAGCAGATCTCGAAAGGGATCATGGAGGCCATGAAGGCCAAGGATACGGCGCGGTTGAGCGCGCTGCGCAATGCGAAGAAATACATCATCGAAGCCAAGACGGCGGGTCCCGAGATCGCGGAGCTCGCCGACGCCGACGTGCTGAAGATCATTTCGAAGCTGGCCAAGCAGGGTGCCGACTCGGCGGCCCTCTTCCGCGAGAAGGGGCGCGAGGACCTCGCCGCCGAGGAGCTGGCGCAGGTGGCCGTTTATCAGGAGTATCTGCCCAAACAGCTTTCGGTCGAAGAGCTGACGGCCGAGGTACGTGCCATCATCGCCGAGGTGGGTGCCTCGTCGATGAAGGAGATGGGCAAGGTGATGGGGGTCGCCACGAAGCGGCTCGCCGGTCGTGCCGACGGCAAGGAGGTGTCGGCCAAAGTGCGCGAGCTGCTGGCTTAAGCCGTGTCAAAAAAAGGAGCGGGCGCCGTTCTCCGAATCGAATCGGGGAGCGGCGCCCGCGCATGTTACCGTTTGAAGAGGAAGTAGACGGCCAGCACCAGGCAGCCGAATCCCGCGATGTGGTTCCAGCGCAGCGGTTCGCCCCGCATGCAGAGGAGCATGAAGAGGGTGAAGACCGTCAGCGAGATCACCTCCTGGATGACCTTGAGCTGCCACAGCGTGAAGGGGCCGCCGAAGGCGACCGAGCCGACGCGGTTGGCGGGGATCATGAAACAGTACTCGACGAGGGCCACGCCCCAGCTCAAGAGCACGATCGCCGTGAGGCTGTATCGTTCGAGGCGCGAGCGGAAGGCGATCTGCCCGTACCACGCCAGCGTCATGAAGGCGTTCGAGACGACGAGCAGCAGGATCGTTGCGATGAATTTCGACATGGTATGCGCTTTTTCGGGCGCAAAGGTATCAAAAAAAATCGTTGTCGGATGTTTTTTTGCGTCGCTTTCTCCGCGCCGCGGTGCGGGAAACGGCCGCTTCGTGCGGTCGAACGGGAAAATTTCGCTATCTTTACCGAAACGAACTCAAAACCGATTCGACGATGAAGAGACTTTTACGATGGCTGACGGCGGCGGCGCTGTTGTCGGCACCCCTCCTCGCCGTGGCGCAGGCGGGCGGAATCGACGAGGCGATGCTCGGCCGCATCCGCCGCGGCTATGCGGGGACGCCCGAACAGCGGGCCGTGCGCAATGCCCTCGCCTCGACCTCGATCGCCACGCTGGCGATCAATGCCGAGAACCTCGCCATGTGCGACACCCATTTCTCGCACCGCGTGCCGACGGTCGGCATCACGAACCAGAAATCGTCGGGCCGCTGCTGGCTCTTCACGGGGCTCAACGTCCTGCGGGCGCAGATGATCCGCGAACACGACCTCCCCGCGTTCGAGTTTTCGCAGAATTACTGCTCCTTCTTCGATCTGCTCGAAAAGTCGAACCTCTTCCTGCAGGGGATCATCGACACGCGCGATCGTCCGCTCGACGACCGCACGGTGGAGTGGCTGCTGAAACATCCCGTTTCGGACGGCGGCCAGTTCACGGGGGTCTCGAACCTCGTCATGAAATACGGCGTCGTCCCCAAGTCGGCGATGCCCGAGACCTTCCAGAGCGAAAATACGGCACAGATGGCGCGCATCCTCTCGCTCAAGCTGCGCGAATACGCCCTTGCCCTGCGTGCCGAGAAGCCCGCCCGCACGGCCGCCCGCAAGGAGGCGATGCTCACGGAGATCTATCGCATCCTGGTCAGCTGTCTCGGCGAGCCGCCGACCGAGTTCGAGTGGACGCGCTACGACAAGAGCGGTCGCAAGGTCTCCACGGCGCGCTATACTCCCAAGAGTTTCTACGATACCTTTGTCGGCGCGCAGCTCGAATCGAACTATGTGATGCTGATGAACGATCCGTCGCGTCCCTATTACAAGGTCTACGAGATCGAGTTCGACCGTCATGTCTACGACGGCGAAAACTGGCTCTACGTCAATCTGCCGATCGAGCGGCTGAAGGAGATCGCCGCGGCCTCGATCAAGGCGGGCACGGCGATGTATTTCTCGTGCGACGTGGGCAAGTTCCTCGATCGAGCCTCGGGACGACTCGACCCGGCCAATTTCGACTACGAATCGCTCTTCGGCACCTCCTTCCCGATGGATAAGAAGGCGCGCATCGAAACCTTCGCCAGCGGCTCGTCGCACGCCATGACCCTGATCGCGGTCGACCTCGACGAGGCGGAGCGGCCGCGCAAGTGGATGGTCGAAAACAGCTGGGGCGCGGCGTCGGGCTGGCAGGGCAACCTGATTATGACCGACGAGTGGTTCGACGAGTACATGTTCCGCATCGTCGCCGAACGTCGCTTCGTGCCGGCCGACATCCTGAAGCTGCTCGACGAAAAGCCGGTGCTGCTGCCGCCCTGGGATCCGATGTTCGCGGCCGAGGAGTAAGCCTCCTTGCAGAAAAGACGCGTTGCCTGCCTCTTCGGCGGACAACGCGTCTTTTTTTTGGGGGCTAAAACCAGCGATGGACCTCTTTCAGCTGCGGCGTCTCGGCCATGGCGGCGGGGTTCGTCCCGGGCTCGCCTTCGGGAATCGGCTCGCCCAGTGCGGCGAAATGTTCGGTCCAGTAGGCGGGCATCCTCCCCGCGTCGTCGCGGAAGCGCATCGGGCGCGCTTCGAAGAGGGGGCGGCCCGTCGTGTCGCGGTAACAGCACCAGACGAGCTCGCTGCAATAGTAGCGGTCGTTGTCGGCGCGAAAGGCGTCGTCGTAGGGCGCTCCGACCAGCGCGCGTGCGCGTGCGACGGCTGCGCGGGCCGCCCGACGGTCGGGGTGGCGCTTGGCCGTTACGCAGGGCCGCCCTTCGATGCGGGCCGCCCGTGCGAGGTAATCGGCGAGCGGAACGATGCGCACCCCTTCGGGCGAGGTCGCCTCGATCACCGAGTCGGCCCGCTCGGTCAGCAGGCCGACGTGGGTGTAGGGGAGTGTGCCCTGGGAGGCGGTGGCGCTTCGGATCGCCTCGCTCATGCCGCTCTCGCCGCCCACGGTGAAGAGCAGATCGCCCGCTTCGAGAGCGGGTGCGGCGGGACGGCAGGCGGCGGTCAGCAGGATACCTATATATATAATAGCGGATCGTTTCATCGGCTTTCGCGTGTAGGTTTCGTCTGCGAAGATACGAAATGCCGCGCAGTGCTGCAACGCCCTTTCGGCGGGCTTTTCGTAACGGATTGTCGGACAACGACGTGCGTTTTCGGCCGGAAAAAAGTGCGAAAAAAGTGCTCGAATTATTTGGAGATGTCGTCCGAAAGCTGCATCTTTGCACCCGCTTTCGGAAAGGAAACGATCCGAATGCGAAACGAAAAAGGTTCTGAAACAAGTTTTGAAAAAACTGAAAATTCTTTTGGAAGTTCGGATTTTTTGATTTACCTTTGCATCCGCTTTCACCTCCGAAAATGAGGTGGTCGCAAGAAGGGTTCTGAAAAAAAAGTTTGAAAAATCTTCCAAAAAGATTTGGAGGTTTCAAAAAAACGCCTTACCTTTGCGAAGCCTTTCGCTTCAAACGAAAAGCAGAAACAAAAGCCGCAAGGCGACAGAACAAAAGAAAGTTCTTATAGCAATATACAAACGGCGTTCTTTGAAGTATTTGAGCAGCTATTAGTTTTTTCCACTCTCCTTGAGAGAGTGATTTCAAACAATACCTTTGAGATTAGAGCTAAAGATTAACAAAACATTTTTATACAATGGAGAGTTTGATCCTGGCTCAGGATGAACGCTAGCGGCAGGCCT
>CAJUAV010000005.1:0-37003 GCA_910584485.1 uncultured Alistipes sp.
AATCTCTTACAAAGAATGAGTCATGAATCGGGATGCGGTCGGGGCGCACACGGATTTTGCTGTTTCAGAAGAAAAAAGCGGCAGATGTTTGATTTCCCGAATTTAATTCGTACCTTTGCGGGCCCGCAAGGGAAAAACGTTTAATTCATTATCAACACGTATGAACAATTACGAAACCGTTTTCATTGTCACGCCGGTCCTCTCGGAAGCACAGGTGCAGGAGGTCGCTGACAAATTCCAGGGTGTCATCACCGAAAACGGCGGTCAGATTGTGAACAAGGAGTCGTGGGGCCTCAAGAAGCTCGCCTATCCCATTCAGAAGAAGACCACCGGTTTCTACTTCCTCGTCGAGTTCACGGGCGAAGGGTCGATCATCAACACGCTGGAGACCCAGTATCGCCGCGACGAGCGCGTGATCCGTTTCTTAACTTTCAAGCAGGACAAGTTCGCCGTGGAGTACTCGGAGAAGCGTCGTGCGAAACTTTCTAACAAGCAGGAGGAGTAAACCATGGCACAGGAGAACAAGCCCCAGTCGGAGATCCGCTACCTCAATCCGGTATCGGTCGATGTAAAGAAGAAGAAATACTGCCGCTTCAAGAAGCTCGGCATCCGCTATGTCGATTACAAGGACGGCGAGTTCCTGAAGAAGTTCCTCAACGAGCAGGGTAAGATTCTGCCCCGCCGTCTGACGGGTACTTCGCAGAAGTTCCAGAAGAAGGTGGCACAGGCCGTGAAGCGTGCCCGTCACCTCGCCATCCTGCCCTTCGTAACCGATTGCATGAAATAATTCAAGGAGGACAAGACTATGGAAGTGATTCTGATCAAGGATATGGAGAACCTGGGCTACGCCAACGACATTGTGAACGTGAAGCCCGGCTACGCAAACAACTACCTCATTCCCCAGGGCTACGCGAAGGCCGCTACGGCTGCCGCCAAGAAGATCCTGGCCGAGAACCTGAAGCAACGCGCGCACAAGGATGCCAAGATCCTGGCCGATGCGCAGGCTCTCGCCGAGACGATCTCGAACCTGGCGCTCACCCTTTCGGTCAAGGCCGAGGAGGGCAAGCTCTTCGGTACGGTTACGGCTACGGACCTCGCCGAGGCGCTCGCCGCAAAGGGCGTGACGGTAGACCGCAAGGCGATCGCCGTCGAGGCGATCAAGACCGTCGGCGAGTACATCGCCACGGCCAAGCTGCACCGCGAGGTCAAGGCCGAGATCAAGTTCTCGGTGGTTGCCGCCGAGGAGTAGGCTGCCTGCGATCCGATATGCGTCACCCGACCGAGGAGGTCGGGTGATGTTTTTTTATGGGTATAGGAGGAGGGGCGCGTTTCGATCCCGCAAGGGATCGGCGGGCCGAAACGTTTTGTTCGTGCAGACTGCGGTGCTTGCCGCAGGGCTCGACGTCGCAGACGTCGGCGGGCCGAAGCCTCCCGCTCGCGGAGGCCCGCATCTATCGACACGGGCACTCCGCAGGCTTCGCCCCGATTGGCAGTATCGTGCGCGCAATCGTGAGCCGTTCGCCTCCGCCCCCTGCGGCGGACGGCAATCTCGCGTCGGAACGCTCGAAAAGCCCTCCTGCCGTCGTCGGCGAACGTTGTCCTGCTGCGCACGCATGCAACGCAACAAAGCTGCTGCCGCACAAACGCAAAAAAGCGCCCGCTGCATAACGGGCGCTCCTTGTAAGATAGAGAGGTCACTCCTGTTCGCTCAACTCCTTGTAAAGCTCGATCCTCCTGCCCGCGCAGCTCTCGATGATCTGCGCAGCCTGCTGCACGCGGTCCATGTGCTTCTCGAGCTCCTGCCCCGACAAGTGGAACTCGACGGAATAGGTCGTTTTGGTCAATACCTGCTTCAGAAAGGGGATGGTGAAGATGTTCCTGATGTGGTCGTCGTCGAAGACGAGCATCAGCCGCGTCGAGAGGGTTCTCATTCGATCGTGCATGACGACCGGATCGTGGGACTCGCACTCCATGCCGTGATAGACGTAGTAGAGGGTGTGGTAGAAATAGACGAGCGCCTGTGCGGTGAACTGCGCGGCCAGCCGTTCGTTGTGACCCTCGACCCACGCATCCTGCGCCTGCTCCAGGAGCTCGTATCCGAGGGTACGGAAGGTGTCGAAATGCGCCTTGGCATCGGCACAGGCACGGGCGAAATGGATGGGATGCTTCGGTCGGCGGAAATGATGACGGTCGCTGCAAAAGAGAAGCCGGCCTTCGGCATGGGCGAAATAGAGGAAGGGGGTGTGATGCCCTTGTCCTTCGACGTACCGCAGGGGAAGGATGTAAAGATTGATGTAGGTGATGGTTCGGAGTCGGACAGGCATCTTGTAGCGGAGGATTCGTTTGGCCTGCAACCAGTCGAATCGGGGCGTATCGCGCACGACGACGAGCAGGTCGTATGCGGTCGCGTCGCTGTGGGGCGTTCCTCCGACGAGTTTGCCGAAGAGCAGGATGTATTCGGGATCGAAATAGCCGTCGTTGAGGATATGGACGATTTGTTCGGCCTCGGCGGGATCGAAAAGAAGATTCGTTTCCATGAATCGGGTTGGATTGGGATTGGACAATAGGGTAGCGGTCCTTATCGAGCGCAAGGCTCGACAAAGATGGGCGAAGATCGAAAAGCGGCGGTTCGCTAATCGGGAGGATGTGAGAGGAGACGAATCGGGGAGTTGCACGACGGGAACCGTCGGCGGTCGACCTTGCGGTCGGTCTGCGTCGGAACGCAGACAATGTGCAGTGTTCGCATAAAATAAAAAAATGCGCAGCTGCGAACACTACACATTCACCCTTTCAGGCTACCGCAAGGTGCCGTTCACGGGTCGCTAAACCCCAACGGCTCTGCGCACACTTTTTTAAGTCTGCCTTGGGTGCACACTTACAAGGATGTTGATTATGGTAGTATTCGCAGGAACAAAGGTAGTGAAAAAATCGATACATGCAGCGAATGGGAGGAAAAAACGTGCACAGGTTCGGATGATCGTTTACGGACGGCGGATTGTAACTCGCCGGAGAGCTCGATCCCGCCTCCGCTCGGTTGAAGATGCGCGCTTTAGCGCGGCGGGCCGCAGCTTCGCCGTGCGAAGGCCCGCAGCTCGCATGAAGCTCGTTGCGTGCGCTTCGCAAGCTGCGCCCCGAACGGCGATGCGTGCGGTAGCACGGCAGTCCGCAGCCGCCCCTTGGCGGAGGGCTGCCACTCGCGTTCCGCTCGATGCCGCCCCTCCGCTCGGCTGTGGGCTTGTATCGACATCCATCGATCCCGCAGGCTTCGGTCTGAGTAAATACGTTATGTAAAAGCAGCCTTGAAGCTGCAAAACCGCTTTAAGCTCTCTTTTGTCGGCTGCGGCGCCACTCGACCACAAGCAGGGCGAGTGCGCCGAGCAGAATCGTCAGCGATGCGGCCAGCGTGATCGCCTCGACCGTACCCCAGTCGGGTGCGCGGAACCGCCACTCGACCGTGTGGCTCCCCGCAGGCAGCTCCATGGCGCGCAGCACGTAGTCGGCCCGCACGTAGGGCGCCTCCTCGCCGTCGATATAGGCGTGCCACCCCTTGTCGTAATAGATCTCCGAGAAGAGGGCCACGGCATCCGTTGCCGCGTCGTAGGTATAACGTTGGTAGTTGGGGCGGTATTCGACCAGTTCGATGCGGTTGTCGGACGTATCGGCGCGGGTGGCGGCGAAAAGTTCGGCATCGGCGCCCGCCACGACCGCGGTGCGTCGGAGGTCGGCCGTCCCGAGAAAGTCGATCTCCGCCTCCGCCGTGGGGGCGAAGTGGATCTCGTCGACGAACCAGGCGGGGCCGAAGGCCGTCGTGCGCCGTTTCGCGACGGGGCGTCCCGCCGCATCGGGCAGGATTACGTAGCGCGTGTCGAGCATATCGAGCACCGCCCCGTGATCCTCGTTGAGGTAGCGATCGATCAGATCCTGGTAGCGAGCGAGCTTCGCCCCGTGGTATCCGCCCACCGAGCGGTGGAAATAGGAGGTCGTCGCGTCGTTGAAGGGGCTCACGGTGCGGTTCAGCACGCGGAATCCGAGGGTTTTGTCGGCCAGAATCGTGCGGTCGGCCTCCGTCATCGCGATCCGTCGCCGCGCGGGCGAGACGAAATCGTCGTGCGAGAGGAAGCGCAGGTCGACGGGCACCAGGTCGAGCAGCATGACCGCCGTCAAAGCGCCCGCCAGGGTAATGCGGCCGATGCGGCGGCGCAGGAAGAGCCAGACGCACCCTGCGGCCAGCAGGACCATGAGCAGCGATCGCCCCGCGTCGGCGCGCATCATCGCGAGCCGTTCGGCCGCCATCGCGGCGCCGATCCGTTCGCCCCATTCGACATCCATGCCGCGGGCGATGTAGGTTTGCAGGTCGTTCGCCTCGAAGATGCGGCGCAGGTAGTCGGTCAGCAGCGCCGACCCTTCGGCCAGACCGAACGAGAAGAGCGCGCCGCCGCCGATCAGCAGCAGCAGGCAGGCGCCGCCCGTTAGGCCGAGGGCCCACGCCAGCGCGCGCCGCACGCATCGCAGCGATCGGGGAGCATCGGTCGTGCCGACTGCGTCGCCCGCACAACCCGCATCGTTCGCACAAGCCGCATTACCTGCACTATGCGCATTGCATGCCCCCGTCGCCTCGGCCGTGCAGGCGCCCTTCGCCGCTCGGGGAGCATCGGCCGCGCCGACCGCCTCGGTCGCGCGGGCTGTACTGCGCGAGCGCTTGTTCGTTCCGTCGGCTGCTGCGCCGACCGCCCGCAGCAGGGAGCAGAGTCCCAGTCCGCCCAGCAGCGGCACGCTCCACTGCACGACGACGAGTGCCATCGAGACGGTGCGGAACTTGTCGTATCCGGGCAGGTAATCGAAGAAGAACTCCGTGAAGGCCATCCAGTTGCGTCCCCAGGCGAGGAGCAGCATCCACAGCGAGGCCGCGAGCACCCACCAACGGTTGCGGCCGCTCGCGAGCAGCGCTCCGAGCACGGCCAGGAAGATCGCCGCGGCGCCGAGGTAGGTGGGCCCCGCCGTGTAGGGCTGTCCGCCCCAATAGGCGGGCAGCTGTTCGGCCAGCCCGTCGAGCCCCAGCTCCTTCACCGCGACCGCCACCTCGCCGTCGCGGGCGAAGGTCGTCCCCGAGTCGCGGCCCGCGAAATCGGGCACGAGCAGGTTCCAGCTCTCGGCCCGCCCGTAGCTCCACGCCGTGGCGTAGTCGAGCGCCAGCCCCTTCGGGGAGGTGCCGTCGGCCGCCACGGCCAGCTCCGAGCCGCCGCGGATCGTATCTTTCGTATGTTGGGCCGTATACCACAGCGGCGCGAAATTCGAGAGCACGGCCAGCACGCCAGCCGCCGCCAGCACCCCCGTGCGGCGCAGGAAGTCGCCCGGGCGGTGCGCCCGCAGCGCCGCGACCCCCTCGCTGATCCAGAAGAGAGCCATCGCCAGCAGAAAATAGTAGGTGATCTGGGGGTGGTTGGCGCCGATTTCGAGCGAGGTCGCCACGGCGGTCAGCACCGCTCCGCGCACCATCGGGCCGCGCAGCGTGAGCCACGCCCCCGCCATCATGAGGGGGGCATAGACCAGCGCCCACATCTTCGTGACGTGGCCCGCTCCGATGATGAGCGGGAAATAGGTCGAGAAGCCGTAGGCGACGGCGGGCACGATCGCCAGCCACGGATCGACGCCGCACCACACCAGGGCCAGCCACAGGGCGAGCATGGCGAAGAAGAGGAAGGCCGCGGGGGTCTCCAGCACGCCCCGCACGGCGGCGCCGAGCGTGCGGACGACGAGCTGCGCGGGATACTCGATGTTGATCAGGTAGGCGGGCATGCCTCCGAACATCGCCCCCGTCCACTGGGGATCCTCTCCCGTTTCGGCGCGCATCGCCTTGATGTCGCGCGACATCCCCTCGTATTGCACCGTGTCGTGCTGGGGGAGCCGTTCGCCCGAGAATTGCGGGGCGAAATAGAGCGCCGCCGCGACGAAAAAGAGTACGAGTGCCGCCAGCGCGGGTGTCGCGCGGTGCAGCAGATCTTTCAGCCGATTCATGTTTCCGATGTAAATGCTTTCAAAGGTACGAAAAAATCGGTTTGCGCCATCTCCCGTATCGGGAATTTGCTTATCTTTGCTGTCGGTAAACCCGCACGGGCGATGCGGCGGCACGGATCGAACAGCGCGCAGCGCGGCATCGCGTCGTCGGCCCCGTTTTTCGACATCCCCGAGACTCCATGATAACGATCGACTCCATCCGCGAACCCGTACTCAAAGAGCTGGAGGCCTACGAAGCCTTCATCGAACGCCAGTTCACCTCCGACGGCGAATTGCTCAACACGATGCTGCACGAGGCGCTCGCGGCGCGCGGCAAGGGCATCCGCCCGCTGCTCGTGGTCCTCTCGGCCGCCATGAACGCCCGCTCGCGCGGCGCCGCGGGCGGACAGCGCGTCTCGCTGGCGGCGATGCTCGTGGAGATGATCCACCTCACGTCGCTCATCCACGACGACGTGATCGACGAATCGGACACGCGCCGCGGCCGACCCTCGGCCAACGCCCTCTGGCAGTCGCACAAGGCGGTGCTGCTGGGCGACTACATCCTGGCGCGCAACCTCTCGATCGGCCTCGAAAGCGGTCAGTTCGACCTCGTATCGCACATCTGCGGCCGCATGGCGACGCTCGCCGAGGGCGAAATCCTCCAGAGCGACTGCGCGGCGCGGCACAGCATGACGCGCTCCTCCTACCTCGACATTATTTATAAGAAGACCGCCAGCCTGCTGGGCGTCAGCGCCTCGGCGGGTGCGATGGCCGTGGGGGCCACGCGCGACAAGGTGACCACGATGCGCCGCTTCGGCGAGGCGCTCGGCATGGCCTTCCAGGTGCGCGACGACCTGCTCGACTACACCTCCTCCGAGACGGGCAAGCCGATGTACAATGATCTGCGCGAAGGGAAGATCACCCTGCCGCTGCTCGTCGTGCTCGAACGGGCCGACGAAGAGCGCCGAGCCGCGCTGCTCGAGCGGTTGCAGGCCTGCCGCACGGACGAGGGCGCCGTCGAAGAGCTCGCCTGCCTCGTCCGCGACGGAGAGGGCCTCGTCGAAGCCGAGGCGGTCATGCAGGGCTACGTGGCGCGCGCCGTGCAGCTGCTCGCCGAGTTCGACGACTCGCCCTACCGCACGGCGCTCGTGCACCTCTGTTCGTTCGTCGCCGAGCGGAGCCGCTGATACGCGCGTCCCGCGCGCGAACGCGGACAGGAATGAACGGCGCGTGCGATGCAGCCCTCGACCGAAGCAGGCGAGCGGCGCAGGACGCCGAACGGGTGACCGACGTCGGCAACCGGCAGAAGCTCCCCGAACGGGTGGTCGGAACCGGCAACCAACAGAGGCAGCCCAACAGGCAACCGCCGCGGACCCTCTGAATAACTGACGGGAGCGACAAGCCTTCCGATCGGACGGAGCGCCCGAAACCGTCGACAGGGCGGAGGCGTGCGGCAGAACGGGAAATCAAGAGACAGGCGATCGGCCCCGAAACGGGGTCGATCGCTTTTTTTCGGCCGAAACGCAAAAAAAATTGGAGAGGAACGAAATTGTTTTTACATTTGCAGTGTATTAATATACTAATTCACTAAACAAACAGAACGCATGATTCACCTCGAACATCTTCGTTTCGGGTACGGGCGTCGGCGGACGGTCTTCGACGGACTGACGCTCGATCTGCCCGCGGGGGAGATCGTCGGCCTGCTGGGCGCCAACGGCACGGGCAAAAGCACCCTGCTGAAGCTGCTCGCGGGGCTGCTCGCTCCCGAGGCGGGACGGATCGACGTGGCGGGGTTCCGCCCGCCGCAGCCGCCTGCCGACTTCTATCGCTCGGTGCTCCTCGTGCCCGAGGAGTTCGCGCTTCCCGCCGTGACGCTCGACCGCTTCGTGCGGGCGACGGCTCCTTTCTATCCCGCCTTCTCGGCCGCGGCCTTCGACGAGGGGTGTGCGCGGCTGGAGGTCGATCGCGACCGCAGCCTCGACACCCTCTCGATGGGGCAGCGGAAGAAGGGCTACCTCGCCTTCGCCCTCGCCTGCAACGTGCCGCTGCTGCTGCTCGACGAGCCGACCAACGGCCTCGACATCCCCGCCCGTTCGACCCTGCGGTCGATGCTGGCGGCGCAGGTCGAACCCGGGCGCACGGTGATCGTCTCGACCCACGCGGCGCGCGACATCGAGTCGCTGATCGACCGCGCGGTGATTCTCGATCGGCAGAACCTGCTCCTCTCGGAGCGCATCGACCGCCTCACGGCCGTTTTCGGCTTCGGTCCCGCCGAGGGACGGCAGCGGCTGCTCTACGCCGAACCCTCGCCCGCGGGCGACCGCGGCGTCTGGATCGCCGACGGCCCCGACGAGGGGCGCTTCGACCTCGAACTGCTCTTCAATGCCGCCGTGCATGCCGCCCCCGAGGTGGTCGCGGCGCTGAAAAAACAACCGAATGCCTCTTGCCATGAATCGCTTTAGCTTTGCCCGTCTGGGGCGTTTCGCCCTGAAACATTACGTCGAGCAGGGACGCAGATACGCCGCACTCTATGTCGTGACATTCGGCCTGCTGCTGCTGTTGCGCCTGCTCGCCGATCGCTATCCGGCATGCGCCGTCCTCTACGGCATGGCGCTCATGGCGGTCGTGCCCGCCCTGGTGCTGCTCGTGCTGTCGCGCTCGACGGCCGCCCTGCGCGACCCCGCGCAGGCGGTGATCGACGCGACGCTGCCCGTGGCGCCCGTCGAACGCTTTCTCTTCGTCGCGCTCAACGGCTTCTTCGTCGGCTTCCTGCTCCCCGTGTCGTGGATCACGATCGAGCGGGGGACGGGGCTGCGCGGGCTGGCCGATGCCGCGTGGATCTTCCTGCAGATTCTGCCGATCCTGCTGCTGGTCGCCTTCCGCGTGCGCCGCAGCCTTCTGAAGGGGTATGCCGTGGTCGTAGTCGTCGCATTGGTCGTCGCGGGGGCCGCCGTCTGGTACGGGATGCGGAGCCCGATCGTCGTCGGGTGCGGCGGACCGCTGCCCGGGCTGCCGCTTCGGCTGACGGTGAAGACGACGGACGACCTCCTGCGCGGCTGCTTCGTCTGCTCGTCGTACGACCTCCCCGCGGCGCTCCGCACCGCCTATGCCGCCGTGCAGGCAGCGCTGCTCTACGTCGCCGCCTGCTTCGCCCTCGCCGAACGAAAAATCGCTTAACGTCCGCTGCTTATGGAGTTCGATCAATCCCAACCGATCTGGATGCAGATCTGCGAACTGTTCTGCAACCGCATCGCCGCGGCCGAGTGGCCCGAGCAGGAACGGATCCCCTCCGTGCGCGAACTGGGGGCGGCGCTGGGGGTCAACCCCAACACGGTGATGCGCGCCTACGAGCGCCTCACCGACGAGGAGCTGATCTTCAACCGCCGCGGCATCGGCTATTTCGTCGCCCCCGAGGCGCAGGCCCGCGCCGCCGCCACGCTGCGCCGTCGCTTTGAGCGGGAGCAGCTGCCGCGCATCTTCCGCTCGATGCGCCGCGTCGGACTGACGGCCGACGAATTCGTTACCCTTTACCGTAAATTCATGGAAGATGAAAACCAGTAACAAATTGTTGACGGCCGTCGTCGTGCTGGCGGCGGCTCCCCTGCTTTGCACCTCCGTGGCGGAGTATTTCCGCACGGCGCCGCTGCGCGAACTGCTCGGCCGCATCGATCGGACGCCGGTGCGCGTCGTGGATGCCCGCGGCCTGCGGCTCGAGGCCGATTCGCTCGCGGGGCCGACCACGCCTCGCCTGCTCTTGGAGGGGCTGCCGCAGGCAGGAGAGGTGGCGCTGTGCGGCGATACGCTCGTGCTGCGCAGCGAGGCGGTCCGCTCGGTCTGCGTTGCGGAGGCGGAGGTGCTGCTGCTCGACGGGCGGACGATTCGCCGCCCCTTCGGCACGAAAGAGGCCGCGATCCGCTATCGTCGGCCGTAACCGCTGCTGCGGTCGACACGGAAAACCCCCGTCCCGATGCGTTCGGGGCGGGGGTTGTGTCGTTCGGCAGGGCCCGATCGGGAGGCGACGGTCGCTTCGGGGCGGCGGAGCCGTTTCGGTCGGGGCGCTTCGGGGTGGCGCAGTCCGATGCGGGCAGGTCTTCTGCAAGGCGGGCGTCGGAAGCGGGCGGGCCTGCTGCGGGGCGGAGGCTGTCAGAAGCGGTAGACGGCCCGCACGTTGAAGGAGACGTATTTCTGCACCTCTTCGACGACATAGGGTGCCTCGAGCCCCATGTGCGACATGAGGGGGAATTTCTCGTCGAGTTCGGTCGAGGAGTGGTAGTAGGCCTTGCCGTTGAGGCGTTCGCCGCCGTTCGCCTTGAGCCGCTCGTTGAAGGCGGTGCGGGCGGGGCGGTCGTTGCGCAGGCGCGAGCCGCCGTTGTAGACGTGGCCGATCTTCATCAGCTCGTCGATCGAGGGCAGATACCATCCCTCGCCCTGTTCGCGGCACCACTTGAAGGCGGGGAAATCGTCCCACGAAGCGCCGTGCGCCTCGATGTAGCGCGCCACGGCCTCCATGTTGCGGCGGCCGTCGATGCGGTCGGCGGCACCCACGAGGCGGAAATCGGGCTTGCGGAAGGTGCTCCAGGGCAGTACTGTCTCGTCGACCGAGACGAGCAGGCCGTGGAGCCCCTCCTCGTCGATCTCCACGACGATTCCTTTTCGTCCGCCGATTTCGCAGACCTGCCCCAGCTCGTAGCGCAGCGGGGCGTAGCCTGCGGGCAGAGGCGCTGCTGTCGGGGCGGCGGGCTGCGTAAGGGTGCGTACCGCAGGGGTCGTGGCGGGCTGTGCGGGTAGCGGTACGGGGGTTGCCGAGGGGGCCGCAGCTGTTGCGGGTGCGGCGGGTGCGGCGGGTGCTGCGGGTGCTGCGGCGAGGGTCGGCGCGGAAGCGGCAGGGGTTGCAGGGATTGCGGGAGCGGCTGCGGCCGCAGGGGCGGGAGCCGTTGCGGCGACGACGGGGGTTGCGGGAACACTCGCTGCGGGAACGCCTGCCGCGGGGGCCGTCGTTGCGGGTGCAGCGGGTGTCGGGACGGCCGAGGGTGCCGTTTGCGCCGCGTTCGGCGCTTCGGCGGCAGGAGCGGCTGCGGCCGCATAGCGCTCCAGGAAGCCGTCCGCATAGCGGATGTAGGCGATGCGGGCGACGGGCAGCACGTAGGTCGGGCCGTCGGGAGCGGCGAAGCGTTTGTAGCGGATCGTCTCGGGCGACACCTCCGCGACACGCGCTTCGATGCGGGTGCTGTCGGTGCGGACGATCAGGTCCTGGGCCGCCGCCGCGCTCCAGGCGAGCGTCGCGGCGCAGAGCAGAAGGATGTGTTTCATAGGTTGCGAATCGATTCTATTTGGTAAAGGTAACGATTTTTTTCAAACATTCTTGTTATCTTTGCCTCGAAACGGATAAATCAACCGAAATTATGGGATTTTTCGATCTATTCAAAAAGAAGACGGCGGCTGCCGAGGCCGCGCCGACCGAGGTCGAGGCGCGCGAGCGGCAGGAGCTCGACGCCGGACTGGAGCGCACCAAGACGGGGCTCTTCTCGAAGCTGGCGCGCGCCGTGGCGGGTCGTTCGACGGTCGACGCCGAGGTGCTCGACGAGCTCGAGGAGGTGCTCGTGAGCTCCGACGTGGGTGTCGAGACGACCGTCCGCATCATCGAACGCATCGAGCGCCGCGTGGCGCAGGACAAATACATGAACGCCTCCGAGCTGCAGCGCATCCTCCGCGAGGAGGTCGCCTCGCTGCTCGAAGAGGCGCACGCCGCCGAAGGCAGTTTCGGCCTCGACGCCGCCGAAGGCGAGCCCTACGTGGTGATGGTCGTCGGGGTGAACGGCGCGGGCAAGACGACGACCATCGGCAAGCTGGCGGCGCAGCTCGTGAAGGCGGGCCGCAAGGTCTGGATCGGCGCCGCCGACACCTTCCGCGCTGCGGCGATCGACCAGCTGCAGGTCTGGGCCGACCGCGCGGGGGCGACGATGATCCGTCAGGAGATGGGCTCCGACCCCGCCTCGGTGGCCTACGACACGTTGCAGTCGGCCAAGGCCAACGGCGCCGACGTCGTGCTGATCGACACGGCGGGCCGCCTGCACAACAAGGTGGGGCTCATGAACGAGCTGACGAAGATCCGCAATGTCATGTCGAAGGTGATCCCGAACGCGCCGCACGAGGTGATGCTCGTGCTCGACGGCTCGACGGGACAGAACGCCTTCGAGCAGGCCAAGCAGTTCACGCAGGCGACGCAGGTGACGTCGCTCGCCATCACGAAGCTCGACGGCACGGCCAAGGGGGGCGTGGTGATCGGCATCAGCGACCGCTTCCGCATCCCCGTCCGCTACATCGGCATCGGCGAGGGAATCGACCAGCTGCGCATCTTCGACCGCCGCAGCTTCATCAACGCACTCTTCGGCGATGCGCAAAATTAACGTCATCACGCTCGGCTGTTCGAAAAACACGGTCGACTCGGAGCACCTCATGGCGCGGCTGGCCGCCGCGGGGTACGAGGTGCGGCACGACAGCGACCGCACGGATGCCAAGACGGTCGTCATCAACACCTGCGGTTTCATCGGCGACGCGAAGCAGGAGTCGATCGAGATGATCCTGCGCGCCGTCGAGGCGAAGAAGGCGGGCCGCATCGAACGGCTCTTCGTCATAGGCTGCCTCTCGGAGCGTTACGCCGACGAGCTGCGCGCCGAAATCCCCGAGGTGGACGCCTATTTCGGTGCCCGTACCTGGGACGGGGTCGTGCGTGCCCTCGAAGCGGCCGAAGGGGAGGCCCTGAAGACCGAGCGTCTGCTGACCACCCCGAAACATTACGCCTACCTCAAGATTTCGGAGGGGTGCAACTGGCTCTGCGGCTACTGCGCCATTCCGCTCATCCGCGGCCGCCACGTCTCGGTGCCGATGGAGGAGCTCGAAGAGGAGGCGCGCAAGCTGGCCGCCGCGGGGGTGAAGGAGCTGATCGTCATCGCGCAGGATACGACCTACTACGGCATCGACCTGTACGGGCGGCGGATGCTCGCCGAGCTGCTGCGGCGCCTCTGCCGCATCGACGGCCTGCGCTGGATCCGCCTGCACTACGCCTATCCCGCCGCCTTCCCCGAAGACGTGATCGAGGTGATGGCCGCCGAGCCGAAGATCTGCAAGTACCTCGACATCCCGTTTCAACATATCTCCGATAACCAGCTTGCAGCGATGCTGCGGCGCCACACGAAGGCCGAGGCGCTGGCGCTCGTCGAACGGCTGCGTGCGGCGATTCCCTCGCTGGCGCTCCGCACGACGCTGCTCGTGGGCTACCCGGGCGAGACGGAGGCCGATTTCGAGGAGCTGTGCGATTTCGTGCGCGCGGTGCGCTTCGAGCGCCTCGGCGTCTTCGCCTACTCCGAGGAGGAGGGGACCCACTCGGCGCTGCACCTGAAGGACGACGTGCCCGAAGAGGTGAAGCAGCAGCGTGTGGAGCGCATCATGGCGCTGCAGCAGCGCATCGCCGCGGAGCTGAACCGCGAGCGCGTGGGACGCACCGAGCGGGTGATGATCGACGGCCGCCAGGGCGATTTCTACGTCGGGCGTTCGCAGTACGATTCGCCCGAGGTGGACCAGGAGATCCTGATCCCCGCCGACGAGCGGCGGTTGCTGCGCGGCCGTCTGTACGAGGTGCGGATCACCGATGCGGCCGAATACGACCTCTACGGAACGGTCGTATCGCGGTAAAGGCCGCACGGGGCGACTCGTCATCGGGAGGATTCGACCCCGTCGGGGGTTCGGCGGGCCGAAGCCCCTCCCTGCGTGCTTGGGGACCGAGTAAAGATCTCGCATGCCGGCCCCGTGCGGTTGTCGAGGCGGATTCGATGGCGGAGCCATCGGCGGGCCGGAGCTTCGCCGCGCGAAGGCCCGCATGCGGCGTCCCTTCGCAAGCTCCGTCCCGAGCATGGATGCGCGCTGCAAGCGCGGAAGCCCGCCGCCGCATGTTTGAGGTCTGCATCTGCTGATGCGGTCGCTCCGCAGGCTTCGGCCCGAGAACCGTTTCGTGCGACAGCACGGCAGCCCGCAGCCGCCCCCTGGCGGAGGGCTGCTCCTGAAATCGCAGGCCCGTCCGCTCGGCTGGGGGCCGAACCGCGTTCGGAAGCAGGGCGGTGAACGGCCGCTTCGTGTGACGAAGGATCGCAACTGCCGAAAGGCTCGCTGCCGCCTCCGCTCGGCCGGGGCCGAACGGGGCGCGAATCGGCCGAACGATGACGCGGACCGCCATGCGATCGCGAACCGAAGGAGTGCGAAATTTGCTTTTTCGCGAAATTTTGCTTACCTTTGAAAAGCAAAAAGCAATACCGATCCCGAAGCATGGCCGACAAGAGCGTGATAGAGAGCCTCGAAATCCGTATGCGGGCGCTCGTCGACGCGCATCGGCGGCTCGATGCACGCTGTCGGGCGCTGGTCGTCGAACGCGACCGGCTGAAGGCGGCGAACCGTACGCTCGAAGAGCGGGTGCGGGGGCTCGATGCCGAGCTCGGCCGCATGCGGCTGGCCGACAGCCTGGCGGGAGGCAGCGGCGATCGGGAAAAGGCGCGGGCACGCGTTAACCGCCTGATGCGGGAGGTGGACAAGTGCATCGCGCTGACGGCTGCACTCGGCGACGAGGCGGTCCGAACGAGCTGCGAACGAACGAAATAAACCGATCGAACGATGGAGAAACGGCGCGAAACGGCGTCGGCGAAGCCGGCGAACGAACGGCAGGCGGCCGACAAGCAGGCGATTACGCTGAAAGTGCTGGGCCGCAACTACCGCTTCACCATCGACCGCGACCGCGAAGAGGTCTACCGACTGGCCGAACGCGAAACGAGCAAGTCGCTGGCGGACATCATGACGACGCGGATGGTCGACTGGGACGAGGCGGACTATCTGGCGATGGCCGTGCTGACGTTCGCCATCGACAACATCGATCTGCGCCGCAGCCGCGAGGTGGGCGGCGAGGAGCTGCAGCGGCTCGCCGCGCTCGACGAGGAGCTGGGCACGTATCTTGATACCCGAATCGAATGACCGCAGGGCGGGGGCGCATGCGAAAGCGCGCCGCACGCCGCGGACGACGGAACGGAAAGCGCACCGTTCGTCCGAACGATCGAAACAACGAGGTTCTTTTACATACCGAACAGAAGAGGGGCGGTTTCCGCCGACGACCGCGCTGCGGCGCTGCGGAGAAGCCCCGAAACCAGAATCTACCCGCATAGATTCCTTAACAGCTTTGCGAAACTGAACACTTTTTACATTGGGGTTCGCTCGCGGCGCTTCAAAATCAGGCCTTGACCCGCAAGGGTGTCCGCGCTTTCGGGCGCGTACCGTTGGAAGATTGCGATTGTCGGAGTCCCCACACATGACAATCTTCGCAGATTCGTCAAACAAGGTTTAAGGAATCCTATGCGGTTTTTTTATGAAACAAACCCTCGGAGCGGCGCATCCGCCCCGAACCAAAACACCTATATTAATCGTTTAAAACCGAAATTCAGATCATGAATACCGTAGTAATCGCCTTGATTGCGGCCGTCGTCGCCGTTGCGGTCTACGTCCTCGTCACCAACCTGGTGATGAAGACCTCGATCCGCAAACGACGCGAGGCTGCTCTCAAAGAGGCCGAGGCCGAAGGCGAAATGTTGAAAAAGGAGAAGATGCTCCAGGCGAAGGAGCACTTCATGCAGCTCAAGAGCAACCACGACCGCCAGGTCAACGAGCGCAACCAGAAGCTCCAGCAGAGCGAGCAGCGCGCCAAGCAGCTCGAACAGAACCTGCAGAACCAGCAGCGCGACTTGGAGCAGAAGCTCAAGGAGAACGACCGCCTCAAGGAGCAGATGCAGAACCAGCTCCAGCTGCTCGAGCACAAGAAGGAGGAGATCGACCAGATGCGCCGCGAGCAGAACGTGCGGCTGGAGCAGATCTCGGGTTTGAGCTCCGAGGAGGCCAAGAACATCCTCGTCGAGAACATGAAGGCCGAGGCCAAGAGCGAGGCGGCGGCCTACATCAACGAGACGATCGAGGAGGCGCGCATGACCGCCACGAAGGAGGCCAAGCGCATCATCGTCGCTTCGATCCAGCGAGTGGCGACCGAGACGGCCATCGAGAATGCCGTGACGGTCTTCAACATCGAAAGCGACGAGGTGAAGGGCCGCATCATCGGCCGCGAGGGTCGCAACATCCGTGCGCTGGAGGCCGCCACGGGGATCGAAATCATCGTCGACGACACCCCCGAGGCGATTATTTTGAGCGGCTTCGATCCCGTCCGCCGCGAAATCGCCCGTCTGGCGCTGCACCAGCTCGTGACCGACGGCCGCATCCATCCCGCCCGCATCGAGGAGGTGGTGGCCAAGGTCAAGAAACAGATCGAGGAGGAGATCGTCGAGGTCGGCAAGCGCACGGCGATCGACCTGGGCATCCACGGCCTGCATCCCGAACTCATCCGTCTGATCGGTAAGATGAAATACCGCTCGTCGTACGGTCAGAACTTGTTGCAGCACGCCCGCGAGACGGCCAACCTGGCCGGCATCATGGCCGTCGAACTGGGACTGAACCCGAAGACGGCGCGTCGTGCGGGTCTGCTGCACGACATCGGCAAGGTGCCCGACGACGAGCCCGAACTGCCGCACGCACTCATCGGCATGAAGCTGGCCGAGAAATACAAGGAGAAGGCCGAGGTCTGCAACGCCATCGGCGCCCACCACGACGAGATGGAGATGACGTCGCTCATCGCCCCCATCATCCAGGTCTGCGACGCCATTTCGGGCGCCCGCCCGGGTGCCCGCCGCGAGGTGGTCGAGAGCTACATCAAGCGCCTGAAGGAGATGGAGGACATCGCGCTGTCGTACCCGGGTGTGGTGAAGACCTACGCCATTCAGGCGGGTCGCGAGCTGCGCGTGATCGTCGGCGCCGACAAACTTTCGGACCAGGAGTCGGAGAGCCTCTCGCACGATATCGCCAAGAAGATTCAGGACGAAATGACCTACCCGGGTCAGGTGAAGATCACCGTGATCCGCGAGACGCGTGCCGTCTCCTACGCGAAGTAGGTGTGCGGTCGTTCGAACGAAAAGGCCCTCCTCGCCGACAGGCGGGGAGGGCCTTTCCGTATGCGGAGAGGGGGGCGATGGCGCGCCATCAGCAGCCCGCAGCTGTCGGCGGCGAAGGCCCGCAGCTCGCATAAGGCTCGTTGTGTGCGTTTCGCAAGCTGCTGCCTGAAGGTCGCACGCAGGTGCGCACCGTTCGCCGCCGCCCCATGCGGCTGAACGGCAATCTCGCGTCGAGCCGCTCGAACTGCCTCCTGCCGCCGGCGTCGAACTTGTCGGTTCGACCTCGTAAGAGGTCGGCAATCCGCAGCGTCCCCTGCGAAGGTCTGCCTCGTAAACGTCGCGTCCCTTCGCAAGTCGCTGCCCGTGTGAGGATCGTATGAACGCGCAGGTTCGACGTCGTAGACGTCGGCAGCCCGCAGCCGCCCCCTGGCGGAGGGCTGCAACTCGCCGAATGGCTCGCGGCAGGCCTCTCCGCTCGGCTGCGGGCCGGTCGCAACACGTTCGATCCCGCAAGGATTGGCGGGTCGCTCCGTTACAACGGGGTTTTGCCTCGGAGGTACCTCGGCGGGCTGTCGCATGTCATCGCATGCCGCAGGATTCGATCCCATAAGGGATCGGCGGGCCGAAGCCTCCGCGCGCTTGAGGCCCGCAGTTTTGGCAAACATGCGCGTCCTCCGCAGGCTTCGGCCCGAGCGGCCGTATCGCGCGTAAAGCGTGTGCCGTTCGCCATCGCTCTCTGCGGCGGACGGCCATCTTATGTCGGAGCGCTCGATATGCCCTCCTGCCGTCGTCTGCGAACGTGCTCCCGCAACGCTTTCGCGCAGCCTCCCGCAGCCTCCAGAAAAAAGGCCCGCAACCCGCACGAGGCTCGTTGCGCGCCTCCGCAGGCTTCGGCCCGAGTACCGTCGTGCAGTGCCGCGGCCGCCCGCGCATCGCCCGTTTCGCCTGTTGGCGCATTTTTTGACCGGGAAAGAGCCTACTTTCGCGAAAAATTCGTAACTTGCTCCTCGGAATCTTTTAATCAGAGGTTATATGAAACAGTTATGCTCCTTCTTGCTGCTGCTCGCGGCGGCGCTGCTCCCCTTCGACGGGTCGGCGGCACCCGTTACGGTCAGCCGGGCACAGGCTCGGGCGGCCGCCTTCTTCGCACAGTCGGCAGCCACGCGTACGACCCCGCAGCTGCGGCTGGTGTGGGACGGCGAAACGGCCCGCACGCGCTCGTCGGCCGAACCTGCGCTCTACGTATTCAATCGAACCGATGCCCCGGGCTTCGTGATCGTGGCGGGCGACGATGCCGCCGCACCCGTGCTCGGCTATTCGTTCGAGAACCGCTTCGGCGATGTGAACCGCATGCCCGCGAACCTGCGCTACTGGCTGGAGGGTATGCGCGACATGATCCTCGACGCGCGTGCGCAAGGGCTGTCCGCCGATGCGGCGTGGAGTGCGCCGAGCAAGGCTTCGACGCCCGTTCGGGAGCTGCATACGGCGCTCTGGGATCAGACTCGCCCTTATAACGACGAGTGCCCGATCCTGCCGAACGGCACGGAGCGCGCCGTGACGGGCTGTATCCAGACCGCCGAGGCGATCGTGATGAAATACCACCGCTGGCCGCAGAGCGTGAACAAGACGCTGCCGACCTACAAGACCAAGACGCTGGGGCAGACCATTCCGAGCCGCACGATGGGCTCGTTCGATTACGATCTGCTCCCCGACGTCTACGATGCCAATGCCACGGAGGCCCAGCGCAAGGAGGTCGCACGGCTGATGGCCGATCTCGGCGTCCTGAACCAGGCCAACTACAACTACTCGAAGAACGGCGGTACGGGCGCCTATTCGACCGACCAGTACACGGGGCTGGTGACGGTGCTCGGATACGACAAGTCGGCCACGCTCGAGAATCGCCCGGGCTACTCCGATGCGGAGTGGATCGAGCTGCTGCGCAAGGAGATCGCCGAAAACCGCCCCGTCCTCTATTCGGGCTCGGGCCAGGAGGGCGGCCACGCCTTCGTGCTCGACGGTTCGTCGGACGGCCCCGAGTTCTATTTCAACTGGGGCTGGAGCGGCTCGGGCAACGGCTGGTACTCGGTAGCCGCCGTCGGTTCGAACCACCCCTTCCCGCAGGGACAGGATGCGATCATCGGCCTGAAGCCCGATCCGAACGGCACCTCGCAGCATGCGGATAAGCTGGTGATCGGTGCGCAGGACGAGTACGCCGGTTTGATCTCCGGCACCGACCGCATCGTCGCCAACACGCCCTTTACGGTCGCCCAGTTCGGCTATGTCTGGAACATGGGCGCCACGACCTACGACGGCAAGATCGCCCTGGCGGTCTACGCGGCCGACGGCACGCAGAAGGAGTTCGTCCGCATGACTGTCGGCGGGCAGCAGGCCACCGAAATCGCCTATTCGGTGCCGGCAGGGCGTGGTAAAGCCTATAATGCTCTGACCTGCCAGATCGCCGGTCCGATTCGCCCGGGCGACCGCATCGCGGGCGCGTTCTGGAACCGTTCGGCGAAGCGGTGGGAGCGCATGCGCGCCTACACGGAGGCCACCTCGGCCGAAATTCTGCTCATGGCCGAGGCGCTGAATGCCGAGGCGATCGCGGCGGCCACGTCGCTCGCCTATGAGCGGACGGGCAAGAAGATCACCTTGCAGACGATCGCCGACCTGAAATGCCGCATTACGGACGGCAGCGGCGCCGTGAAGTACGACGCGACGACGAGCGACGCCGCCGTGACGATCGACGCTTCGAAGTGGGCGGCGGGCACCTATACGCTGACCCTCACGGCCGACGGCGGCGCACCCTATACGCTGCGCCTCGTGCTGTAATCCGATAACCGATAAAAATGCTTACGACCATGAAAAAATATTCGATCTATTTGCTCGCCGCAGCGGCAGGCCTGCTCGCGACGGCGTGCGGGGGGGGCTCGGATTCGGTGGATACCGCATCGGAGGTGACCTTCACGACCGAGATCACGCGTGTCGGCGTACTGACCGAACTGGCCGACGGGGCGCAGATGTGCCTCTACGTCGCCAAAGGTTCCACCGTCAGCCGCACGGACGAGCTGCACAAGGCGGTTCGTCAGAGCGGCGTCTGGAAGGGGAGCCCCTCCGTGACGCTGCAGCCCGAAGAGGAGCGACGCCTTTTCGCCATCTATCCCTTCGACCAGAACGCGGCCGATCCGACGGCCTATCCCGTGACGGTGGCCGCCCAGGAGGATGTTCTCTTTTCGGGTGCCGGCGCCCTCGTGACCTACCAGAAACCCGCGGCCAGCCTCAAGATGCGGCATGCGATGGCGATGCTCGCCTTCGATATCCGCAGCTACGTCGGCGGTACGCTGCAATCGGTGACGGTGGCCGACGAAGCCGCTTTCCCGACCGAGGGTACGCTGCGCGTCTCGAGCGGCCGCATCACGGAGACCAAACGGGGTGCCTACACCCACGCCTGCAACGTCAAGCTCTCGCAGGGGGGCGGGACGGGCGATGCCGCCGCCTTCTTCGTGATTCCCTTCACGGCGAAGACTTCGACGCAGCTGACGCTGACCGTCGACGGCAAGGCCTACGCCTGCAGCCTGCCCGCGCAGCTCTACGACCGCGGCACGAAATACGTGCTGCACCTCAACCTGACCGAGGCGGGGCTGACGCTGCTGGAGGATCAGACCGAGACGGTGTCGCTCGACGAGCCGGGCAGCGGTCTGCCGACGGGCGAGCCTTACAGTCTGCTGCGCGTGACGCACAACGCGACGGATTTCACCGTGCCGACGGTGGCGGGCACCGGTGCCTACGGCTACATCCACTGGGGTGTCGAGGGGGCGGCCGAGCGCTACGAGGCGGGTAAGAAATATGTCTATCCCTCTGCGCAGCCCTATGTTGTCGCGATCGACCTGTGGAATGCGACGGGCGTGCAGTTCGGATCGCTGACGGGGGTTTCGGAGATCGACTTTTCGAAATTCTGATTCGGCCCTTGCGGCTTATGCAGACGGCTGTCCGAATCGCTCGGGCAGCCGTCTTTTTTGGGAAACGATAAAATTTGCCTATATTTGTATTTCCGCATCGTTCGGCGAGGTTGCGAAAACGAGGCCGCATGCGGAGCGTGACGATGCTGAAATTCGAACCGATACTGAAATCCGTGCTGTGGGGAGGCGAAAAAATCGCCTCCTACAAGGGGATTGCGACCGACCTGCACCGCATCGGCGAGAGCTGGGAGTTGTCGGGACTGCCCGAAAACTGCTCGGTGGTCGCCGAGGGGCCCGATCGGGGGATGCGGCTCGATGCGCTGCTCGCCCGCGAGGGCGGACGGCTGCTCGGCAAGGCCAACTACGCCCGCTTCGGCAACGAATTTCCGCTGCTCGTCAAGTTCATCGATGCGCAGCAGGACCTCTCGATCCAAGTGCATCCGAACGATGCGCTGGCGGCGGAGCTCCACGGCGCCCGCCACGGCAAGACGGAGATGTGGTACGTCGTTTCGGCCGATGCCGATGCCCGTCTGAAGGTCGGCTTCCGTCGGGAGGTCTCCCCTGCGGAGTATGAGGCGGCCGTGGCGAACCATACGATCGCCGATCTGCTGGCCGATTACCGCGTGGAGGAGGGCGACCTCTTCTTCCTGCCTGCGGGGCGAGTCCATGCGATCGGGGCGGGTTCGTTCGTGCTCGAAATCCAGCAGACCTCCGACATCACCTACCGCATTTACGACTACGGCCGGCTCGGCGTCGACGGCCGTCCCCGCGAGCTGCATACCGAACTGGCGAAGCGGGCGATCGATTTCACGGTGCAGGACGACTACCGGACCCCCTACGAGGCGGTCCGCGATCGGGCCGTGCCGCTGGTTCGCAGCCCCTATTTCACGGCGATGCTGTTCGAGCTGACGGCGGCGCAGACCCTCGATCTGGCGTGGCTCGATTCGTTCGTCGTGGCGGTCTGTACCGCGGGTGCGGGCTTTCTGCGTGACGACCGCGGCGAGCGGATGCCCCTGCGCCGCGGCGAAACGGTGCTCGTGCCCGCCTCGGCCCGCTGCCTGACCTTCGAACCCGCGGCCGATGCCTCGGAGCCGTTCCGTCTGCTGACGGGATGGGTCGAGGAGGAGGTGCGCTGACAGACACCCCTCTTTTGTTCTTTTCGAGCGATTTTTCGGCTGCGCTGCGGATGCGGCGCAGAGCCTTGTCTTGCCTCTTCAGCGCGAGCGGGGGGCGATTCGGGCATGACCGGTATCGGCGCGCCGGCTTTCGATGCTGTGTGCGGCGACGGGGGACGTTCGATGAATAAAAAAAGAAAAGGACAAATCGGCCCTTCAGGCGATTTGTCCCCGATGCGTGCGGATAAAGGGACTCGAACCCCCACGCCGTAAGGCATCAGATCCTAAGTCTGACGTGGCTACCAATTACACCATATCCGCAGCTTCGGACAAAGATATGCAAAAAATCGCAAATCGCAACAGCCGAGCCCGTCGGATTCCGTTTTTTTGCGTACTTTTGTCCCTCCGAAACCGTTTCGAAACCGCTCCGCCATGCCCCGCACCCTGACCCTGCAACTGACGCCCCGCGATGCCGCCGATGCCCGCCGCTATACGGCACTGGCGGCCCGCCGTCTCGGCATCGCCGAGCGCGACATCGCGCTGGTGCGCGTCGTGAAACGGTCGATCGACGCCCGCAGGCGGCAGCCCGTCGTCTGCCTCTCGCTGGAGCTCTACATCGACCGCGAGCCGCAGCCCGCCCCCGTGCATTTCGACTATCCCGACGTGACGGGCCGCACCGAGATCGTCATCGTCGGCTCGGGGCCCGCGGGGCTCTTCGCCGCGCTGCGCGCGATCGAGCTGGGGCTCCGCCCGATCCTGCTGGAGCGCGGCCGCGAGGTCTCGGCCCGCAAGTGCGACATCGCCCGCATCAACCGCGGCGAAGCGGTCGATCCCGATTCGAACTACGCCTTCGGCGAGGGGGGCGCGGGGACCTTCTCCGACGGCAAGCTCTTCACCCGCAGCAAGAAACGCGGCGACTACAACAAAGCGCTGCAGACGCTCGTCTTCCACGGCGCCGACCCCGCGATCCTCTTCGAGGCGCATCCCCACATCGGCACCGACAAGCTCCCCTACATCATCCGCAACATCTGCCGCACGATCGAGGCGTGCGGCGGTCGGGTGCTCTTCGAGCGGCGCGTAACGGGTTTCCTGCGCCGCGGCGACCGCCTCGCGGGGGTCGTGTGCGGCGACGAACGCATCGAAGGGGCCGCCGTCGTGCTCGCCACGGGACACTCGGCGCGCGATATCTACCGCCTGCTCCACGAGACGGGCATCCGCCTCGAAGCCAAACCGCTGGCGATGGGCGTCCGCATCGAACACCCGCAGCCCCTCATCGACCGCATCCAGTACCATCTCCCCGAACGCGGCGCCTACCTCCCCGCAGCCTCCTACTCGCTCGTGAGCCAGGAGCAGGGGCGCGGCGTCTACTCCTTCTGCATGTGCCCGGGCGGCTTCATCGTCCCCGCCATGACCGATGCGGCGCAGTCGGTCGTCAACGGCATGTCGCCCAGCGGCCGCACCTCGCCCTATGCCAATTCGGGCCTCGTCACGGAGGTGCGCCTGACCGATTTCGAACACCTTGCTCCGCAATGGGGCCCTCTGGCGGGGCTGCACTTCCAGGAGGAGTTCGAGGCGCTGGCACGCCGCGAAGGGGGCGACCGTCAGGTGGCGCCCGCCCAGCGCGTCGCCGATTTCGTCGCGGGCAAAGCCTCGCCGACCCTCCCCGCCACCTCCTACATCCCCGGCATCACCCCCTCGCGCCTCGACCGCTGGATGCCCGCCTTCATCGCCGACGGGCTGCGCGCAGGGCTGCAAACCTTCGGCCGCCGCCTGCACGGCTTCGTCACGAACGATGCGGTGGTCGTGGGAGTCGAATCGCGTACCTCGACTCCCGTCCGCATTCCGCGCGACCCCGTGCGCCTCATGCACCCCGAAATCGAGGGGCTCTTCCCCGCAGGCGAAGGGGCGGGCTATGCGGGCGGCATCATCTCGGCCGCCCTCGACGGCGAGCGGATCGCCGAGGCGGTCCGCGCATACGTCGGAGAATGACCCGCTTGCGAAAACTGGTTGTTAAAATTTCTCAAAAAATTCTTAAAAAACTTGCATAAGAAAAATCGGCGCCGTATCTTTGCAGCGAAGTTTTAAGGTTCATTTAGGTTAGTAGTTTTAGGTTGGTGAGGAAACTGACGGAGGAGGGGCAGCGCCCCGAATCCACGGTTTCCTTTTTTATTTTCCGCGCTGCACCGGAAAAATCGTCTGATTCTCCCTAAAAATGTTCATTTTCACGACAAAAAGAACATCTTGACGATTTTTTAGAGACCTTTGCATATCTGTTCGCTCGTTTCGACGACCGGTAACGTACGATAAGGCGATGAAACATCTTTTTCTCTTTCTGGCGGCGCTGCTGTGCAGCCTTGCGGCAACGGCGCAGCCGACGCGCGTCCGCGGACGCGTGACCGATGCGAAGGGGGCGCCGCTGCAATTCGTCAGCGTCGTTTTCCCCGGGACCACCGTCGGCATGGTCACCGACGAACAGGGCATCTACGCCCTCGAAACGCGCGACAGCGTGGCGACGCTGCAAGCCTCGATGATGGGGTACGTGACGGTCGAAAAACCCGTCGAGCGCGGCCGCTTTTCCCAGATCGATTTCGAGTTGAGCGAGGCCGAATTTTCGATCGACCAGGTGGTCGTCCGCCCGGGCGCGAACCCCGCCTTCCCGATTCTCGACAGCCTCATCCGCCGCAAGCCCCTGAACGATCCCGATGCCTCGGAGAACTACCGTACGGATACCTATACCAAGATGGAGCTCGGCCTGACGAACATCAAGGAGGAGTTCCGCAACAAGCGCATGCAGCGCAATTTCGGCTTCATCTTCGAGTATGTCGACACGTCGGCGGTCACGGGGCAGCGCTACCTGCCCGCGATGATCTCCGAGACGCAGGCCGAATATTACCACAGCAAGCGGCCGCCGGTCGACCGCGAGGTGATCCGTGCCAACCGCGTCTCGGGAGTCGAGGATACCTTCTCGATCGCCCAGTTCACGGGGCAGCTCTCGGGGCGGGTCAATTTCTACGACAACTTCATCGACATCTTCAACATCCGCTTCGCCTCGCCGCTGGCCGACGGCGGCCGCATGTTCTACGACTACTACCTGATCGACAGCTTGCAGATCGACGGCCGCAAGAGCTACTACATCCGTTTCCACCCGCGCAGCCTCGCCACGCCCGTTCTGGACGGCGAGCTGCACATCGACTCGGCGACCTACGCCCTGCATTCGATCACGGCGCGCCTGCCCAAGCGGGCCAACGTCAACTGGATCCGCCACCTGGTCTTCGAAAACCGCTATCGGCTGCTCGACTCGACGCGCTGGTTCAAGGAGCGCGACCGCGTGACGGCCGAGTTCTCGATCGCGCTGGCCGACTCGGCGAAGATCACCTCCTTCCTCGGCTCGCGCGAGGTCGTCTATTCGAACACGGCCTTCGACGTGCCGCTGCCTCGGGAGGTGCTCGCCATGGACAACAACGTCGTCGTCGCCTCGGAGCGTCCCGCGGCCTTCGACGAGCGGTATTGGGAGCAGGTGCGGCCCTATCGGTTGAGCGAACGCGAGCAGGGGATCTACCGCATGGTCGATTCGATCCAGCAGGCACCGCTCTACCGCAACATCTACACGATCATCAACACGATCGTCGGCGGCTACTACAACACGAAATACATCGGCATCGGCCCCTACTACAAACTCGCCAGCTTCAACCGTCTGGAGGGCTTCCGTCCCCAGCTGGGCGGCCGCACCACGGCTGCGTGGAGCCGCCGCGTGCGCCTCTCGGCCTATGCGGCCTACGGCACGAAGGACGAGCGCTGGAAGGGCGGCGGGGGCGTGGAGCTGCTCTTCAGCCGCCGCCTGATGCGCAAGCTGACCTTGCAGGGGTCCCACGACGTGATGCAGCTCGGTGCGGGGCAGAACGCCATGACGGAGAACAACATCCTCTCGTCGGTCCTCTCGCGGGGCGACCAGCGGCTCTCGATGGTCGACCGCGGCGAAGCGCTCTACGAACACGAGTGGCGCCACGGCATCAGCACCTTCGTCGGCGGGCGGGTGCGCCGCATCTACGGCAACCGCTACGTGCCGCTGCTGCTCCCGGGCGATCCCGCGACGCCGCCCCGGGCGATCCGTTCGGTCGACGACGCCTCGGTCAGCCTCGGCATCCGCCTCTCGAAGAACGAACGGATCTACCGCCGCATCTTCGACAAGAGCTCGCTCGGGTCGAAATATCCGATTCTGACCTTGAGCGGAACGCTCGGCCTGAAGGGGGTGCTGCCCGAGAGTCACCGCTACTGCCGCGCCGATGCCTCGCTCTACTATCGTCCCGAGCTGCCGCCGATCGGCTACTCGGAGATCACGCTGCAAGGGGGCCGCATCTGGGGCGAGGTGCCCTATCCGCTGCTGAAGCTCCACGAAGGAAACGGCACCTATTTCTATGATCCCTATGCCTTCTCGTGCATGGACTACTACGAATTCGCCTCGGATCGCTGGACGGCGTGGTTCTTCGAGCACCATTTCAACGGCTTTTTCCTCGGCCGCATCCCCTTGCTCAAGCGGCTCAAGTGGCGCGAGGTGCTCGTCTGCAAAGGGGTGTGGGGGACGCTTTCGGACCGCAACAACGGCGCGCTGCCCGACACGCGGGCCGAGCTGCTCTTCCCCTTCGGCATGGGATCGGTGCGCAAGCCCTACATCGAGGCGGGGTTCGGCATCGAGAACATCCTGCGCCTCGTCCGCGTCGATTTCATCTGGCGCGTAACGCACCGCGAGGCGCACGACGGAGCCGACAAACCGCAGAATTTCGCCGTCAACGTCAGCCTGCATCTTAAGTTCTGATCCGCCGCAAGGGGGGTGCCGCGAAGGACTCCGTCGGGGTGTCTGCTGCCGTCTGCCGGCCGCTTCGCACGGTTTTCGTCGGGGCGGGGGGGCGCATTGGCTGCCGCCGAGAGGGTGGTTTGCGTCGGGGGCGTTCGCTTTGTCAGTCGGCGTGAGGATTGGGGCGTCGGGGGCGTTCGCTTTCTCTGTCGGCGTGAGGATGGGATACTCCCTGCCGTCCTTCGTCGAGAATCGCATCCCGAAGGGTCTTTTAGCGGATCGCCGCCGCCGGCTGCGGACAATTCCCGAAAATATATTACCTTTGTCTTTTCAAAGATCGGTTATCCATGAATCTGAAACGTCTTTCGCTCCTGCTCGTGCTGCTCGTCGCCGCCGATCAGGCCCTCAAGATATGGGTCAAGACCCACATGCTGCTCGGGGATCCCTCGATTGTGGTCGTTCCCGACTGGTTCCAGCTCCGCTTCGTCGAGAACGCGGGCATGGCGTTCGGCATGCGCCTGACCACGGGCGGCGGCTACGACTGGGGCAAACTGCTGCTGGGGCTCTTCCGCATCGGTTTCGCGGGCTTCATCGGCTGGAGCATCGTGCGCCTCGTCCGCGAGGGCAAGGCTCCGAAGGGCTTCGTCGTCGGCCTGACGCTCATCCTCGCGGGGGCGATCGGCAACCTCCTCGACAGCGCCTTCTACGGCCTCGTCTTCTCCGCCTCGACCCCCTATGCGGTCGCCGAATTCGGCGGCAGCTATGCGGGCTTCATGATGGGCAAGGTGGTCGACATGTTCTATTTCCCTCTCTTCCAGTGGAACGGCGTCCCCTCGTGGCTGCGTTTTCTGGTCGATCACGACAACTATTTCTTCGGCCCGATCTTCAACCTGGCCGATGCCTACATTTCGGTCGCCGTGGTCTACCTGCTCCTCTTCCAGTTCCGCTATCTGAACAAATAGCGGCGGCGCAAAGCGGAGAAAAATGGCCGTTCGACGCATTTTTTTGAAAAAAGATTTGCAGGTAGCGAAATTTTCACTACCTTTGCAACGCAAAACCGAAAGGCCCAGGTGGCGGAATAGGTAGACGCGCACGTTTCAGGTGCGTGTGCCGCAAGGCGTGCAGGTTCGATTCCTGTCCTGGGCACTGGAACCCCGTTGGAAGTAATTCCGACGGGGTTTTGCTTTTGTGTCCCTCCCGCTATTCCGTGCGGAGCAGCTCGCTTTCGTTGCCCGCCTGCACGGGATAAAGCAGGATGCGGTTGCGTTCCCGCAGCCGCTCTTCGACGAAGGCGGGGATGCGGTGCATGGCCGTCTGGTACGAAATGCGGTCGCGGCGGCTCATGACGACCCAGACGCAGTCGTCCTCCTGCACCCCCTCGAAGAGCCGCGGCAGATCCTCCCAGCTCTCCTCGTAAGCGACATAGTCGGCGATATCGGCCTTGCGGCGCTTGCGCTGGAGGTGGTCGATCGTCCGCTGCGTGGCGACGAAGCGCAGCCGTGCCCCCGTGTCGTGGGCGAGGTGACGGATGCGCAGCACCCAGGTCTCGAACCCGGGCTCCATCTCGGCGCGGCGCGGCACGAAGACGAGGTGGCGCCGCACGGTCGAAAGGGGCTGCACGGTGCGGCAGACGTAGGTCGTCACGTTGCTGCGCACGAGGACCGCCGGAATGGTCGTGCCGAGGGCCGACGGCCCGCCGCCCAGCGCATTGAAGGGGGAGTGGCCTCCCTGCTCTTCGTGCATGCCCAGCACGAGGTCCGTGATGTTGCGCTCGCGCACCGTGCTGACGATCGCATTGACGATGTTCACGTCGTAGCGCATGAGCCGGTGGAGGTGGATGCCCGCGGCGGCGGCCGCTTCGGCGGCCGTGTCGAGCATGCGGCGCGCGTGGGCCGCTTCGTCGGTCGAGTCGCTGCGGTTGTCGAGCGCGTTGAGGGCGTAGAGGCTGCGGTACTGCTGCTTCGTCACGGCGATGCCCAGCCCCACCGCTTCGGCCACCGCATGGGGGTGTGAGACGGGAATGAGCACGTGTTCGCCCGTCTCGGGGTGCGGCTCGTGCTGCGTCCCTTCGAGGGCGATGCGGTGGGCGCCGCGCTGCGTGACGAAGGTCGAAACGGTGCAGGTGGCCAGGATCATGAGGATCGTGCCGTTGAGGACCGCCTCGTCGAGCAGGCGGATCGGGGTGCCGTCGGCCGTGTGGCCGAGGACGATTTCGTACCCGACCATCACCACGGCGAGCGTGCCCGCGACGTGGGCGACGCTCAAGCCGAACAGCAGCGTCAGGCGGTCGCGCGAGAGGCGGAAGGTCTTTGCCGTGAGGGCGGCGGCGAGGTATTTCGCAGCGGTCACCAGAACGATCATCACGGCCCCCGTCGCGAGCGACTCCCAGCTGCCGAAGATGGCGCGGTAGTCGACGAGCATGCCGACGCCGATCAGGAAGAAGGGGATGAAGATGGCGTTGCCGACGAAGGCGACGCGGTTCATGAGGGGCGACGTGTCGGGGATCAGGCGGTTCATCGCCAGGCCCGTGAGGAAGGCGCCGATGATCGGTTCGAGCCCCGCGAGCTGCGTGAGCCACGCCCCCAGAAAGAGGGCGGCGAGCACGAAGACGTATTGCGAGACGTCGTCGCTGCACCGTTTGTAGAAATGGCGGCCGACGATCGGGAAGAGGCCGAGGATCACGGCGCCGCATCCGCCGATCGAGGCGGCGAGGCGCCACCAGAAGCCGTTGTCGGCCCGCCCCGTGGCGAAGCCCGTGACGAGCGTGAGGGTGACCAGCGCGAGGATGTCGACGACGATCGTGCCGCCCACGGCGATCGAGACGGCGCGGTCGCGCGTGATGCCCAGCTTCGAGACGATCGGGTAGGCGATGAGGGTCTGCGAGGCGAAGAGGGCCGCCATGAGGGCGGCCGAGGGGAGCGGGTAGCCCAGCAGCCGTCCCGCGACGATGCCGAAGAGCATCGGGATGACGAAGGTGCAGAGGCCGAAGAAGAGGCTGCGGGCGCCGTTGCGCTTGAAGTCGTTCATGTCCATCTCGATGCCCGCCAGGAAGAGGATGTAGAGCATGCCCGCCGTGCCCGAGAGGATGATGCTGCTGTCGCGCAGCACGAGGTTCAGCCCGTGGGGACCGATCACGGCGCCCGCGATGATGAGCCCCAGCAGGTAGGGGATTTTCAGGCGGTTCAGGACGAGGGGCGTCAGGAGCACGATCGCCATGATGAGCAGGAATTTCAGGATCGGGTCCTCGATCGGTGCGGCGAGGGCGGCCGGTATGGCAAGGCTGGACATGGGTACGGGGTTTGAACGAACAAATATACGGAAAAAATGCGTCGGTGCCGTAAAAATCGCGCTCTTCGGTCGAATCGAAGATCGTTGCGCCCCGGCAGAGGAGGCTGCGGCCGGTCGCGGGTGGGCGGGTTTCGGTTTGCGGGTTGCGTTTGTGCGCGGCAGGCTGTGATTCGCAGGCGGCAGCGGTTGTATGCGGCGGCTTGCGGTTCGCGGGTTGCGTTTGTGTGCGGCAGGCTGTGATTTGCGGGCGACTGCGGTTGTATGCGGCGGGGTTCGGTTTGCGGACGACGGCGCTCGGGCGGCTTGCGGGCGGCAGCGGTTCTCGCGTTGTCCGCCGTGATGACGACCCCCGACCCTGCTTTCGGGGCGCACGGCGGCGGCGCTTCGTCGGTATTCTTCGGATAAATTTGTTTTTGCCCGCGGCTTTTCGTATCTTCGACAAATCGTTTCGGGGTCGGTCCCGATCCGTCGCGCGGGGCTCCGCCCTTCGCCGCACGGGAGGCCGTCGCTCCGAAATGGTGTGAGACATGCAGAACAACTCCCGAAATACCTCCCTTCCGCTCCGCCTGCTGGCCCCCGTGCTGGCCGGATTCTTCGTCATCGGCTTCTGCGACATGGTCGCTCCCGTCTCGGCGCACATCGCCGTCGAGTGTACCGTGCCGTGGCAGCGGACGGCCGTCGTTTTCCTGCCCTCGATGGTCTTTCTGTGGTTCCTGCTGCTGGCGACCCCCGTGGCGGCGGCGATGCGCCGCGTAGGCCGCAAGCGGGTCGCGATGGCGGGCTACGGCCTCACCTTCGCGGGGCTCGCGATTCCTTTCCTGGCGGGCCGCGGCTGCGCCGTGGGGTGGTATTTCGTCGGCTTCGGCCTCCTCGGCATCGGCAATACGGTGCTGCAGGTGGCCGTCAATCCGATGCTCGCCTGCCTCGCGCCGCCCGAACGGATGAGCGGCTACCTCACCGTGGGGCAGATCTTCCGCAATACCTCGCTGCTGCTGGTCGCGCCGCTCGTGACGCTTGCCACAACGTGGTTCGGCTCATGGAACCTGCTGCTGCCCCTCTATGCCGTGCTGACGCTCGTCGCCGCCGCCTGGATGCAGCTGACCCGCATCCCCGACTCCTATGCGGATCTGGTCGGCGAGCTCCCGCAGCGGGCTGCCGACGGACTTTCCGCTTCTTCGGACGCGGCCGCCCCGTCGGGCTTCTCCGCTTCGGACCGATCCGCCTCGGAGCACCCTGCCCCCGTCGTGCGTCCCGCCTCGTCGGCAGCTTCTTCGGATGCTTTCGATCCGTCGGTGCGTTCCGTCTCGGCGGCCGCCTGCTTCCGCCTGCTGCGGCTGCCGCTCGTGCGCATCGGCACGCTCGGCGTGGCCCTCTTCATCATGGCCGACGTGGCGAACGGCTTCCTCTCGGCGCGGTTGATCCCCGATCCCTCGTCGCTGCTCACCTCGACGGGCTACTATGCCTGCCGCATCGTCGGCACGCTCGTCGGCGCCCGCCTGCTGCAACGCATGCCGGAGCGCCGCTACCTGCGTCTGAACCTCGCTGCGGCCCTGCTGCTCACGGCGGCCCTCCTCGTCGTGCGCGATATCGGGGCGATCTACGCCTGCATGGGACTGCTCGGCTTCACCTTCGCGGGGCTCTTCCCCGCCTTCTATGCCGTGGCGACGAAGGGCGCGGGACGCGAAGCCGACGGCGCCGCGGGGCTCCTCGTGATGGCCATCTCGGCAGGCGCCCTCTCGGGCCCCGCCTGCGGGTTGCTGATCGGTCTGGCGGGCGACGCGCACGTCGGAATGTTTTTTGCGGGAGCCTGTCTCGTCGGCATGTGGCTGCTGACGCGCCGCCTCCCGCGTACCTGTGAATCCGCGACGGGCGCGCTCCCGTCGGACAACACCGAAACTGCATGAAACACGGACTGAAACGGATCGCGACCTGCGCCCTCTTCGCGGCGCTCTTCGCAGGATGGCCCTCGCAGGGGCTGTGCCGCAAACTCCCCGTCGAGTGGGGCGTGATGGCGGGCATCAACGTGCCGGGGTACTCGACCGACGCAACCGACGCGGAGGTCAAAAACCGCATGGGCTGGCAGGCGGGTCTCTTCGCCTCGATCAAACTGGGACTGGTCTCGATCGATCCCCAGCTCTTCTACGTGCACCAGAAATTCCGCCTGCACGCCGACGACGACACCTACCGCCTCAAGGCGCGTTCGGTCGATCTGCCCGTAACGGTCTCGCTGCGCCCGCTGCCGCTGCTGCGGCTCTATGCGGGGCCCGTCGTGACCCTCTCGGAGAACTGCCGCCGCATGGGCGGCGGGCATACGCAGCAGGTGGACCGCGTCCGCTCGACGATCTCCTACACGGCGGGTGTTGCCGTCAAGCCGCTGCGCCACCTCTTTTTCGACCTGCGCTACAACGGCCAGTTCCGCCGCCGCAAGCACATCGACCTGCGCGACGGCTACCGCCTGCACGATCTGGACAGCTACAGCGTCGCCCTGAACATCGGTTACCTCTTTTGAATCGACATACCATGAAACGTACACTCTTCGCACTCTTCGCCGCCGCACTGGTGCTGGCCGCTTCGTCCGCCGAAGCCCGTCGCCCCGCCGTGCGGTGGGGCATCCTGGGCGGTCTGAACGCCTCCGACTATTCGTTCCGCGACAACCGCGCCGACATCGAAAACAAGCTGGGCTGGCAGCTGGGCCTCATGACCTCGCTCGATTTCGCCCGCTTCTCGATCGAGCCGCAGGTGATCTACATGCACCAGACATTCCGCTACGCCAACGTGGGCGAAAAGCGGTCGGCGACCCTCAAAAGCCGCTCGATCGACCTGCCGATCCTCGTCGCCTTCGACGTGCTGGGGCCCGTGCGCCTCTTCGCGGGTCCCGTCGTGACGGTGATGAACAAGTGCCGCGGGGGAGGCGGGGTCTTCGAGGAGTCCGAGGGGTTCAGCCTTTCGAGCCTGCGTTCGACCTGCTCCTACACGCTGGGTGTCGAACTGCGCTTTATGAAGCATTTTCGCGCCGACCTGCGCTACAACGGCCAGTTCAAGGCCAAGAACCATGTCCGCATGCCCGATGGGCTGGAGGGGAAGATGCGCCAGCACTCCGTCTCGCTCAACGTCGGTTATTTCTTTTAGCCCATGACGGAACGCATCGGTAAGGAGATCGCCATCGAGGAGGTCGATCCGCGCGAGCTCTACGGCCCGCAGGAGGCCTACCTCGATCTGCTGCGCGCCAAGGCGCCCGATCTGAAGCTCATCGCCCGCGGCTCGTCGCTCAAGGTACTGGGGTCGGACGAGGGGGTGGCGCGCTTCGAGAAACATTTCGCGGGGCTCGTGGCCTACTACCGCAAATACGGTCACCTCTCGTCGCAGGTGATCGACCAGTGCTTCGCCGAGGGCTTTTCGGGCGTCTCGGACGAACCCCTCGACAAGGATGTGCTGGTCTACGGCAACAACGGCGCGACGATCCGCGCCCGCACGCCGAACCAGCAGCGGCTCGTCGAGCTCTATGAGGCGAACGACCTGCTCTTCGCGGTGGGCCCCGCGGGCTCGGGCAAGACCTACACGGCCATCGCGCTGGCCGTGCGCGCCCTGAAGGAGAAGCAGGTGCGGCGCATCATCCTGACGCGTCCCGCGGTCGAGGCGGGCGAGAAGCTCGGCTTCCTGCCGGGCGACATGAAGGAGAAGCTCGACCCCTACCTGCAACCGCTCTACGATGCGCTGAACGACATGATCCCGCCCCTGAAGCTGCAAAAGCTGCTGGAGGAGGGGACCGTGCAGATCGCGCCGCTGGCCTACATGCGCGGGCGCACGCTCGACAACGCCTTCGTCATCCTCGACGAGGCGCAGAATACGACCCTGCCGCAGATCAAGATGTTTCTGACGCGCATGGGGCGCAACGCCCGCTTCATCGTCACGGGCGACGTGACGCAGATCGACCTGCCGCGTCGTGCGGACAGCGGGCTGACGCGCGCCATGAACCTGCTCGAAGGGGTGCGGGGCATCGGCTGCGTGCGCTTCGACCGCCGCGACATCGTGCGCCACCCCCTCGTCAAACAGATCGTCGAGGCGTTCGACCGCGAGGCCGACCGCGAAACAATCGAAAAATCATTCGTCGAACCCACTAAACCCTGAACCTTATGGACAGAAATCTGAAAGCGCTGCAACCGGCGCTCGTCTGGAAACATTTCGCCGAGATCGCGCGCATTCCGCGTCCCTCGTCGCACGAGGAGCGGATCCGCCGCTACGTCCTCGATTTCGCCGCGGCGCACGGCCTCGCCTGCCGCGAGGATGCCGCCCACAACGTCTACGTCGCCAAACCCGCGACGGCGGGGATGGAGAACCGCAAGGGGGTGATCCTCCAGGCGCACCTCGACATGGTGCCGCAGAAGAACAACGACAAGCTCTTCGATTTCGAGAACGACCCGATCGACGCTTACATCGACGGCGAATGGGTGACGGCCGACGGCACGACGCTCGGCGCCGACAACGGCATCGGCGTGGCGGCCATCCTGGCCGTGCTGGAGGACGATACGCTGGTGCACGGTCCGCTGGAGGCGCTCTTCACGGCGACCGAGGAGACGGGCATGGACGGCGCCTTCGGCCTCGAAGCGGGGCTGCTCAAGGGCGACATCCTGCTGAACCTCGACTCGGAGAGCGAGGGCGAACTCTACGTCGGCTGCGCGGGCGGTCTCGACGCCTCGACGACCTTCGAATACGCCTCCGAAGCGGCTCCCGCCGCGGGTTGCACGGCCCTGCGCATCGTCGTCAAGGGGATGAAGGGGGGCCACTCGGGCATCCAGATCGGCTACCAGCGCGCCAATGCCAACAAGGTGCTCTTCCGCTTCCTGCTCGGGGCGTCGGAGCGGCATGCGCTGCGGCTCGCCTCGGTCGACGGCGGCGGCCTGCGCAACGCCATCCCGCGCGAGGCCGAAGCGGTCGTCGTCGTGCCGACGGAGGCGCGTGCGGCGCTGGTCGGCGAGCTGGCCGCTTTCGAGCGGACGATCGTCGCCGAGTATGCGGGGATCGAGGATGCGATCGCGATCTTCGCCGAGGAGGTGCCGATGCCCGCCGAGGTGCTGCCCGCAGCCGCGGCCGACGCCCTCGTGAAGGCGGTCGTCGCCTGCCCCGACGGCGTGCAGCGCATGTCGACGGCCATGGCGGGGCTCGTGCAGACCTCGACCAACCTGGCGCGCGTCGTCTCGGACGGCCGCACGGTGAAGGTGCAGTCGCTGCTGCGTTCGTCGGTGCGCTCCGAGAAGGAGGCGCTGGGCGCAGCCATGGCGGCGCTCTTCTCGCTGGCGGGTGCCGCGACGGAGCTCACGGGAAGCTACGACGGCTGGAACCCCAACATGCAGTCGCCGATTCTGGCCGCCATGACCGCTTCGTACGAAGCGCTGTACGGCCGCAAACCGCTCGTGACGGCGATCCACGCCGGTCTCGAATGCGGCATCATCGGCAGCAAATACCCCGAGCTGGACATGATTTCGTTCGGCCCGACGATCTGCTACCCCCACTCGCCCGACGAGAAGGTCGAGATCGCCTCCGTGGCGAAGTTCTACGACTTTTTGGTCCGCACGCTCGGTGCGATCCCCGTAAAGGCCTGACGCGGTGGAGCCGATCGAACAAAAGTGGTTCGTCATCGTCAATCCCGTGGTCGGTCACGGCCGCGGGCTGGACGATTTCCCGCTCATCTCGCGCCTGCTGCGCGAGGCGGGCATCCATGCCGAGCCCGTTTTCACGGAGCACAAGTTCCATGCGACGGAGCTGACCGTGACGGCCGTCCGCGAGGGATACCGCCGCATCCTGGTCGTCGGTGGCGACGGCACGCTGCACGAGGTGGTGAACGGCCTCTTCATCCAGCAGGAGGTCGCCCCGAGCGAGGTGCTGCTGGCGATGGTTCCCGTGGGGACCGACAGCGACTGGGCCCGTTCGTTCGGCACCTCGACCCGCTATCAGGATGCCGTGCGCAACATCGCCGAGGGGTATTCGTTCCTGCAGGACGTGGGGGTGGTGAGCTACGAGGAGGCCCATTTCCGCCAGACGCGCTACGTGGTCAACGTGGCGGGCGTGGGCTTCGACAGCGCGCTGCTGCGCCGCATCACCCACCTCAAGAAGAAGGGGCGCCTGAACTGCCTGCGGCGGTTGTGGTGCGTCCTGTCGACCTATTTCGGCTACAAGGCGACGGGCATCAAGATCTGGGTCGACGGACACCGCCTCTACAACGGGCTGCTCTTCTCGATCGCCCTCGGCATCTGCAAATACGACGGCGGCATGAACCGCCTGCCCGATGCCGTGGCCGACGACGGGCTGTGGGATCTGTCGCTCGTCAAGCCGATCCATTTCTGGCATGTGCTCTTCCGCTTCCGTTACCTCTACAACGGCGATATCTACCGCATCCGCCATGTGCGCCACTCGCGCGGCAGCCGCGTGCGGATCGAATCGTCGCCCGAGGTCTCGGTGGAGGTCGACGGCGAACTGCTGGGCGAGACGCCGCTCGAGTTCTCGATCCTGCCGCGCGCCATCCGCGTGGTGGTGAGCCGCAGCTTCTACGAGCGGTCGATCGAACGGGCGGCGAAAAGAGGGTGACAGGCGCTCGCCGCGACAGACAAGGCGACAGCCCGCAGCCGTTTGATCCGGCTGCGGGCTGTCGTTGTTTGCTCGTTCGGGGGCGGTTGGCGGACGACGTAAAATCGTATGCAGTGCGGCAGAGGGCTGAATAAGAGCCCGTGGCGAACGGTGTGAAATCGTACGCAGTACGGCGGGCCGAAGCCTCGGCGCGCGGAGGCCCGCAACTCGCGTCCGCTTGTGCGTGCGCTCCGCAGGCTTCAGCCCGAA
>CAJUAV010000005.1:37103-102767 GCA_910584485.1 uncultured Alistipes sp.
CGCGACGGACGATATGAAAACGCACGCAGTACGGCGGGCCGAAGCCTCCCGCCGCGGAGGCCCGCAGTTTTGGCAAACATGCAGGCACTCCGCAGGCTTCGGCCCAAACGCGTTCGCTCGGCATCTGTCGAGTGCGTTCCTCCGCAGGCTTCGCCCCGAATGCGTTCGCCCGCAGAGCGGCGGGCGGATCCCCTTACCTCGCCCCCGCCAGCTCGTACTGCTCGAGCTCCTCCAGCACGGTTACCAGGTAGTTGTAGCTCACGCTGCCGCTCTCGCGCCACAGCACCTCGCCCCGTCGGAAAAACATGAGCGTCGGGATGGAGCGGATGTTGTAGCGGCGCACGATCTCCTGCATGTCGGGATCCTCGATGTCGATGCGGCAGACCTCCGCCCGTTCGCTCATGCGATCCTCGAACTGGTCGACGATCGGGTGCATCTGGCGGCAGGGGGCGCACCAGGTGGCGTAGAAATCGACGAAGGTCAGCTTCTCCTGCCAAATAATCTGATCGAAATTTTTCATGGAATAGGTTGTTGATTACACGTGTATGCGCTCCCCGTCGGCCTGCGCGCAGCGGGATCGGGCGGTCAGTTGTTGACCTCCACCCAGGTCATGAAGAGGCTCGCCCGCTCCGAGAGCTCGCGTTCGGCATAGCGGATCGTCCGCTTCAGCCCTTCGGCGAGGGTCGTCGAGGGACTCCAGCCGAGGGCGCGGGCCGCCGTCAGGTCGGGTCGTCGCTGCCGCACGTCGTCGGGACGCGCCTCGGCGTGCTTGATGCGCGAGCGGCTGCCGGTGAGCGAGACGATCTGTTCGGCCAGATGCAGGATCGATATTTCGTGGTCGGAGCCGAGGTCCGCCGTGCGGGTCGTCTCGGACGAGGGGCTCTCCATGAGCCGCACGAGGCCGTCGACGACATCGCCCACCCAGCAGAACGAGCGCAGCTGCTCGCCGTTGCCCTCGACGACGATTTCGCGGTTCTGCAGCGCCGCGACGACCATCTTCATCACCACGCGCTGGTCCATCAGGTCGGCGCCGCTGCCGTAGGTGTTGAAGATGCGGGCGATGCGCGTGTCGACGCCGAACTCGCTGCGGTAGGCGCGGTGCAGCGCCTCGGCGCTCCGTTTGCCCTCGGCGATCACCTGCCAGGTCGAGAGGGGCCTCTCGGCCGTGTCGCCGCGGCGTCCGCCGCCCGAGAGGCTGCCCGCGGAGCCCAGCAGCACGCGGGCGTGTTCGCTGCGCGCCGTGTCGAGCGCATGGATCGAGCCGAGCATGCTCACCTTGAGCGTCTCGACGGGCAGCGCCTTGCTGTAGCGCACCATGTTCGGCGCGGCGAGGTTGTAGATGCGGTCGCAGCGGATCCCGAACGGGTGGATGATGTTGTGGTGGATGTAGCGAAACGCGGGATGTTTGAGCGAATCGCGCAGCATGGGGGCGTTCGTGACGTCGCGCACGTCGATACAGAAGACCTCGTGCCCGTCGTCCAACAGACGCCGACAAAGGTGCGAGCCGATGAATCCCACACCGCCTAAAACGACTATTCTTTTTTGCATCTTGAGTTCCCTTTGGGGGTCTCAAGAGCAAATTCTATTCCATAAAGAGGGCTTTCGGCAGTTCGGTGACGCTGTTGATCGGGACGATCTCGATCCCGCGCGGCCGCTTCAGATTTTTGGCGATGTAGCCCGATACGATGATGCGGCGGAAGCCCAGGCGCGCTGCCTCGCTGATGCGCTGCTCGGTCCGCGGGGCGGGGCGCACCTCGCCCGAGAGGCCGATTTCGCCCGCGCAGCAGACCCCTTCGTTCACGGCGCGGTCGTAGTAGGAGGAGATCACCGCCGCCACGACCGCCAGGTCGAGCCCGGGATCGGCCACCTTGAAGCCGCCCGCGAAGTTGAGGAAGACATCCTTCTGGAACATCTTCATGCCGACGCGTTTTTCGAGCACGGCGAGCAGCATGTTCATGCGTCGGGCGTCGAAACCCGTCGCCGAACGCTGCGGGGTGCCGTAGGCAGCGCCGCAGACGAGCGCCTGCACCTCGATCAGGTAGGGGCGCAATCCGTCGGCCGAGGCCCCGACGGCGATGCCGCTCAAGGGCTCTTCGTAGTGCGAAAGGAGGATTTCGGAGGGGTTGGCGACGCTGCGCAGCCCGTTGTCGAGCATTTCGAAGACGCCGATTTCGAACGTCGCGCCGAAACGGTTCTTGATGCCGCGCAGGATGCGGTAGCAGTTGTTGCTGTCGCCCTCGAACTGCAATACCACGTCGACGATGTGTTCGAGGATCTTCGGGCCCGCGATCGTGCCGTCCTTGGTAATGTGGCCGATGATGAAGATCGCCGTGGAGGTCGTCTTGGCGTATTTGAGCAGCGTCGCGGCGCACTCGCGGATCTGCGAGACGCTGCCCGCCGACGATTCGATCAGGTCGGTGCAGATCGTCTGGATCGAGTCGATGACCACCAGGTCGGGCCGCTGCTCGACGATCTGCGCCGTGATGTTTTCGAGCACCGTCTCGGGGTAGATCAGGCACTCCTCGTTGCGGATGCCGATGCGGTCGGCGCGCATGCGGATCTGCTCGGCCGACTCCTCGCCCGAGACGTAGAGCGTGCGCAGGCGGTTGTCGCCCAGCGCCAGCTGGAGCGCGAGGGTCGACTTGCCGATGCCGGGTTCGCCGCCCAGCAGGATGAGCGACCCGGGCACCACGCCGCCGCCCAGCACGCGGTTCACCTCGGCGTCGCCCGTGTCGATACGGCGGTGGTCGCTTTCGCGGATCTCGCGCACGCGCTGCGGGACGACCGTACCGCGCAAACCCGCCGTCGCAGCGGCCGCGGGGGATGTTTCGCGGGCGACGATCTCTTCGGCGAAGGTGTTCCATTCGCCGCACGAGGGGCATTTGCCGAGCCATTTCGGCGCCTCGAATCCGCAGTTTCTGCAAAAAAATGCCTTCTTTACCTTGGCCATGGGGTGCGCGTTTTAGTCGTTGAGGTCGTGGAACGGGCGGGCGGTGAGCTCCAGCCGATCGATCTGCGTGATGCGGCACGCGGCGTCGAAGCGGTCGATGTAACGCTCCGTCACGTCGACGCGGAAGGCGGTGCGCTCCGCCGCATCCGCGGGAAGCTCCGCCGCCGCGTAGCCCTCGGTGCGCACCGTATAGATCAGGTCGCCGTACGCGAAGGTCATCTGCTTCGCCGCGGGCTGCTTCGTGAAGGTGCCGACGATCGGTTCCGCCCCCTCGGCCGTCGCGACGCGCAGCACGCCGCCGTCGTAGCGGTCGAACTCCGTGCGGTAGCTGCCGCCGACCTGCACGGGGGCGTCGGCCGCCACCGCCTCGACGAGCGCTTCGAACTGCGCCTCCGTCAGCGGCGTTCCCTCTTCCTCCTGCCGCACCTCGACGCCCATCCCCGTCACGGGATAATCCGCCGCGTAGAAGACCGATTCGGCCTCGGAGCAGGCCGCGGCGCCGAGCGCCGCCAGCAGGTAACAGAGCCGTTTCATGCGTCGCGCAGTTTTCGTTTGACGACGGCGGGGTTGCCTGCGGCCAGCACATCGTCGGGCAGGTCCTTCACGACGACGCTGCCCGCGCCGACGATCGTGCGGGAGCCGATCGTGACCCCCGGGCAGACCGTGACGTTGCCCCCGAGCCAGCAATCTTCGCCGATGACGATCTTCAGCCCCCGTTCGACGGGGCGGCGCCGCTCGAGGTAGTCGATCGGATGCTGCGGGGTGTAGAACTTGCAGTCGGGGCCGATCTTCGTGCGGGCGCCGATTTCGATGCCGCCGCCGTCGAGCATCGTGGCGCCGCCGTTGACGAAGACCCCTTCGCCGAGGCGGATCGGGCGGCCGTGGTCGCAGAAGAAGGGCGGCACGACGACCGCCGTGGGGTGTGAGGCGGGGAGCAGGTCGCGCAGGGCGGCCGCATAGCCCTCGTCGCCCGGGGTCAGCCGGTTGAGGACGAGCAGTTTGTGGCGGGCGGCGCGGACGCTGCCGTCGATTTCGTCGGACGAGAAGTCGTAGAGCTCGCCCGCGGCCATTTTTTCGAGTTCGGTCATGGCGTTATTTGAGGAAGAAGCGGTAAATGTCGTTGCCGTTCACGTAGAGGACCAGCGCCAGCAGGAGCGCGAGGCCGATGTACTGGGCGGCGACCAGCACCCGTTCGCTCACCTTGCGGCCCGTGACCATCTCCCAGAAGGTGAAGAGGGCGTGGCCACCGTCGAGCCCCGGGATGGGGAGGATGTTCATCACGGCGAGGATGATCGACAGAAAGGCGGTCTTGAGCCAGAAATCGAGCCAGTTCCACTCGGGGGCGAAGAGGTTGCCGATGGCGATGAAGCCGCCCAGCTCCTCGTACATCTTCGTCTCGGGCTTCGCGATGAGCTTCAGCTGCTCCCAGTAGTTCGCTACGGTCTCGCCCGCGCGGCGGAAGCCCGCGGGAATCGCCTCGGCGAAGGTGTAGCGGCGCGTGCGGATCCGAAGCGGCGCGGGGTCGAGCAGCACGCCGATCGTCCCCTCGTCCGAGACGGGCAGCGTGAGGGCGAAGGTCGAGTCGGCCCGCTCGACGCGGAGCGTCACGGTGCCGCCCGCCGCGGCGCGGATCGCCTCGCGGAGCTGCTGCTGGTCCATCCCCGCGCGGTCGCCGATGCCCGTGATGCGGTCGCCGCGGCGCAGCTGCGCCGCCGCAGGGGCCACTACGCTGTCGATCCGGAACGGCAGACGCGGCGTGGCGAAGTGTTCGTAGCCCTTCGCGCGGCGCATTTCGATCAGCCGCTCGAAGGGAATGCGGAGCGTGTGCAGCGTGTCGTCGCGCTCGACGACCGCTTCGCGGTCGCCGTCGACGAGCAGCAGCGCCGTCGTGATCGAGGCGTAGTCGTCGATCCGTTCGCCGCCGATCGAGCGGATGCGGTCGCCGTCGCGGAAGCCGAGCGTGCGGGCCGACTCGTTGAAGGCGTAGCCCAGCTCCACGTCATCGTTCGCCAGGTAGCTTTCGCCCGCGCGGTACGAGACGGCGGCGTAGATCGCGACGGCCGTCGCCAGGTTCATCACCACGCCCGCGATCATCACGATGAAGCGCTGCCAGGCGGGCTTGGCGCGGAATTCGTCCCGGCGGACGGGTCCCGCGAGCTGCTCCTTGTCCATCGACTCGTCGACCATGCCGGCGATCTTCACGTAGCCGCCCAGCGGCAGCCACCCGAGGCCGTATTCGGTTTCGCCGCGCCTGAACTTGAAGAGCGAGAACCAGGGGTCGAAGAAGATGTAGAACTTTTCGACGCGGATGCGGAAGAGGCGCGCCGTCAGAAAGTGCCCCAGCTCGTGCAGCCCTACGATGAGGGTGAAGCAGAGGAAGAATTGCAGGATTTTGATCGGAATTTCCATGGGCGGTTACAGGTGCAAATATTCGGCCGCCAGGCGACGCGACTCGTCGTTCGCCGCGGCGTAATCGGTCAGCGAGGGGGCGGCGGCGAAATCGGCGCGCTCGAGGGCGTACTCGATGGCGCGCACGATGTCGGTCCAGGCGCAGCGGCGGGCGAGGAAGGCGGCCACGGCCTCCTCGTTGGCGCCGTTCATCGTACAGGCGGCCGTGCCGCCGCGGCGCAGGCAGTCGTAGGCGATGTCGAGGGCGGGGTATTTGACGCGGTCGACCTCGGCGAAGGTGAGCTGCGGGTGGTCGAGGAAGCTGAAGTGTTCCGAGGGGCGCACGGCGCGCTCGGGGAAGAGCAGCGCATAGCTGATCGGCATGCGCATGTCGGGGGTGCCGAGCTGCGCCTTGATGGCGCCGTCCTCGAACTCGACCATCGAGTGGACGATCGACTGGGGGTGCTGCACGACGGCGATGCGGTCGGCCTCGACGTCGAAGAGCCACCGCGCCTCGATCACCTCGAAACCCTTGTTGACCAGGGTCGAGGAGTCGATCGTGATCTTGGCGCCCATCGCCCACTGGGGGTGGCGCAAGGCCTGTTCGACGGTCACCGAGGCGAGTTCTTCGCGCTTCAGGTCGCGCAGCGAGCCGCCGCTGCACGTGATGATGAGGCGGCGCAGGGGCGACCGTTCGCCTGCGAGGCACTGGAAGATGGCCGAATGCTCCGAGTCGATCGGCAGGATCGGCGCACGGCGTTCGCGCGCCAGCGGCATCACGTATGCGCCGGCGACGACGAGCGACTCCTTGTTCGCCAGCGCCAGCTTCTTGCCCGCTTCGATCGCGGCGACGGTGGGGGCGAGTCCCGCATAGCCCACCAGGGCGTTGACGACCACCTGCGTGTCGCCCGCCGCGGCGACCTGCGCCACGGCCTCCTCGCCCGCGAAGACCTTCGTGTCGGTGTCGGCGAGGGCGTCGCGCAGCGGTTCGTAGAGGCTCGGGTCGGCGATGACGACCGTCGCGGCGTCGAAGGCGCGCGCCTGCTCGGCCAGCCGCCGCCAGTTGCGGTGAGCCGTCAGCACGACGGCTTCGAAGCGGTCGGGATTTTCGCGTACGATGTCGAGCGTCTGCTCGCCGATGGATCCCGTGGATCCCAGAACGGCCAATCGTTGTTTCATGTCGGATCGGAAAGGTGTTTGAGGCATCAGAAGACGATGTATCCTTCGGGGTCGATCGCCCGACCGCGGTGCCAGAGTTCGAATTCGAAGAGCGCGGCCCCCTCGTCGGTCGCCGCCGTGTGGCCGAGCAGCTCGCCCGCGCGCACGGCCTGCCCCGTCGAGACGAGCGGCTGCGAAAGGTTCTTGTAGATGGCGATCAGGTCGTTGCGGTGCTGCACGACGAGCTGGTTGCCGTGGTCGGGGGTCCAGACCGAGGCGATCACCGTGCCGCTGTCGATCGCCGTGACGCGCTCGCCCGCGGCGGTCGAGAGGCGGATGCCGAAACGTCCCTCCTCGATGCCGAAGCCCTCGGTGACGATCCCTTCGACGGGGGTCACCAGCTCGATCGATTCGCGCAGGGCGCGCCGCGTCGCGCCGCCGCTCAAGCTGTAGGGGCCGTCGCCCTCCATCTGGGCGCGCAGGAGCGAATCTTCGGTCGACGGCATGACCAGAATCGTGCTCGTGCGGGTGCTGTCGGCCGAGACGATCGTGCGGGCGACGGGCGATTTGCCCGCCATGATGAGGGCGATGTCGCGGTTGTAGGAGAGCATGTCGTTCATGACGCGCTCCATCGAATCGAGGCGGATGATGTTCTGTACGAGGCTTTCGCGCGAGCGGTCGGCTTCGGTGCGGTAGCCGGGCAGCAGCTCCAGCACGGGGGAGTAGGCCACGAGCGAGAGGACGATGATGAAGAGCATGAGCAGCAGCGCCACCGAGGCGGCGATCATCCCCGCGGGCGAGAGGTAGACGTACCACTCCTCGCTGTTGTCCGAGGCGTTGTGCATGGCGATGCGTCGGCGGCGGAAGAACTCGCGCGAGGCGTCGGCCAGGTTCGAAAAGCGTTTTTTTGGCGTCATAAGGCTGCGGTCGCCCCTCGAAAACGCTTTTCGGCGGGAGGGGATCGACGGACAAAGATACGAATAAGCGAGGGCAAAAGCAAGCGTGCTTGCATTTTGCCGAGCGGGAGTATCTTCGGCGCAGCCAAAGATACGAATAAGCGAAAACGGGATATCGGATTCGGCCGAGCGGGCGTATCTTGGGCGGTAGCCTGCGAAATCAAGCGTAGAGCCTGCCGCCCGCGCCGCGCCGCCAGCCGCATCTCCGGCTTTCGACGCACCATTTTCGGGCGAACAGTTGGCGCTTTGATCGGAAATCCCTACCTTTGTAACCTTACTGCAAACAAGTCAAATCGAATCAGACTATGGTTAAACCGACGTTACTGGTCCTCGCTGCGGGCATGGGGTCGCGTTACGGCTCCCTCAAGCAGATGGACGGGGTGGGCCCCCACGACGAGGCCATCATCGACTACTCGATCTACGACGCCATCCGTGCCGGCTTCGGCAAGGTGGTCTTCGTGATCCGTCACTCGTTCGAGAAGGAGTTCCGCGAGATCTTCACGGCGGAGCGCTTCGGCGGCCGCATTGCGGTCGAGTTCGTTTTTCAGGAGCTCGAATACCTCCCCGAGGGGTGTGCGGTGCCCGAAGGACGCGTCAAGCCGTGGGGTACGAACCACGCGGTGCTCATGGCCAAGGAGGCGATCCGCGAACCCTTCGCCGTCATCAATGCCGACGATTTCTACGGGGCCGAGGCCTATGCGGCGATCGGCGCCTACCTCTCGTCGCTCGAGGGGTCGCACGACCGCTACTGCATGGTGGCCTACGACCTGAACCGCACCCTCTCCGAGAACGGCACCGTTTCGCGCGGCGTCTGCGGCGTCGATGCGGCGGGCAACCTCACCTCGATGGTCGAGCGGACGAAGATCGAGCGGATGGGCGACGGACGGATCGTCTTCCACGATAACGGCGACGACGAGCCGCTGGCCGAGGATACCCCCGTTTCGATGAACCTGTTCGGCTTCACGCCCGACTATTTCGACCACACGGAGCGCTATTTCAAGCAGTGGTTCCGCGAAAATGCGGACCACCTGAAGGGCGAGTTCTACATCCCGACGATGGTCAACAAGCTGATCGCCGACGGCACCTCCGAGCTGCGCGTGCTGCGCTCGGACGCACAGTGGCACGGCGTGACCTACAAGGAGGACAAACCGGCGCTCGTGGCGGCGATCCGCGCGATGATCGCCGCAGGCAAATACCCCGAGAAGCTCTGGGAGTAGGCCGCCTGCCTTTCGACGGCATCGGGAAGCGCTCGTAAAGAGGTGCTTCCCGATTTTTTTGTCGGTTCGGGGCGGAGAAGAGGCGCCCCGCCGCCCTGTGTATGACCGCATCGCCCCTGCGCTCCCTTCGCCGACTACCGCCCGAAAACCAGAGGTCTGTCGCGCGGCCCCCCCCCTCGCCGACATAGGCGCGCAATTTGCACGGATGGCGAAAAAAACGTACCTTCGTTCTCCAAAAAACGATTCCGATGAAACATCCCGAATGGATCTATCAGGCCGTACTCTATGAAATGAACGTGCGGCAGCTGACCCCCGAAGGCACGCTGCGGGCCGCGCAGGCGCATCTCGAGGGGCTCCGCGAGCTGGGCATCGACGTCGTGTGGCTCATGCCGATCCATCCGATCGGCGTCGAGGGCCGCAAGGGAACGCTCGGCTCCTACTATTCGATCCGCGACTACTGCGCCGTCAACCCCGAACTGGGCACCCTCGCCGATCTGGACGCCTTCGTCGCCGAAGCGCATCGGCTGGGCATGAAGGTGCTGCTCGACTGGGTGGCCAACCACACGGCACGCGACGCCCGCTGGATCGCCGAACACCCCGCCTGGTACGAATACGAAAACGGCGTGCCGAAGGTCCCCTGGGACTGGACCGACACGGCGAAGCTCGACTACGCGAACCGCGAGGTGTGGCAGGGGCAGGTCGACGCGATGCGCTTCTGGCTGACGGAACATGCGATCGACGGCTTCCGCTGCGACATGGCGATGCTCGTGCCGACCGATTTCTGGGAGTTCGCCTCGACCGAGCTGCGGCGCACGAAGCCCGACCTCTTCCTGCTGGCCGAGGCCGAGGAGCGCGAACTGACCGAGCGGGGCGGCTTCGACGCCTACTACGGCTGGCGGATGCACCACCTGCTGAACGACGTGGCGCAGCAGCGGGTCCGCATTCCCGTGCTGCGCGACTACCTCCGCAACGACGGATTCCCCGCCTCGGCCCTGCGGTTGAGCTTCACCTCGAACCACGACGAAAATTCGTGGAGCGGCACCGAGCACACCCGCATGGGGGCGGCGCACGACATCCTGTCGCTCTTCACCTTCGTCGCGCCGCGCGCCCTGCCGCTCCTCTATACGGGGCAGGAGATCGGCTACGACCACGTCTTCGCCTTCTTCGACCGCGATCCGATTCCGCACTACGCACCCAATGCGACGACCGAGCGCTATCGCCGCCTGATCCGCCTGCACCGCGAACACCCCGCCCTGGCGGCGGGCGAACGGGGCGGCGAATGGGTCGAAATCCGCAACAACGCCGAAGACTGTCTGATGATCCTCGTGCGCGAGGCGGCGGGCGACCGCGTGATCGCCGTGATGAATCTTTCGCCCTATACGATTCAGGCCGAATACGATACGGGCATCTATGCGGGTCGTTACGACGATCCGTTCGCCGATGCGCCCTACGAACTGGCGTCGCACGTGAGCGAGTGCATGGCTCCCTGGAGCTACCGCGTGCTGACCCGTAAAACCGATTGCCTGTGAAACGAATGCTCCGATACCTGCTGCCCGTGTGGCTGCTTACGGTCGGGACGGTCGCCCTCGCCTTTGGGGCACGCGGCTACCGCGTCGCGGAGATCCCGAACGTGCAGACGGCCGATGCGCGACGGTTCGTGTCGAACCCCGACGGCATCCTTTCGCAGGCGGCGGTAGCGCGGCTCGATTTTCTGTGCGACTCGCTGCGGCGGGCGGGCACGGCCGAAGCGGCGGTGGTCGCCGTGCGCGAAATCGCGGGCGACGACCTCTTCGAATTCGCCCACGAACTCTTCTCGACGTGGGGCGTCGGCCGCGCGGCGGGCAACAACGGGCTGGGGATCCTCTTCGTCGAGCAGCGGCGCGAAATCCGTTTCGTGACGGGCGACGGCCTCGAAGGGGTGCTGCCCGATGCGGTCTGCAAACGCATTCAGCTCAACGACATGATCCCCCTGTTCCGCCGCGGCGACTACGGCGGCGGCCTGGTGGCGGGGATGGAGGCCGTGGCGCGCCGCCTGTCGGGCGCCGAGGTCGTCGAGGAGGAGCGCGACGCGTCGGAGGAGCTGTGGCTCGTGCTCTTCTGGGCCGTGGGGGTCCCGCTGCTCTTCGTGGGGCTGTTGTGGTTCTTCACGGGGCGCTGTCCGCGCTGCCACCGCCGCAAGCTGCGCCTCGAACGGCAGGAGGAGATCCGCCGCAACTTTTCGTATCGGGTGATCGAGTCGACCTACGTCTGCAAGGCGTGCGGCGCGGTCGTGCGCCGTCGGCACAACGAACCGCTCGACGGCGGCAGCGGCTCGCACGGGGCGCCCCGCGGCGGCATCTGGCTCGGCGGTACGGGCGGTTTCGGAGGCTTCGGCGGCAGCGGCATGGGCGGCGGTTTCGGCGGCGGTCATTTCGGCGGCGGCGGCGCGGGCAGCCGCTGGTAATCGATCGGGCGCGGCCTCGGCAGGGGAGGTCCGCGCGTCGTACGGCTGTTCCCTGCACGTGTTCAACCCTAAAACAGATGTGACGGATGAAAAAATGGATTTTGGCGGGCGTCGTGGCCCTGCTGGCGATTTTCTTTTACACGACCTACAACGGACTGGTGAACCGCGACGAGGCGGTCGCCACGGCCTGGGCGAATGTCGAGACGCAGTATCAGCGTCGTTCGGACCTGATTCCCAACCTCGTCAATACGGTGAAGGGATACGCTTCGCACGAGCGCGAGACGCTCGAATCGGTCGTCGAGGCGCGTGCCGCGGCCACCTCGATCACGCTTTCGGCCGACGAGCTGACCCCCGAGCGGCTGGAGCGGTTCCAGCAGGCGCAGGATGCGGTCCGCTCGGCGCTGGGACGGCTGATCGCCGTTGCGGAGCGGTACCCCGACCTGAAGGCCAATCAAAATTTCTTGGAGCTGCAGGCGCAGCTGGAGGGGACCGAGAACCGCATCGCCGTGGCGCGCCGCGAGTTCAATACGGAGGCGCGGGCCTACAACGTGGCCGTGCGGCGCTTCCCCGCGAACCTCGTGGCAGGGCTCTTCGGCTTCGACCGCAAGGCCTATTTCGAAGCGGCCGCGGGTGCCGAGCAGGCTCCGACGGTGCAGTTCTGACGCGGCTGCGGCCGACGCAGGAACGGGATGCCGCCCTTGCAGGGGCGGCGTCCCGTTTTTTTGTGGGCGAACGGCACGCAACCGAACGGAGGCATTTTGTTCGGGCGGCAGCCTGCGGAGCGCACGCAGCCTGCGGGCCTCCGCTGCGGGAGGCTGCGGCCCGCCGACCTCTGCGAGGTCGATGAGATGCCGAATGCCTGCTCGTCTTCCCGAAAAGAGGAGGCGACCGATCCGTTCGGATCGGCCGCCTCGGGGACCAACTCAAAAAATGCCAAACAACTAAAGTCGGCTTTGTCCCTCCTGGTCTCCTTCCACGGTGCGGGCGCGGAACGCCTTGCCCGATTTGAAATTGTAGGTCAGGCGGAAGCGGAACTGACGGCTCTGCCAAGGCGAGGCGAGGCGGATTTCGCGGTCGAAGCCCTCGCCCCAGGCGATCGCCCGATTGCGCTGGTCGAAGAGGTTGCGGACCGAGCAGGTAGCCGTGAAATGCTTGCCGAACTTCTTCTTGACCGAGATGTCGATGCGGTGCTCGGGATGGACCATGGCGTTGGCGAGGTAGAAGCGGGTGTGATACATCCACGAAAGGTCGATGTAGAACTTTCGCGGCAGCGTGAAGGTCGTCGATACGTTGCTCTGGAATGCGTGGTGGAAGACCTCGGGCGCAGCGGTCGAGAGCCGGTGTCCCATGTAGATGTAGGTGCCGTTGGCGGTGATCTCCCACCACTTGGTCGGCTGCATCGGCAGGTTGAGGTTGGCGTAGGCGCTCTTCGAATCCTTGTAGTTGACGTTCGTCAGCACCAGTACGTTGGGATCCTCGGCCGAGGGCTCGCACGTCTGCTGGATCTCGTCGGTGCGGATCAGCAGACCGCCCGTCAGCGTATATTTCTGCGCCAGCACGAGCGTCAGGCTCAAGTCGTGCGTGTAGGAGGGGTCGAGCGCGGGGTTGCCCGTCTGGTAGAGGTAGTCCGAAATCTGCTCGCGCTGCGGATTGAGCTGCCAGAACGAGGGGCGCGAAATCTTGCGGGCGTACTGGGCGATGAAGAGGTGGCGCCCCTTCTTGTCGAGCGCGTAGGAGAGGTTCGCGTTGGGGAAGAGCGAGAAGTAGTCGCGGGCGATGCGCGAACCGTCGCTCTCGGCGTGGGTGTATTCGCCGCGCAGTCCCGCCACGAAATTGAATCGGCCGAATTTACCCGCGAGAATGCCGTAGGCGGCTCCGATCTGTTCCGTGTAGTCGATGTCGAAGCACTCGCGCTCGTTCGTGATCCAGTCGCCCGTCGTGCGGTACTCGTAGAGGGCGTCCGACTCCATCAGGTAATAGGTGTACTTGGCGCCCGCCCGCAGCGACCACCGCGGCGAAAAGTTCTTTTCGAGCGCGGCGTTGACGGTCGCCATCGTGTAGTCGGTGCGGCTGAAGTTGCGGTGCAGCGAGTCGAGTCCGTCGACGGTGCTGCGGTTGTCGTTGTCCGAGTCCGAGTTGCGGCGCGTGTAGTCGCCCAGCAGCTTGAAGGTCGAACCCAGCGTGTCGATCTTCCAGACGTAGTTCATCATCGCCGACCAGTCCTTGCGGCGGTCCAGTCGCTCGAAACGGCTCTCGGTCGAGCGCGGTTCGTCGGTCATCAGCTGCGACCGCGAATCGTTGCCGGCGGGATCGCGCTGCTGCCGATAGTCGGCCCCGAAGCCGATCGAGTGGGCGGGCGCCAGTTCGATGACCGTGCTGAACGAGCCGCCGAAGCGCTTCTCGCGGGCGATCTGCTCCGAGCGGCTGGCGAGCGTTCCGTTCGTGTAGCGCGTCTCTTCGGTCGAACGCATCGTCTGGCTGCCCAGGTCGCCGTACGCTTGCAGGCGCAGGTCGACGCGGCCGTGGTGGAGGTCGATGTTGCCCGCGGGGTTGTACTCCTCGATGTATTTGCCCTGCCGCGTCTGGAACGAGAGCGAGCCCTGGAGACCGTTCTCGCGGCGGCGGCGCAGCGTGATCTTGATGATGCCCGATGCCGAGTCGGCGTCGTAATCGGCTCCCGATACGGGGATCACCTCGATCTTCTGGATGTCCTCGGTGCGCAGGTTGCGGATGTAGGTCAGCAGCTGGTCGCCGCTCATCTTCAGCTCGCGGTCGTTGACGTAGACCTTCGAACCGCTCTTGCCGTTGATCGAAATCTGGTCGTCGTTGATCCAGACGCCCGGGGCGCGCTCGAGCAGCTCGACGCCGTCCTTGCCGATCGCCGCGGCCGAGTTGGCCACGTCGACCACGAAGCGGTCCGCCTCGCGACGGATGAGCTGCGCCTGCACCACCACGGCTTCGATTTGTTTCGCGGCGGCCGTCAGCACGATGTCGCCCAGATCGGTTCCCGCCTCGACGTTGTCGCGCGTGCAGGTCTCGTAATTGAGGTGCTGCACCTGGAGCGTGTAGCGCCCCGCGGCGGCGTTCAGTGCGAAACGGCCCTCGCTGTCGGCCGTTGCGCCCGCTGCCTGCAAACCGTCGCGCAGCAGCACCACCGTGGCGAAATCGACCGCCTTGCCCGAGGCGTCGACCACACGGCCCGTCGTCGGCGCGGTCTGGCGGGCAGCCTGAATAGTACCCGCTGTCAGCAGGATCAAAAGAAGAAGTAGAACAGATTTTTTCATACTATTTTGTTGTTAGTTTTATTTCTCGATGCAAAGATATAAAAAAAAACATATAGTGTGCAAAACAAAGTACTGTTTTTCGAGAAATTTTTTCGGAGGCGTTTTTTCGGGCGGAACGTTTGGAAATTCGCCGGCCGTTTTCTATATTTGTGGCAAGAACCCGCAGATTCGATGACACGCGCTTTTCAGATGCAGGCCTGGTGGTGGCACTCGCTCTTCTCTCGTGAACAATGAGGGCCGCCCCGCCGTGTGAATCATCGAAACCGAACATTTCACCTCCCGTTGTTTGCGACAGCAGCAGCGGGAGTTTTTTATTAATATATGTATAAGATGAAAACGAAGAAATTCATTCTCGCCGAGTCGCAGATGCCGACCGCCTGGTACAACGTCGCGGCCGACATGCCGAACAAACCGCAGCCTTACCTCGATCCGCGCACGCGGCGTCCCGTGACGAAGGACGACCTGTCGATGCTGCTGGCCGAGGAGCTGGCCGCGCAGGAGCTCTCGACGGAGCGTTACATCGAGATTCCCGAAGAGGTGCAGGCCGTCTACCGCATCTGGCGCCCTGCGCCTCTCGTGCGGGCCGAGGCGCTCGAACGGGCACTCGACACCCCTGCGCGCATCTATTTCAAGAACGAGAGCGTCTCGCCTGTCGGTTCGCACAAGCCCAACAGCGCTGTGCCGCAGGCCTACTACAATGCGCGGCAGGGGATCCGCCGCCTGACGACCGAGACGGGCGCGGGGCAGTGGGGATCGGCCCTCGCCTTCGCGGGGCGTCATTTCGGCCTCGACGTCGAGGTCTACATGGTGCGCGTGAGCTACGACCAGAAACCCTATCGGCGGTTGATGATGCAGACCTGGGGCGCCTCGTGCTACGCCTCGCCGACCGATCGCACCGCCTCGGGGCGGGCGGCGCTGGCGGCGGAGCCCGACTGCCGCGGCAGCCTCGGACTGGCCATTTCGGAGGCGGTCGAGGCGGCGTTGCAGGATCCCGCGGGGACGCGCTACTGCCTGGGCAGCGTGCTGAACCACGTGCTGCTGCACCAGACGGTGATCGGCGAGGAGGCGATCCGCCAGATGGAGATGGCCGACGACGAGCCCGACGTGGTGATCGGCTGCATCGGCGGCGGCAGCAACTTCGGCGGCATCGCCTTTCCGTTCCTGCGGCGGAACCTCTGCGAGGGGAAGCGGACGCGGCTCGTGGCGGTGGAGCCGGCGAGCTGCCCGAAGCTGACGCGCGGCCGCTTCGCCTACGACTACGGCGACGTGGCGGGCTATACGCCGCTGGTGCCGATGTACACGCTCGGCCACGAATTCCAGCCTGCCGCGATCCATGCGGGGGGCCTGCGCTACCACGGCGCGGGGGCCCTCATCAGCCGGCTGCTGCGCGACGGGTTGATCGAGGCGCAGGCCGTGCCGCAGAGCGAGACGATGCGGGCGGGGCTCCTCTTCGCGCAGTGCGAGGGGATCATTCCCGCCCCCGAGTCGACCCATGCGATCGCCGCGGCGATCCGCGAGGCGCAGGCGGCGCGCATCGAGGGGCGTCCGCGCACGATTCTCTTCAACCTTTCGGGCACGGGGGTGATCGATCTGTACGCCTACGAACAGTACCTGGCGGGACGGCTGACCGACAGCGAGCCGACCGACGCCGAGATCGCGCGGACGGTCGAAGGGCTCGGGCTGCTGCATTGAGAGGCGGCGGATTCGTTCGGCTGCTGCCCGAGGGGGGCTGCCTGCAGGGGCGGCGGATTTGCTCGGTTGCTGCCCGAGGGGGCTGCCCGCAGGGGCGGCGGATTTGCCCGGCTGCCGCCCGCGGTGTCGGCGGCGGCAGGACGGGCCTGCTCGGGCGGCGGCGGGGGAGAGGCTGCCGTACGACGTGCCGCCGACGAAAAAGGGGCGCTCCTTCCTGTTCGGAAGGGCGCCCCTTTCGGGTCGACGATGCGGGCTGGTTATTTGCCGGTCGTGACGACGAAGTTGTTGCCGTTGCGGGTAACGGTGTAGCTGTAGGTCTTGTTCATCTGGGCGATGGCGGCGGCGACACCCTGCGGAACGGCATCGGGATTGCCCTCCTCGACCTCTACGACCGAGGTCGTGCGCTCCGTGTCGGGGCCCTGGAACCAGTAGACCTTGCCGTCGTTGCGGAACTCGCGGAAGTCGGTCGTCACCTCGTTCGTCAGCGAATACTTGGCCTTGTCGAGGACGACGTCCTTCTTAAGGGCGGCGGCGACGGTTACTTTGAGGGATACGGGGAAGTTCTTGACCTGGAACTTCTTCGACCAGCTGCCCTCCTTCATGTCTTCGGTCTTCACCTGACCGCCCTGCTCGGGATCCGTGTAGGTGATCTTGATGTCGGCTACCGAGAGCAGATCCTCGCTGACGGCGTAGACGTAGTTGATCTCCATGCGCTCGAAGAAGGTCTCCTTGCCGGCGTCGTCCGACGAGTCGCACGATACCGCAGCCACGGCCAGCAGGGCGCAGGCCGCCATCGAAATTTTCTTCCAAAGGTGTTTCATGTTGCAAACAGGTTTTAAAAGTGTTTGCCCCCTTCGGTGCAAATATCGGGCAAAACGGGGCGGCCGGCCGACTTTTTTCAGAAGCTGAAGCGCACGCCGACGCGCAGCGTGAAGGTCGAGGGGTGGTTGGTGCGGATCGTGCGGAGCTTCGTTTCGGTGAGGGCGTAGGACCACTCGGGTTCGGCGTAGAGGGCGGCGAAACGGGTGAAACGGTACTCGGCGCCGACCACGGCCGCCAGCGAGGCCTGCAATCCGTGCTCCGAGCGGCTTTCGTCGCCGAGGCGGGCGCGCAGACAGGTTTCGACCAGGCCGCCCGCACCGATGTAGAGGCCTCCGCGCGGACGGTCGATGAACGACCAGTCGAGGCGCAGCGGCACGCCTAGCAGGTGCAGCCGCTGGTCGAGCGTGTTGCCGCACATGCGGACCTCCGATCGGAGCTGCGTGTAGACGAGGCCCGTTTCGAGGGCGAGGCCGTGGCCGAACCCTTTGCGCAGGGAGAGGCCGAAGCTCCACGGGCGGCTGTGGTCGAATTCGGCGCGGGCGTAATCGTTCTGTTTGCGGGCCGCCAGGTCGGTGTTGAGCAGGGTGGCGGAGAGGGAGGCCGAGCTGTTCGAAGAGATGTAAGCGGAGACGAAGGTGCCGCGGTCGGGGGCGGCGGTCGTCAGCACCCCGCGGCCGAACAGACCGAGCGAAGTGCGGGTGCGCGCCGTGCGACGGGCGATCGGGCCGTGGGGTCCGACCTCGGCGAAATAGGCGCGCCGATCGGCGTCGGAGGGGCGCTGCGTGCTGTTCGGGCGTTCCGAGCGGTGTGCGTCGTTCGCGTGTTCCGAGCGCTGCGGGGTTTGCGCGGGCCGCGCCTCCTTTGCGGGCTGCATTTCTTTCGCGGGCTGCGCCTCCTTCGCAGGGTGCGTCTCCTCTGCGGGTTGCTGTGCCTGCGACGGTCGGGCGCTCTCGCCGTGCGTGGTGCGGTCCGCCCCGCGTGCGTCGCGATGCGGCGTCGTTGCCGATAAGCGATGCGTTTCCGAAAGGGGCTGCGAGCCCGCCGTTTCGGGCACGGTCGCGGCGGGTGCGCTCGTTTCGCGGTCCGTCGTTTCGGGCGCTTCGCCGCGCGGGGCGGGTGTCTCGGTGACGGCGAGCAGCGGTGCGGGATCGGGTTCGATGGTCGGCCGCAGGTAGAAACCCGTCAGCAGGGCGCCGACGAGCAGTGCCGCCGCCAGCGGCACTCGGTAGCGAAGCGGCAGGACGCCGAGCGGGCGTCGGCGGGGTTGCGGCGCCTGACGGCGCAGCGCCTCGTCGAGCCGCTGCCATCCCTCGGCGGGGGGTGTCAGCGACGCGTCGTCGAGTCGTTCGCGCAGGCGGTCCGTCCAGTCGGTTCTCTGTTTCATGCTTCTTGTTTTTTATATGCCTTGATGCGGGTCGCCAGCAGGGCGCGGGCGCGCGCCAGCTGCGACGAGGAGCTTTTTTCCCGAATGCCGAGCAGTAGGGCGATTTCGCGGTGCGAGCGCCCCTCCATGCAATATAGGTTGAAGATCGTGCGATACCCTTCGGGCAGCTCGGCCACCAGCCGCAGCAGCTCTTGCTGCGGGATGCGGTCGACCTCCTCGGCGGTCGGTTCGTCGTCCGCCGTGCGCATCGTCTCGTCGTCGAGCGGCGCGAAGAGGGGCTGTCGGCGGTCGCGGCGCAGCCGCTCGATCGCCAGGTTGACCGTCACGCGTTCGATCCAGGCGCGCAGCGACCCTTCGCCGCGGTAGGCGAAGCGTTCGATCGAGTCGACGATCTTCAGAAAAGCGTCGTGCATCAGATCCTCGGCCGCGGCACGGCTGCCCGCGTAACGCATGCAGAGCGCCAGCAGCCGCCCGCCGTAGCGGTCGTACAGCTCGTGCCAGGCATCGCGGTCGCCTTCGCGGCAGCGTTCGGATAGCTCCTGTTCCTTCATTTTTCGTGCGCGGGTGTCGTACGTGTCTGCGCTATAAACGCCGTCGGCGGCGAAAGACTGCACGGGCGGGGCGAAAATCGAATGAAAAATCGGCCGCCTGAAAATTTTTTCTACCTTTGTATGCAGTAAACCCCCGTCTTCTCCGTTTAGGTGGTGAAGATAACTTAAAAAAATGAGACCCATGAAAAGAATCGCAATCTTTTTGATGACCGCCCTGGCGGCCTGCTCGCTCGTTTCGTGCAACGAGTCCGATACGGATTTCGCGCGTTACAGCATCTTCGCCGTCGTGCACCAGGGTGCCTCCGGCTACTATTTCGAGAGCGACGACCACAAGACGCTCTATCCCGCCGACCGCAGCCGCGTTCCGTCGTACGTGCCGAAGGACGGCGACCGCGTCATCATCGCCTACAACCTGCTCGAAGGGGCCGACCAGAAGGTTCCCGGGTTCGACTACACGATCGCGCTCTACGCTTCGGAGCTGGTGCCCTGGGGCGAAACGGACACCGTAGCCGACGAGGAGGCGCTCAAAGCCGAGGGCGAGGGGCTCGTGTCGCTCTTCCGGGACGACCTGGTCAGCTCGACGACCGAGCGGATGAACGTGGCCGTCGCCTACCTGGCCAAGGATATGAAGAAGCACACGTTCCGTCTCGTCCGTGTCGAGGACTATACCCCCGATCAGACGGCCGACGGCTACCTGAACCTCGAACTCGTACACGACGCGGGCGACGATGTCACGACGGGCGTGGAGCCCTACGCACACTGGGTGTCGTTCGACCTGTCGGAGTTCTCGGAGCAGATCGAGGGCACGAAGGGCGTTATCATCGGCATGACCGCTCTCGACAAGCAGCGCAAGTCGGTCAAGATCGACTGGCTGACCTTCGAGTAGCCGAAAGGCTCCGTTACGCGGAAACGGCGCCGCTGCGACGATCGGGTCGCGGCGGCGTCTTCCGTATGCGGGAGGGGGATCGGCTGGGGCGCTTTCGGTCCGCATGGCGGCGAGGCTGGGGCGCGCTTTCGGTATATCCGGTGGCGGAGCGGCGTTTTCGGCCGTGCGGAGGTACGTGCGGCGTGCGGCCGCGGCGGGGATTCCGTATGCGGGGGAGCTTCGTGTGCCGATATTCGGCGAATTGTATTATCTTTGTCGGATGAAACTCTTTGTAAATCCGACGATGGAGCGCTTCCGCCCCTTTCTGGAGGAGCTGCCCGCCCGCTTCGGCGAAGGCGACCTGCTCTTCGCGGGGCGCAACGAGATCCGCGGCTTTTGCGTCGGCGGCGAACGGCTGGCCGTCAAACGCTTCCGCAAACCCTCGGGCCTCAACGCCCTGCTCTACGGCCACCTGCGCAAGAGCAAGGCGCGCCGCGCCTTCGAGCACGGCACGGAGCTCTGCCGCCTCGGCATTCCGACGCCCGAGCCGATCGGCTGGCGCGAGGATTACGGCGGCCCGTGGCTCGGCGTCTCCTACCTGGTGACCCGCTATTCGGACTATCGCCCCATTTCGGAGATCACGAACGCCTTTCCCGCTCCCCATACGGTGCCCGTGCTGGATGCCTATGCCGCCTTCGCCGTGCGGCTGCACGAAGCGGGGGTCGAACACGAGGATTTCAACAACGGCAATACGCAGTGGCAGGCCGACGGCGCGGGCGGCTATCGCTTCGAGGTGATCGACATCAACCGCATGCACTTCCGCGGGCGTCCGCTGACGCGGCGCGAGAGCCTGCACAACCTGCGCCGCATCACCTGTCCGATGACCGCCTACGCCTATGTGCTGGGGCGGTACGGCGAGCTGCGCGGCTGGGACAACTACTATACGCAGCTGGCTGGGGCGCACCGCCTCGGGGGGTTCATCGCCCGCCGCGACCGCCGCTACGCCCTCAAACGGCTCCTTTTCGGCCGCAAACGGTGAATTTTTTCAACCGAGCGGCACCGAACTGCGAAAAAATGGCTATATTTGCTTTCGAAATGCGCAACTACTTTGCATACGCCTTTTATTTCTTCTTTTTTTACGACGAAAAAAGGAGCGAGATGACGTGTGCCCGTTGATGCGAAACATGAACAAACGTCTGTCCCGCTCCGAGTCGTCGGAACGGGACTTTTTCGTGTCGCGCGGTTGAGGCGCGACGCTCCGGACCTATGAAAAAAGTGTTGATACAGGGCATCGCAGGCTGCTTCCACGACACGGCCGCCCGCCGCTTCTTCGCCGACGAGCGGATCGAGACCCTCCCCTGCGAGAGCTTCGACCGCCTCTTCGAACGGTTGTCGGCCGATCCGACGCTGCTCGGCGTCGCGGCCATCGAGAATACGATCGCGGGGTCGCTGCTGCCGAACCACGAACTGCTGCGCCGCAGCCCGCTGCGGGTGATCGGCGAGGTGAAGCTGCGGATTTCGCACGTGCTGTGCGCTCTGCCGGGGCAGCGGCTCGATGCGGTCGAGGAGATCCGTTCCCATCCGATCGCCCTCATGCAGTGCGGCGACTTCCTGAAGCGGCTGCCCGCGGCGCGCATCGTCGAACGCGACGACACGGCGGGCTCGGCGCGCGAAATCGCCGACGGGGAGCTGCGGCATACGGCGGCCGTCTGCGGCGCCGATGCCGCGGCGCGCTACGGACTGGAGGTGCTGGCGGCGGGCATCGAAACCAACCGCCACAACTTCACCCGCTTCCTCGTGCTGGCCGACCGCAACCGTCCGGTCAGTACGGAGGGGGTCGACAAGGCGTCGCTGCTCTTCACGCTGCCCCACACGCAGGGGTCGTTGTCGAAGGTGCTGACCCTCCTGTCGTTCTACGACATCAACCTGACCAAGATCCAGTCGCTGCCGATCATCGGCCGCGAGTGGGAGTACCGCTTCTACATCGACGTCACGTTTGACGACCTCGACCGCTATCGGCAGGCTGTCGAGGCGGTCCGTCCGCTGACGAGCGATTTCGCGGTGCTGGGCGAATACCGCCGCTCGGCCGATCCCGAACTCTGAAAAACAAAACCTTATGGATATGAACGATTTGCAACCCATTGCCTTCGACGGCCTCGACACCTCCCGCCCGCTGCTCATCGCGGGCCCGTGCAGCGCGGAGACCGAACGACAGTGCCTCGACACGGCCCATGCGCTTGCGCGCGAGGGCGTACAGATTTTCCGCGCGGGCATCTGGAAGCCGCGCACCAAGCCGGGGGGCTTCGAGGGGGTCGGTCCCGAGGGGCTGGCGTGGCTGCGCCGCGTGAAGGCCGAGACGGGGCTCTATACCGCCACCGAGGTCGCCACGCGCGCCCACGTCGAAGCGGCGCTCGGAGCGGGGATCGACCTGCTCTGGATCGGCGCCCGCACGGCCGCCAACCCCTTCGCCATGCAGGAGGTGGCCGATGCCCTGCAAGGGGTCGATATTCCCGTGTTGGTCAAGAACCCCGTGAGCCCCGACCTCGAACTGTGGATCGGTGCGCTGGAGCGGATCTACAATGCGGGCATCCGTCGGCTGGGGGCGATCCACCGCGGCTTCACGTCAGTCGACAAGAGCATCTACCGCAACCACCCCGTCTGGTCGATTCCGATCGAACTGCGTCGCCGCATTCCGAACATTCCGCTCTTCTCGGACCCGAGCCATATCGGGGGGCGCCGCGAGTTGATCGCGCCGCTCGCGCAGCAGGCGATGGACCTGGGCTTCGACGGCCTGATCGTCGAGGCGCACTGCTCGCCCGATGCGGCCTGGAGCGACAAGGCGCAGCAGATCGCCCCCGAGACGCTGGCCTACATCATCCGTAACCTCGTGATCCGCGATATGAATGCCTCGACCGAAAGTCTGAACGAACTGCGCAGCGAAATCGACAAGCTCGACGATGAACTGCTCGATCTGCTGGCGCGCCGCATGCGCGTCTCGCAACGCATCGGTGCCTACAAGAAGGAGCACAACATGCCCGTGCTGCAGGCGCGCCGCTACGAAGAGATGCTCGGCCGACGGGCCCGTCAGGCCGTCGAGCGGGGGATGGACCGTGAATTCATGCGCACCGTGATGCAGGCGATCCACGAGGAGTCGATCCGCCAGCAGATGCGGGTGCTCGAATAGGGGCTGCCGGCTGTTGCGCGCATCCATGCACGTTCGCCGACGGCGGCAGGAGGGGACGAGCCTGCGTGCAGGCGAGACTTGCCGTCCGCCGCGTGGGGCGGCGGCGAACGGCACGCGCTTACGGCGCGCGATTTCGCGGACCGCAACGCGATTGCAACGCGACGTTCGCCGCAAGGTTCGACGTCGGAGACGTCGGCGGGTCGAAGCCTCCGCACGCGGAGGCCCGCAACGCGTGTCCGCTTGTGCGAGTCCTCCGCAGGCTTCGACCCGAGCAGGATTTGTACGTCAGCTCGGGTGCGGCTGTCGAGGTGGGGTTTCGAACGTCTCCGCATACCGAACGGTTCGACCTCGCAGACGTCGGCGGGCCGAAGCCTCCGGCGTGCGGAGGCCCGCAGCTTTAGCAAGCATGCGTGCGCTCCGCAGGCTTCGACCCGAATCGTTCCGCCTGATTCGATGGCGCGACCATCGGCGAGCCGCGTGTCGGCACCCCGTTCCGATGGCCGTTCCGTCTGCTCGGCGGCGGGTCGGAAAAAGGTGGGGCGGCGGTTGTTAAATTCGTTTTTTTATCCTACCTTTGCTCCCCGACACGGAGAGGTGCAGGAGTGGTTGAACTGGCTCGCCTGGAAAGTGAGTAAACGCCAAAAGCGTTTCAGGGGTTCGAATCCCCTCCTCTCCGCAGAAAATGCGCAGGGCCGCCCATCGATAGATGGGCGGCCCTGCACGTTATTCGCCGTTGGCGGCGCGGTAGATGGCGCGCAGGTCGTCGGCTGCCAGTACGCGGAAGCTCCCCTCCGTCGAGGTGCCTCCGCGGCTGCATTTGCACGCCATTTCGTCGATCTCCTCCGCCGTGGCGGGGCGCCCGATCAGCTCGGGGATCGAGACGGGCATGCCGATCGAGCGATAGAAGCGCTCCATCGCCTCGATGCCCGCCAGGGCCGTGCGGTCGGCATCGGCGAAATCGTTCGTCACCCCCATCACGTTGACGGCGAAGCGGACGAAGCGCTGCGGGTTCGACGTGCGGACGTAGCGCGCCCAGCTGCCCCAGACGGCAGCCAGTCCCGCCCCGTGCGCCACGTCGAACAGGGCGCTCAACTCGTGTTCGAGGTGGTGCGTGGCCCAGTCGCCGACGTTGCCGCAGCCCGTCAGGTCGTTGTGCGCCAGGCTGCCCGCCCACATGATTTGGGCGCGGTGGCGGTAGTCGGTCGGTTCGGCCAGCACGACGGGCGTCGCATCGAGCACCGTGCGCATGAGCGCCTCGGCGAGGGCGTCGGTCAGGGTCATGTCCGTTTCGGGCGAAAAGTAGCGCTCCATCGTGTGCATGAGGATATCCACGGCGCCGCAGGCGGTCTGGTAGGGCGGGAGCGTATAGGTCCGCTCGGGGTTCATGACGGCGAAGCGGCAGCGCGACAGCCCGCTCGAATAGCCGCGCTTCTGCCATCCCTGCTCGTTCGTGATGACGCAGCCGTTCGACATTTCGCTGCCCGCCGTGGGAATCGTCACCACGGCGCCGATCGGCAGGGCCGCCGTCGCTTTCGCCTTGCCGTCGAAGAAGTCCCAGACGTCGCCCGCGTAGGGAACGCCGTAGGCGATCGCCTTGGCCGAGTCGATGACGCTGCCGCCGCCTACGGCCAGCAGGAAATCGACCTTTTCGGCCCGACAGCGGTCGATTCCCTCGCGCACCTTCGTAAGGCGCGGGTTCGGAACCACGCCGCCCAACTCGACGCAGCCGATGCCCGCCTCGGCGAGGGCGGTGCGGATCAGAGGCAGCAGGCCCGAACGTTCGGCGCTGCTGCCGCCGTAGTGGAGCAGGACTTTCGTGCCGCCGTATTTGCGGACCAGCGAAGCGATGCGCTCCTCGGAGCGACGACCGAAGAGGACCTCGGTCGGGGTGTGGAAGGTGAAATCTTTCATGGGTATCTCTTTTTGTGTTCGGTTCGGTGCAGGTTGCGGGCAGAAGCCTTCGGCGGCGGTCCGCCTGTCGGGTGCGCTCCGCGGGCTTCGATCCGAAGTGCGGGAGCGCAGGTAAGGTCGCGGCGGCCCGCTGCCGCAAAACCACCGTAAAGATAGGCATAACGCCGCACGCGTGCAACCCTTCGTCTGCCGATTTGTCGCACGGCGTCAGCCGCGCCGAGACGAAATGCGCCGAAAAAGTGTCAGGATGTGACACGATGCGTCAAAGTGTCCGATGCCGCAGGCGTGGCAAATCTTTTGCGGTATCGGAGGTTGAAACAGGCAAATAACCAATACAATCATACCATGAACATCAACACCTTAACCATCAAGGCGCAGGAGGCGCTCCAAGGGGCGGTCTCCACGGCGCACGAACACGGCCAGCAGGCCGTCGAGCCGATGCACCTGCTGCGGACGCTGCTGCGCGAGGACGATTCGCTGGGCGCCTTCCTGCTGGGGCGCACGGGGGTGAACGTCAAGTCGCTGCGCGAGGAGTGCGAGCGGGCGCTCGAATCGCTGCCGCGCGTCGAGGGGGGCGGCAATCCCTATTTCGCCTCCGAGCTGTCGCGCGTCGTGCAGCGGGCGATGGATTTCACGAAAAGCTTCGGCGACAAATACGCCTCGATCGAACACCTGCTGCTGGGGCTCGTCGCCGAGCAGAGTTCGGCCTCCGTGCTGCTCAAGCGGGCGGGTGCGACCGAGAAGGAGCTCGTCGAGGCGATCCGCACCTTCCGCCGCGGGGCGACGGTCGATTCGCCGACCGCTTCGCAGGAGTTCGACGCGCTGGGCAAATATGCGATCAACCTCAACGAGCAGGCGCGGGCGGGCAAGCTCGATCCCGTGATCGGCCGCGACGAGGAGATCCGCCGCGTGTTGCAGATCCTCTCGCGCCGCACGAAGAACAACCCGATCCTGGTCGGCGAGGCGGGCGTCGGCAAGACGGCCATCGCCGAGGGAATCGCCCGCCGCATCATCGACGGCGACGTGCCCGAAAACCTGCGCTCGAAATCGATCTACTCGCTCGACATGGGGGCCCTCATCGCGGGCGCCAAGTACCAGGGCGAGTTCGAAGAGCGTCTGAAGGCGGTCGTGCAGGAGGTGACGCAGAGCGAGGGCGAAATCCTGCTCTTCATCGACGAGATCCACACGCTGGTCGGCGCGGGCAAGTCGTCGGGGGCGATGGATGCGGCCAACATCCTCAAACCCGCTCTGGCGCGCGGCGAGCTGCGGACGATCGGCGCCACGACCCTCGACGAGTACCAGAAATACTTCGAGCAGGACAAGGCGCTCGAACGCCGTTTCCAGAAGGTGATGGTCGACGAACCGTCGGTCGAGGATGCCATTTCGATCCTGCGCGGGCTGAAGGAGCGCTACGAGACGCACCACCGCGTCCGCATCAAGGACGAGGCGATCGTGGCGGCAGTCGAGCTCTCGACGCGCTACATCACCTCGCGTTTTCTGCCCGACAAGGCGATCGATCTGATCGATGAAGCGGCGTCGCGGCTGCGGCTGGAGATGAACTCCGTGCCCGAGGAGATCGATACGCTCGATCGGCGGGTCCGCCAGCTCGAAATCGAACGCGAGGCGATCCGCCGCGAGGGGGACGAGCCGCGCATCGGGCAGCTGACGCGCGAAATCGACGAGCTGAAGGCGCGCGAGGCGGAGCGGCGGGCCAAGTGGCAGGCGCAGCGCGATCTGTTGCAGCAGATTCAGAACGAGAAGGCGCGCATCGAGCAGCTCAAGGTCGAGGCCGAGCAGGCCGAGCGGCAGGGCGACTACGGTCGGGTGGCGGAGATCCGCTACGGCAAGATCGGCGAGGCGGAGCAGGCCATCGCCCGCTATACGGAGGAGTTCCGCCGCTCGTCGGCGGGCGAGGCGATGATAAAAGAGGAGGTCGACGCGCAGGATGTCGCCGAGGTCGTTTCGCGCTGGACGGGCATTCCCGTTCAACGCATGCTCGCCTCGGAGCGGGAAAAGCTGCTCCGCCTCGAAGCGGAGCTGCACCGCCGCGTCGTCGGGCAGGAGGCGGCCATCGCCGCCGTGGCCGATGCCGTGCGCCGCTCGCGGGCCGGCTTGAGCGACCCGCGCAAACCGATCGGATCGTTCATCTTCCTCGGCACGACGGGCGTCGGCAAGACGGAGCTGGCGAAGGCGCTCGCCGAGTTCCTCTTCAACGACGACGGCCTGATGACGCGCATCGACATGAGCGAATACCAGGAGCGACACAGCGTCTCGCGCCTCGTCGGTGCGCCTCCGGGGTACGTCGGTTACGACGAGGGTGGCCAGCTGACCGAGGCCGTGCGTCGCAAGCCCTATTCGGTGGTGCTGCTCGACGAGATCGAAAAGGCGCATCCCGACGTCTTCAACATCCTGCTGCAGGTGCTCGACGACGGACGGCTGACCGACAACAAGGGCCGCACGGTCGATTTCCGCAACACGATCATCATCATGACCTCCAACATGGGCTCGCACCTCATTCAGGAGCGGCTGACGGCGGGTTTCGACGGCGGCCGCATCGATCCCGCGTTGCTCGAACGGACGCGGAGCGAGGTGCTCGATCTGCTCAAGCAGCACCTCAAACCCGAGTTCCTGAACCGTGTCGACGAGATCGTGATGTTCGAACCCCTGACGCGCGCCGACATCGGACGGATCGTCGAACTGCAACTCGAGGGGGTGCGGCGTCTGCTGGCGCAAAACGGCATCCGCCTGGAGTGGAGCGAGGCGGCCCGCGACCGGATCGCCTCGATGGGATACGACCCGCTCTACGGCGCCCGTCCCGTGAAACGGACGATTCAACGCCACGTGGTGAACGATCTGTCGAAGCGGATCCTGGCGGGCGAGGTGGATCGCGAGCAACCGATCCGCATCGATGCCGATGGCGACGGGTTGCGGTTTACGAACGGATGACGCCGACGGCCGAAGAGAGGACGACGGGCGGGACCTTGCGAACAGGGTCCCGCCCGTCGGTTTCTGGGTGTGGACGAACAAGATGTGTCGGAAGCGTTCGGGACGAAGCCTGCGGAGCGCCTGTGTCGATAAGATGCGGGCCTCCGCGCGCGGAGGCTTCGGCCCGCCGATTGCTTTGCAATCGGGTTGCGGTCTGCAAAATCGCGCCATGCAGTTGCATGCTTCTCTATATTGTGTCGGGAAACGACGTCGCAGACGTCGGCAGCCCGCAGCCGCTCCGGGGCGGAGGGCTGCTCTCTTTGTTCGCATGCCTCTCCGCTCGGCTGCGGGACTGAACGTGAATCGCGCGATAGCGCGGCGGGCCGGAGCTTCGCCCTGCGAAGGCCCGCAACTCGCGCAAGGCTCGTGGCAGGCGCTTCGAAAGCTCCGACCCGAATGCGGAAACGGCCGATTACCGAATAAGCTGCCTCTGGCGTAAAACGCCGTTTTGAACGGCGTGCCGTTCGCCGCCGCCCCATGCGGCGGACGGCAAGTCCAGGCTCGTCTCCTCCTGCCGCCGTCGGCGAACGTACATGGATTCTTCCGGCAAGCGCGGCTGCCGGTCTTACATGCCTTTGCGGGCGATCATCCACGCCAGCCGGTTGTAGAGGGCCAGCACGGCGGGTCTCCATGCGCGCGGCAGGCGGTTGAGCACCTGTACCTTGCGCAGCGTGCGACGGTAGGTGCGCGTGAACCGGAACGTGCGGATGGCGCGGTCGGCGGCCTCCGTGTCGCCCTTGGCGGAGAGGATGAGGGCCTTGCCCAGCGCCGCGCGGGCGACGAACTCGCGCTCGGCGAGGGGGGCAGCGGGATCGTAGAGCTCCTCGAACGAATAGGGGGTCCGCTCGGGGGTGTAGATCGCCGTCGAGCGGTTCGAGGCGGCCGTCACGTAGTCGACCGCCCGCAGGGGCGAGTAGCAGACGCGGTAACGCCGCGCCAGCTTGATCCACTGATAGAGGTCGCCGCCGATCTTCATCCCTTCGGGAAATCCCCCGACCTCGTCGAAGACGCGGCGCGGCATCGCCACGCTCGACGAGGTGGTGATGTAGCGGTGGGCCGAGTCGCGGAAATAGTCGGCCACGACGCCCCGACGGTCGAGTCCGCGCGCGGGGTGCGACCCTTCCGCGCTGACGATGTTGAACCCCGTGCAGTAGACGCCGCAATCGGGGTATTCGGCGATGAGGGCGGCGATCTCTTCGAGGAATCCGGGGTGCCAGCGGTCGTCGGCGTCGAGCAGCGCCACCCACTCCGAACGCGCCTCGCGGATGGCGCGGTTGCGGGCGGCGCATTCGCCCGCGTTGGGCTGGGCGATCAGCCGCACGAGCGGCGATGCGATGCTGCGGACCACCTCGGCCGAACGGTCGGTCGACCCGTCGTCGACCACGACGATCTCTTGCGGCGGGTAGCGCTGTGCCAGCACCGAGCGGATCGTGGATTCGATTTCGCGCTCCTTGTTGTAGAGCGGGATGAGGACGGAAAAGGCGGGATTCATAATTCGTAGGCGGATTTTCGGGGCAGCAGGCGCTCGAATGCGGCGGCGAGACGTTGCTGCGAACGGTCGAAGTCGGCGATGTCGGTGCTGTCGTTGAGGCAGACCATGCGGCGGGAACCGCTCTCGACTGCGCTGCAGACGCGTTCGATCGAGCGGTCGTCGAGGTCGCTCAAGAGCGTGTCGGCGAAATTTCGCGGCATGAATTCGCCGCGGCAGAGGGCGTCGTAGCGGACGAGCCAGTGCGAGAGGTCGCTCGGGGCGCGGAAGCGGTTGCGGCAGGCGGCGGCCAGCTCGGGGCCCCACTGCTCCCAGGCGCGCAGGAACGACGTTCGCAGGTAGGCCTGCGGCATGTGGGGGTCGAAGAAGCCCGGGAAGAAGCTCCAGGGCAGCAGCGAGAGCGTTTTCAGGAGGTTGCCGAGGCCGTAGCGCGGCGAGAGCCATTTGCCGAGGCGGCGGTCGAGGTCGCGCCGCGGGTGGAGGCGGTTGATGAGTTCGAGGTCGTTCAGGATCGTCTGCGCCACGCAGGAGGGGCGCACGATGCTCAACCGCGCCATGTCGCACGGCAGGCCGCGGCGGAAAAAGTCGCTTGCACGGCAGGGCGCCGTCAGCAGCGTGTCGTCGTTGAAGAGGACGAAGCGTTCGGCGAGCCCCTCGAGGCGGCCGAGGTTGAGCTCGATGACGTTCGAGTTGAAGGTGGGCAGCCACTCGGCGGGGATGTAGTCCGTGTGGCGGACGATGCGGAGCTTCGGATGGGCGCGGTCGAGCCAGGGGGGCAGGTGGCCCCACGTGACGAGGTGGATGCGCCGCACCCACGGGGCGAACCGCTCCGCGCCGCGGAACCAGTAGCGCAGCAGCCCCCAGTCGCGGTAACGCTGCTCGGAGGCATCGGTGCCGTCGGCGGCAGGCGTGCCTGTCGCGGGAGTTGCGGCGGCGGTGAGTGCGGGGGCGGGACCGACTGTCGCGGGTGAGGCGGCAGGTGAGGCGGTCGCGGTGCTTGCGGCCTTGGTTGCAGGCGCAGCAGCGGTCCCTGCTACGGCAGCGGTCCCTGCGGTGATAGTTCCGTCGGCTGCGGGTCGGGCGGCCGCGCGGTACCGTGCGAACTCGGCCCGCCACGCGGGATCGGCGCCGTCGACCCAGAGCAGGACGAAATCGATATCGGATGCGTGTGTCATGTCGGTTGTGTGTGGTTCGCGGGGATGCGCCTCTATTGCACCAGCAGGTTGCACCCGCGGATCTCGCTGTGGTCGATGCGGCCTTCGATTTCGAACGAGCCGTCGGCGTGCAGCCGCCCCGCATCCTCGGTCTGGATGAAGGCGCACGATGTGCTGTTGGCCAGGTCGACGATGTTCACTCCGCCGCGCCCCGCCTCCGTCCGCAGGTCGAAGGGATCGTTCACGTCGCGCACCACTACCCGCATCCAGCGCGGAGCGCGGAACCGGTTGCCGCCCGCCGAGTAGGCCTGCGAGGTGAGTTCGGCCATGCCGTATTCGGAGTGGATCGCTTCGACGCCGAACGCTTCGCACAGGATGCGGTGGAAAGCCTCCTTCGGCAGCTCTTCGCGGTGCCCCTTCATGCCGCCCGTCTCCATGACGATCGTCCGTGCGAGCGGTGTCGGGTACCGTTCGGCCATTTCCCAGAGAGCGTAGCTCACGCCGAGCAGGATTTTCGGTTTCGGGTCGGCGGCCATCTCGGCGAGCAGCCGCTCGTACTGGTCGAGGTAGAAGCCCCCCGAGCCGCAGGCGGCGATCAGGCGATCGGCCATGTAGACCAGCGAGGAGCCTTTGCGTGCCAGGTAGTTGGGCAGCAGGGCGTAGAGGCTCAACTGCGACGGGTCGCCGTAGAAGGTGCGGAATGCCTCGGTGAAGACCCGTTCGTAGTGGGCGAGCGATGCCATCGGATGGCGCGAGGGAACCATGCCCGTCGTGGCGCTCGACGTGAAGACCGCCTCGGGGGGCTCGGCGCCGCAGTAGACGTCGGCGTGCTTGAAAAGACGGATCGGCAGAAAGGGAATGTCGATCGTGCGTCGGACCGCCGCCACGGCCTGCTCGTCGAAGCCGATGCGGGCCAGGTAGTCGCGGTAGGGGGCGCAGGCGACGGCCTGCCGCCGAAAGAGCGCCACGGCCGCCCGCTCGAAAGAGGCCTCGTCGGCGAGGCTGAAAATATCCTGCTCGTGCATCATCACACAAAGATACGAATAAGCCGAGAGCAAATGCAAATTTATTTGCAATTTGCCGAGCAGGCGTATCTTGGGCGCAGCCAAAGATACGAATAAGCCGAGGGTAAATCTTGCTTGCATTTTGCCGCGGCGGCGTATTTTGGGCGTAGCCGAAGCTTGCGAACGGTTATCGCTTCCCGGGCGACTGCTGCCGCTCCGTTTCGAGCTGTCGGCGCGATTTGGATTGCGTGACCATCCAGACGCCGAGGAAGACGCAGGCGGCCGCCGCGCTTTTGGCGAAGCCGAGGCGGTCCAGCCCGATCAGGATGCTGAAGAGCACCGCGACGACGGGCTGCACGTAGTTGTACATCGAAACGACCGTGGGCCGCAGGTAACGCTGGCCGATCGGCACGCACAGATAGGAAAGAAAGGTCGAGCAGGCGACGACGTAGGCCGTGCCGAGCAGGGTCGGTGCGGAGAGCACCCCGTAGTCGACCTCGGCGAGCGGTTCGCGGTAGATCACGGCGGCGGTGGCTGCGGCGAAGGTGAACATCCATTTCATCGCCGTGACGGGGTGGTAGCGGACGATGACGTCCCGAAAGGCGGTGAGGTAGACGGCGTAGCTCGTGGCGCTGATGATGCAGAGGGTGTTGCCGCGGATGCTCGAAACGGCCGAGGAACCGCCGTGGCTCAAGACGACCAGCAGCACGGCTCCGAAGCAGCCGAGCGCCACGCCGCCCGCCTTGAGGCCCGTGATCGGTTCGCGCAGAAAGAGGGCGGCGAAGAGCATCGTGAGGATCGGCACGAGCGTGGCGATGATCGACGCATCGATGGGCGACGTGAGCGACAGCCCCCACAGAAAGAGCAGCTGGTTGAACTGGATGCCGAAAACCGAGGCGCAGAGCAGCAGCCCCAGGTCGCGGCGCGATACCCGTTCGCGCGGCAGCAGGAGCGAAGCCGTCCAGAAAAGCAGGGCGGCGCCGATCATGCGGTAGGCGCTCAAGGCGAAGGGGGAGATGCCGTCGGGATGGTCGGCCGCTTGCAGCACGCTTTTGCAGATCGGGGCATTGAGGCCCCAGACGATGTTGGCGACCCAGAGGGCCGCATGTCCGCGAAATTTTCCGTTTCCCATATTCCTGACTTCGTAACCGGCCGCAAAGATAGGCATTCGCGGGCCGCAAAAGCAAATCCGACGCTGTTTTGTCGGGGCGGCGCTGCGTCGGTTGCGCCTGCGGAGCCGCACACGTAACAGAAATCGATTCTTTTTTTGTGTAATTTTTATTATCTTTGATAAAAATCTTTTGTAGTTATGATAAAAAATAGATTTTTGTACCGTGCAGGGTGGCTGACGGAGGTCGTCTGGCTGGTTGCGGCCTGTGCACCGCACGAAATGTCGGTGCCCGAGCGGCGGCCGGGCGAACCCTATACCGTCGACGAGGCGCGTGCCTGCTATCGGTCGGAGCTCGCCCGCAGGACACGCGATGCGGAGGCCGACGCGGGGCCGCTGACGACGGGCGCCTGCCGGTCGGATTGGGAGCGGGCGGCCGTGTCGATCGATGCGTCGCTCTACAGCGTGGATGTTCCGATCGAGGCCGAATACGGTTATGCGCGGTATCGCCGAACGGAGGGCGACAGCGTCGTCCTGACGCCGATGTACGCCAAACTGGTCGTCGTCAAGGAGCCCGTTTCGGAGGGGGAGTGCTGCTACGTGCGCTACTACCTGCCCGACGAGGCGTTCGCGGCGGAGCACGATGCGGCGTATTACGATGCGATGCTCAACAGCCGTCCCAAGGAACGCTACGACGGCTTGTCGATCTATGCCTCGCTCGACGGCGATGTGCTGGCGGCGGGACGGTACGTGCGGGGTCGATTGACGCGGAAGGCTTTTCTGTTCGATGAGCGGCGCACGGTCGAGGCGAATGCCGAGGCGATCGGCGAGCTGCTCGGCGACCTGTGCGTGGCGAGGATCCGGTACGGGGTGCAGACCCGCAGTCAGGGAACGAAGAATCCCCCGAATCCGGTCGACGGCGGCGGCATCGAATCGGTCGTCATCATCGGGATTCCGAAAATTCCGCCTCCGCCCGATCCCGTTTTGCCCGAGTGGGATCCGCGCGACGAGCTCGGTCGCCGTTTCAAGGATCCTTTTCCCGATGCCGATTCCGATTCGGGCGGCAGCAGTGGCGACGGGGACAGCTCCTCCGATTCGTCCGATTCGGATGCACCGACGGAGAAACCCTACGACAAGAATCCGCGGATCGAGGTGGAGGACGAACGGATCGAACAGATGCTCGATTCGATCTATCTCGACTGCATGGGCAGCACGCTCATTCAGAGTCTGAACGGAGTGAAAATCGTCGTGGAAGAGGTCGATCCGGCCCGGCCCGACAAATTCGGCGGATTCAATTATGGCAACAATACGATTACGCTGCGGTGGCGTGAAGGCCGTCCCGTGCGGGATTATGTGTTGATCGAGGAGCTTATTCATGCGTTTCAGTTTCAAAGACAAGGCAAGGCCGAATTTGCAAAAAATACGTTGAGTAATGAGGTAGAAGCCAAGGCAGGATGGCTGTTATATCAAGAACGTAATTTGAAGGAGTTGTCCGATGGACAAAGAAAGAGAATATTCAATACCAGATCGGGCTATCTGACGTTCTATATATTATCCGGTTATATGCAATGGGGAGTCTCGATATATGATCAACAATTCGAACGAACTTATAGAGACGCCATAGATGTGTTGCGACAAAATGCGGTTTATGGCGATCGTAATAAATATCCTGATCCAAGTTTCCCTGAATGTATGAATTATGAGATTTTAAATGATTTAATGCTTAATTGTCAAGATTAACTATGAGATATTTATTATTGATTATTTGTGCAATAATATGTGTAGATGCCGCTTACGCACAAAATTATTATGTACACGGTATTGACGTCTCGGCCGACGGGATCACGTACGATGTGACCCACACACCCGGGGTGATCGCCCTTTCCAACGCGGCGAACGAACTGCTCGATCAGCCGATCGTTCGGTTGGACGGGACCGAGCTGACGGAGGCAGAATACGAGGATCTGTCTGTCGGGGAACTCGAAGCGGGTACTTTGCAGCAGGCTTTGTTGCAGACCTTTACGCAAGAGGAGTACAATGCGCTTGTGCAAGGCAAAGATGTGATGCGTTTGCTGCTGGTACAACGCTCCGACGGTCGTATTGCCGAGGTCGCGTTCTTCATTCGGGATTCTCCCCGGACAGCGGCCTTGCCGCCCGAAAAATATGCCTTGTTGGAACGGAATATCAAATCCTATGTCCGTTATTCTCTTACGGCGGAAGAAAAGCAGTTGAAATTCGTGCGCATGGAAATTATTTTGAACTTTGCGAAGATGCGCCTGTTTTATCTGAAGCCCGGAGGAGGCACGCCGATCGGTCCCGATGTGGAGCTGAAGGAGTGAGCTGACGACAAGAGAGCGGGGCTCGATTCGGCTTATTCCGACAAATTCGGTGGTAACATCAGATTGCGTAGCGGCGGCGGAACCCGTCTTGTCCGCGCGGGACAAGGGCGCCCTGCGTATGCGGAGTCTTCGTTTTGGCAGAACTTAAAGCCGGAAATTTTCATTGTTGGATAATCTGATGATTAATTGCGAATTATGGTTGTGAAAATGATTGTTTTAGGCACTGCTTTGCTGGCGGTCTTTCATGTGCTCGATGCTTCGTGTCAATCTTATTACGTAGATGGCGAAGATGTCAAGGCTGGTAATTATGTATATGAAGTCAAAGTACGTCCATGGTCGATTTCGTTGTATAATGTGCAAAATCGATTGATTGATAGTGACTTGGTTTATGCAGGCGGCACCTATGTGACCGAAGACGAATACAATCGGATGGTGCTTGGGCGGCTCGATATGCAAACGTTGAAAAAGGCCGTTATGGAGACTTTTACGGAGGACGAGTATCGTAGTCTTTCCGATCATAAAGATCAGATGACGCTGCTGTTTGTCAAATCGCCGGAGGGTCGTTTGGCGGAGGTCGGTTTTATGATCGATGCCTCGCCCCGCACGCTCGGTTTTCCGCCCGAAAAATATGCTTTGTTCGAAGAAAACATGAAGAAATACGTCCGCTTTTCGGTGACGGAGGATGAAAAGCGGCTGCGTTTTTCGCGAGCGTTCTATTTTCTTCATTTCGAGAACCTGCATCTGCATTACCTCAAGTCCGGAGGAGGCACGCCGATCGGTCCCGATGCGGAGCTGAAGGAGTGAGCCGCTTTTGCGGGAGGTCGAAAAAAATCAAGAATCCGATGATGACAAGCTATTTGCTGCTGCTCGGTGCGGTGACATGCCCTGCTGCCGTATGGGCACAAAATAATTATGTGCATGGCGTTGAACTCTCGGTCGACGGGATCACGTACGATGTGACCCACACACCCGGGGTGATCGCCCTTTCCAACGCGGCGAACGAACTGCTCGATCAGCCGATCGTTCGGTTGGACGGGACCGAGCTGACGGAGGCAGAATACGAGGATCTGTCTGTCGGGGAACTCGAAGCGGGTACTTTGCAGCAGGCTTTGTTGCAGACCTTTACGCAAGAGGAGTACAATGCGCTTGTGCAAGGCAAAGATGTGATGCGTTTGCTGCTGGTACAACGCTCCGACGGTCGTATTGCCGAGGTCGCGTTCTTCATTCGGGATTCTCCCCGGACAGCGGCCTTGCCGCCCGAAAAATATGCCTTGTTGGAACGGAATATCAAATCCTATGTCTGTTATTCTCTTACGGCGGAAGAAAAGCAGCTGAAATTCGTGCGCATGGAAATTATTTTGAACTTTGCGAGGATGCGCCTGTTCTATGTGAATCCCGAAGGCGGCACGCCGATCGGTCCCGATGCGGAGCTGAAGGAGTGATACGAAAAGTCCCCACGGAGTACGCGGGGACGTAGGAATGAATCCTTCGGCATATAGCCTTATTGTGGTAAGATGTAGAACTTCTTACGCAACAAAAATAATCCGATATTTGCGATTTTGCAACTTTTTTCACTATATTTACTGAAAAAAGTGCGGATTATGGCAAAAATTCTTGGACTGGATCTCGGAACGAACTCGATCGGCTGGGCGCTGACCGAGCAGACGGAAGATGGCTATCGGCTGATAGACAAAGGTGTATCGATCTTTCAGGAGGGTGTGGCCCGCGAAAAGAACGTCGAAAAACCGGCCGTGCAGGAGCGCACCGATGCCCGCGCCCTGCGCCGCCACTATTTCCGCCGCCGCCTGCGCAAGATCGAATTGCTGAAGGTGCTGGTCGCGCACGATCTCTGCCCGACGCTCTCCGGCGAGCAGCTCGATGCGTGGCGGCATGAAAAGCGCTATCCGACGGATGAGGCCTTTCTGCATTGGCAGCGGACCGATGACAACTCCGACAAGAATCCCTATCATGATCGCCACGTGGCCCTCACCGAGCGGCTCGATCTGACGAAACGGACGGACCGCTATCTGCTCGGGCGGGCCCTCTATCATCTCTCGCAGCGCCGCGGTTTCTTGAGCAACCGTAAAGACCAGAGCGAGCAGAAGGAAGACGGGGTCGTCAAGGAGGGTATCGGCACGCTGAATGCCGATATGGCGGCATGCGGCTGCGCGTATGCGGGCGAATACTTTTACCGCCTCTATCGGGAGGGCGGAAAGATCCGCAACCGTTATACTTCGCGCAAGGAGCATTTCGAGCATGAGTTCGAAGCGATCTGCTCCAAACAGCAGCTCTCCGAGGAGCTGCGGGCGGCGCTTCGTCGTGCCGTCTGTTTCCAGCGGCCGCTCAAGTCGCAGAAAGGGCAGGTCGGTTCATGCACTTTCGAAAAGGGCAAGCCCCGTTGTCCGATTTCGCATCCCCGTTTCGAGGAGTTCCGCATGCGGTCGTTCATCAACAACATCCGCGTCAAGACGTCCGTTGACGATTATCGCCCCCTCACGACGGAGGAGGTCGATCGGATTCTTCCGCTCTTCTACCGGAAGAGCAAGGAGCGGTTCGATTTCGAGGAGATCGCCAAGGCCGTAGCGGGCAGACGGAAAGAGGCCTATTCGTATCGGGAGGATCGTCGGGAAACGCCGTACAAGTTCAACTATCGCATGTCCGCCTCTGTGCCGGGCTGTCCGCTGACGGCCCAGCTGCGTCAGATTTTCGGCGACGATTGGCTGTCGGAACTCGGTGCGCGGTACACGAAGGGGGCGGGCAAGAGCGAAGAGCAGATCCTGAACGACGTGTGGCACGTGCTCTTTTCGTTCGACGACGACGACAAACTGCGCAGCTGGGGGCGGAGCTGTCTGCAGTTGAGCGACGAAGAGGCCGACGCCTTCGTGAAGATCTCCCTGCCGAGGGATTATGCCGCGCTCTGTCTGAATGCCATCAACAAGATCCTGCCTTTCCTGCGCGCAGGGTATCGGTACGACGAAGCGGTTTTTCTGGCCAACCTGTCCGCGATGCTGCCGCAGGAGGTGTGGACCGATGCCGATCGGAGGAACCGCATCGTGGCGAAGGTCGCGCAGACTGTGGCCGAATATGTGCCGAATCCCTATGACAAGACCGATACGAAGGAGCGTGCCATCTATTATGCCTTGCGCGATTGCGGGCTCGCCGACCGGCAGATCCGTGCGGAGAAGATGTATCACCCTTCGATGATCGAGACCTATCGGCGTGCGCAACCCGATGCGGAAGGTGTGTTGCAGCTCGGTTCGCCGCGTACCGCTGCCGTGCGGAATCCGATGGCGATGCGGGCGCTCTTCCGCTTGCGCGCGTTGGTCAACCGGCTGTTGCGCGACGGCAAGATCGATCGCGACACCAAGATCAACATCGAGTTCGCACGCGGGCTGAACAATGCCAACAAGCGCAAGGCGATCGAACAGATGAACCGCGAGGCGGAGATGCAGCACCGCAAATATGCCGACGAGATTCGGAAACTCTATTTCGAGGCGTGCGGTGCCGAAATCGTTCCGACCGAGACGGATATGCTGAAATATCAGCTCTGGGAGGAGCAGAAACACCGCTGTCTTTACACGGGCGAGACGATCGGCATTGCGGAATTCCTCGGCAGCAATCCGAAATACGATATCGAACACACCGTGCCCCGTTCGCGCGGCGGTGACAATTCGCAGATGAACAAAACGCTGTGCCAATGCCGGTTCAACCGCGAGGTCAAGCGTGAAAAACTGCCTGCCGAGCTGGCCGTGCATGCCGAGGTGATGGCCCGCATCGAGGCGCTCGGCTGGGAGGCGAAGATCGCCGACCTGCACAAGCAGATCCAGCGGACCAAGGGAAATTTCGCCACGAAGGAGCTTAAGGACCGCATGATCCAGAAGCGCCATCGGCTGCAGATGGAGCTCGATTATTGGCGTGGCAAGTACGAACGTTTCACAATGACCGAGGTCCCCGACGGCTTCGCGAACCGGCAGGGGGTCGATATCGGCATCATCAGTAAGTATGCCCGCCTTTACCTGAAGAGCGTCTTCGATCGGATTTATGTGGTCAAGGGGGCGACGACGGCCGATTTCCGCAAGGCGTGGGGACTGCAGGAGGCGTATGCGAAGAAGGAGCGCGTCAACCACGTGCACCACTGTCTGGATGCCATTACGATCGCCTGCATCGGCGGCAAAGCGTATCGCGAATGGGCGCGCTATGCCTCGGAGGTGGAGCTTTCGGAGTGGAATCATCTGGCGCGCCCCTCGTTCCCGAAGCCGTGGCCGACCTTTACCGAGGATGCGCTGGCGGTGGCCGATGAACTGCTCGTCTCGCATCATACGCCCGACAATATGCTCAAACACAGTCGCAAGAAGCTGCGTGTACGCGGCCGGATTCAATACAACGAGGCGGGCGAGGTGAAATACATGCAGGGTGATACGGCGCGCGCGGCGTTGCATTTGCAGACTTTCTACGGTGCGATCAAACGCGATGATGAGGTGAAATACGTCGTTCGGAAGGCGCTCGACGCGTTGCAGCCGAACGATGTGGACAAGATCGTCGACGAGGCGGTTCGCGATTGCGTCCGGCAGGCGATCGCGCGCGAGGGTTTCAAGGAGGCAATCTCGAAGCCGATCTGTTTCAATGCGGAGAAAGGAGTGTATATCAAGAAAGTGCGTATTTTCACACCGAGCGTGACGCAGCCGATACGCTTGAAAAAGCATCGTGACGAATCCCGTTTCGAGTACAAACGCAACTACCATGTCGCCAATGACGGCAACTATTGCATGGCGATCTACGAGGGGACGGATGCCAAAGGGCGGATCAAACGTTCGTTCCGTCTGCTGAACAACCTGGAGACCGCCAAGTTCCTGAACCGAAAGACGGATCGTTACGATCTGGTTCCCCAGTCGGATGACAAGGATTATCCGCTCAAATGGATCTTGCGGACGGGAACCATGGTGCTCTTCTACGAAAACTCGCCCGAAGAACTGTACGAGTGCTCGAAAGCCGAGTTGGCGAAGCGGCTGTATAAGGTGACGGGAATGAGTACGCTGACGGTTCAGGGCACGTGGTCGTATGGTTCGCTTACGTTGAGGCATCATCAAGAGGCTCGTCCTGCAGGCGATCTTAAAGCCAAAAACGGCGTGTGGAAGATCGGCGAGGCTTATCGCCCCGTCATCGGTTTGTACCATACGCAGCTCAACGCCTATATCGAGGGGTATGATTTTACGCTGACGGTTGCGGGCGAAGTCCAATTCAAACACTGATCGGCCATGTTGAAGCGAGCCCTCTTTTTCTCGACGCCTTACTGTTTGAGCCTGCGTGATAACCAGCTGGTATTCCATACGAAGGCGGCTCCCCATGTGCAGCAGCGGGTGCCGATCGAGGATATCGGTTTCGTCGTGCTGGAGCATCCGCAGACCGATGTTACGCTGCCGCTGCTCAATGCCTTGTCGGACAACAATGTGGCTGTCATCTTCTGCGGCGAGAATTTCATGCCCAATGCGATGCTGTTGAACCTCGACTCCAACAAGACGCAGGGGGAGCGCTATCGGGCGCAGATCGAGGCGAGCGAACCGCTGAAAAAGGGGCTGTGGAGACAGATCGTCGAGGCGAAGATCCGCAACCAGATGGCGTTGCTTCACAAGCTGGGCAGGGACGGGGATCTGTTGAAGCCCTGTTTGGCAAATGTGAAGAGCGGCGATGCCGACAATCGGGAGGGGGTGGCCGCCAAACTCTATTGGGGCGAGCTGTTCGGGGCGGATTTCGTTCGCTCCCGTGAGGGAGCGCCGCCCAACAACCTGCTCAATTACGGTTATACGTTGTTGCGGGCGGCTGTCGCCCGAGCGCTGATGGGGTCGGGGCTCTTCCCCGCATTCGGAATCTTTCATCGCAACCGCTACAACGCCTTTCCGCTGGCGGACGATCTGATGGAGCCCTATCGCCCCTATGTGGATGAAATCGCCTGTCGCTTGTATGCGGCAGGAAAGCGGGCGCTGGACAAGGAGGCGAAGGCCGAACTGTTCAGGCTGCTGTTCGCCGATACGGTTTTCGGAAAAGTGACGCGGCCGCTGGAGGTGGGGCTGACGATGACGTCCGCATCGCTGGCCAAGTGTTTCAGCGGTATTCAGAAAAAGATGGCTTACCCCTTGCTCGGATAGCGATGTCGGAGTTGCGCCTCAATGCCTATCACATCATGTGGCTCTTCGTCTTTTTCGATCTTCCGACCAATACCAAGACCGAACGGCGCCATGCGGCGCAATTCCGCAAAGCGCTGGAGAAAGACGGTTTCACCATGATGCAGTTTTCGGTCTACGTGCGTCATTGCGTATCGAAAGAGAATCTTCGGGTGCATGTCAATCGGGTGCGCAAGTCGATGCCGCCGTCAGGGTATACCAGTATCTTGAGCGTGACCGACAAACAATACGGCGAAATACAGAATTTTTGGGGCCGATCGGAACGGGCGAAGCCCTCTAGCCCGCAGCAATTGGAATTTTTTTAGTTATCTTTGTTCTGTGAAATAGGATTGAGTGCTACGATCGCAAAAATTGCGGTACGGACCACTTCTTCGGAGCGCAACGATCGGTTTCGGAATGTGAATATCCGTGTAATAGGCCGATAATCAATAGAAAGAATGCCCGTGGTTGTGGTTTGATGTAGAACTCAAATGAAATACAACTCCGCACGAATCCACTGGTCGAAACGGTCTGTTGTGGTTTGATGTAGAACTCAAATGAAATACAACTACATGTGTTTCAATCGAGCGGCGAATCCGTTGTGGTTTGATGTAGAACTCAAATGAAATACAACTAGGAATGAATTGTCTGGTTTGGGCATCGGTTGTGGTTTGATGTAGAACTCAAATGAAATACAACTCTGCCGCGTAATCAAACGACCGTCGCCAGGTTGTGGTTTGATGTAGAACTCAAATGAAATACAACACGCTCGGCTGCGTCACTTGGTCCGTCTCGTTGTGGTTTGATGTAGAACTCAAATGAAATACAACAACAGCCGCCGCCGTGCGCTACCTACTCTCGTTGTGGTTTGATGTAGAACTCAAATGAAATACAACCGCTCGCGCTTGGCGTGTCCGTTTGCTGCAGTTGTGGTTTGATGTAGAACTCAAATGAAATACAACCAGCAGAACGCATTTGATATTCTTTCATACGTTGTGGTTTGATGTAGAACTCAAATGAAATACAACCATAGTCGAGCGAGAAGCCGATTATTTGGGTTGTGGTTTGATGTAGAACTCAAATGAAATACAACCAGCAGAACGCATTTGATATTCTTTCATACGTTGTGGTTTGATGTAGAACTCAAATGAAATACAACTGCGTCGATGCGTGGCCTACATGCGCCGCCGCCTCGAAGAGTCGGACCCCGGATTCCGCGGATGCAGCATCAGCGTGACCCTCTTCCGAAAAATAAAAACGGAGTTCGTCTACGAAGACTCCGGCACATAAAATAAAGCCGCCCGTATTGATTTACAGGCGGCTTTTTCGTATCTTTGTACCTATGAAAGGACAGCTCACACTCTTCGTTACGCCGACGCTCGAGAAGGCCGGCTGCCGCCGCCGCACACGCACCTCGGCGGCTGATAACGACGAGTATTTCACCTGCCGCCGCGATCGTGTCACGAAGCGAAACCGCCTCATGACGGCACGCTACTACTACTGGACGGAGCTGCATCGGCGTCGGTTCGACGACACCCTGCGCATCCTCGCCGATCGGGAGTTCTTCATCGAAGAGCGCACGATCGAGAAGGCCCTGCTCGAGCAGGACGACTACTATCGAGAACTTATCGACACGAAGGCGACCAAGCGGCAGCTCCGCCGCATATACCCGGGCTTCGACTGGGCTTAACTCTCCGCAAACTGCGTTTCATAGGTCATCTGGTAGACCTTCAAGCCGTCCGTACGTCGTTCGGGAAACACGCTCACGCGTTGCAGAGGATTGATCGTGCGCTCGTTGGTCCACCACTGCAGGGACGCATGGATCCGCTCCAGCACATCGAAATGCTGCAAGGCACGTGCCCGAACGTCTTCGGGAGCCTCGGCCGACGTGCTTCCGCAACCCTGAAAAGCCACTCGCAGCACAAACTGCGCCCGCACGCGCTGCGTGCCCGCCGTCTGCGAAACGCATTGCAGATACCGCATGTCCACCAGGGTGCACGGAAAGGCCACGGGCGGCCGCGGCGTGACGTTCAACTGGCCCATCTCCGCATCAATCCACCGAAGCTCGGGCACCTCGGCTCGAAGGCGGTCGCAGACCGCCATAAACAGTTCTTTGTTCATCTCTCTATTTACTAAATACATCGTTTATCATCGCCTCGAGCTCGGTCTGCAACAGCCGGTCGAGCTCGTCGGCCGCTCCCAGAAACTGCCGTTGCGGGATGCGCATGCGGCTTGTATGCTCCCGCACCGATACGTCGCCCCACTTCGTGTGACGAACATGCGCAGGGACGACGATCGGACCGTCGAAGCCTTCGTTGTGTACTTGCGCATACGGCACGTAGTCGTTGCCGTATGAGATCACCGCACGACGCGGCTCCACCCGGACCGTCATGCTGCCGCGCAGCTTGCCCGAGCGGATCAGCTCCGAGCCCTGACGCTGCGGGTTCTTGTTCAACGGCCACGGGTTCCCGTCGAACGCCTTCTTCGTGAAGGCATCCTGCGAGTACTGACCTGCCAAGTCCGCCACCAGCTCCGGCGTCCGATCCAGAATTTCCGAGATCCGTGACGAAATCTCTTTGCCGATTTCTATTTTCATGGTTTTTGCGTATCTTTGTGTCGAAGCATCATTTACCGGCAAATTGTATGGGTCTCCTCGCGGATGGCGGAGGACTAAACAGACTGGTCTAACCAAGACAACAGCGGTAAACCGATGTTAATCCGAAGTGGCTCCATGAGCACCGGCTATCCAAGCCGTTGAGAATGCCGCGGGACGTGTCCCGCCGGCAAACGACAGTACGGCCGGACGCAAGGACATGGAGCTGCGCTATTTTTTGATCAGCAGTCCGCGGCGGTACATCCACCGCGGATCCTTTTTTCGGGGGCTCTTCTGCGCCTTCTTCAGGGCCGACCGGTTGATCTTCGGATGTGCCTGAATCTCGAACCAGGTTGCGACGCGAAATTCGAGCAGTTCATTGATCTCGCAAATCACGTTTATCGCTCGACCTTGGTAGAACTTTATGAAATTCAGCTTATTAAATTCATTATTCACGTAGTTGTTAATCCACACCTCGTCGGGATTTTTCAGGATATCGGGTACGGCATCGAGCAGTTCGACACGCATGACATGCGATCCAGTCGTGTGCCGAGTGAACACCGCCTCGTCGATGACGACCTTTCTACCTTTGTAGTCCTCCAGCACGCTGTTTTTGGCATACCAGTCGTCGGCCGTTCCTTTGTAGATCGGCATCTCCTCCGTGGCCGCCTCCAACCGTTTGCCGAACGAATCCAGCCCCCAGTCGTTGTAGTGCAGATCGCCCAGCAGCTTCGACGCCTTGTCCTGAAAGCGGCGGATATAGAACTGGTTCTGCGTGAAGACCTCGCCGACCAGCGCCCTGTTCACGCCCCAGCCCTGGGCCTCCTCTTTCTTCCACTCCGCAGTCTCGAAGAAACGATCCACCCGCTCCTGCATCTCCCGAACATCGACCTCCTTCGCCTGGTTGCGCGTACGTCCGATCACGATGCAGCGACAACGCCACCCGTTCGGCGGGTAGATCTTCTTCCACCGCGGATCATCCCACGGCAGGATCACGCCGTCGATCATCCGATGAGCCTCGCGTACGCGACCGTCGCGCGCCGTGGTGTATTCCCAAAAGGGGAACGTCCCCGTTCGACTGATCAGACGTCGATAGCTCGACGCCATCTCGGCCGTCATCACCGCATTGTCGTACTCCGTTCGCTGCCACTCCCTGTTGAATGCATGGCAGACCTCCCGAGCCTTCCGCTCGAACTCTTCGAAGCTCTTGCTCTCGCGCAGCAGACGGTTGAGCTTCTGCACCTCGGCCAGCGTCTTCGCCGCCGAGAACCGGAACAGATTGATCTCCATCGCCACCTTCATCGCGTCGTCCGTCAGCCCGTAGGCTGCGCCGATATCGGCGTTCGAACGCTCCATAAAGCCCTTTTGAAGGCCCTTCAGAAGGTCCTCGGAGATGTACTCGAAGAGCTCGGTATCGAAGGTCGGCTGCTCCTGCGCCACACGGGCGATCAGCCGATCCTCGAGTGTCCCGTCACTCATCTGCATGGGGATTGTGCCATTCATCGCCCCGCCCTGCGGGGCCGAGACGAAAAAATCCCACATCCGACGCAAAAATGTGCGGTCATCCTCGTGACGGACCTCCTTCGCAGGTTCGCGCTTCGTCTCGATCTCCTCGATCACCTGCGGCCTGCGGCCCGCAACCGCTTCGCCCTTCTCGGCCATCGGGATCGAGTACTTCTCGTGAACGTACCTCGCCGGGATGTCGATGATCTCCGAAAGCCGAACGAGCTCCTCCACCGACAGGGGTTCGGCGGCCTTCGGGTAGACGAACTTACCGCCGGCGACGCCCTGTCCGCGCTGCTCCAGCATCGGCACGACATGCTCGTTCAGCACACGCTGCACGAATCGCAGATCGCTCGTGTGCTTGCTCTCCTCGACCTCCATGTGGACCATCCCCAGCGAGCGGGCACCCCGCTCGCCCTGCACTGTCGTCAGCGTCTGACCCAGGATCGTGATCAGGATCTCCTCGTTGTTGGCCTGGCGGAAGTCGTTGTACGAAGTTCCCGAGCCGCTGTTGCGCTCCAGCATCTCGATCTCCGTCTCCTTCGGCGCGATGACATACGGCGCCGCACCCGCCTCCTTGAAGGCCTGCTCCAGCAGCTTGCGGCTCTCGGGATCGAAGGTGTTGTACTTGCCGATGCGCTGCGGCATGCCGAAAAGCTCGATCCACTGCGCATAGTCGCCGAAGCCGCCCCGCTTCCAAATCGCATACGGCGCTGCCTTGAGCAGCAGCCCGAAGTCGTCGGGGCGACCCAGCACCAGCAGGTTCGGATCGCCGACGTAGCTCACGCTCCGCATGCCACCGTCGTCGAGCAGGATCCGCTCCTGCTGCAGGTCCACGTACTTCGGTTTGATCGGCAGCACACGAAAGCCATCTCCCTCCACGAGGACCTCGACCGCCGAGCGGCCGAAGAACTGCCGCTCCATGATGCCGCGCAGCAGTGTCTCCGTTGTGGTTTGATGTAGAACTTAAATGAAATACGACTTATATACGGAATCGACGAACAAACCGGATTGTTGTGGTTTGATGTAGAATTTAAACGTGGGGACGATTTCGCGAGGTGTTGACACGGACTGCTGAGCAAAAAAGAGTAGCTCCATGTTTTGCGTTTATTTGTCGGCGGAAGTACGTCTCGCAGCATTCTCAACGGCTGGATAACCGGTGCTCATGGGGTCTCTTCAGGCTGGCGTATCTTTATTCGTGATCGTATTAAAGAAATTTCGGCGCGAATAGCCGAAATCACGTGCGAGGTTGTCGGATAAAGGTTGAAATCGTAATTCGTGCAGAAAGCATCCGAGGCAGATCGAATTGCCCCGTATATGTTCGAAAAATAAATCGGGCGACTATCGAAAGATAATCGCCCGATTTAGTGACACCGACAGGACTCAAACCTGTAACCTTCTGATCCGTAGACGGAAATTGCCTGTTTTTCTCGTTTTTGATTTTCTTCGAAATGTGTATCAAATAGTTGTGTTACAGCCGAAAAGATACAAATTTATTTTCTCTGCGTTTTTGCTGTTTTACCGTGATTTCGTATATTTGTGTCGAAATTGTGTACCCGAAAAAACGGCGTAACAGTCTCGAAAAGAGGGGGACGAAAAAAGGTTGTGTATTAAAAACGGGGAAATATGCCTTATGACTATGCGCGCGACGCGATAAAAGTCGGGGTAATGCTCGACACGAGCCACCCAAGAAAAGACGGGAAATATCCCGTGCGCGTTCGGGTGACGTGGTTCCGCCAACGCCAGTATTACCCGACGGGCAAGGCGCTGACGGCAGCCGAGTGGGATGCGTTGCAGACGACCAAATCGCGGGAGCTGCTGGCGATCCGCAAGGACATCGAAAGCAGTTACACGATCGTGCGGGAAGCGGTCGAAGAGCTGGCTGCGGCGGGTCGGTTCTCGTTCGACGCCCTCGAGCTCCGCTTGAAAGGAGCGGCGGCCGAAACCCTGAACGGCGCATTCAAGGCCAAAATTGCCGATTTGAGCAAGGCAGGCAGGGTGGGCAGCCTGCGTGTGTACGACAACGTCATGAAGGGCGTCGAGCGCTTCGGAGGGCCCCGCATTCGGATGGCGGCCGTTACGGTGTCGTGGATAACCCGCTACGTCGATTTCCTGCGCGAAGAGGGCAAGAGCGGCACGACGATCGCGATCCACCTCCGCCAATTGCGTGCGATCCTCAACGACGCAAAACGGTGCGGCATCATCAATGAGGCGCAATACCCGTTCGGCCGCGGTCGGTACGAGATACAGGAGGGCGAGGGTCGGAAAATGGCCTTGACGCTGTCGCAGATCGGGCAGATAGCGCACTACGACGATGGAACCGAGGCGACGGCACGCTATCGCGATTACTGGCTGTTCCTATACCTCTGCAACGGTATCAACGTGGCCGATTTTGTCAAGTTGAGGTACTGCGACATCCTCGACGGGGAGGTGTGTTTCGTGCGGCAAAAGACCGAACGGACGACCCGCACGCGCAAGGAGATTCGCGTGATCGTTACGGAACGGATGCAGGCGATCATCGATCGGTGGGGGAACCCGCCTCAACGCACGGCCTTCCTGTTCCCGATCCTCGACGGTACGGAGGACGCCGCGCGGCGTAAGATGAAGACGATCGACATCACGCGGCGGATCAATCGGCGCATGACGGAGATCGGAGATCGGCTGGGCATCGGCCGCATATCGACCTACACGGCGCGGCACTCGTTCGCAACGGTGCTCAAGCGCGCGGGCGCGAACATCGCCTACATATCCGAGTCGCTGGGGCACCAGGACCTCAAGACGACGGAGAACTACCTCGCAGCCTTCGAACGCGAGGAACGGCAAAAGAATGCAGAAATTTTAACGAGGTTTTGATATGTTGGACGAAAGAATATACGATCCGATTTTCGGTCATGTGGCAGCAATTAAAAAATATGTAAACGTTATCACATCCTCGTATGAATCTTTTTTGCAGGACTATACGGTGGTCTATAAGGATGCGCAAAAAGCACAAACAAGGTTAAATATCGTAATTTTTGATGCGTTATCAAAGGCCGAACGTGATATAGAGAATACGAGAAATTCGTATCAGCAAGCAATTGGGGCGGCACCGATTGAACGACTGCAAACGGCTGCCCGTTTGTTGGAGGAATTGAAAACGCGCGTAACGACAAATGCAGATGCTGAAATAATGCGGTTTACGCATTTTGGATTACGGCCCATAGAGGATGCATTAGATGTTCTTTTATTGGAACCGAAACCTGTGTCAGTACCTCAACTGGCGCCCGAACCGATTGCACAACCCGCCGACGAGAAGAAGGCAAAGCGGCGCCCCGATAGGTCGCTGGAGGATTTTCTGCTCGTTAAAGATAAACAGGCGCTAATCGGACGGATTGGCCCCGTGTTGAATAACCCGACCGACAAAAAAGCCGCAATAGCGATTCGAGCGCTTCAAAAGTTGAAATATGTAAATATTATTAGCGGGGAGCTCGCAATGTTTTGTAGAGCGTTAAACAATGCATATTCGATTAATATAACTCCCCAAAATGTAAGTTTGTTAGTAACGGGAGAAAGATCGAAGAAAATCCCTGAATCTGATATTGATTTAATGGCGGATACCCTTCGATAAATTCACTGTATTTTATTTTTTTGTATACAGGCGTATACAGTTGCATACTGTATACACCTGTATTTTTTTATCCTTTCGCTTCTCCTCAACTTTGCAGTACCAACGTTGGGAATCCCCGGACGCGGGGCATTTTTAACATTCTAAAACTACAAAGCTATGACGGAGAATACCGTAATAGTCACCACCCCCGAAGCAATTCGGGCGGTGATCGCCGAGGAGATCGGCAAAGTCATTCCGCAACTGGCGGAGTGCCGACGCAAGACAGAGGAATCCGAGACGGACACGATGACCCTTCGTGCGGCCGTTCGGTTCCTGATCGATAACGGGATCTCCTCGTCGCCCTCGTCCCTTTACAACTACGTGTACCGCGGGGCGATCCCTTATCGCAAATTAGGCCGTCGTACCCTTTTCTCGAAACGCGAGTTGCTGGAGTGGATCGAGCGTCGCACCGTACGCCCCGACGACGGTCGATGCGAGGCCGCGAAACGTATTGCAGAATGTGGAGCCCGTAAATCCTGACGCCATGACGACGAGCTGCACACAAAACGCCCCCGACGCTCGAGGCAAGCGTACGGGGACCTGGCAGAAAGTGCGCTACAAAGGTAGCGATTTTTACCTTTCGCCGCGCGAATGTCGCGTATTTTTTCACCTGGTAAGCGCGGGGAAAAGTTCAACGCTTGAACTTGCGCAGGCTCTCAATCTGACCGATCCGAGGTCTACGATCCGCGACCTCCGCAAGGCGGGAATCGCTGTCGGCGACGTGTGGTGTACAACCACCGACGGCGTACGCTACAAGCGCTATTTCGTACGAAAGGAGGTGGGCGATGAGTGACGCAATCAACCCGAGCAGCGAGGAGCGGCAAAGTTTCACGTTTTACCTGTCATTCGAGAAAGGCATTCAACAACTCAACGACGCGGACCAGTTGGGGGTGTATCGCGCAATATCGCGTTACTCGTTGTTTGGCGAGGATCCCAAACTTGACGGGTTCGCGCTTATGGCGTGGGAGTTCATACGGCCCGTACTCGAAAGGAGCAGGCAACTATTTGAAAACGGAAAGAATAGCGGCGAATTTGGCAGACTTGGCGGAGCTCCGAAAGGTAATCAAAACGCACGTAAAACAACCCCAAAACAACCCCCAAAACAACCGTTGGGGTTGAATGAAAACAACCCTACAGATACAGATATAGATACAGATACAAGTACAAGAACAGATGTAGGGAGTAAAGGGGATTGTAAGGGGGAAACGGGCAAGCCGTTTCCTGTCGCAACGAAACGCGCTGCGTTTGTTGCTCCCTCGCTCGAAGAGGCCGTAAATTACTTTTCCGAGATCAAAGGGACGAGTGTAGACGCCGAAGCCTTCTGCGACCACTTTACGGCCAACGGTTGGCGCGTAGGTGGTAAATCCCCGATGAAAGATTGGAAATCCGCCGCGCGCAGCTGGATGCGCCGCAAACCCGAATACGAAAACCGACAAAACTCGAAAAGCAATGAAAGCAACCTCAAATACCGCACCGAGTAACGCAATCGACAACTCGATCCCCTTCGAGCTGCCGAACGATCCGACCCTTGAAGCCGCCGTACTGGGCGCAATCCTCCTCGAACCGCAAAGGCTTCCCGACGTGCGGCAAATCCTTCCGACCGCCGAGGCGTTCCACGACGAGCGAAATTCGGCCCTTTACGGCCTGCTCCTGCGTCGCGACGATGCAGGCGAGCCGAACGACCTTACATCGGTCTTACTCCCCGCAAAGGGCGAAGGAATCTCCGCCACCTATCTTGCGAAGCTGACAACCCAGATCGGATCGGGCGCCGAGGTCTGCCGCCACGCGTTGAGGCTGGCCGAACTTTGGGGGTGCCGCCGTTATGCAATGGCCGCCGCCGAATTGCTTTCGAATGCCAATACGGGCGATCTGGAAAAGGCGGAGCAGTACATCATCCGCAAACTCGACGAGATCACGGTCGAGACGGCACGCCTCAACACGATACGCCATATCGACGACGTGGGGAAGGGTGCGAAGGATGTGCTCGAAGCCAAAGCGAGAACCGCCGCCAGCGGTCAGGCCGCGGGTGTCACGACGGGCATTCCGACCCTCGACTTTGTTACGGGAGGCTGGCGCGCTGGCCAGCTGGTCGTCCTGGCGGGCCGTCCCGCAATGGGCAAGACGGCCGTCGCGCTCTCTTTCGTGCGGGCTGCGGCCGAGGCGGGCACCCCCGTTTGCGCTTTCTCGCTCGAAATGGACAACGTGTCGCTTTTTTTTCGAATGCTGGCAGGCGTTTCGGGCGTCGATTCGGGCAACATCCGTTCGGGCCGCTTGTCGTCGGACGACTGGATGTACATCGAACAGGGCTCGGCCGAACTGGGCAAGCTTCCCGTCTACCTGTCCGATAAGGCGGGTGGGTCGATGGCGTCGATACGCGCCCAATGCCGCGCGATGCACCGCAAGGGCCGTTGCGGTATGGTGGTGATCGATTACCTCCAGCTGCTGGGATCGGACGCGGACCGCCGCAACTGGAACCGCGAAAGAGAGGTCGCCGATATGAGCCGCGCGGCGAAGCTGCTGGCCCAAGAGCTCGACGTGCCCGTGCTGCTGCTGTCGCAGCTGTCGCGCAAGGTCGAGGAGCGGGTCGACAAGACGCCGATGCTCTCCGACCTCCGAGAATCGGGCGCGATCGAGCAGGACGCCGACCTGGTGATCTTCGTGCACCGCCCCGCTTACTACGGCGAGACGACGATCGACAACGATCGTTTCGGGATCATCCCGAGCGAAGGCGTCGGCATTCTGACGATCGCCAAGAACCGCGAGGGTTCGACGTGTCGGGTGCTCGTTCGCCACAGCGAGGATTTGACACGCTTCGAGGACTACGGCGCGGGCCGATAGGCTGCCGATTCATCCGAATGCGAGAAAGGTCGATTTTTCGGCTTTTCTCTTTTGGGTGGATCGTCTATGCGGATGAGGGGAGAAAATCGAAATTTCGACCGAATGCGGCCCAAATACGAGCATTGTGCAAACGTCCCCCGATCTGCATTTCGCAGGACTGACCGCAAACCCGCCGACAAGGGCCGAAAATCGGCCGATTTTTCGAGGCGGACAGGTGCGGCGAGGGTTCGGATGTTCGGCGGCCGTTGAGGCGAAAATACGGGCCGTTTGCCTGCTTCAAGCAGGGACGAAGCACGGGAAATGCGCACGTAGGTTCCGAACCCTGCGGCACGCTTTAACCGAGAACGAAGCGAGAGAGAGGTGCGGGCGGGTGCTGCGTATGTGTGCAGGAGTTGCCCCGCCTCAACACCGCCGCGGAGGCTGCGGCAACCTGTCGGGATTTCCGACAACATGACCGCCTGAACGGCCGCAAAGCGGATCGAAATTTTGATCGGAAAAAGTTCAACAAATGAATCCGAGAAATGCAAAATTATTTAACTTTGCATCGATAACCGAGACGTTGAACATTTCCCCGTATTTCCTCCGATGAAACGCCCGAAAAAAGATGCCGCCCCGATCGATCCGCAAACCCGTGCCGCCGCCGTCGCCCTCGTGAACCGCCTGGCCGTCGGCCGTCGGGTCGAGCGCCTGATCGCGAATATCTGCGGCGGCCTGTCGTTCGATCTGTTCGACCTGTCGCAAATTGTCTACCTCTCGCTGCTCGAAGACGATGCCCGCAAGCTCCTGTACCTGGACGAGGTCGGCGAACTCGATTATTTCATCGTTCGGGTGATTAAGAACCAGTACCGCTCGAACTCGTCGCCGTGGTATCGGCAATGCCGTTTGTTCGGCGCCCGCACGGTGGAGATCGGAACCGCATCGAATCTGAAGGCATGAAAGCGCCGCACATCGACAAGGACGGGGCGGCCGCGTGGTATCGCAGCGTGCGGGCCGCATACGTCCGAACCGACGGCGTTTTCAGTGAGGACGACGATCGGACCTATCGGGCGAAGATCGCGGTACGGTACGCCCTCGAACCGTGGGAGCGGGTGCTGTTCGTGCTGTACTGCGAACTGAACTCGCAGCGCAAAGTCGCCGAGGCGGTCGGGCTCTCGAAAGGGACGGTACTGGAGTTGCTGCGTGGGATCGTCCGAAAAATCGAAGATTTTACCGCCGCATCGATTGCGGGCAATGTTCGATCCGCGGCGGAGGCGGTGCGGGCTCGTACTTACCACTTGCGACCGACCGCCCGCACGCGGGCGATGCTCGACGAGTTGGAGCGGATCGAGACGGAGGATCGGTAACACGAGCCGCATTGCCCTCCGCGTGCAAAAATTGCACGTTGCCTGTAGTAGGTGGCAGCTCGGGAACCGAGACGCAAGCGAGAAAAAGGAGCCTTTTCGGGGCTCCTTTTCTTTTGGCGGCGGTATGCCTCAACGGGCGGAAAGCGGGCGGACGTCAGTCGTAATGCCCCATAGCGGAGATTACGATCACCTCGACCGTCTCGTTTTCGATCCGATAAATCAATCGATGCTCCGAACTCAAGCGGCGCGACCAGTAACCCGAGTAGGCGTGCTTGAGCCGTTCGGGGTTGCCGATACCTGTTTCGGGGTGCTCCTCAAGTTCCGACAAAATTCGGTCGATTCTTTTGATTGTTCCCCTGTCTCCGCTTTTACGGTGCGCTTTCAGGTGCTCCGCTGCTTGTTCGCTAATGTCTACTCGATATCGTTCCATTCCTTGCGCAGCTCCTCAAGGGTCACAAATTTCGATTCGCCTGCCTCGTACTCCTTAATGCGGCGCGAGAGCTCCGCGATGTTCCGCGGATCGTCGAACCAGGGATCGCCCGACGGGCTGGGGTTCATGGTGATACCCTCGCTTACGACAAGTTCGATGAGTTTGCGGCCGCGCTTCACGAAGACCCGCGTGTGCTCCGCCATATCGAAATACTTTTTTTGGTTGGCCCGCAGCTCCGTGGGGCTGATCGTAATTGCGTTCATCTTGTCCTCCTTCTTCATCGCGTACACGGAATTGTGTACATTTTTCGGTACAAAGATAATGCAATTTTGCGAAACACTGCAAAACAACGGGAAATAAATATAAGTACGCCTGCTCGGATTTGTGCCGCGGCCGACAGAAAAACGGCCGCCCGTTGAGGCGACCGATCGGTTTAGTCGTTGTCGAGTTGAGGCGGTTCCGCTTGCCCTGCAAGCACTTGTTGTGCGTTGAGGGGTGAAATTACCGAGTGTCCCAACTGTGTTTCGAGCTGCTGACGTGCAGCCTTTGCCACGCTGCCGCCGCTTTTCGCGACCTTGACGTTTTGGCGGAATCCTTCGGGCTTCTGCTGCTTGGAAATTTCCGTCACTGCGGCCTCCGCAAGCGTATTCAAGGCTAATTCGATGTTGGTCATATTGTCCCGCAAATTCTCTTTCTTAAGCCCCTTGTACTGCTTGTAGTCTTTGGTGGTCCTCCCCGCCCATTCCATCGTGATAATATCGGTGAGGGTAGCGTATTGCTGTCCCTCGATTCCGCGGCGCTGCCATTCGTCTGTCAGTTCCTTGCGGACCTCCATACTCTTTAATCGCTGGTTGATCCAGTTGTCGGAATACCCCAAACGTTTGTAGTCGGTCATCGCCTGACGGATCGATAACTCGGGGTCCTGCATTTGGTCGAGCCGGTCGCTTGCTACTTGCGCCATCCATTGCTTGAACGGTTCCGCTTTGGGCGAGGGGATCGATTGGATCAATCGGAAAAGTTGCTCGGTGTCTGCCACATCGGTAAGGCGCATCTTGCCGTCGGGTGCGGGCATTTTCAAACTGTGACAATTTGTCACGGTTTCATTTCCCTCCTTTTTTAATCGCTGTTTTAGCTTGCGCCAATAGGCTGCAGCGTCTGGGCTTTCCGTCAGAATCGAAACGACATCGACGACGGAGAAATACCACCGTTCGGCCTCGTCGTCCCATACGGTGCGCACCTTTCGGGCCTCGAATAACTGTATTGCTTGTTTCTGTGTCATGACCGCCGTTATTCCTTCTCCTTCACCTCCAGCACCGCGCCGCACCGCGGGCAGACAAGCGTGTCGCGTTGGGAGGGGATGAATAATTCCGTTACCGATACGCCGAGTGCATTTGCGATATTTTCCAACGTCGAAATAGTGGGGTTCCCGCTAATATTGCGCGTTAAGGTGACGCGTGTTATACCGAGTTTGTCTGCTAATTCCTGCATTTGCATCCCTTTTTCTTTGCAAAGCTCCTTTACTCTCAACTCCATAGCTGCGATTTATATTATAATGTTACGCCGCAAATATAGATATTAAATCAATATAATGCTCGTTTTTTTTAATAAAAAAACATTATGATGATAATTTTAACTGTGAAACGTTTGCATTATAGAATATTTTAATGTATCTTTGAACCAATAAAGAAACATTAAAGCGTAACGCTCCATGACTCCGAATACCTTTACCGAACTGCTGACGATCGCCGACCGTGCGGCGTCGTACATTACGAAGCTGAACGGCGAGAGCCGTACCTTCGAGATCGAGGGTGCGACGCTGACCGCCGTAATCGCCTACGAGGCCGAGATCGAGGAGGACGGCGGCGACTATTGGACGGCCCCGAGTTGGTCGATCAAGCGCGAAACGGTGCGCGTCGAGGCGGTATACGATGAGGCGGGCGAAGATGATGCAGAGGCGGCCGAACTGCTGGAGAAGCAATTGAACTAACCCCAAAATAACACACATCATGAACAAAACGGATTTATCGAAGATCATGCGCCGCGCGTGGGCCATCGCCCGCGCCACGGGCAAAGCGTTCGCCGTATGCCTTTCGAAGGCGTGGCAGCTCTATCGGCTGACGAAGCGAATGCGGGCGGGCGTCGTGCGGTTCGCCTACGAGAAAGCCGACGGCACGCTGCGACGTGCCGCGGGGACCCTCAACGACACCGCCGACCGCATCAAGGGCACGGGACGCCCCGACGACGGGCAGACGCTGCGCTATTTCGACGTTGAGGCGAACGGCTGGCGGTCGTTCAAGGTCGAGAATTTCGTGGCCGCATATTGACGAAAACAACCCATAAAACCGAATAACGATGAATGATTTTGTACGAATTTCCAAATACGCGTTAAAAGATTTAAGCGATGCGCTCGGCGGTTACGGCGCATTGGGTATCATCAAAAGGCTGCTCGATTTCGAGCAGGAACATCTATTTTTGCTGGAAAGTATTCGCTGTGGGTTCGGACGGACTGATCCCGATCCGAACGAAGATGCCGCCAAAACGTTGGCAGAATTGCGCGATGAGTATGCGATTAAAGGCGATGAGGTAAAAGAACGCTCGTTGTTGTATTGCGAAATCGCCGAACTTATTCATGCGGCTAAAAATATAGTAGACCTGTACGAATTATCGAAACGATGATCTACGAACTGACCTACCAAGGCTACGCGCTGGGAATGTTCCGAAGCGTGGAGGAAGCGAGAAAACGGGCGTCCTACCTGCCGAAAGGACGCTACACCGTGCGGGAGCTGGAGGGCGAAGAGCCCTTCCTCCTGTTCGATCCCGATCGGCACCTCTTCGAAGAGTTCGACAACAAGGCGGAAGACACGCCGAAGCACATCACGTCGGAGGACATCGATCGGATCGCGGCCCGTATCAAGGAGCGGGCGGACGACCCCGAAACGTGCGAGAGCTTCGAGTGCATCGATTGCGGCTTGATCGTCTTCGTCGAGCTCGACCCGACGACGGCGGGAAACATTAAGCCGCGCCCGCGCATCTGCTCCGTGTGGGACGCTATCGGCAAAGAGTGCAGAACCCTCCGCGATGCACTGCAATTGCTCGTCGGATAGAATCGACAAAACGGTCAGCCTCCGCCCCTTTAGGCGAAAGTTGTGTCGAAATTGTGTACCCGCCCGAAAACGAATCACCCACTTGCATCGCTGTAAGTGGGTGATTTTCAGTGTGACACCGACAGGACTCAAACCTGTAACCTTCTGATCCGTAGTCAGATGCTCTATTCAATTAAGCTACGGTGCCGAATTGCGATTGCAAATGTATAGCAAAAATCCGTTCCGTGCAACTTTTTCGAGGAAAATTTTTCAAAATTTTTTGACGTATTTTCTCGGGAAATCCGTAAGCGCATTATTCAGAATGCTTTGCGGAAAATAGACCGAAAGGTGCCCGTTCGTCCCGAAATGCTCCGAAACCATTCGTAATAGGCCGAAATGTTCCGAAATATTTCGAAGCATCCCGAAATTTTCGAACTCTTTCCGTGCGGTGCGCCAAGCTGTCTCCGCCTTCTCCGGCTGCGCTGCGGGGGAGGGTTGCGGTGCGCTGCGGCCACGGGGTCGCAAAAAGAACCGCACGGCAGGCGGACGGCCAGGCATCGAGCCGTCGGGGGATTGAACCGCTGTGGCTCGTTGCCCCGGCATCGCGCTGTCTGGAAATTGAACCGCTGCGGCTCGGCGTCCCTGCATCGCGCTTTCGGGGGATTGAGTCGCCCCGGCATTGCGTTGTCGGGGGATTGAGTCGTCGCAGGATTGAACCGTCGGGTATCGAACCGCCCCGGTATTGTACCGTCGGAGAATGAACCGTCCCGCATCGAACCGTCGCGGTCCGTCGAAGCTGCGCGCCGCAAGCGCGCCCTCTCCGTCAGCAGTACCGCAGCACGTCTTCGCGCGTGATCCGTTCGCCCGAGAGAATGATAAGCCGCTCGACCGCATTGCGCAGTTCGCGGATGTTGCCGCTCCAGGGCTTCTCCTGCAGCGCCTCGAGCGCCTCGCGGTCGATCGCCTTGGGCTCGGTGCCGTACTCCTCGGCAATGCAGTGCAGAAAATGGTCGGCCAGCATCGGAATATCGGCCGCGTGGTCGCGCAGCGCAGGCACGCGAATCACGATCACTCCGATGCGGTGGTAGAGGTCCTCGCGGAAGTTGCCGCGGCGGATCTCCTCGCGCAGATCTTTGTTCGTTGCGGCGATGACGCGGACGTTGACGTCGATGTCGCGGTCGCTGCCCACGCGGCTGATGCGCCGCTCCTGCAGGGCGCGCAGCACCTTGGCCTGCGCCGCCAGCGACATGTCGCCGATCTCGTCCATGAAGAGGGTGCCGCCGTCGGCCTGCTCGAATTTGCCCTTGCGCTGCTTGATGGCCGAGGTGAAGGCGCCCCGCTCGTGTCCGAAAAGCTCGCTCTCGATCAGCTCCGACGGAATCGCCGCGCAGTTCACCTCGACGAAGGGGGCCGCGGCGCGCGGGCTCGATGCGTGGAGGTTGCGCGCCACGAGCTCCTTGCCCGTGCCGTTCTCGCCCGTGATGAGCACGCGCGCCTCGCAGGGCGCCACCTTGTCGATCAGTTCGCGGACGTGCACGATCTCGGGCGAGGTGCCGATGATCGCCTCGGCCCGTGCCGTCGCGGCGCTGCGGCGCGCCCGCCGTGTCGCGGGACGTGCGGCGCGTGCGGCCGTCTCGTCGGCGGGCTCTTCGCGGTCGATCGTGCGATGGATCGATTGCAGCAGACGGTTCATGTCGATCGGCCGCGTCAGGTAATCCTCCGCCCCGCCGCGCACGGCCTCGATCGCCGAATCGATCGACCCGCGCTCCGTGATGACGATGAAGGGCAGGTCGTCGGTCGGCACCGCCGCGGTGTCGGTCAGCAGCAGGTCGAAGGGAATTTTCGAGCAGATCGACCGCGCCGCCTGCTCGTTCTCGGCGATCTCGGTCGTGAAGCCTTCGTATTCGAGCCGCTCGCGCAACGTGTTTCGCATACTTTTTGATCGGTCGAGAATTAAAACTTTTGCCATAGCTTGTTATTCCTGAAATTTTACCTACTTTTGCCTCCAAAAATAGGCATTCCGCACGTCGTACACGAATCGCACCGCAGCGCGGCGCATCGACCGAAAAAGGACTCTTTGACCTAACGGCAGGACACTTTCGCGTGCCTGCATCGACGAAAACGAACATACGCACTCTCCATCACCGAACGATGAAAAAGAATTACAATTACACGCGGCGCAAACTCTTTCTGCCCGAATACGGCCGTCACATCCACGAGATGATCGACTCGCTGCTGCTGATCGAGGACCGTCGCGAACGCAACCGCCAGGCGCGGGCCGTGATCGCCGTCATGGGCAACCTGAACCCGCTGTTGCGCGATACGGCCGACTTCACGCACAAACTCTGGGACCATCTTTTCATCATGTCTGACTTTCAGCTCGATGTCGATTCGCCCTATCCGCAGCCCTCGCGGGGCGAGCTGACCGTTTCGCCCCGCCCGCTCGTCTATCGGCAGAGCCGCATTCCCTATAAGCATTACGGCAAGTACGTCGGCCGCATGGTCCGCGCTCTCGGCGACGAGATGGATCCCGCACGGGTCGCCGCCGCGATCGACAACATCGCCCGCTACATGCGGGCGAAGAGCTTCGAATACAACCAGGAGCACCCCAACAACGAGGTGATCGTAAAAGACCTTCGACAGATGTCCGAAGGGGCGATCCGCATCGACGAAACGGCCCTCAACAATCTCCGAAGCGACTACAAACAGCACTTTTCGGCGCCTTCGCGTCCGAAGGGCCTCCAGCCGCGCAACAACCGCCCGCAGCAGAAGAAAACCTACGGGGGCAATTTCCGCAAGAACGACGCGCGGTACCGCAATTTGCCGAAATAAGTTGCGCGTTTCGGCAAAAAGTTTTTATCTTTGTTCTTCGAACCCATTCGTACACGCATGAACAAACTACCGCTTTTCTGCATAGCCGCGGCGCTGACGCTCGGCAGCTGCCAGCGCTCGGAGGTCAAAATCGCAGGCCGTTTCGTCGGCACGGACCGCACGACGGTCTATCTGGAGCAGGTCTCCTCGCTCCGCCAGCAGCTGGTCGACTCGACGACGCTCGACGGCGAGGGTAACTACCGCTTCGTCCTGGACCGCGTTTCGCAAACGCCCTCCCTCTATAACATCGTCTACAACGGCGAGCGCATTCCGCTTTTCCTGGCGGGCGGCGACCGCATCCGCGTGCAGGCCGCGGGCAACGTCGTACGGACCTACACGGTCGAAGGTTCGGCCGAGTCGGAGCTGCTGCGCACCTTCTATCAGGATTTCGTCGGCGGGGCCCAGCGGCTGGACGCCATCGCCAAGCGGCTGGCCGACGCGGCGCTGACCGAGGCCGAGCGGAAGGAGCTCGTGCGCGAATACACGACCGAATACTACCGCATCCGCCGTGAGCAGCTCGCCTTCATCGCGGGTAACAAGGCTTCGCTGGCGGCCGTCTACGCCCTCTACCAGCGGCTGCCGGGCGATACGCAGCTGCTCGACGGGGCGAGCGACGTGATCCATTTCCGCTCCGTGGCCGAGGCGCTCGAGACGCGCTATCCCGCCTCGCCCTATCTGGTGACCCTCAAGGGCGACATCGCCCGCATGGAGGCGGCGGCCCGTCTGGCCGAAGAGGTGACCGAGGCGACCTTCCCCGACATCGAAATGCCCGACATGTACGGCAAGAAGATCAAGCTCTCGTCGCTCAAGGGGAAGGTGATCCTGCTCGATTTCTGGTCGGCGCAGCTGGGCAACAGCAACACGCTCAACGCCGAGCTGAAGGAGCTCTACGCCGACTACCGCAACGCGCCGACGCCGCTCGAAGTCTACCAGGTGGCGATCGATACCTCGAAGCCGCTCTGGATCAACACCGTGCAGGAACAGGCGCTGCCCTGGATCTCGGTGAGCGACCTGCGCGGGCAGGCTACGATGGCGCTGGGTCTTTACAACGTCACGAAGCTGCCGACGAATTTCCTGATCGACAAGGCGGGAACGATCGTCGCACGCGACGTGCGCGGCGAGGAGCTGAAGCGTAAACTCGCCGAGCTGACGCGCTGATGCACTATTTCGTCTCCGACATCCACCTCGGTGCGGGTACCGCAGCCGAAGCGCGGGCGACCGAACGGCGTTTCGTCGCCTGGCTCGACCGCGCGGCCGCCGATGCCGAGACGATCGTGCTGGCGGGCGACATCTTCGATTTCTGGTTCGAATACGGCCGCGTGGTTCCCAAGGGCTTCGTCCGCACGCTCGGCAAGCTGGCCGAGCTGACCGACCGCGGCATCCGCATCCTCTTCTTCACGGGCAACCACGACATGTGGGTGACCGACTACCTGGCGCGCGAATGCGGCGTGGAGATTCGTACCGCGCCGCAGGTGCTGACGCTCGGCTCGCAGCGCATCTTCGTCGCGCACGGCGACAACATGCGCATCGAGGGCCAATGGCTGTTGCAGGCGATGAACGCGATGTTCCGCTCGCGCCTGCTGCGCACGCTCTTCTCGTGGCTGGTCCATCCCGACCTCGCCCTGCGCTTCGGCGGCTGGTGGAGCGGCCGCTCGCGCAAGCGCCACGGCCGCACGCCGCTCGGCCCCGAAGTGACCGAGCCGCTCGTAGCCTTTGCCCGCGACCATGCCGCGGACCACGCCGTCGATCATTATCTTTTCGGTCACATGCACTACCCGCGCGACTACCGCGAGGGGAGGCTGCACGTCGTGCTGCTCGGCTGCTGGGAGCGGGGTGCCTCGTGGGCCCGGCTCGATGCGGCGGGCGAGCTGACGCTTCATACAGGCACCGACGCATGAAACAGTACCTCGATCTGCTGCAACGCATCCTCGACGAAGGGGTCGTCCGCGACGACCGCACTGGGACGGGCACGAAGGGCATCTTCGGCCACCAGATGCGTTTCGACCTCGCGGCGGGCTTCCCGCTGCTGACCACCAAACGGGTCTTCCTCAAGGGGGTGATCCACGAACTGCTGTGGTTTTTGCGCGGTGACACGAACATCCGCAGCCTCGTCGAAAACGGGGTCCACATCTGGGACAACGACGCCTACCGTTATTATAAGGAGCTGTGCGCCCGCCGCGGCGCGACGCCGATCGACCGCGACGCCTTTCTGGCGGCGGCGGGCGAGGCATCGCCCCTCGACGGCTACCGCTACGGCGACCTGAACCGCGTCTACGGCCGCCAGTGGCGGTCGTGGCCCGCGGCCGACGGCGGGACGATCGACCAGATCGCGCAGGCGGTCGAGACGATCCGCACGAACCCCTCGTCGCGCCGCATCCTCGTCTCGGCGTGGAACGTCGCCGAGGTGGGGGAGATGGCGCTGCCGCCCTGCCATGTGCTGTTCCAGTTCTACGTCGCCGAGGGGCGCCTCTCGTGCCAGCTCTACCAGCGCAGCGCCGATACCTTCCTCGGCGTCCCCTTCAACATCGCCTCCTATGCGCTGCTCACGATGATGATGGCGCAGGTATGCGATTTGCAGGCGGGAGAGTTCATCCACACGCTGGGCGATACGCACCTCTACCTCGACCACCTCGGACAGGCGCGCGAGCAGCTCGCCCGCACGCCGCGGCCGCTGCCGACGATGCGGCTGAACCCCGCCCGACGCTCGGTGTTCGATTTCGGCTGCGAGGATTTTACCCTCGAAGGGTACGACCCGTGGCCCGCGATCAAGGCGCCGATGTCCTTTTAGCCGCAGGAGGCGCGCCCGCCCTCTTTTTTTTCAACGAACCGAATGACGACCATGATCCGTACCCTGATCGCCGCCGTCGCCGAAAACGGCGTGATCGGCGACCGCAACGCCCTCCTGTGGCACATCTCCGAAGACCTGCAACACTTCAAGCGCCTTACGGCGGGCCATCCCGTCGTCATGGGGCGCAAGACCTTCGAGTCGCTCGGCCGTCCGCTGCCCGCCCGCACGAACATCGTCGTGACGCGGAGCGGCATGCCGATCGAGGGGTGTCGGACGGTCGCGTCGCTCGACGAGGCCTACCGCATCGCCGCCGCAGCCGAGGGGGCGGAGGAGTGTTTCGTCATCGGCGGCGCGCAGATCTATGCCGAGGCGCTGCCGACGGCCGACCGTCTCTGCCTGACGATTGTCGAACACCCCTACGAGGGCGACACCTCGTTCCCTGCCTGGGAGGCCGCCGCATGGCGTCTGACGGCATGCGAACGCTTCGAGCGGGGGGCCGTCTATCCCCATCCGTTCCGCTTCGAGCGCTACGAACGTCGCTGATTCGGGGCTGCGGAGGGTGCGGCCGCACTATTTTTGCAGCAGAGCTTCCGACCAAATCGGCAAACATGGATAAACGACAAAAAATCACCCTGGCCCGCATCGTGGCGGCCACGCTGCTGCTGGCGGCGGCCTGCTGCGTGCCGAAGAGCGCTGCGACGCCGCGGCTGCTGCTATTCGGAGCCGCCTACCTCGCGGTCGGCGCCGACGTCCTCGTCAAGGCCGTGCTGCGGCTGTTTCGGGGCTCCCTCTTCGACGAAAATTTCCTCATGTCGCTCGCCACGGTCGGCGCCTTCGCCATCGGCGAATATCCCGAGGCGGTGGCCGTCATGCTCTTCTACCAGATCGGCGAGCTCTTCCAGGAGATCGCCGTGACGCGCAGCCGCGCCTCGATTTCGGCCCTCATGGACATCCGCCCCGACTATGCCCGCCTTGAAAACTCGGGGGGCGAAACGCGGCAGGTGGCGCCCGAGACAGTGCCCACGGGGAGCGTGATCGTCGTGCGCGCGGGGGAGAAGATCCCGCTCGACGGCACGGTGATCGCGGGCAGCTCGTCGCTCGACACGGCGGCCCTCACGGGCGAAAGCCTGCCGCGCGAGGTGACCGAAGGGGATGCCGTGCTCAACGGCAGCCTCAATCTGACGGGGGTGCTGCGCATTCGTACGACGGGCACCTACGGCGAATCGACCGTCGCCCGCATCCTCGAGCTGGTCGAGCACGCCGAGACGGGCAAGGCCCGCACCGAACAGTTCATCACGCGTTTTGCCCGCTACTATACCCCCTTCGTCGTTACGGCGGCCGTGCTGCTGGCCGTTGTCGTACCGCTCGTGACGGGCGACGCCTGGCGGCCGTGGATCAACCGCTCGCTCATCTTTCTGGTGATCTCCTGCCCCTGCGCGTTGGTGGTCTCCATTCCGCTCACCTTCTTTGCGGGCATCGGCTGCGCTTCGCGGCGCGGCATGCTGGTCAAGGGGTCGAACCACCTCGAAACGCTGGCGCACGTCCGCACGGTCGTCTTCGACAAGACGGGCACCCTCACGCAGGGCAATTTCTCCGTGCGGCAGCTTTGCCCGCAGGGGATCGGGGCCGATGCGCTCATCGGCTGGGCGGCGCTGGCGGAGAGCCAGTCGGACCACCCCGTGGCGGCTGCGCTGCGGGCCGCGGGCGGACGGATCGATCCGTCGCGCGTCGCGGAGGCGGAGAACATCGCGGGCGAGGGAATCGTCGCGCACGTGCGGGAGGCGGAGGAGCTGCGCACGGTCCATGCGGGCAATGCGAAGCTGATGCGGCGCGCAGGGGTCGAGGCTGCGCCGTGCGACGCCTGCGGCACGGTGGTGCACGTGGCCGTCGACGGCCGCTACGTCGGATACGTCGTGGTGGCGGATGCCGTCAAACCGCAGGCCGCCGAGGCGGTCGCCCGCTTGCGGCGCGAGGGGGTGACGAAGGTCGTCATGCTGACGGGCGACCGCCGCGAGGTGGCCGAACGCACGGCCCGCGCGCTGGAACTCGACGAACTGCACGCCGAACTGCTCCCCGCCGACAAGGTGGCGCGCGTCGAGTCGCTGCGGCGGGAGGGCGAGGGGCGGCTCGCCTTCGTGGGGGACGGGATCAACGACGCCCCCGTGCTGAAGCTGGCCGATGTCGGCATCGCGATGGGCGCCGCGGGAAGCGATGCGGCGATCGAGGCGGCTGACGTGGTGCTGATGGACGACAACCCGCTGAAAATCGCCGAGGGAATCGCCCTGGCGCGCAATACGCTGCGGATCGTGCGGCAGAACATCTGCTTCGCCCTCGGCATCAAGGCGGCGATTCTGCTGCTCGGCGCGATCGGCTACGCCAACATGTGGGCGGCGGTCTTCGCCGACGTGGGAGTCACGGTGCTGGCCGTGCTCAATGCCCTGCGGGCGATGCGCTACGTCGATGCGGCGGATGTCGCAGGTGCTGCGGGTGTTGCGGATGCGGCGAGCGGCGCGCGTGCTGCGGATGCGACGAGTGCCGAAGGTGGCGCAGGCGCTACGGGTGCCGCGAGTGTTGCGGATGCGGCTGCGCGGCAGAACTGAATCGGAAAACTCTTTAACCCTTTGCAATATGGAGATAAAAGCACGTTTCGACCATTTCAACATCGATGTCCGCGATCTCGATCGCAGCATCGCCTTTTACGATCGCGCCCTCGGCCTGAAGGAGGTGAGCCGCAAGATCGCCCCCGACGGCAGCTATGTGATCGTCTTTCTGGGGGACGGTGAGAGCGATTTCCGCCTTGAGCTGACGTGGCTGCGCGACCATGCCGACCGCCCCTACGAGCTGGGCGAGAACGAAAGCCATCTGTGCGTCCGCGTGGGCGGCGACTACGAGCAGCTGCGCGCTTACTACCGCGAGATGGGGTGCCTCTGCTATGAGAACCACGCGATGGGACTCTATTTCATCAACGATCCCGACGACTACTGGATCGAGGTGCTGCCGCGACGGTAGGGCAGCTCCGATTCGGGAAGGGATCGGCGGGCCGCCCCGTTAAACGGGGTTTTGCATCGGAGGTACCTTGGTGGGCTGTCGCATGTCATCGCATGCCGCATGGTTCGATCCCTCGCGGGATCGGCGGGCCGAAGCCTCCGCGCGCGGAGGCCCGCATCGGTCGATACGGGCGCTCCGCAGGCTTCGTCCCGAGCGAACATGCACGCGATAGCGCGGCGGGCGCAGCTTTGCCCCGCGAAGGCCCGCATCGGTCGATATGGGCGCTCCGCAAGTTTCATCCCGAGTAGAAATGTGCGCGATAGCGCGGCGGGCCGCAGCTTCGGACGGTGGACTGTCGGGACGTGATTCGACGTCGCAGACGTCGGCGGGCCGCAGCTTCGCCCCGCGAAGGCCCGCATGTGGCGTCCCTTCGCAAGCTGCGGTCCCGAAAAGGCAGCTCCCTCGGACCGCCTTTTGTCTCGTTGAAGGCCCGCATGTGGCGTCCCTTCGCAAGCTGCGGTCCCGAAAAGGCAGCTCCC
>CAJUAV010000005.1:102867-148206 GCA_910584485.1 uncultured Alistipes sp.
TCGGAGCGTCGTTGTCTCGTTGAAGGCCCGCAAGCTGCGTCCCTTCGCAAGCTGCGTCCCGAAAAGGCAGCTCCCTCGGACCGTCTTTGTCTCGTTGAAGGCCCGCATGGGCGTGCCCTCCGCAGGCTCCGCCCCGAAGCACGGAGCAGGTTCGATCATCGAGCTCCGGGAACCACCGTCAGCCGCATACAAAAAAATGTCCTCCGAGCAATCGGAGGACCTTTTTGTCAATGTTTCGGCAGCGGACTACCGAAGGATGTAGCAGCGACGTTCGTGGGCTTTCGAGAAGCTCAAGAAGCTCGGTACGCGGTTCTGCCACGAGAGCTTGGCGGAGGCAGCGGCAGCAGCAGCGGCGGCCGTCGAGCCCGAAGCCGATACGATGGCGGTCTTGCCGTAGATGTTCTCGGCTTTGATGGCTACCGTAAAGCTCGTAGCTGCGGGCAGGTTCGTATAGAAAGCGAACGTCAGACCTTCCTCGTTGATCTCTGCCACATTTTCCGGCAGATCTTCGCCGTTGCCCTCGATCAGCTCGTCCAGCGTTGCGCCGAGCGCTGCCAGACGGTCGAACTCGGAGGTCGGAGCGACGAGCGATTTCATCGCCTTGATCTCCGAACCCTGGGCAACCCACAGGAAGGTCGACGAGTCGGGATACGCCTCCGAGTACTGCGGGAACAGGGCGCTGAAGGGTACGGCCATTACCTGGATATCGCACTCGGGAACCTCGGCGGCGCCGACACCCGAGAAATAGAACGATACGGCTACGGCATCGGCGGCCTGTGCGGCGCCGGCAGCGTCGGTCGGAACGATCACGGCCGTGTAGACGCCGGCTTCGAATGCCTGCTCGCTGATGATCTCCATCTCGCCTTTGCCCGAAACCTTCACCTCGGTCGACTCGACCGAACCGTCGGCGATGCCCGCTACGGCGGCTGCGTAGTCGGCCGTGATGTCGCCCTCGACGATGACGTACTTCACCGCAGCGACGTCCTCACCGTAAGCCACGCGCAGGGCGGGGTAGGCCGTCGTGTTGTCGGGACCCACGCGGAAACCGTCGTAGGCGGCCTCCAGCGAGAAGTCGGTCAGCACGGCACCCGGCAGGCAGATGCGGAACAGGCCGCCCAGGTTGGCATCGTATGCACCGCCGTCGTCGTAGAGCAGCATACCGAACGCCAGACCCTTGACGGGGAAGGTGATGACGCCGTTAACGAGCGTACCCGGCTCGATCGTACCCATGAAGAACTCGCCGAATTTGCGGTTGAGCGTCATGCCGAGCGTCTGCTTCGGAATAAAGACCTCGTTCGGATCGGCAATGTTGACGGCCAGGTAGTGGTCGCCCTCGGCGTAGATGTTTTTCGGATTCGTGTAGGGGTATGCCTTCGTGTAGACGTTCTTGAGGAAGATATAGCCCGGACGATTCGTATTCTCGTACACCTCGACCTCCATTTCGACGTTGTCGACATCGAACAGGGTCGTGATGACGTCCTCGCGATAGAGGGCCGTACCCAGCAGCACGTAGGGCTCGGGGATCGTCAGCGTCAGGTTGAGCGATGCGGCGCCGTAGGGAGTCGTCATCGTCTCGTCATCGAGCACCAGCGCGATGTTGTAGCTCGATCCTTCGGTCAGCTTCGTGCGGTCGAAGGCGATATCGATCTTCGACTTGCTCTCGCCCGCCTCGAAGAGGACGTAATCGGCTACCGTGAAGGCGGCCGCATAGTCGGCGTCGATCGTCGCGCGAACGGGAACCTCGGCAGCCTCGTCGGTCGCGGCACGCATCACCTCGACCTCGATCGATGCCATGTCGCCCGTGATCGTGTAGGCCGTGGGAGCCTCGCTCGGGAAATAGACCTGTACGCCCTCGGCCTCGGGACCCGGGGTGAAATCGTCGTCCGACGAGCAGGCCGTGAAGAGGCCGGCCGTTGCGACGAGCGCAGTCAGGAAAAGATATTTCAGATTTTTCATGGAGTTCGGAATTACTGGACAGACTTATAGGTATTCGACGTATTCGGGTTGTTGAAGCCCTTCAGCGCCAGGTTCTGCTGTTCGGCGCTCAACGGCAGCACGTAGTTCCACCAGGGAGCGCGTCCGTCGGTCGTGAACTGGGCGCCCGACGGCGAGTTCGTCCCTTCGTAGCCGTTCTGCACGCTCATGTCGAGACGCTTCAGGTCGAAGAGGATGATGCCCTCGCCCCAGAATTCGATGCGCTTCTGGAAGATGATCTCCTCGACGAGGTCCGTCGGGGGTGCGAGGTAGTTCGGTGCGCGGTGCGCCATGAAGGAAGCCAGCAGCGAGCGGCCTGTGCCTTCGTCGTAGTGTGCCGTAGCCTCGGCCTCGATCAGGTACATCTCCTCGACGCGCATGAGCGGAATATCCGTCACGTTGCCGACCGAGTAGTTGCGCTTCTCGCCGCCGTTGGGGTGGAACTTGCAGACGGCGTAGGGAGCCAAGGGAGCTATGGCGTCCTCACCGCCCTCGAACTCCTCCTCGGTCAGGTTCGTGTAGGGAGCCAGTGCCGCGTAGTCGCGATCGGGGTTCACGATGTGCTTGCGGCGGAAATCGCTTGCGTCCATGCGCTCGTAGCTCGTGATCGAGATACCCGGCTGGGCGCCGTTGCCGTAGCCCCAGATCGCTTCGAGCGCCATGTGGGCCGTCCACGAGTAGAGGTTGTTGATGACCGTGTCGGTCGACTGGCAGAGGGCCCACATCCAGGACGAGTTCACCTTGCAGAAGCCCGTCTTGGGATCGAGGTACTGCGCCTCGGTCATGATCGAGCAGCCCGATGCGTCGATCGCCTTGCGGGCGAACTCGGCGGCGAGGCGGTAGGCGGCCTCACCCGTCGGTACGTTGGCGTAGCTCTCCGTGAAGCCGCCGAGCCAGAGGTAGGCGCGCGCCTTCAGACCGTAGACGACGGCCAGGTTCGGCATACCCATCTTGTCGGCGGGACGCTTGTATTCGGCTACCAGCGTCTCGGCCTCGTTCAGGTCGCCGAGGATGAACTCGAACATCTCGTCGCGGGGTACGCGCGGGTTGTTCTCCAGCTCCTCGGTCGTCATGCCCTCGCGGACGATGGGGACCGTCAGCCCCTTGATGTTGTCGGGAATGACGTAGGCGTTGCAACCCTCCGCGCCCGAAGCCTTGGCGGGCAGCGGATCGTACAGACGCGCCATGTCGAGGTAGAGCATGGCACGGAACGCCTTCGCGATACCGAGCTCCTGGCTCATCGACTCGTTCTGGCTGAAGATGCTGATCGCCTGGTTGGTCGTGTAGATGAACGCGTAGTAGTTGTTGTAGAAGAACTGCTGCGGCGGCTTGGAGGCATCCAGCGCACTGGTTCCCGTGTAGAGCCACGGCTGCCAGCGGTCGTAGTACTGGTTGCCGCCCGGGAGGTTCTGGGCAACGGGGAAGACCTCGCCCGCCAGACGGTCGAGCGCAGCGCCCATACCCATGTAGCCGAACTCGATGTGCTCGTCGAGGTAGTCCGTAGCGTTGCTCATGAGCAGGGTCGGCATGGCCGTGAGCACGCCCTCCGTTGCGAAGGGCGAATCGCTGATCTGGCCGCCCGTGGCACCGCCGCCCTCGGGGAAAGTCTCCTCGACGCAACCCGACAGCAGCACGGCCGAGCCGAACAGTACGGCCGTGAACTTGATGATATGATTCATTTTCATGCTTTTCGACGTTTAAAAGTTAGAACGTTACGTTGATACCGCCCGAGAAGGTACGGATCGGGGCGTAGTAGTAGGGGTTCGTGGCGCCGTTGATGCTCTGGCGCGGGTCGAGACCCTGGCGCTTCGACCAGTACCACACGTTGTCGCACGAGAGGTAGATGCGGAGCTTCTCGACGAGGAACTTGCGCGTGAAGCGCTTCGGCAGCGTGTAGCCGAGCGTGATGTTCTGGATGTTCAGGTACGAAGCATCGGTCAGGAAGCGGCTCGACGAGGCGTTGCTGTAGGTGTCGTTGTAGAGGAAAATAGGAATGTTCGATCCCTGGTTCTCCGTCGTCCAGGAGTTGAGCAGGTCGTGGTGGTAGTTGTTACCCGTCGAGGAGCCGTTGGGCGAACCCATGTAGAAGGCGTATCCCGAGTCGTAGACCTGACCGCCGATCTGGTAGGTGAAGTTCGCCGAGAAGTCGATGCCGCGGAAGGTCAGCGAGGTGCCGAAGCCGCCGTAGAGGTCGGGCAGGGCGTCGCCCTGCATCTCGCGGCCGTTCGACACGGCGTCCGAATAGTCGGTCGTCTTCTCGCGGACGATGTGGGTCAGCGTATTGCCCTCGGCGTCCTTCACGGGCTGATCGTTCGCGTCGAGTACGTCGCGCTCCTTGTAGGTGTACCACATCGACTGGCCGTTTTTGTCGACACCGGCGTAGGTCGGCAGGTAGAACGAGTAGATCGACTCGCCCTCGGTCAGGAACTTGTTGCCGCTGATGCGGCCGATGTGCTTGCCGTCCGCGGTGGTGTTGTTCTTGTACTGCTCGGGGAGCTTCACGAGTTCGTTCTTGTAGTGCGTGGCGTTGAGCGAAACGCTCCAGACGAAATCCTTCTTGCGGATCAGGTCGGCGTTGAGCTCGATCTCGATACCGCGGTTGCGCATGTCGCCGATGTTGGTCCAGATCGAGGTGTAACCCGACTCGACGGGCACGGCCAGATTGAAGAGCATGTCGGAGGTCTTGCGGTTGAAGAAGTCGATGTTACCCGTCAGGCGGTCGCCCCAGAAGCCGAACTCGACGCCGACGTTGAAGTTGGTGTTCGTCTCCCACGTGATGTCGGGGTTGCCCTTGCGCACGAGCGAGTTCGTCACACCGCCCTGACCGTCGTTGTCGATGCTGTAGTAGTCGGTGTAGAGGTAGTTGTAGGGCAGACCGTCGTTACCCTGCGAACCGTACGAAGCCTTCAGCTTCAGCATGTTCACCCACGACGAGTGGAACCAGTTCTCCTTCGAGAGGATCCAGGCGGCACCCAGCGACCAGAAGTTACCCCAGCGGTGATCGGGGTGGAACATCGACGAAGCGTCGCGGCGGAACGAGCCCGACACGTAGTATTTCTCGGCGTAGTCGTACTGGCCGCGGAAGAAGTAACCCTCGTTGTTGTACTCGCTGACCGACGAACCCGAACGGCTCATGTCGACCACCATGCCCGAAAGCTCGAGGTTGTCGGGCGAGAACATGCCGCTCTTGTTGGCATAGAGGCTGTACGATTTGCGGTTGTACATCTCGTGGCCGACCATGATGCCCACGGTGTGCTTCTCGGCGAAGGTTTCGTTGTAGTTGAGCCGCTGCTGGAGGTTGTAGGCGATCTCGCGGCTGTGGCTCTTCTGGACGACACCGCCCGAGGTGGCGAACTGACCGTAGTAGGGGTTATACAGGATCGTGCTGCGCGTCTCGTCGACGTTCACGCTGCCGTTCACGGTCAGCTTCAGCCCCTTGTAGAGCTGGATGTCGGCGAAGCCGTTGGCCGAGAAAGCATTGCCCTCGCTGATGTATTTGTTGAGCTGGATATCCTGCAGGTCGTTCGACTGACCGCCGTTCGAACGGACGGCACCGCCGTTGCGGCCGTCGCCCGTATCGTAGAGCTGGAAGCCGTACTTGTCGCGCATGATGTTGCCCTCGCCGTCGCGGATGAAGACGGGGTAGATCGGCGCCATGCGGATGGCCGTTGCGAAGGCGTTGCCGCCGTCCGAAGCACCCTCGTTGTCGGCGTCGTTACCGTTGTTCCAGACGAAGTGGGTGTAGGACATGTTACCGCCCACCTTCAGCCACTCCTTGGCCTGGTAGTCGGCGCGCAGACGGGCCGTGTAGCGCTCCATGTTCGAGCCGTCGATGATACCCGTGTTGTCGAGGTAGCCGAGCGAAGCGTAGAAGTTGGCACGCTCGGTGGCGCCTGCGACGTTCACGTTGTACTCCTGACGGAAGGTAGCCGACTTGTAGATCTCGTCGAGCCAGTTATCGGGCTTCAGGTAGTAGTCCTGACCCTGGAAATTGACCAGACGGCCCTCCTTGGCAGCGGGGTTCAGGCGGCCGTTCAGACCGATGAGGTTCTGACCCTCGGGTACGGTGAAGACGTTGTAGCCCAGACCGCCCGCGTTGGTCGAGGTCAGCAGTCGGTTGGCGGCTGCGTTGGCGGCTGCGGGGTCGGGGTTCTCGCCCTGGCCTGCGAGGAAATAGTTGTAGAGCGACTTGTAGTGCATCTCGTAGTACTCGCCCGCATCCTCGACGATGTCGTAGGTCTTCAGCGCGCGCGTGTTGACGCCCCACTTGCCCTCGAAATTGACCGAAGCATCACCGACCTTGGCGCGCTTGGTGGTCACCATGATGACGCCGTTGGCACCGCGAGCGCCGTAGAGGGCGTTCGAGGCGGCGTCCTTGAGGACGCTGACCGACTCGACGTCGTTCATGTTCAGGTTGTTGATATCGCTCTCGAAGGGAACGCCGTCGACGACCCACAGCGGGCTGTTGCCGGCCGACATCGAACCGATACCGCGGATGCGGATCGTCTGACCCGAACCGAGGCGGCCCGAAGCCGAGGTGAACTGCACGCCGGCGATCTTACCGACCATGGCGTCCGTCACGTTGGCGGACTGCGATTTGGCGAGCTCGTCCGACTTGATGACCTTCGCCGAACCGGTGAAGGCCTCCTTCTTGGCCGTACCGAAGGCGACGACGATCACATCGTCGATGGCCTGCGTATCCTCCTGAAGGGTGACGTCGATGCGGGTTTTGCCCGCAACGGCGATCGACTGCGTCACGTAACCGATGAACGAGACCTTCAGCGTGCCGTCCGCCGGAGCCGCAATGGCGAACGTACCGTCCGAGCCGGTCGTCGTACCGCGTGTGGTACCCTCGACCACCACCGTCGCGCCCGCAACGGGATTGCCGTCGGCAGCCTTCACTGTACCGGTAACCTGCCTCGTCTGGGCCGACGCGAAGGCGACGACGCACAGCATGGCAATGAACGATAGTACAAGTTTTCTTACCATAAGCGTTGATTTTTTGAGTTGTGTTTTATAAATAAAAAGACACCCGCCGACGGCCGATCCGCGCCCGATTGATTATCAACATCTTTCGATCCGACCCAAGAACCGCTCCGAGGCCTGCGGAACGCCCGAAGGGGCGCTCTCGTAACGGACTGTTACCTGCCCGTCACCCCCGAAAGGGGGCTTCGGTGCCGCAACACCCCTTTTCCGCCGCCTTTCGGTTACCGTTTCAGCGCGTTAGAAAAACCGCAGACATATTTATATAGGTATAAACGGGGATCCGACACCCCTTTCGGAGCGGTTTTACGACCGAAGAGAACGGATCGGAAGCCGCTTCGAAAGGCAAAAGGGCAAAATCGGCCCGAAAAGCCGGTTACGATCTGTAAGCAAAACATCCGACAATCGGGCGATGCGAAAGCGTTTTTCAGTTTTTTTCGTTTTATCCGTCAGAATCGTAACTATTTTTATAAATTTATTTTGAAATGAGCGTCCGATTACCTACCTTTGTAGGTGAACTTTTTATTTATCAAACAACACTTTAAAATTAACGCTTATGGTAAGAAAACTTGCTCTGTCGATCCTGGCCGTTTTGAGCGTCGTCGTCTTCGCGGCGGCCCAGACGAGGCAGGTCAGCGGTACGGTGAAGGCTGCCGACGGCAATCCCGTTGCGGGTGCGACGGTGGTGGTCGAGGGTACCACGCGCGGCACGACGACCGGCTCGGACGGTACGTTCGTCCTGGCGGCTCCGGCGGACGGCACGCTGAAGGTTTCGTTCATCGGCTATGTGCCGCAGACGATCGCCGTTGCGGGCCGCACCCGCATCGACGTCACGCTGGAAGAGGATACGCAGAAGATCGGCGACGTGATCGTCGTCGCATACGGTACGACGACCAAGGAGGCCTTCACCGGTTCGGCCTCCGTCGTGAAGGGCGACGAGCTGGCCAAACGTCAGACGGGCAACGTAATGAACGCCCTGACGGGCGTCGTGCCGGGTCTCCAGATGAAGGGCGCCTCGGGTCAGCCGGGCACCGACAACGGCTTCACGTCGATCCGCGGCTTCTCGTCGCTCAACGCCGAGCGCGATCCGCTCATCATCGTCGACGGCGCCCCCTACCCGGGCAGCATGGCCAACATCAACACGGCCGACATCCAGTCGATCTCCGTGCTCAAGGATGCCGCTTCGGCCGCCCTCTACGGTGCGCGCGGTGCCGCGGGCGTGATCCTCATTACGACCAAGAAGGGCACCTCGCGCGACGCGGTGATCCATTTCGACATGAAGATCGGCGTCAACCAGCGCGCCACGCAGAACTACGACGTCATCTCCGATCCCGCCGAGTACTACGAGGCCTACTACATGCAGGCCTACAACAAGTACTACTACGGCGACGGACAGAGCGCCGAGCTGGCCAACCGCAACGCCAACCAGCTCATCGCCGACAACCTGATGTACAACGTCTTCTCGCTGCCCGCGGGCGAGCGTCTGATCGGCCTCGACGGCAAGATCAGCCCCGATGCCAAGCTGGGCAACCGCGTCACGGACGCCGACGGGAAGGAGTTCCTGCTGCTGCCCGACGACTGGGACGACGAGATCTACCGTTCGTCGGTGCGCCAGGAGTATAACATGAGCATTTCGGGCAACACCGAGCGCACGAACTATTTCGCCTCGCTCGGCTACCTCGACGACCAGGGCATCATCGCCCACTCGAAATACACCCGTATTTCGGCGCGTCTGAAGGCCGACTACCAGGCCAAGAAGTGGCTCAAGATCGGCGGCAGCTTCGCCTACGTGAACGGCGACCAGCAGCAGAACAACGGCAGCGCCCTCTCCTATGCCGCCAACATGGCCCCGATCTACCCGATGTACATGCGCGACGGCGAGGGCCGCATCCTGAAGGATGCCTACGGCTACACCGCCTACGACTACGGCAACGGCGGCAACGGCGGCATCATGCGCCCGATCTACCGCAACGCCAACCCGCTGGGGCAGGCCGATCTGAACAAGTACCAGGTGCTGACCAACGAGTTCAACTCCTACGGCTTCGCCGAGTTCACGCTCCTCGAAGGGCTGAAGCTGAACATCGACGGCAACTATTTCTTCAAGAACTTCAATACGAAGGAGTACGTCAACGGCCTCTACGGCACGGGTGCCGACCAGAAGGGGCAGATCGCCCGCACGATGCAGAACAACTTCTCGTACAACGTGCGTCAGACGCTCGCCTATGCGCGCACCTTCGGCGAGGACCACCACTTCAACGCCCTGCTCGGTCACGAGTACTACAACCAGCGGACGGCCCTCGTGAGCGGTTCGGCCCACCTCATGTTCTCGGACAAGATCCAGGAGCTGAACGCCGCCATGAAGGTCGACAACGCCAAATCGTACCTGACGGAGTACAACACGGAGGGTTATTTCGCCTCGGTCAACTACGACTACGCCAACAGGTACTACCTGGCCGCCTCGTACCGCCGCGACGCCTCCTCCTATTTCCATCCCGACCACCGCTGGGGTAACTTCTGGTCGCTGGGCGGCGCCTGGATCCTCTCGAAGGAGTCCTTCATGCAGGGCGCATCGGAGTGGCTCGACATGCTGAAGCTGAAGCTCTCCTACGGCGAGCAGGGCAACGACAACATCGGCAACTTCATGTACGTCGACATGTACAACCTCGCCGCGTCGGGCAACGACGTCGCCGCCTCGTTCGCCAACAAGGGCAATCCGACGATCACCTGGGAGACGACGGGCAACCTGAATGCGGGCGTCGAGTTCAGCCTCTTCCGCGGCCGTCTGACCGGTTCGATCGACTACTACGACAAGAAGACGACCGACCTGCTCATGTGGGTTTCGGTGTCCGAGTCGTCGGGTTACCGCGGGTCGTACCGCAACATCGGCGGCGTGCGCAACTACGGCGTCGAGGTCGACCTCGCGGGCCGCATCTTCGACACGAAGCACTTCAGCTGGGACGTCAACTTCAACCTGGCGCACAACACGAACAAGATCACCTCGCTCAAGGGCGCGGGCGCCCAGAAGGAGAAGGGTTTCAACGAGTCCTATTTCTGGTACGAGGAGGGGAAGAGCATCTACAACTTCTACACGAAATCCTATGCGGGCGTGGACGACCTGGGACAGGCCATGTACTGGAAGGTCAACAAGGACGGCAGCCGCGAGAAGGTCTACGACTACAACAGCGCTTCGGACATCGAGCAGGGCGACACGCTGCCCGACCTCTTCGGCGGCTTCGGCACCACGCTGCGCCTCTACGGCTTCGACCTCACGGTGACGTTCGACTACCAGATCGGCGGCCGCCTCTACGACAGCCGCTACGCCTCGCTCATGTCGAACGCGACGCGCTGGCAGGATTCGGGCGGCGCCATCCACCGCGACGTATGGCAGTCGTGGTCGCCGCAGAACACGTCGAGCAACATTCCGCGCTTCCAGTACGCCGACAAGTACACGGCCGAAATCAGCGACCGCTGGCTGACCGACGCGTCGTACCTCAACCTCCAGTCGATCAACTTCGGCTATACGCTGCCGCAGCGCTGGGTGAAGAAGATGGGCCTCGGCTCGATGCGCCTCTATTTCGCCGCCGAGAACGTCTGGTTCTGGTCCAAGCGCCAGGGCTTCGATCCGCGTACGTCGCACGGCGGCATCCAGACGACGGACCGTCACGCGCAACGCGTCCCCTCGGGCATTTCGTATGCGCCGATCCGCACCCTGTCGGGCGGTCTTCAGGTGACGTTCTAACGGCAGACAACTTTTACGGATAACGAAAAAACATCGAATATGACAAAGACGCTGAAAACAATCGGATTGAGCTGCATGCTCCTGGTGTCGGCCGTCGGCTGCATCAAGGAGGTGGAGCCGCAGAGCTCGTCGGTTTCGGGCAGCCAGATCCAGCAGGACCCCGCCGCCTTTTCGAAGCTGGTGGAGGGCATTTTCACGCCGATGACCGCCTGCCACATGGTGCAGGAGTGGATCTGGGATTTCGCCTACCCGTCGCTGATGCTCGAGCGCGACTTCATGGGGCAGGACTACGTGGATGCCGACCTCTTCTGGCAGATCTGGTATACGGTGCATACGGCTCTCGGCTCGGAGTACCTGGGCTGCCAGCTGCCGTGGACCTTCTACTACAAGCTCATCAACAACTGCAACAACGTGATCGCGATGGTGCCCGACTACGCGCATGCCGACGACACGCGCCGGCACGGGGCGGGCCTGGCTTACACGATGCGCGCCTTCGCCTACATGGACCTGGCCCGCATGTTCCAGTACACCTATGTCGGCAACGAGCAGCTGCCGACCGTGCCCATCGTGACGGAGCAGACCACCGAGGCGCAGAAGGCCGACAACCCGCGCGCGACGAACGAGGCGGTCTGGCGCTTCATCCTCGAAGACCTCGACAAGGCCGAAGCGTGTCTGGAGGATTACCGCCGCACGGACAAGACGAAGCCCGACGTGTCGGTCGTCTACGGTCTGAAGGCGCGCGCCTACCTGACGATGGAGAACTTCCCCGAGGCCGAAAAATACGCCGTGAAGGCGCAGACGGGCTACGCGCCCATGACCGAGGCCGAGTGGCTCGACAAGACGACGGGTTTCAACACCCTCTCGAACCGCGCCTGGATGTGGGGCATGCAGCAGAGCTCCGACGATCCGATCATCAAGAGCGGCAAGGGCCGTTACTCGTGGATCGGCTCCTTCTGCGTCGAGCAGTCGTTCGGCTACGCCGGCATGAACGGCGGATGCTTCCCGATGATCGATGCGCACCTCTACGCGACGATTCCCGCCACCGACTTCCGCAAGCGCGCCTTCCTCGCTCCGAGCGATGCGGGATCGCTCGCGGGCGTGGCCAAGTACACGGATTATGTGCCGTCGGCGAACCTCTCGTTCCGCCTGACCGACCTGCCGCCCTACACCTCCTTCAAGTTCCGTCCCGCCGATAAGGGCTACACGGACTACATGGTCGGCACCGCCGTGGGCATTCCGCTGATGCGCGTCGAGGAGATGATGCTCATCGAGGCCGAGGCGATCGGCATGCAGCCCGACCGCGAGGCGGAGGGTCGGCAGAAGCTCGCCGCCTTCGCCGCGCTGCGCGACCCGAACTACCGGATGCCCGAGCTCACGTCGTTCCGCGATGCCGTATGGTGGCAGCGCCGCGTCGAGCTGTGGGGCGAGGGCTTCGCGACGTTCGACATCAAGCGCCTGAAGAAGGGGATCATCCGCAGCTATGCGGGGACGAACCACACGGCGGGCTATCGCTTCAACACGACGAGCGTTCCGCAGTGGATGAATTTCGTCATCATCTCCACCGAGTTCGACAACAACCACGGTCTGGGCGAGAACAACCCGACGCCGACGCCGCCCGCAGGCGATTCGCCCGAACATCAATTCTAACCAACAACAGTAACAAGCGATGAAAAAGATATTTTATGCGCTTCTCGCGCTGCTGGCGGCTGCTGCCGTCGTCGGTTGCGAGGAGGCCGACAACGGTGCGGCGACCGATACCGCGCCCGCGGTGACCATCTACAACCTCGCGCTGCCCGAGGGATACGATGCGGATGTCACGTGCAGCGTGCGCATCTGCCCCAATGCGCTTACCGAAGCGATGTACGTGCTGACCGAGCTTTTGACCGACAAGGAGGCCTACGTCGCCGAGAACGGCGAGGAGGCCTATGCCGCGAAGGTCGTCGACGAGGGCGACGCGTACGAGGGCGAGACGCAGGAGCTGGTGCTCGGGAACCTGGCAGGCAAATACGCCGTGACGGTCGTCGCCGTTCGCGGCAACGTGCGGACGATCGGCGAATATGTCTTCAACGGCATCGCCTGGGCGCCCTACGCCAAGGGACTCTATGCCTCCTACTGCTTCCCGGGTATTTTCAGCCAGGGCGGCTACAAGGCGTGGGAGCAGGTGCTCGAGCACGCCACGGTCGACGGCAGGGAGCTCTACCGCCTGAAGAACATGTACCAGAATGCCGGCTATCCGCAGTATACCGAGGCGGGCCACCACCTGATCTTCGAATGGAGCGGCGACAAGGCCATCATGCCGCAGGGCGAGAAGGACGGCAACGGGTACGTTCCCGTGGCGACGGGTTTCCTGCATCCTTCTTACGGCATGATCAGTCTGACGATCGATCCCGATCCCGCCTATTCGTACTACAGCGCCGAGAACGACACCTTCATCTTCAACGGCTGCCTGAAAGTGGCGCTGGGGACGCTGGTCGACTGGAACAACGATCTCTTCCTGATTCAGGAGCGGCTGTAACGCGGTTGCGGTCGATTTCCGTGCGACGGGCCGACACCTTTCGGGGTGCCGGCCTTTTTTTTGCGGGTGCGCGTCGTGGCGGCGGATTTGCGGCGGGCGCTTTCGGGAGATGCTTGCGGAGGGGAGGGGCTTGCAGAGAGTGCTTGCGGAGGATGCTTTCGGAGGGACGGATGGGACCTGCGCGATGAAAAAAATCGATTTTTTTCGCCCGATGTTTGGAGATTCGAAAAAAATGCCTACCTTTGCACCACGTTCGAACAACGAAGGGTTCGGATGGTGATGGTGCCATAGCTCAGTTGGTAGAGCAAAGGACTGAAAATCCTTGTGTCCCTGGTTCGATTCCCGGTGGTACCACAAAAGACCGCTAATTCTCAATGAATGAGCGGTCTTTTTTGTGTCCATATATCTCCCTAAACCGCACTCGGCAACCCAAAATGTGGTGGCCTCAATTAAAATTACGTTAAGTCGCTATGTTTAATCGTTAAACATCCATAAAAAATTACCATCTTTGCATAGGTTTTCAATAATAAATGATAATCCCTTTTTAGTATGGAAGAATTCCTTAATTCAAATTTACTGCAAACAATCGTTTTAGTGTTTACTGTATTAGTCACTCTCTTAATTTATATCAATAATGAACGTAAGAATCTTAAATCTGCCACAACGATTCTTGTTTTACAAATTAAAAATATTGAGAAGAACATTGAATATTTAAAATCTGAAGGAATCTCCGGAGAGGCGATTAACGAACAGCAATTTCATTATTCAGTCCCTATTTTTGAAGAAAATGCATGGGAAAAATATAAGCATCACTATGCTTCGCGCTTAAATTCTTCTGATTTTGCTAAAATTGAACAATTTTATGACATAGCCCAAGCAATACGGATACAACAATATCAAATTAAGCAGAAAATTCAAGAGAATATCTTTGCGAAGACGACTTGTTATTATCAACAACAATTTAGTCGTTTAAACGCTTGTGTGGTTGATAGAAGCGCTGACCGAGAGACATTATGTCAAAAAGATATGAATTATGCTTTAACGCTATATAATAACCCTATGTTTAGCGTAATGACCTTTCTACATAAGGAATTTGGTTATGGTTTGATGAAGGGGTTGAATCGGTATCAACGTCTTACTGGAACTGTGGTTTATACAAGATTATGCAAATCTGGGAAGATAAAGGAACGGTAAATATTGATACTGCTTATATTTTAAATTATATATTTGATATTATGTCATATATTAGTCGAAAGCTGCGTTTATAAGAGCCTTGAGAGTAGGTCAGATACTTGCTTACCATCTTTGCCATATAGCTGTGCTTTTGCAAATAGTTGATGTAACGCAACACAAAGGCACAGCTATGTCTGTCTATCCGAAACGGTACCTGGGATCAAAGCTCCATAGACCCGATAAAACTTTTCCACGCTTTACATGTGCTGCGCGCATAGTCATCACTGTCGTTTTCCTTGGCCCACTTTTTATGTCATCAATAAAATGGATAGGATTGGCGAGATAAGGCGGTTCCTTTCGTCTGCGATGCGTTTCTTTTCTTCTGCTTTCAGACGGGCTTTTTCTCTCTCCGACTCTATCTTCGCCAAAGCCGTTTGCTCCGCCTCCGCTGCTTCCACTTTCATACGGCGTTCAGCGTCCACCTTCTCCGACTCGGAAATGTAGCGCATATCCGTGTCGAGAGCTTCACGGTCCAAAGTCAGTTTAGCAAGATGCACCTTGATCATTCCTTCAATCTGCGTAAGGTTGGTATGGAACTGGTATTTGTTCTTCTGGTGCGTCAGCCATGCGTGCGGTGTTGCCGTCGCTTTCAGGCACCTTGACCTGAAGCGTGTCGATATGAGCGTATTAATCTTGCGGGTGTGTATACGGTAAAACAGGAGTGTGGCTCCCTTGTTCATATTTTTAGGGCGGACATGAAACGGGGTCAGTATTCTTGTAGAGGGAGTTGCTACTATAATTTCGATGTTGTAAAAAGTTTGTCAGTGGCATTCATTATTGTTCACAGTCAGCTACTTTTGGTTCTGTAAATATAACAACTCAAATCGCAATTTGTCAAGCCGGGTCGCTATACCGGCACCACGTTCTTTGAGCGACGGTGAACATCCAAAAATTTTGTAAAAATTGATTCTTTGCTATTATTCAGTGTTTTATATCGGTATAATATTCATTCTCTTTCAAGTCCGTTCATAAATTCAGGTTTTGGTGGTACCACTCCTCAAGCGACAGACATACAGGTCTGTCGCTTTTTTTTGTGCCCGTGCGGCAAGGGGGGGAGGGCATTTCGCGGCGTGCGGTGACGTGCGACCGCCTGCCAAGAAGGCTCCGGTGCGAACCCCTGTTGAACGGGGCGGCCCGCCGACGGCAGCGCCATCGAACCTCGTCCCGGCATCCCTCCCTTCAAAAACGGCTGCGGCCCGCCGCGCATCCGCGCGCTTTCCGCTCGACCCGTCGCCGAGCGAAGATGCCTGCATCGGACCGAACACGCATGGCATCTCTCCGCCGAAGAGTCGGCGAGGCTTATCGACGGATCAAACGGTCTTTTCTTGCTATTTTTTCGACCGATGCGTAAATTAGCCTCGGGTGTCCGCGTCGGGCGCCCGCTAAATTTTTACCGTCATGAGAAACACATTCAAGGTCCTTTTCTACCTCAAACGCAGCGCACTGCTGCGCAACGGGAATGCGCCGATCATGGGGCGCATCACGATCAACGGCGTCCGCACGCAGTTCGCGACGCGGCTCTCGCTGCCGCCCGCCGCCTGGGACGTCGCCCAGAACCGCGCCATCGGCCGCACGTCGGAGATCCTTTTCGTCAACCGCGAACTCGATGCCATGCGCAGCCGCATCGAACAATGCTACGAGACGCTGCGGCGCGAAGCGGGTGCCGTGACGCCGCTTCAGCTCCGCAAACGCTGCTTCGCGGGCAGCGTCGCCCACGAAACGCTGCTCGGCTACGTGCGGCGCCACAACGAGGCGATCAACCGGCAGGTGGGGGTGGATCGCAGCCGCTCGACCTATTACAAATACCGCAGCGTCGAGGTGCACCTCGAACGCTTTCTGCCGCAGCGCTACGGGCGCGGCGACCTGCCGCTGGCGGAGCTGGACCGCGAATTTCTGGTCGGTTTCCACGGCTACCTGCTGCGCGAGGCGGGGCGGCGCAAGAATACGGTCTGGGTCTACCTCACGGCCCTCAAACATGTTCTGACGGAGGCGCGCGCCGCAGGGCTGCCCGTGCCCGACCTCTTCGCGGGCTACAAGCTGCGGGCGGAGTACGTCGAACGCAATTTCCTCTCGACGCAGGAGCTCAACCGCTTGAGCGGCCTGGCGGTCTGCTCGCCCTCGATGCGGCTCGTGCGCGACTGCTTCCTGTTCAGCTGCTTCACGGGGCTTTCGTTCATCGACCTGAAGCTGCTGCGCATGCAGCACGTCCGCCGCATCGGCCGTGCGTGGTGGATCGAGACCACGCGCCGCAAGACGGGGTCGCAGGTGCAGGTGCGGCTCTTCGACCTGCCCTACGCCATCCTGCGCAAGTACATGCCCGCCGAGCGGTCGGAGGCGATCTTCCCGCTGCCGAGCAACAGCTGGTGCAACCATTGCCTCGAACACCTGATGCGGCAGGCGGGCATCGCCAAGCGCATCACCTTCCACGCGGCGCGCCACACCTTCGCCACGACGCTCACCCTCTCGCAGGGGATGTCGATCGAGACGATTTCGAAGCTGCTCGGCCACCGCAACATCCGTACGACGCAGATCTACGCCGCCGTGACGCACGACCACCTCGACAACGAGATGAGCCGTCTCTCGAAGCGGCTCGATGCGCTGTGCGGCCGCTGGCAGGGGTAGGGCGGCCTGCCGGACGGGAGAGAGGACGTAATATGGACGCGCAAGCCTTGTTCGGGTCGCAGCTTGCGAAGGGATGCCGGAGCGGAGGCGGCCTGCGCTTAAACGGGTTTCCCGCAGCCGAGCGGAGGAGCCTGCAACGAGCTTTCGCGAAGATGCAGCCCTCCGCCCGGGGTCGGCTGCGGGCTGCCGCGCTTGCTGCGCGATCGTTTTCTCGGGCCGAAGCCTGCGGAGGCTCCGGCCCGCCGCACTGCGTGCGATTGGACGCTCGGCTGCGGGCTGCCGATGGCGCAGCCATCGACCTTGCAACAAGACCCTCCGCGGGAAAGCCCCCCCCTCCCGTCCGGCTTTTTTCGGCCGACCCAATAAAAAACCGATTTTTGCGTTTGATGGAAAAATAACTACTTTTGTACACCGAAAATCCGCACGTTATGGTAAAAATTCTCTGGGTCGACGACGAGGTCGAGTTGTTGAAGCCCCACGTCCTCTTTCTCGAACAGAAGGGCTACGGGGTCGACACCTGCAACAACGGCTACGACGCGATCGACATGGCCTCCGAAGGGGCCTACGACCTGATTATCCTCGACGAGATGATGCCCGGCATGACGGGGCTCGAGACGCTGCCCAAGATCAAGGAGGTGCGTCCGACGACCCCCGTCATCATGGTCACCAAGAGCGAGGAGGAGAACATCATGGACAAGGCCGTCGGCTCGAAGATCGCCGACTACCTCATCAAGCCCGTCAATCCGAACCAGGTGCTGCTCTCGATCAAGAAGAACGTCCATCGGCAGCAGCTCGTCACGGAGCAGACGACGGCCGACTACCGTGCGGAGTTCGGCCGTCTGGCGGCCTCGTTGCAGATGGCGGGCGATTTCGCCGACTGGTGCGCCCTCTACCGCCGCCTCACGGCGTGGGAGATCGAGCTCGAAACATCGGACGACCGCAGCATCAAGGAGGTGCTGGCCTACCAGAAGAACGAGGCGAACCTCGAATTTTCGAAATTCGTGCGCCGCAACTACTACGACTGGATCAACCGCCGCGACGAGCAGACGCCCGTCATGTCGCACACGCTCATGCGGTCGAAGATCTTCCCCGTGGTCGACGCGCATGCGAAGACGACGCTGCTGCTGATCGACAATTTCCGCTACGACCAGTGGCGCGCCATTTCGTCGCTGCTGCGCGGCTACTACGACGTGGAGACCGACGATTTCTACTGCGCCATCCTCCCCACGGCGACCCAGTACGCCCGCAACGCGATCTTCGCGGGGCTCATGCCGCGGGCCATCGACCGTCTGATGCCCGGGCTGTGGCTCAACGACAACGAAGAGGGGGGCAAGAACCGCCACGAGGAGGAGTTCCTGCGCCGCCAGCTGACCCAGAGCGGCAAGACGTGGCGCACGACCTTCGACAAGCTGATTCGGCCCGAGCAGGGGCGGCGGCTGGTCGACAACATCGGACGGATCTACGAGGCCGATTTTTCGGTCATCGTCTACAACTTCCTCGACATCCTGTCGCACGCCCGCACCGAGACGGACATCATCCGCGAGCTGACCGAGGACGAGGCGGCCTTCCGTTCGCTGACGCGGTCGTGGTTCGAGCATTCGGACCTCTACACGATCCTGCGCCTGCTCGCCGAGCGCGGCCACACGGTCATCATCACCTCGGACCACGGCACGATCCGCGTCGACAACCCCGTGCGCGTCACGGGCGACCGCGAGACCTCGGCCAACCTGCGTTACAAGACGGGGCGCAACCTGCTCTACAATGCCCGCGAGGTCTACGAGGTGCGCGAACCGGCCGACATCCAGCTGCCGTCGGGCAACCTGACGTCGAGCTACATCTTCGCCTACAACCGCGATTTTCTGGTCTACAACAACGACGCGAACCGCTACGTGCGCTACTACCGCAACACGTTCCAGCACGGCGGCATTTCGATGGAGGAGATGATCGTGCCGTACATCGTTCTCCAACCCAAACGCTAACCCTTTTCCGTTCATGAAAAAACTGCATATCGGCTCCGAAGAGGAGCTTTCGGAGGTGGCCGAGGCGCTGCTCGACGCCCTCGGCGACCGGCGCGTGGTGGTGCTGCGCGGCGAGATGGGGGCGGGCAAGACGACCCTCGTGCGGGCCGTGGCCGAGGCCCTCGGCGTCGAGGATCGGGTGACGAGCCCCACCTTCGCTTTGGTGAACCACTACCGCAGCGCCGCGGGCCGCTCGGTCTACCATTTCGATTTCTACCGCATCGAAAACCTCGCCGAGGCCTACGACCTCGGCTACGAGGAGTATTTCTACTCGGGCGACCTCTGCCTGGTGGAGTGGCCCGAGAAGATCGAGGCGCTGCTCCCCGCCGATGCCGTCGAGGTCCGCATCCGCGTCGTCAGCCCGACCGAACGCATCTTCGAAATCGACTGACGCCCCTGAACGACGCATCTTCCCGAAACAAAAACGAATTCCCATGAAAAAACTGCTGAAGATCCTCCTGTGGACGCTCGGCGCGCTGCTCGCGCTGGCGATCGTCGCCGCGCTGCTGGCGCGCTTCGTCTTCCGCGACGCCCTCGTGCGGACGCTCCATGCCGAGCTGCGCCGCGAACGCGTCGAACTGCTCGCCGCGAGCGCGGCCTACCGCGCCGATACGGCGGCCTGGCGTTTCGCCTGCGAGCGCGATGCGGAGCGCGCCCGCGAAATCGGCTCATATTTCCGCCTCGACACGCTCGACGATCCCGCGCTGCCCGTCTGGGAGCGGACGCTGCGCATCGCCGATTTCGTCGCTTCGCGGATCCCGCACGCCAACCAGCGGCAGTGGCCCGAACGCTGCGACGCCGTGTCGCTCTGGGAGTACACGCGCACCGTGGAACCCGCCTTCAACTGCCGCCTGCACGCCCTGCTGCTCCACGAGCTGCTGTGGGCTTCGGGCATCGCGAACCGCGTCGTCACCTGCCTGCCGCAGGATGCGGAAGACCGCGACTGCCACGTCGTGAACCAGGTGTGGCTTCCCGAGCGGGGGCGGTGGGCGATGATCGATTCGGACATGGGCGGTTGCTGCCTCGACGAGGCGGGTGAACCCCTCTCGCTGGCGGAGATGCGCCGCCGCTGCATCGCCGGCGAGCCGATGACGCTCCGACGCTTCGGCGGCCGCAACACGGATGCGGCCTACTACGCCTCCTACTGGGCCAAGAACCTCTACTGGTTCCTCTGCCGCGAACGGCAGGGCTTCGGCCACGAGGGGTGCGGCCGCGACGGCCGCTCCGTGGCGCTCCTTCCGCCCGGGTTCGAGGGCTTCGGACCCGCGGCCGTTGCCCTCCGCACCTCCGATGAGGAGCGTTTCTGGGCGGCTCCCGATACGGATACCTTATAATAAAACAGATACCCATGCAGGAATATATCTCCAAACAGGTGCAGCTGCTGCGCCCCGCGAACGTGATTTACGAGGCGATCAGCCGCTTCGACCGGCTGACGCCCGCCGTGGCCGACCGCGTCGAGGAGTGGCAGGCGACCGAAGAGAGCTGCTCGTTCAAGGTCAAAGGCTTCACGGTGAGGCTGCGCATGGCCGAACGCGTCGAGCCGAAACACGTCAAGATCACGGGCGACGGCGTCCCGATGGATTTCGCTTTCTGGGTGCAGCTGCACCCCGTCTCGGAGTGCGACACGCGGCTGCGGCTCGTGCTGCACGCCGAGCTGAACATGATGATGCGGATGATGATCGGCTCGAAGCTCCAGCAGGCGCTCGACCAGATCGCCGACGGCATCGCGGCCGCGATGCGGTAAAAAGTCGCATTGTCCCTCTTTGCCATTTATTTTCAGGGTTTTGCCCGAAAAATGCGCGAATTTTGCACGGCTGGCGGCGAGAAGAGAGCCGAAACGAAAAAAAAACGGTCGATCGTTGGCGGATATGCAAATAAACCGTATATTTGCAATCCGTATCGACGGCAAGAACTTAATTTAAAACACTATATAAGGATATGACAAAGGCAGATATCGTCAGCGAAATCGCTAAAAACACCGGCGTGGAGAAAGTGCAGGTAATGGCAATCGTCGAGGCTTTCATGGATTCGGTCAAGGCTTCGTTGGAGGGCGGCAACAACGTGTATCTCCGCGGCTTCGGCAGCTTCATCGTCAAGAAGCGCGCCCAGAAGGTGGCCCGCAACATTTCGAAGAATACCACCATTACGATCCCCGAACATAACATTCCTGCTTTCAAGCCCGCCAAGAGCTTCGCAGCGAAGGTAAAATAATTGTCGAACCTCTTAAAACCCACAACTATGCCGAACGGAAAGAAGCATAAGCGCCATAAGATGGCCACCCACAAGCGCAAGAAGCGTCTTCGCAAGAATCGTCACAAGAAGAACAAGTAGGGTAGTGCCTGCCCTTTTGCGACAAGAGAGATAACGCTGAAAGAGCCTCGGGCTCCTTTGGCGTTATCTGTATAAAAGGCGAGGCCGCCGCCGCATTCCGCTTGCGGAGCGCCGCGCGCGGAGAGCTGCGGAAAAGGCCTGCGGGCGTTCCGCGAAAAAACGTTCTGGGAGGTCGGCCGATCCTCCCGCACCCATCATCGGCCGCCCAACGAATCCTCTTTCGGAGTCGGCCGCAGGCCTGCCGATGCCCGCCGCATCGCGCCGCCGCAGAGCGCTTGCGAACGCAAGTCGCCGCGTCCGATCCGCACGTCGGCGCGCGTTGCCGGCGTCGCGACCGAACGGCGGCGATCCGCCCCTTTCGGCCGATTCCGAAATCCGACCATACGTCCTCGCTCCGTGCGCGGAGGAGGCCAACCTGAAATAGATCGATGAACAGAGAATTAATCATACACGTTACCCCTGCCGAGATCTCCATCGCGCTGTGCGAGGACAAGGTCCTCGTCGAGCTCAACAAGGAGCAGTGCAAGACGGGCTTCGCCGTCGGAGACATCTACCTGGGCAAGGTGCGTAAGATCATGCCGGGTCTGAACGCGGCATTCGTCAACATAGGACACGAAAAAGACGCCTTCATCCACTACTCGGATCTCGGCACGCAGTTCTCCTCGCTGCAAAAACTCGTCTCGTCGTACCAGCCCGGCAAACGGGGGCTGAAGGTCGAGTCGATGAAACTCGAAGAGCCCGTCGCCAAGGGGGGCAAGATCGGCGAGTACCTCCAGCCCGGGCAGCTCGTGATGGTGCAGATCGCCAAGGAGGCGATTTCGACCAAGGGGCCGCGCCTGACGGCCGACGTCTCGCTGGCGGGCCGCAACGTGGTGCTGGTCCCCTTCTCGCAGAAGGTCTTCCTTTCGCAGAAGATCCGCTCGGCCGAGGAGAAGCGCCGCCTGAAGCGCATCGCCGCGTCGGTGCTGCCGCAGAATTTCGGCGTCATCATCCGCACGGCGGCCGTCGAGGCCAAGGACGAGGAGATCGAGCACGACATGCGCCAGCAGCTCGACCGCTGGTACAAGACCTGCGGCATGATCCGCAAGAAGGCCCCCGCGGCTCCCGGGCAGCTCATGAGCGAGATGAGCCGCGCCAACACGATCATCCGCGACTCGCTCAACGGCTCCTTCTCGCAGATCGTCGTCGACGACGAGGCGATGTTCCGCGAAATCAAGGGCTACGTCCACGAAATCGACCCCGAGATGGAGCCCATCGTGAAGCTCTACCGCGGCACGGTGCCCCTCTTCGACAATTTCGACATTTCGAAGCAGATCAAGTCGCTCTTCGCCAAATACGTCTCGCTCAAGCGCGGCGCCTACCTCATCATCGAGCGTACGGAGGCGATGAACGTCATCGACGTCAACTCGGGCAACCGCACGAAGGCCGAGGACGACCAGGAGCAGACCGCCATGGAGGTGAACCTCGCCGCGGCGAAGGAGATCGCCCGCCAGCTGCGCCTGCGCGATATGGGCGGCATCGTTATCATCGACTTCATCGACCTGCACAAGGCGGCCAACCGACAGGCGCTCTGCGAGGAGATGACCAAGCTGATGGCCACCGACAAGGCCAAGCACACGATCCTGCCGCTTACGAAATTCGGCCTGATGCAGATCACGCGCCAGCGCGTGCGGCCGCTCGCCATCGAGGATGTCTCGGACGTCTGCCCCACGTGCCACGGCACGGGCAAGATCGAGCCGACGGTGCTGCTCGACAAGAAGATCGAGAACCAGATTTCGCTCCTCACGCTCGACCGCGGCCACAAATACATCAAGCTGGTCGTCAGCCCCTATGTCGCTTCGTTCCTCACGCGCGGCCTCTTCTCGCTGCGCCGCCGCTGGGAGTGGAAGTACAAGACCACGATCAAGGTGGTCGAGGACCAGAGCACGGGGATCATCGACGTGCATTACCACGACCGCAAGGACAACGACCTGATCAAGTAGGAGGACGGCCGGCCCGATTTCGGCAGGGATCGTCGGGCAGGGCTTTGCCGGGCGTCGTGTCGGTCTGCCGCGCCGGACTCGGTCCCGCAGGGATCGGCGGGCCGGATTTTGCCGTGCGTCGTGTCGGTCTGTCGCGCCGGACTCGATCCCGCAGGGATCGGCGGGCCGGGCTTTGCCGGGCGTCGTGTCGGTCTGTCGCGTCGGACTCGGTCCCGCAGGGATCGGCGGGCCGCAGCTTTCGGCGGCGAAGGCCCGCAGCTCGCGTCCGCGTCATGCGTGCGCTTCGCAAGCTGCGTCCCGCATTCGGAGCTCTGCTGCTGCTTGGCGGATGGGCAGGCCGAACGGTTTCGACCTCGCAGAGGTCGGCAGCCCGCAGCCGCCTCCTCGGCGGAGGGCTGCAACGTGCGTCCCGCCCGATGCCGCCTCCGCTCGGCTGCGGTCTGTTTGACTGATTTCGACCCGAGAGCAGGTGCCGAACGATTCGGTCCCGCAGGGATCGGCGGGCCGAAGCCTCCGCCGGCGAAGGCCCGCATGTTGCGTCCGCATCATGCGACTCCTCCGCAGGCTTCGTCCCGGGCGAAGGATCGTGCGTAAAGTGCGTGCCCTCTGTTCGGTCCCGCAAGGGCAGGCGGCCCATGCAGGCGTCGGCCCGCGCCGCGGCTTCGAACAGGCGTGCGCAGCGTCGGCTGCCGTCTCGTGCCCTCTGTTCGAGCCCGCAGGGATCGGCAGCCCGCAGCCCCGAAGAACCACCCTTGAAATTCCAGCCATCGGCTATGCCCATGACTTCACGCGAACAACTGGCCGCGATGCTGGCCGAATCGAAACCGCTCAAGCGGTTGTGCCGCGAAGCGAAAACCCCTGCGGCGACCCTCTGTCTCGACGAACTGGTCGGAGGGGCCTTGTCGTGCTATGCCGCGGCGACGATTGAGCGCCTCGGCGGCGTGCACCTCTTCGTCGCCGACGACCGCGACGCCGCGGCCTGCCTGCTCAACGACTTCTACCGCCTGCTCGACGAGCCGCGGATCCTCTTCTTTCCCTCCTCCTACAAACGCTCGGTCGCCTATGGCGCCGAAGACCCGCAGGGGGTGGTCCAGCGCACGGCGGCCCTCTCGGCGCTGCGCAACTTTCGGGCGAAGGGGCGCGACTACCTGGTCGTCTGCACCTATCCCGAAGCGCTGGCCGAGCGCGTCGCCGATGCCGAGGCGATGCGGCGCGACACGCTGACCGTCGGCGTCGGCGACCGCCTGACGATCGAGACGCTTGAGCAGCGGCTCGTCGAAGCGGCCTTCACGCGCGTCGATTTCGTCTACGAGCCGGGCCAGTACTCGATCCGCGGCGGCATCGTCGACATCTTCTCCTACGTCGAGAGCAAACCCTACCGCCTCGATTTCTTCGGCGACGAGATCGATTCGATCCGCCGCTTCGAGATTTCGAGCCAGCTTTCGGACGATCGGCTCGACCGCATCGAGATCGTCCCCGACCTGCGCGTGCGCAAGAGCGAGGAGGCGCGCGTTTCGCTGCCCCGTTTCGCGGGTGCGGAGGCGACCCTCTGGTGGTACGACGCCGATGCCGTGCTGCGTCGCGTGAACGACATCCGCCGCAAGACGCTCGCGGACCTCGAAGAGCCCGCGTCGATCGACCGCCTCCTGACCTCGCGCGCCGGCCTGCTGGCCGATCTGGCGGAAAACCGCCTCATCGCCCTGCGCGACAACCTCCCCGAGCGTCCCGCCTCGGTGCGCATCGCCTTCTCGACGCAGCCCCAGCCGCAGTTCAACAAGAAATTCGACCTGCTGGCCGATGACATGCTCCGCAACGCGCAGCGCGGCTACACGACCTACATCCTCTCGGAGAACAAGGCGCAGATCGAACGTTTGGGCCACATCTTCCACCAGCTGGGGCGCGGTCGGGTGCAGGTGCGGGCGCTGGAGCTGACGCTCGGCGCGGGCTTCGTCGACAACGACCTGCGCATCTGTCTCTACACCGACCACCAGATCTTCGACCGCTACCGCCGCTACCGCATCAACGGCGAGATCCGCCGCGACGAGCAGATGACCGTTGCCGAGCTCAACAGCCTGCGCCCGGGCGACTACGTGGTGCACATCGATCACGGCGTGGGGCGCTTCGACGGACTGGTGAAGGTGGTCGAGAACGGCAAGGCGCACGAGGCGATCAAGCTCGTCTACAAGGACGGCGACGTGCTCTTCGTCAACGTGCACTCGTTGCACCGCATTTCGCGCTACCGCTCGGGCGACGGCGAACCCCCGAAGATCTACAAGCTCGGCACGGGGGCGTGGCAGAAGCTCAAGACGGCGGCCAAGAAGGCCGTCAAGGATATTTCGCGCGAGCTCATCGCGCTCTACGCGCGGCGCAAGGCGGCCCCGGGTTTCGCCTTCTCGCCCGACAGCTACCTCCAGCACGAGCTCGAAGCGTCGTTCCGCTACGAGGATACGCCCGACCAGCAGGCCGCCGTGCAGGCGATCAAGCGCGACATGGAGGCTTCGGAGCCGATGGACCGCCTCGTCTGCGGCGACGTGGGCTTCGGCAAGACCGAGGTGGCGATCCGTGCCGCCTTCAAGGCGGCGACCGACGGCAAGCAGGTGGCCGTGCTGGTTCCCACGACGATCCTCGCGCTGCAACACTACCGCTCCTTTTCGGAGCGCCTGCGCGATTTCCCCGTGCGGATCGAGTACCTGAACCGCACGAAGTCGACCAAGGAGGTGCGCCAGATCTGCGAGGAGCTCGCCGCGGGACGCATCGACATCCTCATCGGCACGCACAAGATGCTCGGCAAACAGGTGCGCTTCCGCGACCTGGGGCTGCTCATCATCGACGAGGAGCAGAAATTCGGCGTGGCGGCCAAGGAGAAGCTCACCGAATTGAGCGTGTCGGTCGATACGCTGACCCTCACGGCGACCCCTATTCCGCGCACGCTGCAATTCTCGCTCATGGGTTCGCGCGACCTGTCGGTCATCGCCACGCCGCCGCCCAACCGCCAGCCCATCCAGACCGAGTCGCACGCCTTCTCGGAGGAGATCATCCGCGATGCCGTCGAGCAGGAGCTCGCCCGCGGCGGCCAGGTCTATTTCATCCACAACCGCGTCGAGGATCTGCTGACGCTCGAAGGGATGCTCCGCCGCATCTGCCCCAAGGCGCGCGTGCGCGTCGGCCACGGGCGGATGGCCGCCGAGGAGCTCGAAAAGCTCGTCATGGATTTCATCTACGGCGATTTCGACGTGCTGCTGTCGACGACGATCGTCGAGAACGGCATCGACATCCCGAACGCCAACACGATCATCATCAACGACGCCCACCGCTTCGGCCTCGGCGACCTGCACCAGCTGCGCGGCCGCGTGGGGCGCTCGAACCGCCGCGGCTACTGCTACCTGCTCTCGCCTCCCGACGAGCTGCTGACGCCCGATTCGCGGCGCCGCCTGCGCGCCATCGAGGAGTTCTCGGACCTCGGCTCGGGCTTCAACATCGCCATGCAGGACCTCGACATCCGCGGCGCGGGCAACCTGCTCGGGGCCGAGCAGAGCGGTTTCATCGCCGACGTGGGCTTCGAGGCCTACCAGCAGATCCTGAACGAGGCGATTGCCGAGCTGCGCACCGAGGGGCTGGAGCTGCCGTCGGCGAACCGCTTCGGCGCCCCCGCGGCCGAAGCGCCCGACGAGGTGCGCTACATCGAGGATTCGCACATCGAAATCGAGGTCGAGGCGGGGCTGCCCGACACCTACGTCGCGCAGCAGGCCGAGCGCCTGAAGCTCTACCGCGAGCTCGACTCGACGAAGGACGAGGAGGCGCTGCGCGGCTTCGAGCGGCGTCTGGAGGACCGTTTCGGTGCGCTGCCGCGCGCCGCGAAGGAGCTGCTGAACGTCGTGCGGCTGCGCTGGGAGGCGATCCGCCTCGGCATGGAGCGCGTGAAGGTGAAGAACGGCCTGATGATCGTCCAGTTCGTCGGCGAACAGAACTCGCCCTATTACCAGGGCCCCGTCTTCCGCACGATGCTTGAAAAGATCGTCCAGCGGCCCGACCGTTTCGTCCTCAAGCAACACAATAATCGGCTGGCGATGACCGTTCGCAACGTGAAGGACATCGAAAACGCCTGCCAAATTCTTCGGGAACTGTGAATCTGTTGATCGACATAGGCAATTCGCGCGTCAAGGCGGCCCTCTGGGAGGAGGGGCGCTGCGTGGCGCAGCGCGTCACCGAACACCCCGTCGGGGCGTGGTTCGACTGCCTGCTGCGCGAGTTCGACGTGCGGGAGGCAATCTTCTCCTCGACGCGCGGCGATGCCGAGCCGCTGTGGCGGCTCCTCGCGGAGCGCTTTCCGCGGGCCGTGCGCTTCACCCCCGCGACCCCCGTGCCGATCGCCATCGATTACGCCACCCCCGAGACGCTGGGCCGCGACCGCGTGGCCGCAGCCGTCGGAGCGGCGACGCTCCATGCGGGGCGCGAGACGGTGATCGTCGATTTCGGCACGGCCCTCACGATCGACCGCGTGACGGCCGACGGCACCTTCCGCGGCGGGGCGATCTCGCCCGGGGTGACGATGCGCCTGCGGGCGCTGCACGACTATACGGCCTCGCTGCCCCTGTGCGATCCCTTCGCCGAAGGGGGCGAGGCTGCGGAGCTGCTGCGGAGCTGCGGGGCGGAACTACGGCCGGGCGAAGCGGCGGATGCGCCGTCGGAGAGGGCCGCGGAGCTTCAGTCGGATTGCGGGTCGGAGCAGCCGCAAGGCTGTGGGGCGGCGGCAGGGCAGCGGGGCAGCGAGAGGGCCTCGTTTCCCCTTGCGGGACGCTCCACGCGCGAGGCGATCGAACGGGGCGTCCTGAACTCGGTCGCCTTCGAAATCGAAGGCTATCTCGACCGCCTCGGGGCCGAAAATGCGGATTTGTGCGTAATTTTTACGGGCGGAGAGGCGAAATACTTTGTTAAAAGAATTAAAAATACGATATTTGCAGAACCGAATCTGGTGTTTTGCGGGTTAAACCGAATTTTAGAGTATCATGCGACAACTCAAAGACAGATGGATGAAGCTCCTCGCAACGGGGCTGCTGACGCTTGCCGTGTCGGCCGCTTCGGCGCAGACGAGCAGCATTAACGCCTTCTCGCCCTATACGATGTACGGCATCGGCGAGATCAACACGCCCGGCACGCAGTCGATGCGTTCGATGGGCGGCGCCGGCGTGGCTGCTCGCATGACGGGCACGATCAATCTGCTCAACCCCGCAGGCTTGAGCCTGGTGATGCAGAAGAGCTTCACGCTCGATGCCTCCCTCGAGGGCCAGAACTACTACAACGCCCAGACGGCCGACGGCGTCTCGAAAAAGTCGGCCTACAACACCTTCAACATCCGCTCGTTCGCCATCCTGATGCCCCTTGCGAAGAACCTCGGCTTCTCCGTTTCGGTCAACCCCTACAGCTCGGTGGGCTACCGCGTCACCTACGACCATCCCTTCGATGCGAACGACCCCGTCTGGGGCAACGTCGGCCGTATCAACTACGCCTATGCGGGCGAGGGCGACGTGACGGAGGTCAAGGCGGGCATCGGCTACGAGCTCTTCAAGAACTTTTCGATCGGCGCGGCGCTCCAATACTATTGGGGCGACATCGACCGCACCTTCGTCATGACCCCCGTCTCGATCACGGGCGACGGCACTTTCAACCCCATCACGGGCGAGAGCGAATACGCCGTCTCGCGCTTCAAGGCGCAGGTGGGCGTGCAGTGGAACGCGATCCTCACCTCGCGCCGCATCCTCACGCTGGGCGCCGCCTACGATTTCGGCGGCGACCTGCGCCCGAAGGCGACCCACCGCGTCTACGGCAACGACGTCTTCAACACGACCGTCCAGGACGAGACGGGCCGCCTGCCCATCGCCCTGCCGCGTCGGCTGACCGTCGGCGCCTGCTACCAGACCTCCAAGTGGGTCGTGATGCTCGACTACCTCTTCGAAAACTGGTCGCGCGACAACGTGAGCGAGCAGACGGGCGTCGACGGCAGCACGGGCACCTCGATGCGCGTCGACTATACCGATACGCATACGCTCAAGGCGGGTGTCGAGTTCACCCCCGCCCGCTTCGACGCCCGCCGCGTCTGGCGCCGCTGGTCCTACCGCGCGGGTCTGCGCGCCGGTTCGCACAACCGCACCTACGGCGGCCACCGCCTGCAGGAGTACGCCCTGACGGCGGGTATCGGCATCCCCGTGAAATTCCGCAGCGTGACGGCCGTCGACATCGGCATCGAGTACGGCATGCGCGGCATGAACCTCTCGAAGAGCCTCGGATTGGTCCGTCAGCAGTATTTCAAGTTCGGCATCGGCTTCAAGTTCTTTGCCGCGGGCGGCGAAAACCACGAGTACTGGTTCATGCGACAGAAATTCGATTAAAGCGAAAGAAACCGAAAAACTATAAAAAAACACGAATGCCATGAAAAAGTTGAAAATGTTGCTTTCTGCGGCCTGCACGCTGTTGGCGGTGGCCGCGTCGGCCCAGCAGGATTACAGCGATCCCCGCTTCGCCGCCTACGGCGATACGCCCGAGGCGCGCGAGCAGAACATCCTGATGAGCAACTTCCTCAAGGAGGCGGTGATGAACAAGGACTACAACACCGCCGCCGGCTACTACCAGAAGCTCATCGAGGCCTGCCCCAAGGCGCAGGCGTCGCTGCACCAGTACGGTACGGTGATCTACCGCAACAAGATCGCCCGCGCGAAATCGCTGGCCGAGAAGAAGATGATGGTCGACTCGCTCATGTTCGTCTACGACACGCGTCTGAAGCATTTCGGCGACCATCCGAAGCAGGGTGCCGCCTACATCCTCGACGTGAAGGCGCGCGACGTGCTCAACTTCAAGAAGAACGACCGTGCGGCGATCCGCGAGGCGTTCCGCGCCGCCATCGAGGCGGGCGGTACGGCCACCAATCCTGAGACGGTGGTGGTCTATTTCACGAACCTCTGCGACGACTACCAGAATACGGACGAGGTGCTGCCCGAGGAGGTGATCGCCGAGTACGACCGTCTGACCCCCTACGTGGAGTCGAACGAGGAGTTCAAGACGCAGTTCGACAGCGCGTTCGGCATGAGCGGCGCCGCCAGCTGCGAGAACCTCGAGAAGCTCTTCCGCGGCAAGCTGGCCGCTGCGCCCGACGATGAGGAGCTCTTGAGCCAGGCCGTTTCGCTCATGGCCCGCGCACACTGCGAGAGCGACTACTATTTCGAGCTCGCCGAGAAATACTATGTCGTGAAGCCCTCGCCCGACACGGCGATCTACCTCGCCCAGGCCTTCAAGAACAAGGGCGACTACGAGAAGGCTTCGAAATACCTGAACGCCTCGCTCGCCACGGAGGAGAATCCCGCCGAGCGCGCCAAGCTGCTTTCGCAGATCGCCGTCGTGGAGCTCGTGGCCAACAACATTTCGGCTGCCGCCGCCGCCGCCAAGCAGGCGATGGAGCTCGCTCCCGAGGACGGCGTGCCCGTCTTCGTGCTGGGCCAGTGCTACGGCATCTCGGCTTCGCGCTGCGGCGACCAGTTCTCGCGTCAGGCCGCCTGCTGGGTCGCCTACGACACGATGACCAAGGCCGTCGCCCTGCTGGAGAACGACCCCGAGTACATCGACGCCGCCAAGAAATCGCAGGCTTCGTTCCGTGCCAGCTTCCCGAGCCAGGAGGACTGCCACATGCTCGACCTGAAGCCGGGCGACAGCTATCGCGTGGACTGCGGTCTGGCCGCAGGCACGATGACGACGGTCCGTTACCGCTAAAACGAGTCGATGGCGTCGATTCGCACACGCAATCTCAAGGTAGCACTCCTCACGCTGGGGAGTGCTATCTTGCTATTCTCCTGCGAAGGGCGCGATGCGGCCGCCGAGGCGGCGAACGATGCCGCCCGCATGACCGAGTACAGCGAAAACCTCTCGATCGTCATGTCGCAGAACGGCATGCGCTCCTATTTCTTCGAGACGCCGCTGCTGGAGGGCTACTCGCTCGCCGCGGAGCCCTACCGCGAGTTCCGCCGCGGCATCCGCATGACGACCTATCAGGACGATTCGCTGGCGAGCGTCGATGCGGTGCTCACCTCCAACTACGCCATCTACTACGAACAGCAGCAGCTCTGGGAGCTGCGCGGCAACGTCGAGGTGCACAAGTTCGACGGCACGGAGCTCTATACGCAACAGCTCTTCTGGAACGCCCGCACGAAACGCGTCTACTCGAACGTCGACACGAAATTCGTCAAGGGCAACAACGTGAGCATCGGCGAGCGCTTCGAGTCGGACGACGCCTTCAAGGACTGGCGCTTCCGCTACCAGCAGACCCGCATGGAGGTCGAGACGGCGCCTTCCGAGCGCGACACGACCGCTGCGGCTTCGACCGCTCCCGTCGCACCGGCGGCGACGGAGTCCGTGCGGGCCGAGCGGCGGAATGCCGCCCCGCCGCGCCCCGCTGCGCGCCGCACGGCGGATCCCGATGCCGTGCGGATGCAGGGCACGCAGCCCGCGCGTCGGCGCGCCGAGCGCCTCTCGGAGGAGGCGGTGCTGCGAGCGCAGCCGCTCTCCGACACCGAGGCGGAGCGCCGCCCCGATGCCGTCGTCGACCGGTTGCCCGCCGCACCGCTGCGCCGCGATGCGGCGCCCGCGCGCTGATGATCGTTCCCTCCTTGCACTATCGTTTGTAAAAAGATGCTGACATCCCTTTTGCTGATTCTCGTCACGCTGCTGCTCTCGGCCTTTTTCTCGGGCATGGAGATCGCCTTCACGAGCAAGAACCGCCTCAAGCTCGAGCTCGACCGCAAGCAGAACCGCCTCTTCGATTCGATCGCCGAGATTTTCGCCCGCCACCCGGGCCAGTACATCACGACGATCCTCGTGGGCAACAACATCGCGCTGGTCGTCTACTCGCTCTACATGTCGCTGCTGCTGCGGGGGCTCTTCCTGCTGGCAGGGTGGGACGAGCTGGCCCGCCAGGGCTCCGTGGCGATCGAAACGGTCGTCTCGACGCTTCTGATTATCTTCGTCGGGGAGTTCCTGCCCAAGTCGATCTTCAAGAACAACCCCAATTTCTACTACCGCACCTTCGCTCCCGTCATCTACGTGATCTACATCGTGCTCTATCCGATCGCGCGCCTCACGACGCTGCTTTCGCAGGGCATTCTGCGGCTCGTGGGGCGCGAGGTGAAGCCCGACGACGCGCTGCCGTTCAACCACGACGACCTCGCGGCGCTGCTCGACACGGGGTCGCAGGAGTCGCAGACCGAGGCCGACAACGAGCTGAAGCTCTTCCAGAACGCCCTCGATTTCGCCGACCTGCGCGTGCGCGACTGCATGGTGCCGCGCATCGACGTCGAGGCGGTGGACGTCGAGACGACGATCGAGGCGCTCACGGCCCGCTTCGTCGACACGAAATATTCGCGCATCTTCGTCTGGCGCAACAACATCGACGACATCATCGGCTACGTCAACTCGAAGAGCCTCTTCACGAACCCCGCGACGATCGCCGAGGTGATGAAGCCGGTGGACTACGTGCCCGAGACGATGCCGCTGCAGGCGGTGCTGCAAACCTTCACGAAACACCGCTCGGGCGTCGCCGTGGTGATCGACGAGTTCGGCGGCACGGCGGGCATCATCGCGCTGGAGGATGTGCTGGAGCAGATTTTCGGCGAGATCGAGGACGAACACGACGTCGCCGACGAGATCGAAAAGCAGGTGGGCGAAGGGGAGTACGTCCTCTCGTGCCGCCTCGAGGTGAAATACCTGAACGACCGCTACAACCTCGGCATCGAGGAGCACAAGGAGTACGACACGCTGGCGGGATGGATCCTCTACCACTACGAGGGGATTCCGTCGGCGGGCGAAACGGTCTACATCGGCGATTTCCAGCTGCGGATCCTGCGAACGACAGGGTCGCGCATCGAGCTGGCGCGGATGAAAAAAGTACGATAGATCGGCGGTTTTTCGGATTAAATGACTATCTTTGAAAGTTCAAAACGCAACATAAAAAATTAATACGTTCAATAATGGCAAGTTTAAACACCTTACGCACCAAGTTCGGCATCGTGTTGTCGATTATCATCGCCTTCGCCCTCTTGGCGTTCATTCTCTCCCTGAAGACCGAGATGGGCTTTTCGGGGAACGACCCCAAGGTCGGTGTGATCGACGGTGAGAAGATCACCTATTCGGAGTATTACGACCGTTACGAACAGATCAAGTCGCAGAGCGGCGTGCAGGAGAGCGACGAGCAGCAGTCGGCCATGCTGGCCAACGCCGTCTGGCAGTCGCTCGTCTCGAACTACGTCTTCGAACCGGGGCTGGCCAAGATGGGGCTGCGCCTGACCGACGCCGAGCGCCTGGCGCTGTTGAGCGGCGAGCAGTTCTCGCAGACGCTCTACAACTATTTCGCCGATCCCCGCACGGGCGAGTACAACGTGGCTGCCGTCAGCAATTTCCTGACGCAGGCCGACGCCGATCCCCAGGCCGCTGCCGCCTGGAAGCAGCTCTCCGATCAGCTGCGCCTCGAGACGATGATGACCAAGTACTACGGGCTGGTGCGCGGCGGTGCCTACGTGAACAAGCTGGAGGTGGCCAACGGCCGCAAGGCTGCCAACGAGACCTATGCCGGAAAGTGGACGGGCAAGCGCTACGCCGAGGTGCCCGACTCGCTCTTCACGGTTTCGTCGAGCGAGATCAAGGCCTACTACAACGCCCATAAGAACGCCTACAAGCGCCTGCCGTCGCGCACGCTCTCCTACGTACTCTTCGAGGTGAGCCCGACGGACGAGGATATGCAGAAGCTCGAGCAGGAGGTGAAGATGGTCGGCGAGGAGTTCGCCGTAGCCGCCGATCCGAAGGCGTTCGCGCGCGGCAACCGCTTCGGCACGATCGCCGAGAACTACGTGCCCGCCGCCCGTCTGACGGGTGACGAGGCCGAGGCGCTCATGGCGGGCAAGACCTACGGTCCCGTGCTGAAGAACAACGAGTGGACGATGGCCCGCGCACTCGACACGAAGACGGTGCCCGACTCGCTCGGCATCCGCCACATCGTACTCTCCTACACGCAGGAGGAGCTGGCCGACAGCCTGCTGACGGCGCTGCGCCGCGGCGGCGATTTCGCCGAGGCCGCACGTCAGCACTCGCTCGCCGAGACGGGTGCCGCCGGCGGCGAGGTGGGCGTGATGCCCTTCTCGGCCTTCACGGGCGATTTCGTGGCGGCGCTGGCTTCGGCCAAGCAGGGCGACATCGTGAAGATCGCGTCGGGCGACGCGATCCAGCTCATGCAGATCTATCGTGCGGGCAAGCCCGAGAAACACGTGCAGGTCGCTTCGATCACCTATCCCGTCGAGGCGTCGAGCGCCACGCGCCGTCAGGTGCATGCGCAGGCGGGCACCTTCACCGTAAACGCCAAGAAGGGCGGCGAGGAGGCCTTCGAAGAGGCGGCTGCGACGGCTGCCGTCACGCCTCGTACGGCGACCCTCGTGCAGGGCGATCGTACGCTCCGCGGCCTGGAGGATTCGCGCGAGGTGGCCCGCTGGGCCTACGGCGCCGAGGAGGGCGACCTCTCGGAGATCTTCAAGGTGGGCGGCGACTACGTGATCGCCCGTCTGACCGAGATCGACGACGATACCTACACGGATCCCCGCAAGGTGGCCGCACAGATTCGTCAGCAGCTGCTGCGCGACAAGAAATTCGACTACATCAAGGGGCAGATGAGCGGTTCGACGCTCGAGGAGATCGCTGCGGGCTTCGGCTCGGAGGTGGGCGATTTCTCGGACGTATCGTTCGGTGCCTACTACATGGCAGGCCCCGGGCTGGAGCCGCGCGTGATCGGCGCCATCGCCACGACCACGGAGCAGGGCAAGGTATCGGAGCCCGTGAAGGGTCTTTCGGGCCTCTACGTCTTCCGCGTGGATGCGATCGACACGGAGGATGCCCAGAGCACCGAGGCGGAGCAGGTACGCGCCCAGGCCGTGTTGGAGAGCATGGTGGGCCAGTACGCCTTGCAGGCTGTTCAGCAGATGGCCGAGATCGAGGACCTGCGCGGCAAGTATTTCTAACGTATAGTTGTCGACTGTCTGTCGAAAAAACGGACGACCCCGAGGTGCGGGGCCGTCCGTTTTTTTTGTCGGTGGAGGGCGGGTACGTACGTATGTCCGATGCGGCCGCTTCGCAGGCTGCGTGAGCGCACTTCGACCTTGCGGAGGTGGGGCGGCTTTCGGCGACAAGGATTCGATGTATGGCGGGTTTTCGACCTCTGCGAGGTCGGCGGGGCGTCCTGTTGGAACGGAATTTTGCGGCGGAGGTCTCTCGACCGGCTTTCGGCTGTCTTTGCATGCCGCACGGCTCGATGACGCGACCATCGGCGGGTTGCAGCTTTCGGCTGTCTTTGCATGCCGAACGGTTTGATTGCGCGGCCATCGGCGGGCCGCACTTTGCGGCGACAAGGGCTCGATGGATAGCAGGTTTTCGACCTCGCAGAGGTCGGCGGGCCGCAGCTTTCGGCGGCGAAGGCCCGCAGCTCACAGAATGTTCGTTGCGAGCGCTTCGCAAGCTGCGTCCCGAGCAACGGTGTGTGCCGCGTATTGATACCCTGTGTTGCGGACGGCAACTCCTGTTGCGTGCGCTTTACAAGCTGCGTCCCTTGTTGAGGGCGTTCGCGAGTGCCACAGCTGCGTAGCCGACACTCCTTCCCGAAAACGATCGAGGCGGCTCCGCAACAGGTAGCCGCCTCGATCGGAATCGAATGCTCGTTTATGCTTTCGGTGCAACGAGCGACAGACACAGCTCGTCGAGCTGCGTTTGGTCGATCGCCGAGGGGGCGTCGAGCATCACGTCGCGTCCCGCGTTGTTCTTCGGGAAGGCGATGAAATCGCGGATCGAGTCCGAGCCGCCGAAGAGCGAGCAGAGACGGTCGAATCCGAAGGCGAGACCGCCGTGCGGGGGTGCGCCGAACTTGAAGGCGTTCATGAGGAAGCCGAACTGCTCCTGCGCCCGTTCGGGCGTGAATCCGAGGCATTTGAAGATCGTCGCCTGGAGCTTCGCATCGTGGATGCGGATCGAGCCGCCGCCGATCTCCGTGCCGTTGCAGACGAAATCGTAGGCATTGGCGCGCACCCGTCCCGGGTCGCTTTCGAGGTAGTCGACGTCTTCGGGCTTGGGCGAGGTGAAGGGATGGTGCATGGCGTAGAAGCGCTGCGTTTCGTCGTCCCACTCGAACATCGGGAAATCGACCACCCACAGCGGCGCGAACTGCTTCGGATCGCGCAGCCCCAGCTGGCGGCCCACCTCCAGGCGCAGGGCGCAGAGCTGCGTCAGCGCCTTGAATTTCGGGCCGCAGAGGATCAGCACCAGATCGCCCGCCTTGGCGCCGCAGCGGTCGGCCAGGGCGCGCACCTCGTCGGAGGTGAAGAATTTGTCGACCGACGATTTGACCGCATCGGCCTCGACGCGGATCCAGATAAGCCCCTTGGCGCCTACCTGCGGTCGTTTGACGAACTCCGTGAGGGCATCGATCTGCTTGCGCGTGTAGGCGGCGCAACCCGTGGCGGCGAAGCCCGTGACGTACTCCGCATCGTCGAAGACGGAGAAGCCGTGCCCCTTCGCCAGGTCGGTCAGGTCGGCGAACTCCATGCCGAAACGCAGGTCGGGTTTGTCCGAACCGTATTTCTCCATCGCCTCGATCCACGGCATGCGGCGGAAGGGCTCCGTAAAGTCGATCCCCATCACCTCGCGGAACATGTGCTTGGCCCAGCGCTCGAAGGTGGCGATGATGTCCTCCTGTTCGACGAAGGCCATTTCGCAGTCGATCTGCGTGAACTCGGGCTGACGGTCGGCGCGCAGGTCCTCGTCGCGGAAACAGCGCACGATCTGGAAATAGCGGTCGTAACCCGCCACCATCAACAGCTGCTTGAGCGTCTGCGGCGACTGCGGCAGGGCGTAGAACTGGTTGGGATTCATGCGGCTCGGCACGACGAAATCGCGGGCGCCCTCGGGCGTCGACCCCACCAGATAGGGGGTCTCGATCTCGAGGAAGCCCTCGCTGTCGAGGAAGCGGCGGATCTCCTGCGCCATCTTGTGCCGCAGGATCATGTTGCGCTGCAGGGGCGGACGACGCAGGTCGAGGTAGCGGTATTTCATGCGCAGGTCGTCGCCGCCGTCCGACTGCTCCTCGATCGTAAAGGGCGGCGTCTGCGCCTCGTTCAGCACGACGATCGACGTGGCGGCCACCTCGATTTCGCCCGTTGGCATCTTCGGATTCTTCGATTCGCGCTCCAGCACGCGGCCCGTCACCTGAAGCACCCATTCGCGTCCCACGCGGAGAGCCGTTTCGCGCACGGAGGCTTCGCTGTGCTCTTCGACGACGATCTGCGTCAGGCCGTAGCGGTCGCGCAGGTCGATGAAGGTCATCGCACCCAGGTTGCGCACCTTCTGGACCCAGCCGGCGAGGGTGACCGTTTCGTTCACGTTTGCGACCCGAAGCGAGCCGCAGGTATGAGTTCTGTACATGGATGTATGTTTTTGTGTTCGTTTTTCGCGTGACAACCTGCAAATTTAGCTATTTTTATGTTATTTTTGTCGGCCGCCGCGAAAAAATCCGCCGCTTCGGACGGGAACGGCCGGTTTGTGCGGCGTCGCATGGTTCGGTCCCGTAAGGGATCGGCGGGTCGCAGCTTCATCCCGAGAGCGGGTTCGTGTGGTGCCGCATGATTCGATGGCGCAGCTATCGGCGGGTCGCAGCTTCGCCCCTGCGAAGGCCCGCATGGAGCGTCCTTTCGCAAGCTGCGGCCCGAACACAACGTGTGTACCGTTTGCCGCCGTCACCTGCACCGAACCGCCCCCTGCGGGCCCGAAAAAAGATACCTATCATGACCGAACAGGAACAGTCGTCCGTTGACGAAAAGTACATGCGTCAGGCAATAAGCGAGGCGCGGCAGGCGTTAGCGAAACAGGAGGTGCCGATCGGTGCGGTGATCGTGAGCGAAGGGTGCGTCATCGGGCGGGGCCACAACCTCGTCGAGACGTTGCAAGACCCCACGGCCCACGCCGAGATGCAGGCCCTGACGGCCGCCGCGACGACCCTCGGGGGCAAGTACCTGCCCCGCTGCACGCTCTATGTGACGGTCGAGCCCTGCGTGATGTGCGCCGGAGCGATCGCCTGGGCGCAGGTCGGACGCGTGGTGTGGGGGGCCGACGACGCCAAACGCGGCTTCCGCAGCCGTTCGGAGCGGATTTTGCATCCCCGTACGGAGGTCGTGCGCGGCGTGCTGGCCGAGGAGTGCGAGGCTTTGATGAGCGATTTTTTCGCAGCCTTGCGCCGATAGAGCCCCTGCCGAATTTGCGGGTTTGATTTTTTATGCCTAATTTTGTCGCCAACGCGTCTCTTTCGGACGTCGGACGAACGGAATCTTGAAACTAACAATGTATACCACCATGAAAAAACTTTTCGTATCGGTTGTTGCGCTGCTGGCCGTATGCTCGCTCTCGGCGCAGGATGTAAAGACGATCTACAACGAGGGCGCCGCCGCATACGGTGCCAAGGACTACAAGACGGCTGCCGCGAAGTTCGAGCAGGTGATCGACCAGGGCATGGATGCCGAGGATGCCGCTTCGCTCGTGGCTACGGCCAAGAGTGCGCTGCCGAAGTGCTATTTCCAGCTGGGCGGTCGCGCCATGATGGCCAAGCCGGCCGATTACGACGTCGCGCTGGCCAATTTCACGAAGGGTGCCGAGCTGGCCGAGCTCTACGGTGACGACGCACAGGCGACCAAGTGCAAGGGTTATGTGGCGAAGGTGTACCAGATCCGGGGCGGTACGGCTTTCAACGCCAAGGATTACGCTGCGGCAGCCGCCATCTTCGAGAAGGGCTATGAGGCCGATCCGAACAACACGGAGATGGCGCTGAACCTGGCGATGAGCTATTGCGAGATGGGCGAGTTCGAGAAGGGCATGGACATCTACGAGGCCGTAGCCGCCAAGACCCACCCGAAATACCAGGCCGACGCCGCCAAGGCGAAGGAGATGATGGCGCTCTATACGAACAACAAGGTCGCCGCTCTCCAGGGTGCGGGCGATTTCGATGCCATCATCGCGCTGGCCGACGCCCAACTGGCCAAGAACCCCGCGAGCCCGCTCTTCCAGCTGGTGCGCGTGCAGGCCTACCTCGGCAAGAAGGACTACGCGAAGGTGATCGAGACGGCTCCCGCCGCTGCCGAGGCGCAGACCGACGAGGCCGACAAGAGCACGGTCTATTACCAGCTGGCTGCCGCCTACAACGCCCGCGAGCAGCGCGATCAGGCGATCGCCGCCTTCAAGAAAGTGACGGCTGGTCCCGCCGCCGAGGCTGCCAAGGCTGCGCTGGCCGAGCTGCAGAAATAGGCGCACCGCGTGCGACGAGCGAAGCGGATGTCCCGAAAAGGGGCATCCGCTTTTTTTTCGTTTTGCGCTGCGGCGGTCGGTCATGAAGGCGCAAAAAAAAGCCCCCGAAACATCGGGGGCTTTGCGTCGTTGGTCGCGGACGCTATCGCAGGAAGAGCAGTTCGCGGTATTTCGGCAGCGGCCACAGCTGGTCGTCGACGATCTCTTCGAGCTTGTCGACGTGGTGGCGGATCTCGTCGAAGAAGACGGCCACCGTGTCGTGGTAGGCGATCGCCTTGGCGCGCATCTCCTCGATGCGGTTGGCCTTCTTGCGCGCCTCGATCATCTCGTAGGTGAGCTGCTGGATGGCGGCCGTGTGGTCCTGGATGCGCTTGATGAGGGCGATGTCCGACGCGGGGTTGAGGCCCGCGATCTGGGACATCTTGTAGACCTTGTCGAGCAGCATCGCCTCGTAGTTCGAGGCGGTCGGGACGATGTGGTTCATCGTCAGGTCGCCCAGCACGCGTCCCTCGATCTGGATCTTCTTGACGTAGGTCTCCCACTTGACCTCGGTGCGCGCTTCGAGCTCGACCTTCGAGTAGACGCCCATGGCGTCGAACATCGCGATCGTCTGCTCGTCGAGGTAGCGATCGAAGATCAGCGGCGTCGAGGTTTCGCAGTCGAGACCGCGGCGGGCCGCTTCGGCCTTCCACTCCTCCGAGTAGCCGTTGCCGTCGAAGCGGATCGCGGCGCAGGCCTTGATCTTCGCCTTGAGCACCTCGTAGATGGCCTTCTCCTTCTTGATGCCCGCCTCGATCTTGGCGTCGACGGCCGCCTTGAACTCCGTCAGCTCGGCTGCGACGGCCGTGTTGAGGGTGATGATCGCCTCGGCGCAGTTGTCCGACGAACCCACGGCGCGGAACTCGAAACGGTTGCCCGTGAAGGCGAACGGCGAGGTGCGGTTGCGGTCGGTGTTGTCGCGGAAGAGGGTGGGGATGTGCGAAATGCCGCTCATCTTGAAGACCCCCTTGGCGTCGAAGCGGATGTCGTTGTCGCTCTTCGAGGCGGCGAGCTTGTCGAGCACGGCCGAAATCTGTGTGCCGAGGAAGGTCGAGATAATGGCCGGAGGGGCCTCGTTGGCACCCAGACGGTGGGCGTTGGTGGCGCTCATGATGGCCGCCTTCAGCAGGCCGTTGTGCTTGTGGACGGCCGAAATGACGTTGACGAGGAAGGTGATGAACTGGAGGTTCTCCGAAGCGCTCTTGCCTGGGCCCATGAGGTTGACGCCCGTGTCGGTGCCGAGCGACCAGTTGTTGTGCTTGCCCGAGCCGTTGATCCCCTTGAAGGGCTTCTCGTGCAGCAGCACGCGGAAGCGGTGGCGGCGGGCGATCTTGTCCATGACGGTCATCAGCAGCTGGTTGTGGTCGTTGGCGAGGTTCGCCTCCTCGTAGACGGGCGCCAGCTCGAACTGGTTGGGGGCCACCTCGTTGTGGCGCGTCTTGACGGGAATGCCGAGCTTCAGGCACTCGTATTCGAGGTCGCGCATGAAGGCGATCACGCGCGTCGGGATGGCGCCGAAATAGTGGTCTTCGAGCTGCTGGTTCTTGGCCGATTCGTGCCCCATGAGGGTGCGGCCCGTCAGCATCAGGTCGGGACGGACGGCCCACAGGCTCTCGTCGACGAGGAAATACTCCTGCTCCCAGCCGAGGTAGGTGTAGACCTTCTGGACGTTGCGGTCGAAGTAGCGGCAGACCTCCGAGGCGGCCTTGTCGACGGCCGAGATGGCGCGCAGCAGGGGCACCTTGTAGTCGAGCGCCTCGCCCGTGTAGGCGATGAAGACGGTGGGGATGCAGAGGGTCGTGTCGACGATGAAGGCGGGCGATGTGGGGTCCCAGGCCGAATAGCCGCGCGCCTCGAAGGTGTTGCGGATGCCGCCGTTGGGGAACGACGAGGCGTCGGGCTCCTGCTGGGCGAGCAGCTTGCCCGAGAACTCCTCGATGACGCCGCCCATGCCGTCGGGCTGCGCGAAGGCGTCGTGCTTCTCCGCCGTGCCGCCCGTGAGGGGCTGGAACCAGTGCGTGTAGTGGTCGGCGCCGTGCTCGAGGGCCCACTGGCGCATGCCGGCGGCGATCGAGTCGGCCACCTCGCGCGTCAGCGGCGTGCCGTTGACCATTGTGTCGGAGAGCGCCTCGAAGGTTTTTTTGTCGAGGTACTTGCGCATCGCGGCGCGACCGAAGACCTTGGCACCGAAATAGTCCGAAGGGCGTCCCTCGGGGACGCGTACGTCGACGGCGTTGTGGTTGATCGCGGCGTCGACCATCTTGAATCGGAGAAGGGAGGACATGTTCGTTGGGTTGTTTTTTGGTTTACGATGCAAAGGTAAATCTTTTCGTTTTACGTTGTACTCCGAAATCGTGAATTTTTGCGGGTTGTGCGAAAAATCGGGTTGTTTTTCGGGGAAACGAGGTTGTTTTCGCGGTCGTACTCGGGAAATCTGGATCGATTTCGGGATTTTAGGTGCAATTTCGAGTATGTGTCTTCGAAAATAGTGATTCTCGATTTTAGGTATTTTGAGGGTGAATAGTTGAATATTGGTCGATAGTTCTTTTATTCTTGTTGTGTGGCGGGCGCGCGCTGCCCCTTTCCGGGCGGCGGAACGGCCAACCCGCGTCGGGCCGCTCGTGTTGTCCCGCCGGCGGCGGCGAAGGCGGAGCGACGGCTGTGTCGCGCTCGGCGGGCGGGCTCCCTCCCGAAAAACGGCCGAAATCGCCCGAACTGTTATTTTGTTAACAAAAAGTTGCGTGCTTTGTCAAATAATGTGTATCTTTACAAGGATTTTAACCGCAAAACCTAAACAACAACATATTAACTGATCGTTTTATGGCAAATACCAAAAGTGAAAAGCTGTTCGCCGAATTCCCCGCGGTTCCGACCGAGAAGTGGGAGGAGGTGATTACGGCAGACCTGAAAGGTGCCGATTACGAGCGTAAGCTGGTATGGCGTACGGGCGAAGGGTTCAACCTGCGTCCCTACTACCGTGCCGAGAACCTCGAAGGCATCGAGTTCCTTGCCTCGGAGGCGGGCCAATTCCCCTTCGTCCGCGGTACGCGCACCGATAACGAGTGGCGTATCCACCAGACCGTCGAAGTGACGGATGCCGCTGCGGCCAACGCCGAGGCGCTCCGCCTGCTCAATTCGGGCGTCGACTCGCTCGGCTTCTGCATCCGCAAGGCCGATCTGACCGCCGAAGAGCTCGATACGCTGCTCGCAGGCATCTGCCTGCCCGCCGTCTGCCTGTCGTTCTGCGGCGAGCAGCGGGCGCACGTGGCCGAACTCGTGCTGGCCAAGCTGGAGAAGGAGGGGGTTCCCGCCGACGGCGTGCACCTCGCCTTCGCCATCGATCCGCTGGTCGAGGGGCTGGCGAAGAAGGGCTGCTTTTGCTCGCCCGACGGCGCGAAATGCTTCGAACGCATCGTCGCCCTCATCCGCAAGGCCGCCGCATGGAAGGATGTCCGCATCGTGACGGTCGGCGCCCGTTGCTTCGGCAACGCAGGCTCGACGATCGTCGAGGAGCTGGCCTTCGCCCTCTCGGCGGGTCAGGAGTATCTGGCGCGCCTCACGGATGCGGGCCTCACGGCCGACGAGGCCGCCCGCGCGCTCCGCTTCGCCTTCTCCGTGACCTCGAACTATTTCATGGAGATCGCCAAGTTCCGCGCCGCCCGCCTGCTGTGGGCCAACATCGTCAAGGGCTACGCCCCCGCGAAGGAGTGCTCGTGCAAAATGCGCGTGCATGCCGAGACGTCGCGCTGGAACCAGAGCGTCTACGACCCCTACGTCAACATGCTGCGCGGTACGACCGAGGCGATGTCGGCGGCCATCGCAGGCGTCGACTCGTTGGAGGTGACCCCCTTCAACGCCGCTTTCGCGACCCCCGACGAGTTCTCGCGCCGCATCGCGCGCAACGTCGAGCTGCTCCTGAAGCACGAGTCGCATTTCGATCAGGTCGTCGACCCCGCGGGCGGTTCGTACTACATCGAGAACCTGACCCGTTCGATCGCCGCCGAGGCGTGGAAGCTCTTCCTCGCGATCGAGGAGCAGGGCGGTTATGCCGCCGCCTACGAAGCGGGCTTCGTCAAGGAGAAGGTCGAGGCTTCGGCCGCCCAGAAGGACAAGGAGATCGCCACGCGTCGCCGCATCCTGCTCGGCGCCAACCAGTTCCCCAACTTTACGGAGGTCGCTGCTCCCGAGATCACGATGGAGTCGGTCGAGCGCGACGTACGCGAGGGCAACGTGCTGAACGCCTATCGCGGCGCGATGGCCTTCGAAAAGATGCGTCTGGAGGTGGATCGCTCGGGCAAGGCGCCCAAGGCCTTCATGCTCACCTGCGGTTCGCTCGGCATGGCGCGTGCGCGCGCCCAGTTCTCGTGCAACTTCTTCGGCTGCGCGGGTATTCGCGTAATCGACAACACCTTCTTCAAGTCGCTGGAGGAGGGCGTCGAGGCGGCGCTCGCCTCGAAGGCGGAGATCGTGGTGGTCTGCGCGTCGGACGACGACTACGCCACGGTGGCGCCGAAGATCAAGGAGCTGCTCGCGGGCCGCGCCATCCTGGTCGTTGCGGGCGCTCCGGCCTGCATGGCCGAGCTGGAGGCGCAGGGCATCGCGAATTTCATCCACGTGAAGTCGAACGTCCTCGAAACGTTGAAGTTCTACCTTAAAGAGATGGGAATCTGATTATGAGAGCGAAATTTTCCGAACTGAAATACGAGGCGGCCGCCGACGGCTGCGGCGCTTCGAAGGGTTGCGCCGAAAAGCAGCCCTGGTTGACCGCCGAGCAGATTCCCGTCAAGGGGATCTATACGGCCGACGATCTGGCCGGCATGGAGCACCTGAACTACGCCGCGGGCGTGGCTCCCTTCCTGCGCGGTCCCTACTCGACGATGTACGTGATGCGTCCCTGGACCATCCGTCAGTATGCGGGCTTCTCGACGGCCGAGGAGTCGAACGCCTTCTACCGCCGCAACCTCGCTGCGGGCCAGAAGGGTCTGTCGGTCGCCTTCGACCTGGCGACGCACCGCGGCTACGACGCCGACCACCCGCGCGTAGTGGGCGACGTGGGTAAGGCGGGCGTCTCGATCTGCTCGGTCGAGGACATGAAGGTCCTCTTCAACGGCATTCCGCTCGACCGCATGTCGGTGTCGATGACGATGAACGGCGCCGTGCTGCCGATCCTGGCCTTCTACATCGTGACGGGCCTCGAGCAGGGCTGCACGCTCGACCAGCTGGCCGGCACGATCCAGAACGACATCCTCAAGGAGTTCATGGTGCGCAACACCTATATCTATCCCCCCGAGTTCTCGATGCGCATCATCGCCGATATCTTCGAATACACCTCGAAGCACATGCCGAAGTTCAACTCGATTTCGATTTCGGGTTACCACATGCAGGAGGCGGGCGCCACGGCCGATATCGAGCTGGCCTACACGCTGGCCGACGGTCTGGAGTACCTGCGTGCGGGCATCAACGCGGGCATGTCGGTCGACGCCTTCGCACCGCGTCTGTCGTTCTTCTGGGCCATCGGCATGAACCACTTCATGGAGATCGCCA
>CAJUAV010000006.1:0-132223 GCA_910584485.1 uncultured Alistipes sp.
GTGAAGCCGTCGTTGTCGGCGGGGCGGTAGCTCGTTCGGCCCGAGGCGGCGTCCCACGTCGCTTCACCCTCTGCCGTCACCACGGCGAAGCCGTCGTTGTAGGCGTAGTAGCCGAATTTCGGCAGGGCGGGGTCGAAGATATCCTTGCTGTATTCGAAATCGTCGTGCGGCACACCCAGCTGTCCGAGCAGCGTCGCCGCGAGGTCGATTTGCGAGGCGTAGGTCTGCACGACGCGCGGTTCGCGCACGGCGCCGCCCAGCCACAGCATCGGGATGCGGTGGATTTCGCTCTCCGTATAGCTGCCGCGGCGGAAGTTGCCCATGCCGTGGTCGGGGACGAGGATGACGAGCAGGTCGCGCCACGCCTCCGAGGCGCGTACCCGCTCGATGAAGCGGCCGATGCAGTCGTCGGTGAAGGCGAAGGCGTTCGTCATGCGGTCGTCGAAGGCTTCGAAGGGGACCTCGAACGGTTCGTGCGAGCTCAACGTGAGCCATCCCGCGAGGAACGGGGTGCCCTCGGCCGAGCGGTGGATCACCTCCTCGGCGAACCAGTCGCCCACGGTGCGGTCGTCGTAGCCCCATTTCGAGACGGGGGCGTCGAACGACATCTCCTTCTGCCAGAAGAGCTCCTGCCACCCCGTGGCGTACATGTAGGAGGACTGGTTCGTGAAGTTGAGGTCGCCGCCGTAGACGAACGAGGTGCGGTACCCCTCGCGGGCCAGCGAGCGGGCGATCGAGGGGAGTTCGAGACACTTGGGGGTCAGCTTCATGAGCGACGTGCGCGTCTGGGCGGGGAAGCCGCTCAAGATCGAGACCTGCCCGCGGTCGGTGCGGAAGGAGTTGGCGTAGAAATTTTCGAAGAAGAGCCCCTCGTGACGGAGCCGTTGCAGCTGCGGCATGACGGGGCGCCCCTCCTCCTCGGCCTCCATGACGGCGCGGCCGAAGCTCTCCAGCACGATGACGACCACGTTCGGACGGTCGGTCGTCAGCAGGCGCTCCGCGGGGGCGCTGTCGGGACGGTTGCCGCGCACGGCCTCGAAGCGCGCGGCCCGTTCGGCCTCGTCGAAGAAACGGTACTGGTCGGCGAAACGCTCCTGCTTGCCGATCGTCGAGAGGAACGAGAAGACGGGGTTCGTGGCGGCGTGGTTCAGAAAGAGGGTGGGCGAGAAGCAGACCTTTGAGACGTTGGCCACCGAGGGGCCTGTGCCGCCGCGCACGGCCAGAAAGTCGAGCCCCGCCAGCAGCACCATTGCGAGGCTGCCGATGGCGGCGGCGCGGCGCGCGAGCCGTTCGCCGTCGAAGAGCCGCACGACGCGGCGGTAGAGGCCGATCTTCACGGCGGCCGAAGCGGCGAAAAAGAGCGTCTGCCGCACCGCCATCCAGAGATCGATGCTCGCCGCGGCCTCTTTCGGGTCGGAGAGGTAGATCAGCACCGTCGAGTCGAGGCGGAATCCCCAGAATTCGTAGAGGGCCAGATCGACGGCGAAGAGGAGCGAGGCGACGAGCGAGACGACGACGAAATAGCCGTTCAGCAGGAGGCGCCCCGCGCGGGCGGGGATGCGGACCCAGAGCGTCAGCCACGTCAGCAGCAGCGGCAGCACGGTGACGTAGCCCGCGACCGTCAGGTCGAGCAGCAGGCCGTGGCCGAGGACGGCGAACCACTCGCCGATCGAGGCTTCGACGGCGTAGTAGGCCAGAAAAACGGGCTTCCAAAGCACCATGAGCAGCGTCGTGGCTGCGAAGACCGCTATCGGAAAAAGGAGTTTGCGTTTCATGCGTTGTCGGATCATACGGGGCGCCTGCCGCCGTCGGCGAACGTTCGGGTTCGATCCCGCGAGGGATCGGCAGCCCGTCCCCTGGCGGAGGGCTGCAACGCGCGTTCCGCCGGGTGCGCCCCTCCGCTCGGCGGCGGACAGGCGGCCCGGGGGGCTTGCGTCGGCGCCTCGGTCTTATATCTTTTCGCCGTAGGCCAGGTCGCCCGCGTCGCCGAGCCCCGGGACGATGTAGGACCGCGAGGTGAGCTCCTCGTCGACGGCGGCGACCCACAGGGTCGTCTCCTGCGGCAGGTGGCGGCGGGCGTAGTCGACGCCCTGTTCGCTGGCGATCACGGCTGCGACGTGCAGCTGCTCGGGATGGCCGCAGCGCTGGCACATCGCCTCGTAGGCGAGCACGAGCGACTGGCCCGTGGCCAGCATCGGGTCGACCAGCAGCAGCGTCTTGCCCTCCAGCTCGCCGCACGAGATGTACTCCACCTTGACGGTGAACGAACCGTCCTTGTGGTTCTTGCGGTAGGCCGAGACGAAGGCGTTCTGCGCATCGTCGAAGTAGTTGAGGAATCCGCGGTGGAACGGCAGCCCCGCCCGCAGGATGGTGGCGACGACGAGCCGTTCGTCGATCTGCTGCACGACGGCCTCGCCGAGGGGCGTTTCGACCGTGCGGGGGGCGTAGCGCAAGGTTTTCGAGAGCTCGTAGGCCGTCACCTCGCCGATGCGTTCGAGGTTGCGGCGGAAACGCATCGAATCCTGTTGGATCGACTTGTCGCGCAGCTCGATGAGAAATTTGTTCAGAACGCTGTTCTGTTCGGAGAGCAGATGGATCGTCATGGTTATAAGGCGTTTCGGATTGTCAGTAGAGGAAATTGTTGAACGGATAGCGGCCCGCGTGCATCTCGCGCACCATGCCGTAGAGGTCGTTGCGGAACTTTTCGAGGTTGATCCGTTCGCGCGCCGAGAGGAAGATGCAGGGGGTGTTCGCCTTGGCGATCCAGCTCTGTTTGAGCTCGTCGAGCGAGCGATTCTCGGGTTTCGGCGGGGTCAGGTCGTCGGGATCCTTTTCTATATAGGTATAGGCGTCGACCTTGTTGAAGACCAGGTAGACGGGTTTGTCGCCCGCGCCGATCTCCTGCAGGGTCTGCTTCACGACGGCGATCTGTTCCTCGAACTGCGGGTGCGAAATGTCGACCACGTGCAGCAGCAGGTCGGCTTCGCGCACCTCGTCGAGGGTCGACTTGAAGGATTCGATCAGCTCGGTGGGGAGCTTGCGGATGAAGCCGACCGTGTCGGAGAGGAGGAAGGGCAGGTTGTCGAAGATCACCTTGCGAACGGTCGTGTCGAGCGTCGCGAAGAGCTTGTTTTCGGCGAAGACCTCGCTTTTCGACAGCAGGTTCATGAGGGTCGACTTGCCGACGTTCGTGTAGCCGACGAGCGCCACGCGGACCAGCTGCCCGCGGTTCGAGCGCTGCACGGCCATCTGACGGTCGATCTTCTTCAGATTCTCCTTCAGCTTGGCGATGCGGTTGCGGATGATGCGGCGGTCGGTCTCGATCTCGCGTTCGCCCGCACCGCCGCGGGTGCCCGTGCCGCCGCGCTGGCGCTCGAGGTGGGTCCACATGCCCGTCAGGCGCGGCAGCATGTACTGGTAGTTGGCCAGCTGGACCTGCGTTTTGGCGTAGGCGGTCTGCGCGCGCGACAGGAAGATGTCGAGAATCAGTCGCGTGCGGTCGAGGATGCGGCAAGGCATCGCCTGCTCGATGTTGCGTGTCTGGGCGGGGCTCAATTCGTCGTCGAAGATCGCCACGTCGATCTCCTCCTCGCGGCAGTAGTCGGCGATCTCCTGCAACTTGCCCGGGCCGACGTAGATGCGCGACGAGGGTTGGGGCAGGCGCTGCGTGAAGCGGCGGACGCTCTCGATGCCGGCCGTCTCGGCCAGAAATTCGAGCTCGTCCAGGTACTCTTCGACCTGGCGGGGATCCTGCTGATCCCGTATGACGGTGATTAAAACGGCTTTTTCCAACGGTTGTTTCGGTTTTGGGCCTTGCGGCGGCCGCAAGGCGGATCGTGTTCGTTCGGGCAACCCGCGTGCCGCGTCGTGCGCAGGCGGGGCCGACCGTGCGGCGGCAGGGCGTTTCGAGCGGACGGCTGCTGCTCTTGGTCGGTCGCCTCGGTCGGTCAGATGCCCTTGGGCGGTTCTGATAGCACGGTGCCTTTCGAACGCGCTCGGCAGCGGGCATCGCGTTCGGTCCTCCCCTATGTTGCGATCAAAGGGGAGGCAAGGTCGAATCGGTCGCAACTCCGTTTCGAAGCGGGCGGCAGGGCCATCGTTCGGGGGACCGTTCGGATCCATTGCCTGGCCCCTTGCGCGGGTTCGGGCGGGATGCGGGCTCGTCGGTCGGATCGCAATCCGTGGTCGGTCGGGGAGGCGATACGACCGCCGATGGCATACGGCTGCCGTGTGCATGCCGCATCGGGGGCATTCGGTCGGAGCGGTTTGCGGACCGGCGGCGGCCTGCGGGCGGGGGCCCTTTCATAAACGAGGGTATCGCACCTTTCGGCAGGATACCCTCGTTGCGGTTGCGGTGCGAGCCGCGCGCATCAGTTGGCGACGCGGAACTCGACGGGCAGCGTGTAGCTGACGCGCACCACCTGGTTGCGCTGCTTGCCCGGCGCCCATTTCGGCGACTTGTTCAGCACGCGGATGGCCTCCTCGGAGAGCGAACGGTCGGGGGTCTGAAGCACCTTGATGTTGGTCAGACGGCCGTCGCGCTCGATGACGAACGAGAGGATCACACGACCCTGGATGCCGTTCTCGAGGGCGATCTGCGGGAATTTCACGTTGCTCTGCACCCAGTTGCGGAAGGTGTTGAGGTCGCCGCCCTGGAACGAGGGCATCGTCTCGGCCGTCACGAACGGGGCGTCGTCCTCGATCGTCTCCTCGACCACCTCGACCTGCTGGAGAATCTCCGTGTCGTCGCTGAACTCGGCGAAATCGACATCGGTGGTGATCTTCGTGTCGTTGGTCACCACCTGGAGCAGGTCGGCGATCACCTTCATCTCCACCTTCTTCGGCGGCTCGGGCGGCTTCTGGTCCTGACGGGTGATCTCGGTGATCTCCTCCTCGACGGGACCGTAGTTCATGTCGACCTTTTCGATGCGGTGCTCCTTCGGCGTGTAGGCGAAGGCGCCGATGACCAGCAGCAGCGCTACGGCCAGACCGATTTCCAACAGAAGACCGCGTTTGTTCTGCAGGTCTGCCTTGGGGCTCTTTTTAATCTCCATTTTATTTGTAGTTTTAATTGTTTTGGCGTTGCGTCCGTGCGGAGCGTCAAGGGGACTGCCCCCCCCGCTGCGCGTTGCACGGCCCTCGGCGCAGGGTGCGCAAGAGCTATGCAGCACAAATATAAAGAGAAAAATCCGAAAATGCGACGATCGACGGAAAAAACTTTAAATTTTCCTTATTTTTGCGGTCGGAAAGCCCGATTCGAACCGCTTATGACGACCTCCACCGACCTGCTCTACGGCAAAAATCCGACCGAACTGGCCGCCCTCTGCGCCGAGCTCGGCATGCCCCGCTTCGCCGCGGGACAGCTCGCGCGGTGGCTCTACGGGCGGCATACGGAGGATCCGATGGCGATGAGCGATCTGGCGCTCCGCCACCGCGAGCGGCTGGCGGAACGTTTCCGTCCGTCCCTCTCGGCGCCGCTCCGCGCGTGGGAGTCGGTCGACGGCACGAAAAAGTACCTCTTCCGCACCCTGCGGGGCGCCCTCATCGAGTCGGCCTACATTCCCGACGGCGAGCGGGCGACGCTCTGCGTCTCGTCGCAGGCGGGGTGCCGCATGGGGTGCCGCTTCTGCGCCACGGGACGGCAGGGGCTGCAACACTCCCTGACGGCGGCCGAGATCCTGAACCAGATCGTCTCGCTCCCCGAGCGCGACCGGCTGACGAACCTCGTCTTCATGGGGATGGGCGAGCCGCTCGACAACCCCGACGAGGTGCTGCGCGCCCTCGAGGTCATCACCGCGCCGTGGGGCTTCGGCTGGTCGCCGACGCGCGTGACCCTCTCCACGGCGGGCGTCGTGCCGCAGCTGCGGCGGCTGCTCGACGAAACGTCGGTCCATCTGGCCGTGAGCCTCCACAACCCCTTTTCGGAGGAGCGGGCGGCGATCATGCCCGTCGAGCGGGCGTGGCCCGTGGCGGAGGTGGCGGCGATCCTGCGCACCTACGACTTTACGCACCAGCGGCGCGTCTCGTTCGAATACATCCTCTTGAGCGGGATGAACGACTCGCCGCGCCACGTGCGCGAGCTGTGCCGCCTGCTGGACGGCATCAAGTGCCGCATCAACCTCATCCGTTTCCATAAGATTCCCGACTCGCCCTATTTTTCGCCCGACGACGCGGCGATGATCCGCTTCCGCGACGCGCTCACCGCCCGCGGCATCCATACGACGATCCGCGCCTCGCGCGGCGAGGACATCCGGGCCGCCTGCGGACTGTTGAGTACGGCGGAGGGGAGGGACGACCGATAAGATAAAGGAGGCTGCGGAGCCTCCTTTCTTTTTTTTTTGGAAAACCGCCGCGCAGGCGCCTACAGCTCGTGCGAGAGCGGGGCGGGGACGACGGCGCTCGTGTCGAAATCGCCCCAGCGCGCGGCCACCTCGTCGAGCGTCGCGAAGAGCTCGTCGCGGTCGAGCGACGTGACGAGCTTCATGCGCGTAGGCTTGAAATCGGGCAGCCCCTTGAAATAGTTCGTCAGGTGGCGCCGCATCTCGAGGATGCCGACGTACTCCCCTTTGACGGCCAGCGAGCGGTCCAGGTGCTCCTTGGCGATCGCCACGCGTTCGACGACCGAGGGCTGCGGCAGCACCTCTCCCGTGCGGAGAAAATGCTTGACCTCGCGGAAGATCCAGGGACGCCCGTAGGTCGCGCGGCCGATCATTACGCCGTCGACGCCGTAGCGGTCGAACATCGCGGCGGCCTTCGGGCCCGAGTCGACGTCGCCGTTGCCGATGATCGGAATGCGGATCGCGGGGTTGTTCTTCACGCGGCCGATGAGGGTCCAGTCCGCCTCGCCGCGGTACATCTGCGCCCGCGTGCGGCCGTGGATCGTCAGGGCGGCGATGCCGACGTCCTGCAGCCGCAGGGCGATCTCCTCGATGTTCTTCGACTCGTCGTCCCACCCCAGGCGCGTCTTGACCGTCACGGGCTTGCGGACCGCCTGCACGATGCGGCGCGTCATTTCGACCATCAGGGGCACGTCGCGCATCATCCCCGAGCCGGCTCCGCGCCCCGCGATCTTCTTCACGGGACAGCCGAAATTGATGTCGATCAGGTCGGGATCGGCCGCTTCGGCCATGCGCGCCGCCTCGACCATCGGTTCGATGCGGTTGCCGTAGATCTGGATCCCCACGGGGCGCTCCGCCGCGTCGATGCGCAGCTTGCGCAGCGATTTGGCCGCTTCGTGCATCAGGCCGTCCGAGGAGATGAACTCCGTGTAGACGACGTCGGCGCCGAAGCGCTTGCACATGTAGCGGAACGACGGGTCCGTGACGTCCTCCATCGGGGCGAGCAGCAGGGGGCGTTCGCCCAGTTCTATGTCGGCGATTTTCATGCTTGTACAGGGATTTGTCCGCGCAGGAGGGCTCGGCGGAGCCGTGCGGGCCGCAGCCTCCGCCGGCGGAGGCCCGCAGCTCTTGCATCGCCTGCGTGCTCCGCAGGCTGCGTCCCGACCGTTCCGCGGTTCGCAACGGGCGATTTTATGGAGCAAATGTAGTCGATATTCCGCAATAAAGCGTTAAATTTGCAGACAAATTTTGACTTATGGAGATCGAAAAATTCATAACGGACGCCGTTCGCCGCTCGGTCGAGGCGCTCTACGGCCCCCTCGCGGGCGAGCAGTTGCAGTTGCAGAAGACCCGCCGCGAGTTCGCGGGCGATTACACGCTCGTCACCTTCCCGCTTCTGAAGAAGAGCCGCAAATCGCCCGAGGCGACCGCGACCGAAATCGGTGAGCGGCTGGTGGCCGACTGCCCCGAAATCGCCGCCTTCAACGTCGTGAAGGGCTTTCTGAACCTCGAGCTGGCGCCCGCTTTCTGGAGCGACCGCTTCGCCGAGATCGCCGCCGATGCCGACTACGGCACCGCCGCGCCGACGGGCCGCACGATCATGATCGAATACTCGTCGCCCAACACGAATAAGCCGCTCCACCTGGGCCACATCCGCAACAACCTGCTCGGCTGGTCCGTGGCGGAGATCCTGAAGGCCAACGGCCACACGGTCATCAAGGCCAACCTGGTCAACGACCGCGGCATCCACATCTGCAAGTCGATGCTCGCCTGGCAGCGCTTCGGCGGCGGCGAGACGCCCTCTTCGTCGGGCATGAAGGGCGACCACCTGGTCGGCAAGTACTACGTCGAGTTCGACAAGCACTACAAGGCGGAGGTGCGCGAGCTGATGGCGGCGGGCCGCTCCGAGGAGGAGGCCAAGAAGGAGGCGCCGATCCTGCGCGAGGCGCAGGCGATGCTCCGCCGGTGGGAGACGGGCGACGAGGAGGTCCGCGCCCTTTGGACGAAGATGAACGGCTGGGTCTACGACGGTTTCGACGTGACCTACAAGACCCTCGGGATCGATTTCGATAAGGTCTACTACGAGTCGCAGACCTACCTGCTCGGCAAATCGCTCGTCGAGGAGGGGCTCGCCAAGGGGGTCTTCTACCGTCGCGACGACCACTCGGTGTGGATCGACCTGACGGGCGACGGCCTCGACGAAAAGCTGCTGCTGCGCGGCGACGGCACTTCGGTCTACATGACGCAGGACCTCGGCACGGCCTTCCGCCGCTTCGAGGACAACCGCCTCGACGACATGATCTACGTTGTCGGCAACGAACAGAACTACCACTTCCAGGTGCTCAAACTGGTCCTCAAGAAGCTGGGCTATGCCGACTGGAGCGACCACATCACCCATCTTTCGTACGGCATGGTCGAGCTGCCCGAGGGCAAGATGAAGTCGCGCGAGGGTACGGTGGTCGATGCCGACGACCTGGTCGGCGACATGGTGCGGACGGCCCGCGAGATGTCGGCCGAGCTGGGCAAGCTGGAGGGCTGCACGGAGGCCGAAGCGGAGGCCGTCTCGACGATGGTCGGCCTCGGAGCGCTCAAATATTTCATCCTCAAGGTCGATCCCCGAAAGACGATGTTGTTCGATCCGCGCGAGTCGATCGATTTCAACGGCAACACGGGTCCCTTCATCCAGTACACCCACGCCCGCATCTGCTCCGTGCTGCGCAAGGCGGCCGAGGGGGGCATCGACTGCACGGGCCGCTCGACGGCGGCGATGATCCCCGAGGAGATCGCCCTCGTGAAGCTGCTGGCCGACTATCCCGCGACGGTGGCCGCTGCGGGCGAGAATTTCGCCCCGTCGATCATCGGCGCCTACGTCTACGAGCTGGCCAAGTCCTTCAACGGCTACTACCACGACCACTCGATCCTGCGCGAGACGGACGCCGAGGTGCGCAAGCTGCGTCTGCAGCTGGCCCGCAGCGTGGCGTCGGTCATCCGCAAGGGTATGAAGCTGCTCGGCATCGACGTGCCCGAGCGCATGTAGCGACCTTTGCACGGCGACGTGCGCAGCGTGCCGCAGGCCCCTCGCGGGCGGCGGCACGCTGCGTCGTTTCGGGGGCGTGGTACGAATCTTGCTCGGGATGTGGCAAACAACCAACACCACATCAATCGTGAAAAAGTGCTTTACCCCCATTCTGATTGCGATGGCGCTGACGGCCTCGGTGACGGCCGCATCGGCGCAATCGCCTGTGAGGCAGGCCGACTCCGTGCTGCTCTCGGAGACGCAGGACGGCGAATGCCTCGTACGCCGCTTCCTCGTAAAGGAGCAGGACGATGCCGACTACTCGATCCGTTACCGCATCAGCTCGGCGCAGCTGAACACCTCGTTCGAGTCGAACGGCTCCCAGCTGGCGGGGCTCGGCGAACTGGTCGAAGGGATGCTGGCCGACTCGCTTACGGAGGTCGCCGGCGTGTCGATCACCGGTTACGCTTCGCCCGACGGTCCGCTGTCGCTGAACCAGAACCTGGCGCGCCGACGCATGCAGGATTTCAAGAACTACGTCGACCGCCGCTACGGCTTCTCGCGCAAATACGACGTGAAGAGCGGTTCGCAGGTCGTCTCGTGGGACGAGGTCCGCGAGGCGGTCGCCACCTCGGCCGTGCCCGAGCGGCAGCGCGTGCTCGAGATACTCGACAGCCGTCTGTCGGCCGCCGAGAAGCAGGCCGAGCTCAAACGCATGCCCGCCGTCTGGAACTACCTGGCGGCCCATATTCTGCCTCCCTTCCGCCGCGTCGAGGTGGCGATCGACTACGGGCAGGGGATCGTCGTCGAGCAGCGCGAGCGGATGCCGCGTCCCGTGCGCGAGGAGATCATCATCGTCGAACCCGCCTGTCCGCCCGCACCGGTCGATCCCTGCTGCGAGGAGCTGTGCCGCAGCAATCAGCTCGGAATGATCGTCGCCCTGCCCGATAACGAGGTCGATTTTTAGGCGCAGGAGGTTTTTTTCGGCGGCGGTTGATTTTCCCGAAAGAAATGCGTATATTTGCCTAAACAATTTATCGAAAACGATATGGCAAATTTACGGAAACTGAAAAAGCAGATCGATTACTGTCTCGAAGAGATCGTTTTCGATTGCGATATGGCCATCTGCTTCCAGCCCTCGAAGGAGGAGCAGATCATGCAGCTGATGCAGGAGGCCGTTGCCCTGCGCAACGAGCTCTTTTCGAAGGCAATGAATCCCGCCGAGCCGCACAACCGCTCGCTGGTGCGCAAGCACTACGCCGCGCTGCGTCTCGAGATCGCCGCCGCCTTCGAAGGGCTGGTCGAGAAGCTCTCGGCCGTCAACGGGGAGAAATAGCCCGATCCGACCGAACGCACCGCGAGCCGTCCCATTGTGGGGCGGCTCGCGGTGCGTTTCGGGGGTGCGTTTCGGGGGTGCGTTTCGGAGGGTGCATTTCGGGAGGTGCGTTTCGGGGGGCGGGTTCGATGATGTGAGGAGCGGGCGGGCCGAAACAGGGTCTCTGCGGAGGGCCCGAGAAATGATTCGCGCTTCAGCGCGTGCAGATAGCAGCCGCCCCCTGGCGGAGGGCTGCAACTCGCGTTCCGCTCGATGCCGCCCGTCCGCTCGGCTGCGGGCCGGTCGCAACGGCTTCGATCCCGCGAGGGATCGGCGGGCCGCAGCTTCGCCCCGCGAAGGCCCGCATCGTAAACGCCGCGTCCCTTCGCAAGCTGCGACCCGATAACGCGCCCTTGGCCGCCGCCGCAGATCGTCCGATTCGCCCTCGCCGCCGTCGGCGGGCCGCAGCCTTCGCCTCGCGAAGGCCCGCATCGTAAACGCCGCGTCCCTTCGCAAGCTGCGCTCTGATAACGCCCCTCGGCCGCAGGCAGATTGTTCGATTCGCCCTCGCCGCCGTCGGCGGGTCGCAGTTTCGCCTGTGGAGGCCCGCAGTTTCGGCAGACAGGCGAGCGCTCCGCCCGCCTGCTTCTTACTGGTTGATTTTTACTTTTTCATTTCGCTTTCGCCGCCACCGCAGCACGAGGTCGCCGCCGACGGCCAGCAGCGAGGTCGCCGCGATTACGGCGACCCAATGGCCGAGCGGCATCGGTACGGTGCGGAAGACCTCGCCGCCCCATTCGACGATCGCCACCTGTCCCGCCGCGATCACGGCGAGGATCAGGAAAAATTCGCGGCAGCCCCTCCACTGTGCGAAGGCCGAGTGGCGCGCCTCGAAACCTTTGGCGTTGAACATGTTCCAGAATTGCAGGAAGATGAAGGTCGAGAAGAAGAGGGTCAGCTCCGCGACGGAGGGATCGCGGTGGCGGAGCAGCAGGGCGCCGAGCACGACGATCATCGGCGCGGCGCATCCCGCGATCATGCGGCGCATGGCGGGGGTAATGATGAACTCGTTGCGCGGCCGCGGCCGTTCGCGCATCACCTCCGCCGACGGCGGCAGCGAGGCCATCGCCATGGCGGCCAGCGTGTCCATGATGATGTTGACCCAGAGGATCTGCACCACTGTGAGGGGCATTTCGGAGCCGAAAAAGGCCCCCGCGAAGCAGATGACGATCGCCACGACGTTGATCGTCAGCTGAAAGAGCACGAAACGCTGGATGTTGCGGTAGAGCGAACGGCCCCACATGACGGCCGTCACGATCGAGGCGAACGAGTCGTCGAGCAGCGTGATGTCGGAGGCCTCCTTTGCCACCGAGGTTCCCGAACCCATCGAAAGCCCCACGTTGGCGAAGTTGAGCGCGGGCGCGTCGTTCGTGCCGTCGCCCGTGACGGCCACCACCTCGCCGCGGCGTTGCAGCAGCTGCACGAGGCGCTGTTTGTCAAGCGGTCGCGCGCGCGACAGCACCTTCAGGTCGGCGATCCGCTCGAGCAGCTCCTCGTCGCTTGCGGCGGCGAACTCGGGGCCCGTCATGCGGTTGCGCTCCGTGTCGCGGGCGTCGTCCCACAGCCCGATCCGGCGGGCGATTTCGCAGGCCGTGGCCCCCGTGTCGCCCGTGACGATCTTGACGGCGATTCCCGCCGAGAGGCAGGTGCCGACCGCCGCGGGAACATCCTCGCGCACGGGATCCGAGATGGCGACGACGGCCGCGAGCCGCAGCTCCGCGGCGGCGAGCGCCTCATCGGCTTCGGCCGCCTCCGTGTCACTCCACGCCACGGCCAGCGTGCGCATGCCGCGCCGCTGGAGCGCTTCGAGCCGTCGGAGGATCGCTTCGTCGTCGGGCGTCGGGCGGCACATCGCCCGCACGATTTCGGGCGCCCCCTTCACGCAGAGGCGCCGTCGGTCGTCGACGCCGCTTTCGATCAGGGTCGCCATGTACTTGAGGTGGGTCGAGAAGGTGCGGCGGTCGACGATGCGCGCCCCCTCGCGCAGTCGCTCGTAGGAGAGCCCCTGCCCGTCGATCCATTCGAGGAGCGCCCCCTCGGTCGAGTTGCCCAGCACGTGCCCCTCGGCGTCGAGGAAGGCGGTCGAATTGGCGGCGATCGTCTCGGCGAAGGGCTCCGCCCCGAGGTCGTCGCAGCGGATCAGCTCGGCCACGTGCATGCGGTTGCGCGTCAGCGTGCCCGTCTTGTCGGTGCAGATTACCGTCACGGCCCCCATCGTCTCGCAGGCGTGCATCTTGCGCACGAGGTTGTTCGTGCGCAGCATGCGGCGCATCGACATCGCCAGCGATAGGGTGATCGACATCGGCAGCCCCTCGGGAACGGCCATGACGATGATCGCCACGGAGAACATGAAGAGCCGCAGCACCTCTTCGACCGCTTCGAGACGCGACGCCTGCCCCAGCTCGCCCGCGAGCAGCGCCTTGACGAGCAGCACGAGGAAGATGGCGGCTGCCAGCGCGATGCCGATGCGGCCGATGAGCTGCGAAAGCCGCTCCAGCTGCCGTTCGAGCGGGGTGGGCTCGCCGCTCGCTACGGTCGCCTGCTCCGTGACGCGCCCCGCTTCGGTGGCGTCGCCCACGGCCGTCACGATCGCTACGCCGTAGCCGTCGCGGACGGTCGTGCCGCGCAGTATGCGGTCCGTCGGGTAGGTCGCCTCGGGGTCGAAGCGGGCGCGATCGGCGCTCTTCTCGGTCTCGGGTTCGCCCGTGAGGGTCGATTCGTCGATGCGCAGCGAGACCGCTTCGACGAGGCGTCCGTCGGCGGGCACCGTCTCGCCCGTTTCGATGCAGACGACGTCGCCCACGACCACCTCGCGGCGCGGAATTTCGCACATGCGCCCCTCGCGTATCACGCGCACGGGCGTTTCGTCCTGCACGCGGTTCAGGCGGCGGAACTTGCGGTGGGCGTCCCACTCGAACCAGAAGCCGACGCAGGTCGCCAGCACGATCGCGCAGAGGATGCCGATCGACTCCGTGAGGTCGTGTTCGAGGATGCCGACTCCGATCGAGAGCAGCGCGGCGACGAGCAGGATGCGGATGATCGGGTCGCGGAATTTCTCGGCGAAGAGCTCCCACGCCGCCCGGTCGCGCGGCGGCGTCAGAACGTTCGCGCCGTAATCGGCACGGCTTGCGGCGACCTCGGCGGCCGTCAGTCCCTGCGGGCGGTAATCGGTAGCGGCCATCGGATCAGTTGCCGTATTTGTTGAAGGAGAACTGGCGCGTCGAGGCGTCGAGGCGGATCGCGATGAAGAGCAGGATCGTGAAGGCGATCAGCGACGAGCCGCCGTAGCTCATGAAGGGGAGCGGGATGCCCATGACGGGCACCAGTCCGATCGTCATGCCGACGTTGACCAGCACGTGGAAGAGCAGAATCGCGGCGACGCAGTAGCAGTAGATGCGGCCGAAGGGCTCCTCCTGCCGCTCGCCCATGCGCATCAGGCGCAGGATGAGCAGGCAGAGCAGCGTCAGCACGGTCAGCGTCCCCGCGAAGCCCCACTCCTCGCCCACGGTGCAGAAGATGAAATCGGTATGGCGCTCGGGCACGAAGCCGTACTTGATCTGGGTCCCCTGCAGGAATCCCTTGCCCGCGAGGCCGCCCGAGCCGATGGCGATCTTGGCCTGGTTGACGTTGAAATCGGCTCCCGTGGGGTCGTTGACGATGCCCAGGAAGCTCAAGATGCGCTGTTGCTGGTGGGGCTGGAGCACCTTTTCGAAGAGGTAGTCGGTCGTGGGCAGGAAGATGAGCGAGCCGAGGAAGACGGCGGCCGTCAGGAGCGTTCCCGCCAGGCGGTGGCGCAGGGCGTGGAAGGCGCCGAAGAGGGCCGCCCCGATCGAGAGGACGAGCAGCGTGTGGTAGAGGCGCAGCGGGTGGTCGAGCACCGCGGCCGAGAGGAGCGAGCACAGGATCGCCGCCAGGAAGAGGGCCGCCAGAAAGACGGTGCGCGACCGCCACTGCCCCGTGCCCGCCGCCTCGAAGAGGATGCAGGCGAAGATCAGCACGACGAGCAGCGTCATGGGGGCCAGCAGGAACGAGGCGATGAAGAGCGCCACGACGAGCAGGATCGGGATGCAGAGCCACTTGTTGAGCCCCTCGCGGTAGAGGACGAAGAGGAACGAGCCGAGGACGATGCCCGAGCCCGTGTCGTTTTGCAGGACGATGATGCCCAGCGGAATGCAGATCAGCACGGCGATGCGCACCAGGTCGCCGAAGCGGGTGATCGAGAAGGCGTAGTCGCTCATGCGGCGCGCCACGGCGAGCGCCGTGGCGATCTTGACGAATTCGACGGGCTGCACGCGGAACGAGCCGAACTCGAACCACGCCTTGGCGCCGTTCACCTCGCGGCCGAAGAGGAGCGCCGCCACGAGCAGCACGATGCCCGCGATGTAGGCCGGATAGGCGAACATGTGGTAGAAGCGCACGTCGAGCAGCAGCACGAAGAGGGCGACGACCCACGCCGCGCCGATCCAGACGAGCTGCTTCATGTAGAAATGCGAGAAGGAGAAGAACGACGCGGCCGTCTCGTCGTAGGAGGCGGCGGTGATCGAGAGCCATCCCGCGGCGACGATGAGCACGTAGAGCAGCACCGCCCGACGGTCCACGCCGTCGAAGAGCGAGTTGGTGGGGCGGTTATCGGTCATAGACGGGGTATTGGATGGACATGTTCTTGATGCGCTGCACGAGCTCGGGGCGGCGGATCGTGTCCGTCAGGTAGAGCTCTTCGAGCAGCGAGGCGATCGGCAGCGCCGCGGCGGCGCCGAAGCCGCCGTTCTCGACGTAGACCGAGAGGGCGATGCGCGGGCGATCCTTCGGGGCGAAGGTGAGGAAGGTCGAGTGGTCGCGGCCGCGGGGGTTCTGCGCCGTACCCGTCTTGCCGCAGACGTCGTACCCCTCCAGGTAGGCCGCGCGCGAGGTGCCGTCGACGTGCACGCCGCGCCACATGCCCTGCACGATCGTCTCGAAGTGGCGCGGATCGACCTTCGTGTAGTGCTTCTCATAGAAGCGGGCGTCGAGCGAGTCGCGGCCGCCGATGCTGCGGACGATGTGGGGGATGTAGTAGTAGCCGCGATTGGCGATGATCGCCGCGAGGTTGGCCATCTGCAACGGGGTGCAGCCCAGCTCGCCCTGTCCGATCGAGAGCGAGAGGACCGTCAGGGCGTTCCACGCCCCGCGGTAGCGCTTGTCGTAAAATTCGCGGTCGGGGACGTAGCCGCTTCCCTCGTCCAGGAAGTCGGAGCCCAGCCGGCGGCCGAAGCCGAAGCTCAACACGTAGTCGCGCCACAGGTCGAAGCCGCTCTTGACGCCGCCGCGCTTCGGGTTTTCGAGGATGTCGCGGAAGACGTAGCAGAAATAGGCGTTGCACGAGGTGGAGATCGCGTAGCTCAAATCGATGGGCGAGGGGTGGGGGTGGCAGCCGACGTGCAGGCGCCCCAGCGTGTAGCCCAGGCGGCAGGGGTGGAGGTCCGACGGACGCAGCACCCCCTCCTGCAGGCCGATGAGCCCCTGCACCAGCTTGAAGGTCGACCCGGGGGGGTACTTGCCTTTCACGGCGCGGTTGAACATCGGGCGGCGCTTGTTGCCCAGCATCCGCATGTAGTTGTTGCCGCGGTCGCGGCCGACGAGCTCTTCGGGGTCGTACGTGGGCGACGAAACCATCATGAGGATCTCGCCCGTCGAGGGCTCGATCGCCACGGCGGCCCCCACCTTGCCGCGCATGAGCTCCTCGCCGAGCAGCTGGAGCCGCGCGTCAATCGTGCTGACGAGGTGGCGCCCCGGCTCGGGCAGCGTGTCGTAGACCCCCTCCATGTAGGAGCCCTTGATCGCGCCGTGCGTGTCGCGTTCGAGGATGCGGACCCCCTTGCGGCCGCGCAACAGCGGCTCGTAAGCCGACTCGACGCCGCCGATGCCCACGTAGTCGCCCGCCCGATAGGAGGGGTTGTGCTTCAGGTAGGCGGGCGAGGCTTCGCTCAAGTAGCCCAGCAGGTTGCCCCCGACGTTGAGCGGGTAGTGGCGCACGGTGCGGTAGACCGTGTAGAAGCCGCGGAAGTTCGCCGCGTCGAAGCGCAGCTTGTCCTCCTTCGAGACGTAGCTCGCCACCAGCACGGGCGCGCGCGGCGAGAGGCGTGCGTCGGAGAGCTTGCGGCGCAGCCGCTCGGGCGAGAGCCCCGCGATGTTGCACAGGCGCGCCGTGTCGAAGCCGCGCTTGTCCGTTTCGCGGTAGACGACCATCAGGTCGTAGCACTCGCGGTTCTGCGCCAGGTAGCGGCCGTGGCGGTCGAAGACCTCGCCGCGCGGCGGGTACTGCACCTCGCGGCGCATGACGTTCGAGCGGGCGAGCTCCTTGTAGCGCGCGTCGATGAGCTGGATGTAGGCCACGCGGCCCGCGAGCAGGCCGAAGATAGCCAGCACGACCCATTGCAGCGTCTTGAGGCGACGGAAACCCTCTTCACGGTCGATCATACGCGGAGGGCTTTGGCGGTGAGCAGCCGCTCGGCCAGGGCGATGACGCCGACCGTGACGGCGCCGCTCGCCGCGAGGCGCAGCGCCGTTTGCGGCAGCTGCTGCCACGAGAGGGCTTCGAGCAGGAAGAAGAGCAGGTGGTGCAGCCCCGTGAGCAGCACGAGGTAGATCCAGTAGACGCGGCGCCCCATGTGTTCGGGCGAGGGGATGCCCTCCTCGCGGTTGTCCTCGCGGTTCGAGACGAGGGCCACCAGGTTGCGGCGCAGGAAGGCGATCGGGAGGGTCGCGGCGACGTTCAGCCCCGCCGTGCCCATGGCGTAGTCGGCCGCGAGGCCGCACACGAGGCCGCAGCCGAGCAGGACGATCGGCCGCGTGTCGAGCGGCAGCAGCAGCACGGGGGCGATGTAGACGAGCGGGCTGCACCACGGCCCGAGGGGCAGGCGGTCGAAGAAGAAAACCTGCAGCAGGGTCGTCGCCAGGAAGAGGACGATATAGGGGAAGGTTCGATACATGGCGGGGCAGGGTTTACGATTCGAGGTCGCGGATCGCTTCGCCGTCTTGCAGCTGTTCGATCTCGTCGCGGTCGAGGTTGTCGATGACGACCAGGTTGCCGAGCTTCGTGAGGTCGGCCGCCAGCCGCACGCGCACGCGGTAGGCCATCTGCGCGTCGTTGTAGGTGAAGCTCTCGACCGTGCCGATCGTCATGCCCTTCGGAAAGTAGGGTTCGAAACCCGTCGTGAGGACGCGCGCGCCGACGGTCGGTTCGGCGTATTTGGGCAGTTCGTCGAGGATGACGTGGCGGGCGTCGCCCCCCTCCCAGTGGATCGAGCCGTAGTAGTCGGCCCCTTCGATCATGCCGCTGGCGCGGAAGGCGGTGTTGAGGATCGAGATGGCGACGGCGTAGCGCTCCGAGCAGTCGAGCAGGTAGCCCACGATCGCCCCCTCGGGGGTCGTGAGGGCCATGCCGCCCAGCAGCTCGTCGCCGCGGCCGCGGTCGATCGTCAGGTAGTTGCGGCGGCGGTTGGTGCTGTTGCCGACGACCGAGGCCACGACCATGCGGTACTTCGACGGGCCGAGCGCGGCGAGGGCGCGCTGCTGTCCCTCCCGTGCGGCGGCTTCCTCGTAGCGGGCCAGCTGCTCTTCGAGGGCGGCGACGCGCGCCGTGAGCCGGCGGTTTTCGCTCCCGAGGCGGAAGAAGCGGCCGATGCCCGTATAGAGCGCCTGCGCACCCCCCAGCGCCGCCGAGGCGTGCGCCAGCAGATGCGCCTCGGTGTAGGCGGTCGAGCGGGCGTAGCTGTTCAGGGCGAAGAGCTCGATGAGGATGAAGAGGACCGCGACGTAGGTGCTGCGGATGAACTCGATCAGTTTGCGCATGGCCTGAAGATGCGAATTGCGGGCTTCGGGGCTCGCAATTCGTCTCGGTTTATTTCATCAGGAACGAGAATCGGTTGATGTTTTTCAGGGCGATGCCCGTGCCGCGGACGATGGCGCGCAGCGGGTCTTCGGCGATGTGGACCGGAATGCCCGTCTTTTCGTTCAGGCGTCGGTCGAGCCCCTTGATGAGGGCGCCGCCGCCCGCGAGGTAGATGCCGCTCTTGACGATGTCGGTGTAGAGCTCGGGGGGCATCGATTCGAGCACCTTCATCAGGGCGTCGTCGAGCTTGACGAGCGAGTTGTCGAGCGCGTAGGCGATTTCGCTGTACGAGAGCGAGACGGTCTGCGGCAGGGCGGTGAGCATGTTGGGGGCCGTCACGACGAAATCTTCGGGCTCCTCTTCGAGGTTGGGGATCGCGGCGCCGATCGAGCACTTGATCGCCTCGGCCGTGCGTTCGCCGATGCGGATGTTGTGCTGCTGGCGGACGTAGGCCTGGATGTCGGTCGTGAAGACGTCGCCCGCGACGTTGATCGACTCCGAGCAGACGATGCCGCCGAGCGAGATGCAGGCGATTTCGGAGGTGCCGCCGCCGATGTCGATCACCATGTGGCCCTCGGGGGCCTCGACGTCGAGCCCCGCACCCAGTGCTGCGGCCATCGGCTCGTAGATCATGTAGACCTCGCGGCCGCCCGCGTGTTCGGCCGAGTCGCGCACGGCGCGGATCTCGACGTTGGTCGAACCCGACGGAATGCAGATCACCATGCGCAGCGAGGGCGAGAAGAGGCTGCCCGAGGTCTTCACCTTCTTGATCAGGCTGCGCAGCATGAGCTCCGTGGCGTTGAAATCGGCGATCACGCCGTCCTTGAGCGGGCGGATCGTCTTGATGTTGGGGTTCGTGCGCTCGTGCATCTTCTGCGCCTGCTCGCCCACGGCGATCAGGTGGCCCGTATGGACGTCCACGGCTACGATCGACGGCTCGTCGACGACCACTTTGCCGTTATAGATAATCAGCGTGTTGGCCGTGCCGAGGTCGATCGCCAACTCCTGTGTCAAAGAAAAAAGTCCCATGCCTGAAAAAAGTCGTTCTAACGATTTTAACTTTTTGTCTTTCACGCCGCTGCCGTCGATTTTCGGGGCCTTTCGGGACCTTTTTCGGCGACCGTGCGGACAGACTTTGCAAAGTTAAGAAAAAACCGCCGATTCACAGGCAAGTTTTGCGGGTAATTTTTTTGCTTTTTGCGCGGTGGGGAGCGGGGTACCTGAACATGAGTCGCACGTAAGTGCGTGCAGATAGCAGCCGCCCCCTGGCGGAGGGCTGCAACTCGCACGCTCGTCGCAAGCCTCTCCGCTCGGCTGCGGGCGGTAGGTTCGATCCCGTCAGGGAGCGGCGGGCCGAAGTCTTGCAGGCTGCACCCGAGAAACGCATTCTCGCCGCAGCCGCACATACCAGGCGACGTCGAGCTCGACCTCACAGAGGTCGGCGGGCCGCAGCCTCCCGCTTGCGGAGGCCCGCAGTTTGGACAAACATGCGTGCTCCGCAGGCTTCGACCCGCGAAACGTTCGCGCTTCGGCGCGTGCCGTTCTGCCGCCGCCCCATGCGGCGGACGGCAAACTGTGCGTCGGAACGCTCGCTGCCGTCCTGCCGCCGTTGGCGAACGCTCCCTCCCGCGGGCCGACGCCCTCCTTATCGCTGTTGCAGCGAGGCGACCTTGCGGTCGAACTCCTCCTTGAGCGAGGCGATCAGCTCGCGCACGCTGACGATCCGCTCCGTGCGCCAGGCGTTCGAGCCGCAGAAGGCGTAGCCCTGTTCGAGCTTGCCGCGGAACGCGTTGTAGAGGGCCAGCATGATGCAGTAGGGCGAGCGGGTGACGTCGCACGTGCGGATGCAGTGGAACGGGCATTTGCGCGGCCGCGTCAGCCCCTCCTTCACGCGGTCGAGGAACGTGTTGCGGATCGCCCGTCCGGGCATCCCCACGGGCGACTGGATGATTTCGATCGCCTCTTCGGTGGCGTCGAGGTAGGCCTGCTTGAAGGCGGGCGAGGCGTCGCACTCTTCGGTGGCGACGAAGCGCGTGCCCATCTGCACGCCGTCGGCGCCGAGCGCCGTGATGTCGTAGATGTCGGCCCCCGTGTAGATGCCGCCCGCCGCGATGACGGGGATGCGGCGTCCCTGCTCCCGTTCGATTTCGCGCACGGCGCTCACCACCTCGGGCACGATCTGTTCGAGCGTGCAGTTGTCGTCCGAGAGCTGTTCGCGCGAGAAGCCGAGGTGGCCGCCCGCCTTCGGTCCCTCGACCACCACGGCGTCGGGTACGTAGCCGTATTTGCCGATCCAGCTGCGGCAGATGAGGCGCAGCGCGCGGGCCGATGAGACGATCGGCGCCAGCTTCGTGCGCGCCCCCTCGGGCAGCAGCGAGGGGAGGTTGAGCGGCAGCCCTGCCCCCGAAAAGATGATGTCGGCCTTGGCGGCGACGGCCGTGCGGACGAGGTTGGCGAAGTCGTTCATGGCGACCATGATGTTGACCCCGATGATCCCCTTCGTCGCGGCGCGCGCGCGCCGCAGCTCCTCGGCCAGGCCGCGGCGCGAGGCCTCGTCGAAATCGTTCGAATACTCCTTATGGATGAGCCCCAGTCCGGCGGCCGAGATCACCCCGATGCCCCCTTCGTTGGCGACGGCGGCGGCCAGCCCCGAGAGGGAGATGCCCACGCCCATGCCTCCCTGCACGATGGGTACGCGTGCCTGAAGGTCTCCGATTTGCAATGCTTTCATGGTTGGAAAATTTGGATGGAAAAGACGCCGCCGCATCGACGGTCGCCGGATGCAAAAATAGGCGTTCGGGCCCTTTTCGGTGCGGGTGTGGGACGAAATTCGGCGCCGATGGGACGAAATTCGCTCTTCGGGTGCCCGTCTGCGGCAGAGCGGTGGCGCCGCGGCCGCGGGCTGCCTCCTCCTCCGCGGCGCCGCGCTCGGCCGCAGGGCCGTTTCGGGGCGGCGGCCCGCAGCGAAAAGAGCGGGTGCGGAGGGGGATTTTTCGGTGCGATTGTTTCGTTTTTCCTTCCGAAGTTTATATCTTTGCGTCACGAACGAAAAAACAACGAAACAACATATTTTATGGGAAGAGCATTTGAGTATCGCAAGGCGCGCAAAATGAAGCGCTGGGGACACATGGCCCGCGTCTTCACGAAGATCGGCAAGGAGATTGAAATCGCGGTGAAGGCCGGCGGTCCCGATCCGTCGGGCAACACGCGTCTGCGCATTCTGATCCAGAACGCCAAGGCGGAGAACATGCCCAAGGAGAATGTCGAGCGCGCCATCAAGCGTGCGACCGAGAAGGATGCCGCCGACTACAAGGAGGTGGTATACGAAGGCTATGGTGCTCACGGCATCGCGTTCCTCGTCGAGACGGCGACCGACAACACGAACCGTACGGTGGCCAACGTGCGCATGCACTTCAACAAGTGCGGCGGTACGCTCGGCAACAGCGGCTCGGTGGCCTTCATGTTCGAGCACAAGTGCGTCTTCAAGTTCCGCGCCGCGGAGGCCGACCCCGAGGAGCTCGAGCTCGAAATGATCGACCTGGGGGTCGACGAGTTCTACCCCGAGGAGGACGGCATCACGGTCTACGCCGCCTACGAGTCGTTCGGCGCCATTCAGAAGTGGCTCGACGACAAGGGATTCGAAATCGTATCGGGTGAGTCGGTCTACCTGCCGACCGACACGAAGGAGCTCGATGCCGAGGGGCGCGAGTCGATCGAAAAGCTCGTCGAGCGTCTCGAGGAGGACGACGACGTGACGAACGTCTACCACAACATGAAGGAGGTCGAGGAGGAGGAGTAATCCGCTCTTCTATGTCCGACGCTTTTGGCAGGCGGCCCTCGCGGAGGTGCCGCCTGCTTTCCTCGAACGGGGGCGCCGCTTCTTCCGCGGGAACGGACGGCTTCGCTTCTGTCGGGCGGACGGTTCGGCGTGCAGTCCGCTTTCGCTGTGCCGTCCGCTTTCGCTGCGCCGCCCGCGTTTCGGGCGGGCTCCGAATCCCTCCGCAAGGGTTTATTTCGGGCGGACGTTGCCGTCGTTTCGCGAAAAAGGCGTACATTTGTCGTTATGATTCCCTACCGAACACGCATCCTGAAGAACGGGCTGCACGTGGTCGTCAACCGCGACCGCGTCTCGAAGCTCGCCGCCGTCAACCTGCTCTACAAGGTGGGTGCCCGCAACGAGGACCCCGAGCGGACGGGCTTCGCCCACCTCTTCGAGCACCTCATGTTCCGCGGCACGCGCGAGGTCCCCGTCTACGACCTGCCCGTGCAGATGGCCTCGGGCGAGGACAACGCCTTCACGAACAACGACTACACCGATTTCTACCTGACACTCCCCGCGGCCAACGTCGAGACGGCGCTCTGGCTCGAAAGCGACCGCATGCAGGGGCTGTGCATCACCCCCGAGAAACTCGAAACGGAGCAGCGCGTGGTGATCGAGGAGTTCCGCCAGCGCTACCTGAACCAGCCTTACGGCGACCAGACGGCCCTGCTGCGGGCGCTGGCCTACCGCGAGCATCCCTACCGCTGGGTGACGATCGGCCGCTCGACGGAGCACGTCGCCTCGGCGACGCTCGACGATGTCGAACGCTTCTACCGCACCTTCTACCGTCCCTCGAACGCCGTGCTGTCGATTTCGGCCGACCTGGAGGAGGAGCGCATGCTCGACCTGGCCGAACGGTGGTTCGGCGAGCTGCGCGACACCCCCTTTACGCCCGCACCGCTGCCCGTCGAACCGCCGCAGGAGGCGGCGCGCCGCGAGGTGGTCGAGCGCGACGTGCCCGCCACGACTCTCTCGATCGCCTACCACATGGGCGACCGCCTCTCGCCCGATTTCTACACGGGCGACCTCGTCTCGGATCTGCTCGCAGGAGGCGATTCGTCGCGCCTCTACCGCCGGCTGGTGATGGAGCAGCGGCTCTTCTCCTCGGTCAACGCCTACATCACGGGCGACGTCGATCCCGGGCTCTTCGTCCTGACGGGCCAGCTGCTGCCCGAGACCTCGGAGGAGCAGGCCGCCGAGGCGTTCGCCCGCGAAATCGAGCGGCTGCAAACCGAGACGGCGGAGGCGTACGAGCTCGAAAAGGTCAAGAACAAGTTCGAGGCGAACACCCTTTTCGGCGAAATCAACGTCATGAACAAGGCGATGAACCTCGGCTATTACGATTTCCTGGGCGATACGGCGCTCGTCAACCGCGAGGTCGAGGCCTACCGCGCGGTCGATGCCGAGCGCATCCGCGCCTTCAGCCGCCGCATCTTCCGTCCCGAAAACGGTTCCACCCTGATTTACCGAGCCCGCCGATGAAACATCCCGATCTTCTCTTGCGCGCCGAGGCCCCGAAACGGGCGCCCCGACCCGCCCCCTGCACCGCCGTCGAAATCGCCGACGCGGAGTGCCTCACGCTCCGCAACGGCATGCGGCTCTACCTGCTCGCGAGCGACGATTTCGAAATTCTGCGGCTCTCGCTCGTCTTTCGGGCGGGGTCGTCGACCCAGTCGCAGCCCTTCTGCGCCTCGGCGACGGCCAACCTGCTCGCCGAGGGGACCGAACACCTGACCGCCCGCGAAATCTCCGAGCGGCTCGATTTCCACGGCTCCTATTTCGATGTCAACACGGACCGCGACTACAGCTACATCAGCTTCGCGATGCTGTCGAAGTTCGTCGGGCCGACGCTCGACGTGGCGGGCGAAATCCTGCTGCATCCCACTTTCCCCGCCGAGGAGGTGGCGACCTACTGCGCCAAACGCAGACAGCGGCTGCGGATCGACCGCACGAAGGTCGACGTGCAGGCCCGCGAAGCCTTCGCCGAGGCGATGTTCGGCGCCGAGCACCCCTACGGCGCACGCTTCGACGAGGCGGACTACGATCGGCTGCGCCGCGAGGAGCTGGAGGTCTTCTACCGCACGCACTATACCGCCGCGAACGGGTTCGCCGTATGCAGCGGCCGTGTCGGCGCGGCGGAGCGGGCGGCGATCGTCGCCCTGCTCGAACGCTTTCCCGCGGGCGAGCGGCCTGCGGAGCCTCTGTTCCCCGTGCCGCTTCAGACCCGCGAGCGGCGGATTGCGCATGCGGGGGCCGTGCAGTCGGCGATCCGCATCGGTCGGCGGCTTTTTCCGCGCGAACACCCCGATTTCGTCGGCATGCAGGTCGTGGCGGCGGCCCTCGGCGGCTATTTCGGGTCGCGCCTGATGCAGAACCTGCGCGAGCGGAACGGGTATACCTACGGGGTGATGGCTGCGATGGTCAATTTCAAACGCGAGGGCTACCTCGCCATCGGCGCGCAGGTCGGTACGGAGGTGACCGAGGCGGCGCTGACCGAGATCTACCGCGAGATCGAACGGCTGCGCACGGAGCCGATGCCCGCCGACGAGCTGGAGCTGGTCAGGAACATCATGACGGGCGAGATGATGCGCATCCTCGACGGGCCGTTCGGGGTGGCCGACGTGACGATCGAGAACATCCTCTGCGGCTGCACGAACCGCGTCATCGGCGAGAACGTCGCCAGCATCCGCGCCATTACCCCCGAGGAGGTGCAGCGGCTGGCCCGCCGCTACCTCGCGCGCGAGGAGTTGGTGACGGTCGTGGCGGGGTAGGGCTGCGGGCGACGACGGCCCGCACGTACGCAAGGAAGGTCTGCTTCGATGAGGCGCATCTCCGTGCGGCCGCCGCGGGGCGGAGGCTCGCTTTGCGTGCGCACGCCGGCGGGCTGCCTGTGATGCTGCCTGTGATGCCGTTCATGATGCTGCCTGCGATGCCGTCCGATACGGAGCGCCGAAATCATCCTGCGAAAAAAAGCTCCCCGTTCGAAAACGGGGAGCTTTTGTCATCTATATAAATAGGTATTACTCTTTTTTCTCGGTCAGCTTGGCGGCCTGTTCGTCGGCCGTCTGTTGCAGCTTGGCCGCTTGTTTCTCGGCCTCTTCGACCAGCTTGTCGCCCGCCTTTTGGGCGGCGATCTTCGCAAGCGCGCCCTTCTTGGAGGCCTCCTCGATCAGTCGGTCGCGCTGCTTTTCGGCGGCCTGGACCAGTTCGGCACCCCGCTTGGCCGCCTCCGTGCGCAGCCGCTCGGCCTGCTTCTCGACCTCGGCCGAAAGCGATTCGCTGCCCGTCAGCTTCTGCACCTGCTCGTCGAGGGCGTTTTTGATCGCCTGCTCGGCCGCCTTCTTCACGCCCAGCGTGATCTTGGGCGAAGCGAAGGTGCCGCCGATGCCGACGTCGACCGTCGAGAGGAGCTTGCCGGCCGCGCCGTCAGGCAGCTCGACCGTCGCCGTGTAGTCGATCGTGCCGTCGAGCCCCGTCGAACCCGCCAGCGTCATCTTCGTCGCCCCCGTCTTCAGGTCGAAGGGCTGCGTCGTCAGACGTCCGTCGTGAATCGCGAAGCGGATCGCGACGTCCTTCGCCTCGATGCGGCTCAACCGGTCGTTCTTGAGCGCCTTCGAAAGGGCGCTCAACGCCTCGATGTTTTGCAGGCGGATGTTCGCCGAACGGAGCTCGCCCGTCGCCTCGACCGATTGCAGGTCGGGCGACATCGTCTCGTCGAGCGCCGCACGCAGGTCGAGCGTCATCGAGTAGTCGCCGCCCGTCTTGGCGAAGAGCGGCACGATGCGGCGCACCAGCTCCAGCTCCTCGAAGGTGCGCTGGAACGAAGCCTGCTGCAACCCCGCCTTCAGCGCCACCTCGGGACGTGCGGGGTCGTTTTTCGTCGAGTAGCTGCCCGAGGCGGTCGCACGGCCTCCGAAGAGTCCCATCGAGAGCTGGTCGAGCGATAGAACGCCGTCGGCGGCGCGCAGGCCGCCTTCGAAATCCGAAATCGTCATCCCCCCGAAGAGGATCTTGCGGAGCGAGGCGGAGAAGGAGAGGTCGAGGTTCGTCGGAACGGCGATCGCCTTCAGCTCCGTCGTGCCGTCGGCTTCGGCCGTCGGCTTCGCGGCGCTCTGCTCCTCCTTGTCGGAGGCCATCAGACGGTTCAGGTTCAGCAGGTTCGATTTGACGTAGAGGCGGCCCGAGAGCTTGTCGCCGCGCAGCAGGTAGCCGAGGTAGTTGCTCAAACGGCCCGTCGCCGACAGGTCGCTGTCGGCGATCGAAAGGTTCAGTTCGCCGAGCGTCATGGCGGCGGGGGTGATCGTCGCCGCGGCGCGGTGCAGCTCGACGGGCGGCAGCGAGGGCATCGTGAGCCCCAGCTGCTCGACGACGAAGGTGCCCGAGGCGGAGAACTGTTCGTAACGCTGTTTCTCGAGGGCCGAGAGGCGTCCTGCCGCCTTCAGGTCGGCCGTGATGAGGCCCGCGAGCTTCACCGCTTCGAGCGGGTAGACCTCGCCGATGTCGCCCAGATCGATGCGCCCCTGCACGGAGGCCTTCAGGTCGGGATCCGAAACGAGGTTCGTGCCGCGGAAGGTGGCGGCGAGGCTGTTGCCGGCCATGCGCAGGCCGAAGCGCGAGAGGTCGACCACCGTGCGGTCCATCGTGCCGCCCGGGTTCGCGACGCGCAGCGCCAGCTGGATGTCGCTGACCGCCTTCGGCAGCGAGGCGTACTGGAAACGGCCGTCGCGGACGTTCGCCTTCAGCTCGAAGGCGGGCAGCTGTGCGCCGCGCAGTTCGCCTTTCGCCCAAAGCGCCAGGTCGAGTTCGCCCGCGGCCGTGAGGTTGCGGAAATCGCGCGTATAGAAGGCGGGCACGAGCGACAGCACCTCCTTGAAGCGGACCTGCTCGGTGCCGGCCTTGAGATCCATCGCCACGGCCCCTGCGTCGAGCAGCTGGGCCCAGCCGTCGAGCGTCAGTTCGATGGCGTTCAGCCGCAGGGTGTTGTGCGAGAAGGTGAAGCGGTTGTTCTCCAGATCGGCATCCACCGAGGCGCGCAGTTCGACTTCGGCGTCGTGCAGGAGTTTCACCACGCCCGAGCGGAGGTTGAGGCGCTCCATCGTCAGCCGCAGGTCGAGTTCGCTGCGGGCGGCCGAGAGGTCGCCCCGCAGGCGCAGGTCGAGCGGATCGGTCGAGCAGGCGAGGCGCGTCGAGTCGTCTTCGTAGCGGATGACGGCCTCCGTGATGCGGAAATCGCGCACGGCGAGCTTGAACGACGAGGGTTCGCTCGGCGTGTCGGGCGTCGTCTCGGCGGGGGCGTCGCTCGGTTGCATGACGTCCCAGTTGACGGCGCCGTCGGCCAGCTTGTGCGCGTGGAGCGCGGGAGCCTTCACGAGCACCTTCTTGACGACGAAGCCGCCGTCGCCCAGCAGCGAGAAGGGATTCACGACGACCGAAATGCGGTCGGCGGCGACGATCGTGTCGCCCTCGAAGCGCTCGACGCCTACGAGGGTGAGGCCGCGCAGTTCGAGCGAGGCATTCGGGAAATGGCGCAGCAGGCTGATGTTCAGCGCGTCGAAATCGAGGCGTGCGCGCAGCACGGCGTTCGCTTCGCGGCGAACGATCTCGGCGATCTTGCCGCGGAATAGGGTCGGAGCGATCCAAATCGTCGCCAGCAGGACCAGCAGGATCACCAGCGGCGTTTTCAGCGTTTTTTTCATGGTAAAACGGATTAGTCTACAAAGATACGAAAAGTCGAGCGCAGAAGCAAGCCATCGGCTTGATTATGCCGAGACGACGTATCTTGGGCGCAGCCAAAGATACGAATAAGCCGAGAGCGAAAATGGGCCTGTCTGCATTTTGCCGAGGTACTTCTGCGACGTCGCAGACGTCGGCGGGCCGTGTTCCGCAGCCGAACTGGTTCGATCCCGCGAGGGATCGGCGGGCCGCAGCTTCGCCTCGCGAAGGCCCGCAGCTCGCGTAAGGCTCGTTGCGTGCGCTTCGCAAGCTGTGGCCCGAGTTTCAGGTTTGTTGCGGCCCAATCGACCTTACGGAGGTCGGCAGCCCGCTCGTTGCGCGCGCTTCACAAGCTGCGTCCCGAACGTCGATGCGTGCGGCAGCGTGGCAGCCCGTAGCCGCCCCCTGGCGGAGGGCTGCTTCTCGCGATTGCTCGTCGCAAGCCCCTCCGCTCGGCTGCGGGCCGAAGCGGCGACACACACGGCACGCCTTTTCCTGCCGTCGGTCGCGCTGTGACCCCGCCGTTCGCCCCGCACAAAAAAATAGTCGACCGGCATCGCTTGATTTTTGGCCGATTTGCATTATCTTTGTCCCATCCTACATGACGGTCTGCACGATCGCCGTCGGAAACGGGGGTGCCCGGTTTTGACAGCAGGCAGAGTTTGATTGTAAGCACGTCGAGCGCTGTGTGGCGGCTCGTAAATCCCGATGCACAAAAATCAATTGGCAATAACAGCTACGCACTCGCTGCCTAATTTTCAGGGAAAATTGGCTTAATCGCCGAGGCCCAGGAGCCCTGGCGACGAGTATCCCGAAAGAGCGTTCCGCTCCCTAACGCTTTTTCATACGGGGTATCATTCATTCGGAGATAGTTCGGCGGCCTGCTCCGTCCGTCGGGCGAAACAAAGGAGCTGGGCCCCGTGTTAGGCTGTTGCCTGCCGGATGCGGGGAGAAGGACGAAACGGCGACTAAACGTGTAGAAAGCTTTCGGGTTCCCTGTTTGGACGCGGGTTCGACTCCCGCCACCTCCACTCGCAGCAAAACGCTCCGATTTTTCGGGGCGTTTTTTTTCGTCGCCATGAAACAGGGTGTGTTCGGCTTCGGGCGGAGGCTGCGGGCTGCTGACCTCTTATGAGGTCGAACCGATCAGTTCGCCGGCGGCAGGAGGCAGTTCGAGCGGCTCGACGCGAGATTGCCGTTCAGCCGCATGGGGCGGCGGCGAACGACACGCACCTGCGTGCGACCTTCGGGCAGCAGCTTGCGAAGCGCACGCAACGAGCCTTACGCGAGCTGCGGGCCGCCGAAGTCTGCGACGTCGCATCCGCCCCCTTGGCGACTCGGGAAGAAGCAGGCAACCCGAATCTTCGCTTATTCGTACTTTGGCTTCGCCGAAGATACTCCGCCTCGGCAAATCGCAAATAAATTTGCATTTGCTCTCGGCTTATTTGTATCTTTGTAGCATCTTTCCCCTTTAGCCGGAACAAACCATGGAAAACACCCCCGTCATTCGTCTGAAACAGGCCTCGATCTACCACGCCGCCGACGGCCGCTCCCTCCGCAAGATGTTGCGCGACGGCGAAATGGTCCTCTCGGAGGTCGATCTGGAGGTCCGTAGCGGCGAATTTGTCTACCTCATCGGTCGTGTCGGCAGCGGCAAGTCGTCGCTGCTGAAGACGCTGTACGCCGAGGTGCCGCTGCTGACGGGCGAAGGAATGATCGCGGGTTTCGACCTGCGCCGCCTGCGCCGCCGCGACGTGCCCTACCTGCGCCGCCGCATCGGCATCGTCTTCCAGGATTACCAGCTGCTGACCGACCGCAACGTCTTCATGAACCTGCACTACGTGATGAAGGCGACGGGCTGGAAGCGCGAAACGGAGATCCGCGAACGCATCGCCCGCGTGCTCGACCGAGTGGATCTGGAGGCGAAGAGCTACAAGATGCCCTACGAACTCTCGGGCGGCGAACAGCAGCGTCTGGTGATCGCCCGCGCCCTGCTGAACGATCCCGCCGTGCTGCTGGCCGACGAACCGACCGGCAACCTCGATCCCGTGACGGCCGACGGCATCATGCAGCTCTTCCGCGGCATCGCCGAGCGGGGCTGCGCCGTGGTCATGTCGACCCACAACACCGCCCTGATCGAAAACTATCCCGCGCGAGCCGTCCTCTTCGCGCAGGGCGGTATCCGCGAAATCGATCTGAAGGAGCAACTGGCCTGATAAAAAGTGCGTTGCGGCCGCATGCCGCGCCGTCCGCCGATCGTTTTCCGAAAAAGCGCCGGACCCTCCGCGCGGCATTTGCCCGATCCGAAAAAAAAGCGTATCTTTGACTGTGCCGAAGATGCTCCGCCGCGGCGAATCGCAGGTTTGCATTCGCCCTCGGCTTTTTCGCATCCTTGGCTTTGCCGAAGATACGGTCGCTCGGCAAATCGCAAACACAAGTTTGCATTTGCCCTCGGCTTTTTCGCATCCTTGGCTTTGCCGAAGATACGGTCGCTCGGCAAATCGCAAACACAAGTTTGCATTTGCCCTCGCTTTTTCGTATCTTTGTCCACTATTCCACGAACGAAACGAGTACCGAACGATGAATACCGAACAAGAGAACATCAAAAAACAGGAAGAGGAGTATTCCGCCTCCAATATTCAGGTGCTGGAGGGCTTGGAAGCCGTCCGCAAGCGTCCCGCCATGTACATCGGCGACATCGGCGAAAAGGGTCTGCATCACCTGGTCTACGAGGTGGTCGACAACTCGATCGACGAGGCGCTGGCCGGCTACTGCAACCGGATCGACGTGACGATCGGCGAGGACAATTCGATCACGGTCAGCGACAACGGCCGCGGTATTCCGACCGGCATGCACGAGAAGGAGAAGAAATCGGCCCTCGAGGTCGTCATGACGGTGCTGCACGCGGGCGGTAAGTTCGACAAGGGCAGCTACAAGGTCTCGGGCGGTCTGCACGGCGTCGGCGTCTCGTGCGTCAACGCCCTTTCGACGCTGCTCGTGGCCGAAATCCACCGCGAAGGCAAGATCTTCCGCCAGTCGTACAGCAAGGGCAAACCCATCACGCCCGTCGAGGTCGTGGGCACCTGCGAGGACCGCGGTACGACCGTGACGTTCCATCCCGACGGCGAAATCTTCACCCATACGACCGTCTACAACTACGACATCCTCGCTTCGCGCATGCGCGAGCTGGCGTTCCTGAACAAGGGCATCCACCTGAACCTCTACGACAAGCGCCCCGACGGCGAGGGCAAGCTCCGCGAGGACCATTTCTATTCGGAAGAGGGTCTGAAGGAGTTCGTGAGCTACCTCGATGCCACGCGCGGCACGAAGATCGTCGAGCAGATCATCTACCTCGACACCGAATCGAAGGGGGTTCCCGTCGAGGTGGCGATGCAGTACAACGACTCCTTCTCGGAGAATGTCCACTCCTACGTTAACAACATCAACACGATCGAGGGCGGTACACACCTCACGGGTTTCCGCCGCGCCCTCTCGCGCACGCTGAAGAAATATGCCGACGAGTCGGGCATGCTCGCCAAGCTCAAGTTCGAGATCAACGGCGACGATTTCCGCGAGGGCCTCACGGCCGTCGTCTCGGTGAAGGTCGCCGAGCCCCAGTTCGAGGGGCAGACCAAGACCAAGCTCGGCAACGACGAGGTGGCTGCTGCCGTGGACCAGGCGATGAGCACCGCCCTTTCGCAATACCTCGAGGAGAATCCGAAGGATGCCCGCGCCATCGTGCAGAAGGTGATTCTGGCCGCCACGGCCCGCCATGCCGCGCGCCACGCCCGCGAGCTGGTGCAGCGCAAGACGGTCCTTTCGGGTGCCGGTCTGCCGGGCAAGCTGGCCGACTGCACGACGCGCGATCGCTCGGTCGCCGAGATCTTCTTCGTCGAGGGCGACTCGGCAGGCGGTACGGCCAAGACGGGCCGCGACCGCAATTTCCAGGCGATCATGCCGCTGCGCGGTAAGATCCTGAACATCGAGAAGGCACAGGAGCACCGCATGTGGGAGAACGAGGAGATCAAGAACATGTTCATCGCTTTGGGCGTCACGATCGGCACCCCCGACGACAGCAAGGCGCTGAACCTCGAAAAGCTGCGCTACGACAAGATCATCATCATGACCGATGCCGATGTCGACGGCAGCCACATCGCGACGCTGATGCTCACCTTCTTCTTCCGCAAGATGAAGGAGCTGATCGAAAACGGCCACGTCTACATCGCTACGCCGCCGCTCTACCTCGTCAAGAAGGGCAAGAACCAGCAGCGCTACTGCTGGGACGAGCAGCAGCGCGACGCCGCCACCGCCGAGTTCGGCAAGGGGGCCCACGTGCAGCGCTACAAAGGTCTGGGCGAGATGAATGCCGAGCAGTTGTGGGAGACGACGATGAATCCCGACACGCGCACGCTGCGCCAGGTGAACATCGAGAATGCCGCCGAGGCGGACCGCATCTTCTCGATGCTCATGGGCGACGACGTGCCGCCCCGCCGCGAGTTCATCGAGCGCAATGCCCATTACGCCAACATCGACGCCTGACAACGAACAAGTCCGACACGCAGGGTTCCGCCCTCGGTCGGACTTTTTTTCAGGCCGTGCGCTGACAGGAGACGCGCCGGCGGGATCGGGTATCGGTGTCGCGGACGGTCGGCGGATGGAGGCTTCATTTCGCGCAAGGCCCGCAGCGCCTTTCGACCCGAAGAAGGGTTCGCGCGGCAAGCGCGTGCTGTTCGCCGCCGCCCCATGCGGCGGCAGGTTCGCGTCGGATCGCTCACAGCCTTCCTGCCGCCGTCGGCGAACGCGGAAACTCGAGTGTCCGAGCGTCGGGATTCGAGGATGCCTGCCATCGGCGGGCCGCAGCGCCGCCCCTGCGAAGGCCTGTATATCAATCGCGCTTCAGCGCGTGCAGATAGCAGCCGCCCTCGGGCGGAGGGCTGCAACTCACGTTCCGCTCGATGCCGCCTCCGCTCGGCTGCGGGCGGTCGGGACGGCTTCGAGGGGGCGGTTCTCGGCGAGGGGAGGTGTTTCGCCCCGATGCCGCAGCGGACGCTCGGGCCCCGAGAACGCACGCCGCGGCACGTCGTTCGGCCACGGACGGATTGATAGAGAAGAACCATGCTAAAACCAACGGATAGATGAAAGTAACCGTAATCGGCGTAGCCGGCGGCACGGGGTCGGGCAAATCGACCCTTGTCAAACGGCTCCAGGAAGCCTTCGTCGGAGACGACGTGGTCACGCTCTGCCACGACTACTACTACAAGGCCCATCCCGAACTGACCTACGAAGAGCGCACGCGCCTCAACTACGACCATCCGCAGGCCTTCGACACGCAGATGCTCGTCGAACACATCAAGACGCTCAAGGAGAATGTCCCGATCGAACATCCCGTCTACTCGTTCGTCGAGCACAACCGCACGGGCGAGACCGTCAGCGTGAAGCCTTCGAAGGTCATCATCGTCGACGGCATCCTGATCTTCGAGAACAAGGAGCTGCGCGACCTGATGGAGATCAAGGTCTTCGTCGACACGGACGCCGACATCCGTCTGGCGCGCCGCATCCTGCGCGACGTGCGCGACCGCGGCCGTTCGATGGAGTCGGTCATCAAGCAGTACACCACGACCGTCAAGCCGATGCACGAAGAGTTCGTCGAGCCGTCGAAAAAGTATGCCGACGTCATCATTCCCGAGGGCGGTTTCAACTCGGTCGCCGTCGAAATGCTCATCCAGAACATCCGTTCGCTCATCCGCGAGAAGTAGCGAAAGGGCCGTACGCACGCAGCGGGCGCAACCTCCGTTCAGGAGGTCGCGCCCGCTGCGTGTGTGCCGAAAGCCGTTACGGCTCTTTTGTGAAGAGGAGCTGGTAGGAGACCGTCTCGCCTTCGAAGACGGCCGAGACGCGGTCGGCCTCCGTGCCGTCCTCCTGCCGCTCGGTGAAGATCGTCACTTGTTCGTAGCGGAACGGCAGCACCACCTTGCCCCGACGTCCCAGCACGCCGTAGCGCAGCGTGCCGTCGGGCAGGCGGATCGCCGCCGAGACGTGTCCGTGGCTGCCGCTGTCGTTCAGGTCGTAGAAGAGGTAGTCGTGCACGGGTTTGCCCGTGCCGTCCAGCAGCCGGTAGATGCAGTTCGGATACTCGCCCTTGCCGACCCAGTACATCCCGTCCGAATAGGAGGAGACGTAGTCCCATTCGAGCGGCACCACCTCGCGCCCCAGCGTGTCGACCTGCCCGTACTGCGGCTTGCCGCCGATGATGCGGCTGACGACGGCGCGTCCCTCGCTGAAGCCGTTGAACGAGTAGTAGCGCATCGGGATCCGCTCGTTCCCCGCACGGTCTACGACCCCGTATTTCATGTAGTATTTCCCCTCGATGCCGACGACGGCCAGCCCGTTGTAAAAGCGCCGCACCCGATTGTGCACGAAGGGGCGCAGGGGCTTGCCCGTGCGGTCGATCCACCCCGCCAGGCCCTCTTCGAGGCGTACGGCCGCCTCTCCGTTCCGAAAATCGGTCGCCTCCGTATAGCGGACGGGAATCGCTTCGCGTCCTTCGAGGTCGAGGTATCCGAAACGCGCCTCCTCGCCCTTGCCCCGCTGCGCGCGGACGAGTCCGTCGCACGGCGTCCACAGGTCGGTCCAAACGCAGGGCACGACCTCGCGGCCCGTCGTGTCGATCATGCCCCAAAGTTCCTGCTTGTCCGCTCTCTTTTCGGAGACGACGGCGCGTCCCGCATAAAAGGCGGTGACCTTTTCGTAGCGCGGCGCGATCACGACGCGCCCCGTCGTGTCGGCGAATCCGATCCGCAGGTCCATCGGGTCGTCGTAACGGATCTGCCGCAGCGCTCCCCGCTGTCGGTAGGAGGGGGTGTACCATCGGTATTTCGACGGTAGTTTCGGTCGGGCCGCGGCGGCGTCGCCGACGAAGGCGGCCAGCAGCAGACAGGTGAGGAGCAGGCGTTTCATATGCCGACAAAGGTTTTGATTTCGTGGAGGATGTTCAGCGCCTCGATCGGCGTCAGCGAATTGATGTCGAGCCCCTTGATGCGGTCGCGGATCTGCACCAGCACGGGGTCGTCGAGCTGGAACATCGAGAGCTGCATCGAGGGGGCCGCGGGCTGCTCGGCCGCCTCGCGCACCGCCTGCGCCGCGCGGCGGTTGCGGTCGCGCAGGCTCTTCGAGGGGACGATTTCGTTGTTGCCGTAGACCGCTTCGAGGTTGTGCAGCAGCTCCTCGGCGCGCGCCACGATCGACGGCGGCATCCCCGCCAGCCGCGCCACGTGGATGCCGAACGAGTGCTCGGTGCCCCCCGGCACGAGCTTGCGCAGGAAGACGATCTGCCCCTCCATTTCGCGGACGGTCACGTGGTAGTTCTTCACGCGGGGGTACATCTTGGCCATTTCGTTGAGCTCGTGGTAGTGGGTGGCGAAGAGCGTCTTGGCATGCGCCGTGGGGTGGTTGTGGAGGTACTCGACCATCGCCCAGGCGATCGAAATGCCGTCGTAGGTGCTCGTGCCGCGGCCGATTTCGTCGAGCAGCACCAGCGAGCGGTCCGAAATGTTGTTCAGGATCCCCGCCGATTCGAGCATCTCGACCATGAAGGTCGACTCGCCCTGCGAAATGTTGTCCGAGGCGCCCACGCGGGTGAAGATCTTGTCCACGACGCCGATGTGCGCCCGTGCGGCGGGCACGAAGGCGCCCATCTGGGCCAGCAGCACGATGAGGGCCGTCTGCCGCAGCAGGGCCGACTTACCCGACATGTTGGGACCCGTAATCATGACGATCTGCTGCTCGTCGTCGTCCAGCAGCACGTCGTTGGGGATGTACTCCTCGCCCACGGGAAGCAGCGTTTCGAGCACGGGGTGGCGCCCCGCCTCGATCTCGATGCGGCGCCCCTCGTCGAGCTGCGGGCGGACGTAGTGCCGCTGGCGGGCCAGGAGGGCGAACGACTGGAGGCAGTCGATGCGCGCCACGCGGGCGGCATTCCGGAGCAGCGCCGCGAGCGACGACGAGAGGGCCGCCAGCAGCTCGCCGTAGATGCGCTGCTCGATGCGCAGCATCTTCTCCTCGGCGCCGAGGATCTTCTCCTCGTACTCCTTGAGCTCCTCGGTGATGTAGCGCTCGGCGTTGGCCAGCGTCTGTTTGCGGATCCACTCCGCGGGGACCTTGTCGCGGTGGGCGTTGCCGATTTCGATGTAGTAGCCGAAGACGTTGTTGTAGCCCAGGCGGAGCGTGGCGATGCCCGTCGCCTCGCGCTCGCGCTGCTGGATCTGCGCCAGGTAGTCCTTGCCGTGGAGCGCGATGCGGCGCAGGTCGTCCAGCTCGGGGTCCACGCCGTCGGCGATCACGCCGCCCTTCTGGATCTGGTTCGTCTCGGGGTCGGGGTAGATGTCGCGGGCGATGCGGTCGTGCATTTCGGTCAGCGGATCGAGTCCTGCGGCGAGCTCGTGCAGCTCCGCGCGGTCGGTCGAGGCGAGCAGCATCGCGAGCCCTTCGAGCGCCTCGAGCGATGCCTTGAGCTGCACCAGCTCGCGCGGCAGCACGCGCGCCGCGGCGATGCGCGCGGCGATGCGTTCGAGGTCGCCCATCTCGGCGATGCGGTCGCGGAGCGCTTCGAGCAGCTCCTCGTCGGCCACGAGCGCCTCGACGACCTGCTGGCGCCGCTCGATGCGCTGCACGTCGCGCAGCGGCATGGCGATCCAGCGCTTCAGCAGACGCCCGCCCATCGGGGTCTGCGTGCGGTCGATCACCTCGGCGAAGGAGGTGCGGCTGCGGCCGCCGTTCGAGGCGAAGAGTTCGAGGTTGGCGATCGTGAACTTGTCGATCCAGACCGTCTCGTCGCGGTCGAGGCGCGCGATCGAGCGGATGTGGCCGATCTGCCGGTGCTCGGTCATTTCGAGGTAGTGCAGGATCGCTCCCGCCGCCCCGAGGCCGCTCGTCAGGTGATCCACGCCGAACCCCTTGAGGGTGGGCGTGCCGAACTGGCGGCAGAGCTTCTCGCGGTTGACCTCCTCGGCGAAGAGCCACTCGTCGAGGCGGTAGGTGTAGTGCTCCGTGCCGAAGGCGTATTTGAAACGGTCCTCGCACGAGCGCTGGTAGATCACCTCCTTCGGGCGCAGGTTCGACAGGAGCTTGTCGACGTAGGCGTCGCTCCCCTCGGCGGCGTAGAACTCGCCCGTCGAGATGTCGAGGAAGGCGACGCCCGTCGTCTTGCGGCCGAAGCAGACCGCCGCGAGGAAGGTGTTCTCCTTGTTCGAGAGGATGTTGTCCTGCATCACCACGCCCGGGGTGATGAGCTCCGTCACGCCGCGCTTGACGAGTCCCTTGACCAGCTTCGGGTCCTCGAGCTGCTCGCAGATGGCGACGCGTTCGCCCGCCCGCACCAGCTTGGGCAGGTAGGTGTCGACGGCGTGATAGGGGAATCCGGCCAGCTCGACGTGCGAGGCGGAGCCGTTGGCGCGGCGCGTCAGCGTGATGCCGAGAATGCGGCTCGCCTTGACGGCGTCTTCGCCGAAGGTTTCGTAGAAATCGCCCACCCGAAAGAGCATGATCGTATCGGGGTAGGTCGCTTTGGCCTGGTAGTATTGATCCATGAGCGGCGTCTTCGACCGCTTCTTATCGGCTTGCTTGGCTTCTTTCACGGGTTGCGGAGTTGTCGTTCGAGGGGACGGCCGCAGCGGCGGAAAGACCCCCGCAGCGGCTTCGGGACCCCTTCTCGGTTCTCGCAAAGATACGTTTTTTACCCGATAATTCCGCAGGCGGCGAAGACTTTTCGGTAAAATTCCGCCTTCCACTCCACGGCGCGGGGGTAGGCACGCGACGAGGAGGGCATGCGCCAGAAGCGGAGGCGCCGCCCCGCGAAATCGCATGCGACCGCCTCGCCCACGGCGGGTTGTCCGACGCCGAGCAGCCCCGCGAGGGTCTCGGCGGCCTTGCCGCCCGTGGCGACGATCGTCCGACACGCGGGGAGCCGCTCCAGCAGGGCCGCGAGGTCCACGGGGCGCACCACCTGCAAAAAGTCGTCGGAGGCGTTCTCCCGCAGGCGGATCACCTCGACCGACGTGTCGTAGAGGGCGATTCCCCGCTCGCGGCAGAAGTCTTCGATGCGGTCGCGGTCGAAGCGCCCTTCGGGGTTCAGAAAGTGGTGTTTGTCGCCCGCGGCCAGGAGGCCCGCGATGCGCCACATGTCGTTCTGGAGGTTGGGGTAGAAGAACTCCATCGACCAGCGGCGGCGCGGCGGCGGGAAACTCCCGAGCATCAGCAGGCGCGCCCCGGCGGGCAGAAAGGGTTCGAGCGGATGGACCTCGACGGTGCGGCCCGCACCGTCATGCGTCGTAGAATCGTTCATCGAAGTTGACCAGATAGAGTTTTTCGGAGGCGCGCGTGAGGGCCGTGTAGAGCCAGCGCTGCAGGTCGCGCGTCATGGGTTCGTCGCCGAAGAGGCAGCGGTCGACGAAGACCGCCTTCCACTGGCCGCCCTGCGCCTTGTGGCAGGTCACGGCGTAGGCGAACTTGACCTGCACGGCGTTGAAATGGGGGTTCTCGCGGATCTCCTTGAAGCGTTTGATGCGGCTTTTGAGGTCGAGGTAGTCTTTCTCGACCTCGTAGAAGAGGCGGTCCGACTCCTCGCGCGTGAGCGAGGGCGACTCCGAGGCGATCGTGTCGAGCAGGATGCGGCATTCGAGCTCCGCATCGTCGTAGTCGGGAAATTCGAGCACCGCGCGGGCGAAGCGGAAGCCGTAGAAATCCTCGAAGCGGCCCAGGCGCCGCAGGCGGGCGATGTCGCCGTTGGCCAGAAAGCTCATCGGGCACCCCTCGGTGCGCTCCGTATAATAGTAGTTGTTCTTGACCACCATGAGCATGTCGCCGCTCTCGATCTCCTCCTCGGCGCCGAGGACGTTGCGGCGGATCCCCTCGTTGTAGCGGTTGGCCCGCTTGTTCGAGCGGGTGACGACGATCACCTCGTCGCGGCCGTAGCGGGCATAGGCGTCCTGGAGCCGCTCGAGAAATTCGCCCCCCTGGAGCGCCTCGACGTCGTCGAACGCAAGGTCGAAGCGCGGCACCTCGCACAGTCCCCGTTCGAGCATGCAGCGCACGAGCGTCGCGTTGAAGAGGATGCCCGAGCCGACCTCCTGGCGCACCACCTCGTCGAGGGTCGCGTAGACCACCTCGCCGAAGCGGTCGAGGGTCGCGGGATCGAGCGCGGGGCTGCGGTCGGCGCCCACGGGGGGGAGCTGGGCGCTGTCGCCGACGAGCATCAGCCGGCAGCCGCGGCCGCTGCGCACGTACCGCACGAGGTCCTCGAGCAGCGAGCCGCTGCCGAAGCGGAAGCCGCCACCGCTGTCGTCGGCGAGCATCGAGGCCTCGTCGACGATGAAGAGCGCCCCCTGCTCGCGGTTCAGGTCGAGCGAGAATTTCGATTCGTAGTCGGCCGTGGTCCGTTCGCGGTAGATGCGTTTGTGGATCGTCAGCGCCTTGCGGCCCGAATAGCGCGCCAGCACCTTCGCGGCGCGTCCCGTGGGGGCCAGCAGCACGGTCCGCATGCCGAGGGTCGAGAGGGCCGCCACGGTCGCCGCGATGAGGGTCGTCTTGCCCGTTCCCGCATAGCCGTTCAGGACGAAAATCTTCGAAAAATCGGGATCTGCGAGGTATTCCGACAACATTTCTACGATTTTTTTTTGGCCGAGGGTTGTTTCGAAACAAATTTTAGCGTAAATTTGGGCTGCGATATTCGAACTATTCATCGATGCGTACGTTGACCCGACAAAATTAATAACAAATACGCGAATACAAAATGAAAAAAATTGCCCAACTGCTGCTGGCCGTCGCGATCATCGCGTTCGTATGGATCATCTACAAGCAGATCTCGACGCCCATCCGTTTCGAGAACGAGTTGAAAACCAAGCGCGCCCAGGTGATCGAGCGCATCAAGGACATCCGCACGGCCGAGCGCGCCTTCAAGACGAAATACCAGCGCTTCACGGCCGATTTCGACACGCTGGCCGCCTTCATCCTCAACGATACACTCGAACTCGAGCGCAAGATCTACGACGAGGACGACTCGGTGGGCCTGGCTCTGCTCAAGCGTCTGAAGAAGAAGAACGTCGAGAAGTTCAAGGTGGCCGTCATCGACACGATCTTCTCGCCCAAGAAGCTCACGGCACAGGACGTGGCCGATCTGCGCTACATCCCCGGCACCGACAAGCAGGCACAGTACATCCTCGAGGCGGGCATCGTCACCACCGAATCGAAGGTCGTCATTCCGATCGTGGAGTGCCGCGCACCCTACAAACTCTTCATTGACACGGTCGCTTATCGTCAGGAGCTCATCAACAAGATCGACGACGACGTGAACAACTTCAACCGCTACCCGGGCATCAAGTTCGGTTCGATGGAGGCCGGTAACAATGAGGCGGGCAACTGGGAGTAACCGAACGCCGCAAACCGCGAAAAGAGTGTCCGTTCAGCTCACGTTGGATGGGCACTTTTTTTCGGAGTCCGCGGCCGAAGCCCTGCGCGGGGCGGAGGTGGTCGAGCTGCTGACGGCGGCGACCTTGCTCGTACCGCGCGCCCTCTACGAGCCGACCGAGGCGGCCGCGCTCTTCGCCGCCGCGGGCATGCCGCTCGCCGAGGGGATGTGCACGGTCTGCGCCGCCGCGGAGGATGCCGAAGGCGGGGCTGCCGCTGGAGCTGCCGACGGGGTCGGGACTGTGGTCGCGGCCGATGCCGACCGTGGAGACTCGACGGTTGCCGAAGGCGGGGTTGCTACGGGAGCTGCCGACGGAGTCGAGGCTGCCGAGCGAACTTTCGGGCGAATGGCGGATGCTGCGCCGACGGCGGACGGCGGGTCTGACGATGCGGCCTTACGGACTGCCGACAGGGCCGCGCATGCGGATGCGGCGCCGTTGGTCGCCGTGATGGCGCTGGCCGAGACGACGCTTCGAACGATCGAGGAGCGGTGCAGCGCGTCGGTCCGCTATGCCGCGCCGCTGTTGCAGGCGGTCGAGCCGGTCGAGCCGACCGTGTGGGTTTGCGACACGGGCCGCGTGCTCTACCTGCGCTGCTTCGATCCCGCCCTGCAACTGGCCGAGGCGCTCCCCGTCGAGACGGATGAGGAGCGGGCCTACCTGGTCGAGCGGCTCTGCGAACGCATCGACGCGAAGCGCTGCGTGCTGCTGCTCGACGATCGGAGCGGCTGTTTCCGCCGCTTCCGCCATCGATTCAAAAAGACGATTCCATGCGCATAATCAGCGGAACCTACAAGGGGCGGGCGATCGTTCCGCCCCGCAACCTGCGGGCGCGTCCCACGACCGATTTCGCCAAGGAGAATCTGTTCAACGTGCTGTCGAACCTCGTCGATTTCGAGGCATGCGACGTGCTGGACCTCTTCGCGGGAACGGGATCGATCAGCTACGAGTTCGCCTCGCGCGGGGCGCGGAGCGTCACGGCGGTCGAGATCAACGCCGTGCATGCCGATTTCATCCGCCGCACGGCCCGCGAGCTGGGGGCCCGCAATCTCTTCGTGGCGAAGGCGAACGCCTTCCTCTACCTGAAAAGCTGCTCGAAACGCTTCGATCTGATCTTTTCCGACGCCCCCTACGACCTCGAGGGGAGCGAGGCGGTGATCGAGCAGATCTTCGCCGGCGACCTGCTGCGCGAAGGGGGCCTGCTCGTCTTCGAACACCCGAAGGGGAAATCGTTCGATGAACACCCTTATTTTTGGCAGTTAAGGAGTTACGGGAGCGTGCAATTTTCTTTCTTCAAAAAGTGACGAAAGCTATTGCCGTTTCGGAAAAAACCGCTATATTTGCAGTCGCAATCAGCAAACGGTGCGTTAGTTCAGCTGGTTAGAATACGTGCCTGTCACGCACGGGGTCAGGGGTTCGAGTCCCCTACGCACCGCAAAGAAAGCAGCCTCCCGAAGCCGAATTTCGGGAGGCTGCTTTCTTTTTTCGGCTGCCCGTCGCGCCGCAGCTTCGGAGGGGGGGTATAAAAAGAAGATCGCAACCTACTCGGTTGCGATCTTCTTTTGGTGCCCAGGACAAGACTCGAACTTGCACGAACTAATGTTCACTACCCCCTCAAAGTAGCGTGTCTACCAATTTCACCACCTGGGCTCATACGCTGCGGCACCGTTAAGTGCCTTTCGGGATTGCAAAGATAGAGACGATTTCTGAAAATCCAAAATTTTCGGCGAATATTTTGAAAAATATTGCCCGTGTGCCGTTCGGGCTGCCGACCACGGGCGACGTCACGGTCGCCCGCGGTCGGCGCAATGCCCTATCGGATCGTCATTTCGTCGAGCAGCCACCCTGCGCCGCCGATGCGGTCGATCACCAGCAGCACGTAGCGGATGTCGACGGCGATGTTGCGGCAGACGGTCGGATCGAAGCGGATGTCGCTCATCGTCGAGCGCCACGTGCGGTCGAAATTGATCCCCACCAGCTCGCCGCGGCCGTTGAGGATCGGCGAACCGGAGTTGCCGCCCGTAGTGTGGTTCGTCGCCAGGAAGCAGACGGGCACCGTGCGGCGGCCGTCGATCGAGGTCGCCCAGCGCCCGTAGTCCTTCCGTGCGTGGAGGTCGCGCAGCGCCTGCGGAATGTCGTAGTCGTAGATGGCGGGGTTGTCCTTGGCGATGATGCCGTCGATGGTCGTGTGGGGCGTGTGGTATTCGCCGTCGGCGTATTCGTAGCCCGCCACCGTGCCGTAGGCGACGCGCAGCGTCAGGTTGGCGTCGGGGTAGAAGGCGCGCTCGGTGTCGACCTCGCGCAGGGCGCGCACGTAGGCGGCATAGAGTTCGTTCAGCCGCTTGCTCGAGGGGTTGCGCAGCGAGGTCGTCCCCAGCATCCACGCGATGTGTTGCAGCATGCGCGAGGCGTCGCTCCGCAGCGCCGTCAGCTGCGTCGTGTCGCTGCCGCTCCACGTCGCCTCGAAGAGGCGGTCGGCATAGGCCTCGACCGAACCTGCGGCCGCCACGCCGTCGAGGAAGGCGGGCAGACGGTAGCCGTCGGGGCAGTGGCGGTCGTACTGCTTGAGCGCATGGCGGAAGAGGGCGCGTTCGCAGGCGGCGCGCTTGGCGAAGAAGGGCTCGGCGCGCTCCGCCTCGCTGTAGCGGGCGGGCAGCGTGAAGAGCGTCTCGGCCAGCATCTCGCGGGCGAAATAGGGGGTCAGGATGCGGGCGTACTCCGCCTTGAGCTGCGGCAGCAGGTCGCCGTAGCGCGGATCCCCCTGCACGCGGGCGGCGAAACGCTCCTCGTAGGCCTCGCGCTCCTCGCACACGCGGCGGCGTTCGAGTCCCAGCACCTCGCCCTGCCACTTCTTCCAGGCGTTGGCGATCGAGGCGTGGCGTGCGGCGTAGCAGATGCGCAGCGCGGGGTCCGAGGCCTGCGCCTCGGCGATGATCGCCAGACGACCGTCGCGGATCGCGATCTTGGTCGGGTCGGAGCGGCGGGCGACGTAGCGCACGGCGTCGGAAAGGATGTACTCCTGCGTGTTGCCCGGGAAGCCGTAGATCATCGTGAAATCGCCCTCCTTCACCCCCTTCGTCGAGACGGCGAAATGGCGCTTCGGGCGGTAGGGGACGTTCTCGGGGGAGTAGGCCGCGGGTTTGTTGTCGGGCGAGGCGTAGATGCGGAAAACGGAGAAATCGCCCGTGTGGCGCGGCCAGATCCAGTTGTCGGTGTCGCCGCCGAACTTGCCGATCGACGAGGGCGGCGCTCCGACCAGGCGCACGTCGTCGAACTGCTCGTAGACGAAGAGGTAGCGCTGGTCGCCGTAGTACATCTGCTCGATCGAGGCACGGTACCCCGTTCCCTCGGCTTCGGCGGCTTCGATGATCGCAGCGGCGCTTTCACCCGCCGCGAGGCGGCCGGTTACCTCCTCCATGCGGACCAGGATGCGGACGTTGAGACCCTCGTTGGGGAGTTCCTCGCTGCGCGAGCGGGCCCAGAAGCCGTGGGTGAGGTAGTCGTGTTCGACCGACGAGTGGCGCTGGATGGCGTCGTAGCCGCAATGGTGGTTGGTAAGCAGCAGCCCCCGGTCCGAGACGATCTCGCCCGTGCAGCCGCCGCCGAAGAGGACCACGGCGTCCTTCATCGAGGCGCGGTTGATGCTGTAGATATCTTCGGCCGTGAGGCGGAAGCCTTTGGCGCGCATGTCGTCGATGCGCTCGGCGATGAGGCTCGGGAGCCACATGCCTTCGTCGGCCGCTGCGGGCAGCAGCGCCGAGAGGACGAAACAGAGGGTGAGCAGCAGGTGTTTCATGAGTAGGTTCGGATTGGTTTATTCCTGTAAAAAACGTTCGAGTTCGACGTAGACTTTCTGGATCGGCAGCCCCATGACGTTGTAGAAGGAGCCTTCGATGCGTTCGATCGCCGCATAGCCGATCCACTCCTGAATGCCGTACGAGCCCGCTTTGTCGAAGGGGCGGAAGGTGTCGACGTAGTAGGCGATCTCCTCCTCCGCGAGGGGGCGGAAGCGCACCTCGCTGCGGGCCGTGAAGGTGCGGCGGCGGTCGGCGGTGCGCAGCGTCACGCCCGTGACGACCGTGTGGACGGCTCCCGAAAGGCGGCGGAGCATGCCGAGGGCGTCGGCGCGGTCGAGCGGCTTGCCGAGGACCTCGCCTCGGAGCACGACCACCGTGTCGGCGGTCAGCAGAATTTCGTCCGCGGCGAGCGGGCGGGGGCAGGCCTCGCTTTTGAGCTGCGAGAGGAAGGCGGGCACCTCTTCGGGGGGCAGCGAGGCGGGGTAGCGCTCTTCGCAGTCGTACTGCGGGGCGAGTTCGTAGGGGATGCCGCAGGCGGTCAGCAGTTCGCGGCGGCGGGGCGACTGCGAGGCGAGCAGCAGCCGGCGGTTGCGGAGTCGTTCGTGGAGCAGCATGGCGGTCAGCGGATGTCGAAGTTGAGCAGTTCCCGTCCTTCGAGCGAAGCGCGCAGCGTGTCGCCCGCCGCGACGCAGCCGACCCCCGCGGGGGTACCCGTGAAGAGCAGGTCGCCCATGCGCAGCAGGACGAACTGCGAGACCCAGGCGATCTGCTCGTCGACCGTCCAGAGCATGCGCGCGGTGTCGCCCGCCTGGCGCGGTTCGCCGTTGAGCGAGAGGTCGAAATGCAGGCGCTGGATGTCGCCGCCCAGCTCGGCGAGGGAGAGGAAGCGCGGCGAGACGGCGGCCGAATGGTCGAACGATTTGCAGCTCTCCCACGGCAGCCCCTCGGCGATGGCGCGGCGCTGCAGGTCGCGGGCCGTGAAATCGATGCCGAGCCCCACCTCGTCGTAGTAGCGGTGGGCGAAGCGCCGTTCGATGGCGCGCCCCACGCGGTTGATGCGCACGACCAGCTCGCATTCGTAGTGGATCTCGTTCGAGAAGGCGGGGAGGTAGAAGGGGTCGTTGTTGCGCAGCAGCGCCGTGTCGGGCTTCAGGAAGAAGAGGGGGTGTTCGGGGCGCGTGCCGCCTCCGCCGTTCTCCTTTTCGGCGATGTGGTCGTCGTAGTTGCGGCCGATGCAGATGATTTTCATGGTATGGGTCGGTTTCCTGGTTATCGTTCGGACGGGGCGGGCCGTCGCTTTGAAGGTCGCACGCATGTGCGTGTCGTTCGCCGCCGTCGGCGAACGCGCAGGTTCGACGTCGCAGACGTCGGCAGCCCGCAGCCGCCCCCTGGCGGAGGGCTGCCACTCGCCGAGAGGCTCGTGCCGCCTCCGCTCGGCTGCGGGGCGTCCCTCTGTGAAGGGGCGCACCCCACGGGCTGCTCGCCCCCCCCCTTGCTCGGCTGCGGCCTCTTTTTGCATGGCGGGCCGTAGTCCGTTTGTCGCAGGCCTCCTCCGCTCGGCTGCGGGGTGCACTCTGCCTCCTCGGGCAGCGTTTCGCTATTTGTCCGCCTGCCGTCCGCGCAGCGTCTCGACCATATCTTTCGCCACGCGGTCACTGGCCCCCGCAGGGCCGATGATCGCGCGCAGCTCGTCGAAATCGCGCAGCATGCGGGCTCGCTCGGCGCCCCCCTCCAGCAGCGGGCGCAGCTCCCGTTCGAGCCGCTCGCCCGTCGGACGGCTCTCGACCACCTCGCGCACCGCTTCGCGGCCGAGGTTGAGGTTGACGAGCGAGATCCACGGAATCTTCACCACGAGCGGGCGCAGCCGTTCGTAGAGCCACGGAATGCGGTAGAGCACCACCTCGGGGATCCCCATGAGGGCCGTTTCGAGGGTCGCCGTTCCCGAGGTGACGATCGCCGCCTCGGCGACGTGCAGCAGTTCGTAGGTACGGTCGCGGACGATCGCCACGGGGGCGTCGCCCAGCAGGGCGTCGTAGCGGGCGCGGTCGATCCACGAAACCCCCGCCACGACGAACTGCCGGTCGGGCATCCGCCGCGCCGCTTCGGCCATCGCGGGGAGGTTGGCGCAGAGCTCCGTCGGGCGGCTGCCCGCCACGAGGGCGACGATCGGTCGCTCGTCGAGCCCGTGCGCCGCGCGGAAATCCGTCCCCGAGGGGAGTTCGCCGCGCCGCGCCTCGATGGCGTCGACGAGCGGATTGCCCTCGAAGCGGGGTTCGATGCCGAAGCGCGGGAAGTAGTCGCGCTCGAAGGGGAAGATGATGTAGAGGCGGTCGACGAATCGGCGGATCTGCTTCACGCGCCACTCCTTCCACGCCCACACCTTCGGGGCGATGTAGTAGTGGACCGTGATGCCGTGCTCGTGGGCCCAGCGCGCCATCTTGAGGTTGAACCCCGGGTAGTCGATCAAAATCAGCACGTCGGGGCCCCAGGCGGCGATGTCGCGGCGGCACTCGGCGAACTGGCGGCGGATGGTTCCCAGGTGGCGCAGCACGTCCAGAAACCCGAAAAAGGAGGTTTCGCGGTAGTGCTTGACGGGGGTCGTGCCGCCTGCTTCGGCCATGCGGTCGCCGCCCCAGAAGCGGAAGCGGGCCGCGGGGTCGGCCTTGCGGAGGCCGCGGATGAGGTTGGCGCCGTGCAGATCGCCCGAAGGTTCGCCGACAAGCAGGTAGTATTTCATCGGTACAGGCTCTTCTTATCGTTCCAGCAGATCGGGCCGCAGCCGCTCGGTGCGGGCCAGGGCCTGCTCCTCCTGCCACTTTTCGATCTGGGCGAAATTGCCCGACAGCAGCACGTCGGGGACGCGCCAGCCGCGGAATTCGGCGGGACGCGTGTAGACGGGCGGGGCCAGCAGGTCGTCCTGAAAACAGTCCGTGAGGGCCGACGCCTCGTCGCCGATCGCCCCCGGGACGAGCCGCACGACCGAGTCGGCGATGATGCAGGCGGCCAGCTCGCCCCCCGTCAGGACGTAGTCGCCGATCGAGATTTCGCGCGTGACGAGGTGTTCGCGGATGCGGTGGTCGATCCCCTTGTAGTGGCCGCAGAGGAGGATGATGTTTTCGAGCGTCGAGAGGCGGTTGGCCTCGTGCTGGTCGTAGCGGATGCCGTCGGGCGAGGTGTAGATGATCTCGTCGTAGCGCCGCTCGGACTGCAATTTCTCGACCAGCTCGAAGACCGGTTCGCACTTCATGACCATCCCCGCCTCGCCGCCGAAGGGGTAGTCGTCGGTCGTCTTGCGGCGGTCGTGGGCGTAGTCGTGGAGGTTGTGGACGACGATTTCGACGAGCCCTTTGTCGCGGGCGCGCTTGAGGATCGATTCGTTCAGGGGCGAAGCGAGCAGATCGGGAACCGAGGAGATGATGTCGATGCGCATGGAGCTACTTGTTATAGCCGACCTGATGTTGCAGCACCTCGACGACGAAGGGGTTGTAGAGCGCTTCGTGGCCGAGGGTCGTCGCTTCGGCGTGGCCCGGGCGGACCGTCACGTCGTCGCCCAGCGGCAGCAGCACGTCGAGGATCGAGCGGACGAGGGTCGGGTAATCGCCCCCTTCGAGGTCCGTGCGGCCGATCGATTCGCGGAAGAGCGTGTCGCCCGTGAAGAGCACCCGTCCCTCGGGATCGAAGAACGAGACGCCGCCCGGCGTGTGGCCCGGCGTGCGCAGGATGCGCAGCGCGCTGTTGCCGAAACGCACCTCCTCCATCGTCTCCAGGTCGAGGTCGACCGCGGGCATGTCGCGGGTCGGAATGCCGAAGACGGAGCCTGCCGCCGACGCTGCGTCGAGCAGGTAACGGTCCTTCGACGAGAGGGCGAAGGGGATGCCGTAGCGGCTGCGCAGGTGCTCGACGCCCAGCACGTGGTCGAAATGGCCGTGGGTGTTGACCGCCAGCTCGGGACGCAGTCCCAGCTCGGCGATGCGGTCGTCGAGCGCGGCGCGCTCCGAAGGGGTCGAGGCGCCCGCGTCGATGACGATGCACGCGCGGCTCTCGTCCCAGACGAGGTAGGTGTTCTCCCCGATGGGGTTGAAGGTGAATACGGCGATATTCATGGTCGAAAGGTTCGCTTTTTTTGCAAAGGTAGTGTTTTTGGCGGAATTTGCCTACCTTTAACCGCGAAAGGCGGTTTTTTCACCCGCCCTGCCGATGCCATGAAACGAATGCTGCTGCATGCGGCGGCTCTGCTCGCCGCGCTCGCGCTTGCGGGCTGCTCGCTGCTCAAGGTCGCCGTCTCGACGGGCGACCCCCTCCCGCGGGAGGCGATGAACCTGCGGGTGACGACCCGCGGTTTCTACTACGATCTTTCGTCGGAGGTGGCCGCGGCGGCCGATTCGATCGCCGCCTCCGCCCCCGACCTGCCGGCGCGCATACGGGCCGTGCGGTGGAAGATCCGCGCGACGCGGGCCGCGGTGACGGCCGCCATGCAGGGCATCCCCGAGGTGGCGCTGGCCGATCTGTGGATCCTCTGCCGCCGTATGGACGAGGGATTCGCGGCGCTGCCCGATTCGCTGCTCTTCGGCCCGTCGAGCGACGTGGCGCGCACGGTCGCCGCGCGGCTCGACCGTCGGGCGGAACGGCTCGCCCGCGAGGGGCTTTCGGCGGAGCGGTATGCGCTGCTGGCCGATTTCGTCGGAGCCTACCTGCGGGAGCATCCCGTGCGCGACGAGGGGACGGAGGCCGCCAACACGACCCTCGCGTGGATGGAGTATCTGCGCGCCCGCGGCATCGAGGATCGCTACGCCACGGGGAGCATCGCCGAGGTGATCGCCGACGTGAACGATCGGTTGAGCGGCCAGACGCAGCAGCTTTCGAACAGCATCGGCTGGTCGAAGGAGCTGCTCGAAATGCAGCTGCATGCCGACAGCACGGCCGTGCGCCTCGGAGCGCAGCTCGACTCGCTCGACCGCCGCTTCGAACGGCTGGCCCTCGTGGCGGAGCGGCTGCCCGAACTCTCGTCGGCGATGGTCGAGGGGCTCGGCGGGGAGCTCGCGCAGCTGCTCGCGGCTTTGGACCGGACCGTGCACGGCACCTTCGCCGACGTGAGCCGCGAACGCGAAGCGATGCAGCGCTACGTGACGGGAGAGCGCGAGGCGCTCGTCGCCCAGCTGCGGACGACGGCCGAGGAGCTCGTGCGGCAGAGCTTCGAGGCGGTGCCCGGGCTCGTCGGACGGCTGCTGCTCTATGTCGTGCTGGCGATCGGGGTGCTGGTCGGGGTGCCGTTCGCCCTGGGCTTCGTGCTGGGGCGGAAGCTGCGGCGCTGATCGGGGGGGGCGGCCCGCTCCCGTTTGCCGACCTTTGCCCTCGGCTTATCCGTACTTTGGCTGCGCCCGAGATACTCCTGCCTCGGCAAACCGCAAATAAATTTGCATTTGCCCTCGGCTTATCCGTATTTTGGCTGCGCCCGAGATACTCCTGCCTCGGCAAACCGCAAATAAATTTGCATTTGCCCTCGGCTTATCCGTACTTTGGCTGCGCCGAAGATACTCCCGCTCGGCAAAACGCAAGCAGGCTTGCTTTTGCCCTCGCTTATCCGTATCTTTGCACCATGGCAAGAAAGAAAAAAGCGAATTACCCCTTGCTGGAGGGGCTCGAAATAACGACCCTCGCCGCCGAAGGAAAGGCGATGGGGCGCTGGAACGAACAGGTGGTCTTCGTCCCGATGACCGTCCCGGGCGACGTCGTGGATGTGCAGATCCGCTGCAAGCGCCGCCGTTTCATGGAGGGATACGTGGTGCGCTACGTGCGGCGGTCGCCGCTGCGCACGGAGCCTTTCTGCGCCCATTTCGGGGTCTGCGGAGGGTGCAAGTGGCAGAACCTGCCCTATGAGGAGCAGCTGCGCCTGAAGACCGACCAGGTGCGCGACCAGCTGACGCGCATCGGGCGGATCGAGCTGCCCGAAATCCGCCCCTGCCTCGCTTCGGAGCAGACGCGCTACTACCGCAACAAACTGGAATTCACCTTCGCCGACCGCCGCTGGCTCACCTTCGAAGAGGTGGCTTCGGGGGCCGACCTGGAGGCATCGCCCGCCGCGGGCTTCCACATCCCGGGGATGTTCGACAAGGTGCTCGACATCGAGACCTGCCACCTCCAGCCCGAACCCTCGAACACGATCCGCCTCGAAACGAAGCGCTACTGCCTCGAACGCGGCTATACCTTCCACAACGCCCGCGAGCATACGGGTTTTCTGCGCAACCTGGTGGTCCGCACCGCCTCGACGGGCGAGGTCATGGTGATCGTCGTCTTCGGCGAGGAGCGGCCGCAGGCGATCGCCGACGTGCTGGATCATCTGGCGGAGCGCTTCCCCGAAATTACGTCGCTCTGCTACGTCGTCAACACGAAATGGAACGACTCGACGTCCGACCTCGAAGTGCGCTGCCACCGCGGCCGCGACCACATCTTCGAAGAGATGGAGGGGCTGCGTTTCAAGGTGGGGCCCAAATCCTTTTACCAGACCAACTCGCGACAGGCCTACGAACTCTACAAGGTGGCGCGCGACTTCGCCGGCCTGAAGCCCGAAGATACGCTCTACGACCTCTATACGGGTACGGGTACGATCGCCAATTTCTGCGCCCGCCGCTGCCGCCGCGTGGTGGGCATCGAGTACGTCGCCGAGGCGATCGAGGATGCCCGCGTCAATGCCGCGCTCAACGGGCTGGAGAACACGCGTTTCTATGCGGGCGACATGAAGGCGGTGCTCGACGATGCGTTCGTCGCCGCGAACGGCCGCCCCGACGTCATCATCCTCGACCCGCCGCGCGCGGGGGTCGACGAACCGGTGCTGGAGGTGATCCGCCGCGCGGCGCCCGAACGGATCGTCTACGTGAGCTGCAACCCCGCTACGCAGGCGCGCGACCTGGCGCTGCTCGACGCCGACTACCGCGTCGAGGCGGTGCAGCCGGTCGACATGTTCCCCCACACGCACCACGTGGAGAACGTCGTGAAGCTCGTGCGGCGCGAAAGATCGCCGCTCGACGGGCAATAAAATGGGGTCAGGCACGTTTTATGAACGAGATGTGTCACTTTAAAACAGGCAAACGATGAAAAAAATCTGGTTACTGGCCTTCGCGGCGATGGTGTCGCTGACGGCTTTCGCACAGGAAAACGTAGGACCCTATCCGAGCTTCGTGCAGGTGCAGGGCACGGCCGAGCGCGAGATCGTGCCCGACGAAATCTACCTCTCGATCACGATCAACGAACGCGACTCGAAGGGTAAGATCACCGTCGAGCAGCAGCAGCGCGACATGCTGACGGCGCTGCGCCGCCAGGGGATCGACGTCGACAAACAGCTCAAGATGGTCGACCTGACGAGCTCCTATTTCAAGAAGCGCACGGCGGTCGCCACGGCGCAGTACCAGCTCAAGCTGGGTTCGTCGGCCGAGGTGGCCAAGGCGTGGCAGGCGCTCGACGCACTGGGTATTTCGCAGGTGAACGTCGAGAAGGTCTCGCACTCGCAGCTCGCGCAGTACAAGGCCGAGGTGCGCACCGAGGCGATGCGCGCCGCCCGCGAAAACGCCCGCTCGCTGGCCGAGGCGATCGGTCAGCGGATCGGCAAGTGCTTCTATATCTACGATTCGAACAGCGGCATCATGCCGAAATTCTACGCCGCCAACACGATGATGCGCGCTGCGGGGATGATGGATGCCGCCGAGGCTGCCGTGGAGGATATGGAGGCCTTCGAGTTCCGCACGATCAAGCTCCAGTACCACGTGCAGGCGAAGTTCGTGCTCGAATAGCCGTTCGGATCCCCCGAACGGAAAGCGGTCGCAGCGATGCGACCGCTTTTTTTGTCGGCAGGCGGGGGGGCTTTTGTCGGTGGACGAGGGCGTTTTGGTTGGCGGACGGGGCTGTTTGTTGTCAGTAGGCGGAGGCGCTTTTGTCGGCAGGTGGGGGACGTTTGTCGGCAGGCAGGGGCGTTTTGGTTGGCGGACGGGGAGGCTTGTTGTCAGTAGGCGAGGGGGCTTTTGTCGGCGGGTGAGGCGTTTTGTCGGGGGACGAGTGTGTTTTGGTTGGCGGACGAGGCTGCTTGTTGTCAGTAGGCGGGGGCTTTTGTCGGCGGGTGAGGCGTTTTGTCGGGGGACGAGTGCGTTTTGGTTGGCGGACGGGGCTGTTTGTTGTCAGTGAGCGAGTGCCTTTTGTCGGCAGGCGAAGGTGCTTTTTTCGAAGGCGAAGGGCCGACGCGCGAGGCGCTTTTTTAGCGGCCGTCGAGGCGATCTTGGTCGGACGACGGCAGGAAGGCAGGTGCTGCGGCGGGCATCAAAAAACACCCGCCACGATCGGCGGGTGTTTCGGTGTCGGGCGCAGAGCGGATTACCGCTTCTTGCCGCGTTGTTGCAGCTCCTGCTGGCGCATGAGCTCCTCGTAGCGCTGCTGGAACTTCGATTTCTTGCCCTTCGACTTTTTGGCCGCGTTGGCCTCCATCGCCAGACGGATCTTGTCGTCGTCCACCATGCGGCGCACGACGTAGGTCTGTCCGATCGTCAGCAGGTTCGAGAGCAGGTAGTAGTAGCACAGACCGCTGGCGTAGCTGTTGAACCAGCAGAGCAGCATGAGCGGCATGAGGTAGAGCATCATGAACTTCATGCCCGCCATCTGCGGCTGCGACGAGGCACTCTGCTGGTAGGTGACGTAGGAGTAGACGAAGCTCGAAACGGCCATCAGCAGCGCGAAGAGCGATACGTGGTCGCCGTAGAAGGGGATCGTGAAGGGCAGCTGCCAGATACTGTCGTACGAGGAGAGGTCCGACGCCCAGAGGAACGATTCGCCGCGCAGCTCGATCGAGGCGGGGAAGAAGCGGAACATGGCGATCAGGATCGGCACCTGGATGAGCATCGGGATGCAGCCCCCCATCGGGTTGATGCCCGCTTTGCGGTAGAGCTCCATGGTCGCCTGCTGGCGCTTCATGGCGTCCTCCTGTTTGGGGAATTTCTGCGCCAGGGCATCCACCTCGGGCTTGATGAGGCGCATCTTGGCCATCGAAACGTAGCTCTTGTAGGTGAGCGGCGAGATGATGAGGCGGATCATGACGGCCAGAATCAGGATGATGACGCCGAACGAGGCGATGTGGTTGCGCAGCAGGTCGAAGACGGGGATGACGACCCAGCGGTTGATCCAGCCGAAGATGCCCCAGCCGAGCGGAATGACGCGCTCGAGGTGCAGCTTTTCGTCCGCCACGGTCACCTTGCGCAGCACGGGGTAGTAGTTCGGACCGAAGTAGAAGGCGAAATCGTAGCGGTCGACCGAGGGCGCATACTCCACCGCGCTCTGCAACGTGAAACGCTTCATGTAGCCCGAACCCTCGGGCGCGGTCTCGAAGCCCATCTTGGCGCCGCTCAACAGATCGGGCGCGATGAGCACCGACGAGAAGAACTGCTGCTTGAAATCGACCCAGCTGACCTTCGTCGAGACCTCTTTCGTCTTCGTATCCTTGCTCATCGAGAGCTCCTCGATCGAATCCTCGTCGGGGAAACGGTAGGCGATGGTCGTGTACATGTTCTCGTTGTCGAAGCCGCGCTCGTTTTGGTAGGTGAGGCTCGACCACTCCAGCCCGATCGAGGTCTGGTTCGACAGCCGCTCCCGCAGGCCGATCAGCCGCACCTGAAAATCGATCAGGTAGTCGCGCGCGGCGGCCGCCGTATTATATATAAGGTAGCGGTACTCGAGCGCCGCCCCCTCGGCGACGGGCAGGCGCATCGTCACGACCTGCGTGCCGTCGGCTTCGCGCCGTACGGGCTCCGTCTCGAAGGTGTAGTCGGCCGTCGACAGCAGCACGTCGTTCAACCCGTTGCGGAGGTAGAACGAGAGTGCGAAGCGCTCGGCTTCGGGGTCGAAGAGCTCGACGGGCTCCGTGCGCTCGTCCTTCGGGGCGTATTTCGTGTACTCCTTGAGCGTGACGCCCGCGATTCGGCCGCCGCGCGTCGAGAAGCGCACCTTCAGCAGGTCGTTCTCCACCGTCAGTTCGTCGCTCTCCTTCTCGCGGGCTGCCACGAGCTCCTCGCCGTAGAGCGCCACCTGGCGCAGGCGGGCCGCATCGGTCGGAACGACGGTCGGCGTCGGGGCGGAGGCCGTCGCGGTTTCGACGACGGCCGCGGAAAGGGTGTCGGCGGCGGGCAGCAGGGCCTGCTCGGCGCGCTTTACGGAGTCCTGATAGGCTTGGTAGGCCTCCATTTGCGCCTTGTAGCGCTGTTGCTCGCGGTTGTTGAGCAGGGCGAATCCGAGGAAGATCGCCGCCATGACGACGATTCCGGCGATTGTCTTTTTATCCATAGATGGCTGTTTCGTTCTCTCTTATTTCGGTGGATGTTCAGCGGGCGACCGTCTCGGCCTGCGCCATCGCCGCCTTGACGAAGGCGACGAAGAGGGGCGAGGGGTTCAGCACCGTGCTCTGGTACTCGGGGTGGTACTGCGTACCGACGAACCAGGGGTGGTCGGGCAGCTCGACCACCTCGACCAGATTCGTGTCGGGGTTGACGCCCACGGCACGCATCCCTGCGGCTTCGAACTGCTCCAGGAAATCGCTGTTGAATTCGTAGCGGTGGCGGTGGCGCTCCGAGATGAGGAGCCGTCCGTAGGCTTCGGCCACCTTCGACCCCTTCTTCAGCTGGCAGGGGTAGGCGCCCAGACGCATCGTGCCGCCCTTGGCCGTCACGCCTTTCTGCTCCTCCATGAGGTCGATCACGGCGTGGGGCGTCTGCTCCATTTCGCTCGAATTGGCGTCGGCGAAGCCCAGCACGTTGCGCGCGAACTCGATCACGGCGCACTGCATGCCGAGGCAGATGCCGAGGAAGGGGATGCGCTGCTCGCGGGCGAAGCGCACGGCCTCGATCTTGCCCTCGATGCCGCGGTTGCCGAAGCCCGGGGCGACCAGGATGCCGCTCATGCCGCCGAGCTGTTCGGCGACGTTCTCGGCGGTGATCTTTTCGGAGTTGACGTAGCGCAGCTTCACCTTGCAGTCGTTGACGGCACCCGCGTGGATGAACGATTCGGAGATCGACTTGTAGGCGTCGGGCAGCTCGGTGTATTTGCCCACGAGGGCGATTTCGATGCGGTGCGAGGGGTTTTTCACGCGCTCGACGAAGGCTTTCCACGCCTCCATGTCGGGCTCCTGCACGGCGGGCAGGTCGAGCTTTTCGAGCACCACCTCGTCGAGGTGCTGTTCGTGCATCTTGAGGGGCACCTCGTAGATCGTCGGCACGTCGATCGACTCCATGACGGCGTTCGCGTCGACGTTGCAGAAGAGGGCCACCTTGCGGCGCAGGTTGAGCGAGAGGGGCTGCTCGGCGCGCAGAATAAGGATGTCGGGCTGCAGGCCGTTTTCGAGCAGCTGCTTCACGGAGTGCTGCGTCGGCTTGGTCTTCAGCTCGCCCGAGGCGGCCAGATAGGGGATGAGCGTCAGGTGCACGAGAGCCGAGTTGCGGTAGCCGAGCTGGTAGCGCAGCTGGCGCACCGACTCGATGAAGGGCTGCGACTCGATGTCGCCCACCGTGCCGCCGATCTCGGTGATGATGACGTCGTAGCGCTTCGTTTGCCCCAGCAGCTGGATGCGGCGCTTGATTTCGTCGGTGATGTGGGGGATCACCTGCACGGTCTTGCCGAGGTAGTCGCCGCGGCGCTCCTTCTCGATGACGCTCTTGTAGATCTTGCCCGTGGTGACGTTGTTGGCCTTCGTCGTGGGGTGGTTCGTGAAACGCTCGTAGTGGCCCAGGTCGAGGTCCGTCTCGGCGCCGTCTTCGGTTACGTAGCACTCGCCGTGCTCGTAGGGGTTCAGCGTGCCGGGGTCGACGTTGATGTAGGGGTCGAGCTTCTGGATCGTTACCGAGTAGCCGCGCGCCTGCAACAGACGGGCGATCGACGACGAGATGATGCCCTTGCCGAGCGACGAGGCGACACCGCCCGTCACGAAGATGTACTTGGGTTTCGTAAGTTTCATGCGTTATCGTTGTTTTTAATATTTCAGTCTGTTTCCTGTTTCGCGGCCCGCGGGCCGTGCGTCAGGGGCGCGGACGATCCGTTTCGGGCGGGTTCGCTCGCGCCGCGAGGCGGTCTGTCGCACAGGAGGCTGCGGCGAACGGATCCGCTGCGGCCCCCCCCTGCATCGCACCGCATGGCGTCGTACGGGCACTCCGGCCGAAGCCTTGCGGGACTGGTTGCGGCGTTCCCTTCTTATATAAGGACGGCCCCTCGGGTTCCTCCGCGCTACTCCTCGCCGCGGCTGTCGATGAGCTTCACCTTCTCGATCGCGGCCTGCAACTGCTCGCGGGCCCGTTCGATCTTGGCGCGCACATCGGCGACGAGCGCTTCGGCGTTCTTCGAGCGGGCGAAGAACCCGATGTTGTTCTCCAGCAGGCCGATCTCCTGTTCGAGCTGGCGGACGCGGTTGCAGAGGCGTTCGCGCTCGCTCGTGAGGCGGCGGTCGCCGCTGTTTTTCAGCGTCGAGAGCTTCTCGCGGAAGCGGCCCATCGAGCGGTCGCGCTCCGCGCCGCGCAGCAGGTCGAAGAGGCGGTCGAGCGCCGCCTTGTAACGCTTCTGGATCGCCTCTTTGCGGCGGATGGGCACGAAGCCGATCTCGCCCCAGCGGCGCTGGAACTCGCGGATCGTATCGATGCCCCCCTCGGCGGGGTCGGCCGCCTCCATCTGCTCGAGCAGAGCCGTCTTCAGCGCGAGGTTCTGCGCGTAGGCGTCGTCGACCGAGGCGAAGTGGGCCGCCTTGCGCTCGAAGAAGCGGTCGCAGGCGGAGCGGAAACGCTTCCACACGGCATCCGCATGGCGGCGCGACACGGGGCCCGCCTGCTTCCATTCGGCCTGAAGGGCGATCAGCTCGTCGGTCGTCTGCTTCCACTCCTCGCTCTCGGCCAGCGCCTCGGCGCGCTCGCAGAGCGCGTTCTTGCGCAGCAGGTTCTGCTCCATTTCGCCCTTCATGTCGGCGAAATAGGCGCGCTTGAGTTCGAAGAAGCGGTTGCAGGCGGCGCGGAAACGCTCGTAGATGCGGTTGTTGTCCTTCTTGGGGGCGAATCCGATCGCCTTCCAGCTCTTCTGGATCTCCAGCAGGCGGTCGTTCGCCCGCGTCCACTCCTTGCGCGTGGCGGGTGCTGCCGTGGCGAGCGCTTCGGCCGCCTCGCACAGGGCGCTCTTCAGCTCCAGGTTCTTCAGCTGCTCCGCCTTGAGGGCTTCGAAATGCTCCTGGTGCAGCTTGTTGATGCGGCTCGACGCCGCCTTGAAGCGCTCCCAGAGGCTCTCGCGGTATTCGTTGGCCACGGGACCCGTCTCGCGCCAGGCGTCGTGCAGCTTCTGGAGCTTGCGGAAGGCCTCGACGATCAATTTCTCGTCGGAGAGCGCCTCGGCCTGCTCGCAGAGGGCGACCTTGCGCTCGTGGTTCTTCTTCAGGTCGAGGTCGCGCAGCTCCTTGTTGATCTTGATGAAATCGTAGAAATTTTCGACGTGGAGGTTGTAGGTCTCCCACAGGTCCTTTACGGCGGCCTGCGGCACGGGGCCCGTCTCCTTCCAGCGCTGTTGCAGCTCGCGGAAGCGGGTGAAGGTATGGTTCAGCGTCTCGTCCGATCCGACGAGCGCCTTGAGCTCTTCGATGACGGCCGTCTTGATCTGCAGGTTGGCCTCCTTCTTGGCGTCGAGGTCGGCGATGAAGGCGTCGCGACGGCGGCGGTATTCGCGGAACAGCTCCTTCAGACGCGTTTCGGCCTCGTCGGTCGGTGCCGCGAACGACTCCTCCGCGTTCCCCGCCTCGATCCAGGCGCGGCGGGCCGTTTCGACCTCCGTGCGGCGGATGCGGTAGAAGGCGACCTTCAGGGCGTCGACCGTGCGGCGCAGGGCGGGAACGGGCCGCTCCTCGATCTCGCGGGCGAAGCGGTCGAGCAGCTCCTCTTTCGACAGGCCGTCGAAGGCATCCTCGGCGGGCGTCTCTTCGGCAGCGGCCTCCTCGGCCGTCTCCTCGCCCAGCTCGAGCCCCGCATCGGCGGCGGCCAGCGCGGCCTCCTCCTCGACGAAATCGACCTCGGTCGTCTTCTCCTCCGCGGCGGCTCCGTCGGTTGCGGCGGTCGCTGCGGTCTGCGTATCTTCGGCCCCCTGCGGACCGACTTGCTCTTCCAGAGCAGAAAGGGTGGTGTTTTCGGTAGCCATCACAACGTTGTTTTTTGCGTGCCCCGCACACAAGGCACATAATTCTTGCAAATATAGCGTTTTTTCCACGGACGAAACAAGGTTTTCGGCCAAAATTTGCTATCTTCGCCCTATCGTTTTCCCGCGACGACGGTCCCGGCCGCCGCCGCCCCATCCGACGCACCATGAGCCATCGCATCCTGCTGGTCGACGACGAGGTCGACATCCTCGAATTCGTCCGCTACAACCTCGTGCGCGAGGGCTACGAGGTCCGCACGGCGCAGAACGGCGCCGAGGCCCTCCGCATCGCCGCCGAGTATCGTCCGCACCTCATTCTGCTCGACCGTCTGATGCCCGTCATGGACGGCGAGCGGACCTGCCGCGCCATCCGCCGCGATCCCGCGCTGAAGGAGACGCTCATCATCTTTCTCTCGGCGCTGGGCGAGGAGGAGCAGCAGCTCACGGGCTTCGACGCGGGGGCCGACGACTACCTGACCAAGCCCATTGCGATGAAGCTGCTCGTGAGCCGCATCCGGGCCGTGCTCAAGCGCATCGACGCCGAGCCTGCCGAAGCCGACGCGGCGGCGGTGACGATCGACGCGGCGGGGCATGCCGTGCTGCGCGACGGCGAGCGGATCACGCTGCCGCGCAAGGAGTTCGCGCTGCTCGAACTGCTGGCCGCCCGCCCCGGGGAGCTCGTCCCGCGCGAGGAGATCTACACCGCCGTCTGGGGGCGCGAGGTGGTCGTGGGCGACCGCACGATCGACGTTCACATCCGCCGCCTGCGCCAGAAGATCGGCGAGCGCCATATCCGCACCGTCAAGGGGGTCGGATACGTCTTCGAACCTTAACAAACCGCTTTTATGTTCCGCCTGCTGCTGCTTTCCCTGCTTTTCCTCGTGTCGCCCCTCGCGGCGCAGATCAAGAAGGCTCCGCGCCCCTACGTCGAGTTCGCGGTGCTGGCCGACCGCGACGACTGTCGCTACCGCGCGGGCGAAGAACCCTCGCTGGAGGTGATCGCCAAGGCGGGCGGCAACGCCCTCGACGGGGTTGAAATCGCCTTCGAGGCGGGCGACGACCGCATGGCCCCCGACCTGCGGGGCAAAAGCTGTTTCCGCCACGGACGGGCGACCGTTCCCGTCGGGCGGCTCGACCGCCCCGGCTTCCGTTACTGCACGATCCGCTTCGAGGTGGAGGGCGAGGGATACGCGCAGACTGTCAAGACGGGTTTCGACGTCGACCGCATCCTGCCGACGACTCCCGAACCCTTCGATTTCGACCGTTTCTGGCGCCGCACGCTCGCCGAGGCGCGCCGCACGCCCCTCGACGTGACGATCACCCCCGCTCCCGAACGCTCGACCGAGCGCGTCGAGACCTCCGAGGTGCGCATCCCCGTCTTCGGCGACGGGTCGTACATCCGCGGCTGGCTCTCGGTGCCGCGCGGCGGAGGGCGCCACCCCGTGCTGCTCGTGCCGCCCGGGGCGGGCGTGAAGCGCATTCCGCCCGCCACCGACTACGCCGAGCAGGGGTTCGTCGCGCTGGCGATCGAGATCCACGACCTGCCGATGGAGCCGGCCGACTCGCTCCTGCGGCAGGCGCAGCAGCGGATCGGCGACTACGCCTACACGGGGATCGAGGCGCGCGAAAGCTACTATTACCGACGCGTTTACGCGGGGTGTGCGCGGGCGATCGATTTTCTGATGATGCTCCCCGCATTCGACGGCGAACACGTCGGCGTCACGGGCGGCAGCCAGGGCGGCGCCCTGGCGATCGTCACGGCGGCGCTCCACGAAAAGGTGGGCTTCGTGGCCGCCTTCTATCCCGCCCTCTGCGACGTCGGGGGCTACCTGCACGGCCGTGCGGGCGGCTGGCCGCGGATGTTCGCCGACGAGGCGGCACAGCCCGGCATCGACCGCCGCGCCGCGATGCGGACGATGGGCTACTACGACGTCGTGAATTTCGCCCGCCGCATCCGCTGCCCGGGCTTCTACTCCTACGGCTTCAACGACGATACCTGTCCGCCCACCTCGGTGGCGGCCGCCCTGAACCGCATCGCGGCGCCGAAAACCGTCGTCACGACCCCTGCGTCGTACCATTGGCGCTTCCCCGAGACGAACCGCCGCGCCACGGCGTGGATGAGGCGGCAGGCGGGGCTCGAATAACCGGCGGCGGGGCGTGCCGAGCGTTGCGGGATGGGCTCTTTGAGGCGGGGTTCCTGCGGGGCTTCGGGGGCGTGTGTCGCGGCGGGTGTTCCGCGGAGGCTTTTGCGGCGTGTGTTGCGGCCGGTGTTCCGCGGGGCCTTTTGCAGCGGGTGCCGCGGTGGGGGCCGTCTGTCCGCCGCCTGCGGGGCGGCTTCGGCCGCGCCGATCGGATCCGCGCTCCGTGCGGGGCGGACGATCCTGCCCCTCGGACAAGAAAAGCGCTTTCGCAGCCGAAAAAAGTCGGCGCGGCGGCGCTTTTTTACGGGATTATCGCTATCTTTGTGACGCCGTACGCCGTGCGGCACCGGAAAACTCGAAACACAAACAATATCATTCTCAAAACCAAAACAAATGGCAGAAAAGAAATTTATCACTTGTGATGGTAACTATGCAGCGGCTCACGTGGCTTACATGTTCTCGGAGGTCGCCGCCATCTATCCCATCACCCCCTCTTCGACCATGGCCGAGTACGTGGACGAATGGGCTGCGCAGGGTCGCAAGAACATCTTCGGTGAGACCGTCAAGGTGGTCGAAATGCAGTCGGAGGCGGGTGCCGCAGGCGCCGTGCACGGCTCGTTGCAGTCGGGTGCCCTCACCTCGACCTTCACCGCTTCGCAGGGTCTGCTGCTGATGATCCCCAACATGTACAAGATCGCCGGCGAGCTGCTCCCGGGCGTCTTCCACGTTTCGGCCCGCGCACTCGCCTCGCACGCGCTGTCGATCTTCGGCGACCACCAGGACGTGATGGCCGCCCGCCAGACCGGCTTCGCCATGCTGGCCACCTCGTCCGTTCAGGAGGTGATGGATCTGGCCGGCGTCGCCCACATCGTCGCCCTGAAGGCCCGCATACCTTTCCTGCACTTCTTCGACGGCTTCCGCACCTCGCACGAGATCCAGAAGATCGAGCTCATCGACGAGGCGCGCCTGACGGCCATGTTCGACCGCGAGGCCCTGAAGCGCTTCCGCGCCGAAGCCCTCAACCCCGAGCACCCCGTTACGCGCGGTACGGCCCAGAACCCCGACATCTATTTCCAGGCTCGCGAGGCCTGCAACAAGTTCTACGACGCCGTGCCCGACATGGTGGCCGAGACGATGGCGCAGATCTCCGACATCACGGGCCGCGAGTACAAGCCCTTCGTCTACTACGGCGATCCCGAGGCCGAGGAGATCATCGTGGCCATGGGCTCCGTCACGGAGACGATCAAGGAGACGATCGACTACCTGCGCACGCAGGGCAAGAAGGTCGGTCTGATTACCGTACACCTCTACCGTCCCTTCTCGGAAAAATATTTCTTCAACGTCGTGCCCGCTTCGGTCAAGCGCGTCTGCGTCCTCGACCGCACGAAGGAGCCCGGCGCCGACGGCGAACCGCTCTACCTCGACGTACGCTCGATGTTCTACGGCAAGGAGCTCCAGCCGATGATCATCGGCGGCCGCTACGGCCTCTCGTCGAAGGATACGACGCCCGCCCAGATGCTGGCCGTCTTCGAGAACCTCGCCGCCGCACAGCCCAAGGATCACTTCACGGTGGGCATCGTCGACGACGTGACGAACCTTTCGCTCCCCGTCGGCGAGGAGATCTCGATGGCCAAGCCCGGCACGTTCGAGGCCCTCTTCTTCGGTCTGGGCGCCGACGGTACGGTGGGTGCCAACAAGAACTCGATCAAGATCATCGGCGGTTCGACGAACAAGTACTGCCAGGCCTATTTCTCGTACGACTCGAAGAAATCGGGCGGCTACACCTCGTCGCACCTGCGCTTCGGCGACCTGCCGATCACCTCGCCCTACCTGGTGACGACGCCCGACTTCGTGGCCTGCCACGTGCCGTCGTACGTCGACAAGTACGACGTGCTGAAGGGTCTGAAGGCGGGCGGTTCGTTCCTGCTCAACTCGACGCACGACGCCGAGACGACCTGCCGCACGCTGCCCGACCACATGAAGGTCTACCTGGCCAAGAACAAGATCAATTTCTACATCATCAACGCGACGAAGATCGCCGCCGAGCTCGGTCTGGGCTCGCGCACGAACACGATCATGCAGTCGGCCTTCTTCAAGATCGCCGCCGTGATTCCGTTCGAGAAGGCCGTCGAGGAGATGAAGCACGCCATCCTGAAGTCCTACGGCAAGAAGGGCGAGGATATCGTGAACATGAACTACGCGGCCGTCGACGCCGGCGGCAACGCCGTCGTGAAGGTCGAGGTGCCCGCCGAGTGGGCTTCGATCGAGGTCAAGGAGGCTGCCGCAGCCGTCGACAGCAACCGCCCCGCCTTCGTACAGAAGATCGTCGACCCGATCAACGCCCTGAAGGGCGACCAGCTGCCCGTCTCGACCTTCGCAGGCCGTGAGGACGGCACCTGGGAGAACGGCACGGCCGCCTGGGAGAAGCGCGGCATCGCCGTGAACGTTCCCGAGTGGAAGATCGAGAACTGTATCCAGTGCAACCAGTGCGCCTACGTCTGCCCCCACGCCGCCATCCGTCCCTTCCTCGCCACGGAGGAGGAGGCCGCCGCTTCGGGCATGGAGTGGAAGCAGGGTCTGGGCGAGACGAAGGCCTACAAGTTCCGCATCCAGGTGTCGCCGCTCGACTGTACGGGCTGCAACAACTGCGCGGACATCTGCCCCGCCAAGGAGAAGGCGCTCGTCATGAAGCCGCTCGAGTCGCAGCTGGCACAGGTCGCCAACTGGGAGTACGCCACGACGAAGGTCGGCTACAAGGAGGTCGTCGACAAGACCAAGAGCGTCAAGAACCTCCAGTTCGCACAGCCGCTCTTCGAGTTCTCGGGTGCCTGCGCCGGTTGCGGCGAGACGCCCTACATCAAGGCCATCACGCAGCTCTTCGGCGACAAGATGATGGTCGCCAACGCTACGGGCTGTACCTCGATCTACTCGGGTTCGGCACCCTCGACGCCCTACTGCACCAACGCGAAGGGTCAGGGTCCCGCCTGGGCCAACTCGCTCTTCGAGGACAACGCCGAGTACGGTCTGGGTATGCACGTCGGCATCGAGAAGCTGCGCGACCGCGTACAGGGCTACATGGAGGAGGCGATCGCTTCGTGCGACAAGTGCTCCGAGGAGCTGAAGGCCGCCATGAAGAACTGGATCGAGGGTCGCTACTCGTCGGCCAAGTCGGCCGAGGCTACGGCCGCCCTGCTCCCGCTGCTCGAGAGCTGCGGCTGCGACTACTGCCAGAAGATCCTCGCCATGAAGGATTGGCTCGTCAAGAAATCGCAGTGGATCATCGGCGGTGACGGCTGGGGCTACGACATCGGCTACGGCGGTGTGGATCATGTCCTCGCTTCGGGCATGGACGTGAACATCCTGGTCATCGACACGGAGGTCTACTCGAACACGGGCGGTCAGTCGTCGAAGGCTACGCCGGTGGGTGCCGTCGCCAAGTTCGCATCGAGCGGCAAGCGCATCCGCAAGAAGGACCTCGGCGCCATGGCCATGACCTACGGTTACGTCTACGTCGCCCAGGTATCGATCGGCGCTTCGCAGCAGCAGCTCTTCAACGTGCTGAAGGAGGCCGAGGCTTACCAGGGTCCGTCGCTCGTGATCGCCTACGCACCGTGCATCAACCACGGCATCAAGGGCGGCATGACGCGCACGCAGCAGATCGGCAAGGATGCCGTTGCCTGCGGTTACTGGCACCTGTGGCACTACAACCCCGACCTGGAGGCACAGGGCAAGAATCCCTTCGTGCTCGACTCGAAGGAGCCCGACTGGTCGAAGTTCCAGGACTTCCTGATGCGCGAGGTTCGCTACACGTCGCTCAAGAAGGCTTTCCCGACCGAGGCGCAGGAGCTCTTCGACGCCGCCGAGGAGAACGCCAAGTGGCGCTACAACGGCTACGTCCGTCGCTCGAAGATGGAGTTCTAAAAAGGGGCAACCCGTTCATTCGGCAGGGCCGCACCGTGGGTGCGGTCCTGCTTTTTTGTGCAGGGCGGCGGCGGAAGATAGCGGCGGATAGGGGGCGGAGGAGGTCGGCAACGAGACCGATTTTGCGGGCATGCGCCGACGGCAACCGCTACTCGGGTCGGAGCTTGCGAAGCGCCCGTACTCGTAAGCGTTGCGGGCCTAAAGCGGGGCGAAGCTCCGGCCCGCCGACGTCTTGCGACTCCATGTCGCACAAGTTCGCCGTCGGCGGCGGGAGGGCAGCGGGATCGTTGTGGCCGTGCGGCGGGACGAAGCCGCACGTTCGCCGTCGGCGAACGGCACGCACGTAATGTGCGATGTTCAGGCAGCCGAGCGGAGACGGCAGGCCTCGCTCGGGCTGAAGCCTGCGGTGTGCCCGCACGAGCGGACGAGGGATGCGGGCCTTCAGCTGCGGGATGCGGAGGCGCCCTTTGGCGACGGGCGGGTGCGATCGGCGGCGCTCCCGTGCGGGCTCTGCCTGCTGCGTGGTCGTGCGCACGGCGGCTGCGCGGTCGGGGCCGAAACGGGCGGGCGTTCGGCGATACTACTCCCGCTTTTTTGCGCGCGGGGACCCCGTGCGGCGGAAAAAATTTTGTTTTTTCGGCGGATTGCGCTATCTTCGTAAAAAAATATACCCTTTTTGCCTATGAAACAGTAGCACCGTAAGGACATATAAATAAAAGGCGTAAGCTTGTATTTCGGGATTCTGAAACTTCCACATATCAAGATGTCCCCGAAGGAATAAAGTTTGACGCCCATGCTGCATCCCAGCGTGGGCTTTATTCCGTTGTTCGGGGACAAGGTTGTGGAAGACCGCAGAATCCGGCATCTCGTGATGAAGTCCGCGCTTTTTGTTTGTCCGCCTCTTCCACGACCGAGGACTTCGCAACCCCTTATCAACGAACAAACAAATCTTGAACGAATGAAAAAATCCCTGATCCTTCTCTGCTGCCTCGTCGGTCTCGTTTCGTGCGGCGTGCAGCGGATCATCCCCGAGTCGGTCAACACGATCAATCGGGCGCAGCTGGCCGATCTGAATCTGGAGCGCGGCGACTACGAAATCCTGAATACCGTTACGGCCGAGGCCTCGGTGATCTGCACGGACGGCGCGAAGAAGCGCCGCATCGCCTCTCCCGACGGCGATTTCTCGGTCACGTGGGAGGCCCCCAAGCTCCGTAAGAAGCGGACGACGTGGAGCTGCACGGACTTCAAGGGCATCCTGCGCACGGGTGCGCTGGCCGATATGCCCGAAGAGACGGTCGATCATGCCGACCCGCTGAAGCTGGTGCGGAGTCTGGCGCTTTATCGGGCGATCGGCCTGGCCCGACAGGAGGGGGCCGACGCGATCGTCGAGCCCAACTACACGGTGAGCCTCGAGCAGACCGATCGGCGCACGCTCGCCTATAAGGCGACCGTAACGGCCAAAGTCATCAAACTCAAAATGGATCGTTAGCCATGAAAAGATGGTTTTGGATGGCGGGCCTCGTCGTGCTGATGAGCCTGGTTTCGTGCGCTTCGATGAAGAAACCGCGCGTCGCGTCGCCCCGCGTGCTCTACCTGGCCCTGACCGACGAGGGCTATGCGAACCGCTTCGTCGATCTGGATTACGGCATCCGTCTCAACGTGCGCGACGTCCGCTCCGACAGCCGCGTGCTGCACAAATACGACGCCCGCGCCGCCTCGCTGCCGCAGGTCGCCGTCGATCCCGAGGTCGTGCCGTTCGTCTCCGAGAGCGTGCGCCGCTACATGCGCACGATGGGCTTCAACCTCGATGCCGACGTCTCGACCGACTACATCATGACCCTTGCGGTGCGCGAGTTCAACCTCGGCTACCTCTCGGGCATCGGCTGGTCGGCCGTCGTGCAGCTCGCCGTCGAGGTCTGCGACCGCGACCGCCGGCCGGTCTGTCCGAGCGTCGTGGTGGCGGGTCGCGCCGCCCGCAGCGGCAACGCAGCCGATTTCGATGCGGGTGCGCAGGTACTCAACGAGGCCTACGCCCGTGCGCTGAAGGACATCGACTGGGATCGCATCGCCTTCTTCCTCAAGCGGGCCTCCTCGCCGAGCCTCGAAAAGAACAAGCAGGTGACGGGCGCAGGCGATACGGCCCTCGAATCGACGGTGATCCGCTGGTACATCGATTCGGCGCCGAAGGGAGCCGACGTCTCGACGCGCGTCGTCTCGTCGACCTCCGAGGTGAAGAACACCAACTCGAACTACGTGGGATCGACTCCCTACGAGACGACCGAGACGTTCGACATCAAAGGGCTGACTTTCAATAATTCGGGCGACGTACAGATCGAGGTGACCTGCGAGAAGGCGGGCTACGTCACGCAGAAGCGGCGTTTCAACCTGCGGCAGGCGATCGAGCAGAAGGAGATTTCGACCAAGTTCAACCTCGTCAAGGAGGAGTAGCCCCTCTCTTCGCGCTTTGGTACGGAGCGGTCCGCGGCGGCGGGCGGCTCCGTTTTTTTTCGGGGAAGGGGCGGCTTTCGGGGCGCAGCGAATGGGACGGCGGGCGCAAGGTACGGCTGCGGAGGCGGGGGCGGAGGCGGAGGCGGGGGTGCAGGGCCGCCGGTACCCGATTGCGGGCCATGGGGCGGAGGGCTGCGGGTACAGCCCGACGGCTGCTGTGTGGCTGCAAGCGGCTGCAAGCGGGTCGGCGAAGGGGCGTGCGGGCGTGCGGAGGGCGGCAGCCGAACCCGACGGCTGCCGATCGCGGCTATCGTTCTGACCTTGCGCGTCGCAGACGAAAAAAGAATCCCGTTCGGCCTCGGTTATATGGAAAAAAATGCGTATTTTTGGCCGCGGAAAAATTGTTAGCGGAATAACAATCGAACACAAACATAACAATCATCAAACACATTAACCATCATGTCGAAAATCATTACTTTACGCAAGGGTCTCGACATCAATCTCGCAGGAGCCGCCGCAAAGCGGCTGACGGTACTTCCGCCGGCCGCCGAGTACGGTCTCTCGCCCCTCGATTTCGAAGGGGTAACGCCCAAACTGCTGGTTAAGGTGGGTGACGAGGTCAAGGCCGGTACGCCCTTGTTCTTCAACAAGGCCGACGAACGGATCCTCTTTACCTCGCCCGTGAGCGGTACGGTGGCAGCCGTCAACCGCGGGGAGAAGCGCAAGGTGCTCTCCGTCACGGTCACCCCTTCGCAGGAGCAGCGCTACGAGGAGTTCCCGAAACTCGATCCGAACAAGGCCTCGCGCGACGAGATCGTCGCCGTGCTGCTTCGCTCGGGTCTCTGGCCGATGCTCGTGCAGCGTCCCTACGGCATCATCGCCGATCCGTCGGACCGTCCGCGGGCGATCTTCGTCTCGGCCTTCGACTCGGCGCCGCTGGCTCCCGACTACCGCTTCGTGCTGGAGGGCGAGCAGGCCAACCTCGAGGCGGGCTTCGCGCTGCTCGGCCGTCTGACCGAGGGGCGCGTGCACCTCTCGATGCGTGCGGGCGCCGAGCTGCCCCTCTCGTTCGAGGGGGTCGAAACGCACCGCTTCGCCGGCAAGCACCCCGCGGGTAACGTGGGCGTGCAGATCCACCACATCGATCCGATCGGCAAGGGCGAGGTCGTCTGGACGATCAACCTCCAGGACGTCGCCATCCTGGGCCGTCTGGTCCGCGAGGGACGCGTCGACATGACCCGCACGATCGCCGTGGCGGGTTCGGAGGTCGCCGAGCCGCAGTACGTCCGCATCGTCGCGGGCGCCCGCATCGATTCGATCCTCGCGGGGCGGATCCGTCCGCAGGCCGCGGGCGATCGGGTGCGCATCATCTCGGGCAACGTGCTGACGGGCGCGAAGCGCTCGACGGAGGAGTTCACGGGCTTCTACCACCACATGCTGACGGTGATCCCCGAGGGCGACAAGTACGAGCTCTTCGGCTGGATGCTGCCGCGTCTGAAGAAGTTCTCCGTGTCGCGCGCCTACTTCTCGTGGCTCTTCCCGAAGCGGCAGTACCGCCTCGATACGAACCTCAACGGCGGCGAGCGTCCGTTCGTCGTCACGGGGCTCTACGAGCAGTACCTGCCGATGGACATTTACCCGATGTATCTGCTGAAGGCCTGCATGGCGGGCGACATCGACAAGATGGAGAACCTCGGCATCTACGAGGTGACGGAGGAGGATTTCGCCCTCTGCGAGTTCGTCGATCCGTCGAAGATCGAGATCCAGCAGGTGATTCGGGACGGTATTAACTTAATGATCAAGGAGGCATAAGCGATGAGCGCATTGAGAAATTATGTAGACAAGCTGAAGCCGACCTTCTCCGCAGGAGGCAGGTTGAGCTTCCTCGCCTCGACCTTCGAGGCGTTCGAGACGTTCCTCTTCGTGCCGAACACGACCACGACGCGGGGCGCCCACATCCGCGACTGCAACGACATGAAGCGTACGATGATCGTCGTCGTGACGGCCCTCATCCCCGCCTTCCTCTTCGGTTGCTACAACACCGGCCTTCAGGTGCACCTCGAGGGCTTCACGGCCTTCCTCTACGGTCTGCTGCGCATCCTGCCGATGCTCTGCGTCTCGTACGTCGTCGGTCTGGCCATCGAGTTCTATTTCGCCCAGGTCCGCGGCCACGAGGTGAACGAGGGCTTCCTCGTCACGGGCTTCCTCATCCCGCTCATCATGCCCGTCTCGACTCCGCTCTGGATCGTCGCCCTGGCGACGGCCTTCGCCGTGGTCTTCGGCAAGGAGGTCTTCGGCGGCACGGGCATGAACGTCTTCAATCCCGCGCTGCTGGCGCGCGTCTTCGTCTTCTTCGCCTACACGACCCAGATTTCGGGCGAGCAGGTGTGGTACTCGGACTGGAAGATGCTCGGCGCACAGGTCGACGGCGTCTCGGGCGCCACGGCGCTCGAACGGCTCGCCGTGTCGGGCAACGACATGGGCTTCTCGGCGCTGGACGCCTTCCTGGGCTTCATCCCGGGTTCGTTCGGCGAAACCTCGACCTTGGCGATCCTTATCGGCGCCGCCCTGCTGCTCTACACGGGCATCGCCTCGTGGCGCACGATGGTTTCGGTCTTCGTCGGCGGTCTGGCGATGGGGTACGTGTTCCAGTGGTGCGGCGTGACGGCCTATCCCGCCTGGTGGCACCTCATTATCGGCGGCTTCGCCTTCGGTGCCGTCTTCATGGCGACCGATCCCGTCACCTCGGCGCAGACGAATACGGGCAAGTACATCGTCGGTCTGATGACGGGTGCGCTGGCCGTGCTGATCCGCGTCGTGAACCCCGCCTACCCCGAGGGCATGATGCTGGCGATCCTCTTCATGAACGCAGCCGCGCCGCTGGTGGACTATTTCGTGGTCGAGGCCAACATCGCCCGCCGCAAGAAGCGTGTGAAAACCAACTAATTCCGAAGCGGTATGAACAAGAACAGTAACACCTATATCGTCATTTACGCGACGGCGATGGTCGTCGTCGTGGCGACGCTGCTGGCCGTGGCCGCCATGGCGCTCAAATCGCGGCAGGAGGCCAACATGCTCAACGAAAAGAAGGAGGCGATCCTGCAGTCGCTCTCGGCCGTCGACCGCGACTACGACGCCTTCGTCGAGGCCTATGCCGTTGACGCCGAAGGGGCGAAGATCGCATCCGTCACCCCCGACGCGGCGCTGCAGCTGCTCTTCGACCTGAAGGGCGCCTTCGCCGCTGGGACCTATCCCGTCTTCGAGGCCGAGGACGGCCGTATCGTGCTGCCCGTCACGGGTTCGGGTCTGTGGGGCCCGATCTGGGGCTATGTGGCGCTGGAACAGGACATGAACACGATCGCGGGCGTCGTCTTCGGACACCAGGGCGAGACCCCGGGTCTGGGCGCCGAGATCGCCACCCCCAAGCACCAGGCCCTCTACGCGGGCAAGCGCCTCTTCGAGGGCGACGCCTTCGTCTCGGTCGTGCTGCGCAAGGGCGGTGCGAAGGATCCCGCACACGAGGTGGACGCCATCACGGGCGGCACGAAGACCTCGGACGGCGTGACGGCGATGCTGCGCGAGAGCCTGGGGGCCTATGCGCCGCTGCTCGCCGCGAAGCGTTCGGCCGAAGCCGCTTCGGACGCTTCGGAGTGTGAAACGAATAATGCTGAAAACCATGAGTAAGGAGAAAGAGCCGATCTTTTCGGCGAAAAATCTGAAATATCTGACGGGTCCCTTCTCGGCGAACAATCCGGTCATCGTCCAGATCCTCGGCATCTGCTCGGCGCTGGCCGTCACGGTGCAGCTCAAGCCCGCGATCGTCATGGCGCTCTCCGTCACGGCCGTCACGGCCTTTTCGAACCTCGTCATGTCGCTGCTGCGCAACGGCGTGCCGTCGCGCATCCGCATCATCGTCCAGCTGGTGGTCATCGCCGCGCTGGTGATCCTCGTCGACCAGGTGCTGAAGGCCTACGTCTACGACGTCTCGAAGCAGCTGTCCGTCTACGTCGGTCTGATTATCACGAACTGCATCGTCATGGGCCGCGTCGAGGCCTTCGCGCTGGGCAACAAGCCCTGGCCCGCCTTCCTCGACGGTATCGGCAACGGTCTGGGCTACGGCCTGATCCTCGTCGTGGTCGCCTTCTTCCGCGAGCTCTTCGGTTCGGGCACCCTCTTCGGGCTGCGCGTCGTTCCCGAGAGCTGGTACATGGCCGAGGGCGGCTTCTACGCCAACAACGGTCTGATGCTCTTCCCGCCGATGGCGCTGATCATCGTCGGCTGCATCATCTGGATCCACCGTTCGCGCAACAAGGACTTACAGGAAAAATAGGAGGGTAGCGTATGGAAACACTGAATATCTTTATCCGCTCGATCTTCATCGACAACATGGTCTTCGCCTTCTTCTTCGGCATGTGCTCCTACATCGCCGTTTCGAAGAACGTCAAGACGGCCCTCGGCCTGGGTGCCGCGGTCACCTTCGTGCAGGTGATGACCGTGCCCCTGAACTATCTGCTCTACAACTACGTGCTCAAGGCGAACGCCCTGGTCGAGGGGGTCGATTTGAGCTTCCTTACCTTCATCGTCTTCATCGCGACGATCGCCGCTTTCGTGCAGCTCGTCGAGATGATCGTCGAGAAGTTCTCGCCGACGCTCTACAGCCAGCTGGGTATCTTCCTGCCGCTGATCGCCGTGAACTGCGCCATCATGGGCGGTTCGCTCTTCATGCAGCAGAAGGTCGACGGCGGGCAGCTCGCGAGCCTCTGGCAGTCGATCGTCTACGGTCTGGGCTCGGGTCTGGGCTGGTGGCTGGCGATCGTCATGATGGCCGCCATCCGCGAGAAGACGACCTATTCGCACATTCCCGCGGCACTGAAGGGCCCCGGCATCGCCTTCATCATCACGGGTTTGATGGGTATCGCCTTCATGATCTTCTCGGGTATCCAGTTATAACCTTTAAAAAGAGACAAGGAACAACATGGAATTGACAATTATCGTTGCAATCGTCGCCTTCCTGGCGGTCACCCTCGTGCTGGTGGGGCTGCTGCTCTTTGCGAAGGCGAAACTGACCTCGTCGGGCGATGTCACGATCGACATCAACGACGGCGAAAAGGTCTTCACGGCCGCGAGCGGCTCGACGCTGCTCTCGACGCTGGCCGACAACAAGGTCTTCCTGCCTTCGGCCTGCGGCGGCGGCGGCGCCTGCGGCATGTGCAAGTGCCAGGTGATGGAGGGCGGCGGCGAGCTGCTGCCCACCGAAACGGGCTTCATCTCGCGCAAGATGGCCAAGGAGCACTGGCGTCTGGGCTGCCAGGTCAAGGTGAAGGAGAACATGAAGATCCGCGTACCCGAGGCGGTGCTCGGCGTGAAGAAATGGGAGTGCACGGTGGTCTCGAACCGCAACATCTCGACCTTCCTCAAGGAGTTCGTCGTGAAGCTGCCCGAGGGCGAGCACCTTAAGTTCCGCAGCGGCGGCTACATCCAGATCGACATTCCGCAGTACGACCAAATCAAGTTCTCGGACATGGAGATCGACGAACAGTTCCGCGCCGACTGGGACAAGTTCAAGATGTGGGATCTGGTGACGAAGAACCCCGAACCCACCTTCCGCGCCTACTCGATGGCCAACCACCCCGCCGAGGGCAACATCATCATGCTCAACATCCGCATCGCGACCCCTCCGTTCGATCGCGTGAACGGCGGCTTCATGAAGGTGAACCCGGGTATCTGCTCGTCGTACATCTTCTCGCGCAAGCCGGGCGACAAGGTGACCATTTCGGGCCCCTACGGCGAGTTCTTCCTCCCCGACGACCTCTCGGAGAAGCAGGAGCTGATCTTCATCGGCGGCGGTGCGGGCATGGCGCCGATGCGCAGCCACATCATGCACCTTTTCAAGACCGAGAAGACGTCGCGTCCCGTCTCGTTCTGGTACGGTGCGCGTGCGCTGAAGGAGGCGCCCTACCTCGAGGAGTACCGGCAGATCGAACGGGATTTCCCCAACTTCAAGTTCAACCTGGCGCTCGACCGTCCCGATCCCGAGGCGGATGCCGCAGGGGTTCCCTACACGGCGGGCTTCGTGCACAACGTGCTCTACGAGAACTACCTGAAGAACCATGAGGATCCCGAGGGCTGCATCTATCTCATGTGCGGACCTCCGATGATGATCCAGTCGGTCGTCAAGATGCTCGACTCGCTCGGCGTACCGCCCGAGAACATTCTCTACGACAATTTCGGTTCGTAAACCGATCCGTGTCGACGAAAAAATCCCCCGAAACCCAATCGGTTTCGGGGGATTTTTTCGTTGTCGGGCGGATGGGCGGTGCGGGCGCCCCTCCCTTGTCTACAGCGGCTCGAAAAGCACCGTTTCGCCCTGCGCGAGCGAGCGGCGGACGTCGACGAGCCGCTGGTTGCGGCTGCCGCGGAAGCGGAGCGTCGTATCGCGCTCGGCCTCGACGAAGGGGCCGTCGACCACCACGTCGCACAGCTCGGCGAGGGCCCTGCGGGCGGGGTGTCGCAGCAGCTCCTCGAAGCGGTAGCCCGTGTAGCACCAGATCGTGTAGGGGGTCTCGGCGCGCAGGCGCCGCGCCAGCGCCGTGAAGCCCTCGGGGTGCAGCATCGGGTCGCCGCCCGTGAAGGTGACGTTCATCTCCGCCTCGACGATGCGGTCGAAGAGCTCGTCCGTCGCGATCGCCTCGCCGCCCCGCTCGTCCCACGACTGCGGGTTGTGGCACCCCGGGCAGCGGTTCTCGCACCCCGCGCAGTAGATCGAGGTGCGCAGCCCGACCCCGTCGACCGACGTGCCGTAACGGATGTCGAGCACGCGGATGCTATTTGTGGACGACGCGGTCATGGAGTTCCGCCAGCTTGGCCTGGTTCCAGCGTTCGGTCGTGCCCACGAGGTAGCCCGTGATGCGCTGCAGGCGGTCGATCGCTTCGCTGCCGCAGCGGGGGCAGCGGTCGAGCGTCTCCTGTGCATCCTCGTAGCCGCACGTCATGCAGCGGTTGCGGTTGTGGTTCACCGAGCAGTAGCCGATGTCGTACTTGTCGAGCAGGTCGACGATATCCATGATCGCCTGCGGATTGTGGGTGGCGTCGCCGTCGATCTCGACGTAGAAGATGTGGCCGCCGCGCGTCAGTTCGTGATAGGGCGCCTCGATTTCGGCCTTGTGCTTGGGCGAGCACTTGTAGTAGACGGGCACGTGGTTCGAGTTCGTGTAGTAGATCTTGTCCGTGATGCCGGGCAGCTCGCCGAATTTCTTGCGGTCGATGCGCGTGAAGCGCCCCGAAAGCCCCTCGGCGGGGGTGGCCAGCACGCTGAAATTGTGGCCGTAGCGCTCCGAGAACTCGTTGGCGCGGTCGCGCATGTAGGTCACGATGCGCAACCCCAGCTCCTGCGCCTCGGCGCTCTCGCCGTGGTGTTTGCCCGTGAGGGCGATCAGACACTCGGCCAGTCCGATAAAGCCGATGCCGAGCGTACCCTGGTTGATGACGCGCTCGACGCGGTCGTTCGGTCCGAGTTGCTCGCTGCCCGTCCAGAGCGACGACATGAGCAGCGGGAACTGCTTCGCGAGGGCCGTCTTCTGGAAATCGTAGCGGTCGCAGAGCTGTCTGGCGGTCACCTCCAGCAGCTCGTCGAGCTTGGCGAAGAAGCGTTCGATGCGCAGCGCGCGATCCTCGATGTGCATGCACTCGATGGCCAGGCGGACGATGTTGATCGTCGAGAAGGAGAGGTTTCCGCGCCCCACGGAGCTCTTTTCGCCGAAGCGGTTCTCGAAGACGCGCGTGCGGCAGCCCATCGTCGCCACCTCGTAGAGGTAGCGTTTCGGGTCGTCGGCGCGCCACTTTTCGTGGCGGTTGAACGAGGCGTCGAGGTTGACGAAGTTGGGGAAGAAGCGGCGGGCCGCCACCTTGCAGGCGAAGCGGTAGAGGTCGTAGTTGCGGTCCTCGGGCAGGTAGCTTACGCCGCGCTTCTTCTTCCAGATCTGGATCGGGAAGATGGCCGTCGAGCCGCCGCCGACCCCTTCGTAGGTCGACTGGAGCAGCTCGCGGATGACGCAGCGCCCCTCGGCCGAGGTGTCGGTGCCGTAGTTGATCGAGGAGAAGACCACCTGGTTGCCGCCGCGCGAGTGGATCGTGTTCATGTTGTGGATGAAGGCCTCCATCGACTGGTGGACGCGGTTCACAGTGCGGTTGACGGCGTGCTGCTTCAGCCGCTCGTCGCCCTGCAGGAAGTCGAGGTCGCGCGTCAGGTAGTCGTCGACGGGGGCATCGTAGAGGTGTTTCAGGTCGAGCCCCGTGAGCTGCTCGATCGTCTTGACCTCCTCGATGTAGCTGCGGCGCACGTAGGGGGCCAGGTAGAAGTCGAAGGCGGGGATCGCCTGACCGCCGTGCATCTCGTTCTGGACGGTCTCCATCGAGATGCAGGCCATGATGCTGGCCGTCTCGATGCGCTTCGTGGGGCGCGACTCGCCGTGCCCCGCCACGAAGCCGTGCTCGAGGATACGGTCCAGCGGGTGCTGGATGCAGGTGAGCGACTTGGTGGGGTAGTAGTCCTTGTCGTGGATGTGGAGGTAGTTGTTGCGCAGCGCCCAGACGGTATCCTCCGACAGCAGGTAGTCGTCGACGAAGGGTTTGGTGCTCTCGGAGGCGAATTTCATCATCATGCCCGCGGGGGTGTCGGCGTTCATGTTGGCGTTTTCGCGCGTCACGTCGCTGTTCTTCGCCTCGACGATTTCGAGGAAGACCTCGCGCGTCTTCGCCTTGCGGGCGATGCTGCGGCGGTTGCGGTAGGCGATGTAGCTGCGGGCCACCTCCTTGCGGGGCGAGTTCATCAGCTCCAGCTCGACCATGTCCTGGATCTCCTCGACCGACGACTGTTCGCGGCCGCGGTACTCGATGCGGTCCACGATCTGGTGGAGCAGCGTTTCGTCTTCGCCCTGCTCGGTGGTGAGCATGGCCTTGCGCACGGCGGCTGCGATCTTCTCGCGATTGAAGCCGACGATGCGTCCGTCTCGTTTGACTACCGTCTGTATCATAATATAAGTATGTTTTGTCTTGCTTGCGCGGCGTATTCCGACGATGCACCCGCCGCTGCCGAAGGCGGCTCCGATCCCGACTGCGGGAGGGGGAGAGGCGGATGGCCGGCCGGAGCTCTTGGTTCCCGAGAGCATCCGTCGTGGAAGGTTGGGGGCAGGTCTTCTGACTCGTTCCATCCGCTGCCGTCTTCCCGCCCGCCGGGCGGCGGACAGTGACCATCGAAGAGCGCGGACTGGGAGCGGAACTTACAGCTACGGGCATAGTTCCGGATTCGCACCGGATTCCCTTTTCAGGCGCGGCGGTCCGTTTCCCGCCGTGCACACCCTAAACCGCTACAATATTACGACATTTTTTTCGGATTGCGCTCGCCTGCCGCCGAAAAGTTATGAACATCTTTCCACAATGCGGGCGGGAGGGCGGCAGGGAGGGGATGACAAAGAAATCGAATCGGCGGGTGTTCGGATCCGCCGATTTCGTCGTATCTTTGTGTCATGAAAAACATCGTCTTCGATCTCGGGCAGGTGCTCTTCAAGCGCGACCCGGGAAAATGCACTCCCGAATTCATCGCCTTCTTCCGCTTCATCCGTTCGCAGCAGCTGCCCGCTTTTTGGAACGAGTACGATCGGGGAACCCTCTCCTACGAAGAGGTGATCGGGGAACTGTGCCGCCACAACGCGTGCGAGCGCGCCGTCGCCGAGGAGCATCTGCGGACGGCCATCGATCGTCAGGAGCCCGTGCGGGCGACGGAGCGGCTGATCGGCGAGCTGAAAGCGGCGGGGTACAGGCTCTACGTGCTTTCGAACATGTCGCGCGAGTTCATCGACTTTTTGCGGCGCTTCCCCGTCTACGGCCTCTTCGACGGCGAGGTCGTTTCGTGCGAGGAGGGGCTCTGCAAACCCGAGCCCGCCATCTATCGGCTGCTGCTCGACCGCTACGGCCTCGATCCTTCGCAGACGCTCTTTACCGACGACCGCCCCGACAACATCGAAGCGGCCCGCGCGGTCGGGATGCATGCCGTGCTCTTCGATGCGCACGATCCCGAGGCGACCTGCGACGAACTGCGGCGGATGCTGCTGTCGTAAGGGCGGCGATTCCGACGAAAAAGATCGTGCGAATGTCGGGGGATGTTTTGCACATCGAATTGAAATAGCTATATTTGTCCCGGAAACGAGCTGTTCGGCTCCTACAGTCAAAAAGAAGAATACGTACGATACCACCCGATGAACAGCCGGAAACGCCTTGGCGCGGTTCCCAGAGGGTTTATCGTATTTTTCTTCTTAATTCAGACTGTAGAACGAGCCCGGGACCGCGCTTTTTTTGATTGAAACGGTGCTTGCGCCGTCTCCGACGAGGGGGCGAGGTTCGGGTTCGATTCCGCAAAGGGCGGCGGGCTGCCTTGGCGGAGCGGAAGACACCTCGGCGGGCTTTCGGGCGTCGTCGCGTGCGGCAGGGTTCGATTCCGTTGGGGAGCGGCGGGCCGCAGCTCGGACAGCCATGCGTACGCTTCGCAGCCTTCGGTCCGATAGATGCAGGTTTGCGCGAAGATCGCACGAATGCGTGTGCCGAACGGTACGACGTCGCAGACGTCGGCGGGCCGCAGCTTCGCCGCGCGAAGGCCCGCATGTTGCGCCCCTTCGCAAGCTGCGCCCCGAACAACGCATCATCCGTTTCGACCTCACAGAGGTCGGCGGGCCGCAGCTTCGCCGTGCGAAGGCCCGCAGCTCGCGTGAAGCTCGTTGCGTGCGCTTCGCAAGCTGCGCCCCGAACAACGCCGCCTCATCCGATTCGACCTCGCGGAGATCGGCGGGCCGCAGCTTCGCTATGCGAAGGCCCGCAGCTCGCGTGAAACTCGTTGCGTGTGCTTCGCAAGCTCCGTCCCGAACAACGCTTCATCCCGATTCGAAGGTCGGCAGCCCGCAGCCGCTCCCTGGCGGAGGGCTGCCACTCGCGCAAAGCTCGTGCAAATCCCTCCGCTCGGCTGCGAGCGCCTCTGGTTCTCCTTCGCATGTTCCCAATCTCCGTTTGAACGGTGCGCCGTTCGTCGCCGACGGCGCATTTCGCAACCTTGTGCGAGCCGCAACGTCGCCCCGACCGATCGCGCGTCACCGCGTGCCGTTTCGCTCCCGCCACGCCTCGTCGACCTCCCGATCCTGCGTCCGAAAACGGTGGAACGTCTTCGGCGAGACCCCGAAGTGGCGGCAGATCTCCGCCAGCGGTCGCCCGTCGTGCAACATGCGGAGCACGGCTGCCCGCTCGCGTTGCAGCGCCTGCTGCTTCACGCAGCTCCCTTTGCGGCGCCCCAGCACCACTCCGTCGGCCCTGCGCGCGGCCAGCGCCTCCTTCGTCCGCATCGAAATCAGGTTGCGTTCGATCTCCGCGACCAGCCCGAAGGCGAAGCACAACACCTTGCTGTTGATGCTGTCGTCGAAGGCGAAGCCGTCTTTCGTGCTGTAGAGCACGATGCCCCGCTCCAGACAGCACCCCATGATCGACATGATTTCGGTCAGCGTGCGGCTCAACCGCGACAGCTCCGTCACGATGAGCGTGTCGCCCCGCTGCAACCGTTTCAGCAGCGCACCCAGTTTGCGCTCCCGTCGGCAGCGGCGGCCGCTCACCACCTCTTTCACCCAGCGGTCCACCTGCAGACCGCGACTTTCGGCAAAACGCCGAATCTCTTCGCACTGGTTGCCCAGGTGCTGTTTCTCCGTGCTGATTCTCAAATAGGCTGCTACCATAATCGTCGTTCGAAAAGACGATGATAGCGTTTTTTCGGAGACAAAACAAAAATCCCTTACCGATGATCTATTTTACGCTTGCGGAGTGCACCTACTCCGCCACGGCCCTGCTGCGCCGTATCGACAACACCCCGAATGCCGACGAGACGGCCCGTATCGTTGAGAGCGTCGACAACCTGCTCGACCCGCTGCGGGCAGCCTGGGAGGCGCATTGCCGCTCGCGGGGACTCGGCAGCGGGGCCCTGCGCATCACGTCGGGGTTTCGCTCCGCGCGGCTCAACGCAGCCGTCGGGGGCTCGCCGACCTCCGCGCACTGCTGCGGCTACGCGTTCGATCTGGTTCCCGTCAACGGCCGGAAGGCCGCTTTCAAGGCGTTTTGTCGGGGCTTTCTGGCCGATCGCCCCTTCGACCAGCTGATCGCGGAGCGCGAAGACGCGGCGGGGGTACCCGCCTGGATCCATCTCGGCTACAAAAGTCCGCGGGGCGGGCAGCGGCGGCAGCTGCTTTCGATGCGGGAGGGGCGGTACGTGCCGATGCGCTGAAACGAAGCGGGCGGAGCGACGTCAAAAAACGTGCTCCGCCCGCAGACGTGCGGTTGCGTGCTTCGCGAAGAGACTCCGCTCGGTACGGCAACTGCCCGCGCAGCCGTCGGCAAAAGGCGGGGCGCCTCCTGCCGCGGCCGCTGTGCTATTTAACGGCGTTAACTACTGCTTCGAATGCCTTCGGCTCGTTCATTGCCAGGTCGGCCAGAACCTTGCGGTTCAGGGCGATGCCCTTGGCGTTGAGCTTACCGATGAACTGCGAATAGGTCATTCCTTGCGCGCGGACCGCAGCATTGATACGCGTGATCCACAGCGAACGGAACGTCCGCTTCTTGAGCTGGCGGTGCGCATAAGCGAACTGCAAACCCTTCTCGACCGTGTTTTTCGCAACGGTCCATACGTTTCCCCTTGAACCAAAGTTACCCTTGGCAAGTTTCAAAACTTTCTTTCTGCGCGCACGAGACGCAACAGCATTGACTGAACGTGGCATAATGTAAAAGTTTTAGTAGCGCTCGCAGCGATGCGGTTCTCCCGCATTCTTCGGGGCTGCTTCGCGCCCGATTAAAAAGGTCGCTCGTCGAAATTCGGTTGCCCGAAGCTATTTATTTGACGAGCAGGTTTTTGATTTTGGCCTCGTCGGCCGCGGAAACGATCCCCGAATAGCAGAGGTTACGCTTCTGTTTCGTCGTTTTTTTGGTCAGGATGTGACTGTGATAAGCGTGCTTGCGCTTGATCTTTCCTGTGCCGGTGAAGGTGAAACGCTTCTTCGCCGCGGCATTGGTTTTCATTTTCGGCATTGTCGTAAACAGTTAATTAGTTAAACATAGCCTGCAAAAGTACGAATTATTTTGCAATCGACAACCTTTTTCGACCGAATAAATGACTGCGCGCGCGCTTTTCCCGCTGCGCGGTGCCGACCGACCCGAAAAACGAACCCCGGTCGGGGTGCGATCGGGGTCGTGGGCGTGCGCCGTCAGAAGGGCAGGTCGTCGGGATCTTCGGCGGGCGCCGCAGGTGTTGCGGGCGTTGCGGTCGGGGTGCTCTGCGGGCGGTTGTTGTAGCCGCTGCCGTTGGCCGCACCGCTGCCGCCGTAGCCGTTCGCGTTGTTGTAGCCACCGTTGCCGCCGCGGTCGTCGGGGCGGTTCTCGCGGCGTCCCAGCAGGTTCATCGTGTCGGCCAGGATCTCGGTCGTGTAGCGTTTGTTGCCGCTCTGGTCGGTCCACTCGCGCGTGCGCAGGCGTCCCTCGATGTAGAGCTGCGACCCCTTGTGGACGAAGCGGTCGACCACGTCGGCCAGTCCGCGCCACAGCGTCACGGTGTGCCATTCGGTGTGTTCGCGGTTTTCGTTCGTCGCGCGGTCGCGATAGCGCTCCGTCGTAGCGATGCGCAGGCGGGCGACTTTGCCGTTATCGGTCGCGCGCACCTCGGGGTCCACGCCGACGTTGCCGATCAGGATGACTTTGTTTACCATAGTTCGTTGTCGTGTGTTACAGTTCGCGGAGCATCGCCTTGAAGAGCGTCTCCATGCGTGCGGCGGCCTTGCGGCCCTGGCGCTGCACGTCTTCGTGGTCGCCGATCTCGTCCGAAAGGCCGCAGTTGGTGATGACCGAGACGCCGAAGCAGGGGATGCCCATGTGGCGTGCGACGATCACCTCGGGAACGGTCGACATGCCTGCGGCATCGCCGCCGATCGTCTTGAAATAGCGGTATTCGGCCTGCGTCTCGAAGGTGGGACCCGTGCCGCCGACGTAGACGCCGTACTGGAGCTTGATCCCTTCGCGCTCGGCGATGGCGGTGGCACGGGCGATGAGCCCCTTGTCGTAGCAGTTGTGCATGTCGGGGAAGCGGGGGCCCAGCTCGGCGAGGTTGGGGCCGATCAGGGGGTTGGGCATGAGGTTGATGTGGTCGGTGATGACCATCAGGTCGCCCACGCGGAACGTGGGGTTGATGCCGCCCGAGGCGTTCGAGACGAACAGAAAGCGGATGCCGAGCAGCTTCATCACGCGCACGGGGAAGGTCACCTGCGACATGGGGTAGCCTTCGTAGTAGTGGAAGCGGCCCTGCATGGCGACCACGCGGCGTCCTTCGACCGTACCGAAGATCAGGCGTCCCTTGTGGCCTTCGACCGTCGAGACGGGGAAGCCCGGAATCGAGGCGTAGTCGAGCGTATAGGCGGCTTCGATGCGGTCGCCGAAATCGCCCAGTCCCGTGCCGAGGATGATGCCCGCCTCGGGTTCGAAGCGGTCGGTGGCGGTGCGGATCCACTCCGCCGTCTTTTTAATTTCTTTTAACATCTTCTTCGATTTTTTGGAGAAAATCCGTTGCCGAATCTTCGATGAACGAAATGTCGATGGGCATGTAGTAGAGGTGCTCGCGCACGACGGCGGGCACCTTGCGGCTGCGTCGGAGCTTCACGGCGTCCTTTTCGGTGGTGACGATCGCCGCGTCGGGGTATTGCGCGAGGAGGGCGGCGAGCGCCTGCATGTCGCGGACGCGGTAGACGTGGTGGTCCTTGCGGGTCACCTCGGCCGCGACGTCGTACCGCTCGCGCAGCGTCTGCAGGAAGGGCCCCGGGTTGCCGATGCCCGACAGGGCGATCACCCGCTCGCCCTTCGCGAGGGGGGCTGAACGCGCCTCGGCGGGGAAGAGGGGCTGCGGACGGAAGCTCTCGAAGCGGGTGAAATAGATCTGCTGGTAGGCGTATTTGATGAGCACCTTGCGCAGGATGCGCCGATCGATCGGGGCCATCTTCTCGGGGCACTTCGTCACGACGAAATAGTGGGCGCGGTAGAGCTGGTCGGGCAGGTCGCGCAGCGAGCCGAGCGGCAGCAGGCGGTCGCTCTGGATCGGACGGGTCGAGTCGACCACGACGACGTTGACCTTCGGGTCGACGTAGCGGTGCTGGAAACCGTCGTCCATGACGATCAGGTCGACCTCGGGGTGCTCCTTCTGCAGGCGGCGGATCCCCTTGACGCGCTTTTCGCAGCAGACGACCACCGTCGACGGGTATTTCTGCTTGATTTGCAGCGGCTCGTCCCCCGCATCGCGGTAGTGGGAGTCGGTGCGGACCTCGTAGTACCCCTTCGTGCGGCGGCCGTACCCGCGCGAGAGGACCGCCACGCGGTGCGATCGCGACAGGTAGCCGACCAGCATTTCGGTCATGGGAGTTTTGCCCGTGCCGCCGACGGTGATGTTGCCGACGCAGATGATCGGCAGGTCGAACCGTTCGCTCTTCAGCACGCCCCAGTCGAAAAGCCGGTGACGGAAGGTCACTGCCAGTCGGTAGAGAAAGGCGAGCGGGGCGAGAAGCAGGGTACGCATGGTCGGTTCGTTCGGAGTGGTATCGTTACAATGTTGGTAAAGATAAATCGATTTTTCCGTTTCTGCAAACATATTCTGCGTTTTCTGCGTTTTTGGGACCGTTCGGCGCGTCGCAGCCCTTCGTCGAACGCGAGCGGCGGCCCGACGGGCCCGCGGTCGGGCGGAGCGTCCTGCAGCGAGCGGCGCTCCTCCGCCTGCGGGGGGGCGGCTGCTCTCTGCCGGCCTCTGCGAGAGCGGTGCTGCTGCAATAAGCCTGGTGCTCGGGCCGCGGCAGGCGGGCTGTCAGCATCTGCGAGGTCGATGTAGCTGCAACAAGCCTGGTGCTCGGGCCGCGGCTTGCGAAGGAACGCAATATGCGGGCCTTCGCCGCCGAAAGCTGCGGCCCGCCGACGTCTGCGACGTCGCAGACGTCCCTTTCTGCAGTGCCTCGGCAAAATTCGATTCGGCTTGCTTCTGCACTCGACTTTTCGTATCTTTGACTGCGTCCAAGATACTCCTGCTCGGCAACATGCAAGCAAGCTTGCTTTTGCCCTCGCTTATTCGTATCTCTGGCTGCGCCGAAGATACTCCGTTTCGGCCGAAGCAAGCATAGCTTGTTTCGGCGCTCAACTTTTCGTATCTTTGTGCTCGTTCGACAACCGATTTAAAGGAACTGCCATGTATATCCATCGTATTCTGTTGCTCTTCGTGCTGCTCGCGGCGGCCTGCTCGCGCGGCGGCGCCTCCGATGCGGTCGAGGAGGAGACCCCCGTGCGTCTCGTCTACGGCATCGATGCCGACCGCTACCGTCTGGAGACGGGCGAGGTGCGGCAGGGGGAGACCCTGGGGCGCATCCTCTCGTCGTTCGGCGTGACGGCCGGGCAGATCGACCGCCTCGACAAGGCGTCGAAAGAGCGTTTCCCGTTGCGGAACATCCGCCCCGGACACAAATACACCGCCTTCATTCACGAAGATTCGCTCCACACGCCGCATCTGGACTTTCTGGCTTACGAGCGCAGCGCTTCGGAATACGTGCTGTTCGGTTTCGAGGGCGATTCGGTGCGCGTCGAGCTGGGCGAGAAGCCCTCGACGGTGCGCCGCATGAAGCGCGAAGCGACGATCCGTTCGTCGCTCTGGGGAGCCATCATGGAGCAGAACCTGCCCTATGCGCTCGCCTCGGAGCTGGAGGATGTCTACCAGTGGACGGTCGATTTCTTCGGCATCCAGAAGGGCGACCGCTTCACGGTGATCTACGACGAGCGCTTCATCGACGACACGGTCTCGATCGGCATCGGCCGCATCTGGGGCGCCAAGTTCGTCCAGGGAAACAAAACCTATTACGCCATCCCGTTCCGTCAGAACGGCCGCGTGCAGTACTGGGAGGCCGACGGCGCCTCGCTGCGCAAACAGCTGCTCAAGGCGCCGCTCAAATATTCGCGCATCAGCTCGCGCTTCTCCTACTCGCGCCTCCACCCCGTGCACAAGGTGCGGCGGCCCCATACGGGGGTCGATTACGCGGCGCCGACGGGAACCCCCGTGCGGGCCGTGGCGGACGGCGTGGTGACCTATCGCGGCTGGGGCGGCGGCGGTGGCAATACGCTGAAAATCAAACATGCGGGCAACCTGATGACGGGTTACCTCCATTTGAGCCGCTTCGCGAAGGGAATCGGCGTCGGTACGCGCGTGTCGCAGGGACAGCTGATTGGCTACGTCGGGGCGACGGGCACCGCGACGGGGCCGCACCTCGACTACCGCATCTGGAAGAGCGGCAAGCCGATCGACCCGCTGAAAGTGCCGCAGGAGCCAGCCGAACCGATCGCGGCGCCCCTGCGCGAGCAGTTCGCCTATGTGCGTGACCGCATCGTCGCCGAGCTGGAGGGCGAGGTAGCCCCCGAGGAGCAGATCGTGCAGCTCGATTCGATCCCTGCGGCGGCAGCGAAAGCGGCGGCGGAGGCGGCCGAGTAGGCAGGCATTCGTGCGGCGAAGGACCGCCGTTCTTGGACGGCGGGCTGTCGGGACAGTTCGGATTCCGTAAGGGATCGACAGGCCGCCCCGTTAAGAACGGGGTTCTGCATCGGAGCTGCTTCGATGTCGTCGCAGGTCGTCGCAAGGCGCACGCAAGTGCGGCGGGCCGGGGCTTCGCCCTGCTTTAGGCCCGCAGTTCTGCGAATGCGTACGCTTCGCACGCTCCGGCCCGAGTGCGGAATCGACCTCGCAGAGGTCGGCAGCCCGCAGCCGCCCCCCCCCTGGCGGAGGGCTGCTGCTCGCGCATGCTCGATGCAGCCCATCCGCTCGGCTGCGGTCGGAGCCCGACATGCGTGCTGCAGGCGAGTGCCGTTCGCCGCAGGCTGCTGCCCGAGTAAAGGTCGCAGCCCCTCGGTTCAACGTTCCGAGACCGATCATTGTAAGTAAAAAGTACCTTATGCTCCGAATCTCCGTTATCATCGTCGCCGGCGGCGGCGGCACCCGCATGGGCGGGACGATCCCCAAGCAGTTCCGCCTGCTCGGCGGACGTCCCGTGCTGGCGCACACGATCGACCGTTTCCGTCGGGCGCTGCCCGCGGCGCAGCTCGTCGTCGTGCTGCCCGCAGCGCACATCGCCTACTGGAACGATCTGAAGGCGCGTTTCGACGTGCCCGCCCACACGGTCGTCGAGGGGGGTGCCGAGCGTTTCCACTCGGTGCGCAACGGATTGGCGGCCGTCGCCTACGACGCAGCCGTGGTGGGGGTGCAGGATGCCGTGCGGCCCCTCGGATCGGTGGAGCTGATCCGTCGCGCGGCGGCCGAAGCGGCCCAATACGGCTCGGCGATCCCCGTCGTCGAGGCGGTCGACTCCTATCGCTGCGTCGACGGCGCGGGCGGTTCGCGGATCCTCGACCGCCGTGCGCTGCGCATCGTGCAGACGCCGCAGTTTTTCCGCCGCGAGCTGCTCGACCGCGCCTACGAACAGCCTTATGAGGCAGCCTTTACGGACGACGCCTCGGTCGTGGAGGCCCTGGGCGAGGCGGTGCACCTCTGCGCGGGCGAACGTCGGAACCTGAAGCTGACGACCCCCGACGACCTCGCGATCGCCGCCGCGCTGCTCGAGGCGGAAGCCGATGCCGCGGCCGAAGCGGAAGCCGATGCTGCGGCCGAAGCAAAAGCGAGCGCGGAGACCGAATCCGAAGCGAATGCGAATGCAGCGACCGAACCCGCCGTTGCATCCCGTCCCGCCCCCGCCCCGACTTCCGCTCCCTCGGCGGCAGGCGAAGCGGCCCCCGCAAACGGCTCCCGAAACGAACCCCGCGCATGATACATACCTATAGATATCGCTTCGACCGCCGCACCCTCTACTGGACGGCCCTCTATGTGGTCGTCTACATCGGGCTGGGGTACGGCCTCTACCGCCTCTATGCGGGCGAATACCTCTCGGCGTGGTTCATTTCGTGCGTCGGGGCGCTCTTGATTCTCATGGCGCTTTCGATTCCGCGCAAGCTCGTCGTGACCGATGCGAGCCTCGAGATCCGCTGCCTGCTCGATATCACCGAGCTGCGGCGCGACGAGATCGTCGGCGCCCGCCGCGTCGAGGCGGACGAGATGCGGTGGCTGCTGCCGCTTTTCGGCGGCTGCGGTTTCTTCGGCTATTACGGCCATTTCTTCGACCTGCGCCATTTCGACCGCCTGCTGATCTACGCCTCGCGCTGGCGCGACCTGGTTGAAATCATGACCGTCTACGACGACCGCATCTGGGTCTCGTGCGAGGCGGCCGACGAACTGGTGTCGCTGCTCAATGCCGCCCCCGCGGAGGAGGACGAAGCGTGACCTCCTCCCCGCGTCCGATGCTTCGCCGCCGCCGCCCGCGATCGGGTTCGGCGGCGTTTTTGTGTATAAATTCGGAAAAAGTTTGGTCATTCGGGCGAAAATCTGTATATTTGATCCAATAAACGCATCGGAAGATGCCGTAGGAACCGCCGACAACTAAAACAGATAATGAACATGAAACGAACCATCCTTGCGCTGCTGACCCTGTCGGCGGCGCTCTTGGCGGGTTGCGACCGTGCCGAACGGCCGACCCGTTCGGGCCTGCTGCGATCGGATTTCCAAACGACCGTCGAGGAGCGGCAGACCGACCTCTACACGCTCGCCAACGCGGCGGGCATGGAGGTCTGCATCACCCCCTTCGGCGGACGCATCGTCTCGATCGTCGTGCCCGACCGCGACGGCGAGCCGCGCGACGTCGTGCTGGGCTTCGACAACATCGAGGACTACCGCACCATCCCCTCCGATTTCGGCGCCTCGATCGGCCGCTATGCCAACCGCATCGCCGAAGGGCGCTTCACGCTCGACGGGGTGACCTACGACCTGCCGAAGAACAATTTCGGCCACTGCCTCCACGGCGGCCCCGAGGGGTGGCAGTATCGCCTCTACGAGGCGGAGCAGCCGACCGACAACGTGCTGAAGCTCACGCTCCGCTCGCAGGACGGCGAGATGGGCTTCCCGGGCGCCGTGACGGCGCAGGTGACCTTTACGCTCACCGACGACAATGCGCTCGACATCGCCTACGAGGCCGAGACCGACGCCCCGACGGTCGTCAACATGACCAACCACTCCTATTTCAACCTCGCGGGCGATCCCTCGAAGACGATCCTGAACGACGTGCTGCAAATCGACGCCGACGGCTATACGCCCGTCGACAGCACCTACATGACCACGGGCGAGATCCTCGCCGTGGAGGATACGCCGATGGATTTCCGCGTACCGAAAACGCTCGGCGCCGAGATCGGGAACTTCGAGTTCGAGCAGCTGCGCAACGGCAACGGCTACGACCACAACTGGGTGCTCAACACCGCGGGCGACGTGACGAAGCCCGCCGCGGTCCTCTACTCGCCCGCGAGCGGCATCGAAATGACCCTCTACACGACCGAGCCCGGCGTGCAGGTCTACACGGGCAACTTCCTCGACGGCACGGTGACCGGCAAGCACGGCATCGTCTACGGCCAGCGCACGGGCGTCTGCCTCGAAACGCAGAAATACCCCGATACGCCCAACAAATCCGCCTGGCCCTCGGCCGTGCTGCGCCCGGGCGAAAAATACGAGAGCCGCACCCTCTTCCGCTTCGGCGTGCGCGACTGATCCGACCGAACCTAATCACCAACCTAATACCTGACTTTCAGACATGAATTTCATCGAAGCACTCCAGAGCAACGGCTTCTCGATGATCGACTATGCGATCTTCGTGCTCTACATCGTTCTGCTGATCGGTCTGGGATTTTTCCTCTCGCGCAACAAAAACGGCAGGGAGAAATCCTCGAGCGACTATTTTCTGGCCGGCAACACGCTGACGTGGTGGGCCGTGGGCGCCTCGCTCATCGCCGCCAACATCTCGGCCGAACAGTTCATCGGCATGTCCGGCTCGGCCTACGCCTCGGGCATCGCCATGGCCGCCTACGAACTCATGGCCGCCGCGACGCTCATCGTCGTCGGCAAATTCCTGCTCCCCGTGATGATCGAGCGCCGCATCTTCACCATCCCCCAGTTCCTGCGCGAGCGCTACAACTGGGGCGTGGGCCTCTCGTTCTCGATCTTCTGGCTCTTCCTCTACGTCTTCATCAACCTCACGTCGGTCGCCTGGCTGGGCGCGCTGGCCATCAAGCAGATTCTGGGCATTCCCGCCTCGCCCGGCATGTTCCTCGGCATGGAGATCGACATGACGCTGCTCACGATCATTTTCGTGCTCTTCGTCGTGGCGGGCATCTACTCGATCTACGGCGGCCTGGCCTCGGTGGCGTGGACCGACGTGATGCAGGTGACGTTCCTCGTGGGCGGCGGTCTGATTACGGCCTATTTCGCCCTCGACTTCATCGCCGACAAGGTGCAGATCGAAGGGGGCGCGCTGGGGGCGCTGAACGAAATCATGTCGCACCTCGGACAGATCGAGGGCGACAAGCATTTCAACCTCGTCGTCTCGCGCAACGAGGAGCTCTATCCCGCCATCAACGGCATCATCGAGAACGGCATCACCGTGCAGCCCAAGGATCCCTATTTCGATATCCCGGGCATCGTGGTGATCGTCGGCGCGCTGTGGCTCACGAACATCGGCTACTGGGGTTTCAACCAGTACATCATCCAGAAGGGTCTGGCTGCCAAATCGCTCTCGGAGGCCAAGAAGGGCATGATCTTCGCCGCCTTCCTCAAGATCCTCATTCCGTTCATCGTCTGCATCCCGGGCGTCTGCGCCTACTACATCATCACCGAACAGCCCGAGCTCTACGCTTCGCTGGCGGGCGAGATTACCCGTTCGGATGACGCCTACCCCTTCCTGATCCGCAACTTTACGCCCGTCGTCGTGAAGGGCCTGTCGTTCGCCGCCCTGGCCGCGGCCGTCATTTCGTCGCTCGCCTCGATGTTCAACTCGACCTCGACGATCTTCACGATGGACATCTACAAGCAGTTCATCAACAAGCAGGCTTCCGACGCGCAGCTCGTGAACGTGGGTCGTCTGACCTCGGTCGCCGCCCTCATCCTGGCCCTGCTGGCCGTCTATCCCGTCATGGGCGGCGCCGACCAGGCGTTCCAGATCATCCAGGAGTACTCGGGCTTCGTTTACCCGGGCGTCGTGGTGATCTTCGGCCTCGGCCTGCTCTGGAAACGCGCCTCGGGCACGGCCGCCGTCGTGGCCGCCATCGGCACCTTCGCCTTCTCGATCCTCTTCAAGTTCCTCTTCCCCGACGTGCCGTTCCTGCTGCGCATGGGCTACGTCTTCTTCGCCCTCATTACGGTCTTCGTCGGCCTCTCGCTCACGAGCCGCAAGGTGGTGAAGGCCGACGTGCTCGACGACCATACGGTGAAGACGCAGCTCTTCTGGAGCCGCGTGGCCTTCGTCGGATCGCTCGTCAGCCTCGTCTGCGGCCTGATCGGCGTGCTGGAACCCACGATGCGCAGCTACGGCTTCGAAGCCTTCTTCTTCCTCTGCGCGCTGCTGCTGACGATCGCCCTCTACCTGCGGTCGAATGCGCTCGATCCCGTGCAGGATCCGAAGGCGGTGAAGATCGACCTGGCGATTTTCCGCTCCGATGCGGCCTTCAACTGGGGTGCCGTCGGCGTGGTGGCGATCCTCGTCGTGCTCTACTACTCGCTGTGGTAGGGTAGATACGGCGAAGGCCCGCCTGTCGCGTCCCTTCGCAAGCTCCGACCCGCGTGGCGGTTGCCGTCGGCGAACGTCCGCAAAAACGGCCTCGTAAGAGGTCGGCGGCGAATTGGCTGTGCGGATGCGATGGCGCAGCCATCGGCGGGCCGTAGCTTCGCCCGGCGAAGGCCCGCCTGTCGCGTCCCTTCGCAAGCTCCGACCCGCGTGGCGGTTGCCGTCGACGGACGTCCGCAAAAGCGGCTTCGTAGGAGGGGCCGATGCCGTCTGCCGGTGAAAAGGTGCGGCCTGCGGGCCCCGCGCAACGAACATTGAGAAACGAACCAACGAAATACGATATGCTGGAACAACTCAAAGAGGAGGTTTGCCGCGCGAACCTCGATCTGGTCAAACACGGCCTGGTGATCTTCACCTGGGGCAACGTCTCGGCGATCGACCGCGAGCAGGGGCTCGTGGTCATCAAGCCCAGCGGCGTCGATTACGACGACATGAAGGCGTCGGACATGGTGGTCGTCGACCTCGACGGCCGCATCGTGGAGGGGACGCTGCGCCCCTCGTCCGATACGGCGACGCACCTCGAAATCTACAAGGCCTTTCCCGAGGTGGGCGGCATCGTCCACACCCACTCGACCTACGCCACGGCGTGGGCGCAGGCGGGGCGCGACATCCCCAACATCGGCACGACGCATGCCGATTATTTCCACCGTGCGATCCCCTGCACGGCCGACATGACGGCCGACCAGATGGAGGCGTACGAGCGGCATACGGGGACAGTGATCGTCCGCCGCTTCGTCGAGGCGGGGATGAATCCGATGCACACCCCGGGCGTGCTGGTCAAGAACCACGGCCCCTTCGCCTGGGGCAAGGATGCGCACGAGGCGGTGCACAACGCCGTCGTGATGGAGCAGGTGGCCAAGATGGCCTTCGTGGCCTATCAGGTCAACCCCGCGCTCGGGATGAACGAGCTGCTCATCGAGAAGCACTATTCGCGCAAGCACGGCGCCAACGCCTACTACGGACAGGACAAGAAGTAGGGGCGCCGCGCGGCTGCGGATCGGCGTGCGATCGGCGGCCGTGGCGTCGGCGGGCCGAAGCCTGCGGGGCGCGCGACCGAGCGGCGCTGCGGGCCTCCGCTGCCGAAGGTGGCGGCGCGCGTCGTCGCCCGTGGGCGCATCCCGCAGCGAACAAGAGACGACAAACGAAAAAAAACGATTCGATATGAAAGCATTTGAAAATTTCGAGGTGTGGTTCGTAACCGGAGCACAGCTCTTGTACGGCGGCGACGCCGTCAAATCCGTCGATGCCCATTCGACGGAGATGGTCAAGGGGATGAACGCCTCGGGCGTGCTCCCCGTGAAGGTGGTCTACAAGGGTACGGCCAACTCCTCGAAGGAGGTGACGGCCGTCATGAAGGCGGCCGAGGCCGATGAAAAGTGCATCGGCGTGATGACGTGGATGCACACCTTCTCGCCCGCCAAGATGTGGATCCACGGGTTGCAGGAGCTCAAGAAGCCGCTGCTGCACCTCCACACGCAGTACAACCGCGAGATTCCGTGGAACGAAATCGACATGGATTTCATGAACCTGAACCAGAGCGCCCACGGCGACCGCGAATTCGGCCACATCACGGCCCGCATGCGTCGTCCGCACAAGGTGGTGGTGGGCTACTGGCAGGAGCGCAAGACCCTCGAACACATCGCCGTATGGCAGCGTGTGGCTGCCGCCTGGGCCGACGCGCAGGAGATGCTGATCCTGCGATTTGGCGACCAGATGAACAACGTCGCCGTGACCGACGGCGACAAGGTCGAGGCCGAAATGCGCCTCGGCTACCACGTCGACTACTGCCCCGTCAGCGAAATGATGGAACATTTCAAGCAGATCGGAGACGCCGAAGTGGATGCCCTCGTCGAGACCTATTTCAAGGAGTACGACCACGACGCCTCGCTGGAGGATCGCGCGGGCGAGCCCTACCGCAAGGTGTGGAACGCCGCCAAGGCGGAGCTCACCCTCCGCTCGATCCTGACGGCCAAGGGCGCCAAGGGCTTTACGACCAATTTCGACGACCTGGGCGAGTTCGACCAGATCCCGGGCCTCGCCTCGCAGCGTCTGATGGCCGAGGGCTACGGCTTCGGCGCCGAAGGCGACTGGAAATCGGCCGCCCTCTACCGTACGGTGTGGTTCATGTCGCAGGGGCTGCCGAAGGGGTGCTCGTTCCTGGAGGATTACACGCTCAACTTCGACGGCGAGCAGAGCGCCATCCTCCAGTCGCACATGCTGGAGGTCTGCCCCCTGATCGCCGCGCAGCGGCCGCGCCTGGAGGTCCATTTCCTCGGCATCGGCGTGCGCAAGAGCCTGACGGCACGCCTCGTCTTCACCTCGAAGACGGGGGCGGGCGTGACGGCCACGGTGGTCGATATGGGCAACCGCTTCCGCCTGATCGTCAACGATGTAGAGTGCATCGAGCCGAAGCCGCTGCCGAAGCTCCCCGTCGCCTCGGCCCTCTGGATCCCGATGCCGAACTTCGAGGTCGGCGCGGGGGCCTGGATCCTGGCGGGCGGTACGCACCACTCCTGCTTCTCGTACGACCTGACCCCCGAATACTGGGAGGATTACGCCGAGATCGCGGGGATCGAGATGATCCGCATCGACAAGGATACGACCATCGCCGGCTTCAAGAAGGAGCTGCGCATGAACGAGGTATATTACATGTTGAACAAGGCGCTCTGCTAAAGAGGAGAGGGCGAAGCGCCGCCCGAGGGAGTTCGTGCAGGTCGGCCCGCAGACGGCGGAGCGGCTTGCGACCTTCGGGAGCAGCCCTCCGCCAGGGGGCGGCTGCGGGCTGCCGTATTTCGCCTGCGCGAAATACGTGCGTCGGCGAAACGTTTCGTCCGAACCGCCAAACACCTGATTGACTCATGGATAAATTCGTGATCGGCCTCGATTACGGCAGCGACTCGGCCCGTGCCGTGCTCATCAATGCCGCCACCGGCGAGACGCTCGCCACGGCCGTACGCTACTACCCCCGCTGGAAGGAGGGCAAATACTGCAATCCGGCGATCAACCAATACCGCCAGCACCCGAAGGATTACGTCGAGGTGCTCGAGGCGACCGTTCGCGAGGTGCTGGGCGCCGTCTCGTCGGAGGTGGCTGCCAACGTCGTCGGCATCGCCTTCGACACGACGGGCTCCACCCCCTGCTTCATCGACGAGCAAGGCACGCCGCTGGCGCTGCGCGAAGAGTTCGCCGAGAATCCCAATGCGATGTTCGTCCTCTGGAAGGACCACACGGCCGTGCGGGAGGCCGATGAAATCAACGCCCTCTGCCGCCGCTGGGAGACCGACTATTCGGCCTACGAGGGAGGTATCTACTCCTCGGAGTGGCTGTGGGCCAAGGCGCTGCACGTGCTGCGCGAGGACGAGGCGGTGCGCGGCGCGGCCTATTCGGTCGTCGAGCACTGCGAGTGGATGCCCGCGCTGCTCACGGGGCGCACGGCGCCGCGCGCGATCGTCCGCAGCCGCTGTGCCGAGGGGCACAAGGCGATGTGGCACGCCAAGTGGGGCGGTCTGCCCTCCGAAGAGTTCCTTACGACGCTCGATCCGCTTCTCGCGGGGCTGCGCGGCCGCATGTTCGAGACGACTGAGACGGCCGAAAAGCCCGTCGGACACCTGACGGAGGAGTGGGCCAGACGGCTCGGCCTGTCGACCGACGTCGTCGTGGCGGGCGGAGCCTTCGACTGCCACATGGGCGCCGTCGGCGCGGGCGTGAAACCCTACTCGTGGGTGCGCATCATCGGCACCTCGACCTGCGACATCATGGTCGTCGAACCCGAGGTGATCGGCGAGAAGCTGATCCCGGGCATCTGCGGTCAGGTGGACGGCTCGGTGATCCCGGGGCTCGTGGGACTCGAAGCGGGGCAGTCGGCCTTCGGCGACATCTACGCCTGGCTGCGCCGCGTGCTCGAATTCCCCCTCAAGGCGATCCTCGGCGACCGCCTTACGCCCGAGGAGCTGGAGAAGGCCTGCGACCGCATCCTTCCTGCCCTGACGGCCGAGGCGGAGAAGATCCCCGTCGGTGAGAGCGGCGTGGTGGCGGTCGACTGGATGAACGGCCGCCGCACGCCCGATGCGAACCAGATGCTGCGCGGCGCCATCGCGGGCATCACGCTCGGCACGACGGCTCCGATGCTCTACCGCGCGCTCGTCGAGGCGACGGCCTTCGGCTCGAAGGCGATCATGGAGCGTCTGCGCCGCGAGGGCGTCCGCATCGACCGCTGCATCGGCATCGGCGGCATCGCCCTCAAGTCGCCCTTCGTCATGCAGGTGATGAGCGACGTGCTCGGCATTCCGATCTCGGTCTGCGAGAGCGACCAGGCCTGCGCCCTCGGTGCCGCGATCTTCGCTGCTGTGGCTGCGGGGCTCTACCCCTCGATCGAGGCGGCGCAGCAGGCGATGTCGTCGCGCTGCGCCATGGAGTACAAGCCCGATCCGACGAACCACGCCCGCTACGAGGAGCTCTACGCCAAGTACCTCGACCTGGGCCGCTACTGCGAAAGCTGCTGATCGCGGGAGCCGCTTCGAAACGAAACATCCGAGCCTTCGCAGAGCGGAGGCTCGGATGTTTTTTATCTTTCTATCGGTATGGGAAACACGGATACGCCGGCCCTTCTGGAGGTGCTGGCCGAGTCGGACGACGATCCGGAAATTTGGGCCTCGCTCGTCGTCGGCTTCGATGCGGCGAAAAATTGCATCGTCCGCTTCGAATACACGAATTACGAGGAGCGCGCCCGGGACTACGACATCGACCTGCTCGTCGAGCCCGACGAGGCATTCCGCCTCGCGCGGCTGTGGGGGGTGCGGCCGGTCGAGCTGCCGCGCGCCTGCTGCGAGCGCTTCGGTCGCTTGAATCCGTACCCGCAATTGGTTCCCTCGCAGGTGAAGCGCCTTTTCGGGGCGTTGTCGGATGCCCTCCGCGAAAACGGCTTCCGCGTGCGACGGGTGCGGAGGGGGCTGGCCGGTTGATGCGGCGTGCGGGCGTTATCCGCACCGCCACTTGCGCACGATGCGCAGCAGCGCGAGAACGATCACCGCACCGCAGTACCAGCGCGACAGCGTGAGCGGAAAGTCGAAGCAGAAGAGCAGAAGGAGCAGTCCGACGGTTACGATTTCGAAGAGGATCCGGTCGAGGATCCGGTGCAGGGTGCGTTTCATGACAACGGGGATTCGGGTGTGCCTCAAGATAGGAAAAATCGGCCGAAAAAGCAAGGTTCGTGCTTGAAAATGTTGCTTTTGTGCGATACGGTGTTCCGATCGTCCGTTTTTCGAAAATAGTTGCTATCTTTGTACGATGGGTCCGTGCGGGACCCGCACCGAAACACGATCATCTATCCCGAACCTTATGAAGCAACACGTACGTTCGTTGGGCCGCAGCCTGCTGCTTGCGGTCGCCGTCGTCGGTCTCGCGGCCTGCGACGAACCCGTCCCCGAAAAGACCTATGCCCAGCGCATGGTCGAATCGCACGGTCTGGGCGATTTCTACTGCAACCGCCACTACCAGGACAGCCTGTCGCACACGGGGTGGGACTATGTCTCGGGGCTCGTGGCGGGGGCCGTGTTGCAGACGTGGTGCCGCTATCCCGAGCAGACCGCCTACTACGATGCCGTGAAGGCCTTTGCCGATAACAGCCTCGACGAGACGGGCTCCTTTATTCACAATGCGAAGGGGGGCGATGCCCTCCGCCCGAGCAACATCGACGACCTGCCTGCGGGCAACATCTATTTCGAGCTCTATCGCGAGGAGCTGCGCCGCGGCAACAAGGCGGATGCGCGGCGTTACCGTGCGGCCGCCACGCTCATCCGCAACCGCCTCAAGTTCAACCATGCGCGCATCGCCGAGGGGCTTCCCGGGGCGGGCGGATTCTTCCACAAGGCGGTCTACCCGAACCAGATGTGGCTCGACGGCCTCTTCATGGGTTCGCCGATCTACGCGCGCTGGCAGCAGGCATTCGGCGACGAGGCCGACAGTGAAAGCTGGGACGATATCGCATTGCAGTTCAAGACGATCCACCGTTATACCTACGATGCCGAAAAGCAGCTCAACTACCACGCCTGGTCGGCGACTCCCGAGGCGCCCGATTCGTTCTGGGCGCAGCAGGAGGGGCCGCACCGCGGTTGCAGCCGCGAGTTCTGGGCCCGCGGCATGGGGTGGTATTTCGCGGCGCTGGTCGACGTGCTGGAGGCGATGCCCCCGACGCATGCCGACTATGCGGCCCTGACGGAGATCCTGCGGCAGGTCGCCGCGGGGCTCGCGCGCTGGCAGGATGACGCGTCGGGCGTCTGGTTCCAGCTGTTGCAGTACGACGATACGATGACGGGCGACGGCAAGGGCGATGCGGTCGGCGGCAAACGCTATAACATCGGCACTGCGCCCAACTACCTGGAGGCGTCGGCTTCGTGCATCTTCACCTATGCTTATCTGAAGGGCGTCCGCCTCGGGCTGCTCGATCGTGCAACCTATCTGCCGGTCGCCGAGAAGGCCTACGAAGGGGTGTTGAAAACCTTCGTCCGCGAACGGGCGGACGGGAAGCTCGATATCGTGCAGAGCTGCGCTTCGGCGGGGCTCGGTCCCTCGAAGAGCCCTTCGCGCACGGGAACGACCAATTACTATCTGTGCGGCAGCGATGTCGGCCTCGCGGAGAACGAGGGCAAGGCGGTCGGCTGCTTCATCCTCGCTTCGCTCGAATACGAGCAGCGGTAGACACTCTTGTCGGCGCTCCCGTGGGCTGTCGACGGAATCGAAAATTCCCCGTGCCTGAAACAGGTGCGGGGATTTTTTTGCGGGCGGAAGGGGGGGCGGGGCAGGGGCCCGATGCAGGGAGGCGATGGTACAGCCATCGGCGGGCCGCAGCTTGCAGAGGCTTTGACCCGAACGAGTTCGCGCGATAGCGCGGCGGGCCGCAGCTTCGCCCTGCGAAGGCCCGCTACTCGCGCAAGGCTCGTTGCGAGCGTTTCGCAAGCTGCGCCCCGAATACGAGTCGCATGCAAGTGCGGCGGGCCGCAGCCTCTGCGCGCGGAGGCCCGCATCGGTTGACACGGGCGTTCCGCAGGCTTCGTCCCGACTGGACATGCGCGCTTTAGCGCGGCAGCCCGCAGCCGCCCCCTGCGGAGGGCTGCCACTCGCCGACGGGCTCGTGCCGCCTCCGCTCGGCTGCGGGCCGGTTGCGACATCTTCGATCCCGCGAGGGATCGGCGGGGCCGCAGCTTCGCCCTGGCGAAGGCCCGCATGTTGCGTCCCTCCGCAAGCTGCTGCCTGAATACGAGTCGCACGCAAGTGCGGCGGGCCGAAGCCTCCCGCAGCGGAGGCCCGCAGTTTTGGCAAACATGCGTGCGCTCCGCAGGCTTCGACCCGAACGAGTTCGCGCGCCCGTGCGGCAGCCCGCAGCCGCTCTCCTGCAGCCGCCTTCCCGCAACTGAAACCTCGCCGCCTCGGCCATCCCCGGTCTCCCGCCACGAAAACAACGGCGCTCCGTCCGAAAAGGAGGAGCGCCGCCGTTCGCTCGGGCATTGCCCGAACCGTGCGTTTACCGCCCTGCGTAGGGCTTGATGACGCCGCGTTTCGACGAGCGGACGAACTCGATGAGCTGGTCGCGCTCGGCGCAGGCCGCCACCTGCTTTTCGGCTTCGTCGCAGGCGTTGGCGTAGTTCATACCGCTCTGGAAGAGCAGGCGGCAGGTCTCGTGGATCGCCCCGATCTGCTCGTCGCTGAAGCCGCGCCGCGTCAGCCCCACCTTGTTCAGGCCTGCGTAGCGGACGGGATCCGAGTTGCGGACGATGATGAAGGGGGGTACGTCCTGCGCGAGCAGGGCGCCGCCCTGGATCATGGCGTGGTCGCCGATGCGGGTCCACTGATGGACGGCGACGTGGCCGCCGATGACCACCCAGTCGCCCACGTGCACTTCGCCTGCGAGCGAGACGCGGTTGGCGATGACGCAGTGGCTGCCGACGACGTCGTCGTGGGCCACGTGGACGTAGGCCATCAGCAGGTTGTGGTCGCCGATGACGGTCTTGCCCTGCGAGGCGGTGCCGCGGCTGACGGTCACGTATTCGCGGATGTCGTTGTAGTCGCCGATCTCGGTCGTGGTCTTCTCGCCCGCGAACTTGAGGTCCTGCGGCAGGCAGGAGATCGAGGCGGCGGTGTGGATCTTGCACCCCTTGCCGATGCGGGCCCCGTCGTGGATGACGGCCCCGGGACCGATCCAGCAGTCGTCGCCGATCACCACGTCGCCGGCGATACAGGCGAACGGTTCGACCGTTACGTTGGCGCCCAGGCGGGCGTCGGGATGGATATAGGCTAACGGACTAATCATGGTTTCTTGGATTAAAGCGGGTTATTTCTTCTTGTTCTTGACCACCTGGGCCATCATGATCGCTTCGCAGGCGAGCTGTTCGCCCACGAAGGCCTTGCCCTCGGCGAGGCAGACGCCGCGGCGGACGGGTTCGAGCAGCCGCACCTCGAACTGGAGCACGTCTCCCGGGACCACCTTGCGCTTGAACTTCACCTCTTCGAGCTTCATGAAATAGGTCGAGTAGTTTTCGGGGTCGGGAACGTTCGAAAGCATCATCACGCCGCTGCACTGCGCCATCGCCTCGACGATCAGCACGCCCGGCATGACGGGCTCTTCGGGGAAATGGCCCGTGAAGAAGGGCTCGTTCATCGTGACGTTCTTGATGCCCGCCACGGAGTTGGCGTCGCAATGGAAGATGCGGTCGATCAGGAGGAAGGGCGGACGGTGGGGGAGGAGCCGGCGGATGGCGTTGATGTCGAACAGGGGCGGCTTCTTGGGGTTGTAGGTGTAGCGGGGCTTCTCGCCGTCGGTGCGGATGCGCTGCTTGAGCTGCTTCATGAAATCGGTGTTGGCGCCGTGGCCCGGGCGGGTCGCCCAGACGCGGCCCTTGATCCGCATGCCCAGCAGGGCGAAATCGCCCAGCAGGTCGAGCAGCTTGTGGCGTGCCAGCTCGTTGTTGTAGCGCAGCTCGAGGTTGTTCAGGTAGCCGCGCTGGATCTGGATGTCGGGCTTGTCGAAGAGCACGCGCAGGTGCTGCTGCACCTCCTCCGTCACGCTGTTCTCGACCACGACGATCGCGTTGTCGAGGTCGCCGCCCTTGATGAGGTTCGCCTTGAGCAGCGGCTCGAGCTCGTGCAGGAAGACGAACGTGCGGCAGGGAGCGATCTTCTCGGCGTAGTTGTCGCCCGGGTTGAAGGTGGCGTACTGGTTGCCGATCACCTTCGAGTTGTAGTCGACGTGGAGCGATACGGAGAACTCGTCGTCGGGGTAGAGGATGATCGCCACGCCCTTCTCGGGAATCGTGTGGACCATCTTTTCGGTGACGTGGTAGTAGCGGCGTTCGGCCTCCTGCTCCTCGATGCCCGTTTCGAGGATGGCGCGGGCGTATTCGCGGGCTGAACCATCCATGATCGGGGTCTCGGGGGCGTCGATGTCGATCACGGCGTTGTCTACGCCGAGGGTCCAAAGGGCCGACATGATGTGCTCGATCGTGCTGACGCGCGCGGCGCCGTGCTCGATCGTCGTGCCGCGCGACGTGTCGGTCACGTAGTCGCACAACGCGGGGACTTCGGGCGTGCCGTCGAGGTCGATGCGGCGGAAGACGATGCCGCGGTCGGCCTCGGCCGGACGCACCGTCATGGTGACGCGGACACCCGTGTGCAACCCCTTTCCCGAAAAGGTGATGGGGCCCTTCAGTGTCTGTTGCTTCGTATTCATGGGATACTTTCGGTTTAAAAGATCGAAGATTCGGGTTTATCAATCTGTCAAAGATAGGCATTTTTATGCGGTTCGCCAAATTTTTCGGTGCGGTTTGCGGGTGCGGGGCTTCGCGAGTCGAAGCTTCGCCGCGCTTTAGGCCTGCCCGCCGCGTTCGCTCATGCCTCCCTTCGCAAGCTCCTGCACTTTAGTGCGGCGGGCCGCAGCTCCGCACGCAGAGGTCCGCAACGCTTGCGCGTACGGGCACTCCGCAGGCTTCGCCCCGAGGAATCAATCGCACGTGAGTACGGCTGCCTGTCCGCCCGGCTGCGGGCCGATAAGGCAATCGCGCGTATGCGGACCTGAAGCCCTGCCGAAGAAATCTTGCGGCAGGCTGCGGCGGTTTGCGAAAAAAAACGTATTTTTGTTCGCACGTTACCGATTCCGAACACCGTCATGACCGAGCCCGCTCCCGAACAGAAACCGGCGCCCCGCCGCCGACCGCGCCTGCGTCTGCCCTTCGACAACCGTCGATCGGATGCGGGCGAGTGGACCTACGACCATCGGGTGGGGCTCTGCGTCACGCTCATCGCCTACCTCGTGCTGATGATCCTCTTCGTCTCGTCGAAGATCGTCGTCGGGCGCCGTGCGGCGGAGCAGGGGATGTACATCGATCTGGCGACCCTCGCCGAGCTCGAAGAGGAGCGCGACCGCCTCGAACGCGAAATCGAGGAGCGGATGCGCCGCGAGCAGGCCGACTGGCGGTCGGTGCAGAACCGCGTGTCGAACGAAAACGCCACCGACGAACGGTTGCAGGACGACCGCGGCACCAATACGGCGGCGCTCAACGATGCGGCGGTCGAGGCCGAGGCGCGCATGCGCGCCAACCGCGAAGCCTGGGAGCAGGGGCTGGCCGAGGAGCGCGCCATCTCCGAGCGGCAGGGCGGCGAAGGCGAAGCCGAGGAGCGGCGCGACGCGAAGGTGAAGGGCCGCGTGACGGTCTCCTTCTCGCTGACGGACCCCGTGCGCACGTCGCGGCGGCTGGTGATTCCCGCCTACCGCTGCGAGGCGGGCGGCGAGGTGGTCGTGCAGATCGCGGTCGACCGCGGCGGCGAGGTGCTCTCGGCGCGCGTCCTCTCGGGGGGCGACGAGTGCATGCGCGAAACGGCTCTTGCGGCGGCGCGCGCCTCGCTCTTCAACATCGATGCGTCGGCTCCCGCCCGCCAGACGGGAACCGTCACCTACCTCTTCATTCCGCAATAAAACCTACCCGAAAAGGGCCATGAACGATAAATTCTACCTTCCGAAAGACGGCGGTCCCGTGGCCGGATCGACCCCGCGCGACATTCTGCGCCGCTACGAGCGGATGCGTACGCAGGTCTTCGAAAACGAATACCGCGGCGTGCAGCACGTCGCCGACATCATCGTCAAGGCGATCCGCAATTACAACGAGATCTTCCTGCCGAACGAGATTTTCGAGGACCCGCAGCCCTTCGTGCTGGGGCTGACGACGGGCCGCACGCCGCTGGGACTCTACCGCGAGCTGGTACGCCGTCATCAGGCAGGCGAGGTGTCGTTCCGCAACGTGGCGGTCTTCTCGCTCGACGAGTTCTATCCGATCGCCGTCGACGAGCCGCAGAGCCGCAACTACCGCATCCACGAGGAGTTCCTGAACCACATCGACATCCTCCCCGAGAACGTCCACATGTTCGACGCCGAGGTGCCCGAGCAGCGCATTTCGGACTATTGCGAGTCGTACGACAAGGCGGCGCGCAAGATCGACCTGATGATTATCGGCGTGGGCGAGGACGGCCAGATCGGCTTCAACGAACCGGGCTCCTACGTGCAGTCTCGCACGCGGCTCGTGCAGCTGACGCACAGCACGCGGATGATCCAGTCGAAGGCCTTCTTCGGGCTGGAGAACACGCCCCGCATGGCCGTCACGATGGGCATCCGCACGATCATGCGGGCCGAGCGCATTGTCCTGATGGCGTGGGGCGAGGAGAAGGCGCCGATCATCCGACGCGTCGTCGAGGGCGAGATTTCGGCACTGGTTCCCGCGACCTGCCTCCAGGAGCACGCCAACATCGAGGTGGTGATCGACGAGAACGCCGCCCGCCTGCTGACGCGCGAACAGGCGCCGTGGCTCGTGGGAGCCTGCCGCTGGACCCCGAAATTCACCCGCAAGGCGGTCGTCTGGCTCTGCAACGAGGTGCAAAAACCGATTCTGAAACTCTCCTACAAGGACTATATCGATCACTCGCTCGGCGAGCTGCTCGAACACCGCTCCTACGACAAGGTGAACATCGACGTCTTCAACGACCTGCAGCACACCATCACGGGGTGGCCCGGGGGCAAGCCCGCGGCCGACGATTCGACGCGCCCCGTGCCGTCGCAGCCCTTCCCGAAACGGGTGCTCATCTTCTCGCCCCACCCCGACGACGACGTGATCTCGATGGGAGGCACGATGCTGCGGCTCGTGGAGCAGGGGCACGAGGTGCACGTGGCCTACCAGACCTCGGGCAGCTTCGGCGTGCAGGACGACGTCGTGCTGCAAAGCGTCGACATGGCGCGCGAACTGGGATGCGGCGACCGCGTGGCGGCCGTGCAGGCGTGGAGCGCCTCGAAGCAGCCCGGCATGCCCGAGCCGCGCGAGCTGCTCGACCTGAAAGGGGCGATCCGCCGCTCGGAGGCGCGGGCCGCCGTCCGTTCGTTCGGACTCGATCCCGATACCTATACCCATTTTCTGGATATGCCCTTTTACGAGACGGGCAGCGTCAAGAAAAACCCCCTCTCGGAGGAGGATATCGCACCGATCGTGGCGCTGCTGCGGGAGGTGCGGCCGCACCAGATCTACGCCGCGGGAGACCTGGCCGATCCGCACGGCACGCACCGCATCTGCATGGAGGCGCTGCTCACGGCCCTCGAACGGACGAGCGAGGACGACTGGCGCGAGGAGTGCCACCTGTGGCTCTACCGAGGCGCCTGGACCGAGTGGGAGCTCGGCCTGGTCGACATGGCAGTGCCCCTCTCGCCCGACGAGTTGATCCGCAAGCGCCACGCCATCTACCGCCACCTCTCGCAGAAGGACGTCATCACCTACGGCGAGAGCGACATGCGCGAGTTCTGGCAGCGCGCCGAGGAGCGCAACCAGCAGACGGCACGCCTCTACGACAGCCTCGGCCTGCCCGAATACCAGGCGCTGGAGGTCTTCGTGAAGCTGTTTTAGTCGCGGGGGAGCGCCGCGGCGGCAGGAGATCGGCGGGTCGCAGCCGTTTGCGGCTTTTGACCGTCGATGAAAATCGCACGCGAGTGCGGCGGGCCGAAGCCTCCCGCAGCGGAGGCCCGCAGTTTTGGCAAACATGCGTGCGCTCCGCAGGCTTCGGCCCGAGCAAAGGATCGTGCCGCACGTGCGGCGGGCCGTCCATCGTCCCGCGGCGGAGGGGGTGTCGAGCGAGGTTCGATGGCGCAGCCATCGGCGGGCCGGAGCTTCGCCCCTGCGAAGGCCTGCGACGCTTGCGCATGCAGGCGCTTCGCAAGCTCCGACCCGAGGCAGCTCCGTGCCGCAGGTTCGGCCTTGCAGAGACCGGTGGAGCGGAGCCTTCGCGGAGGCCCGCAGCCGTCCGCCCGAACAACCGTTGCAAACCCATTAAAAAAAGAAAAGCATATGCGTCTTTTGATCGAACCTACCCCGCAGGAGGTGGCCCGTTGGGCTGCCGACTACATCGTGCGCGCCATCAACGCCCGCGCCGCCGTGACCGATGCCCCCTTCGTGCTCGGTCTGCCGACGGGCTCGACGCCGCTCGAGACCTACGCCGAGCTGATCCGCCGCTACGAGGCGGGCGACGTTTCGTTCCGCAACGTCGTGACTTTCAATATGGACGAATACGTCGGTCTGCCCGAGGAGCACCCCGAGAGCTACCATTCGTTCATGTGGAACAACTTCTTTTCGCACATCGACATCAAGCCCGAGAACGTCCATATCCTGAACGGCAACGCTCCCGACCTCGTACGCGAGTGCGCCGACTACGAGGCGGCGATCCTCGCCGCAGGGGGCATCGATCTCTTCATGGGCGGCATCGGCGAAGACGGCCACCTCGCCTTCAACGAACCCTTCTCGTCGATGACCTCGCGCACGCGCCAGAAGACCCTGACGGAGGATACGATCCGCGTGAACGCCCGTTTCTTCGACAACGACATCGAACAGGTGCCCAAGCGCGCCCTGACGGTGGGCATCGGCACGGTGATGGACGCCCGTCGGGTGATGATCCTCGCCACGGGACCCAAAAAGGCGCGCGCCGTGCGCCACGGCGTCGAGGGCGGCTATTCGCACCAGTGGACGATTTCGGCCCTTCAGGTCCATCCGTGCGGCATCCTGGTCTGCGACGATGCCGCTGCGCAGGAGCTCCGCGTGTCGACTTACCGCTATTTCAAGCAGATCGAACGCGACAATCTGTAATGCGACAAGGGCTCCGAAGCGTTTTCGGAGCCCTTTTTTCAAACCGACCGATCATGAACCGATTTTGTTTGCAGGCCCTTCGCGCGGCGCTGCTGTTGTTGTTGGCCGCAAGCTGCCCGACCGTTTGGGGGCAGCCGGCGAAACGGGGCTACGTGCCCGTCCGCGAAGGACGTCTCTATTACGAGGAGCGGGGGAGCGGCGAACCGCTCGTCTTCGTCCACGGCCATTCGCTCGACCGCCGCATGTGGCGCGAGCAGGTCGCCCGCTTCGCCGACCGCTACCGTGTCATCGTCTACGACGCCCGCGGCTACGGCCGCTCGTCGGCGCAGCGCGAGGGCTTCCTCTTCACCCATGCGGACGATCTGACGGCGCTGCTCGACGGCCTCGGCATCGAACGGGCGCACGTCGTCGGCCTCTCGATGGGGGGCTTCATCACGGGCGATCTCGTGGCGATGTATCCCGAACGGCTCCTCTCGGCGACCCTCTCGTCGGGGCGGATCCGCTCCACGCCGAGCGTGAACGAGCCGATGACCGAAGCCGAGTACGCCGCCAAGGAGGCGTCGATCGCCGCCGTGCGCAAGCAGGGCGTGCGGCGGATGAAGCGGGCGTGGCACGAGCAGCTGATGCGGACGGGCGGTTCGCAGCGCGAGCGGATGCGGCGGCCGCTGTGGCGGATGATCCGTCGCTGGACGGCATGGCAGCCGCTGCACCACGAGGTGCACTGTTATTATGCCCGCGAGGCGATGCGCGTGCTCGCGGAGCGGCGGCCCGAGGTGCCGACCCTCTTTCTGGACGGACACGAACCCGGGAAGGAGCGCCCGGGCGATCCCGCGATGATGCGCTTCCTGCCCGCGGCCCGACGGGTGGTGATCGACGATTGCGGCCACATGCTCAACATGGAGCGCCCCGAGGCGTACAACGAGGCGCTGGAGGATTTTCTGACGGGACTGCGGAAATAACGAAAAAAAGGAATGCCTTGCAAGCATTCCTTTTTTCAGTTGAGCTACTCGGACTCGAACCAAGAATAACAGGACCAGAATCTGTTGTGTTACCGTTACACCATAGCTCAATGTTGTCCTTTTCGGTGATGCAAAAGTAGAACTATTTTTTGCAACCGCCAAGAAAAATCCGAAAAAAATTTCTTATTTTTGTTCTTCGGAGCCTCCGAAGGGCTCCGTACGGACCCGAAATCAACCAAACGACCTGCTATGGGCATCAAACTTCGCTTAACGATCATGAACTTTCTCCAGTTTGCCGTCTGGGGATCCTATCTGGTATGTATCGGCAATTTCCTCGGCCGCATCGGGCTGGGCGACTACATCGCGTGGTTCTACGTCGCGCAGGGGGTCGTCTCGATCTTCATGCCGGCCGTGATCGGCGCCATTGCCGACAAGTTCGTCCAGCCGCAGCGGCTGCTGGGCATTTCGCACCTCGTCGCCGCCGCCTGCATGCTCGTCGCCGTCCGCTACGGCATCGCTGCGACGGAGGCTGCCGCTGCGCTGACGGCGGGCGGAGCCGAGACGATCGAGGCCGACATCTGGCCGATCTTCCTGCCCTATCTGTTCAGCGTCGCCTTCTACATGCCGACGCTGGCCCTCTCGAACACGGTGGCCTTCTCGATCCTCGCGCGCAACGGCTTCGACACGGTGAAGGATTTCCCGCCGATCCGCGTCTTCGGCACGGTGGGCTTCATCGCCGCGATGTGGTTCGTCAATTTCGCGGGCTTCGGGCTGGGGCAGGCCGCCCAGTTCACCTACATGCAGCTCGTCGTATCGGCCGCCTTCGGCATCGTGCTGGGTCTCTACGCCTTCACGCTGCCGGCCTGTCCGATCAACCGCGCCGCCGCCGCCGAGCGCAAGAGCTTCGCACAGCGTTTCGGCCTCGACGCCTTCGTCCTCTTCAAGCAGAAGAAGATGGCCCTTTTCTTCATCTTCTCGATGCTGCTGGGCGTCTCGCTGCAGATCACGAACGGTTTCGCCACCCCCTACATCAATTCCTTCGCCGCGACGTCGCAAAGCTGGTTCGCCGAGAATCCGACGCTGCTCACCTCCCTGTCGCAGGCCTCGGAGGCGCTCTGCATCCTGCTCATCCCCTTCTTCCTCGGCCGCTTCGGCATCAAGAAGGTGATGCTGATCGCCATGGGGGCCTGGGTCTTCCGCTTCGGCTTCTTCGGCATCGGCTCGACGGAGAGCGTCGGCGGTCTGGTCGCGCTCGTCGCCTCGATGATCGTCTACGGCGTGGCATTCGATTTCTTCAATGTCTCGGGCGCCCTCTTCGTCGAACGGGAGGCGAGCCGCGAGTTTCAGGCTTCGGCGCAGGGGCTCTTCATGTTGATGACGAACGGCATCGGTGCCTCGGTCGGCACATGGGTCGCGGGCAAGGTGGTGAACCACTTTTGCGCCTGGAACGCCGACGGCTTCTTCGTGGCGCGCCCCGACGTGGCGGGCGGCTGGCCCGCCGTGTGGATGATCTTCGCGGGGTATGCCCTCGCGGTGGCGGTCACCTTCGCGCTGGTCTTCAAATACAGGCACGAACCGGCCCGCGGCTGACGCGGCAGCGGTCGTTACGGGAGGGTGCCGCTTCGAAGGGGTGCCCCTCCTTTTTTACAAGGTGTTCGCATGACGGACAATCGGTTGATCGGGGCCGTGGTGCTTCTGCTGGTCGGGATCGGGGTGCTCTTCTGGTTCGGGAAGGGGGCGTGGCTGATCGCGGGGTATAACATGCTGCCGCGGAAGCGCCGCGCGCGGATCGACCGCCGAAAGTTGTGCCGCACGATGGCGTGCTTCCTGTTCTATTGTGCCGCGGTGGTGATGATCGACCGTCTCGCAGCGGCGGAGGGAGTCGTGATGAACATCTACCTGCACCTCGGGGCGATCGTGTTGATCGTCTATGCCAATACGGGCGGACGGTTCGAGAAGCGTTAGGTCGTTTGAGGAGCAGCGGGCCTCTCTGCTCGGCTGCGGTCCCAAAATAAATCGTGCTGCAAGCGCGTGCCGTTCGCCGCCGCCCCACGCGGCGGACGGCAAGTCGCGCGAGGCTGCTCCTGCCCTCCTGCCGCCGTCGGCGAACCGTCGTGTATCCGTGAGGCTGCATTCGATGGCGCGACCGTCGGCGGGCCGCAGTTCTTGCGTGTGCTTCGCAAGCTGCGTCCCGAATGGCGCACGGTAGTGCGTGCAGATAGCAGCTGCCCCTTGGCGGAGGGCTGCACTCGAGCGAACTCGTCGAAGGTCCCTCCGCTCGGCTGCGGGTCGAACCGATCGATTCGATGGCGCAGCCATCGGCGGGCCGCAGCTTCGCCTGGCGAAGGCCCGCATGTCGCGTCCCTTCGCAAGCTGCGCCCCGGGTAAAGTTCATTTCTTCGGATGTGCCTGTCGAGGTCGATTCGATGGCGTAGCCATCGGCGGACCGAAGCCTCCGCACGTGGAGGTCCGCATTTTGCGTCCGCATCATGCGTGCTCTCCGCAGGCTTCGTCCCGAAAGGGGTTCTCCTTTGTTCTCCGTCCGCAATGTTTAAAACTCCGCCGCAATCCGATCCTCTCCCCGAAACTTTCGCGAGCTTCTTCTTTTCGTCCCGTTCGGCCGCGAAGACCGTCCGAACGGCCCCTTCCCCGCATTTGCGAAGCGCCGTGCCGCGTTTGGCATCGTATTTGATCTTTCTTCCGACAGCTGCGGATCAGCAACCGCAGTGAGGTTTCTTCATTTATTTAAGTTTGGGTTAGTAGTTTTAGAAGGAGCAACTCCTTCGGAGGCAGCAGGCAGTCGCGAAGACTCCCTGCTGTTTTTTTTGCGGCCGGCGGCGTGCGGGGCACGAAAAAAAGCCGCCCCGAGGATCGGGACGGCTTGGCGTATGCGGCGTCGCGCCTCGCTTATTTGGGCTGCTTGCCGATGTAGGCGAGGATACCGCCGTCCACGTAGAGAACGTGGCCGTTGACGAAATCCGAAGCCTCCGAGGCGAGGAAGACGGCGGGACCCATCAGATCCTCGGGCGTGCCCCAGCGCGCTGCGGGGGTCTTGGCGACGATGAAGGCGTCGAACGGATGGCGCGAACCGTCGGCCTGACGCTCGCGCAGCGGTGCGGTCTGCGGCGTGGCGATGTAGCCCGGGCCGATGCCGTTGCACTGGATGTTGTACTCGCCGTACTCCGAAGCGATGTTGCGCGTGAGCATCTTCAGGCCGCCCTTCGCCGCAGCGTAGGCCGACACGGTCTCGCGACCCAGCTCCGACATCATCGAGCAGATGTTGATGATCTTGCCCTTGCCCTTCTTGATCATCGACGGAATGACCGCCTTCGATACGATGAAGGGACCGTTGAGGTCGATGTCGATCACCTGGCGGAACTCGGCGGCGGTCATTTCGTGCATCGGGATGCGCTTGATGATGCCCGCGTTGTTGACCAGAATGTCGATCGTGCCCACCTCGGCCTCGATCTTGGCCACCATGGCGTTCACCTGCTCCTCGTTGGTCACGTCGCAGACGTAGCCGTGGGCCTCGATGCCCTTCTCCTTGTAGGCGGCCAGCCCCTTGTCGACCAGCTCCTGCTTGATGTCGTTGAAGACGATCTTGGCGCCTGCGGCGGCGTAGCTCGTCGCGATGGCGAATCCGATTCCGTAGGAGGCGCCCGTAATCAGCGCGACCTTTCCTTCCAGTGAAAAGTTAACCATTGTATGTGTGAATTTGACGGTTGTTCGTGTTTCGTTTGTCGTGCGGTGCCCGTGCGTGCGGGCCCTCGGGCGCCTATTTCAGATCGGTGATCTTCGAGAAATCCTGGTCGCCGTAGTCGAGGTTCTCGCCGCCCATGCCCCAGATGAAGGTGTAGTTGTGCGTCGCGGCGGCGCTGTGGATCGACCACTCGGGCGAGAGGACGGCCTGGTCGCCCTTCATCCAGATGTGGCGCGTCTCGTCGACCTCGCCCATCAGGTGGCATACGGCGTGCTCCTCGGGGACCTCGAAATAGAAATAGGCCTCCATGCGGCGCGAGTGGACGTGGGCGGGCATCGTGTTCCAGACGCTGCCCGTCGCCAGCTCGGTCATGCCCATCTGCAGCTGGCAGGTGGGGAGTACCTGGTTGACGAGCATCTTGTTGATGTTGCGCTCGTTCGAGCCTTCGAGCGAACCCATGTGGGCCACGGCGGCCTCCGCCTTGGTCACCTTCTTGTCGGGGTAGGTGCAGTGGGCCGTCGTCGAGTTGAAGTAGAACTTGGCGGGAGCGGCCGCGTCGAGGCTCTCGAAGGTCACCTCACGGTCGCCGGCGCCGAGGTAGAGCGCCTCCTTGTAGCCGAGCTCGTAGACGCAGTCGCCGGCCTTGACGATGCCCTTGCCGCCGACGTTGAAGATACCCAGCTCGCGGCGCGTCAGGAAGAAGGGGGCTTTGAGCGGATCGATCGCCTCGAGCTTCAGCACCTCGCCGACGGGCATCGCGCCGCCGACGACCATGCGGTCGTACATCGAGTAGACCATGTTGACCTCGTCGGCCGTGAAGACCTTTTCGATCAGGAAGTCGCGGCGCAGGCGGGCCGTGTCGTAGTGCTTCGCATCTTCGGGATGCGCGGCGTAGCGGATTTCGTAGTTGGTTTTCATCGTTCTATAAGATTTGAGATATGTGCGGAATTGATCCTAACAAAGTTACGCAAAGGTTTCGGATTTGCAAAACTTTCGGCGGCAATTTCTTGCGCGGCGCGCGCGTGTCTCTCTTTCGGCGGCTGGCGCCTCACCGCAGCGAGTTCATGCGGATCGAGGCCTTCACGAGGGCGCAGGCGCGGATGCGGCTCACGGCCACCTCCTTGTCGGCGTGGTGGGGGTTCTGGCTGACGAGGCGCACGTACCCCTCGCGCTCCGATTTCTGGATGTATTTCACCGTGACGTACTCTTCGCCGTCGAGGTCGATCGAGAGCAGGTACATGTCGCCCCAGAAGATGTCTTCGAGGTGCTGCAGCTGCTTGTACAGGACGATGTCGCCGCTTTTCAGGAGCGGATACATCGAGTCGCCCACGATGTAGATCGCCCCGTCGCATTTCGGGAGGTTCGGAATGTGGATGTAGTTGATCGGCTTGAGCTCCTCCTGCCGCGTGAAGAGGGGCACCAGCCCCGCCGTCCCCTCGATCGAGTAGAGGGGCACGCTCTGCATCGGCAGCGAGGCGTCCGTGCGGTGCATGAAGGCCTGCAGGTCGGGCTCGGCGTTGAACATCGGCCCGCGGCCCTCTTCGAGCCACTCGGGGTTGACGTTCAAATCCTGAACCAGGATGTTGCGGTTGCGGGTCGAGAGCCCCGCCTTGCCCGTTTCGATCATCGAAAGGGCCGCTTTGCCGATGCCAAGTCGCTGTGCGAGCTGCTCTTGCGTCATGCCGAGCTGCTTGCGTATCGATTTCACCCGTTCGTTCATAGGTCGGCTATTGGAAAAATTGATATGAAAAATAGAACTTTTGCAGGATAAAATTCAATTATTGAATATATCTTTGCAGCTGCAAAGTTAAACAATTTATTTCGGATAATCCGGTTTTTCTGCCCAAAAAATCTCGTTTTCAATGATCTATTCCGTTTCTGACGCCTTGTACGAAGAGACCGGGCGGCGACTGGTGGAGCAAATTGCGGACCGCGGCTACTTTTCGGGGGCGGTCGCCTTCGCCTTCGAGGGGATGGAGTGCCGGCTGGTGACCTCGTGTTTCGTGCGCCGCCGCCGCCTCGTGCTTCCCGAGGGGGCGACGGAGCCCGTGTCGGATCTGGTGCCCGTCTGGTGGGAGTTCCACACGGCGGATGCCGAGGCCGAACGGCTCAACGACTTCTCCTTCGCGTCGCTCCGCGCCCGCCTCTGACGCGGCGCACCGGATTCGGACACTCCTTTCCGCGGGGTGCGGCGACACCCTCCGAATCCGTCTCTTCGTCCGATTCCGCCCGCCGCGTCGCCGCGCAAGGGAATCGGCTGCGGGTCCGTCCTTCGGGGCGGGCCCCTTTCTTGAACCTCTTTTTTCCGATGCCATGCAACCTGCCTTCGCCGACTTCGCCCGTGCGGTCTACCCGTTTCTGGAGCTGCAACCCTTTCACCGAACCTATTACGGGCTGCTGGAGGCCTTCGCCGAGGGGCGCATCCGCCGCCTGATCGTCACCATGCCGCCGCAGCACGGCAAGAGCGTCGGGGCTACGACGCTGCTGCCCGCCTACCTGCTGGGGCTCGACCCCGACTGTCGCGTGGCGATCGCCTCCTACTCGGGGATGCTCGCCTCGAAGTTCAACCGCCGCGTGCAGCGCATCATCGAGTCGCGCGAGTACGGCGAACTCTTTCCCGAAACAACCATCAAGCGCGGCACGAAGCCCGCGGGATATATCCGCACGGCCGACGAGGCGGAGATCATCGGCCGCCGCGGTTCGATTCTCTCGGTGGGGCGCGAGGGGTCGCTCACGGGCAACCGCGTCGACTGCTTCATCCTCGACGACCTCTACAAGGATGCCATGGAGGCCCATTCGCCCCTGATTCGCGAGAATTGCTGGGAGTGGTATACCTCGGTCGTGCGCACGCGCATGCACAACCGTTCGCGCGAACTGATCGTCTTCACGCGCTGGCACGAGGAGGACCTGATCGGACGGCTGCGGCAGCGCGAACCCTGCGTCGAGCTGACCTCGTGGGCGCAGCTCGATGCGCTCTCGGCCGATACGTGGCTGCACCTGAATTTCGAGGCGCTCAAGGAGTCGCCGCCGACCGAACTCGACCCGCGGGGGGCGGGCGAGGCGCTTTGGGTGCAGCAGCAGGGGGCTGCGCTGTTAGGCGGCAAGCGGCGGCTCGATCCGTTGCAGTTCGAGGCGATGTACCAGGGGCACCCCTCGTCGGCGCACGGGCTGCTGTACGGGGGCGGCTTCGGGGAGTACGAGCGGCTGCCGCACGAAATCGTTCGGCGGGCGGCCTATGTCGACACGGCCGACACGGGGGACGATTACCTGTGTGCGCTGGCCTATGCGGTGGATGCGGACGGGGGGATCTGCATCATCGATGCGGTCTACTCGCGCGAGGCGATGGAGGTGACCGAAGGGGAGGTGGCGGCGATGCTGGAGCGCTCCGACGTGCGGCAAGCGGCGATCGAGAGCAACAACGGCGGGCGCGGCTTCGCACGGGCCGTACAGCGGCTCGCGCCTGCGGTGCGGGTGGAGTGGTTTCACCAGAGCGGCAACAAGGAGGCGCGCATCCTCTCGAATGCCGCCACGGTGCAGCACCTCGTCCGCTTTCCGCGGGGGTGGCAGCAGCGGTGGCCCGAGCTCTGCGCGCATCTGACGACCTATCGGCGGCGGTTTCGGGCGAACCGCTGGCACGATGCGGCCGACGTGCTGACGGGCATCGTCGAACGCGAGGCGACCGATCCGAAACAGCGCCGCGTGCGCGGGGTGCGGTTTTTATAGGGGGGCAGGGAAAATCGCGCGGTAAGCGCGGCAGCCCGCAGCCGCCCCCTGGCGGAGGGCTGCTTCTCGCGTGTGCTCGCAGCAGGCTCCTCCGCTCGGCTGCGGGTTAGTTGCGAAGGAGGACGATGGCGCAGCCATCGGCGGGCTGAAGCCTCCCCGCGCGGAGGCCCGCAGCTCCTTATCGTCGCAGGCGCTCCTCCGCAGGCTTTGACCCGAGTGGAAGATCGCGTTGCAAACGCGGAGGCCCGCAGCTCCTTATCGTCGCAGGTGCTCCTCCGCAGGCTTCGACCCGAGTGGAAGATCACGCAGCAAGCGCGGCGGCCCGCAGCTTCCTATCGTCGCAGGCGCTCCTCCGCAGGCTTCGCCCCGAGTGGAAGATCGCGCTGTAAGTGCGGCAGCCCGCAGCCGCCCCAGGGCGGTGGGCTGCAGCTCGCCGTAAAGCTCGATGCTGCCTTCGCTCGGCTGCGGGCTTGCTGCGACGGCCTTCGATTCCGCGGTCGCCTGTCCTGCCGATCCCGACCCGCGAAAAAGGGCGGTCGGCAAGCACGGGCCCTTCGGTCAAAGAAGCTCTTCGAGCCGTGCCACGGGGGCGATGTCGAGCGAGGCGAATTCGCCCTTCAGGTAGCGGTGGTACCCCGCCATGGCGATCATGGCGGCGTTGTCGGTCGTGAATTTCAGTTCGGGGAGGAAGGTGCGCCAGCCGCGCTTGCGCCCCTCGGCGGCGATGGCGTTGCGCAGGCCCGAGTTGGCCGAGACACCGCCTGCGATGGCGATGTCGCGGATGCCCGTTTCGCGCGCGGCGCGGACGAGCTGTTTGAGCAGGATTTCGATGATCGTCGTCTGGAGCGAGGCGCAGAGGTCGGCCTTGTGCCGTTCGATGAAATCGGGTTCGGCGGCGACGGCATCGCGCAGCGTGTAGAGGAACGAGGTCTTGAGCCCCGAGAAGGAGTAGTCGAACCCCTCGACGCGCGGATGGGCGAAGCGGAACGCCTGCGGATCCCCTTCGGCGGCCAGTCGGTCGATCACGGGGCCGCCCGGGTAGGGGAGCCCCATCACCTTGGCGCATTTGTCGAAGGCTTCGCCTGCGGCGTCGTCGATCGTCGTGCCGAGGATCTCCATCGAGGCGGGCGAGTCGACGCGCACGATCTGCGTGTGTCCGCCGCTCACGAGCAGGCAGAGGAAGGGGAATTCGGGGTGGGGCAGCGTGCGGTCGGGCAGGTCGATCAGGTGCGAGAGGATGTGCCCCTGCAGGTGGTTGACCTCAACCATCGGGATGCGCTGCGCGAGCGAGAGCCCCTTGGCGAAAGAGACCCCCACGAGCAGCGACCCGACGAGTCCGGGGCCGCGCGTGAAGGCGATCGCGTCGATCTGATCGACGCCGATGCCCGCCTCCTTGAGGGCCGTATCGACGACGGGGACGATGTTCTGCTGGTGGGCGCGCGAAGCCAGCTCGGGGATCACGCCGCCGTATTTGACGTGTACGGCCTGCGAGGCGATGACGTTCGAGAGCAGCACGTTGTTGCGCAGCACGGCCGCCGAGGTGTCGTCGCACGAAGATTCGATGCCTAAAATGGTAATGTCCATAGGACAAAGGTAGCAACTCCGAGGGAAAATGAAAAATTAAAAATGAAAAATTAAAAATGGAGGAACGGAGGGGCTGTTGAGGCAGGATCGACCTCGCAGGAGGTCGGCGAGTCGGAGCTTCGCCTCGCGAAGGCCCGCATGTGGCGTTCCTTCGCAAGCTCCGACCCGAGTGCGGATTCGACCTCATAGAGGTCGGCGGGCCGAAGCCTCCGCACGCGGAGGCCCGCATATCGCGCCCCTCCGCAGGCTTCGTCCCGAGGAAAGGATTGCGCCTGCAAACGGGATCGTCGCGTCTTGTCGCCGCCGGCCGCCGCGCCCCTTTTTAATTTTTCATTTTTAATTTTTCGTTTTCGCGCGGATATTCGTAATTTTGCATGCTTGAACGAAACGAACTCGAAAAACGATCGATACTGCTATGGCAAAAGAACTGAAAGATCTGACCAAATCGGAGGAGAACTACTCGCGTTGGTACAACGATCTGGTCGTGAAGGCCGGTCTGGCCGAAAATTCGGCCGTCCGCGGCTGCATGGTCATCAAACCCTACGGCTACGCCATCTGGGAGAAGATGCACGATGCGCTGGACAAGATGTTCAAGGAGACGGGACATCAGAATGCCTATTTCCCCCTCTTCATCCCCAAGTCCTTCTTCTCGAAGGAGGCGCACCACGTCGAAGGCTTCGCCAAGGAGTGCGCCGTGGTGACGCACTACCGCCTGAAGAACGACCCCGAGGGCAAGGGGGTGGTGGTCGATCCCGACGCCAAACTCGAAGAGGAGCTCATCGTGCGCCCCACCTCGGAGACGATCATCTGGAATACCTATAAGAACTGGATCCAGTCCTACCGCGACCTGCCGATCCTCTGCAACCAGTGGGCCAACGTCGTCCGCTGGGAGATGCGTACGCGTCTGTTCCTGCGCACGGCCGAGTTCCTCTGGCAGGAGGGCCACACGGCCCACGCCACGCGCGAGGAGGCGATCGCCGAGGCGGAGAAGATGATCGGCGTCTACCGCCGCTTCGCCGAGGAGTGGATGTCGCTGCCCGTCATCGTGGGCCACAAGTCCCCCAACGAGCGCTTCGCGGGTGCCGAGGATACGCTGACGATCGAGGCCCTCATGCAGGACGGCAAGGCGCTGCAGAGCGGCACTTCGCATTTCCTCGGGCAGAATTTCGCCAAGGCGTTCGACGTGCAGTACGTCAACAAGGAGGGCAAGCAGGAGTATGTCTGGGCTACCTCGTGGGGCGTCTCGACCCGCCTGATGGGCGCCCTCATCATGGCGCACTCGGACAACAACGGTCTGGTGTTGCCGCCGAAGCTGGCGCCGATTCAGGTGGTGATGGTCCCCATCTACAAGTCGGAGGAGCAGCTGAAGGCCGTATGCGAGCGCTTCGAGGCGATCGCCGCCGAGCTGCGCGCCAAGGGCATCAGCGTCAAGATCGACGATCGCGACAACGTGCGTCCGGGCTTCAAGTTCGCCGACTACGAGCTGAAGGGCGTCCCCGTGCGTCTGGCGATGGGCGGCCGCGACCTCGAAAACGGCACCGTGGAGCTCGTGCGCCGCGATACGCTCGAAAAGGAGACGCTGCCGCTCGAAGGGCTCGCCGAGGAGATCGGGAAGCTGCTCGACGAGATCCAGCAGAACATCTTCCGCAAGGCGCTCGACTACCGCGACTCGATGATTACGAAGGTCGACACGTGGGAGGAGTTCCGGCGCGTCCTCGACGAGAAGGGCGGCTTCGTCGCCGCGCACTGGGACGGCACGGTCGAGACCGAGGTGGCCATCAAGGAGGCGACCAAGGCGACGATCCGCTGCATTCCGCTCGACGTCGAAGCGGAAGAGGGCACCTGTATCTTCACGGGCAAACCTTCGCACCGCCGCGTTCTCTTCGCCCGCAGCTATTGATCCTTCAAAGAAAGAAACCCATGCGTAAATTCATCGCTCTCTGCCTGCTGGCCCTGGTGCTGGCGGCTCCCGCCGAAACGGAGGCCAAGCGCCCCGAGGCGCCGCAAACGATCGTCAATCAGTGGTTCGGCAAGCGGGTCGCTTACCTCGGCGATTCGATTACGGACGAACGCCAGACGAAGACGCAGCGCATCTACTGGCAGTACCTCGAGGAGCTGCTGGGGATCGTGCCGACGGTCTACGGTATCAGCGGCAACCAGTGGCACCACATCATCCCCCAGGCGAAGCGTCTGCAGGAGCGGCAGGGCGACGAGGTGGATGCGATCTTCATCTTCATCGGGACGAACGATTTCAACGCGGGCGTGCCGATCGGAGAGTGGTACACCGAGACGGCCGAGCAGCTGGAGATCCTTCCCGGGACGTTCGAGACGCGCAAGCGCCGCGATTTCGTGACGGACGAAGGGACGGTCTGCGGCCGTATCAACAACGCGATGGCCTATCTGAAACGGCACTATCCGACCAAGCAGATCATTCTGCTCACGCCGATCCACCGCGCCCTCTTCCGCAGCTCGTCGACGGGCAAGAAGCAGCCCGACGAGCGCTATGCGAACAAGATCGGCCACTATCTGTCGGAGTACCTGGCCGTCTATCGGCAGATCGCCAACGTCTGGGCGGTTCCCGTGATCGACCTGAACAGCGTCTGCGGCCTCTATCCCGTCGAGGATGCGCATGCCCCCTATTTCCGCGATGCCGATACCGACCGCCTGCACCCGAACAGCGACGGACACTATCGGATGGCCAAGGCGCTGATGTACCAGCTCCTCGCCCATCCCGCCGATTTCGAGTAGCTCGCTCGTCGGAAAACGATGCGCTCCGCCCCGCAGCCTCCGTGCCGCGGGGCGGGCTTTTTTTCGGTATGTTTTTTGCAGGTCCCGCAGCGGCGCCGCTCCGCGCTGAACGGCGCGAATAACGAAGCAGATTTGGAAATTTGAAGGATAATGCTTATCTTGCGCTCGGAATCCCCCTTTGCGAGGAGGGATTCGCTGACCGAACTTTCATTGTCACGACGCTAAAAAGGATTGCCTATCGAGAAATTTCTGCTCTTTTAACCAATACGCTTAAAGAGTATGAACACACAGGTTCGCAGTGATCGCGTTTTGCTGAATCACTACCTCGCAGGTGATCAAAGTGCCATATCGCAACTCATCGAGCGCCACAGCCGCCGCGTGCGGGACTACATCCGCATGATGGTCAAGGACCGTGACGTCGCCGAAGATATTTTCCAGGAGACCTTCATCAAAGCCGTTCGCGTGATCGACGAGGGCCGCTATGTTGACAGCGGCAAATTCCTCTCGTGGATCCTGCGCATCGCCCACAACCAGGTGATCGACTATTTCCGCGCCCGCAAGCAGGACAAGTCGGTCACGGAGAGCGACGCGGGGTTCGACGTGCTGGGAACGCTGCGTTTTGCCGAACCGACGGTCGAGGACCGCATCGTCTGCGAACAGGTGGCCTGCGACGTCCGCGCGCTGGTCGAGCGGCTCCCCGAGGAGCAGCGCGAGGTGGTGCGGCTGCGCTATTACGGCAATTTGAGTTTCAAGGAGATCGCCGAGCAGACCGACGTCAGCATCAACACGGCGCTGGGCCGCATGCGCTATGCGCTGATCAACCTGCGGCGCATGATCAAGGAAAAAAATATGGTCTTGAGCTGACCCGACGCACAATAAAGAGGAGGCGGGCGCCGTTTTACGGGTGAATGAACACTTAAATCGGATGCCTATGGAGGAAGTCGACCATGAAGTAGCGAACAAAACCAACCCCCTCGATGACGAAGAGTTGTTGATGAACGAAGTCGTTCGGGGCGATGCGGACCTTTTCTACCTGCATCACTACCTGACGGACGTCTTTCGGCAGGAGGAGATTTAAACGGTTTTATTTCGAGCGGAGGAGCTGCACGGACGTGCGGCTCCTCGGTTTTTTGGTGCGAGCGGAGCGGGGCAGGAGGCGGAGGCGGCCTTGCCGTTTAACCGCAGGGGAGCGGTGAACGGCCCGCACGTTCGTACGATTTGATTCGGGCGGAGGTTGCGGCCGGTGGGGTTGCTGTTCGGGGCGCAGCTTGCGAAGGGACGCGAGCTGTGGGCCTTCGCGGGGCGAAGCTGCGGCTCGCCGCGCTGTGCGCGATGCAGTTTCAGTCCGCAGCCGAGCGGAGGCGGCATCGAGCCTGCGGCGAGTTGCAGCCCTCCGCCCAGGGGCGGCTGCGGGCTGCCGATCCCTCGCGGGATCGAGTTGTCCCGCAAACGACAGCGCGCAAATCTGTTCTCGGGTCGAAGCCTGCGGAGCGCCCGTGTCGACCGATGCGGGCCTCCGCAAGCGGGAGGCTTCGGCCCGCCGCGCTGCGCGCGATTCTGCATTCGGTCCGCCGACTGCTGCGAGGCCGAGCCGTTCGGGGGGTAACAAAAACAACAGCGGAAAGCATCTCTTTCTGCTGCTATTTTTCGTACTCCATGTTTTGAAAAAATTCGTCCAGCGTAACCCCGTAAAAATTAGAAAGAACAGCTAATATCACCACGGTCATGTTCGTCTTTCCGATCTCGTACAAACCGACGTTCACGCCTGTTCTGTCGGTTACGACCTCTTGCGTGTGCCTCGATCGACTCGGAGCCGTTTCAGTCGAGCCCCGATTGACCGTAATAGGATATCGTTCGTGTGCTTCACTTTCAATTTTTTTGCAAAGGCCTCGCCTAAACTTTAGGCTTCCGTAAATCCGCAGGGGCGATTTTATTCCTCGTGTCGTATCCTTTTAACAGCCTGCGAAATGTACGCGCATTCGAAAGAATGTTCCGCTCGGCTGCGGTCAGCCTCGCTTGATGGGCGGCATGAAATCCAATGTATCGAAAAACTCTTTCAGCGATATTTGATAATAGGTGCAAAGATCCGAAAGGGTGGTGACGGTCATGTTGGTCTGTCCGCGCTCGATCCGTCCGACATGGATATCCGTATCGATATAGACGTCGATCTGGGACAGTTTCCGCGTTTTACGCAACTTGCGTAAATTGGCGGCGATTGCCTGCAACAACTCTTTATCGCTTCTCGGCTGTCCCATTTGCTCTTTCTTGTTACAAAGAACAAGGTTTATGACAAATAAACCTGTGACGAATTTGTCATTTCACAAAGAATGCTTATTTTTATGCCGAATTTGTTATTTGCTTTTAATGTGGATTTTTTATGTTATCTTTGTATTCGAATGATTCGGCATAAGCCGGCAAACATAACAGATAAAGGGTAAACAACTCTTTATACCTCGTGTAAACTTGGGACCCTCTTTGGAGGTTGTTTAGTGCGGTATAATGGTTGTCAGTCCTTGTTATGTCTTGCCTTTCGGGGCAAGACTGACAGGGGCGCGGGACAGCTTCGCACAACGGTTCCCAAGACCTGCACGAGGAGCTGCCATCGCGCCCTCTTTTTTTGAGGGTGTCTTTCCCACCTTCGATACCTGATTCTTATGATTTTGCGCGAAGGCTGGCCGTCGACGATGCCGGCGGCAAATCGCCGTGAACCGGAGCAGCTGCTGGAATACCTGCGTACACTGCTTCCGTTCCATCGAGCCGTACTATACGGCCGTCATGCCGGCATTGCTTCGTATAACGACCTTGCGGGCTACGAACTCTTGTTGCAGACCGCATATCGCCCTCTCTTGGAGGGTTGGCAGCTGGAGGCTGCGGTGGCCGAAGATTGGCCCGTCGAATGGGTCGAGCAGCGTCCCTTGCACATCGAAACGATGCGCATGTCGCTGGTAAATCATTTGTCCACCACGAACCGGAACAATGAACTGATTCGCGATACGGGGACGATTATCTACGACACGGGCCGTTTGCGCCCCATGTTTGTCTGGGAGGAGAAGCGCCCCGAGTTGCGGCATGCTCGCTATCGGAAACTGTACGACTTCTATTCCGACTCGGCCGCATCGCTGCTCGACGATGCGGAATGGCTGTGGGAAGAGGAGGATTATGCGTTGTCTTTTATTCAGTTGTCGGCAGCGGGGGCGTTTTTGCTGCGTACGATGGGGGCGGTATTCTATGGAAATTTCATCGGTACGGACGATCTGCTGCCGCTCTATAAACGAGTCCGCTACTTTTCGGCCGAGCTGGCAGAGGCATTTCCGTTGGAGCGTCGGTTCGATATCGACTTTTTCTCTGCGTTGCAAGACCTGCGCAATGCTGCGTTTTGCAATGCGCCGCGGTTCAATCGGTATCGGTACGGATATTACTTGAAACGCCTGCGTCGGATGCAGGCGATCGTGGAGCGGAGTTGTCAGGCACATCTCGAAATGTTGAGCAAAGGCGAACACCTGCCCGCAGTCGAAGCGGCGTTGCGGACTCGGAGGGTGCAGGAGCGGCCGGCGGATGCGCTGCAAACCGAGTTCGTGTTCGAAGAAACGTCGGCAGAGGTATAAGTCTTTTGGAAGGGGGGGGGCATCGACGCAGAATCGTTCCTCGGCCCTGCAGATCTCATGCGCGATTCGAACGCGGGGCGAAGCCTGCGGGGGAGCTGCGTCGGAACGATGCGGGCCTCCGCTGCGGGAGGCTTCGGCCCGCCGCGCTTCGCGCGATGCTACCTTCGGTCCGCCGACCGTTGTGAGGCCGAACCATGCCGCAAACCATGATGCGCAATCTTTACTCGGGCGGCAGCTTGCGAAGGGGCGCAACGTTTACGAAGCGGGCCTTCGCCGCCGAAAGCTTCGGCCCGCCGCGCTTGCGTGCGATTCGCCATTCGGCCCGCTGACCGCTGCGAGGCCGAACCATGCCGCAAACCATGCCGCCCGCCGCGCTCCGCGCGATTCTACATGCGGTCTGCCGACCGCAGCGAGACCGAACCATTCGGCACCCGCCGACGTCCGAACGCCCGCCGAGAAACCGCCGCCGCCGACTCCCTTATTTTCCGACCGAGGCTTTGGCGCGCTTGGCCATCGCCGAGGCGAAGACGAAATCGTTCAGGTTGCGGTTGTCGCTGTGGAGGATGTCGGCATTCGAGCCCTCCCACTCCTTGCGGCCTTGGTGGATGTAGACGATCTTGTCGCCGATCTCCATGACGGAGTTCATGTCGTGCGTGTTGATGATCGTCGTGATGTTGTACTCCTGCGTGATTTCGCGGATGAGGTTGTCGATGACGATCGAGGTTTGCGGATCGAGCCCCGAGTTGGGTTCGTCGCAGAAGAGGTATTTCGGATTGAGGACGATCGCGCGGGCGATCGCCACGCGTTTGATCATGCCGCCCGAGAGCTCGGCGGGATAGAGTCGGTTGGCATTTTCGAGCCGCACGCGCCGCAGGCAGAAATCGACCCGTTCGCGCTTCTCGGCCTCCGTGCGGTCGGTGAAGAGGTCGAGCGGCAGCTTCACGTTCTCCTCGACGGTCGACGAGTCGAGCAGCGCCCCGCCCTGGAAGATCATGCCGATGTCCTTGCGGATCGCCTTGCGCTCGCGGAAGCCGAGGGCCGTGAAATTGCGTTCGTCGTACCACACGGCCCCCGCATCGGGTTCGTGGAGCCCGACGAGTGTTTTGAGCAGCACGGTCTTACCCGAGCCGCTGCGGCCGATGATGAGGTTCGTGCAGCCCGTGCGGAACTCGATCGAAATGTCGTCGAGCACGGTGCGGCTGTCGAAAGTCTTGACGATGTGTTCGGCCCGGATCATATGAGCAGTAGTTGGGTGAGAATGAGGTTGAAGATCATGATGACCACCGAGCTCGTCACGACGGCTTTCGTCGAGGCCTTGCCCACCTCCAGCGAATTGCCCTTGGCGTAGTAGCCGAAGAAGGCCGACACGGAGGTGATGATGTAGGCGAAGACGGCCGATTTGATGAGCGAGTAGACGATCGAATAGCGCTTGAAATCGATCAGGATGCCGTCGATGTAGTTCGAGGGGATCATGATGTTGGTCGCCACGGCGATCAGGTAGCCGCCGATGATGCCGATGGCGATCGACAGAATCGTCAGCAGCGGAAAGAAGAGGACCGCGGCGACGATCTTCGGCAGAATGAGGTACGAAGCGGAGTTGACGCCCATGATTTCGAGGGCGTCGATCTGCTCCGTGATGCGCATCGTACCGATTTCGGAGGCGATACTCGAGCCCACCTTGCCCGAGAGGATCAGCGCCACGACCGTCGAACTGAATTCGAGGATCATCGTTTCGCGCGTGGCGTAGCCGATCATCGACTCGGGTACGAAGGGCGAATCGAGGTTGATGCACATCTGCAACGTGATGACGGCGCCGATGAAGATCGAGATGATCGCCGTGAGGCCGATCGAGTCCATGCCGATCGCCTCCATTTCGTAGAGGATGCGGCGACGGTAGATCACGGCCTTCTCGGGGCGGGAGAAGACCTTGCCCATCAGGATGAAATAGCGCCCTATGCGTTCGAAAATGCGGAACATCGTGCGGGAGCTATTCGTTCTCTTTCGTCTCCTCGAACTCGACGTAGTCGCCCACCTCGTTCGAGACGCGTTTTTCGGGCATCGCCGAGGTGCGGCGCACGCGGATGTCGCCCTCGTCGGGACGGACGTTGCGGTTGGTCCAGCGATAGGAGGCGCCGTTGCCGTCGGGGCCGAACTGCTGCTCCATTTCGCGCTGCATGCGGCGCAGACGGCGGCGCAGCGTGAAGGCCAGCAGGAGCACGACGAGCACGAAGCCCAGTATCAGATAGAGGATGACGGTCGCCAGACCGCGCAGCAGGGCGGGCGCCGTGAAGGCGAGCACCACGATAAGGAGCACGGTGAGCGGATTGCGCCGCACGAAGGCGACGAACGAATCGATGATCAGGAGCAGCAGGTTCATCTTTGTGTGTAATCGGGGCTCGGGGTCGGGAGGTCCGCTTGCGCGGCGGGCTCCCGACGAGCGCTTGTGTCAGCAAAGATACGAATAAGCGAGGGCAAAAGCAAACGCAGTTTGCATTTTGCCGAGCGGGAGTATCTTGGGCGCAGCCAAAGATAGAAAAAAACCGAGGGCAAAAGCAAACGCAGTTTGCATTTTGCCGAGCGGGAGTATCTTGGGCGCAGCCAAAGATAGAAAAAAACCGAGGGCAAAGATCAACTTTATTTGTGTTTGCAGGGGCGGGCGTATCTTCGGCGAAGCCAAAGATAGCAAAAAAAGAGCGTAAAAGCAACCCCGATGGCGATTTGCCGGGGCGAAACCGTTTCGGCGAAGCCAAAGGCGGCCGAAATGATGGGTTATTTCAAGAAATGTCGTAAATTTGGTGCCGAAAACAATCAACACCCCACACGATATGATGACTCCTCTGACCGCCATTTCCCCCGTCGACGGCCGTTACCGCCGCACGACGGAGCGCCTGGCCGACTACTTTTCCGAGCAGGCGCTGATCCGCTACCGCATCCGCGTCGAGGTCGAATACTTCATCGCCCTGTGCGAGCTGCCGCTGCCGCAACTGGCATCGGTCGATCGGGCGAAATTCGACGAGTTGCGCGCCCTCTACCGCGACTTTTCGTCCGCTACGGCCGAGCGCGTGAAGGAGATCGAGCGCACGACGAACCACGACGTGAAGGCGATCGAATACATCCTGAAGGAGCGCATGGACGAGATCGGTCTGGCGCCTTACAAAGAGTTCGTCCATTTCGGTCTGACGTCGCAGGATATCAACAACACGGCCGTGCCCCTCTCGATCCGCGAGGCGCTCGACGAGGTCTGCTACCCCGCGCTGGCCGAGGTGCGCGAGAAGCTCGCGGCGATGGCCGAGGAGTGGATGTCGGTGCCCATGCTGGCCCGCACGCACGGCCAGCCCGCCTCGCCGACGGTGCTGGGCAAGGAGTTCCTGGTCTACGTCGAGCGGCTCGACAAGCAGATCGAACAGCTGCGCGCCGTTCCCGTACCCGCGAAGTTCGGCGGTGCGACGGGCAACATGAACGCCCACCACGCCGCCTACCCCGAACGCGACTGGGCAGCCTTCGCGAACCGTTTCGTCGAAGAGACGCTGGGGCTTTCGCGCTCGCGCTACACGACGCAGATCGAGCACTACGACAACCTCGCCGCGATGTTCGATGCCCTGAAGCGCATTGACACGATCCTGATCGACCTGGCGCGCGATATGTGGATGTACATCTCGTCGGAGTATTTCAAGCAGCGGATCAAGGCGGGCGAGGTCGGTTCGAGCGCCATGCCGCACAAGGTCAACCCGATCGATTTCGAGAATGCCGAAGGCAACCTCGGCATGGCCAACGCCATCTTCGAGCACCTTTCGCGCAAGCTGCCCGTTTCGCGCCTGCAGCGCGACCTGACGGACTCGACCGTGCTGCGCAACGTCGGCGTGCCGATGGCCCACCTGCTCATCGCGCTGGCGTCGCTCATGAAGGGGCTGAACAAGGTACTGCTCAATCGCGAGGCGATCGACCGCGACCTGGAGGCCAACTGGGCCGTGGTCGCCGAGGGTATCCAGACGATTCTGCGCCGCGAAGGCTACCCGAAGCCCTATGAGGCGCTGAAGGCGCTCACGCGCACGAACGAACACATCACCGAGGCCTCGATCAAGGCCTTCATCGAGACGCTCGACGTAAGCGAAGCGGTCAAGGAGGAGCTGCGCGCCCTCTCGCCCGCAAGCTATACGGGCATCTTCCGCCGATAAGAAAAAGGCGATGCGAAACGGCTGCCGCCGCGACCGAATTGTCGGTTGCGGCGGCAGCCGTTTTTGAGAGGGGCGAATCGATTTCGTCGGAGGGGGCTTCGGAGGTGTCGGGGCATGCCGAATGGCTCGATTCTGCGGGGACAGCCGAATCGCGCTTTAGCGCGGCGGGCCGCAGCTTTCGGCGGCGAAGGCCCGCAGCTCGCGTCCCGCTCCGTCGCGTCCCTTCGCAAGCTGCTGCCCGAAGGTCGCACGCAGGTGCGTGCCGTTCGCCGCCGCCCCATGCGGCGGACGGCAATCTCGCGTCGCGCCGCTCGAACTGCCTCCTGCCGCCGGCGGCGAACTTGTCGGTTCGACCTCATAAGAGGTCGGCAGCCCGCAGCCGCCCCCCTGGCGGAGGGCTGCTCCTTCACGTCGTAAGCCCCTCCGCTCGGCTGCGGGTCGAACCGATCGATTCGATGGCACAGCCATCGGCGGGCCGAAGCCTCCGCGTGCGGAGGCCCGCAGTTTTGGCAAACATGCGTGCGCTCCGCAGGCTTCGACCCGAGTGCAAGTCGCACGGGAGGTCGCCCGTCCGCCCGCCGTCGGACAAAAAAAATCCCGCACCCTCCGAAAAGAGGGCGCGGGACGAATCGCGTCAGCCGCGAGCGCTGCCTACTCTGCCTTGCCGGCCGAGCCGAGGACGTTCTCGCACTTGTGCATGTAGAGCTTCTTGAGCTCGTCGCGAGCGGGACCCAGGTACTTGCGGGGGTCGAACTCGGCGGGCTTCTCGGCCAGCACCTGACGAACGGCCGCGGTCATGGCCAGACGGCCGTCCGAGTCGATGTTGATCTTGCAGACGGCGCTCTTGGCGGCCTTGCGCAGCTGCTCTTCGGGAATGCCCACGGCATCCTTCAGCGCACCGCCGTAGTGGTTGATGATCTTCACGTACTCCTGCGGAACCGACGACGAGCCGTGCAGCACGATGGGGAAGCCCGGGAGCTTCTCCTCGATCTCCTTCAGGATGTCGAAGCGCAGCTCGGGCGGCACGAGGATCCCCTCGGCGTTGCGCGTGCACTGCTCGGGCTTGAACTTGTTGGCGCCGTGCGACGTGCCGATCGAGATGGCGAGCGAGTCGACGCCCGTCTTCGTCACGAAATCGATCACGTCCTTCGGGTCGGTGTAGTGCGAATGCTCGGCGACGACCTCATCCTCGACGCCGGCCAGCACGCCCAGCTCGCCCTCGACGGTCACGTCGTGCTGATGGGCGTACTCGACGACCTTCTTCGTCAGGGCGACGTTCTCGTCGTAGGGGAGCGACGAACCGTCGATCATCACCGACGAGAAGCCCATGTCGATGCAGTCCTTGCAGAGCTCGAACGAGTTGCCGTGGTCGAGGTGCAGCACGATCGGAATGTTCTTGCCCAGCTCCTTGGCGTACTCGACGGCACCCTGCGCCATGTAGCGCAGCAGCGTCTGGTTGGCGTATTTGCGGGCGCCCGACGACACCTGGAGAATGACCGGCGACGAGCACTCGACGCAGGCCGAGATGATCGCCTGCATCTGCTCCATGTTGTTGAAATTGAAGGCCGGAATCGCATAACCGCCCTTGATGGCCTTGGCGAACATCTCGCGCGTGTTCACCAGACCCAGTTCCTTGTAAGATACCATAAGGATCGAATGTTTTATGATGAATGTTTTACGTTGCTCCGTTTCGGGGCGTTTGCTCAAAAACTACGCAAAGTTAACAAAAAAACGGCGGTTCGATGCGTCTCGGGCGTAATTTTAGCGGTCTGTTTCGGGAGGCTCCCCGCGGCGGTCCGGTTTTCGGCGAAAAATTGGCCGTTTCGAACCTTTTTCGTATCTTTGGCTGCGCCCGAGATACTCCCGCTCGGCAAAATGCTACCTGCGTTTGCTTTTGCCCTCGGCTTTTTCGTATCTTTGGCTTCGCCGAAGATACTCCCGCTCGGCAAAATGCAGGCAAGCTTGCTTTTGCTCTCGGTTTTTTCGTATTTTTGGCTGCGCCCGAGATACTCCCGCTCGGCAAAATGCTACCTGCGTTTGCTTTTGCCCTCGGCTTTTTCGTATCTTTGGCTTCGCCGAAGATACTCCCGCTCGGCAAAATGCAGGCAAGCTTGCTTTTGCTCTCGCTTATTCGTATCTTTGCCGGTCGGGCCTCGGGCTCCGCAACCCCTGCAAACGAAACGAACACAAGATAAAACAACCGTTACCATGAGCGAATTCATCTATCAGGAACCGCTTCCCGTCGGGAAGGACAAAACCGAGTATCGTCTCTTGACGAAAGACTACGTGAAGGTGGTCGAGTGCGACGGCCGCAAACTGCTGAAGGTGGCCCCCGAAGGGCTCGCCCTCCTCTCGCGGGAGGCCTATGCCGACGTCTCGTTCTACCTGCGCGCCGCCCACCTGCAGAAGCTGCGCGACATCCTCGAAGATCCCGAAGCCACCGACAACGACAAGTTCGTAGCCTACACGATGCTGCTCAACCAGTGCGTCTCGGCCGAGGGCGAGCTGCCCACCTGCCAGGATACGGGCACGGCGATCTGCATCGGCCACAAGGGCGAGGATGTCTGGACGGGCGCCGACGACGCCGAGTGGATCGCGAAGGGGGTCTACGAGACCTACAAGGAGCGCAACCTGCGCTATTCGCAGGTCGTGCCCTTCACGATGACCGAGGAGAAGAACTCGGCCACGAACCTCCCCGCGCAGATCGACCTCTATGCGGGCAAACCGGGCATGGAGTACGAGTTCCTCTTCATCACCAAGGGCGGCGGCTCGGCCAACAAGACCTTCCTCTACCAGCAGACCAAGGCGCTGCTGAACGAGGCCTCGCTCACCAAATTCATCACCGAGCACATCAAGGACCTCGGTACGTCGGCCTGCCCGCCCTACCACCTGGCGATCTGCATCGGCGGCACGTCGGCCGAAATGTGCCTCTCGACGGTCAAGAAGGCGTCGGCGGGCTACCTCGACGAGCTCCCGACCTCGGGCAACGAGGGCGGCCGCTGCTTCCGCGACCTCGAATGGGAGGAGAAGGTGCTCAAAATCTGCCGCGAGAGCGGCATCGGCGCCCAGTTCGGCGGCAAGTATTTCGTGCACGACGTGCGCGTGATCCGCGCGCCGCGCCACGCCGCTTCGTGCCCCGTGGCGATCGGCGTGAGCTGCTCGGCCGACCGCAACATCAAGGCGAAGATCACCCCCGAGGGCATCTTCCTCGAGCAGCTGGAGAAGAACCCCGCGCGCTTCCTGCCCGCCCAGGCGCCCGCCATGTCGCCCGCCGTCGAAATCGACCTCGACGAGGGGATGGACAAGGTGCGCGAGACGCTCACCAAGTACCCGATCAAGACGCGCCTGAACCTCAAGGGCACCCTCATCGTCGCCCGCGACATCGCCCACGCCCGCATCAAGCAGATGCTCGACGAGGGCAAGCCGATGCCCGACTATTTCAAGAAACACCCCGTCTACTACGCGGGCCCCGCCAAGACCCCGTCGGGGATGGCGTCGGGTTCGTTCGGACCGACCACGGCCGGCCGCATGGACCCCTACGTCGACCTCTTCCAGTCGCAGGGCGGCTCGATGGTGATGGTGGCCAAGGGCAACCGCTCGCAGGAGGTGACCGACGCCTGCCGCAAGCACGGCGGCTTCTACCTCGGCTCGATCGGCGGACCGGCGGCGATCCTGGCCAAGAACTCGATCAAGTCGGTCGAGGTGGTCGACTTCCCCGAGCTGGGCATGGAGGCCGTGCGCAAGATCTACGTCGAGAATTTCCCCGCCTTCATCATCGTCGATGACAAGGGCAACGACTTTTTCGCCGACTTCAAACACTAAATCCTGCTCCGCAACCGTTTCATGCAGCAGATCAAAGCAGTCATATCCATGAACCGATTCGTTGCCCGACGGCTCGCCGGCCTCCTCTGTTGTCTCTTCGCGACGCTGGGGGCCCCGGCCGCCGAACGTCCCGTTTTCGAGCTCTCGACGCCCCTCACGGTCGCCGCGGGCACGGCCTTCAGCGTCGAGTTCTCGCTCAACGCCAAACCCGACGACGACAGCTTCCGCGCTCCGTCGTTCGAAGGGTTCGACGTGCTGGCGGGTCCCGCCGTCTCGCGCGGCTCGAACATCAGCTTCGTCAACGGCCAGATGTCGAAGAGCGTCCGCTACACCTACACGTTCGTGCTGCTGCCCCGCGAGGCGGGCAACGTGACGATCGGGGCGGCCGCGATCGCCGTCGACGGCCAGACGCTGCATTCGCAGCCGCAGCCCGTGGAGGTGGTCGACGAGGGGGCGCAGGGAGGCGCCGCGGCGCAGCGTCCGCAGGCGGGCGGAGAGCGTCCGACGGAGGCCGCCGACCGCGTGGCCGAGGACGACGTGCTGCTGCGTGCCGTCGTCTCGAAACGCACGGTCTTCAAGAACGAACCGCTGCACGTCACCTACAAGCTCTACACGCGGGTCCCCTTCGTCGACTATTCGTTCGAGGCCGCACCCGCTTTCAACGGCTTCTGGGCGCAGGATCTGGTGCAGAAACGCAACAACGTGCAGTCGGGGCGCGAGACCTACAACGGCAAGGTTTACGAGACCTACGTGCTGGGCGACTGGCTGCTCTACCCGCAGCAGGCGGGGTCGCTCGCGATCGAGCCGATGGGGATGACCATCGTGGCGCAGGTCGTCGTGCAGAGCCGCAACCGCGACCCCTTCTTCGGGGGCGGCCACGAGGTCTACAACGTGCCGCGCAAGGTGCGGAGCCAGCCGATGACGATCACCGTCAAGCCGCTGCCCGCGGGGGCGCCCGCCGATTTCGGTGGTGCCGTGGGCGATTTCCGCCTCGAGGCGGTGATGCCCGACGCGCGGCTGGCGGCCAACTCGGGCGCCACCTACACGGTGCGCATTTCGGGTACGGGCAACCTCACCTTCGTGCAGGCGCCGACGCTCACCCTGCCCACCTCGTTCGAGCAGTACAACGTCCGCACGACCGAGTCGATCAACGCCACGGCGGCGGGCATCACGGGTTACCGGCAGTTCGAGTACCCCTTCATCGCCCGCGCCGAGGGCGAATACGAGGTGGCTCCCGTCCGCTTCAGCTATTTCGACCCGACGCGCATGCAGTACCGAACGCTCGAAACGAAGCCGCTGGCGCTCGAAATCCTGCCCGATGCGAAGGGCGGCGGGGCGTCGGACGCGGTGGTGCTGCCCGGGCGCGGCCTCTCGAAGGAGGAGGTGAAGCTGCTCGGCGAGGACATCCGCTTCATCAAGATGGGGGCCGCACGGCTGCGCCCGCAGCAGACGCCGCTCCTCTTCAGCGGGGCCTACTGGGGGCTGCTCGGGCTGCTGGGACTCCTCTTCGCGGGGCTCTACGCCGCCTTGCGCCGCCGCATCCTCGAATCGCAGAACCTGGTGCTCGTGCGCGGGCGTCGGGCCAACAAGGTGGCCTTGCAGCGCTTCCGCGCCGCGCGCCGCTACATGGAGCTGCAGGAGCGCCACGCCTTCTACGAGGAGATGCTGCGCGCGCTGTGGGGCTACATGAGCGACAAGTTCAACATCCCCGTGGCGAACCTGACGAAGGAGAACGTGCGCGAGGAGCTGCACAAGCGCGGCATCTCGGCCGAGGAGTCGCAGCGCTTCACGGCGATCATCACCCGCTGCGACGAGGCGCAGTACGCCCCCGCCGCGACGAGTTCGATGCACGAAGTCTACGCCTCGGGCGTCGAGCTGCTCTCGGAGATCGAGGCGAAGATCAAGCGGTAACCAACTTACGAAGCGATCGAATATGAAACGTTTTCTGATTTGGACGATGCTGCTGCTCGGGGCGGTCGGCGCCTCGGCGCAGGAGTCTGCGGCGGCGGTTTCGGCAGCGGCCGCCGATCCGAACGGGGCCGCGGCTGTCGAAGGCGCGGTTTCCGCCGCGGCCGAGGGCGCCGCCGCGGTCGAAGCCGACGGGGCCTCTTCCGCAGCCGACGGCACCTCTTCCGCAGCGGGCGCGACCGATGCCGCTGCCGTGACGCCCGAGCAGCTGTGGGATTTGGCCAACACGGCCTACATCCACAACGATTTTCGCACGGCGATCGACCGCTACCGCGCCATCGAGGCGCAGGGGCTGCGGTCGGCCAAGCTCTGCTACAACCTCGCCAATGCTCTCTTCAAGCAGGAGCGGCTGGGCGAGGCGATTCTCTGGTACCGCCGCGCGTTGCGGCTGGCGCCCGGGGACGAGGATATCCGCTACAACCTCGCCGTGGCCGAGGCGCGGACGAAGGACACGATCGAACGGATCCCCGAGTTCGCCTGGACGACCTGGGTGCGGGCGCTGCGCCGCACGATGAACGCCACGGCGTGGACCGTTCTGTCGCTCGTCGCCCTGGCGGCGACGGGCGTGCTGGTGCTCGTCTACCTGCTGGCGCGGCGCCTTTCGCTGCGCAAGGCGGGTTTCTACGGCCTGCTGGCGGCGGCGGGGCTCTTCGTCGTGACGACCCTCTTCGCGGCGGGCCAGCGGCGCGAGCAGCTCAACCGCGACGAGGCGGTCGTGATGGCGACCTCGGCGGCAGTCAAGAGCTCGCCCGACCGTGCGGCGACCGACCTGTTCGTGCTGCACGAGGGGACGACGCTGCGCATCACGAACCGGCTGGACGACTGGAGCGAGGTGACGATCGCCGACGGCAAGAAGGGGTGGACCGAACGACGCAACATCGAGGAGATTTAGCCCATGTCGATGCTGCTTCAGGAGGTGGTGGGCGAGCTTTCGAAGCTCCCTGGGATCGGGCGCCGCACGGCGCTCCGACTGGCGATGCACCTGCTGCGCATGGAGTGCGACTCGGTCGACGACATGACGACGGCCATCGCCCGTTTCCGCCACGACATCAAACACTGCACCTGCTGCAACAACCTCTCCGATACGGAGCTCTGCCCCATCTGCACCGATGCGGAGCGCGACCGTTCGACGATCTGCGTCGTCGAGCAGGTGGCCGACCTGCTCTCGATCGAGAACACGCACCAGTACCGCGGTCTCTACCACGTGCTGGGCGGGGTGATTTCGCCCATGCAGGGGATCGCCCCCTCGGATCTGAAGATCGACCTGCTCTGCGACCGCATTGAGCAGGGCGGGGTGAAGGAGGTGATTCTGGCCATTTCGACCTCGGTCGAGGGCGAAACGACCCTCTTCTACCTCATGAGCCGCCTGCGCCGCTTCGAGGGGTTGCGGATCACCTCGATCGCCCGCGGCATCGGCTTCGGTGACGAACTGGAGTACGTCGACGAGCTGACGATCACCCACGCGATGCTCAACCGCCGCGAAATCGAGTAGGGCGGGGCCGCGGGCCGAACGGGCGTTGCGAAAGGCGGAGCCGCGCTGTAAGCGGAATGGATGAAAAAAGCTGTCCGAATCGGGTCGGACAGCTTTTTTCGTGTCGGTTTTCGGCGGGTGGTTTTCGGCGGCGGTCGCTGGAGCGGCAAATCGCGCGCGGGGCATGCCCGCCCATGGTCGAATCGCGCGGAGGTCGGCGGATCGCAGTCGAATTGCGCGTCAGCGCGGCGGGCCGGAGCTTCGCCCCGCGAAGGCCCGCTGTTCGCGTCCCGCTCGGTCGCGCTCCTTCGCAAGCTCCGACCCGAATAGGGGTGTCTTGCGCCGCAGGTTCGGCCTCGCAGAGGCCGGCGGGCCGAAGCCTCCGCGCGTGAAGGCCCGCAGCTCGCGTCCCGCTCGGTTGCGCTCCTTCGCAAGCTCCGACCCG
>CAJUAV010000006.1:132323-141486 GCA_910584485.1 uncultured Alistipes sp.
CGCCGCAGGTTCGGCCTCGCAGAGGCCGGCGGGCCGAAGCCTCCGCGCGTGAAGGTCCGCTGCTCGCGTCCCGCTCGGTCGCGCTCCTTCGCAAGCTCCGACCCGAATAGGGGTTGTCTTGCGCCGCAGGTTCGGCCTCGTAGAGGCCGGCGGGCCGAAGCCTCCGCACGCGGAGGCCCGCATCTTATCGACACGGGCGCTCCGCAGGCTTCGACCCGAACACGAATCGCGCGTCAGCGCGGCGGGCCGCAGCTTTCGTTTCCGAACGGCGCGGCAGGGGGTCAGAAGGCGCGTTCGCGGTTCGCCTCGTTGTCCTTGGCCGTGCGTTCGACGGCGTCGCCCTCCCAATCGAAATCGGGGAACTCGCGCCGTCCGCCCAGACCGAAGCGCAGGTAGGTGATCGGAAGCCCCATTTCGAGGAAACGGCTCTCGTAGGCGGTCTTGACCGACAGCGTCTCGTCGGCGAAGCCCGAGCCGTAGATGTCCGCCTCGTCCGCTTCGAGCGGCAGGCCGTAGCGATCGATCACGGCGCGGGTGTAGGCGTGGAGGTGTTTCGAGTCGGTCTTGAGGTGGATGCGCCCCTCGGTGGCGAGCAGGCGGGCGTAGCGCGCGAGGAAGAGGGGCGAGGTGAGGCGCTTGCGGGCACGGCGCGTCTTGAGCTGCGGATCGGGGAAGGTGATCCAGATCTCCGAGACCTCGCCTTCGGCGAAGAGGGAGCCGATGAACTCGATGCGCGTGCGCAGAAAGCCGACGTTCGCCAGGCCGCGTTCGGTCGCCGTCTTGGCGCCGCGCCACATGCGGGCTCCTTTGATGTCGATGCCGATGTAGTTGCGGTCGGGATCGCGCTCGGCCAGCCCGACCGTGTATTCGCCCTTGCCGCAGCCCAGCTCGAGGACGATCGGACGGTCGTTGCGGAAGAAATCGCGCCCCCAGTGCCCCTTGAGCGGGTGATCGCCCGCGAAGACGCTGTCGAAATCGGGTTGCACGAAGCAGGCGAAAGTCTCGTTTTCGCGGAATTTCCGCAGTTTGTCTTTTCCCATGGTTATCGGTTCATGATGCGCAGCCCCACTGCTTCGATGCCCTGCACGGGCCGTACGGGGGTCAGCACGAAATGATAGTCGCCCTCCTCGCGGAGCCGCACGTCGCGGCGGTAGGGGAGCTCGACGAGGGGTTGCACGGCGCTCGCCCGCCGAGGCGTCGCGAGGACGAGGCGGTGGTACTCCGTCGCGCGGAGCCGCTCGGGCGTGCAGGTCTCGATGCGCAGCGTCAGCGTGTCTTCGCGGCAGGCGTCGCCCAGCCGCAGAAAGAGGTGCAGGTCGCGCAGCGCGAGCGTATCGGTGTTGGCGTAGCGGATCACCGCCGCCTCGCTCCACCCTGCGGCGGGCAGCTCCGCGACGATGCTCCGAATCGGCGGGAGGCACCCCGCGGCGACGAAGGGTAGGACGAAAGCCGCCGCGCGCAGCAGACGGCCGATCGGTCGGCAGCGCTTCATGGCGGGTTATTCGCTGCGGTTTTCGCCGCGCGGTTCGTTGCGGTTCTCTCGCTGTGTTTCGCTGCGTTCGGCCGAAGCTGCGGCGCGCTCGCCGCGACGGTCATTGTTCGCGTTGCGGCCGCCCGCCGCGTCGCTGCCGTCGTGAGGGGCATTGCCGTTCGGGCGCCGTCCGCGGCGGTTGTTGCGCGAACGCGGGTTGCGGCTCTGCGCCGCTTCGCCCTCGGGACGCGTCGGCCGTTCGGCGGCATCGGCCGCACGTTCGCCGGTGCGCGCATCGGGTTGTGCGGCGGGCTGCTGTTCGGCGCTGCGTTCGCGGCCGCGGTCGTTCTTGCGCTCGCCGCCTCGCTCGGGGCGGGGACGGCGTTCGCGCCCTCCTTCGGGCTGCTCGGCACGGGGTGCGGCCCCCTCGTCGCTCTGCGGACGACGGTTGGAACGGCGGTCGCGGCGGCTCTGCGAACGACGCTCCTCGCGGGGCTGCTCCTCCTGTGCGGGGCGGTCCGTTTGTTCGGTCGGGGTGTTCTCCGCCGCTGCGGGAGCCTCTCCGTCGGTGCGGCGGCGATCCTTGCCGCGGTTGTTGCGCTTGCGTCGCTTGGTCTTGTCGAAACGGGTGATGCTGTCTTCCTCGGCGCGGTAGGTCGGCTCCTCGGCACATTCGATCTGCGTGTCGGTGTCGAGCAGCCGCTCGACGGGCTTGCCCGCGCGGTTCAGGGCCAGGATTTCGCGCACGCGCTCGACGGAGAGCGTGGTGAGGTTGGCCATCGTCTCCTTGCTCGACGAGAAGGTCATGCGGCCCGCCAGGATGTCGGTCTTGACGAGGAACCACTCGCCCTCGGTCGTCTGCAACGGTTCGCGCAGCCGCGGAATCGCCTTGCGGGCGTCGGCGTAGAGGTCGTATTCGTACATCATGCAGCACTTGAGTTTCGAGCACTGCCCCGCCAGCTTCTGCGGGTTGAGGGAGAGGTCCTGCGTGCGGGCGGCTCCCGTGGTGACGCTCGTGAAGGTCGAGATCCACGAGGCGCAGCAGAGCTCGCGGCCGCAGGCGCCCAGACCGCCGATGCGGCCCGCCTCCTGGCGGGCGCCGATCTGCTTCATCTCGATGCGGATGTGGAAACGCTCGGCGAAGACCTTGATGAGCTCGCGGAAATCGACGCGCTCGTCGGCGATGTAGTAGAAAATCGCCTTGATCTTGTCGCCCTGGTACTCCACGTCGCCGATCTTCATGTTGAGGCCCATGTCGGCGGCGATCTGGCGCGCGGCGATCATCGTCTCGTGCTCGAGGGCGATCGCCTCCTGCCAGCGTTCGATGTCGTAGGGTTTCGCCTTGCGGTAGATCTTGCGGTACTCGCCGTTCTGCGGGTTGAAGCCCGTGCGGCGCATCTGCTTGGCCACCATGTCGCCCGTGAGCGAAATGACGCCGATGTCGTGGCCCGGGGCCGCCTCCACGGCGACGATGTCGCCCCGCTTCAGGTCGAGGCCGTTGACGTTCTGGTAGAAGCCGCGGCGCGTGTTCTTGAAGCGCACTTCGAAGATATCCGTCGGGCGGCTTTCGGGGTAGGCTTCGAGCCAATCCGCCTCGTGGAGCTTGAAACATCCCTCGGCGGCGAAGGCCTCGGGGCCGTTCTCGCCCTCGGCGAAGCAGCAGCCGCGACCTACCTCGGGACGGCAGGCGCAGGGACGGAGCATATCTGGTTGTTCGTTCGGTTCGTTGTTCATGTTGCGATATTTGCGGTAAAGATACGAAAAAAAGCGGGGAAAAACAAGCGGGGCCGAATCCGAATCGGCGCGCGGCGCGGCGGGTCGCAGCTCTTATGCGTGCGTGCCGCCCGAGTAACGATTGCGCGTCGTTGTTTGCGGCCTGGTTCGACCTCGGCGAGGTCGGCGGGCCGAAGCCTCCCGCAGCGGAGGCCCGCATCTTGCGTGCGCTCCGCAGGCTTCGTCCCGAAGGCAGGTTTGCGCGTTGTCGTTTGCGGTATGGTTCGATTTCGCAGAGGTCGGTGAACCGAAATCGAATCGCGCGCAGCGCGGCGGGCCGCAGCTTCGCCTCGCGAAGGCCCGCTGGTCGCGTCCCTTCGCAAGCTGCGTCCCGAATGGCGCACGGTAGTGCAACAGCCCCCTCCCGACGCGAATCCGCTACGCCTGCAATCCCCCGATCGTTTTTCGGATGCGCAGGATCAGCAGCAGAGCCGCCACCGAGAGCCCGAACGAGTACCCCAGGAAGAAGCCCGAGGGCCCCATCCCGAGCACGATGCCGAAGAGGTAGCCCGCGGGCAGGTTGACGAGCCAGTAGGAGACGAAGGCGATCGGCATGATGATCTTCACGTCCTGCAACCCGCGCAGGATCCCCACCGAGACGTTCTGCACGCCGTCCCAGAGCTGGTAGAGGGCGACGAAGAACATCAGGTCGGCCACGACGCGGATCACCTCCTCGTTGCTCGTGAAGAGGGCGGGGATGTCGTAGCGCAGCACGATGAAGCAGAGCGTGGCCAGCAGGTTCCACGCCAGCACGAGGTGGTAGGAGGCGTGGGCGGCCAGCTTCAGTTCGCGGCGGTCGCGCATGCCGAAGCAGTGCGAAATGCGGATCGTGGCGGCCGACGAGATCGAGAGCACCACCATGAAGGCGCAGTTACCCAGCGTGATGGCCACCTGGTTGGCGCTCAAGGCCACCTTGCCGAGCCAGCCGATCATGATGCTCGTGCCGACGAAGGCCGACGACTCGAGGAACATCTGCATGGCGATCGGCAGGCCGATGGCCAGCAGCTTCCGCACGGGCTCCCGTTCGAGGCGCCGCAGCGAGAAGCCGCGCAGGAAGGGGGCGTAGGTGCGATGCAGAACGAAATAGAGGAAGACGAGCAGCGCCGACAGCACGCGCGACAGCATCGTCGCCAGTCCTGCGCCCTCGGCCCCCATGGCGGGTGCGCCCCAGTTGCCGTAAATGAAGATCCAGTTGCACCCCACGTTGAAGAGGTTCGCCAGGATCGTGATGACCATCACCGTGCGCGTGTTGCCCGTTCCTTCGAGAAACTGCTTGAAGGCGAAGAAGAAGAGCATGAAGGGGAAGCTGTACGACAGCATGCGGTAGTAGGGGATCGCCGCGGCGACCACCTCGGGATCCTGCCCCATGCGGTAGAGCAGCGGCTCGATGGCGCAGAGCCCCCCCCCGACGGCGAAGCCGAGCAGCGTGTAGAAGACCACGGCGTGGTGCAGCAGCCGCGAGCAGCGGTCCGTTTCGCCGCGGACGTAGTGTTCGCCCACGAGCGGCGTGAGCCCCAGCGCGATGCCGATGCAGGTGATGAGGAAGATGAACGAGACGGCGCCGCCGAACGAGACGGCGGCCAGCGGCGCGGGATCCGCGCCGCCGTACCGCCCCACCATGACCGTGTCGGCCAGCTGGGTCAGGATCTGTCCCAGCTGCGTCAGCACGACGGGCAGGGCGAGTCGGAGGTTGCGGCGGTATTGCTCTTTGTAGGCGTTGAACAGTGTCATGAAATCGGGTCGATAAAGTCGCTGAAAAGGTCGGGACGGTCGTCGTTCGGCCGTCCGTCGCAAAAAAAACGGGTGTCGGCTAAAAGATCACCTCGCGGAAGGGGGCGCCGCCGATCTGGGCCGCGCGGCGCGAGAAGTTGCCGCGGTACATGCCCGGGCCGACCAGGTAGTAGTGCGAACGCGCCTCGCACAGCACCAGGAAGTCGAGGAAGGTCTTCGTGTGGACCTCGCGGTCGTCGCCCGCGGCGACATCCATGTGGCCGATGCGCCCCGGGAGCTCCCGCACGAAATCGTAGCGGCGGACCCGCTCCAGAAAACGGGTGCTGTCGGAGGTGACCAGCAGCGCTTCGTCGGGATGGGCGGCGTGGATCTTTTCGAGCTGCCTGCAGCAGCTTTCGAGCAGCCGCTCCTGCTCGGCGGGGGGCAAACCCCGGGCCGCGCGGTCGCGGTGTTCGTTGAAATCGCCCAGCAGCTCCAGAAAGCGGCTCGATACGGCCACGAAGCCACCCCCCCCCTGCGTTCGGAGGGCGGCCGTCTGCTCGTCGACGAGCTGCTGCAACCACGGCGCAGGTCGGAAGAGCTCGCGGCAGGCGTCGCCGAAACGCGCCTCCTCGAAGCAGATGTTCGAGTAGAGGTGCAGCTGGCGGTAGCGCGCTTCGCAGAACTTTTCGGTCATGCGGCGCTGGAAGCGGAAATCGCGCTCGTCGCCGAGCGACTGCGCGGCGATGTAGACGGGTCGCGCGTCGAGGCGGTTGTAGGAGATCTCCGCGGGGTCGATCCGCCAGTCGTAGCGGTTCGGTTCGAGGTACTCCTCAAGTCGGAACGGGTGGACGAAATGGATGCGGAAGTCGAGCCCGCGGTCGCGGCAGAAGCAGTAGGCGGTGGCCATGGCGCGCAGGCGGTCGGCCAGTCCGCCGTGGCGCTTGCGGCCGTCGAACATGCAGATCACCTGCTTGCGCTCGTTGCGGGCGCGGGGCGCCTCGTCCGTGTAATAGGGCAGCAGGTGGCGCCGCACGTAACGCCGAAAGCGGTGCTCGCTGAAAAATCCGTAGTTGACGGCCGCCTTCAGGCGGCGGAAAAGTGCGCTCATGGGACCGGTGTTATTTTTCGGGGAAGCCCTGTGCCTTGAGCTCCATTTCGGCGCCGTCGGGCGTGACCAGGCGGCAGCCCGTTTCGGGGGCGGTGATGTGGCCGATGACATCCACCGTGCCGAGGCGCATCACCTGCTCCTGCAGGGCGAGCGGCACCGTGAAGAGCAGCTCGTAGTCCTCGCCGCCGTTGAGGGCCGCCATGACGGGGTCGAGGTGCATCTCCTCGGCCAGCTGCGAGGTCTGCCGCGCGATGGGAATCCGCTCGAGGTAGATGCGGGCGCCGCATCCCGAGGCGCGGCACAGCTGTTTCAGGTCGCTCGCCAGTCCGTCCGAGAGGTCGATCATCGCCGTCGGCACGATCCCCTCTTCGGCCAGCAGCTCGACGATGTCGGTGCGCGGCCGCGGCTTGAGGTACTTTTCGAGCAGGTATTCGTACCCCTTGAACTGCGGTTCGGGGTTCTGCACGTCGGCCAGCACGCGCTTCTCGCGTTCGAGCAGCCGCAGCCCCATGTAGGCGGCTCCGAGGTTGCCCGTCAGGCAGATCAGGTCGTGGCGCCCCGCCCCGCTGCGGCGGACGATGCGGTCGGCGGGGGCGTGGCCCGCGGCCGTCAGCGCGAGGACGAGCCCCGTCATCGAGGCGCGCGTGTCGCCGCCCGCCAGATCGATGCCCTGCTCCTCGCAGGCGAAGCGGATCCCCGCATAGAGGTCGTCGAGCGCCTCGACGGGAATCTTCGCCGAGAGACCCAGCGAGACGAGGAGCTGCGAGGGGCGGGCGTTCATCGCCGCCAGGTCGCTCACGACGGTCGTCACGGCCTTGTAGCCGAGGTGGCGGAGCGGAAAATAGGTCAGATCGAAATCGATCCCCTCGAAGAGCGTGTCGGTCGTCAGCAGCAGCTCCTCGCCCGCGGGCGGCGCCACGACGGCGGCGTCGTCGCCCACGCCGCAGCGGGTCGTGGGGTGCTTCGGCGCGAACTCTTTCGTCAGGCGGTCGATCAGACCGAACTCGCCCAGCTCGGCGATTTCGGTGCGTTTTTTCTCGGACATGGTTCGAAAATTTTTTGCAAAATTAGGAAAACTTTGTTCACCTTCGAAAAAATAGCGTACATTTGTCCCTCGAATAAGCAAAACAAGCGACATTATGGTCAATATCGTTCTATTCGGCGTACCGGGTTGCGGCAAGGGCACCCAGGCGGCGTTGCTGAAGACGCGCTACGGCATCGAACACGTATCGACGGGCGAGGTGATCCGCGAACACATCCGCCGCGGCACGGAGCTCGGACGCTCCGTGCAGGCGTGCATCGAGCGGGGCGAGCTGGCCCCCGACGAGGTGGTCATCTCGATGATCGCCGATTACGTCGCCGCCCACCGCGACGCCGCGGGCTGCATCTTCGACGGCTTCCCGCGGACCGCTCCGCAGGCCGAGGCCTTCGACCGCATCCTGGCCGAGAACGGCTTGAAGGTCGATCTGATGATCGACATCGAGGTGGCTGAAGAAGAGGTCGTGCGCCGCATCCTGCTGCGCGGCAAGGAGTCGGGACGCGCCGACGACGCCTCGGAGGAGGTGATCCGCCAGCGCCTGGCCGTCTACCATGCCCAGACGGCCGTCGTCGCCGAACACTACGCCGCCCTCGGCCGCTATGCCGCGATCGACGGCCACGGCACCGTCGAGGAGGTCTCGGACCGCATCGCGGCGCTGATCGACGCGATCGAACGGTAGGACACGTGACCGTTTGACATAAAAAAGGCTGCAAACATGCGTTTGCAGCCTTTTGTCGTATCGCTATCGACCGCCTGTTATGAGGGCGGTTATCGTCGGCAGGTATTTTTTGAGCAGCGCGTAGAGTGCGACGCCGGCCGCGACGATGATGGCGGGAATGATGAAATAGAGGGCGATCAAGGCTGCTTCCGTATGCGGATGCAGCAAGTTGAGGCATATTTTGATGAGGAGCGATAACGGAATCGCATGATAGGCGAAGAGAAAAAAGCTGCTGTCGGAAAGTCTTCGACGGATTTTCCATCGTCCCTGCTCCAGTCGGCGCGCCGTTAATCCGACGAGCGCGACGATCCCGACCAGAATCCCCGTGTTGTGCAAATAGGTGACGTAGGAGGATCCTGTCGAAAACAGTTCGACGATCGCCATGACGATGTACAGCGGAAGCGCGACGGGGAGCAGGCGCTGCATGATGCGGACGAAATGTTGCCGGCGGAGGGCGAAATAGGCGCCGAGCGAAAAAAAGCAAATGACGGTTGTACTCAAACCCTGAATACCGGTTTCGCAGTTGCATATCCAGAGCAACACCACCGGTACGAGAACATATAGATGCAGCCTTTTGACGACGGCGTGGACAATGGGCGACAACAGGACGATAACCATGAGGTCGCGAAGAAACCAAAGCGGATAATCGATCGGAGCCGAGGTGCTGCCGTCTGCTGTCGGCATGTTCCAGAAGGCCAGGAGCCATTCGGTCGGAGCATAATCGATGATGGGCTTGTATCGGCCCGATGAAAGACCGGCCTGCTGGACGACGAAATAGAAGAAGAGGATGGCCGCGTTCCAAAACAGGTAGGGAACAAGCAGCGTACGGCTGCGTTTGACGAGCTTGCTTTTGTAGCAGTCGAAGGTGAAGGTGTCGATGTGCCGAAAAAACAGATAACCGGAGAAGAGAAAAAACAGCGGCACGGCCATGCGGGCCACAATTTGAGCGCACAGGGTGTAGACGCCGGTGAAGAGCGGGGTGTGTTCGAGGGCAATTTCCGATGGCGGGAATATCGTATGGATGAATACGACTGCGACCATCAGAGGAAACCGCAGAAACGAAATGGTTTCGGACTCCAGTTTTTCGGGAGAGAGAGGCGGGGTTTGCATTGGCGGGGTGCGAGATTTCTTTGTAAGAGATTGGGAATCGGATTAACGACGCAAATATAGAGGCAAATACACAGATTTCCAATTTTTTTTCGATCCATCCTCCGCCGATACGGCCCTGCGTCTTCGCTTGCGGCATGCTTGTCGGATTACGCAACATGCTGTTTTTGAAAGGCAAAAATCTCTTACAAAGAATGAGTCATGAATCGGGATGCGGTCGGGGCGCACACGGAT
>CAJUAV010000007.1 GCA_910584485.1 uncultured Alistipes sp.
CCGACACGCACCGCATCCCAAAACGCCCAGCCGGTTGCGCGGCAAGAACGTTCGGTTCGTCGGAAGGAGCGGATCGCTGCCGCGCGAGCCGCAACCCGTTCCCGATGCCCCCTTTGCAGGCGCGCCGCCGATCCCCTCCCCGAACACCCTCGCTTTGCGGCACGCCGTGCGTTTACGCATCGACGGCTTCCCGCAAAAGAGAAAGCCCCTGCTTTTCAGCAGAGGCTTTCGGGGAAAACTTGGTCGGGATGACTGGATTCGAACCAGCGACAACACGCCCCCCAGACGTGTACTCTAACCGGGCTGAGCTACATCCCGAATACCCGTGACGGTTACCCGTCGGTTTGGGACTGCAAATATAGCGTTTTTTTTACAAAGCAAAAAGTTTTCGGACTTTTTTTCATCTTTTCTTCGCCGCCGAGCCACCGTCCCCGCCCGTCCGAAACAAAATGCGGCCTGCGGACCACTTTTTTATCCGTTTTTTTTGTACAGCTCCTTTTTTTGTTTACCTTTGCGACGCTAAAGTGTCACACAGCGCTGTACACATAGCGGTAAGGCCCATTCGTCTATCGGTTAGGACGCAAGATTTTCATTCTTGAAAGAGCAGTTCGATTCTGCTATGGGCTACACGAAGGGCCGACGCCCGCCGAACATCCCCTGCGGATCGGCGACGGCGGTTTCCTACGGGTGAATCGAACACGAGGAGCGGACCGCAGGGTCCATCCGCAAGCGGCCACGGCCGTCCGACCTGCCGCCCCGCATCGGGGCCGCAAGGCATAACGAAGCATTTGAAAGAAAAAAATAAAAAACAAAACGAATTATGGCAAACCATAAGTCTTCGAAGAAACGCATCCGTCAGACCGTGACGAAGCGTGCTCACAACCGCCTGTTCCACAAGACGGCGCGCAACGCCGTGAAGGCGCTCCGCAACACCACCGAGAAGAGCGCAGCCGAGGCGCTGCTGCCGAAGGTGACCTCGATGCTCGACAAGCTGGCCAAGCACAACATCATGCACAAGAACAAGGCCGGCAACCTGAAGAGCGCCATCCAGCTCCACGTGAACGCGCTTTAAGGAGGATTTTTCCCCTCTTAAGATACGACAACCGCTCCTTCGGGGCGGTTGTCTGCGTATCGGCCGAACCGACAGACCGCACGGGCAATACGCTCCCAACTCCGCAGGCGGCCCGATAAACAGCCCGCCCGCCTACGTCCATCCCCACCTGGGCACACCTCGTCTGCACCCAAAACACCTCTGCAAAAGCCCGCCTGCCTGCGTCCATCCCCGCCCGTGCACACCTCGGCTGCACCCAAGAACACCTCCGCAAAAGCCTGCCCGCCTGCATCCATCCCCGCCCGTGCACCCCACGGCTGCACCCAAGAACACCTCCGCAAAAGCCCGCCCGCCTGCGTCCATCCCCACCTGTGCACACCTCGTCTGCACCCAAGACACCTCCGCGAAAGCCTGCCCGCCTGCGTCCATCCCCGCCCGTGCACACCCTGGCTGCACCGAAACACCTCCGCCGCCTCGGCAAAACGCGCATTCAGGTGCGATTTGCCGCCTCTTTTTCGGATCTTCGACTGCGTCCAAAATACTCCGTCTCGGCAGAACCAAGCGGACGCTTGCTTCTGCGCTCGACTTTTACTATCTTTGTAAAGAAGATATCCGTTTACACCCCATGATACCCGATTTTCAGGCGACGATGCGGCCGCTGCTGCTGCATTTGAACGACGGCGAACCCCATCCGATTCGCGAAGCGATCGCTGCCGTCTGCAGCTATTTCAACCTGACCCCCGAAGAACAGCAGGAGATGCTACCCTCGCAACGACAGCCGACGATCCACAACCGCGTCTACTGGGCCAAGACCTACCTGCTCAAGGCGGGATTGCTGCAATCGCCCGCCCGCGGAAGCGTACGCATCACCGACGAGGGCCGCAAAGCGCTCGCCTCGCAGGAGCCGATCAATGTCGCCTACCTGAACCGCTACCCCGCCTTCGTCCGTTTCCACACGGGCAAAGGGAGCGGACAGACGCTGGCCGCTCCGTCGCCCGATACCGAGCAGGACCCCGAAACGATCCTCGCCGAAGCGGGCAAAAAGCTCGATGCGGCCCTGGCCGACGACCTGATGGAGCTGCTGCTGAAGATGAACGCCTACGATTTCGAGAAGCTCGTGGTCGACCTGCTCGGCCGCATGGGATACAACCCCGACGCGGAAGACCGAAACAGCTTCGTGACACGCAAAAGCGGCGACGAAGGAATCGACGGTATCATCAAGGTCGACAAGCTGGGATTCGACGCCATCGGCATTCAAGCTAAACTGTGGGCGACGGACCAGACCGTCGGGCGCCCCGAAATCCAGCGTTTCGCAGGTGCGCTGGGCGGTGCGGGACTCAAAAACGGCGTCTTCGTCACGACGGCCCGCTTCAGCCGGCAGGCCTGCGAATACCGACATCCGAACACCAAGATCATTCTCATCGACGGCCGCCTGCTGACCGAACTGATGATCCGCCACAACCTCGGCGTCCAGCTCAAGAACCTCTACGAAATCAAGCGGCCCGACCTCGACTATTTCGAATCGTTCTGACCCCCTCCGATCAAAACCGCCCGACTGAACGACAGTCGGGCGGTTTCGGCATACGGTGCGGCGCGGATCAGAAATCGCGCCGACGGATCTTGATGCGGAGCGCCTCCACGGGCACCGTGTCGCAGACCAGCACGAGGTAGCCGCCGCCGCCCGCTCCCGAGAGCTTCCAGGCCAGCGCCTTTTCGCGGTAGCGCTCGATCCACTCGCGCACGCCGTCGGTCACCATCGCGGGGAACATCGCGATCTGCGCCTCGAACGACGCGCGGAAAGCCGCGGCGAAGGCGCCGAGGTCGCGCTCCAGCATCGCTGCCCAGCAGGCGTCGGCCGCCTCGGTGAGGGCGCGCACCCCCGCCTCGTCGATGCGGCACCCCGCGACGACCGAGGTCCCTGCGGGACGCGGGAACATCGGAATGAGACACACGTGTTCCTCCAGCCAGTTCAACACCGCCTCGTCGTGCACCGTCTCGATGCGCTCGGGCCAGTAGTGGGCGTTGTAGTAGTGGCGGCTCACCCCCGGCACACAGATGCCGATCGCATCCTGCGCCCCCGAAATATGGCCGTCCTTCTCGGGCTCGTTCTCGAAGCAGAAGACCAGCTTGGCCAGCATTTCGGGATCGTAGTTGGGCAGGTGGTAGGGCCAGATCTTCTTCATGGCGTTGCGCGTCGAGGTCGACATGCCGCCCCGCTCCATGAACTCGGTCGTCGGCTCGAGCGAAACGGTCACGGCCCACCCCGCCCCGTATTTCGAGACGTAGGGCTGGTCGATCCACGTGCCCGCCAGATCGAGGCGATAGGGCAGCTGCGGCTTGACGGTCGTGCGCAGCGAGGTGGTCGACCGCGCCTCCAGCCCCGCTTCGGGCTCGCGCTGCAGGACGACGTATTCGATGCCGCGCTCGGCGCAGAAGGCGCGCTTGGCCTCCGAGCCGCCGTCCTCGTTGACGACGAAGATGTCGGGCTTCACCCGCTCGACCGTCTCGACGAAATCCATCATGCCCGACCCCGGATTGACCCAGGCATCCTTCACGTAGCGGATCGACTTGACCATGTAGAGGCGCTCGGCCTCCGAGCAGATCGTGCGGCGCGCCTTGAGCTGGAAGATCGTCGCATCGGAGCCGATGCCGACGTAGAGATCGCCGTACTGCGCCGCCTCGCGGAAGAAGGCGACGTGACCGCTGTGCAACATGTCGTAGCAACCCGACACGAAAACTTTTTTAGCCATCTGATGCGTTGTTCATGTCCCCTCGCAGGGGCGTTTTTGCAAATATAGGAAGAAAAGGGCGGATTTCCAACACCTTCCGCCCTTCGAATCAGCATTCGGAGGTGAAGCGGAAACGGATCTCCTTGAAATTCTCCTGCGCCAGCGCCAGCGCATAGCTCGTGTCGGCCAGGAAGACGTCGTGTCCGTGTTTGTCCACCGCCATGTTGGTGTGCTTGCGACGCTTGAAATCGGCCAGCTGCGCCGCGTTGTCGCTCTCGACCCAGCACGCCTTGTGGATCGAGATGGGCTCCCAACGGCACGAAGCGCCGTATTCGTGCTCCAGGCGGTACTGGATCACCTCGAACTGGAGCGCGCCCACCGTGCCGATGATCTTGCGGCCGTTGAGCGACGAGGTGAAGAGCTGCGCCACGCCCTCGTCCATCAGCTGGTCGATGCCCTTGGCCAGCTGCTTGAATTTGAGCGGGTCGGCATTTTCGATGTAGCGGAACTGCTCGGGGGCGAACGACGGGATGCCCGTGAACTTGAGCTTCTCGCCCTCGGTGAAGGTGTCGCCGATCTTGAAGTTGCCCGTGTCGTGCAGACCCACGATGTCGCCCGGGAAGGCCTCGTCGATCACCGATTTCTTTTCGGCCATGAAGGCCGTCGGCGACGAGAACTTGAGCTGCTTGCCGCTGCGCACGTGGAGGTAGTTGCGGTTGCGTTCGAAGCGGCCCGAGCAGATCTTCATAAAGGCGATGCGGTCGCGGTGGTTGGGGTCCATGTTCGCGTGGATCTTGAAGATGAAACCCGTCATCTTCGCCTCCGCGGCCTCCACCGTGCGCGTCTCGGTCGGCGCGGGGCGGGGCGACGGAGCGATGCGGATGAAGCATTCGAGCAGCTCGCGCACGCCGAAATTGTTGACGGCCGAACCGAAGAAGACGGGCGCCACCTCGCCGCGCAGGTAGGCCTCGCGGTCGAACGGGTCGTAGACTCCCTCGACCAGCTCGACATCCTGCCGCAGCTGCGCGGCGTGCTTCGCGCCGATGCGGGCGTCGAGCTCGTCGTCCGCGAGGTCCGAAATTTCGACCGTCGAGGCGTCGGCCGTCAGCCGCTCGTCGGAGGTGAAGAGCGAGAGGTTGCGCTCGTAGAGGTTGTAGACCCCCTTGAAATCGGGGCCGCTGGCGATCGGGAACGAGAGGGGCCGCACACCGATGCGCAGCTCCTTCTCCACCTCGTCCAGAAGGTCGAAGGGCTCCTTGGCGGGGCGGTCGAGCTTGTTGATGAAGACGATCACGGGGGTCGCGCGCATGCGGCAGACCTCCATCAGCTTGCGCGTCTGCGCCTCGACGCCCTTGGCGCCGTCGATGACGATGATGACCGAGTCGACCGCCGTCAGCGTGCGGTAGGTATCCTCGGCGAAATCCTCGTGACCCGGGGTGTCGAGGATGTTGATCTTCGCCCCTTCGTACTCGAAGCCCATGACCGACGTGGCGACCGAAATGCCGCGCTGACGCTCGATCTCCATGAAGTCGGAGGTGGCGCCTTTCTTGATCTTGTTGCTCTTGACGGCGCCCGCGACGTGGATCGCGCCGCCGAAGAGGAGCAGTTTTTCGGTGAGAGTCGTTTTACCGGCATCGGGGTGGGCGATCACGGCGAAGGTGCGCCGACGGGTGATCTCTTCCTGTAAGGTCATGCGAATGGTGGTGTTTGTACGAGGATGCAAAGGTACGAAAAGTCGAGCGCAGAAGCAAGCGCAGCTTGGGTTCTGCCGAGACGGAGTACCTTCGGCGAAGCCAATGGTACGAATAAGCCGAGTGCAAAAGCAAATTTATTTGCATTTTGCCGAGGCGAAATATCTTCGGCGAAGCCGCGATACGAAAAGCCGGGCGCAGAAGCGAACGGACGAGCCGCCGCACATACGAAAAAAGGCCGCCCTGAAAAGGGCGGCCTTTTCCATTGCGAAGCAGCGGAACTATTTCCCGCCGTAGAGCGAGCAGGCGATGCCGAGCTCCAGTCCGCGCAGCTCGGCCAGTCCGCGCATGCGGCCGTAGCACGAGTAGCCCGGGTTCGAGCGGCGGTTCAGGTCGTCGCACATCTGGTGCCCGTGGTCGGGGCGCATCGGAATCGAGACCTTGCGCTCCTGCTGGATCTCGAGGAAAGCCTTCATCACCTCGTACATCGGCACGTCGCCCTCCAGGTGGTTGTCCTCCTGGAAATTGCCCTCGGCATCGCGGCGCGTCGAACGCAGGTGGACGAAGCCCACGCGGTCCTTGAACTCGCGCATGATGGCGGGCAGGTCGTTGTCGGCGCGCACGCCGAACGAACCCGTGCAGAGGCAGAGGCCGTTCGAGCGGTTGGGCACGGCGGCGACGATTTTGCGGAAATCCTCGGCCGTCGAGAGGATGCGGGGCAGCCCCAGGATCGGATAGGGAGGATCGTCGGGATGGATCACCAGCTCGGCCCCCACCTCGTCGGCCACGGGGCAGATCTCGCGCAGGAAGGCGATGAGGTTGCCGCGCAGCGTCTCGGCGTCGATCCCCTTGTAGCGGTCGAGGGCGGCACGGAACTGCTCGATCGTGAAGCTCTCCTCGGCGCCGGGCAGCCCTGCGATCATGTTGCGCGTCACCAGTGCGCGCTCCGCCTCGTCCATCGCCTCGTAGCGCGCCTTGGCGCGTGCGATCTCCTCGGGCGTATACTCCTTTTCGGCCCCCTCGCGCTTGAGGATGAAGAGGTCGAAGGCCATGAAGGCGGCCCGCTCGAAGCGCAGCGCCTTCGAACCGTCCTCGACCGTGTAGGCGAGATTCGTGCGCGTCCAGTCGAGGACGGGCATGAAATTGTAGGTGATGCACTTGATGCCGCACGCCGCGAGGCTGCGGATCGACTGCTTGTAGTTTTCGATATAGGTGCGGAAGTCGCCTTCGCGCGTCTTGATATGCTCGTGCACGGGGACGCTCTCGACGACCGACCACGTAAGACCCGCCTCGGCGATGAGCGCCTGACGCTTGCGGATCTCCTCGACGGGCCATACCTCGCCGTTGGGAATGTGGTGGAGGGCATGCACGATGTCCGTGGCGCCCGCCTGACGGATGTTCGAAAGCGTGACGGGATCGTTCGGTCCGTACCAGCGCCACGATTGTTTGCAGAGATACATGTTGTGAAGGATGCGTTTAAGAGTGATCGTTCGGAATGCGGAATCATCGGCCGACGGCTGCCGCCGTCGGCGCATACGCACCGAAAGCCGCCGCCCGCTCGCGAGGCCGGTTTAGATCGAAAATGCGTCGAAGCCGCCGTCTACCACCACCACCGTGCCCGAAACGGCCTTCGAGGCCTCCGAGGCGAGGTACTGGAGGGTGCCGACGAGTTCGTCGGGCTCCAGGAAACGACCGTAGGGCGTGTGGCCCAGGATCGTGTGCGAACGCGGCGTAAGCGACCCGTCGGGGTTGGTGAGCAGCGTGCGGTTCTGGTTCGTCAGCAGGAAACCCGGGGCGATGGCGTTGACGCGCAGGCCGTCGCCGAACTTGATCGCCAGCTCGCCGCAGAGGTATTTCGTCCAGTTGACCACGGCGGCCTTCGCCACGCCGTAGCCCGCCACGCGCGTCAGGGGACGCAGCGCCGACTCGGAGGCGAAATTGATGATCGAGCCGTTCTTCTTCTCGACCATCGCGCGGGCGAAGATCATCGTCGGCAGGATCGTACCGAAGAGGTTGAGCTCGGTGCAGAGCTTCACGGCCTCGACGTCCAGATCGAAGATCGTCTGGTCGGGCTGCACCGTGGCGCGGCCCATATTGCCGCCCGCGGCGTTGAGCAGGATGTCGATCGTGCCGTATTTCTCCATGATGCAGCGGTAGTTCTCCTCGAGCACCGCCCGATCGAGGACGTTCGTGGCAAAGAAGCAGGCTTCGCCGCCCGCGGCCTTGATCTCGGCGACCAGCTCTTCGCCGGCTGCCTGCGTGCGCTCCAGGTCGAGCAGCACCACCTTGGCGCCCTGCTCGGCGAAATGTTTGACGATCGTGGCGCCGAGGATGCCGCAGGCACCCGTCATGACGACCACTTTTCCCTCTACGCTGAATAAGTTTTTCATCGATTGATCGGTTTTAAGGTATTTTTCCGTCTCCCGTACACAAATCGTACGAAAGAGGCAGTCAAAGATACGATAAAAATACGAAAAAAACCAACGTTTTTGATAAGCCGAGCGCAGAGCCGAACGCAACTCGGTCTATGCCGAGGCGAAAAAACGACGGTTACCAAACCAACGTTTTTGTCAAGCCGAGGGCAGAGCCGAACGGAGTTCGAGCTATGCCGAGGCGAAAAAACGACGGTTGACGAACCACCGTTTTTGATAAGCCGAGCGCAGAGTCGAACGCAGTTCGGACCATGCCGAGGCGAAAAAACGACGGTTGAAAACGAACGCTGCGCCCCTCGATGCTCCGCCCGTCAACCGACGAACCGCCGGCTCCTGTCGAAGAAGCGGTTCGCGGCGGGGTTGCGACGGCCCGTCAGAGGCGGTCGATCCAGTGTTGCAGACGCAGAAATCCGCGCGTGCGGCTGATGTGCAGTGCGTAGCCGATGCGGCGCAGGGTGCGCAGGAAACGGGTGCGGCGGCGGAGGTGCCACTCGGCGAACTGGTAGAGGCCGAAAGTGATGACGAGCCCCAGCGCGACGACGAGGTAGAGCTGCACGGCGATCGAGGCGCCGAGCAGGGCGGCCGTTCCCCAGACGACGACCACCGAGGCGTTGAGCAGCAGGATGGCGAGCGTCACCATGGCGTGCGAGCAGCCCAGTTCGATGAACATGTGGTGCAGGTGGGTCTTGTCGGGCGAGAAGGGCGAGCGGCCCTTGCGGATGCGGGTCGACATGACGCGCAGCGTATCGAAGACGGGGACCGCGAGCACGGCCAGCGTGAAGGGGATCAACCCGATGTCGGGGGCGACGTAGAGCGCGGCGACCGAGTCGTGGCGCAGCGTGGCGGTGACGTAGACCGACAGGACGACGCCCAGCACGAGCGTGCCGCCGTCGCCGATGAACATCTTCGAATAACGCCCGAAGACGTTGTGCAGGAAGAAGGGGATGAGCGATCCGCAGGTCACGGCGGCGAGCAGCGCCATTTTGGTGTCGCCGACCGAGTAGAAGAGCACGCCGAAGATGAGCGACGACAGGATGCCGTAGCCCGACGAGAGGCCGTTCACGCCGTCGATGAGGTTGATCGCGTTGATGATGCCGACGGCGGCAAAGAGCGTCAGCGGCAGCGCCACGGCGAAGGGGACGACCCCGAGGCCCCACAGCCCGTGGAAATCGTCGATGCAGTAGCCGCCGACGAAGAAGAGCAGCAGCACGGCGCAGATCTCGATCAGAAAGCGCAGCGAGGGCGAGAGATCGAGGATGTCGTCCATCGTTCCCGTGTAGAGCATAATCATCATCGCGACTGTCACCGAGAAGAGCCCCGAGGTTCCCTCCAGCGTGCCGACGACGCCCACGCCGCAGACGATGCCGAAGAAGACGGCCACGCCACCCAGCACGGGGACGGGGCGTCGTTGGAGCTTGCGGGCATCGGGACAGTCGACGATCTCCTTCATGAGGGCGATCTTCACCAGGCGGGGATGGATCCAGAGCACCAGCAGCATCGAAATGCAGAACGGCAGCAGGATCAGGTAGAGCGGAGTCATAAGCAGCTGTTTCGGGGTGGAACTTCTTTTTTTACAGTCTTTTTTCGCCTCGGCATAGTCCGAACTACGTTCGGCTCTGCTCTCGGCTTATCAAAAACGTTCGTTTGCCGAACGCCTCTCGGCCGCGGTCGCGAAAGGGATGCGAAGCGACGGCGGGTCGTCGTCCGTTCGCTCTTCCGACGAGCCGCACGCAGCCGCCGACCCCTTGTTTTGCGGGCGGAAAAAAGTGCGTTCGGACAAAAGTAATACTTTTTACGTTAGAAACCGCATTTTGACGACGAAAAAATCCCCCCCCCCTCGATTTTTCACAACACATTGAAAGCAAACGCATTATAAAACAATCGAACCGAACGATCGAAAAAAGAGGCTTCGGAGTGAAACTTTCGCGGGCGGCGCGACGTAATCCGAACACCCGCGAAAGCGCGATGCGCTTGTTCGGACCGCAGCCTGCGGAGCGCTCGCATGTTTGCCAGAACCGCGGGCCTCCGCAAGCGGGAGGCTGCGGCCCGCCAACGTCTTCGACGTCGAACCATGCGGCAACCGACGACGCACGAACCTGCCAGGGGGCGGCTGCGGGCTGCCGATTTCTGTGAGGTCGAGCCGTTCGGGCAGCAGCTTGCGAAGGGACGCAGCGAGCGGACGCGACATGCGGGCCTTCGCCGCCGAAAGCTGCGGCCCGCCGCGCTGAAGCGCGATTTCCCTTTTCAACCCTCCGTTCCGCATCGACGACTGCCATCTGCCGCGTTATCGCGCGATGCGCTTATTTAGGTCGCAGCCTGCGGAGTGCCCGCAAGTTTGCCAGAACTGCGGGCCTCCGCGTGCGGAGGCTGCGGCCCGCCGACGTCTTCGACGTCGAACCATGCGGCCATCCCATTTTTAATTTTCAATTCTTCATTTTTCATTCGCTCTTATGCGCCTGCTCCTCTGCGCCCTGCTGCTTTGCGGGGCCTGCGCGCCGTTGCGCCGCACCCGAACCGATCTGGACCTGCATGCCGCCCGTCGCGACACGGCTTTGGTCCGCCTGCTCCGCCGCGAATTCGACCGCAGCTTCGGCTCGCTCGAACAGACCGTCGCCGAGTTCTACCCGCCCGCCGCCGATCCCGCCGACCGACCCGCTCCCCCCGAAACGATCCCGAAAGCCGACACGACCGCCGCTCCGCAGGCAACCGCCCCGCAAACCACCCCGCAGAAAACCCTGCAAGCCGCCCGCGGTCCCCTGCGCCGCCTCGTCCGCACCTCGCTCCGCCTGCGACACGACCGCGCGACCACGCGCGACAGCCTCGTCCGCACAGCCACCGATACGACGAGCCGCACCGAACGCCGCGACCGCACGGAGGAGCGCCCCTCCGACACGACGCTGCGGCTGCGCGGCCTCGCCCTGCTTGCAGCCGCCTGCGCGGCACTCATCTGCTTCATCCGCCGCCGATCATGAGATTCGAACTGATCCTGAAAACCGCACCGGCCGCAAAGTCCGCCCCCGCTGCGAACCCCGCTGCAAAACCCGCAGCGAATCCCGCTGCAAAACTCGCCGAAAACCCCGCAACGAAACCCGCCGACGAAAACCCCGCCGACGAAAACGAAGCGGGGGCTCCTCCGAAAAGGGAGGAAGCCCCGCGCATCGTCACTCGATCCGTCCCGTCGCCTGCCGGTGTTCGAGCCACCGCAGGTAGCGATCGAAACGCGCCTCGACCTGCCGCTGCCGCGCCTGCTGCCACTGCGCCTGCACCTCCAGCAGATCGGAGAGGGTCTCGATGCCCGCTTCGTAACAGCGGCGCCCGATCCGCAGCTGCTCGTCGGCCGCGGCAACCGCCGCCTCGGTCATCCGCACCTCCAGCTCCGCCTCGGCCAGTCCGTCGGCCGCCCGCACCGCTTCGAGCGCCAGCAGCTCGCGCGTCTCCTCGCAGCGGGCCAGCAGCTGCTCGCTGCGCGCCTCGGCCGCCCGCACGCGGTTCGCATGCCGTCCGAAATGAAAGAGCGGCACCGAGAGGCGCACCCCCGCCGCATAGCTCCAGCCATGGAGCAGCATCCGACCGTTCGCCTCGCCGCCGCCCGCATAGCCGTAGCGCCCCACGAGCGCCAGCTGCGGCCGCCGTTCGCCCCGCGTCAGGGCCTCCTGCTGCCGCGCGAGCTCATACTGCCGCCCCGCCATCCGATACTCGGGGCGGTCGGCGACATCGGTCGGCGCCTCCGCCTCCGTCGGCACGGGGATCGACCCCTCCAGCACGAGGCTGTCGGTCAACGGCCGCCCGATGCAGTGGCAGAGCAGCATCGTCGCCAGCCGCTGCGCATGGCGGGCCCGCGCGAGGTTCAGTTCGCTTTCGTTCCGCTTCACCTGCACCTTGAGCACCTCGCTGCGCGGCTTCATCCCCTCGCCGAACGCGCGTTCGACGACCCGTCCGAGCTCGACCAGCAGCCTCCGATAGGCCTCGGCCACCTGCCGCAGCTCCTGCGCCCGCACCGCATCGGCATAGGCGCGGCTCGTGCGGAGAACCACATCGGCCTCCGCGCGCCGCCGCTCGTCGGCCGCCAGCGCCGTCGCTTCGCGCGCCATCCGCACGCCGATGCGCACCCGTCCGCCCAGGTAGAGCGGTTGTTCGATCTGCACGCCGCCGCCGTAGAGCCACCCGCCGCGCAGCGAGAGGTCGAGCCCCGGGAAGAGCGCCCCCGCCCCCGTCGGCACGCCGTCGGCCCCCACGACGGGCAACAATCCCCCCGCGACCGACAACGCCGCCCCCGCGTCCGTGCGGAGGGCCGTGCCGCTCGCCGAGAGGGCGGGCAACAGCAGCGCCCGCAGGCTCCGCTCGTCGCAGCGCGCCGCCTCGAGCCCGCTTTCGGCGGCCCGCAGCGTGCGGTTGTTCGCACGCGCCTGCTCGATGCAGGCCTCGAGCGTCAGCGGTTCCGCTGCTGCGGCGGCCGTCGCAGCGCGCCCCGCGATCTCCTGCGACCAAACAACGCCCCGTCCCGCCGCGAGGAGCAGGAGGGTCAGAAAAAAGATCCGTTTCATCGTTTCGATTCGATTTGGAAGAACACCGCATACAGGAGCGGCACGAAGAAGAGCGTGGCGAAGGTCGAGAAGAGCAGCCCGCCCATGATCGTCGCCGCCATCGAGCCGAACATGGCGTCGCCCAGCAGCGGAATCATGCCGAGGATGGTCGTCAGCGAGGCCATCATCACGGGCCGCAGACGGCTCTCGGTCCCCTCCACGAGGGCGTCGGCGGGATCGGCCCCCGCGGCGAGGCGGTCGCCGATCTCGTCCAGCAGCACGATGCAGTTTTTCATCATCATGCCCACCAGCCCGAGCGCGCCGACGATGGCGCAGAAGGTGAAGGTCTTCCCCGTGAGGAGCATCGCCGCGACGATGCCCACGGCCAGCAGCGGGATGCCGCAGAGGATGATGAGCGGTTTGCGGTAGTCGCCGAAGAGCAGGATGAGCACCCCGATCATGAGGACGATCCCGAGCGGCACGTTTTTGAAGAGGTAGCGCATCGTCTCGTCGCTGGCCCCCTTCTCGCCCTCCCACGTGAGGGCGTAGCCCGCGGGGAGCGGCAACCGCTCGATGGCGCGGGCGACGGCCTTGCGGGCCGCCTCGGTCTCCCGTCCCGCAACGGGCGAGCACATCACGCGGCGGGCCCGGCGGCCGTTGCTGCGGCAGACGACGGGATCTTCCCAGCGCACCGCGACGCCGCGCCCCACCTGCCGCAGCGGCGTCGTCCGCAGCGCCTCGCCCACCAGCGACCCGCGGTCCGCCGTCCCCGTGCGCAGCCCCAGCAGGGTCTCTTCGTTCAGCACGGCCGCCACGGAAGGCATCGTCGGAAAGACGGGGACGTTTTCGAGATCGTCGACCGCACCGTCCTCCTCCCCGACGCACTTGAGGTAGATCGTCTTGCGGTGGCGCCCCTCGCTGAAGGTCCCCACGGGGATGCCGCCCGCCGCCGAGAGCATCGACAGCGCGAGATCGCGGCGGCAGAGCCCCGCGCGCCGCGCCGCCGCCTGGTCGTAGTCGACCTCCAGCACGGGCACCGCGGGATCCCAGTCGGTCGTCACGAGACACACCTCGGGGCTCCGTTCGAGGATGCGGCGCGTCGTGTCGGCCAGCGCCCCCAGCACCGCGGGGTCGGGCCCCGTGAACTGCACCTCGATCGGGTATTTCTTATACATGATGTTGTAGCGCTTGAGCTTGACGTAGGCGTCGGGATAGCGCGCCGTCAGCTCGCGCTGCAGGTCGTCGATCGAGGCGTCGAGCGCCTCGGCCGAGGCGAAGTCGACGATCAGTTCGCCGTAGGCGAGCGACGGGGAGGCGATGCTGCGCACGAGGTTGTAGCGCGCGGGGGTGCCGCCGATCGAGGCGGTCACGGCGCGCACCTCGGGGCGGCTCTTCAGGTAGCGCGCGATCGCCGCCAGGTCCGCCTCGACGCGCGTCGAGTTGGCCCCCTCGGGGAGCTTGTATTCGAGGTAGCACTGGTCGTAGACCATGTCGGGGAAGAAACCGTGCCGCATGTACCCGTATCCGACGACGCTCGCCGCGACGAGCACCGCGGCCGCAGCCAGCGAGGCGATGCGGTGGCGCAGCCCGAAGCGAAGCGCGCTGCGCAGCGCGCGGTGGGCCCGTTCGACCGGCTTCGAGCGCGAAGGCGCGGCGCCCGCCGTCCGCAGCCGCAGCCAGCGGTCGGCCATCAGGGGCACGTGGACCAGCGCCAGCAGCCAGCTCAACAGCAGCGAGACGGCCAGCACGACGAAGAGGTCGCGGACGTAGACCCCCGCCGTGTCGGGCGAGAGGAAGACGGGCAGGAAGGCGAGGATGGCGATGAGCGTGGCGCCGAGCAGCGGCCACGCCGTGCGGCGCCCGATCGCCGTGAGGGCTTCGCGGCGCGGCAGCCCCCGTTCGACGTCAACCAGGATGCCGTCGACGATGACGATGGCATTGTCCACCAGCATGCCCATCGCCAGGATGAACGAGGCGAGCGAGACGCGCTGCATCGAGCCGTCGGCGAGCCCGAGCAGCAGGAAGGTCCCCACGACGATCGTCACGAGGCTCATGCCGATGATCAGGCCGCTGCGGAAACCCATCGAGAACATCAGAATCGCCACGACGATCAGGACCGATTCGAGCAGGTTGACGAAGAAGGTCCCGAGGGCCTCCGTGACGCGCTCGGGCTGGTAGAAGACGCGGTGGTACTCGACCCCCGCGGGGAAGCGCTCGGCGCGCAGACGCTCCAGCGTCCGCTCTACCTCGCGCCCCACCTTCACGATGTCGGTTCCCGAGGCGGCCGCCACGGCGATTCCGAGGGCCCGTTCGCCCTCGTAGCGCATCGCCCGGCGGACGGGGGTCGCATAGCCGCTGCGAACTGTCGCTATGTCGCCCAGCCGCAGGCGGTCCTCCTCGTGCCCCTCGATCACCATGTCGCGGATCTGCTCCTCGGTGCGGGCGCGGTCGGCGACCGTCACGCGGACGCGGTTCGTGCCGTTGTCGTACCACCCCGCGTAGCAGATGCCGTTCTGGCCGCGGAGCGTCGCCAGCACCTCGGCGGGCGAGACGCCCAGCGCCGCCATCCGCTCGGGGCGGATGCCGATGTCGATGCACTCGGCGCGCTCGCCGTAGAGCGCCACGCGCGCGACGCTCTCGAGGTTGCCCACCTCGCGCTGCACGAGTGCGGCGTAGTCCGACAGCTCGCGTTCGGTCAGCCCGTCGCCCGTCAGGGCGTAGAGCATGCCGTAGACGAGCCCGAAATCGTCCTGCACGGTGACGCTCGCCCCCTCGGGCAGGCGCGGGGCGGCATCGGCCGTCTTGCGGCGCAGCAGGTCCCAGCACTGCTCGACGTCGGCGTCGGGCGTCGTGCTGCGCAGCTCGACCTGAAGCAGCGCCAGGTCGCTGTACGACCAGCTGTCGACCCGCTCCACGGCGCCGATCGTGCGGATGCTCTTTTCGAGCGGATCGGTCACCTCCAGCTCCATCTCGTGGGCCGAAGCCCCGGGGCAGGTCGCCACGACCATCGCCAGCTTGACCTTGATTTCGGGGTCCTCCAGCTTGCTCATGTCGTAGGCCGAGAGGAGCCCCCCGACCAGCAGCACGGCGATCAGGAAGTAGACCAGTTTGCGGCGGGCGAACGCCCAGGTACCCAGGTCGATCATAGCAGTCCTCCGATGTTGGTCCGCGACGGTTCGGCGAGCGGTGCGACCCGCTGGCCCTCCGTCAGACGATGCACGCCCGAGGTGACGATGCGTTCGCCCACCGCCAGGCCGCCCCCGAGCAGCGCCGAGCCGTCGGCCGCGAGGCGTTCGACGCGCACCTCGCGCCGCCGCACCGTGCTGTCGGCTCCGACGACCCAGACGCAGCTGCGCTCCTCGCGGGCGAAGAGGGCCGAGGCGGGCACCGTCACCCCTTCGGCGGCGGCCGTGCGGCGCGTCAGCCGCACGAGCAGGTTCATCCCGGGAGCGGGCATCGGGTCGACCGCTTCGGCGAGCGCGAGCCGCACGGCATAGAGCTGGTTGGCGTTCGCCTGCGGACGGATGCCCAGCAGCCGCAGCGGCACGCTCCGCCCGGGCAGGTAGTCGAACAGGGCCTCGCAGCGCTCGATGGCATCGCGCCGCACGTAGTCGGCCGCGGGGAGGTGGATTTCGATCTCGGGGGCCGCCGTCGACAGCAGCGTCACGACGGGCATCCCCGCCGCGACGACCGTCGGCGGGTCGCAATGGCGGCGCTGGACATAGCCGTCGAAGGGGGCCGTGATCCGCGTGTCGGCGAGCTGCTTGCGCGCATGGTCGCGGCGCGCGGTCGCCTGCCGCAGGCCGTAGCGCGCCTTGTCGTAGGCATCGGCCGTCACGACGCTGTCGGCATAGAGGGCCATGACGCGCCGCGCCTCCGCCTCGATGCGGCTCCACTCCGCCTCGACGGCCTTCAGCTGCAAGGCGTAGTCCGCGGGGTCGAGCTCGGCCACGAGCTCGCCACGCCGCACGAAGGCCCCCTCGTCGACGGCGATGCGGCGCAGCGTGCCGCCCGTCTGAAAGGCGAGCCGCACCTCCTCCGAGGCGCGGACCCGCCCGGGATATTCGGCCGCGGCGGAGGGGGCGGCCTCCGCCACGCATTCGATCCGCACGGCGGGCAGCGGTGCGGCTCCTTCGCCCGCACCCCGACAGGCGCCGAGGAGCAGGCAGAACAGCAGGTAACAAGGTCTCTTCATCGATCGTTCGTTTTTCAACAGTCGTTTTTTCGCCTCGGCATAGTCCGAACTGCGTCCGGCTCTGCACTCGGCTTATCAAAAACGTTGGTTCTGCAACCGTCGTTTTTTCGCCTCGGAATAGTCCGAACTGCGTTCGGCTCTGCACTCGGCTTATCAAAAACGTTGGTTCTGCAACCGTCGTTTTTTCGCCTCGGAATAGTCCGAACTGCGTTCGGCTCTGCACTCGGCTTATCAAAAACGTTCGGATGATTTCTCGTCTGCAAAAGTACGATGCGCGCGCTGTCCGATAAAGACGCATACGGCGGCGGGATTGTCCGAAACGTACGATTTTCGAAAAAAGAGAGGGCCGAAAGAGGGGATATTCGGTCGAAATTTGCTTATTTTGTACGAAAAAAAAACACATGAACACCCCGACGCTGCCGCGCATCGGCTGGATCGACATCGACCGCGCGACGGCCGAGCGCATCGGCCCCGTCCTCCAGACCGACAAGAACGGCTTCTTCTACTGCACGGCGGGCCGCATCGCGCTGGGGCTCGACGGCCGCACCTTCGAGATCCGCCGCGGCGACCTCTACCTCTATCCCCCCTTCTCGCAGACCTACCTGGGCGAGGCGAGCGACGACCTGAAGGGGGTGATGGGGATCGCCGACTTCGATTTCGTCCGCACGGCGCTGCAGGCGGTCACCGACACGACGGGGATCCTCTTGCGCGAGCACCCCTGCATCGCGCTCGACGACGAGCAGCGCGCCCGCATCGAGGAGCTCATCGGCGCCGTGCGCCGCCGTCGGGAGGACGGCGAGGGGCTCCTCCAGACGCAGCTGCTCGCGGCGCTCGGCCGCGCCGTCTGTTACGAGATCATGCTCGCCTACGCACGGAGCTACCCCCTGCGCCCGCTCCCGCCCGAGCGCCACGACCGCGTCTTCCAGGATTTTCTCTTCGCCCTCAACCGCCACTTCCGCACCCGCCGCGACGTGGCCTTCTACGCGGGGCTCTGCTGCCTCACGCCGCGCCACTTCACCACCGTCATCCGCACCCGATCGGGCCGCACGGCGCACCAGTGGATCACGCGCACGGTGATCGCCGAGGCGTCGCGCCGCCTCTCGGACCCCGCGGCGGGGATCAAGCAGATCGCCGAAGAGCTGGGCTTCCCGAACCAGTCCTTCTTCGGGCGCTATTTCAAGCAGCACACGGGCCTCTCGCCCTCCGAGTTTCGCGCCGTGCGCCGCTCGGACGACCGCGCCGCCCTCTTCGAGCCCGCCCGATTCTGAAAGCACGAACGCCGCTCCGAAATCCGCTCACCGTTCGAAAGCCCGTTTGCGGCTCCGAAGCCCCTCACCGCCCGAAAGGCCGCCCGCAGCCCGCGCATCTCCTTTGTGCCCCCTCCGCGGCTACCGCATCGGCCCATCCGTGCATCGGCGCAGCGCCGCCAGCGCCCGCAGCGCGGCGGGATAGCCCGCATAAGGGAGGCATTGCACGGTCGCCGCGAAGAGCTCGGCCGCCTCGTTGCCGAGCCGCAGGTTGGCGCGTGCCTCCGCCTCCAGCAGCTCGTCGGCCCCGAGGACCGTCAGCACGCACCAGGCGAGCAGCCCCCGCTGCCGTTGGGTCAGCCCGCTGCGGGTGCGCAGGTCGCCGAAGCAGCCGCCGTCGAGCAGCCGAACGACCGCCTCGTCGCCCGACGCCGCCCCGTAAAGCCGTTCGCGCAGCGCCCGACCCGCCGCGAGGCGCTCCTCCTCGCCGACGGTCGCCGCCGCGGGCAGCGGCAGTTCGATCCCCGCGCGGCGGAAAACGGCGTCGATCGTCGCCACGGCATTCAGCGTCCGCGGAAATCCGATGTAGGGGGCGCACTGATAGACCGCCTCGCGCAGTTCGAGGGGCGACACCCCGACGCGGAGCGCGGCCGCCGCATGCGCCTCGAGCTGGGGCAGCGTCTGAAGAGTCGCCAGCACGACGCAGGTGATCGTCTCGCGCGTCGGCAGCGAGAGGTCGCCCGTCGCGAAGACCTCGCCGAAGATCGTCCGCTGAAGCATCGCCAGCAGCTCGGGGTCGTCGCCCGCCCCCGAGAGCGCCTCGCCGCCGAAGAGGGTGCGATAATTCGCGCGGCACCGCGCCGTACGGTCGTCGGCCGTCGAGGGGTGCCGCTCGCGCATCCCCGTCGCCGCGGCATAGGCCTCGTCGGTGACGGGTTCGAGCCACGTGTTGCCGTTCGGCTGCGGACGGCACTCGACGGCCAGGTGCGAGAACCAGCTGTCGGGAGCCGCGCCGTGCCAGTGCTCGACCCCGGGGCCGATCTCCACCACGTCGCCCGCCCGCAGACGGCGCGCCGCGCAGCCGCGCTCCTGATAATAGCCCTCGCCTCCCACGGCGAGCAGGATCTGCCCGCCCGCATGGCGGTGCCAGTTGTTGCGGCAGGCGGGTTCGAAGGTGACGTTGAAGATCGGAAGGCCCGACGACGATGCGGTCAGCGGCGCCAGCCACGAACGGCCCGAAAAATAACGGGCGAAACCGACGTTTTCCTCGCCCGTCGGAAAGGCGCTGATGGCAGGTACTTCGTTTTTCATCGTTTGTGCTTGCAGGGGAGCGCCGCCGAAGAGGGAGGCCGCGATCCCGATCGAAATAAACAGGTGTCTCATGTCGCAGGCAAAGATAGCGCGCGGCGACCGCTCCGGCCTGACCCGCGTTACGGCATCCGCTACCCCGATCACCGATTCTTGCGGCCGAACGGATCGTTTTTTCGGAGGCCGCCGTTGGCCGTTTCCGAAAAAATCGCTACCTTGCAGACAGCAAAACACCTCACATCGAACGATGCGTCACACCTCTCTGCTTATGTCGATTCTCTCCCTTTTCGGGTGCGGACGGAAAGCCCCCGCCTACCCCTCGGACACCCTCGCGATGCGCGACGGCACCGAAATCGTCGTCACCTTCTTCGCCCACGCCTCGCTGGCGATCCGCGTCGGCGAACGTCACATCTACGTCGACCCCGTCATGGAGCACGCCGATTACGCGCGGCTGCCGAAGGCGGACCTCGTGTTGGTGACCCACCACCATTCGGACCACTTCGATCGGGCGGCGGTCGACTGCCTGACCACGCGCCGCTCGGAGATCGTCTGCGACCGCACCTCGGCCGAAGGGTTCGAGATGAACTGCCACACGATGCGCCCGGGAAGCGTCGCCATGCCCCTCGAGGGGATCCGCATCGAAGCCGTGGCGGCTTACAACACGACCGAGGGACGCACGAAATTCCACCCCCGCGACCGCGAGGATTGCGGCTACGTGCTCACGATCGGCGGCACGCGCATCTACATCGCGGGCGACACGGAGCCCACGCCCGAACTGCGCGCCCTGAAGGGGATCGACATCGCCTTCCTGCCCGTCAACCAGCCCTACACGATGACCGTCGACCAGGCCGTCGAGGCGGTGAAGGCGCTCCGCCCCGCGATCTTCTACCCCTACCATTACGGGCAGGTCGACGAGCAAACCGACCTCGACCGCCTCGCCGCCGAGCTGGAGGGGATCACCGAGGTGCGCATCCGCCCCATGGAATAGCGGAACGACCCGCACCGAGCGGCCGACGGTTCGAAGCCCCGCCCCGTGAAGCGGCGGCCCGAGCAAAGGAGCCGTGCGATGCGGCCGTTCCCTTCGATAGAGCCGTTTCCTTCGATGCGGCGGCCCGTTCGGAAGATCGGCCCGCGCCGCGAAAACGAGCCGCCGCCCTTTCATGCGAAGGGGCGGCGGCTCGTCATACCTAAATAAAAAAGGTCCTTCGCAAAGGACCTTTTTCGAGGGGTGGAAGAAGGGGCTCGAACCCTCGACCTTCGGAACCACAATCCGACGCTCTAACCAACTGAGCTACATCCACCGTGTACGACTTACGATTCGTAAATCGGGTGCAAATATAACGGTTTTTTCGGTTCGCTCCAAATAATTCCGCATAATTTCCGCTGAAAGATGCCGCAAAAGGGCGCAAGCGGCGCAGCCTCCGCACACGGGGTGCAAAAAAGGGGCGGCCGATTTGGAAAATCCGCCGAATCTCGCTAAATTTGAAACAGACCTAAACCGAAACTGCCCCTATGGAACCACGAATCATCGAATGCGTCCCCAACTTCAGCGAGGGACGCGACCGCACCGTCATCGACGCCATCGTCGCCGCGATCGAATCGGCCGCCGCCGTCCGCATCCTCGACGTCGACCCGGGCGAGGCGACGAACCGCACGGTCGTCACCTTCGTCGGCGAACCCGAAGCGGTCGTCGAGGCGGCCTTCGCAGGGGTTCAGCGGGCGGCCGAGCTGATCGACATGCGCCGCCACAAGGGGGCCCACCCCCGCATGGGCGCCACCGACGTGCTGCCGCTGATCCCCGTCGCGGGCGTCACCCTCGACGAGTGCGCCGCCCTGGCGCGGACGCTCGCCGCGCGCATCGCCGAGACGCTGGCGATCCCCGTCTACTGTTACGAACGCGCCGCCCTGCGCCCCGAGCGCCGCAACCTGGCCGTCTGCCGCGAAGGCGAATACGAGGCGCTGCCCGAGAAGCTCGCCGCCGCGGAGAAGGCCCCCGACTTCGGCGCCCGCCCCTTCGACGAGCGGATCGCCCGTACGGGCGCCACGGCCGTCGGCGCGCGCGACTTCCTGATCGCCGTCAACTTCAACCTCAACACCACCTCCACGCGCCGCGCCAACGCCATCGCCTTCGACGTGCGCGAAAAGGGGCGTCCGAAGCGCGAGGGCAACCCGATCGTGGGACGGATCCTGCGCGACGAAGCCGGCGAACCCCTCATGCTGCCCGGGACGCTCAAGGCGACGAAGGCGATCGGCTGGTTCATCGAGGAGTACGGCATCGCACAGGTCTCGATGAACCTCACGGACATCGCCGTAACGCCCCTGCACGCAGCCTTCGACGAGGTGTGCCGCTGCGCCGAGGCGCGCGGCGTGCGCGTCACGGGAACCGAAATCGTCGGCCTCGTGCCGAAGAAGGCGCTCCTCGAAGCGGGCCGCCACTTTCTGAAGAAGCAGCATCGCTCGACGGGCATCGCCGAGCAGGAGATCGTGCGCATCGCCGTGAGGTCGATGGGGCTCGACGACCTGAAACCCTTCGATCCGCAGGAGAAGGTGATCGAATACCTGCTCGAAAAGGAGCAGGCCCCGAAACGGCTCGCCGACCTCACCTGCGCGGCGTTCGCCGCCGAGACCGCCTCCGAATCGCCCGCCCCGGGCGGCGGCTCGATCGCCGCCTACCTGGGCGCCCTCGGCGCCGCGCTGGGAACGATGGTGGCCAACCTCTCGGCCCACAAGGCGGGCTGGGACGAACGGTGGGAGCAATTCTCCGACTACGCCGACCGCGGGCAGCGCCTCCTCGACGAGCTGCTGCGGCTGGTCGACGAGGACACGGCCGCCTTCAACCGCATCATGGCCGTCTTCGCCCTGCCCAAGAACACCCCCGAGGAGAAGGCGGCCCGCAGCGCCGCCCTCCAGGAGGCGACGCGCTATGCCGCCGAGGTGCCGCTGCGGACGATGCGCGCCGCGGCGAAGGTCTTCCCGCTCGTGCGCGCCATGGCCGAGGAGGGCAACCCGAACTCCGTCTCGGATGCGGGGGTCGGCGCCCTGGCGGCCCGCAGCGCCGTGCTCGGCGCCCGCCTGAACGTCCGCATCAACGCCGCGGGGCTCAAGGACCGCGCGGCGGCCGAGGCCCTCACGGCCGAAGCCGACCGCATCGCCGCCGAGGCCGTCGAGGCCGAAAGCGCGGTGCTGGCGATCGTCGAGCAGCAGATCGGCTGATCCGCAAGACCGCGAAGCGCACCGCCGTGCAGCACCCGCCCGCACCCGCAAGCCCGCGAAGCGCACCGCTGGACAGCCACGCCTGCGGAGCGCACACACGACACCGCACGGCGGGCCTCCGCACCCCGAAGCTGCGGCCCGCACGGCTCTTCGCAGGAGCCGCAACCGACTACCACCCCCAAAAAACCGACCCTTATGACCCTACAGGAATTTCAGGCCGACATCCGCGCAGGCATCCCCGACGTGCTGCCCGCCGCGAAGCCCTACGACCGAACGATCAACCACGCCCCGAAGCGCAAACGGATCCTCACCCCCGCCGAGGAGGCGCTGGCGCTGCGCAACGCCCTGCGCTACTTCCCCGCGCGGCACCACGCCGTGCTGGCGAAGGAGTTCGCCGAGGAGCTGCACCGCTACGGCCGCATCTACATGTACCGCCTGCGGCCCGACTATGCGATGCACGCCCGTCCGATCGACGACTACCCCGCCCGCAGCCGCAGCGCCGCGGCGATCATGCTGATGATCCAGAACAACCTCGACCCCGCCGTGGCGCAGCACCCTCACGAGCTGATTACCTACGGCGGCAACGGCGCCGTCTTCCAGAACTGGGCGCAGTACCGCCTGACGATGCGCTACCTCTCGGAGATGACCGACCGCCAGACGCTCGTCATGTACTCGGGCCACCCGCTGGGGCTCTTCCCGTCGCATCCGCAGGCACCGCGCGTCGTCGTGACGAACGGCATGGTGATCCCCAACTACTCGAAGCCCGACGACTGGGAGCGGATGAACGCCCTCGGCGTCTCGCAGTACGGCCAGATGACCGCGGGCTCCTACATGTACATCGGCCCGCAGGGAATCGTCCACGGCACGACGATCACCCTCCTGAACGCCGCCCGCAAACGCTTCGCCGCGGGGCAGCAGTCGCCGCGCGGGATGCTCTTCGTCTCGTCGGGCCTCGGCGGCATGTCGGGCGCCCAGCCCAAGGCGGGCAACATCTCGCAGGTGGTGAGCGTCGTCGCCGAAATCAACCCCAAGGCGGCCGAGAAGCGCCACGCGCAGGGGTGGGTCGACGAACTGCACGCCTCGCTCGACGAGCTCATCCCCCGCATCCGCCGCGCCGTGGCCGACCGCGAGGTCGTCTCGCTGGCCTACGTGGGCAACGTCGTGGAGCTGTGGGAGCGGCTGGCCGACGAGGAGATCCGCGTAGACCTGGGCTCGGACCAGACCTCGCTGCACAACCCCTGGGCGGGCGGCTACTACCCCGCAGGGTTGAGCTACGAAGCCTCGAACCGCATGATGGCCGAGGAGCCCGCCCGCTTCCGCGAGTGCGTGCAGGCCTCGCTGCGCCGTCAGACGGCCGCCATCAACCGCCTCGCGGCCCGCGGCATGTACTTCTTCGACTACGGCAACGCCTTCCTGCTCGAAGCCTCGCGCGCCGGAGCCGACATCCTCGCCCCGACGGGCGGCTTCCGCTACCCCTCCTACGTGCAGGACATCATGGGGCCGATGTTCTTCGACTACGGCTTCGGCCCCTTCCGCTGGGTCTGCACCTCGGGCCGCGCGGAGGACCTCGCCCAAACCGACCGCCTGGCCGCCGAGGTGCTCGAAGCGCTCCGCGAGACGGCCCCCGCATCGATCCGCGGCCAGCTGGAAGACAACCTCCACTGGATCCGCGAGGCGGGCCGCAACCGCCTGGTCGTCGGCTCGCAGGCGCGCATCCTCTACGCCGACTGCGAAGGACGCATGCGCATCGCCGAGGCCTTCAACCGCGCCATCCGCGAGGGGCGCATCTCGGCCCCCGTCGTCCTGGGGCGTGACCACCACGACGTCTCGGGCACCGACTCGCCCTACCGCGAAACCTCGAACATCTGCGACGGCTCGTCGCGCACGGCCGACATGGCCGTGCAGAACGTCATCGGCGACGCCTTCCGCGGCGCCACGTGGGTCTCAATCCACAACGGCGGCGGCGTGGGCTGGGGCGAGGTCGTCAACGGCGGTTTCGGCATGGTGATCGACGGCTCGGAGGAGGCCGACCGCCGCATCCGCGAAATGCTCTTCTGGGACGTCAACAACGGCATCGCCCGCCGCTCGTGGGCCCGCAACGAAGGGGCCCTCGCGGCGATCCGCCGCGAAATGGAGCGCACGCCCGAGCTGCGGGTGACCCTCCCCGAAGCGGCCGACGAGGCGCTCGTCAGGGCCGCCCTTGGACAAAACGCCTGAAACGGCCCCTGCAACCGATCCCGAACCAACCTGCAATCTGCCATGGAATACCACATTGTCAGCGCGGAGCATCTGACGATCGACCGTCTCCGCGAAATCACCGAAAAGCGGCTGCCGCTCCGTCTGTCGGACGACGCCCGCCGCCGCATCGTCCGCTGCCGCACCTACCTCGACCGCAAGATGGCCGACCAGGCGCAGCCGATCTACGGCATCACGACGGGCTTCGGCTCGCTCTGCAACATCTCGGTCGGCGCCCACGAGCTGGCCGAGCTGCAACGCAACCTCGTCATGTCGCACGCCTGCGGCACGGGCGAGCGCGTGCCGAACGAGGTCGTGCGCCTCATGCTGCTGCTCAAGGTGCAGTCGCTCGCCTACGGCCACTCGGGCGTGCAGGAAGCAACCGTCGAACGCCTCGTCGACCTCTACAACCGCGATATCCTGCCCGTCGTCTACCGGCAGGGGTCGCTCGGCGCCTCGGGCGACCTGGCGCCGCTGGCCCACCTCTCGCTGCCGCTGCTCGGGCTGGGCGAGGTGGAGTACGAGGGGCGCATCCGCCCCGCCGCCGAGGTGCTGCGCGAAACGGGGCTGGAACCCCTCCGTCTGCAATCGAAGGAGGGGCTGGCACTGCTCAACGGCACCCAGTTCATGAGCGCCTACGGCGTCTGGTCGCTGCTGCACGCACAGGACGCGAGCCGCTGGGCCGACCGCATCGCCGCCCTCTCGCTCGACGCCTTCGACGGCCGCATCGAGCCCTTCTGCGACGCCGTGCACCTCGTGCGCGGCCACGAAGGCCAGCTGGAAACCGCCCGCACGATCCGCCTCCTGACGGAGGGGAGCGAGCTGATGGCGCGCCCCAAGCGCCATGTGCAGGACCCCTACTCGTTCCGCTGCATCCCGCAGGTGCACGGCGCCTCGAAGGATACGATCGCCTACGCGGCGAAGGTCCTCGAAACCGAAATCAACAGCGTCACGGACAACCCGACGATCTTCCCCGACGAAGATCTGATCGTCTCGGCGGGCAACTTCCACGGTCAGCCGATCGCCCTGGCGATGGATTTTCTGGCGATCGCCGCGGCCGAGCTCGGCAACATCTCCGAGCGGCGCACCTACCAGCTGATTTCGGGGTCGCGCGGGCTGCCCCACTTCCTGGTGGCCGAGCCGGGGCTCAACAGCGGCTTCATGATCCCGCAGTACACCGCCGCCTCGATCGTCAGCCAAAGCAAGGGGCTCTGCATGCCCGCCTCGGTCGACTCGATCCCCTCGTCGCAGGGGCAGGAGGACCACGTGAGCATGGGTTCGAACGCCGCGACGAAGCTCGCGCGCGTAGTGCTCAACACGGAGCGCGTGCTGGCCATCGAGCTCATGAACGCCGCGCAGGCGCTCGAATTCCGCCGTCCCGCCCGCTCGTCCGAGGCCAACGAACGGCTCGTCGCCGCCTACCGCGAGGCGGTGCCCTTCATCACGCACGACGAGGTGATGTATCCCACATCGCGGCCACGATCCGTTTCATGCGCGCGCACCGATGAAGCTGCTCGTCAAAAACATCGGAACGATCGTCGGCATCGACCCCGCACGGCGCGAACGCGCGGCGGGCGCCGACATGGAGCGGTTCGAACGGCTCGACGACGCCTGGATTACGGCCGACGAGGGGCGCATCACGGGATACGGACCCATGAGCGAGTTATCCGCGGCCGACGGAGGGCGCGGCACGGCGTGCGGGCCCAAGAACGAGTTTTCCGCGGGTGACGGGGGACGCAGCTCGGCGGGCGGACCCAAGAACGGGCGGCCCGTGTCCGACGGGGGGGGCAGCACGGCGGGCGGGCCCATAAACGGGCGGCCTGCGGCCGACGCCCCGACCGACTGCACAGGATACGGGCCCAAGAACGAGTTATCCGCAGGCGACGAAGGGCGCAGCACGGAGTACGAGTCCATGAACGGGCGACCCGTGTCCGACGAGGGGCGCAGCACGGCGTGCGGGCCCAAGAACGGGCGGCCTGCGGCCGACGCCCCGACCGACTGCACGATCGTCGATGCCGAAGGGGGGATGCTCTTCCCCTCCTTCTGCGATTCGCACACCCACCTGGTCTATGCGGGGAGCCGCGAGCAGGAGTTTCTGGACAAGATCCGCGGCTTGAGCTACGAGCAGATCGCCCGCCGCGGGGGCGGCATCCTCAACTCGGCCGACCGCCTGCACGCCGCCTCCGAGGAGGAGCTCTACGAGGCGGCGATGGAGCGCATCCGCGAAATCGCCCGCAAAGGGACGGGAGCCGTCGAAATCAAGAGCGGCTACGGCCTGCGGACCGAAGACGAGCTGAAGATGCTGCGCGTCATCCGCCGCATCCGCCGCACGGTGCCGCTCGAGGTGCGGGCCACCTTCCTCGGGGCGCACGCCGTGGCGCGCGACTACCTCGGGCGGCAGGAGGCCTACGTGGACCTGGTCTGCGACGAGATGCTGCCCGCCGTGGCGCGCGAGGGGCTGGCCGATTTCGTGGACGTCTTCTGCGACCGCGGCTTCTTCACGGTCGACCAGACGCGCCGCATCCTCCGCCGCGGCCGCGCGCTGGGGCTCGCGGCCAAGATCCACGCCAACGAACTCGACGTTTCGGGGGGCGTGCAGCTCGGCGTCGTCGAGGGAGCCCTCTCGGTGGATCACCTCGAACGATCGGGCGAGGAGGAGATCGAGGCGCTGCGCGGCAGCCGCACGATCCCGACGCTGCTGCCCGGGGCAGCCTTCTTCCTGGGGCTCGACTACCCGCCCGCCCGCGCCATGCTGCGCGCGGGGCTCGCCGTGGCGCTCGCTTCGGACTACAACCCGGGGTCGTCGCCCTCGGGCGACATGCGGATGGTGATGACGCTCGCCGCGACGCAGCTGCGCATGACCCCCGCCGAAGCGCTCTGCGCCGCCACCCTCAACGGAGCCGCGGCGATGGGGCTGGGCCGCGATTTCGGGTCGATCGCCGTCGGCAAGGTCGCCAACTTTTTTCTCACCGCGCCGATGCCCTCGCCCGAGTTCTTCACCTATGCCTATACGACGCCCCTGATCCGCCGCACCTTCCTGCGCGGCGCGGAGTGGCCCGCGGGGGAGTAGCGGGTTCCACGGGGAGAAGCGGTTTGCATCGGGACGGCGCGGACGGGGAGCCGTCGTTTTTCGCGCGGCGGCGCATCAGGCAGAAGGACCGGTTCGACGGCGAAGCCGTCGGCGGGCCGAAGCCTCCCGCTCGCGGAGGCCCGCATCTATCGACACGGGTGCTCCGCAGGCTTCGGTCCGAGTTTTCGTGTTCACAGGGCGGCACGGTTCGCAGCCCCGTGTTCGGCACGCCGTACGATGTCCAGCAACGGAGGCCCGCATGTCGCATCTATCGACACGGGCGCTCCGCAGGCTTCGGGCCGCGTGGCCATATCGCGCGCAAGCGCATGCCGTTCGCTTCCTCCCTTCTTTGTGGTGGTTGGCGCAAAATCGCACTTTAGTGCGGCAGCCCGCAGCCGCCCCCTGGCGGAGGGCTGCAACTCGCGAGAGCTCATCGCAGGTCCCTCCGCTCGGCTGCGGGCCGAACTCGACATGCACGCTTTAGCGCGGCGGGCCGGAGCTTCGCCCCGCTTCAGGCCCGCATGCCGCATCCGCTCCTGCGTCCCTTCGCAGGCTCCGACCCGAACCGTAAGTTGCGCAGCAATGGCAGCCCGCAGCGGCGGCCAAACCCCCTTTTTTACGCAGGTCGCCGACGGTCCTCCTCTTTTTTTGCGGCGAAGGGTCGGAAATGCGGCCGATTTTTCATACCTTTGTGTCAATATACCAATATACAAAAAACCGCATTTATGGAGTTCGAAGGAACCGTCTACAAAATCATGCCCGTGACGAAGGGAACCTCGGCACGCGGCGACTGGCAGCGACAGGATGTCGTTTTCGAATACAACGACGGAGGTTCGTTTTCGCGCAAGATCAGCGTGACCTTCTTCAACCGTCCCGACGACGTGGCCAAGCTGCACGAAGGAAGCGCCTACCACGTATCGGTCAACGTCGAATCGCGCGAGTACAACGGCCGCTGGTACACCGACATCCGCGCCTGGCGCCTGCAACCGAAGCAGACCGAGGCCCCCGCACCCGCCCCGATGCCCGACCTGCCGCCGATCGGCGCCCCCTCCTACAGCGCTCCCGCGGCGACCGCCGCAGCCGACGAGACGGACGACCTGCCGTTCTGACGCCGCAGCGGACAACGCAGCCCGCAGTAAGCCGAACCGCGGCAAACGCTGCCGCAGCCGAAACCACGGCCAGACCGCAGCAGGCCGCGCCGTACAAGGCCCGCCGCCATCGGACAACGCCGCCTGCGGCGAGCCGCGTCGGAACCGCCGCAGCGGACAACACGGCCAAAACCGTGCGCCGCGCATGGCTCCGCCCCCTCGGCCGACCTGCTGTACAGGCGCAGCCGCCGCAACCGCACCGCAGCACCGGGCACGGGAAGCACACCTTCCCCGCTCGGTGTTTTTTCGTACGGACCCCGACGCAAGTCCCGCTCCGCATCGGGGGCGTAGCGCCCCCGCTCCTTATCGACATCAACCGACCCTGAAAAGATCCTTTCCGCATGAAATCCCTGCTTCTGACCCTGCTGCTCCTCGCGACGGCCCTGCCCGCCGCGGCCCAGCACCGCCGCAATCCGTTGCGCGAAACCGACCCCGCCTTCTTCCGCACCGAGGAGGCGCGCCGCATCGGCGATCAGGTGCTCCTCTACCAGCGCGTGACGGGCGGCTGGCCCAAGAACATCGACATGGCGGCCCGCCTCTCCGACCGCGACCGCGCCCGCGTGCTGAAGGAGCAGTCGCGCCGCGACGACTCGACGATCGACAACAACGCCACCACGACCCAGATGGTCTACCTCGCGCGTCTCTACCGCGAGACGGGCGAGAAGCGCTACCGCGACGCCTTCCGACGCGCCGTCGAATACCTGCTCGACGGACAGTACGAAAACGGCGGCTGGCCCCAGTTCTGGCCCGAGATGCGCGGCTACCAGCTCCACATCACCTACAACGACGACGCGATCGTCAACACGCTGAACCTCTTCCGCGCGCTGATGGCGGCCGAAGCCCCCTACGACGGCGATCTGACCGACGCCGCCCTGCGCCTGCGCCTCTCGAAGGCCTTCGACAAGGCGATCGGCTGCATCCTCGACACGCAGATCGTCGTCGACGGAGAGCCCACCGTCTGGTGCCAGCAGCACGACCGCGAAACGCTGCGCCCCGCCCCCGCGCGCGCCTACGAGCTCCCCTCCTACTGCTCGATGGAGAGCGCCTCGATCGTCCGCCTGCTCATGGAGCTGCCCCGCCCCGACGCGCGGGTCAAACGCGCCGTGCACGGAGCGATGCGGTGGTTCGACCGCTACAAGCTGACGGGGCTGCGCGTCGAGCGCACGGGACGCCCCTTCTCCCCCGAACGCGACACGCGGCTGGTGGCCGATCCGCAGGCGACGCCCATCTGGGGCCGCTTCTACGACCTCGACCGCTGCGAACCCTACGTCTGCGACCGCGACGGCATTCCGCGCCGCCGCCTCGACCAGATCGGCGTCGAGCGCCGCAGCGGCTACAGCTGGTACAACAGCCGCGCGGCCGAGCTCTACCCCCTCTACGAGAAGTGGGCGGCGAAGCACGACCCGCAACACAAGGTCGCCATCAGCCTCGCCACCCCGGGTGCCAACGAAAACGGCACGATCGACCTGAACCGCGCCCCCGCGGTCGACCCGTCGGCCTTCGACGCCGTGGTCGAGGCGGGCGCCTCGGTGCAGGCCGCCATCGAGCGGGCGCCCCTCGTGCCGCAGCAGCCCTACAAGATCCTGCTGCGCAAGGGCACCTACCGCGAAAAGATCGTCATCGACCGTCCGAACATCGTCCTCGTGGGCGAGGACCGCGACAGCACGCGGATCCTCTTCGCCGAGGCAGCCAAGCAGCCGCGCATGCGCGAATACCGCGGCAAGCGCGTCGGCAACGGGGTGATCGTCCTCCAGGAGGGGGCCGACGACTGCGTCATCAGCGGGCTGACGGTCTACAACGATTACGGCACCACGGTCGAGAAGACCACCGAGCACCAGATGGCGATCTACGGACGCGCCACGCGCACGATCGTCATCAACTGCAACGTCCGGGCCGACGGCAACGACGCCCTCTCGCTCTGGGCACCCGAATCGGGAGGCATGTACTACCACGCCGACCTCGACCTGCGCTGCCCGGGGGTCGACTTCCTCTGCCCGCGCGGCTGGTGCTACGCCACGCGCTGCCGCTTCTACGGCGACGGCCGCGCCATGATCTGGCACGACGGACGGGGCGACCGCTCGAAAAAGCTGGTCATCACCTGCTCGACCTTCGACGCCGCGAGCCCGACGCAGCTCGGCCGCTACCACCACGACGCGCAGTTCTACCTCATCAACTGCCGCCTCTCGGCCAACGTCACCAACACGAACATCGGCTACGCCTACTCGGACAAGGTCCTCGATCCCTGCCCGTGGGGACAGCGCACCTATTACTACGGGTGCAGCCGCGACGGCGGCGACAGCGGCTGGCTGCGCGACAACCTCCACGAGGCGGAAAACGCCCCCGCCTTCCACGGCGTCACGGCGCTCTGGACCTTCGACGGGAAGTGGGACCCCGAGCGGCGGATCCGCGAGCTGTGGGACGTGCTGGCCTATTAGCCGAAAGCGGGCTGCGGGATCGATCCCGCAGCCCGCTTCGCATGCGCTCGGCGCACGCTCACTCCGTGCGCAGCGTCACGATCGTGATCCCCGCGCCGCCGCGGTCGGCGTGCTCGTCCTTGGCCGAGGCGACCTCGCGCACGGTGCGCAGGTAGCGGCGGATCTCCTCCTTGAGGGCTCCCGTGCCCTTGCCGTGGAGGATCGTGACGGAGCCCACGCCCATCATCACGGCGTCGTCGACCAGGTCGCGCACCTCTTCGAGCGCCTCGGCGGCCCGCATGCCGCGCACGTCGATGTGGTCGCGGAAGGCGAGCTTGCGCGCCGAAATCTCCGACGAGTAGACCGTGCGGGCGGTCGTCGGCCGCGTCGCCTCGCGGTATTCGCTGTTCGAGACGACCGCGAGCTGCGTCCGATCGACCGTCAGCAGCATCTGCCCGAAGGCCACCTGTGCCCGACGCCCCTGGAGGCTCTGCACGATGCCGACCATCTCCTGCCCCGCCATGCGCACCTTCGAACCGACCTCCACGCTCCGCACGACGGGTGCGGCGGCGGGTGCCGCGGCCTCGTCGGCCTGCTGCTGCGCCTTGCGCTCGGCCCGCCGCTGGCGGCGCCGCTCGATGCGTTCGATTTCGCGCTGCACGTCGACCGAGGCATGCGCCTCGTCGGCCCGTTCGACCGCCTCGTCGCGGAACGTCTCCAGCTCGCGGCGCGCGAGCCGCGTCAGCTCCTTCTCGGCCTGCGCCTCGCGGATCGTCTTGATCGTCTGCTCGATGCGGCGGTTGGCGTCGGCGATGAGCTCCTGCGCCTCCTGCTTGGCGCGCCGCAGGATCTCCTGCCGCTCGTCGCGGATATGCGCCAGCTGCTCGGCATAGCGCTGTTCGAGCTCTTCGACCTTGCGGTCCGTCAGGCGGATGCGGTCGCGTTTCTGTTCCCAGTAGTGTTTGTCGCGCGCGATTTCGCGCAGCTGCTTCTCGAGGTTGACGTGGTCCGTCCCCGCCTTCTCGCCCGCCTCGCGGATCAACTCCTCGGGAAGCCCCATCTTGCGGGCGATCTCGACGGCGAACGAGCTGCCGGGCTTCCCCTGCTCAAGGCGGAAGAGGGGCCGGATGCGCTGCACGTCGAAGGCCATCGCGCCGTTCGAAATCCCTTCGGTCGACGAGGCGTAGTACTTGATGTTGGCGTAGTGGGTCGTGATGACGCCGTAGCAGCCGCGCCGGCGCAGCCGCTCGAGGATCGCCTCGGCGATCGCGCCGCCGATGACGGGCTCCGTGCCCGAACCGAACTCGTCGATCAGCACGAGCGTCTCGGGCGAGGCCCCCGCGAGCATCTGCTTCATGTTGCGCAGATGGGACGAATAGGTCGACAGGTCGTTGTCCATCGACTGCTCGTCGCCGATGTCGATCATCAGCGAGCGGAACAGCGGCAGCTCGGTGTTCTCGGCCGCGGGGACGAGGAAACCGCACTGGCACATATACTGCACGATGCCCGTCGTCTTGAGGCAGACCGACTTGCCGCCCGCATTGGGGCCCGAAATGACCAGCAGGTGTTTCGAGCGGTTCAGCTCGAGCGAGAGGGGGACGATCTCGCGCCCCTGCGCCCGCAGGCTCTGCTCGAGGATCGGGTGGCGCGCCTCGCGCAGCACCAGCCTATCGTCCAGCGAGAGGATGGGCCGCACGCAGCGGTTCTCGATCGCCCAGCCCCCCTTGGCGCGCAGCAGGTCGATATGGGCCAGGTAGTCGCCCGCGGCGGCGATGAGCGGCGCCTCGGGCCGTATGTCGTCGGTCAGCTCCGTGAGGATGCGCACCACCTCGCGCCGCTCGGCGTAGGCCAGCTCGCGCAGCTCGTTGTTGAGCTCGACCACCTCGACCGGTTCGACGTAGAAGGTGCGCCCCGTGGCCGATTCGTCGTGGATGAAGCCCGCCAGCTTGCGTTTGTTGGCCGCCGAGACGGGGATCACCGTCTTGCCGTCGCGCACCGAGAGCTGGGCGTCGGCCTCGACGATCCCCGCGCGCTTCGCCTCCGCGAGCACCTGCTGCAACCGCTTCGCCGCCTGCCCCTCGCGTTCGCGCATGGCGCGCCGCAGGTCGTGCAGTTCGGGCGAGGCGGTGTCGCGCACGCCCCCCTCGCGGTCGACGATGCGGTCGATGCGGTCGACGACGTGGGGAAAGAGTTCGACGCCGCGCGTCCGATCGTACAGCGCGGGATAGGCGCGTTCGCGACGGCGGATGAACGAGGCCACGGCATCGACCGTCGCCAGCGCCTCGCGCAGCAGCAGCGCCTCGTCGACGTCGAGGAAGGTCCCCTCGACCTGCAATTTGGTGACGACCGCCTCCGTGTCGGGGTAGTCGCCCCCCGGGAAATCGGACTCCATGAGGAGCAGCTGCCGCATCTGGTCGGCGAGCGCAAGGCGCTCTTCGACCTCGCGCGGCGAGGAGGAGAAGCGCTCTTCGGCCACCATCCGCCGCGCCGCCTCCATCGTGCAGCGGGCGGCCACCTGCTCGCGCAGGCGGTCGAAGCCGATCTTCTGTTCGAACGTTTCGGGATAGATCATCGGTTACTCGGCCCGCTTCGCTTCCTGTTTTTCGGCACGGCGCGCCTGGCGGGCGGCCCGTTTTTCGGCCTTGCGCTCCGCCTTCTCGGCATCGCGCCCGAAGAGCGAGAAGTGCACGTAGCGCGCCGGCCGCGCCTTCAGGTCGGCCAGCAGCAGGGCAAGATTATGACTCGCGGCGGTCAGCTCGTCGTACATCGCCGCGTCGGCGAGCAGGTGTCCCGCGGTGCCCTCGCCCCGCTCGAGCTTCGCGACGATCGATTGCAGGCTCTCGATCGTCGCGGCCAGCCGCTCGGCCACGCCGCGCTCGCCCAGCTCGGTCGTGAAGCGGTTCAGGCCGCCGATGAGGCTGTCGACGCGCCCCGCATTCTCGCCGAGCATCTTCGAGAAGACGGCGAGCTCCTCGGCCGCGGCGGCCAGGTTGCCCTTCTCGGAGCGCACGAGCCCCGCCAGATCGCCCGAAAGCTGCTCGACGTGGCCCATCGTCGACTCGAAACGGCCCGCATTGGCCTCAAGCACCGCATTCAGGTTGCCGAGCGTGCGGCCCAGGTCGTCGGCCAGCCGCGAGAAGCGCTGTTTGAAGAAATCGAGCTCCGAGCCCGCCACGTCCATCAGGTCGCGGTCGCGGCTCGAGCGGATCGTGTCGCCCGAGACGAGGTAGGTCGGCGCCGAGCCGTAGACGATCTCGATCGCCTTGCCGCCCAGGAAGCCGTCGCTGAAGATGCGCGCCTCGGAGTCGCTCGGGATGCGGTAGGAGCGCTTGACCACCAGGTGGAGCATCACCTTGTCGCTCACCGCGGGGTCGAACTCGATGCGCGCCACGGTGCCGATCTTCACCCCCTTCATCATCACGGCCGAGGCCTTCTGCACGCCCGTCACCTGGTCGTAGGCGGCCACGTAGTCGGCATTGCGGCTGAAGATGTCGAGCCCGCTCAAAAAACGGATGCCCGCCCAGGCGGCCAGAATCATCGTCACGGCGAACAAGCCGATCTTTGCTTCTCTGTTCATATCGTTTTCGTTGTATTGCTTTTGTCGTGCGGGGCTTCCGCGGTCGGTTACGGCATCGGCACCACGCGGCCGTCGCGCACGGCGATGACGAACGCCTTCGGGAAGAGCTCGCGCACCTCGGCGAGCGCCTGCTGCGCCTCCGCGCGCGTGGCGTACTCGCCCACGCCGTATTTGTAGCGGAAAGCCCCGTCGCTGGCATAGCGGCGCACCTTGCCGCGGTACCGCTTGAACTCGGCGTTGTGCTGGCCGACGCTCTTTTTCGAGGCGAGCACCTGCACCGTGTAGCGCAGGGGCTTGTCGGCCGCCCCCGAGGTCGAAGCGGCCGTCGGCTCCGTCTCCTTCGCAGCCGCGTCGGCACCCTCGGCCGAACCCGAACCCGCAGCCGTTTCGGCCGCGGCGCTCTCCTCCGCTTCGGCACCGCGCGTGCCGAGGACATAATCCGAATAGTCGCACACGGAGCGGTAGAGGGCGTCGACGATCTTTTCGATCCCCTTCTCCGACTTGAGGAAGGCGGCCTCCTCCTTGTTCGACAGGAAGCCGATTTCGGTCAGCACGCCGGGCATGTTCGTCGCGTAGAGCACGCGCAGCAGCTGCGGTTTGACGCCGCGCGAGTGACGCCCCGCCGCAACGTAGTTTTTCTGAATGCAGCGCGCCATGGCCAGGCTGTATTCGCCGTAGGTGAATTGCAGGTTCTGGATGTAGGCGCGGATGATCGCCGCCTCGCGCGCATCGGACATGTCGAGCAGGTCGTCACGGTTGCTCTCGAAGAGGGCGTTTTCGTTGTAGCGCTGCTCCTTGGGGGTCTCGCCCATGACGAGCGTCTCGACGCCGCAGGCCGCCGTCGAGCGCGCCGCGTTCACGTGCACCGAGACGAAGAGGTCGCCCTCGGCCTTGTTGGCGATGTCGGCGCGCTTCTGCAGGTCGTCGATCTTGGTCGCGGCCAGCGCCTTGTCGGTCGTGCGGGTGTAGACCACGCGCACGCCGGGCATCCCCTGCTCGATCCGCCGCCCGAGCCGCAGCACCACCTTCAGCGTCAGATCCTTTTCCGAAACGCCCGCATAGTAGGCGCCCGCATCCGTACCGCCGTGGCCCGCGTCGAGGACGACGACCTGCACGCCGTAACGGGTTCGGGCCGCCTCCGCACAGGGCGGCAGCAGCAGGAGCAGCAAGAGCGGAAGAAGATGACGCGCGCGCATTTTTTTGAAGGTCGAAGGGGCTATCTGTAAATTTTTCTCTATCTTTGTCGAGCCTGAAAAAAGGCCCTTGCGCACAGCGTCATGCCGTGCGAAACGGGTTGCCGACTTTGTCGGCAAAAGTACGGATTTTTTTCGGATTCGGCGACGTTTTGAACAAAAGAACCATAAAATATCTCTTTTCGACCACGGTCGTCCTCTTCGCCGTGCAGCTCGTCTTCGGCTTCGCGGCGACGCGCTCGGGCGCAGCGGCGTTCTCGAACGACAGCCTGCGGCGCAGCGTCGCCGCAGCCCTCGCGGACGAACCGGCGATCGGCCCCGACCGCGCGAAGACCGCACGGATGACGGGCCGCGCAGACACCGCACGGATCACCGGCCGCACGGACACCGCGCGCCGCATCGAAACCGCACGGATGGCGGACCGCACGGATGGCGGGCCGCACCGAGGCCGCACCGAGGCCGCACGGCGGACCGACGCACTCGACCTCCGCTCCGAAGGGGGCCGCAGCGTCGCCGCGGAAGCCGCCGCCGACACGACCGCCCTGCAACCGTTCGACCCGACCGCTTCGCGGCGCGAAACGCGCCGCGCCGAACGACGCCGCAGCCGCCGTCCGCTCCCCGCAGCCGACACCCTCGCCGCCGACACGACGGCCGCCGACTCGACCGTCGTCGACTCCCTGCCGCGCGACACCGTGCGCACGCCGCGCCCCGCGAAGCGGCTCATCGACGACCCGATCACGGGCCACAACGCAGACTCGCTCGTCTACGACGTGCGCAACAAGCTGGTCTACATCTACAACCAGGGCGACGTCACCTACCAGACGAGCAACCTGAAGGCCGATTTCATGCGCATCGACCTCGACTCGAAGCTCGTCTACGCCTACGGCAAACCCGACTCGCTCGACGGGGCGCCGATCGTCACCAAACCCGAGTACACCGAGGGCGAGGAGAGCTACAAGATGGACACGATCACCTACCACCTCGACACGAAGAAGGCCAAGATCAAGGGGGTGGCGACGCAGCAGGGCGACGGCTGGCTGGTGGGCGGCTCGGTGAAGAAGATGACCGACAACACGATCAACATCGAGAACGGCAAATACACCACCTGCGACAACACGGATCACCCGCATTTCTACCTCGCCATGACGCGGGCGAAGGTGCTGCCCGGCAACAAGGTGGTCACGGGCCCCGCCTACCTCGTGCTGGAGGATGTGCCGCTCTATTTCCTCGGCATCCCCGAGGGTTTCTTCCCGATCAGCTCGGGGCCCAAGTCGGGGCTGCTGATGCCGACCTACGGCGAGGAGTACTCGAAAGGCTTCTTCATCCGCGACCTGGGGTACTATTTCACCCTCGGGCAGCACGCCGACCTGGCCGTGCGCGGCGGCTTCTACACGCTCGGCTCGTGGGAGGCTTCGGCCGCCTCGCGCTACATCAAGCGCTACAAGTACAGCGGCAGCTTCAACCTCCAGTACTCGAACGTCCGCACGGGCGAAAAAGGCGAACCCGACTACATCAAGCAGCAGAATTTCCGCATCCAGTGGTCGCACGCGCAAGACCCCAAGGCCAACCCGGGAACCACCTTCTCGGCTTCGGTCAACTTCGCCACGAGCGGCTACAGCCGCTATTCGGCGACCAACCTGAACGACATGCTCGCCACGCAGACCAACTCGACGATCTCCTTCTCGAAGAACTGGGCGGGCACCCCCTTCTCGCTCTCGGCCAACATGGCCGTTTCGCAGAACTCGCAGAACGAGTCGATCGCCGTGACGCTGCCGAACGTCGTCTTCAACGTCTCGCGCGTCTACCCCTTCAAGCGCAAGGAGAAGGTGGGCAAGGACCGCTGGTACGAAAAGATTTCGCTCCAGTACACGGGCAAGCTGACCAACTCGGTGCAGACGACCGAGGGCGAAATCTTCTCGAAGGAGACCCTGAAGAACATGCGCAACGGCGTCGAGCACTCGCTGCCCGTCTCCGCCTCGTTCAACCTCTTCAACTACATCAACCTCACCCCCTCGTTCAACTACAACGAAAAGTGGTATTTCAAGCGGGTCAACTACGAGTGGAACCCCGTAACGAATCAAACCGACACGCTGCCGACCGACTACGGTTTCTACCGCCTCTACAACTACTCGTTGAGCGTTTCGACCTCGACGACCGTCTACGGCATGTACGATTTCACGAAGAAGCGCCGCAACCGCAAGATCCAGGCGATCCGCCACACGATCACCCCCTCGATCGGCTTCTCGTACGCCCCCGACTTCACCGACCCGAAATACGGCTACTACAAGACGGTACAGACCGACGAGTCGGGCCGCCTGACGACCTATTCGCCCTATGCGGGCAACGCCTACGGCGTCCCCTCGTCGGGGCGGTCGATGTCGATGAACTTCTCGCTCTCGCAGAGCCTCGAAATGAAGGTCCTCTCGAAGCGCGACACGTCGGGAGTCAAAAAACTGAAACTCATCGACGAACTGCGCATCAGCGGATCGTATAACTTCCTGGCCGACTCGATGCGCCTCTCGACGATCCCCTTCTCGTTCCGTTCGACCGTCTTCAAGAATTTCGGCATCAACTTCTCGACGACGCTCGACCCCTACAAGGTGACGCCGCAGGGCGTGCGCTACGACAAGCTCTTCTTCCCGGGCCGCATCACCTCGGCGGGCTGGTCGTTCGGCTACACCTTCAAGTCGCGCAACGACCGTTCGGAGCCCGCCATGAACGACATCACGAGCATCCCGCCCGAGTACCAGAACCCCTTCTACGACCCCTACGGCCACATGGACCCCGTGCTGCGAAGGCAGTACATGGCCCAATCCTACTACGATTTCTCGCTGCCGTGGAACTTCGGCTTCAACTACGCGGTCAACTACTCGATCGCCTACGTCAACAACGGCACGACGGGCTATCGGCGCAACATCACGCAGACGGTCGGCTTCAACGGCTCGCTCAACCTCACGCCCAAGATGGGCCTCACGTTCCAGGGGGGCTACGATATCAAGGCCAACAAGCTGACCACCTCGGCCATCTCGATCACGCGCGACCTGCACTGCTGGCAGATGTCCTTCTCGTGGATTCCGTTCGGCTTCCACCGCAGCTGGAGCTTCAACATCGGCGTCAAGGCCTCCTCGTTGCAGGACCTCAAGTACGACAAGTCGCAGTCGATGTACGACAATCTCTATTGATTTTTCATTTTTTTGCGGGAGGGGCGGTTTCGGACGGCCTGCCTGCGAGGGAGGGGGCCGCTCCGCACGGAACGGCCGAAACCGGTTTGTTCCGTTTCCGTGCGCAGAACCGAGGCAGCGCGTTCGCCGACGGCGGCGGGAGCGGTCGGACGCGCGTTTTCGGACGGCTGTCGGCTTGTTCTGTGCGCGAAACCGAGTAAGCCAACGTTCGCCGACGGCGGCGGGAGGGGCGGTGAGCAGCCTGCCTGCGAACCTGCCGTCCGCCGCGTGGGGCGGCGGCGAACGGCACGCGCTGACGCGCGAAGACGCATCGAGCCCGCGGCAAGCGGCAGCCCTCCGCCAAAAGAGGCGGCGGCGAACGGCACGCGCTGTACACGTATTTTTCGGGCTGCAGCTTGCGAGGGGATGCACGAGCGGACGCGAGCTGCGGGCCTTTGCCAGGCGAAGCTGCGGCCCGCCGCGCTAAAGCGCGAACCATCCGGGCTTCCGCAAGCGGGAGGCTTTGGCCTACCGATCCCGCAAGGAATCGAAACCTGTTGCGACCGGCCCGCAGCCGAGCGGAGGGGCATCGAGCCTTCGGGCGAGTTGCAGCCCTCCGCCAGGGGACGGCTGCGGGCTGCCGACCTCGATGAGGTCGAACCTGACGACGCTTGGCGTATGCGGCTGCGGCAGGGCCGCGGCCCGCCGAGAAATCGAACGAACGGAATCGCTCGAAATGCCCTCCTATAATTTCAGATGATCCTCGACCGTCCGCCGCAGGTGCTCGTTGTCGAGGTGGGTATAGATTTCGGTCGTGCCGATGTTTTCGTGCCCCAGCAGCTCCTGCACCTGGCGGATGTCGGCGCCTCCTTCGAGCAGGTGGGTGGCGAACGAATGGCGGAACGTATGGGGCGAAATCCGCTTTTCGATCCCCGCCCGCCGCGCCGCCGCGCGCAGGATCGTGAAGATCATCACGCGCGTGAGCTGCGAGCCGCGGTTGTTCAGAAACACGACCTCCTCGTTGCGGCGCGCCGAGCGGCGCTCGTCGAGGTAGGCGAGGATCCGTTCGCGCGCCAGGTCGTTGATCGGCACCAGCCGCTGTTTGTCCCCCTTGCCCGTCACGCGGATATAGCCCTCGCCGAAAAAGAGGTCCCCGAGCCGCAGCGAAACGAGCTCCGAGACGCGCAGCCCGCACGCGTAGAGCAGTTCGAGCATCGCCCGATCGCGCAGTCCCTTGACCGTCGAGAGGTCGATCGCGGCGATGATGCGGTCGATCTCCTCCGTCGTGAGGACGTCGGGCAGGTGGCGCCCCGCCTTGGGCGGATCGACGAGGTCGGCGGGCGAGACGTCGATTTCGTCCGTCAGCAGCAGGTAACCGAAGAAGCTGCGGATACCGCTCAAGATGCGCGCCTGCGAACTCTTCTCGCGCCCGCGATCGTAGAGCCGCGCGAGGTAGCGCTCGATCATTTCGCGCTCCACCTTGCGCGGCGGCACGTCCCACATGCGCAGCACGTAGTGGGCGAACTGGCGGAAATCGCGCAGGTAGGCGTCGACCGTATTGGCCGCAAGCCGTTTTTCGAGCTTGAGGTAAGTGCGGTAGCGCCGCCCCGCATCGTCCCATTTTTTCAGATTTTCGGCCATCTTTCCCCTTTTTTATCCGTACCTTTGTCGCACTGCAAAGATAACGATTTTACCGTTCGCTCCGCCGAAGATCCACCCCATGAAGAGCTACAAAGGACGCGGCATCGTGCTGCACACGCTCAAATACGGCGATTCGTCGATGATCGTCTACCTGCTGACCGACGTCGGCGGCCGCCGCAGCTACATGGTGCAGGGCATCCGCAGCCGCACGGGCCGCGGCTCGAAGCAAGCGCTTTTCCAACCCGCCTTTCCCGTCGAATTCGAGGGGCTCGAGCCCGCGCAGGCGCAGCAGATGCACCGTTTCAAAGAGGTGCGGAGCGGCTTCCTGCTGCAAGGCATCCCCTTCGACGTCCGCAAGTCGACCATGGCGATCTTCCTGGCGGAGGTGATCTACCGCCTCGTGCGCGAAAGCGAGCGCAACGACGCCCTCTTCGAATTCGTCTGGACTTCGGTCGAGGCCCTCGACACGTTGCAGGAGGGGGTGGCCAATTTCCACCTCTGGTTCCTCGCCCACTTGAGCCGCCTGCTGGGCTTCTGCCCGGGCAACGCCTACGCCGAGGGGGCCCTCTTCGACATCAAGGAGGGACTCTACACCCTCGCGCCGCCGACCCACACCCTCTGCCTCGGAGCGGACGAGTCGCGGACGCTCGACCGGCTGCTCCGCAGCTCGCTCTTCGACCTGGCCTCCGTGGGGCTCAACCGCACGCAGCGCGTCGATTTCCTGAACGCCATGCTCACCTATTTCGGCTACCACCTCGACAGCATCCATGCCGTGCAGTCGGTCCGCATCCTGCGCGAGGTCTTCTGAACGGGGCGGCCGAGCGGATAACGCGTTCGCCGACGGCGGCGGGAGGGCATCGAGCGTATGCGCGAGAATTGCCGTCCGCCGCGTGGGGCGGCGGCGAACGGCACGCGCTGACGCGCGAAGACGCATCGAGCCTGCAACGAGCGACAATCCGACACATGGGTCGGCGGCGAACGGCACGCGCTGTACACGTGTTTTTCGGGCAGCAGCTTGCGAAGGGACGCATGAGCGGACGCGAGCTGCGGGCCTTCGCCGGGCGAAGCTGCGGCCCGCCGCGCTAAAGCGCGAACCGTTCGAGACGAAGCCTGCGGAGCGCACGCAGGATGCGGACACGAAATGCGGGCCTTCGCCGGGCGAAGCTGCGGCCCGCCGCGCTAAAGCGCCAACCGTTCGGGACGAAGCCTGCGGAGCGCACGCAGGATGCGGACGCGAAATGCGGGCCTCCGCAAGCGGGAGGCTTCGGCCCGCCGCGCTAAAGCGCGCGATGCGCATCCGATTTCGCGGCTGTCCGAAAACGAACGCCCGACGGTCCTGACGGATCGTCGGGCGTCATCGTATGCGGAACAGCGGGCGTTACTCGGCCGACTGCGCCAGCGTAATGGTCACGTTCTCGAGGTTGATCCCGTCGCACATGCCCGAAATCGACTGCTCCTGCTCGACGTTCTCGAAGGTGCAGTCCTTCAGATAAATATCATGCACGTTCGAACGGTCCGCCAGCGCCGTTACGCAGATGCCGAAGCGGCTCTTCTTGCTGGTGACGTTCTCCAGGTAGACGTGCTGCACGGTCGGATAGGCCGTGGCGTCGCCGACGCTCTTCTGGTCGTAGATGAGGTTGATCTTGAGGACCGCCTCCTTGCACTGGCCGACCCGTACGTTGCGCACATAGATGTGCTCGATCACGCCGCCGCGGCGGGCGTTGGTCTTGATGCGGATCGCACGGTCGAGCTTCGGCGAATCCATGTCGCAGTTCTCGACGAAGAGGTTGCGGTAGCCGCTGCCGATCTCGCTGCCCACGACCACACCGCCGTGGCCGTTGTTCATCTTGCAGTTGCGGACGATGATGTTCTGGCTCGGCACCTCGATGCGGTGGGCATCCTCGTCGCGCCCCGCCTTGATGGCGATGCAGTCGTCGCCCGTGTTGAAGTGGCAATCCTCGATCAGGACGTAGTTGCACGACTCGGGGTCGCAGCCGTCGCCGTTCGGGCCCTCGTTATTGAAGGTCACGCCGCGCACGGTGAGGTTCTCGCAGAAGACGGGGTGCAGGTTCCAGAAGGGCGAGCGGATCATCGTGACCCCCTCGACGAGGATGTTCTTGCACTCGAAGGGGCTCACCAGCTGCGGACGCATGCCGTAGCCGTGGCCCATGCGGCGCTCCTCGATCGGTTTGTCGGCGATCATCCACTCCATGAGCAGCGGACGGCCGTAGCGCTGCGTGTTGCGGCGATCCTTCTCCCACTCGGTGTCGGAGTTCCAGACCATGCTCCACCAGTTGGCCTTCGAGGCGCCGCCGTCGATCGTACCCTTGCCCGTCACGGCGATGTTCTCCTGACGGAAGGCGTAGATCATCGGCGAGTAGTTGTAGCAGTCCATGCCCTCCCAGCGGGTGCGCACCAGCGGGTAGTGGTCGAGGTTGTCCGAGAAGAGAAGCACGGCACCCTCCTCGAGATGCAGATCGACGTTCGACAGAAGCGTCAGGGCGCCCGTCGTCCAGGTGCCTGCGGGCACGACGACGCGGCCGCCGCCCTCGGCGCTGCACTTGGCGATGGCGGCATTGATCGCCTCGTGGCAGACGGCGTCGGTCGTGGCGCCGAAATCGCGGATGTCGTAGGTTTTGTCGGGGAAGGTCGGAGCGACGATCTTCGATTCGATCTCGGGATAGATCGTCTTCCAGGCACGATCGCTCGGCGACTGCGGCGCGCAGGCGGCACCCAGCAGGGCAATCAGAGGCAGAATGAGGCGTGAAGCTTTCATGAAAGATTGGGTGTTTGGGTTGATTAGACAAAACAAAGATACGCTTTTTCGCGCAAATGCCGCCCCGAGGCCCATTTTCGGCAACAAATTCGGCAAAAATTCATATCTTTGTCTACGCCATTTTTCTTAACATTGCATAACCAAACAAAAACACCGACCCATGAAAAAGATACAGGGCATCATTCCGCCCATGATTACCCCGCTGAAGGGAAACGACGAACTGGACCGCGAAGGGGCCGTACGCCTGATCGAGCACATGCTCAAGGGGGGCGTCCACGCCCTCTTCATCCTCGGCACGACGGGCGAGGCGCAGAGCCTCACCTACCGCCTGCGCTACGAATTCGTCGAGCTGGTCTGCAAGCAGGTCGCCGGCCGCGTGCCGGTGCTGGTCGGCGTCACGGATACGTCGCTCGATGAAAGCGTGAAGCTCGCCGAGGCCGCCGCCCGCTGCGGCGCCGCAGGCGTCGTGGCCGCCGCACCCTACTATTTCGCCCCCTCGCAGCAGGAGATGATCGAGTATTTCACGGCCCTGGCCGATGCGCTGCCGCTGCCGCTCTACCTCTACAACATGCCTTCGCACGTGAAGGTCTTCCTGGAGGCCGCGACGGTCAAGAAGCTCGCCGAACACCCCAACATCGTCGGCCTGAAGGATTCGTCGGCCAACATGAACTACTTCGAAACGCTGCTCTACCACCTCGGCGGACGCGACGATTTCGCCCTCTACGTCGGCCCCGAGGAGTTGACGGGCGAATGCGTGCTGATGGGCGCCGACGGCGGCGTGAACGGCGGCGCCAACATGTTCCCCGAGCTCTACGTGGCGATGTACGAGGCGGCCAAGACCGGCGACGTGGTGCGCGTGCGCGAGTTGCAGCGCCGCATCATGCAGATCAGCGTCTCGATCTACACCGTGGGCAAATACGGATCGAGCTACCTGAAGGGGGTCAAGTGCGCCCTCTCGCTGCTGGGCATCTGTGACGACTACATTTCGTGGCCCTACCGCCACTTCCGCGCCGAGGAGCGCGCGAAGATCCGCGAGGCGCTCGAAGCGCTGGGCTGCCGCTGCGAATAACGCCTGCTTCGCGGGCCCGAAGCAGGGGCGGGCGACGGCGACGGCAGCGGAGCGTTCGGCAACGGATTGCGGCCCGCCGCGCCAAAGCGCGCATCGCTGCTCGGGTCGAAGCCTGCGGAGCGCACGCATGACGCGGACGCGAAATGCGGGCCTCCGCGGCCGGAGGCTTCGGCCCGCCGATGGCTGTGCCATCGAACCTTCGGGTATGCGATGACGCACGACACCCCGCCGACGGCGGCGAGGGCGAGCCTGCGCGTTCGCCGACGGCGGCGGGAGGGCATCGAGCGGCCCGCCGCGAGGTTTGCCGTCCGCCGCATGGGGCGGCGGCGAACGGCACGCACATGCGTGCGACTTTCGGGCTGCAGCTTGCGAAGGGACGCAACATGCGGGCCTAAAGCGGGGCGAAGCTGCGGCCCGCCGACCTCTGCGAGGCCGAAACCTTTCGGCAACGAATTGCGGCCCGCCGATCCCTTGCGGGAATCGAAACCGTTGCGACCGGCCCGCAGCCGAGCGGAGCGGCCTGCGACGAGCGCTCGCGAGAAGCCGCCCTCCGCCCGAGGGCGGCTGCGGGCTGACGCGCTGACGCGCGAACCCGCCCGGACCGAGCTTGCGAAAGACCGCCGACGGCACCGGCCCCCATGCCCCGAAACAACACCGACCGAACCTAAAACTACACACATGGATATCACTTTACTCGACTACATCGTCTTCTTCGTCTTCGTAGGCGGCGTAGCGCTGTTCGGCTGCTCGTTCTATTTCCGCAGCCGTCAGGGAGCCGCGGCCTTCACGAAGGCCGAAGGGTCGCTGCCGACGTGGGTCGTCGGCATGTCGATCTTCGCCACCTTCGTCAGCTCGATCAGCTTCCTCGGCCTGCCCGGCCAGGCCTTCGCGGGGAACTGGAACCCCTTCGTCTTCAGCCTCTCGATTCCGCTCGCCACATGGCTCGCGGCGAAGGTCTTCATCCCCCTCTACCGCAACGTGAACAGCGTCTCGGCCTACCACTACCTCGAACTGCGCTTCGGTTACTGGGCGCGCTGCTACGTGGCGGTCTGCTACCTGCTGACGCAGCTCGCGCGCGTGGGCTCGATCCTGCTGCTGCTGGCCCTGCCGCTCAACACGATGTTCGGCTGGGACATCCAGTCGATCATCATCTGGACGGGCATCATCACCCTCGTCTACACGCTGCTGGGCGGCATCGCCGCCGTCGTGTGGACCGACGCCATCCAGGGCATCATCCTCATCGCGGGGGCCGTGGCCTGCGCCGTGCTGCTCACCTTCGACATGCCCGAGGGCCCCTCGCAGCTCTTCCGCATCGCCTCCGAGCACGGCAAATTCTCACTCGGCAGTTTCGGCATGAGCCTTGCCGAACCCACCTTCTGGGTAGTCCTCGTCTACGGCCTCTTCACCAACATGCAGAACTACGGCATCGACCAGAATTACGTGCAGCGCTACATGACGACCCGTTCGACGGCCGAGGCGGTCCGCTCGACCCTCTTCGGATCGCTGCTCTACATCCCCGTCTCGCTCGTCTTCGTCTACATCGGCACGGCGCTCTTCGCCTACTACACGGCGCGTCCCGAGCTGCTGCCCGCAGGCACCCCCTCGGATCAGGTCTTCCCCTGGTTCATCGTCCACGGCCTGCCGACGGGCCTCACGGGACTGGTGATCGCCTCGCTCTTCTCGGCGGGCATGTCGACGATCGCTACGAGCATCAACTCCTCGGCGACGATCGTTCTGACGGACTTCGCCAAGCGCTTCACGAAGCGCAAGCTGACCGACAGCCGCGAAATGCAGGTGCTCTACGGCACGTCGTTCGTCGTGGGCGCCTTCGGCATCGCGATGGGACTGCTCATGATGCACATCGACGGCGTGCTGGACGCCTGGTGGAAGCTGGCGTCGATCTTCAGCGGCGGCATGCTCGGACTCTTCCTGCTGGGAGTCGTCTGCACGAAGGTGCGGCGGGCCCACGCCGTGGCCGCGGTGATCGTCGGCCTGCTGGTCATCGCCTGGATGAGCCTCTCGCCCCTGATCAACGAAGGGTCGCCCTGCTACGAGTTCCGCTCGACGCTGCACACCTACCTGACGATCGTCTTCGGCACGTCGGCGATCTTCCTCGTGGGCTTCGCGCTGACCAAATTCACCCAACGAAAGTCTGACAACCAATAACGACATACAACCATGAAAAACTACCCGAAAATCGGTATCCGACCCGTGATCGACGGCCGCCGCCGCGGCATCCGCGAGTCGCTCGAAGAGCAGACGATGGGCATGGCACGCCGCGTGGCGCGCTTCTATGCCGACAACCTGCGCTATGCCGACGGCACGCCCGTCGAGTGCGTGATCGCCGACACGACGATCGGCGGAGTGGCCGAAGCCGCCGCCGCCGCCGAGAAATTCCGCGACAACAACGTCGGCGCGGTCCTCTCGGTGACCCCCTGCTGGTGCTACGGCACCGAGACGATCGACATGGATCCGCTCATGCCGAAGGCCATCTGGGGCTTCAACGGCACGGAGCGCCCGGGCGCCGTCTACCTCGCGGCCGCGCTGGCCGCCCACACGCAGAAGGGGCTCCCCGCCTTCGGCATCTACGGCCGCGAGGTGCAGGACATGGGCGACGAGACGATCCCGTCCGACGTGCAGGAGAAGCTGCTGCTCTTCGGCCGCGCCGCCGTGGCCGTGATGCAGATGCGCGGCAAGTCCTATCTGTCGATCGGTTCGGTCTCGATGGGCATCGCCGGTTCGACCCCCAATCCCGATTTCTTCCAGGAGTACCTCGGCATGCGCAACGAGTTCGTCGACTGTACGGAGATCACGCGCCGCATGGAGGAGAAGATCTACGACGAAGAGGAGTTCGAGCGCGCCCGCAAGTGGACCTCGACCTACTGCAAGCCGCAGGAGGGCCGCGACTGGAACCCCGAACACCTCGTCTATCCGCGTGAGAAGAAGGAGGAGATCTGGGATTTCTCGGTCAAGATGATGATGATCTTCCGCGACCTGATGCAGGGCAACGAAAAGCTCGCCGAGAAGGGCTTCGTCGAGGAGGCCTGCGGCCACAACGCCATCGTGGGCGGCTTCCAGGGGCAGCGCCAGTGGACCGACTGCCGTCCGAACGGCGATTTCGCCGAGGCGATGCTCAACAGCTCGTTCGACTGGAACGGCATCCGCCAGCCGATTCCCTTCGCCACGGAGAACGACACGCTCAACGGCGTGACGATGCTGCTGATGAACCTGCTGACGAACCGTTCGCAGATGTTCGCCGACGTGCGCACCTTCTGGTCGCCCGAGGCGGTGGAGCGCGTGACGGGCAAACGCCTCGAAGGCAAGGCCGCAGGGGGTATCATCCACCTCATCAACTCGGGCGCCTGCACGCTCGACGCCACGGGCCGCCAGAGCGACGAGGCCGGCAACCCGACGATGAAACCCTTCTGGGAGATCACCGAGGAGGAGAGCAAAAAGTGTCTGGAGGCCACGACGTGGTACCCCGCGAGCCGCGAATACTTCCGCGGCGGCGGCTTCTCGTCGCATTTCCTCACGCGCGGCGAAATGCCGATGACCATGTGCCGCATCAACCTCGTCAAGGGGCTCGGCCCCGTGCTGCAGCTGGCCGAGGGTTGGGCCGTGAACGTCGACGAGGAGGTCTTCCGCATCATCAACGACCGTACGGACCGCACCTGGCCGACGACGTGGTTCGCACCGCGCCTGACGGGCGAAGGGGCTTTCCGCGACGTCTACTCGGTGATGAACAACTGGGGCGCCAACCACGGCGCGATCAGCTACGGACACATCGGCGCCGAGCTGCTGACGCTCGCCTCGATGCTCCGCATCCCCGTCTGCATGCACAACGTGGCGGACGAGAAGATCTTCCGTCCGTCGGCCTGGGCCGCCTTCGGCATGGAGGCCGAGGGGGCGGACTACCGCGCCTGCGAGACCTACGGCCCGATCTACAAATAGACCGGACCCGTCGGAACGAAAGGCCGCCCGCATCGTCGGGCGGCCTTTTCGCATCTGCCGGCGAGCGACATCGGAGGGAGGAGCGATCGGCGGACGGACGTTTTCCATCCGCTCGCCGACGGCGGCGGGAGGGGCTGTGCGGGGGCTGCGGGCTGCCGTGCTTACGTTCAATTTTCGCGCAGCCCGCAGCCGATCGGAGGGACCTGCGACGAGCTCTCGCGAGTTGCAGCCCTCCGCCAAGGGGCGGCTGCGGGCTGCCGAGCTACCGCACGCATCGCCGTTCGGGGCGCAGCTTGCGAAGCGCACGCAACGAGCTGCACGCGAGCTGCGGGCCTTCGCAGGGGCGAAGCTGCGGCCCGCCGACGTCTGCGACGTCAATTTTGCAGCGAATTGCCCTGCCCCGGGACGGCTTCGGCCCGCCGCACTGCGTGCGAGTCTGCACGAACAAAACGTTTCGGCCCGCCGATCCCTCGCGGGATCGAAACTCGCAAAGCTCCCCCCCTCAACAGAAATCGCCCGAACGGCAGCGATCCGTTCGGGCGATTTGCGGGTTCAATTGCGGTCCGATCGCTACCGATAGCGATGCGAAATAAGGTTCATGAACTCCTCGCGGGTTCGATGGTCCGAGAGGAAGATGCCCGTGAAGGCCGACGTGGTGGTCGCCGACTGCTGTTTCTCGACGCCGCGCATCTGCATGCACATGTGGCTCGCCTCGATCACCACCGCGACCCCCATCGGCTGCAACGCCTCCTGGATGCAGTCGCGGATCTGCACCGTCAGCCGCTCCTGCACCTGCAAACGGCGCGCGAAGCACTCCACCACGCGGGCGATCTTCGACAGCCCCGTGATGCGGCCGTTGGGGATGTAGGCCACGTGGGCCTTGCCGTAGAAGGGCAGCATGTGGTGCTCGCACATCGAATAGAGTTCGATATCCTTCACGAGCACCATCTGTTTGTACTCTTCGTTGAAGATCGCCGACCGCAGAATCGCCAGCGGATCTTCGTCGTACCCCTTCGTCAGAAAGCACATCGCCTTGGCCACCCGCTCGGGGGTCTTCAGCAGCCCTTCGCGGTCGGGGTCCTCGCCCAGCAGCCGCAGGATGTCGGCATAATGCGCGCGCAGCGCCTCGATCGTCGCGGGATCGCAGCGCTCCTCCTTCCGATAGTTCATCGTCTCTTCCATGGGCGCAAAGGTAGCCTATTTCCGCTTGCCGTGCAAATAATCGACCAGTCGGCGCACGGCGCGCCCGCGGTGCGAAACGGCATTTTTCTCCTCGGCCGTCATCTCGGCGAAGGTGCGGTCGAAGCCGTCGGGGATGAAGAGCGGATCGTAGCCGAACCCCTCGGCCCCGCGTTCGCGCTCGATGATGCGCCCCTCGACGATCCCTTCGAAGAGGTGCTCCTCGCCCCCCTCGATGAGGCAGATCACCGTGCGGAAGCGCGCCCGCCGATCCGCAGCCCCCTCCAGGTTGCGCAGCAGCAGGCGGTTGTTGGCCGCGAAATCGTGGCCGTCGGTGGCATAGCGCGCCGAGCGGACCCCGGGTGCGCCGTCGAGCGCCGCGACCTCCAGCCCCGTATCGTCGGCGAAGCAGTCGAGTCCCGTCCGCCCGTACAGGTAGCGCGCCTTCTGCGCGGCATTTCCCTCCAGCGTGGGCTGCGTCTCGGGGATCTCCTCCATGACGCCGCAGTCGCGCGGCGTGAGCAGCTCGTATCCGTCGCCCAGCACGGCCGAAACCTCGGCCAGCTTGTGGGCGTTGTTCGTGGCAAAAAGCAGTTTCGTCATTTTCCCGTCTCCATTTTTTCCAGTTTGTCGTCCAGGGCGATCTTCTCGATGATCGTCTTCACCAGCCGGTCCATCTCGGCCCCCTCGGAGTAGTCCGCGGGGCAGACGTGGCTCACGCGGTTGTCGTGGATGAGGGTCGCCAGATCGCGCCGCGCCCCCTTCTGCTCGGGGTTGAAGACGGCGATCGAGTGGCCGCCGTAGTTCTTCACCAGCCGCATGCAGGGAATGTCGGTCGTCCCGTCGCCGACGTAGATCATGTGCCTGAAGGGCACGGGGCGCTCCTCCTCGGGAATGTAGCGGTTCACGAGCTTCGAATCGAAGACCGATTCGACCCCCTTGTTGATCTTGAAGATGAACTGCGTCTTGTTCGTGTAGTTGACCGCCACGGCGGGCCAGTAGGCGATGCCGTCGACGTCGTAGAGGAACGAACAGGCGTAGATCTTGCGGAATTCGTCGGCGATTTCGGTTCCCTCGATGATCTCCTTGAGCCCCGACGAGTTGATGTAGTGCAGGATGCGGATGCCGTGCGCGGCGCCGTAGGCGTTGATGCGGCCGAACCACGCGCGCACCCCCTTGTAGAGCGTCACCTTGCGGCCCGACTCGCGGAAGGCCTCGCGCCGCAGCGACAGCCCCTTCGACTTGGCCTCCTGGATCATGCGCGCCATGTAAGTCAGCACCATGTCGGCGTCCTGCCGCTCGGCCAGCGCGTTGGCCTCCGACCAGAACTCCTTGTTGCTCTTGCCGACCGCAGGAATGAAATCGTACTCCTGCATGTTGCCCGGCGCCAGCGTGCCGTCGAAATCGTAGATCAGCGCGATCGTAAGGCGCGTGTCGTTGTTCTCCATCGTTTCGGGATATTAGTCGGCGGACGGCTCCGTCCAGTCGCCGTGCGCCTTGATGAGTTCGATCAGCCGGTCGAGCGCCTCCTCCTGCGGGATGTTGCGTTCGATCACCTCGCGCCCCTTGTAGAGGGTGATGCGGCCCGGGGCGGCCCCCACGTAGCCGTAGTCGGCATCGGCCATCTCGCCGGGGCCGTTGACGATGCACCCCATGACGCCGATGCGCAGGTTCTTCAGGTGCGAGGTCTTCGAGCGGATCGCCGCGAGGGTCCGCTCGATGTCGTAGAGGGTGCGGCCGCAGCTCGGGCAGGCGATGTACTCGGTGCGGGAAAAGCGGACGCGCGCCGCCTGCAGGATCAGCAGCTCCACCTCGCGAATCGCCGCGGCGTCGTGCTGCGGGGCGTCGATCCAGATGCCGTCGGCGAGCCCGTCCAGAAAGAGCGGGCCGAGGTCGGCCGCCGCACGCACGGCGAGCGTTTCGAGCGACGCATCGTCGTAGCGGCGCCACACGAGAACGGGTTCGTCGGGCTGTTCGAGGTTGAGAATCGCCGCCCGCAGCTCCGCGGTGGGGTTCTCCGAACGGGCTTCGAGCAGGCGGAACCCTTCGTGCGGTTCGTCGTGCACGACGGGCACCTGCACCGCCGAGCGGCGGCGGTAGGCGAAGGGCGAATAGCGTTCGGGGTGCCGCACCTCGAAGCGGCCCGCGCGGCGGGCGAAATGGGCGACGAGGAGCCGTGCCGTGGGGATTTCGTTTTCGGGGGCCTCGGTGAGCGAGACGCGGATCGTGTCGCCGATGCCGTCGGCCAGAAGGGCGCCGATGCCCACGGCGCTCTTGATGCGGCCTTCGAGGCCGTCTCCAGCCTCCGTGACGCCGAGGTGGATCGGGTAATCCATCCCCTCGGCCTCCATCGCCTCGACGAGCAGGCGGTAGGCGACGACCATGACGCGCGTATTGCTCGATTTCATCGAGACGACCACCCGATCGAAGGCCTTCGCTTTGCAGACGCGCAGGAACTCCATCGCCGCGGCGACCATCCCTTCGGGCGTATCGCCGTAGCGGTCGAAGATGCGCTTCGACAGCGAGCCGTGGTTGACCCCGATGCGCAGCGCCACGCCGCGGCGGCGGCACTGCTCGATGAGGGCTTCCAGTTCGCCGCGGTCGGTGCGGTAGTTGCCCGGGTTGATGCGCACCTTGTCGACGTACTCGGCGGCGACCGAAGCCACCTCGGGCACGAAATGGATGTCGGCGACGACGGCCGTGCGGAAGCCGTCGGCCCGCAGGCGGGCGACGATTTCGCGCAGATTCTCCGCTTCGCGCCGTCCCTGGGCCGTGAGGCGGACGACGGGGCCGCCCGCCCGATCGATGCGCTCGATCTGCGCCACGGAGCCCTCCGTGTCGAGGGTCGAGGTATTGGTCATCGACTGGACGACGACGGGATGCTCTCCGCCGATCGCGATCGGCCCGACGGGCACGCTGCGGCTCGGGCGGCGGACGTATTGCGTAAGATCAAACATGGGTCTGCGTTTTTGGCTCTTGCAAAGATACGTATAAGCGAGAGCAAAAGCAAGCTTGCTTGCATTTTGCCGAGGCGAGCGTATCTTCGACGCAGTCAAAGATACGAAAAGTCGAGCGCAGAAGCAAGCGTCAGCTTGGTTCTGCCGAGACCGGAGTATCTTCGGCGAAGCCAAAGATACGAAAAGTCGAGCACAAATGCAGTTTTATCTGCATTTTGCTGAGCGGGAGGATGTTGCATCGACGTCGCAGACGTCGGCGGGCCGCAGCTTCGCCGCGCGAAGGCCCGCATGCTGCGTTCCTCCGCAAGCTGCGCCCCGAGCTATGTGCATACCGGAGTTGTCGCAGCAGAATCAACCTCACGGGGAGGTCGGCAGCCCGCAGCCGCCCCCTCGGCGGAGGGCTGCTTCTCGCCGCCGCTCGGCGCAGGCCTCTCCGCGCGGCTGCGGGCTCGGCGGGTCGCAGGGTCCTTTCGACGAAAGGCCGCAACGCGCCGCACGGAGTCTTCGGCCGAGACAGCGAAAAAGCCGTCGATCTTATTTCAGCTCGACGAGCGAATCGACGCGATCCCCGGGCTTCGGCTTGCGGATCTTGTACGGAACCAAATACGAGAAAATGAGCTCGCGCGTCTCGTGCATGATATTCAGCTTCTTCTCGTCGTCGGTGATCGTCTTCCAGCGTACGTACTTTTTCAGGTTCCGTTCGTAGAGCGCATATTTTGAAGGAGGAATCGCACTCGTGCGAGGTGATATGCGCGCACTGAAAGAGACCTCCAGCACCTCGCCCCGATTGTTCTTCACCAATATGACCCAAATCGCATCCTTTCCATCCCGCAAGCGGGCGCCCTCCTCCTCCGTAAAGGTCTCCGTGAACGCTTTTTTGAACGATTCGACATCTATTTCGCCGGGGTCGTAATCCCACGGTTCGGCATTCGTACCGTCCAAATACTCCGTCGGCCGATGCGAAACTACATTCTGTGCGTTTTCCACCTCATAATACATACCGTATTTATTTTTTACGGTAAAGGTGATACCGTCGGCCGTCAACGTGGTGCTTTCCGAATAATAATTCTGGGCAAAAACGGTTTGGGCGGCAACGATCCAACACAACAAGCATCCTGTTTTTTTCATTTCGGATCAGGTAAAAATTCCTAAATTGTCGAATAAGCCTACTCCAACTCCACCAGCGAATCGACACGATCCCACGGGTTCGGTTCACGGACCTTATACGGCACCAAAGAGCGTAAATCGAGCAACATCGATTCATGCGTAAATTTCAATTTTCTTTCGTCGTCGGTGATCGTTTTCCAGCGCACATATTTTTTCAGGTTCTTTTCGTACGACGCATATTTCGAAGGAGGGAAAATCGGCATGCCCGGCAAGGCATAAAAGGTGAAGGCTACCTCCAATAAAGCTCCGTTGCCGTCCTTGGTCAGGAATAACCGAATCCGTGCTTTTCGATCGCGCATATCGACCGCCTCCTCTTCCGTGAACGTCTCCGTAAAAGCGCGTTTAAACGCATCGAAATCGAGCTCCCCCATCTCGATATCCCACGGCAGCACCGGTTCTCCCTGCAACGTCTGTTGCTGTTGCCTGGATAACGTGTTACGCACATTGGACAACGAAATACAGGCCGATACCGGACGATGCACATAAAAGGTGATGCCGTCGGCCGTGACCGTCGTTCCGTCGACATATGCATATTGGGCATGCGCGGGCATCATACAAATCACACCGATTAACAACAGAAAACGTTTCATCATGATATTATTTAGCAATCTTCCAATAATTTATATATTGTATCAAGACCTTGCGACATTCTCTCATACTGAAAAGGATATCGTTCAGGCGGATAACAATTTACAAGAAATGGCGAATCTCGATCCTTTGTTTGTAACCCTTGTAATGATTCTTTCGCAAGCAGATATAATTCCGTAAAATCATAACTTAAAGGGCCCACATCAAAAGACAACAAATCAGCCATCCAATACATGGCCTCTGCATTTTCTCCTAATTGGCTTTTTCCTGGGGTAACAGCTCTATACGCGATCTGTTTATTTATATAAGTAAGCCATCCTACTTTCGCGTCTATTTCGTCATTCAACGTAGGAAAACGACCGTCCCCGTTTCCGCGCCGCTGGTATTGGTAACTGTGGATCAACTCTTCCATAAACACATAATCGCGATACCCGTATTTGTCATGGGGTTTCAAAAAGATCGTATTCGTAACAGGGTCGAAACGGTTTGCATCCTGCTCTGTCAGAACCGTCACACCGTCCAACGACCGAATCAACCTGCGGCCCATACAGTCCTTTACCAGCGAATCCAGCAGGTCTTTCACACGGGGATCTTCGAACTTGATGTCGGGATTATCGGGGAACCCGTCCGAATCGTCCGAAGAGTTGCTGCTGTCTCCTTCGCCGCCGAGCCCGCCGCTGCCGCCCCATGTCGCGCCACTATTACCGGAAACAGCCGCAGGAAAATCATCTACCGGCAGCTCGTACCGAATCACAGGCTTCTCGGGGCGAATGCCTTCGATTACCACACACTCAAGACCGCCCCAATCCAACGGATCGGGTTCTTTATCGTCCTTCTTCGGATTCTCACCGTTTTCCGTCGGCTTCGGATGATCGACGCGGGTCGTCGGCTGCGAAGCGCGGCACCGGCCGACCCGCAGGCCGTCGAGCAGCCGCCGCATATCCGCCTCGCACTCCTCCTCGGTGCGCGTTTCGTCGAACCAGAAGGCGTAATCGGTCAACAAACCCCGTTCGTAACGTCCCGCGGCGATCACGTATCCGTCGAGCGACACGTAGACCGACCGCCCCGTAAAGCCCTTTTTCGGGCGGCTGTTGAGCAGCCGATCGTAGTCGGCCTCGTCGTGGGCCGCGGCATAGGCCGCATCGGGCAGGTAATACCGCAGGTAGCAGCATTCGCCGCCCGTCTCGGGATTCCGCACCGTCACCAGCCGAACGGGCAGCGCGAAGGGCAGCAGCGAATCGGACGTACGATCCGCGTACCGATAATAGCGGTATTCGGCGGAGGAGAGCGGCACATCGACGCTGTACAGCGTGCTGCCGATCGAGACGGCCGCCCGATCCCAGTCGGGCCGCCACGCTCCCGCCGTCAGCGGCCCCGCCTCCGCGGCACGGGTGCCGGCCGCCAGCGTCCGTTCGTAGCAGGCCCGCGCCTCCGAAACGGTGTACTGCGCCGTCGCCGCCCGCCGCACCGAGGGCAGCTCCTCGCGCGTACAGGAAACCGACAGAATAAGCATCGCAAGGATCGCCCCGAAAATTCGATCTGTTCGCATCATTACAAGGATTTCCACAAAAATAACAAGATTTTTTTTTGAAAATGCCTGTTGCGCATGCAAAAAAACGCATTCCGGAATCGGGGTATCTTCGCCCGTGAATCGGGTAGCCCCGCAGCGGCGCAAGCGCACTACTTTTGCACCATCGAACCGAAACCGCATGAAACGCACCCTTCTCATCGCAGCCGCCGCGCTGCTCGTCGCCCTGCTCGCGACCGCCTGCCGTCAGACAAATCATTCGACCGATATGAACACCTCCGAAAAAGACCTCGCGTGGGACAAGGTATTCCCCCGCAACGAACAGATCCGTCACGACAAGGTGACCTTCACGAACCGTTACGGCATCCGCCTGACGGCCGACCTCTACCTTCCCGCCGACACCGTCGCACGACCGCTGGCCGCCGTCGCCGTCGCAGGCCCCTTCGGCGCCGTCAAGGAGCAGGTGTCGGGGCTCTATGCCCAGACGCTGGCCGAGCGGGGCTTCCTCGCGATCGCCTTCGACCCCTCCTACACGGGCGAAAGCGGCGGCGAACCGCGCTACGTGGCCTCGCCCGACATCAACACGGAGGATTTCTGCGCCGCGGTCGACTACCTCTCCACGCGCGACGACGTCGACCCCGAACGCATCGGCATCCTCGGCATCTGCGGCTGGGGCGGCCTGGCGATCAACGCTGCCGCCATCGACACGCGCATCCGAGCGACCGTCGCGTCGACGATGTACGACATGAGCCGCGTCACGGCCAACGGCTATTTCGACACGATGGACGCCGACGCCCGCCATGCGCTGCGCCGCGCGCTCTGCGCGCAGCGGACGGCCGATGCCAAGAGCGGCACCTGCGCCCGTGCGGGTGGCGTAGTCGATCCGCTGCCCGCCGACGCGCCGCAGTTCGTTCGGGAGTATTACGACTACTACAAGACCCCGCGCGGCTACCATCCGCGGTCGCTCAACTCGAACGACGGCTGGAACAAGACCTCGGCCCTCTCGTTCCTCAACCAGCCGATCATGGCCTACAGCGACGAGATCCGCAGCGCCGTTCTCGTCGTACACGGCGAAAAGGCCCACTCGCGCTACTTCGGCGAGGATGCCTTCCGACGCCTGCGCGGCGACAACAAGGAGCTGCTGATCGTCCCCGACGCCAACCACACCGACCTCTACGACCGCACCGACAAGATCCCCTTCGACGCGATCGAACGTTTCCTGCGCACCTATCTGCAATAAATCCCGTGAAAACCCTTTTCCGGATCGCCTGCCTGCTCACGGCCCTCGGCAGCGCCTCCGCACAACCGCAAAAACAGCCCATGAAAACCTTGATCGTCTGCTTCTCGGCGACGGGCACGACGGCCCGCGTCGCCGAACGGCTGGCCGCGACGACGGGCGGGGAGCTCTTCCGCATCCTTCCCGCAACGCCCTACACCGCCGCCGACCTCGACTGGACCGACCGCAATTCGCGATCGAGCCGCGAAATGAACGACCCGCAGTCGCGTCCCGCCCTGGCGAACCGGCCGGTCGAGACGAGCGGCTACGCGGTCGTCTACCTCGGATTTCCCGTCTGGTGGGACTCCGCACCGACGATCGTCAACACCTTTCTCGAGACGCACGACCTCGGCGGCAAACGCATCATCCCCTTCGCCACGTCGGGCGGCAGCGGCATCCGCAAGGCCTGCGACCGCCTGAAAGCCGCCTACCCGCACCTCCGCTGGGAAGAGGGGCGGCTGCTGAACCGCCCCTCCGACCGCGAGCTGGAGGCGTGGACGCAGCAGCACCGATAACGACCGAACGCCCCTCTTCTTTTCGGAAGAGGGGCGTTTTGCATGCGGATGAAAATTTTCGGCAAAACATTTGTTGTTTTTACACATATTTCGTATATTGCCAAACACCCTTACCCTGTGCCCCCATGAAAAAGCTGTTCATTCTCTCCGCCACGATTTCGCTGCTGCTCCTTCTATGCGCCTGCTCGCAGCGAACGAAACGATCCGAACACGAAGAGGTGCTGCCGAAAACGCGTCTGGAAGCGGCATTGGCAGCCATTCCGCATGTGCAGTTCGATTCGACCGCCATGGTCGTTCATCTGGACCTCTCCCGCGAGGAGGCCGCCGCACTCGGCATCTCGGACGAACATTACGACGAATTGATCGAATCGGTCGAATCGATGAACCTTTTCCTGCAAGAAGAGCTGAAGAGAAATCCCGACCTGCACGTCGACTGGGATTTATCGGTCCCCGACATGAAAACAAGCCGAGCGGGCGTTCTTCCGCGCGACCCCAACAACATTCACTCGATCGACGGATTGGAAACAGATTTCAATAACGAAGAGGCCAATCGTGGATATTGGGCGCCGGATCAGGTCCGAGGCATCAAATTCCTTTGTTTGGGTAAGAGTGCACTATACTGTATTCATGTAGGCAGAACATACTCCATGGGTACTTACAAAGAACAATCCGTAAAAACCGGCTCCTGCCTCTGGAACTCACCGATCGAAGTCGATATCATGGCGACAAACACATCCGTAACGGCTTTTTACAGGACATCCGACCCCAACGGAGGCAGAGCGGCATTGGAATGGATTCCGCAGTAACCGATCATCGCAAACCGAACGACAATCGTCATACCAGGTCCCTGCTTTTAAACCCGACAGCCCGTTACCCTAAAACTGCATAGCCCGCAACGCAAACGGCCGCTCCCCGTTATGAGGAGCGGCCGCAGCATTAGCGAAAGACGGCCGTTTACAGGATGCCCTGCTCGACCATCGACTTGGCGACCTTCATGAAGCCCGCGATGTTGGCGCCCTTCATGTAGTTGATGTAGCCGTCGGCCTCCGTGCCGTACTCGATGCAGGCGCGGTGGATCGACGACATGATCCGGTGCAGCTTGGCATCGACTTCCTCGGCCGTCCAGTTGAGTTTCTGGGCGTTCTGCGTCATTTCGAGGCCCGACGTGGCGACACCGCCCGCATTGACGGCCTTGCCCGGTCCGTAGGGGATCTTCGCCGCGATGAAGGCGTCGATCGCCTCGGGGCGGCAGCCCATGTTCGAAACCTCGGCCACGATCTTCACGCCGTTCGCGAGCAGCATCGCGGCATCCTCGCCGCCGAGCTCGTTCTGCGTGGCGCAGGGCATGGCGATATCCACAGCCACCTCCCACGGTTTGCGGCCGGCGACGAACTTCGAGCCGGGGAACTTCTCGGCATAGGGCGCCACGACGTCGTTGTTCGAGGCGCGCAGCTCGAGCATGTAGGCGATCTTCTCGGCATCGAGACCCGCCTCATCGTAGATGTAGCCGTCGGGACCCGAGATGGTCACCACCTTGGCGCCCAGCTCCGTGGCCTTCGTGGCGGCGCCCCAGGCGACGTTGCCGAAGCCCGAAATGGCGATACGCTGCCCCTTGAGCTCCATGCCCTTCTCCTCGAGCATCCGGCGCAGGAAATAGACGGCGCCGAAGCCCGTCGCCTCGGGACGGATCAGCGAACCGCCGTAGGTCATGCCCTTGCCCGTCAGCACGCCCGTATTCTCACGCGCCAGCTTGCGGTACATGCCGTAGAGGTAGCCGATTTCGCGACCGCCGACGCCGATGTCGCCCGCAGGCACGTCGGTCTCGGGGCCGATGTGGCGCCACAGCTCGGTCATGAAGGCCTGGCAGAAACGCATCACCTCGCGATCCGACTTGCCCTTCGGGTTGAAATCCGAACCGCCCTTCGCACCGCCCATCGGCAGCGTCGTCAGCGCGTTCTTGAAGATCTGCTCGAAACCGAGGAACTTCAGGATCGAGGGATTCACCGAGGGGTGGAAACGCAGACCGCCCTTGTAGGGACCGATCGCGTTGTTGAACTGGATGCGGTAACCCGTGTTGACCTGCACCTCGCCGCGGTCGTCCGTCCAGACGACCTTGAAGGTGAACTGGCGGTCGGGCTCGACGATCCGCTCGGCAATGCGGTTCGCCTCGAATTCGGGATGACGGTTGTAGGTCTCCTCGACGGTCATCAGGACCTCGCGCACGGCTTGCAGATACTCGCTCTCGCCCGGGTGACGGCGCTCGAGATCGGCCATTAATTTCGATACGTTCATAGCGGTATAAAGATTAAGGTTGTGTTATTTCTTTCACAAATATAACGTATTTTCCGAACGATTGTCATCCGAGGGGCGAAATTTTCGAAAAATCATCGGTCGGGGGGGGGCGGTCATGCGGCCGCAATCGGCATCGGACCGCAGCTTGCCGAATCGACGCCGCGGACGTCGGCGGGCAAAGCCTTTCAATGCACACCCGCGGCATGGACCGGCCGCGGTCGGTTCAGGCTGCGGCCACCGGCATCGGGCCGCGGCTTGCGCAGATCGACGCCGCAGGCGTCGGCGGGCCGCAGCTTCCGCCTGCGGAGGCCCGCAGCTCCTTTTCGTCGCAAGCGTGCTCCGCAAGCTGCTGCCCGAACACCGAGCGGCAAAACTACCTCGCCTCCGCCACGAAGCCGCGGTCGGCACGTCCGTCGACGGCCACCTCCAGCGGCCGCTCGAAGCGCACCCACCGCAGAAATTCGCCTTCGTAATGCGCCGCGCGGGCATCGAGTACCTCCTTGCGGAAGAGGCCGTCGCCGCGGTGGGGGTTGATCGTCAGGTAGCCCACGCCGAGCGAGGTGACGTTCTGGAAAAAGTGGGTCCCCTGCGAAGCCTCGATCTCGAAGCCCGGGATGCCGCACTCGACGATCACCTTCGCCTCCGAAATGTGGGTCCACTTGACGGGCACCCCGAGGAAGGGATCGGACGAGCCCCACCGCCCGGGCCCCACGAGGATGTAGGAGCGCCCCTCCTCGCGGGCGCGGCGGTTCAGTTCGAGCAGCTCTTCGGCGATGCGCTCCGTCACGAGCGACGTGAAGGCCTCCGTTCGGACGTAGACGATGTCCGCCAGATCGGCCATGCGGCCGATGCCGAGGGCCCGTTCGCCGTAGATGAGCGCCTCGGCGGGATCGACCGCCGACCAGTCGATCGAGCGGTTGTCCTGGTTGTCGATGATCGGGCGGATCTGCAACAGGTTGAAGATCCGCTCGCGGCCGCCCGGCACGTCCATGTTCACGGCGAACTCCACCTCGACGGGGCAGCGCATCTCCTCGGCCCCGAGCCGCAGCACGTCGGCGACGATTTCGGCCAGCGGGAAGGTGTTGTACTTAAGAATGTTGTTGAAGGTAATCACGCGGCGGCCGCGATCGAACGGGCTGTCCGAAATGCGCTCGTTCTCGCGGTCCCAGACCGAGGCGACGTGGCGCGTGTGGCGCAGCGGCTCGAGCTCGGAGAGCTTCAGCCGCCGCAGGTTGACCCCGTCGTCGGTCGACGAGCGGAACGAGGCGGGGTTCAGGTCGAGGGCCAGCACCTCGGTCTGCGTCTCGCGCAGCGCCAGTTCGGGCGTCGAGGTTTGCAGCACCCGCTGCGGAAAGCCGGGCGAGAAGCGGAGCGTGCGGCCCCCCTCGACGACCAGTTTGCCGAGCCCCATGGCGATGTTGCAGACGCCGTCTTCGGCGCGCTCGTCGCCGATCGGATAGTAGTTGATCGACCGCGCGACGCCCGAAAGGGTGGGCATGAAGAGCCCCTCCTGCTCCGTGCCGCAGACCTCCTGCAGGATCACGGCCATCTTCTCCTCCGAAATGAGGTTCTGCGAGGTCTGGATGTAGGCGCGCGACTCGGCGAAGAAGACCGAGGCGTAGACGCTCTTCACGGCGCGCAGCACCATGCGCAGCATCTGCGCCGCATTGGGCGTGTAGGGGACCATGTAGGTCGAGTAGATCCCCGCGAAGGGCTGGTAGTGCGAATCCTCGAGCTTCGACGACGAGCGCACGGCCAGCGGCGTGCGGACCGTGGCGATGTAGACCTTCAGCGCCTCCTGCAACCGCTGCGGCACGGTCGAGGCGACGAACTCGCGCAGAATCTCCTCGTCGGAGAGCTCCTGGGCGAGGATCTCCGAAAGCCCGTTCTCCTCGAGGAACTCGTCGAAATACTCCGTGGCGATCACCACCGAGCGGGGAATGAGGATGCGCACCCCGTCGTGCTTGTCGTACTGGCGGTGCTTGATGAGCATCGAGTTCATGAAGGCCAGACCGCGCGCCTTGCCGCCGAGCGACCCCTCGCCGATGCGGGCGAAGGCGACGGCGTCGGTGTAGGTCTCGGGATCGAAGCGCGCCACGACCCCCTGTCCGAGCAGCGTGCGGTAGTCGCGGATGGCGTCCACGATCGAGCGGCGGTGCTCGGCGATCGTGGCGAAATGGCTCTTGTCGTGGCGGCGGATCGCCGCGGCGAGCGGAAAGAGGCCGCGCGAGTAGAGCCACTTCGAGAGGTGGTTCTGCGAGGTGTGGTACTCGAAGGCCTCGTCGGGGATGGCGGCGATCATCGCCTGCATCTCCCGCAGGTCCTTCGCGCGCCCCAGCTCGACCCCCGTCGCGGGGTCCTTGAAGACGAAATCGCCGAAGGCGAACTCCTTCGAAATGTAGTCGCGCAGCTCGAGCAGGAGCGTCTTCGAATTTTTGGCCAGGAAACCCGCCCCCAGCTCGTGCGCCGTGGCGCGGAAATCGGTCTGCGACGATTGCAGCAGCACGGGCATCAGCGGGTTGTCGGCCTTGATGCGGCGGCAGAGGTCGATGCCCGCATCGGCCTTCTCCTGTTCGGGCGGATCGTTGCGGTGCAGGACGAAGCCCACGTCCGAAATCACGCCGAGCAGGTTCTGCTTGTAGCGGTCGTAAAGCTCTACGGCCTCCTCGTAGTTGGTCGCCAGCAGCACCTTCGGGCGGGCCCGCTTGCGCAGGATCTGCTGCTGCTCGTTGAAGGCGTCGCGCAGGAATTCGGTGTTCTGCAACAGCAGCAGCTTGTAGAGTTCGGGCAGGTAGGTCGAGTAGAAGCGGACCGAGTCCTCGACGAGCAGGATCGCCTGCACGCCCCCCTCGGAGATGTCCTCGGCGGCGTTCATGCGGTCCTCGACGAGCTTGATGATGGCGATAATCAGATCGGCGTTGCCGTGCCAGCAGAAGATGTAGTCGAGCCCCGAGCGGTCCTGCTCCTCGATGCGGCGGTAGATGTCCTTCGAAAAGGAGGTCAGAAGGGCGACGGGAATGCCGTAGCGCTCGCGCACGAGACGGGCGAAGGTGAAGACGTCGGGTTCGCCGATGTTGTACATCGTCAGGATGAAGTCGAACGAGTCGTCGGCCGCCAGCAGCTCGAGCGCCTCGGCCGTCGAGCTGACGCGCTTCAGCAGCGGCGGATTCGACATGTTGAGCTCGAGGTACTCGCGGTTGATCTGCGACTCGATGTGGCCGTCCTCCTCGAGGATGTAGCCGTCGTAGCTGGAGCAGACGAGCAGGATGCGGTGGATGCGGTATTTCATGAAGCGATAGGCTTCGCTGCGCTCGGGAGCGGGGGTCGGTGGGGTCATGTTCGGTTCCGTTTGCAGGGTCGGCAAAGGTGCCGACGAACAAAGATACGAATAAGCGAGGGCAAAAGCAAGCTCGCTTGCATTTTGCCGAGCGGGAGTATCCTGGGCGAAGCCAAGGATACGAAAAGTTGAGCGCAGAAGCAAGCGTCAGCTTGGTTCTGCCGAGACGGAGTATCTTGGACGCAGTCAAAGATACGAATAAGCCGAGAGCAAATGCAAATTTATTTGCAATTTGCCGAGGCGGAGTATCTTGGGCGAAGCCAAAGATACGAAGAAGCGAGGGCAAAAGCAAACTTGCTTGCATTTTGCCGAAGCAGCCCGCAGCCGCCCCGCGCGGCGGACTTTGTCGAATCGATCCCATAGGGATCGGCGGGCCGCAGCCTCCGGCGGCGGAGGCCCGCAGCTCTTACGAGCACGGGCGCTCCGCAGGCTGCCGCCCGAAAATCATCGCGCTGCAAGCGCGAAACCATTCGCGAACCGGCGGACGGGTGCTGTCGCGGCGCCGTCGAATCGCAGGAAAAATGCGGCGCCCGACGAAAAATAACCGCACGCGGATGCGATCTTCGATTTCTTTTCTTACATTTGTACGACCGGCAGGCGCCGCCCTCCGTTATCCGTATGCTTATGAACCATCCGACCTATACCCTCCGCGAGGTGCTCACGCCGCAGGACGAGCAGACGTGGCTCGATCTGCCGAAGCGCCTCTACGACGAAAATCCCTACTGGGTCTGCCCGATCGACGACGACGTGCGCGAGGTCTTCGACCCCGCGCGCAACGAACTCTTCGCCGACGGCGAGGCGATCCGCTGGACCCTCTTCGATGCCGCCGGCGAAGCCGTCGGCCGCATCGCCGCCTTCTACAGCCGCCACAAGGCGGCCATCGAGGAGCAGCCCACGGGGGGCTGCGGCTTCTTCGAGTCGATCGACGACCAGCAGGCGGCCGACCGCCTCTTCGACGCCGCCCGCGCGTGGCTCGCCGCCCGCGGCATGGAGGCGATGGACGGTCCGATCAACTTCGGCCAGCGCCGCGACTGGTGGGGGCTGCTGGTCGAGGGGTTCGAATACCAACCCCTCTACAAGAACCCCTACAACCCGCCCTACTACCGCGCCCTGTTCGAAAACTACGGGTTCGGCAACTATTTCAACCAGTACAGCTACGTCTGGGGCGTGGGACGCGACGACGCCAGCGAACGCGTCTTCGCACGGGCCGACCGCCTGCTCAACGACCGGAACTACCGCGTCGAGACGATCGACATGAAGCGCCTCGACCTCGCCGCCGAACATTTCCGCACGATCTACAACAAGGCGTGGGCCCTCTTCTCGGGAGTCAACCCGATCGGCCGCGAAGAGGCGCAGCAGCTCATGAAGACGATGAAGCCGATCATCGATCCGAACATCGTCTTCTTCGCCTACCACCACGACGAGCCGATCGGCTTCTTCATCACCGTGCCCGACCTGAACCGCATCATCGGCCGCTTCAAGGGCCGCTTCGGGCTGTGGCAGAAGCTGCGCCTTCTGTGGGAGCTGCGCGTGCGCAAGTCGTGCGACCGCATCTTCGGCATCATCTTCGGCGTGACGCCCGAGTACCACGGCAAGGGGGTCGAGTCGGCGATCATTTCGCGCTACGTGAACTACATGCACAGCGACGCGAACCCCTACAAGCACGTCGAGCTGGCGTGGATCGGCGATTTCAACCCCGTCATGAACCGCATGATCGAGAGCTACGCGGGGGCGCGCCGCCACAAGGTGCACACCACCTACCGCTACCTCTTCGACCGCACGAAGGAGTTCAAGCGCTGCCCCCGACTGGGCGTCAAGCGCAACGAGGCGTAACCCGACACCCGAAGGGCCGCGCGGGCGCCCCGCGCCTCGGCCCGTCCCGAACGAACAACAACCGAAACAGATATGAAAACCACCGCTTTCACCAAGTACCACATCGCGAACGGCGCCAAGATGGCCGAGTTCGCGGGCTACGACATGCCGATCGAATTCACGGGCATCAACGACGAGCACATGGCCGTCCGCAACGGTGCGGGCGTCTTCGACGTGAGCCACATGGGCGAAATCTGGGTCAAGGGGCCCAAGGCGCTCGAGCTGCTGCAACGCATCACGACCAACGACGTGTCGAAGCTCTACGACGGCAAGGTGCAGTACAGCTGCATGCCGAACGGCCGCGGCGGCATCGTGGACGACATCCTGGTCTACCGCATCGACGAGGCGTGCTACATGCTCTGCGTGAACGCCGCCAACGTCGAGAAGGACTGGGCCTGGATCTGCGAGGCGGGGCGCGCACTGGGCATGGAGGCCGGCCACGGCAAGGAGCTCTACAACGCCTCGGACGAGATCTGCCAGCTCGCCGTGCAGGGTCCCGCCGCGATGCACATCATGCAGCAGCTCTGCGACGAGCCCGTCGAGCAGATGGAGTACTACACCTTCCGCAAGATGCGCGTGGCGGGGTGCGACGCGATCCTCTCGATCACGGGCTACACGGGGTCGGGCGGCTGCGAAATCTACGTCGCCAACGAGGACGGCGACCGTCTCTGGGAGGCGCTCTGGAAGGCGGGCGAACCGCTCGGGCTGAAGAACATCGGCCTCGGCGCCCGCGACACGCTCCGTCTGGAGAAGGGTTTCTGCCTCTACGGCAACGACATCGACGATACGACCTCGCCCATCGAGGCGGGGCTCGGCTGGATCACCAAATTCCCCGCGGGCAAAGCCTTCGTCGACCGCGAGCTGCTCGAACGGCAGAAGGCCGAGGGCGTCTCGCGCAAGCTGGTGGGGCTGAAGCTCGTCGGCCGCGGCGTGCCGCGCCACGGCTACCGGATCGCCACCCTCGCGGGCGAGGAGATCGGCTGCGTCACCTCGGGCACCATGTCGCCCTGCCTGAAGGCGGGCATCGCGATGGGCTACGTCGCCGCGCCCCATGCCGCCGCCGGCACGCGCGTGGCGGTGGTCATCCGCGACCGCCTGATCGAGGCCGAGGTGGTGAAGATTCCCTTCGTATAGCCCCATGACCGACCCGAAGAAATACCGCTTCGAGACGCGGCAGATCCACGCGGGACTCGACCCGCAGGCCGAGAACGGCGCGCGCGGCGTGGGGATCTTCCCCACGGCCGCCTACCGTTTCCGCAGCTGCGACCACGCGGCGCGCCTCTTCGAATTGAGCGAGGCGGGCAACATCTACACGCGGCTCCAGAACCCCACCACGTCGGCCTACGAGGAGCGCATCGCGGCGCTCTACGGCGCGGTCGGGGCGCTGGCCCTCTCGTCGGGCATGTCGGCGATTCTGGTCGCCGTGACGGCCCTGGCGAAGCAGGGCGACAACATCGTCGCCTCGCCCTACCTCTACGGCGGAACCTACAACCAGTTCCGCATCTCGCTGCGCAACCTCGGCATCGAGTGCCGCATCGCCGCGAGCGAGCGGCCCGAGGATTTCGCCGCCCGCTGCGACGACCGCACGCGGGCCCTCTACGTCGAGAGCATGGGCAACCCGACCTGCGCCGTGCCCGATCTGGAGGCGCTGGCCGCCGTGGCGCGCCGCTTCGACATCCCCTTCGTGGTCGACAACACGTTCGGCGCCGCGGGATACCTCTGCAACCCCTTCGACCACGGAGCCGACATCGTGGTCGACTCGGCGACGAAATGGATCAACGGCCACGGCACCGCCATGGGCGGCGTGATCGTCGACGGCGGCCGCTACGACTGGGGCAACGGCAAGTTCCCGCAGATCGACGGCCCCTCGGAGGGGTACCACGGCCTCAACCTCCGCGAGGCGTTCGGCGCCGCGGCCTTCGTCGTCAAATGCCGCGTGGACGGACTGCGCGATTTCGGCTGCTGCCCCTCGCCCTTCGACAGCTACCTGATGATGATCGGACTGGAGACCCTCTCGCTGCGCGTGCGGCAGGAGGTCGAGACGACGCGCCGACTGGCCGAATACTGCCGCGCCCACCCCAAGGTGGCGCGCGTGAGCTACGTCGGCTTCGAGGAGCACCCGAGCCACCGCAACGCGGCGAAATACTACCGCCACGGCGCCTCGGCCGTCTTCACGATCGAACTGAAAGGGGATCTGGAGAGCACCGTGCGCTTCGTCGAGGCGCTGCGCCTGCCCGCCCACATGACCATGATCGGCGACTCGATCACGGTGGTCACCCACCCCGCCTCGACGACCCACAAACAGCTCTCCGAAGCCGATCTGCGGGCCGCGGGCGTCACACCGACGCTCCTGCGCATCTCGGCGGGGCTCGAACACGCCGACGACCTGATCGAGGATTTCGAACAGGCGTTCGCGCAGGTGCCGCTTTAGCGGCGACGGAGCGGAAGGAAACGGGCGGCCGCTCAAACGCGCTCGGATCAAGCCTGCGGGCGAGTGGCAGCCCTCCGCCAGGGGGCGGCTGCGGGCTGCCGCCGTCTGCGACGTCGAGCCGTTCGGCACACACGTTCGTACGACCCTCGCTCGGGCCGCAGCTTGCGAAGGGGCGCAACGAGCGAACGCGAGCAGCGGGCCTTCGCCGCCGAAAGCTGCGGCCCGCCGCGCTACCGCGCGAACTTGTTTGGACCGAAGCCTGCGGAGCGCACGCATGATGCGGATGCGAAATGCGGGCTTCCGCAGCGGGCGGCTGCTGTTTGCACACGCTAAAGCGCGAATTACAACGTTCGCCGCCGGCAGCGGGAGGCAGTTCGAGCGGCCCGACGCGAGATGGCCGTTCAGCCGCAGGGGGCGGCGGCGAACAGCACGCACCTGCCGTGCGACCTTCGGACAGCGGATTGCGAAGCCCGCCGCAAACTGCGGGCCTAAAGCGGAGCGAAGCGGCTGTCCGCCGCGCCGAAGCGCCCCCCCCCTCGGCACCGAAGCCTTTGCCCCGCATGCCTTTTTCAAACGACCGAACACCATGACGATTCTTCCCGCCGCCTACCTTCCCTCGATCGCCTGGTTCGCCGCGCTGCGGCGGGGCGACTGCGTGATCGATCTCGGCGAACACTTCATCAAGCGCTCCGAGCGCAACCGCGCCCGCATCCTCACCGCGGCGGGGGTGCAGGAGCTCACGGCGCAGGTCGCGCAGGCCGACCGCCCCCGCCAGCCGATGTACGGCAAGCGCCTCGACTACTCGAAGCGGTGGCAGCACCTGCACTGGGGCGCCCTGACGGCCGCCTACAAGGCCTCGCCCTTCTTCGACCACTACGCGCCGCGGCTCGAACCCTTCTATACGCGCGAATACCCCCTGCTGGCCGATTTCAACCTCGCGCTGATCGGGCTCCTCTGCGCCGCCGCGGGGCTGCCCGAACCCGCCGTCAGCCGCACCTATATCGAAGCGATGCCCGACGATCTGGACCTGCGCCCCAAAACGAAGGGCCCGGTGTTCCGCACCGAGCCCTATGTTCAGGTCTTCGCCGACCGTCGGCCGTTCGTCCCTAATTTGTCTTTCGTCGACCTCCTGTTCGCAGAGGGACCTGGTGCGAGCGCGGTCTTAAGTCATTGCCGATTTGAATGACCGTGCCGTCGCCGAGGCCGCCCGCCGAGACGCGCACGGGGACGAATCCGTCCACGAAGAGCGTGTCGGAGCGGTACTGGCAGGGGGCGTAGCGGTGCATCGCCACCGTATCGTCGTCGACCACCAGCACGGGATCGCCCGCCGATGAGTAGACCGTAAAGTGTTGCAGCGCATCGAACGAGAGGCGTTCGCGCCGTCCCGCCAGGTGCACCGTCGGCTGCGCCTCGTTCCACAGCGCCCGATAGAGGTAGTAGGCATCCTTCTTCTCCTTGCGGTTGAGCGTCACCAGTCCCCGACCGTCGAGGCCGTTCGGGCGACGCGAGGCGCCGTATTCGAACAGATGCTCCACCCACGTGCCCCAGAAGAGCGTATCGGCCTCCAGTTGGCGGCAATACTCCTCGTGGAACTGCGCCTGACGCCGTTCGGTGCCGACCGGCACCCCCTTCGCGAGCTCCAGCTCGCGGTGCGTCATGCCGAGCAGCCCCTCGCCGCCGTAGCTGATCGCCGAATGCAGGTGCGCCCACCGCGCCGCGAGCCGATCGCGCCAGAGCGTCAGATCGGCGGTCGAACCGCGCTGCCAGCCGACCTCCTGGTGCCAGACGATCAGATCGGTGATGAAGTTGATCGGTCCGTCCTGGTCGCTGCACGCCACCGTCGGACGGGTCGGATCGAGCCGGCGGGCCGTTTCGTTCAGCCGTTTCAGGAAATCGATCATCCGCTCGTCGCGCGGTTCGAGCCGCGAAAAGAGCCCCCACATCAGCACCGAAGGGTGGTTCAGCTGCTGCAAGACGATTTCGCACAGCTGCTCCTCGGCCTGCTGCTCGAACAGCGGCGTCGAATAATAGGCCACCTCGCCGAGGTAGGGTGCACGGTGGAGCGGCAGATCGACCCACGCCCCGAGACCCGTTTCGTCGCAGCGGTCGTAGAGGTAGCGCCCGTGCGGCTGCACGGCCGAGCGGATCGCCGTGGCCCCCAGGTCGCGGACGATGCGCAGGTCCTCGTCGTAGTCGGCATCGGAGAGGGTGCCCCCCTCCGCATTGTCGTGGTGCAGCACCACGCCGCGCAGCCGCAACGGTTCGCCGTTCAGGGTGAGGCGTCCCGAAGCTTCGTCGATCGCGATGCGGCGGAAACCCGTGCGGACCGTCACCGAATCGCGGCAGTCCCCCTCTTCGAACCGCACGACGACGCGGTAGAGGTTCGGATCGGCGAAGCTCCACAGCCGCGCGTCCCGAAACGAGAAGGGGATCCGCTGCACGGTGTTCTGCTTGCCGCGCAGCCGCTGCGAACGGCTGAAGAGGACCTTGTCGTCCTTCGACAGCAGCTCCACCGAGAGGGTCGCCTCCTCCTGCGGATCGGCGAGCAGATGGACCTCGATCGTGCCGCGCACCTCCTCGGGAGTCGCCTCCTCGGTGCGCACGAGCACCCCCTCCGTACCGTAGTAGAGCGGCGAGAGGCCGTTGCGGTCCGTCACGATGAGCTCCACGCCGCGGTAGAGACCGCCGTAGAGGTTCATGTCGGTCGAAACGGGCAGCACGTCGCTGCGGAAATTGTTGCTGACGACCATCAGCAGCGTATTGTTGGCGCCGAAGCGGATGAGCGAGGTGATTTCGATCGTAAAGGCCGCAGCGCCGCCCCGATGTTCGCCCGCGAAACGGCCGTTCACGAAGAGGTCGGCCACCGAGCGGGCGCCGCGGCACTTCAGGAAGAGCCGCTTCTCGGACCAGTCGACGGGAACGTAGATTTCGTTCAGGTAGTGGCCCGTACGCTCCTCGAAACGACTGCCCGCCATCGGGTCCGTATTCCACGAATGGGGCAGCGAAACGAGGCGGGCGTTGCCGCTGTCGTTTTCGGTCTTGAAGAAGAACTGCCATCCGTCGTTGAGCGGATAGACTTCGCGGGCCCCGGCCGTCGCAACGGCCAGCAGCGCGGCGAGGAGGAGGAACAATCGTTTCGTCGGTATCATCGTTTCGGATCTTTGAACAGAAGAACGAACAAAGGTACGCATTTCGTGCCTAAATTCAAAAAAGGGAGGGGAGTGGATAGCGGAGGGCTGCCGCCCTCCGATTTTTCATTTTTCATTTTGAATTGTTGATTCCGTTCGTTATCTTCGCATATCGTTAACCCCCGCACCGATGAAACGATTCCTCCCGCTGCCGCTGCTCGCGGCCCTGACGCTCGCCGCAGGATGCGCCGACCGCCCGACCGTCGTTCGGACCGACCCGCAGCGCGACTCCCTCCGAACGGTCATCGCCCGCAAGGATTCGCTGATCGAGGCCGTCTTCGCCGACATCAACACGATCACCGAGAACCTCGCCCGCATCAAGGTGCACGAGCAGCTGATTTCGAGCGCCCCCGCCGAGGGGATCGAGCGCCCGATCGATCGGGTGAACAGCGACCTGGCGGCCATCGAACGGCTCCTGGCCGAGAACCGCACCCGCATCGCCTCGCTCCAGCAATCGGCCGCAGGCCTGCGCCGCGCCCGTCTGCGGATCGGCGAGCTGGAGCAGCTCATCGGCGGCCTCGAGGCGCAGATCGCGGGCAAGGACACCGAAATCGCGCAGCTGCGCACCGAGCTGGCCGAACAGGCCGTCGAGGTGCAGGAGCTCAACGACCGCCTCACCGCCGAGCAGGCCTCGCGCCGCGAAGAGGTGGCGGCCCTCTCCGAGCGCAACGACGCCCTCGACCGCGAGCTGCATGCGGTCTGCTACATCGTCGGCAGCCGCCGCAAGCTGATCGAGGCGGGCATCATCGACCGCGAAGGGTTCATCGGCCGCACCTACAAGGTTTCGCCCGACAACTCGCCCGAGTTCTTCATGCAGGCCGATTCGCGCGAGCTGGTCGAGATCCCCATCCGCCAAAAACGGGTGAAGATCGTCACCGCCCACCCCGAATCCTCCTACCGCCTCATCCGCAGCAGCGACCGCACGGTCCTCAAGCTCGTCATCACGGATCCCGTCCGCTTCTGGGAATCCTCGCGCGTGCTGATCGTCAGCCACCGATAAAAAAACGACCGCATACCGCAGGCTCCGCCCCGACGGGCGGGGCCTTTTCGTCCCCTGCCGAAACCGCGCAGCGGCAGGCAACAAAAAAAAATTTCGCAAAAGCGGAAAATATTCGGAAAATTATGTTTAATTTTGTTAATCGAATGTTCTCCGATGAGAGCCGGCGGACATTCGTGCATAGGAATCATACCCAACTTTATTAACCAACAAACGTTTTTATGAAAAACTTTACTCTCAAGTTCGTCCTAACCTTCGTGTTGGGCTGGTGCCTCGCCTTCGCAGCAGAGGCCCAAACGTTGAGGGGGGGGGGTCAAGGACGCTAAAGGCCAGCCGGTTATCGGCGCGACCGTAGTCGTCGAAGGAACCACCCTCGGGACCAGTACGAATGTCGACGGACAGTTCGAACTGCGTCTGCCCGACGCCAAGAACAACGTCCTGCTCGTGTCGTTCGTCGGCATGAAGTCGCAGCGCGTTCCCGTCGGCGGCAAGACGCAGATCGAGGTCGTCCTCGAGGACGACGCCACGGCACTCGAAGATGTCGTCGTGATCGGTTACGGTACGGTCAAGCGCCGCGACCTGACCGGTTCGGTCGCTTCGGTGACGGGCGACAAGCTCGCGATGAACCCCGTATCGAACGTGGCGCAGGCCCTCCAGGGTCAGCTCCCGGGCGTGCAGGTCACCTCGCAGGACGGTCGTCCGGGCGCCTCGATGTCGATCCGCGTACGCGGCGGCAACTCGATCACGCAGTCGAACGACCCGCTCTTCATCGTCGACGGCGTGCAGGTGAGCTCGATCGACGATATCCCGGCCGATAACATCGAGTCGCTCGACGTGCTGAAGGATGCCGCCTCGACGGCCATCTACGGTGCCCGCGGCGCCAACGGCGTTATCCTGATCACGACCAAGGGCGGCAAGCGCGACCAGAAGACCACCGTACGCTACAACATGTACTACCAGGTCAAGGAGAAGCCCGAGATGCTCGACATGATGGACGCCTACGACTATGTGCTCTACACGTGGTCGCAGAGTATGGAAACCGGTGCTTCGTATGCCGACAACGTCGCCAAATATTTCGGCCTCGGTTCGAAATACGGCAACAACCTCGACAAGTACCGCAGCATGAGCGCCCACAACTACATGAACGACGTGCTCCGCACGTCGGGTCAGTGGAACCACGACCTGTCGATTTCGAGCGGCAGCGAAAAGACGCAGCTCTTCGCCTCGATCAACTACCTCGACGACGACGGCGCCCGCATCAACTCGGGCTTCCGCCGCTGGAACGCCAACTTCAAGATCACGCAGAAGCTGGCCAAGTCGCTCACCTTCGACGCCGACCTGCGTTACGCCGACATCAAACTCGAAGGTACGAAATTCGACGTCGCTTCGTCGGCCCGTACGTTCCGCGCGATCGACACCCCGCTGGGTGAGGACAACGCCGGTTTCATGGGCCAGGGCTCGGATTCGGTCGATCCCGACAAGAACCCCGTCGACATCATCAACAACTACCAGAACATCACCGAGCGCCAGCGCATCCGCGCCCGCGGCGGTCTGACGTGGCAGCCCGTGAAGGGTCTGACGGCCAAGTCGGAGCTCTCGCTCAGCCGCAACTGGGAGCAGACGCAGTACTGGGACGCCGGTTCGGTCGCTTCGAGCCAGTCGTTCAACGAGGCCCGTCTCACGAAGAAGGACGGCTACGGCGTACGCTGGGCCACGACGGTCAACTACGAGGTACAGGGCCTGGGCGAGAACCACAGCCTGAACATCCTGGCCGGTAACGAGGTGCTCTCGTCGAAATCCAACTCGTCGGAGTTCCGCGGCTACGGCTATCCGAGCGAGTTCACGATGGGCAACGCCTTCGGTATGATGAACATGTACGACAACGACGTCAAGAAGTCGACCTTCTCGAATACGATCGGTACGCCGTCGCACACCACCTCGTGGTTCGGCCGCATGAACTATTCGTACAAGGGCAAGTACCTCTTCACCGCCACGTTCCGCGCCGACGGTTCGTCGAAATTCGCCCCCAACAACCAGTGGGGTTATTTCCCCGCAGCCGCTCTCGCATGGCGCATCTCGGACGAGAATTTCATGGCCGGCGCGAAAGACTGGCTCGACAACCTGAAGCTCCGCGTATCGTACGGTACGTCGGGCGCCGACAACATCGCCCCCTCGCTGTGGCGGGAGACCTGGAAGACCAAGGACAACGCCGCCGGCAACCCGATGTACGTTCCGGGCGACATGCAGGCCAACCCCGACCTGAAGTGGGAGACTACCACGTCGCGTAACCTCGGTCTCGATTTCAGCATGTGGAACGGCCGCCTGCGCGGTAGCATCGAGGGTTACTGGAACACGACCGACGATATCCTGATGAAGGTTCCGACCGATGCCTCGTCGGGCTACTCGTACCAGTACCAGAACGTCGCCGAGACCTCGAACAAGGGTATCGAGATCGGCATCGGCGTCGACATCATCCGCAAGAAGGATTTCAACCTCTCGCTGAACATCACGCACAGCTACAACAAGAACAAGATCGAGGACCTGAACGAGAACGCACTGGCCGATACGCACACCAGCTGGGGTTCGTCGGCCCGCTACCCGGACTACGACTACGTCATCCGTAAGGGTCATCCCGTAGGCACCGTCATGGGCTTCATCGCCGACGGCTTCTACACGCCCGCCGACTTCGACTACGCCAACGGCGTCTACACGCTGAAACCGGGTGTGCCCGACATCGACAACAGCCTCGTTTCGTACCAGAACCAGGAGCTCGGCAAACACCGCGCGGAGGGTCAGCTGGCCTACCCGGGTATGCCGAAATTCCGCAACCTGAACGGCGACAAGACGATTTCGCTCGATGATGCCACGATCCTCGGCAGCATGGCAGCCAAGCATTCGGGCGGCTTCACGCTGAACGGCAACTGGAAGAATCTCGATTTCTCGGCTTCGTTCACCTACCAGATCGGCGGCAAGATCTACAACGCCAACGCCATGCACTCGCTCTGGGGCAACAAGGACAACATGCTGGGTCAGAACCGCCTCGACATCGTCGGCCAGGCCTACCGCATCTACGACGTGGACGCCAACGGCGATCTGGGCCTCGTATGGGATCCCGAGCAGCTGAACGCCATGAACAAGAACGCCGCTTACCCGATGGCTCACTCGCAGTACGCCCTGGTAACGTCGCAGTTTCTGGAGGACGCCTCGTACCTGCGTCTGCAGAACCTGACGATCGGTTACACGCTGCCCGCCAAGTGGCTCAAGAAGATCCACATCCAGAAGCTGCGCGTCTACTTCACGGGCTCGAACCTCTTCTGCCTGACGGGTTACTCTGGTCTCGATCCGGACGTCAACTCGAACTTCAATGCAGGTGGCAACGGTTTCCCGACGCCGAACTACGACTACAACTCGTATCCGAAGGCTCGCACCTACACGTTCGGTCTTAACGTAACCTTCTAAACCTAAAACGATTAACATCATGAAAAAAATCATATATGCTGCATTTTGCGCAGCCGCCCTGTCGGTTGCGGGCTGCAGCGATTTCCTGGAGACCTCGTCCCCCTCGACGGTCGACGGCGAGTTCGTCTTCTCGAACATGACGACGGCCCGTACCGCCATGGACGGTGCCTACGAGGCTTGGCGCGGCGCAGCGAACTCGAACGTATTCGGAGCAGGTCTCCACTATGCGGCCGACCTCGCCGGTTCGGATATCGAACGTCACCCCGAGGCTTATACAGCGCAACCGCAGCGCCACGTGCCCGAATGCTTCTATGTCAACGGTACGCTGACCTCGACCTACGACACGGACAGCTATTCGAACAATCGGTCCACCTATTCGAGTCTCTACGAGACCATCTCGCAGTGCAACGCCATCATCACCGCCATGAAGAACGCCTCGTACTTCGAGGAGATCATGTCGGCCGGCGTTCCCTCGAACCAGACGCAGCTCTACGGTGAGGCGATCGCCCTGCGCGCCACCTGCTACCGCGAGCTCATCAAGTACTACGGCGACGTGCCCTACAACGACACGTTCGGCGTACCCGCGAACGGTCTCGCACCCCGCGACTCGATCTACGACGTCGTGCTGAAAGACCTGCAGGTCGTCGAGCCGCTTATGTACCGCGTCGGCGACAACGGCGTCATCAAGGCGCAGATGTCGCGCACCTACGTGCAGGGTCTGATCGGCCGCATCGCTCTCGAAGCCGGTGGCTACCAGACGCGCCGCAGCGACATGAAGTATGTCGACGGCGACGGCAATGCCCTGACGTTCGAGACGAAAGGCAAACCCAACGCCAATGCCGAGAACGCCGTTTACGGCCGCCGCAGCGATTGGAAAACCAAGTATGAACTGGCCAAGAAATACTTCGGCGAATGCCTCGCCAACTCGGGTACGGCCAAGCTGCTGCTGACCGACCCCCGCGCGACCGAGTCGAACGGCCGCACCTACGGCAACCCCTACCAGTATTTCTTCCAGGAGCTGCACATCGGCGACGACATCTACGCCACGGAGTCGATCTACGAGTACGAAATGCCGAAGGGTGTCGGCAACGAGCGTCCCTACTCGAACGGCCGTCCGTCGAGCGGCGGTAACCGCAAGAACAACGACGGTTATCCCTGCAAGGGTTACGGCCAGGGCCGCATCGTGCCCGCCTACTACTACGGCGTATTCGACCCGAACGACATGCGTCGCGACGTATCGGTAACCGTGACGGGTAGCCACGGCAAGGACGGTACGGAGAAACTGCTCCCCGTAGCACCGAACTCGAAAGCCGACGGCGGCGGCATGTCACTCAGCAAGTATGACGAAAACCGCGTCGAAATTCCGTGGGCCAAGCAGCGTCAGTCGGGCATCAACGGTCCGTACATGCGTATCGCCGAGATTTACCTGGGCATGGCCGAGGCCTGCGCAGCGCTGGGCGAAAACGGCACGGCTACGCAGTACCTGAAGACGATCCGCGAGCGTTCGTTCCCCGCAGGCATGGCCAAGACGGAGGAGTTCATCGCCAAGTGCGGCAGCGTGCTCGATGCAGTCATCGAGGAGCGCGGCTTCGAGTATGCCGGTGAGGGCGACCGTCGCTGGGTACTGATCCGCACGGGTAAGATCGGCGATAAGATCCGGGCGATGAAGGAGCTGATGAAGAAGATGATCGACGGCCTGAAGGCAGACGGTTACTACCGTTTCGAGAACGGCAACGTCATTTCGAACTACATCTACACGAAGCTCGTAGACGCCAAGTCGATGTACGGCTATCGTCTGACAGCCCAGTGCACCGACGAGAACGATCCCGTCCTCTTCCCGGGCTGGCGCGGCCAGCATGACGACTGGGCTGCCGTCGCCGTAGCAGGCGGCTTCAAGTTCGCATCGGCCAACCTGAACGAGACGAACCTCGCCATTCAGGGCCTGTTCAAGCCGCTGACGGAGGCCGAGGCAGCCGCATTGGTAGCCGACGGTTACACGAAAGTGGACTGGGGTAAGGCTTACGTGGCAAACGAGGAGGAATACTACAACAAGTATTTCAACGGCTACGACTATGAGTCGGCACCGATCTACCTCTGGCCTTTCACGGAGAACACCTGTCTGACCTCGGGTCTGCACAACGGTTACGGCTTCTCGGACAACTAATCCGCCGAGCGCCTTCCGCTCAAACGACGAGCGCCCCTTGCGGGGCGCTCGTTTTTTTCGGTCGGGTTCGGGGCTCGCTAACGGCCCGCCGTGGCGGCGCTCAATGCCGTCCCGCCACGGCCAGGGCCGCGATGCTGATGCGGCAGTCGGGCACGGCGGCCAGCATCGCCTCGGCGGCGGCCGCGAGCGTACTGCCCGTCGTCAGCACATCGTCCACCAGCAGGATGTGCCGTCCCGCAAAGCGGGCGGGATCGGTCACCGCGAAGGCCCCCGCGACATTCGCCGCGCGGTCGCGATAGGCCTTGCGGGTCTGCGAGGCGGTGTGACGGCTGCGCCGCAACCCCTTGCGCTCGACCAGTATGCCGAGCTCCGCGGCGATCCCCTCGGCCAGGTATTCCGACTGGTTGTAGCCGCGCAGCAGCCGTTTCAGCGGATGAAGCGGCAGGGGCACCACCGCGTCGACCGACGCATAAAGCCCGCTGTCGTTCAACGCGGCACCGTACCAGTGTCCCAGGTCGCGGGCGGTCCGCCAGCGCGACCGATACTTGAAATCGTGGATCAGCCGACGCCACCCGCCCCCGTGGCGGAAAAAGAGGAAGGCCGAGGCGCGTTCGACGGGTACGACGCCCGCAAAGCGCTCCAGTACGGGGTTCTCCGCCTGCTGCGGATAGCCCGTCAGGGGCGCCGTGACGCGGCAGAGCGTGCAGACGGTCCGTTCGCCGCGCACGAGGGGCACGCCGCAAACGCCGCACGTCGGCGGAAAGAGCAGGGCGACGACGTCCTGCCACCAGCTATTGAGGATCGACATTGACGGAGACGGTGATCGATTTCGTGGCGGGTTCGGCGGCGAAACGACGCAGCTCGTCGGCCAGCAAATCGCGGGCGCGGCGCGCCGAGGCTCCCGCCTCGACCTTGAGCATCAGCGAGAGCATGTATTCGCCGCGGATGCGGTCGACGGGCGGTGCGATCGGCCCCAGCACCCGTCGCCCGAAGCGGGCGCGCAGCCGCTCGGCGAGCTGCACGGCGCCCTGCCGCAGCACGGCAGGCTCGCGGTGGCGCAGCGTCAGCACCGTGAGGCGCGCGTAGGGGGGATAGCCGAAATCGCACCGCTCGGCGAGCTGCGCCGCCGCCATCGCCGCGAAATCGCCCGCCACGACCTGCCGCAGTACGGGGTGCGTCGGATCGGCGGTCTGGATCACCACCTCCCCCGCCGTCGCACGGCGGCCCGCACGCCCTGCCACCTGCGTCAGCAGCTGGTAGGCCCGCTCCGCAGCCCGAAAATCGGGGTTGTTCAGCAGGTTGTCGGCATTGAGGACCCCGACGAGCGAGACGCCCTCGAAATCGAACCCTTTGGTAATCATCTGCGTACCGACCAAAATATCGGTGCGGTGCGCCGCGAAATCGCCGATGATGGCGCTGAAGGCGCGCTCCGAGGTGACCGTATCGCGGTCCAGCCGCGCCACGCGCGCCGCGGGAAAGCGTTCGGCGATCTGCTCCTCGATCTTCTCGGTGCCGAAGCCCATCGGTTGCAGCTCGACCACCTTGCACGAGGGACAGCGATGCGGCGCCGCTTCCGTATGGCCGCAATAGTGGCAGACGAGCTGTTCACGCCCCTTGTGGTAGGTGAGCGTCACGTTGCATTGGGGGCAGCGCGCCGTCCAGCCGCATTGGGGGCACTCGAGGTAGGGGGCAAAGCCGCGCCGGTTCTGGAAAAGCATCACCTGCTCGCCGCGCGCCAGCGCCGCATCGATCCGATCGAGCAGCTCCTTGTCGAAATGGCCGTAACGCTCGTTGCGCCGCGCCGCCCGCCGAATGTCCGACAGCACGATCGTCGGGGGCTGCGCCGCGCCGTAGCGCTCCGTCAGTTCGGCGCGTCCGTATTTGCCCGTCGCGGCGTGGAGCCACGTTTCGAGCGAGGGGGTGGCGCTGCCGAGCAGGGCACGGCCCCCCGCCTGCCGTGCCAGCCAGACGGCGACATCGCGGGCCGCATAGCGCGGGGCGGGTTCCGCCTGCTTGTAGCTCGCATCGTGCTCCTCGTCGACGATCACCAGCCCGAGCCGCTTCAGCGGCAGAAAGACCGACGAGCGGACCCCGACGACGAAGGCGCCCCCCGCGGAGCGATTGAGCCGCAGGTAGGTCTCCGCACGGCGGCGGTCGGTCAGGCGCGAGTGGTAGGCCGTCACGCGGCTGCCGAAGATGCGCTCCATGCGCTCGATGAGTTGCGCCGTCAGGGCGATTTCGGGTACCAGCAGCAGCACGTCCTCCCCCGCCGCCAGCCGTTCGGCGATCAGGTGGATGTAGATTTCGGTCTTGCCCGACCCCGTGATGCCGTGCAGCAGCGCCGCGGTGCGCCCTTCGGACCAGGCGCGCCGCAAGGCGTCGAGGGCCTGCTGCTGGTGCGGCGTCAGGCAGGGCAGGCGGAAACGGGGCTCCCCGCGCTCGATGTCGGGTTCGTGTTCGCGCTCTTCGAGCAGCCCCTTGCGGCAGAGGGCGTGCAGCGTAGGGCGGTCGGCCGCCAGCAGACGGCGCGCAACCTCGCCCGTGCCGTTTGCGCCTGCGCTGTTTGCGCCGGTGCCGTTATCGCCTGCGCCGTTTTCGCGCACGGCGGCTGCCACCTCCAACAGCGCGGCATACTGCTTCGGCGCACGCCGTTCGAGGCGTTCGAAGCAGGCGTCGAGGGCCGCCTCGTCGGCGCAGGCGGGCGCCAGGGCGTAATAGGATTCGGTGCGGGGACGGAAATCGCCGTCGGCGAGCGCTTCGGAGGAGTCGGCCGAGGGTTTCATGAGGGCGGGGAGCGCGCAGCGCATCACCTCGCCGAGGGTGCAGAGGTAGTAATCGGCCATCCACTCCCAAAGGGCGCGGCCCCGCTCGTCGAGCAGCGGACGATCGTAGAGGCGCCGCTCGATGCACTTGACGCGCTTCACGGCGGGGCGGCGGTCGTGCAGCCGCCAGACGATGCCCGTATAGTACTTGCGGGGGCCGAACTGAACCGAGACGACCTCTCCTTCCGCCACGGTCATCTCCTCGGGAACGGCGAACGTATAGGTCGGCTGGGCCAGCGGGAGCACGATATCGGCAAAGAGGGGCATGGAGGGATCGGGGTATGAATCGGTTTTATGAAAGCGGAACGGAGGCGGACTTGCATTTCGGGTCGGAGCTTGCGAAGCGCACGCCCTCGTCGGAGTTGCGGGCCTCAAGCGGGGCGGAGCTGCGGCCCGCCGACAGCTTCGCAATCGAACCCGTCGCAACTCGATACCGCCGAACTACGGCAGAGCGTCTTTTCGTTCGCCGACGGCGGCGGGGAGCGGTGAGCGGCCTGACGCGAACCTGCCGCCCGCCGCAGGGGGACGGCGGCGAACGGCACGCGCTTGCGCGCGATCATGCGGTTCAGCCCGCAGCCGAGCGGGGAAACCCGCCTCGGGCCGGAGCTTGCGAAGGGCTCGCAATGAGCCTTGCGCGAATAGCGGGCCTTCGCGCGGCGAAGCTGCGGCCCGCCGCACTTACGTGCGATTTTTGCGCTACCCGCAGCCGAGCGGAGGGGCCTGCAACGAGCGGACGCGAGAAACAGCCCTCCGCCAGGAGCGGCTGGGGCTGCCATTGCTGCGCAATGACCGATACACCGCAATTTGCGAACCGCCGCACAAGCAAGAGGCGAGAAACAGCCCTCCGCCAAAGGGCGGCTGCGGGCTGCCGACCTCTTATGAGGTCGAACCGACCAATTCGCCGCCGGCGGCAGGAGGCAGTTCGAGCGGCTCGACGCGAGATTGCCGTTCAGCCGCATGGGGCGGCGGCGAACGGCACGCACCTGCGTGCGACCTTCGGACAGCAGCTTGCGAAGCGCCCGCGCGCCTAAATCTTGTTCAGCGTCTCGAAGCCCTGTCCGTAGACGCCCATGACCGAACCGACGGTCATGAAGGCCGACGGATCGACCGTCCGCACGAATTTGAGCAGCATCTGCGTCTCGCGTTTGCGGCAAACGACCATCACCACCTTCGTCTTCTGCTTGAGGTACCACCCTTCGGCATCGAGCAGCGTCACGCCGCGGTGGATGTTGTTGGCGATGGCATCGGCCATCTTCTCGGGGTCGTGCGTCACGATGAGCACCTGGTTCGACTGCTGGCTGCCCGCCTGGATCATGTCGACCGTGTAGCCGACGACGGCCGTCATGATGTAGCCGTAGATGACCGTCGCGATCGGATAGCCCACGAAGAGCGCCGAGCCGATGATGAACAGGTCGGTATAGATGAGGATCTTGCCGTAGCTGACCGTGCGGTAGTGGTTGATGATGACGGCCACGATGTCGGTGCCGCCTGTCGATCCGCCCTGCGAAAAGCAGGTGACGATGCCGACGCCTGCGCAGATACCGCCGAGCACGATCGCCACGATCTGCTCCTGCAGCCCGAGGAAATTCCCCGGGGGGAGCACCGTCTGCCAGAGGTTCATGCTCAGCGAGAGCACCACGACGCAGTAGATCGTCTTGAAACCGAAATTCCAGCCGACGATGAAACCCGAAATGAGCAGCAGCAGTCCGTTGATGAGCAGTACCATCGTACCGATCTGCAACGAGATGCCCGCCCCTTCGAGCGCCTTGCACAGCACGAGCGAAAGACCGGCGGCCCCGCCGCCCGTACCGTTGTTGGGCAGGATGCAGGCCACCCAGCCGAACGAATAGAACATCATGCCGAGTGCCATGATGACGTACTCCTTGAAGACGGTCAAGAGCCGATTCGTCGCAATCATTTCGTGTCAGGATGAGAGTTAATCGCTACAAATGTATAAAAATTTCGCCTTGATACGCATCGCGCTCGGCCAATCTTTTTTCGAGCATCGTCCACAGCCGTTCGTTGCGGAGCTTTCCCCACGTCGGGCCGCACAGAAACCGCGGCGGCGCCTCCGAGGCGAAACGCTCGACGACGATGTCGGGCCGCAGCCGCCGCAGGAGCTCCACCACCAGGTCGAGGTACTCCTCCGCCGTGCGGAAGCGGAACGCCGACGGATCGGCTTCGTAGCTGCGGGCCATCGCGGTACCCCGAAACAGTTGCAGCTGGTGGAATTTGATCGTCGTCAGGGGCAGCTCGTTGATCCGCCCGATGCCGTCGAGCAGCATCCGGTCCGTCTCGCCCGGGAGCCCGAGGATGAAATGGGCCCCCACGGGGAGCCCCCGCGCGGCGGTGCGCCGCACGGCCGCTGCCGCGCAGGCGAAATCGTGGCCGCGGTTCACGGCGCGCAGCGTCGCATCATAGACCGATTCGATGCCGTACTCCACCGCGACGTAGCGCCCCTCGGCCGCGAGCGCCGCCAGATGATCCAGCAGCCCGTCGTCGATGCAGTCGGGGCGCGTGCCGATCACGAGTCCCTCGATTGCAGGATGCGCCAGCGCCTCGGCATAGAGCCCGCGCAGCCGTTCGAGCGGCGCATAGGTATTGGTATGCGCCTGAAAATAGGCGAGGTAACGATGCGCCCCCGCATAGCGGCGGGCATGGAATTCGATCCCCTCGTCGATCTGCTGCCGCACCGATTTCGTCGGGCGGCAGTAGGAAGGGGTGAAGGCGGCTGCATCGCAGAAGGTGCAGCCGCCCGTTCCCCGTGTTCCGTCGCGGTTCGGGCAGGTGAAACCCGCGTCGATCGAGAGCTTCTGCATCCGACCGCCGAAGCAGCGGCGGAAATACCCCGCATAGGAGTTGAAGCGGCGCTCGTCGCCCCACGGATAGCTCATCGCCCCACCCCGCGTGCTACAGTTTCCAGTCGGAGGCGCTGTATTTCCCCTTCGGCGCGGCGGGCACGTTGCCGAAGAAGGTGAGGCCCGTCTTCTGTTCCAGCTCCTCGATCGAGATCATCGCCTTGGCGGGGGTCATGTTCTCGCCCGTGTAGGAGCGGTTCTCGAACCAGAAGGCGACGCACTGCAACTCGTCGGCCGAAAGCTGATAGAGCGGCTTGTTCGTGTTGCCCGCCTTCGAGCGGATCATCGCCTTGTAGCAGTGGGTCGGCACGGTGATCGTGTTGCCGTTCTTGTCCGAGCAGGTCACCTTCGAACCCGCATAGGAGGCTCCCGTCACGACGAAAAGCGTATCGGCGCAGACATTCTCCCAGCTCTTTGCTTCGAGCGTCGACCAGACGCCGCTATTGAAGCCGTTCTGCGTCTGCGGCATCATGTTCGTGACATAGAAGGTCTGTCGGTTCATGCCCTCTTCGGCCGTACGGTCATTCGAGGCGAGCAGGTGGCCGCGCGAATAGCCGAGCGTCTGCGGCTGGTAGGAGTTGTTGAGGATGTAGGGCTGCAACGCCTCGGGAATGATCGGGTCATACGCCCACGCATCGGTGCGCTTCACCGAACCTTTGTAGCACTCGTGCAGCGGATAGGCCGCATAGACGGCGCTGCGGGAGGCAGCGCTGTAGCAAACCGTGTAGTTGCGCAGCCCCTTCACCGAAACGCCCTTCGCCGTCGTGAAATCGGGGCAGACGTGCGTAGCGTAATAGTAGTCGTTCGGCTTTTCGAGGCGCGTCGGCAGCTCGGGCCAGCCGGGATACCCCCCTGCGATTTCGGGCTCGCCCGCGGGCTGACGGATCACCAGCGTGCAGCCGGTGATGCCCGCATAGTCGATCACCAGCTCGGCCGAGCGGGCGGGACCGTGGTTGGCGGCCGCCTTGTAGGTGATCGTGGCGGCATAGACGGGCAGCCCCTGGCTGTTCGTCTTGAGCGTTCCCTCCGTCGACCAGGCGGGCGTCAGCCACGACCCGTCGTCCTCGCCGACGGGCTTCACCTCGGCCGTGGCGACCACCGTGCCGATCGGATAGAGCACCTCGTAGGCGATTTTGCCCTCGGCAGCGGCAGCCGACGGCAGCGCGATCGTCAGATCGCACGTCACGCGCACCTCGGTCGCACCGACCGAAGGTTCGTTGTTCGCGTCGTCGTCGCAGGCGGTCAGCGCCACGACCGACGACAAGAGCATCCACAGGAAAAGTTTTTTCATATTCGGGTTTGTGTTATTTGGTTTTCGAATCCATCCAGATCGTTACGGGGCCGTCGTTGACGAGCGACACCTGCATGTCGGCGCCGAAGCGCCCCGTCGCGACCGCGCGGCCGAGTCCCGCTTCGAGCCGCCGCACAAAGGCATCGCAGAGCGGGCGCGCAACCGCCTCGGGAGCGGCAGCGACATACGAGGGGCGGTTGCCGCGGCGCGTCGAGGCCAGCAGCGTAAACTGGCTCACGGCGAGCACCTCGCCGCCGACCTGCCGCACGTCGAGGTTCATCACCCCTGCCTCGTCGTCGAAGATGCGCAGGGCGACGATCTTCTGCGCGAGGTAGGCGGCATCGGCCTCCGTATCGTCGTGCGTGACGCCGACCAGCACCAGCAGCCCGCGCCCGATCCGTCCGACCGGCTCGACCGCCACCGTCACCGCGGCCTCCGTCACGCGCTGAATCACCGCCCGCATCGCTCCGTCCCTTCGAAACAGGCCCACAGGTTATCGCCCGACGGCACGGGGGCCGTCACGTCGACCGCTTCGTGCCGCACGGGGTGGTCGAAGCGCACGCGGCGCGAATGGAGCGAGATGCCGCCGCCCGCGATCGAGCGTTTCCCGCCGTATTTCAGGTCGCCGCGGATCGGGCAGCCGATCGCCGCGAGCTGGGCGCGGATCTGGTGATGGCGGCCCGTCAGCAGCTCGACCTCCAACAGCGTGTAGTGCGTTCCCGCACCGATCATTTCGTAGCGCAGGCGCCCCTCCTTGGCATCGCCTTTGGGGGCGGCGAGGGCCTTCGAGCGATTCGTGCGGCCGTCGCGCAGGATGTAGTGGCGCAGCTCGCCCCGCTCCGCCTCGGGCCGCTGCTCGACGAGCGCCCAGTAGCGTTTTTCGATGCGACCCTCGCGGATCATTTCGTTCAGCCGCACGAGCGCCTTCGAGGTCTTGGCGAAGATCACCGCCCCGCTGACGGGACGGTCGATGCGGTGCACGACCCCGAGAAAAACCGCGCCCGGCTTCGCGTCGCGCGTCTTGATGTAGGCCTTGATCGCATTTTCGAGGGCGGGGTCGCCCGAAGGATCGGGCTGCACCAGATCCCCCGCATGCTTGTTGACGATCAGCAGGTGGTTGTCTTCGTAGAGGATATCTTCGGGTGAGAACATCGCGTCAGAGGATGAAGGTAAAGGGGAGCAGCAGCTCGGCCGAACGGACGACGCTCGCCGTGCCGCCGCCGTACATGACGATGCGGATCGGCGTGCGCTGACGGCGTTCGACGTCGACGAGCACCTGGCGGCACTGTCCGCAGGGATAGCACTCGCGCTCCGAGGGATCCGAAGCGATGGCGATCGCCTCGATCGGATCGTCGGCGTGGTTCGCCTCGGCATAGAAGAGCAGCGACCGCTCGGCGCACATGCCCGCGGGGAAGACCTCGCTTTCGAAGTTGCTGCCGTGGAGGATGCGGCCGCTCCGCAGACGCGCTGCGGCGCCGACCCGAAAGTGCGAGAAGCGGGCATTGGCCCGATCGGTGGCGGAGAGCGCCTCTGCGACGAGCCGGCGATCGGCCTCGGGCAGGCGGTCGAGCGATTCGTAACGCTCGTACTCGAAAACGTATTGCTTTTCCATAAGCGATGCAGTTGCGGTGCAATGAACAAAGATAACCTATTTTTCCGTAACGGGCAACAGTCGGGCCGTTTTCTTCGCGCAGGAACGAAAAAAGCAGCGGGGAGGGGCATGCGGAGGCGGGAGGAAAGAGGCGCGAAGAGGCGTCCGCCGAGGGCGGCGGGGAAAGGAACGGATCGTGTTCGGGAGGCAGCTGGCGAAGGGACGCAGCTTGCGAAGCGCACGCAATGAGCCTTGCGCGAATAGCGGGCCTTCGCGGGGCGAAGCTGCGGCCCGACGCGCTATCGCGCGCATGTTCGCTCGGGTCGAAGCCTGCGGAGCGCCCGTAACGACCGATGCGGGGCGGGCCTTAAGCGCGCGGCGGCTTCGGCCCGCCGATCCCATGCGGGATCGAGAGTGATCGCAAAGCCCGCAGCCGAGCGGAGGCTGCAGCGAGCCCTTCGGCGAGTTGCAGCCCTCCGCCAGGGGGCGGCTGCGGGCTGCCATTGCTGCGCAATGACCGATACGCCGCAATTTGCGACCCGCCGAACAAGCAAGAGACGAGAAACAGCCCTCCGCCAGGGGACGCTGCGGGCTGCCGACCTCTTATGAGATCGAACCGACCAGTTCGCCGCCGCCGGCAGGAGGCAGTTCGAGCGGCTCGACGCGAGATTGCCGTTCAGCCGCATGGGGCGGCGGCGAACGGCACGCACCTGCGTGCGACCTTCAGGCAGCAGCTTGCGAAGCGCACGCAACGAGCCTTATGCGAGCAGCGGGCCTTCGCCGCCGAAAACTGCGGCCCGCCGATCCCTCGCGGGATCGAACCTGCGGAACCGCACTGCCCTGCCCGCAATCGGGCGGCATCCTAAAAATACTCCGCCCGATAACGATAGGCGTCGCGCATCCGCTCGAACGCCTCGGGCGCCCGTTTCAGCGCCTGCGTCTCGGCCTCGACGTCGAAATAGCGGTCGATCGTCGCGCACATCTCCTCCCATCCGATCGGCCGCGGCACAGGCCGCAGCGCCTCGGGGGGATACCAGTCGCCGAGCGGCAGCCCGAAGCGGCGGGCGATCGCCCGCACGGCCGCCGCCGTGGCATTCGCCTTGCCCTGCACGGAGTAGCCCGCGATGTGGGGCGTCGCCGCCTCGGCGCGCTCCAGCGCCCGCGGATCGATCGCAGGCTCCCCCTCCCAGACATCGAAGGCGAAGCGCAACGGGCTGTCGAGCACCGCTTCGGTCGCGACGACGCCTCCGCGCGACGCATTGACGAGCAGCGCATCGCGCTTCATGCGCGCCACGAGCCGCGCATCGACCAGGTGGCGGGTCGTCGCATCGAGCGGCGTATGGAGCGTCAGCACGTCGGCCGCCTCGGCCACCGCTTCGAGGGAGCAAAAGCCGCTGTGCTCGCGCGCCTCGCGCGGCGGGTCGCAGCACACCGTGCGGAACCCCCACGCCTCGGCATACTGCCGCACGAGCTCTCCGACATGGCCCACCCCGACGATGCCGAGGCACTTTTCGGCGGGTCGCCACCCCCTGCGGCGGGCATCGAGCGCCAGCACCCCCGCAACCCACTGCAACACGCCGCGGGCATTGCACCCCGCCGCGGTCGCCACCTCGATGCCGTGCGCCGCGCACCACGCGCAATCGATGTGATCGAAGCCGATGGTCGCCGTGACGACGAGCCGCACAGACGAACCGCCGAGCAGCGCCGCGTCGCAGCGCGTCCGCGTACGGACCACCAGGGCGTCGGCGTCGCGCAGATCGGCCGCCGCAACGGCAGCCCCGGGCAGCGCCCGCACGTCGCACCAGGGATCCAGGACCCCGTTCAAAAAGGGAATCGCCTCGTCGACCACGACAAGGGGACGTTTCGTCTGCATACGGAAAAGCGTTTTTCGGATCGAGGCAAAGATAGCGCTTTTTTCCGAACCGCCGCCGCTCCGACGGCCCCTACGTTTCGGAGCGCCGCCCCCAAGAAACACGCCTTCGGCTTTCCGATCTCGCTTTTTTTGCCTATTTTTGTCCAACGGATCATCGACAGACATGACAACGGACACCCCCTTCGACCCCGACGGCGTGGGTCTCGACAACGGCAACTATTTCGGCATGCCCTTCACGACCGACGAAGCGGACCTCGTGCTGCTCTCAGCACCGTGGGACGTGACGGTCTCCTACGGCGCGGGAACGGCCTATGCCCCCGACGCGCTGATCGAGGCCTCGACGCAGCTCGACTTCTACGACCCCGCGGCACCCGACGCCTGGCGGCGCGGCATCGCCACGGCCGAGGTCGACTACGGGCTGCTCGAGCTCTCGGAGCGGCTGCGCACCGATGCCCGCCGCGTCATCGAACACCTCGAGCGCGGCGGCGCCGTGACGGACGACGCCGTGGTGCGCAAGCTCCGCCGCGTGAACGAGGGGAGCTGCCGCCTCAACGCCGTCATCGGCGAGGAGGCGCGCCGCTACCTCGACCGCGGCAAACGGGTCGGCCTCGTCGGCGGCGACCACTCGACCCCCTACGGGCTGGTGCGGGCGCTGGGCGAACGGCACGCGCATTTCGGCATCCTCCACATCGATGCCCATTGCGACCTGCGCGAGGCCTACGAAGGGTTCGAATACTCCCACGCCTCGATCATGTACAACCTGCTGCGCGACGTGCCGCAGATCGAGCGCATCGTGCAGGTCGGCGTGCGCGACTACAGCGCCGCCGAGCGCCGTTTCGCCGAGGCTTCGGGACGTGTCGTGCAGTACGACGGCCAGCGGCTGCTCGAAGGGCGCTTCGCGGGCGAGAGCTGGCGCACGCAGTGCGACCGCATCGTCGCCGAGCTCCCCGAAGCGGTCTACGTCAGCTTCGACATCGACGGCCTCGACCTCCCCTGCTGCCCCCACACGGGGACTCCCGTCCCGGGCGGCCTGACCTACGACGAGGCGGTCTACCTGCTGCAACGCACCGTCGACAGCGGCCGCCGCCTCATCGGCTTCGACGTCGTCGAGGTCTGCCCCGCCGAGGGCGACCGCACCGATGCGGTCGTCGGGGCGCGCATTTTGTGGAAACTCTGCGGACAAACGCTGCGCTCCGCGCAGCCGTCCGATACGCACCTATGAAAAAGACCCTTTTCCTGCTGCTGCTCGCCGCGCTGGCGGCAGCCTGCTCGCGCCGCTCGGAAGGAGCGGGCGCACGTCTCCGAACGGATGTCGACTCGGTGGCCTACGTGATCGGCATGAACGTCGGCCTGAACCTCCAGCGCATGGATTCGACGATCAACGTCGCCGCCGTGTGCGAGGGCATCCGCGACGTCTTCCGCGACAAGAGCCGCTTCACGACCGACGAGGCGCGCGATTTCTACCTGCGTCACCTGAACTATACGCTGCCCGAGCGCGCCCGCGCTTACGAGGAGCAGTTCCTCGACGACCTGGCCAAAAAGAACCGCTCCTACGCCCGCACCCGTTCGGGCGTCACCTACGCCGTGGGCGAGCTGGGCGACCAGGAGCGCATCCCCGCCTCGGAACGCGACTCGGTCGAGCTGCGCTACCGCATCCTGCGCGCCGACGGAACGCCGATCCACACCCCCGCGGCACCGCTCCGCACGACGGTCGGCGAGCTGCGCCGCGGCGTCGCGGAGAGCGTCAAGCTCATCGGCGAGGGGGGCAGCATCACCGCCTGGCTCCCCGCGCGCGAAGCCTACGGCGCCGAGGGGAATGCCGAGCTCGGCATCGCTCCGAACAGCACGCTCTGCTACGAAATCGAGCTCGTGCGGCTCGTTCCGTACGCCGAATGGAGCCGTCGCCGGAATTAATCCCCCGAAAAGCGGACAATATCCTATTTATTTTATACTTTTGCGCTTGCGCAAGTTTTAACAACGAAAACAGACAGATGAAAAACCGTATTCTGACCGCAGCCGTCGCTTGTGCTGCGATGATGGTTGCCTGCACGGGCAACGACACGAAGCTCTCGCGCGGCGACGCTTCGAAGATGGATACCCTCTCCTATGCACTGGGTGCCAACATGGCCTACGGCCTCAACTACCAGATGGCCGACATTCCGTTCGACTACGCCGCTTTCGAGCGCGGCATCGAGGAGGGCGCCTTCGACAAGGCGTCGCAGAGCCACGACGAGGCGATCGAGCAGCTGCGCGACTACTTCATGAATAAGCGCGCGGCGCGTGCCGCAGCCGTCGCCGCCAAGCGTGCCGAGGCCGACAGCATCCGTCTGGCGCAGGGCGACTCGACGAAGGTCGAATACCCCGTCGCCGACGAGGGGATGTTCGAGAGCGAGGAGGAGCGCGAAGCCGTATCGTACGCTTTCGGTCAGGATCTGGGCTCGAATCTGCGCGAGAATCCGCTGCCCGCACCGCTCCAGCTCTACTGGATCACCAAGGCGATGCAGGACGTACGCGACAAGCAGCCCGCAATGGACGAAATGGCCGTCAACGGCTACCTCCAGAACTATTTCATGGTGGTCGTGCCGCAGCGCAACGCCGAGGCTTCGCAGGCCTGGCTGGAGAAGGTGGCCAAGAAATCGGGCGTGAAGAAGACCGACTCGGGGCTGCTCTACAAGGTGGTCAAGGCGGGCGACGAGACGGTCAAGGCGACCGATCCGCGCGACATGGTGAAGGTCCACTATACGGGCCGCACGCGCGACGGCAAGGTCTTCGATTCGTCGATCTTCAAGAACCGTTCGAAGGAGCAGCAGAAGATGATCCTCGCCCAGAACCCCGCCGCCGCCGAGCAGGACGAGCCGATCGAATTCGCCCTCAACCGCGTGATCCCGGGTTGGACCGAGGGCATGCAGCTCGTGGGCAAGGGCGGTAAGATCATCCTCTGGATCCCCGCCGCACTCGCCTACGGCCAGCAGGGCGCCGGCCGCGACATCGGCCCCAACGAGGCACTCGAATTCGAGGTCGAGCTGCTCGACGTCACGCCGTTCGAGGAGCCGAAGGCCGAGAGCGAGGAGGCTGCCGCCGACGCGACGACGGAGGCCGAATAACGTCGGAACTTTCCCGAAACGGGCAGGCCGATCCCTTTTGCGGGGGTCGGCCTGTTTCATGTACGGGAGGGGCTCTTGCGCGAATTGCGGACGGTTGTGCGCGGGCGGAGGTTTGCGACGGGCGACTTGCTACGGGGGGCTTACGATAAGGGTGCGGCGGTTAAGGCGACAGACTCTTTTTCGGGCGGAAGCCTGCGGAGCGCACGCACTCGTCAGGTACGGGCCTCCGCAAGCGGGAGGCTGCGCCCCGCCGATCCCATGCGGGATCGAGAGTGATCGCAAAGCCCGCAGCCGAGCGGAGGGACAAACGAGCCTTCGGGCGAGTTGCAGCCCTCCGCCAGGGAGCGGCTGCGGGCTGCCATTGCTGCGCAATGACCGATAATACACCGCAATTTGCGACCCGCCGAACAAGCAAGAGGCGAGAAACAGCCCTCCGCCAGGGGGGCTGCTTATCTGCACGCGCTAAAACGCGAACTCGTTCGGGTCGAAGCCTGCGGAGCGCACGCACGTTTGCCAAAACTGCGGGCCTCCGCAAGCGGGAGGCTTCGGCCCGCCGCACATCCGTGCGATTCCCACCCGAGAGAGGCTGCGGCCCGCCGACGGCTGCGCCATCGAACCCTCGTAGTATACGACAGCTCGCCGAGGCATCCCGATCAAACGGCAACGACCCGACGAGCTCCCTGAAAGGAGACCGTCGGGCCGCATCGCCGCTTATGGTCGGTCGGCTTTTCGAAATCAGCGGATGGTAAACTGCACGGGGATCGTGTACTGCACCCGAACAATGCGTCCGTCCTGCTGCGCGGGCACCCAGCGGGGCGAGCGCCGCAACGCCCCCACCACCTCTTCGCTCAATCGCCGGTCGGGCGTTTGCAACACCTGAATATCGGTCACACGCCCCTTCAGGTCGATGACGAACGAGGCGAGCACCGTTCCTCCGATGCGGCGGGTGCGCAGCTCCTCGGGATAGCGGATCTGCGACATGATCCAGTTGCGGAAATGCGTCACGTCGCCGCCTTTGAAGGTCGGCATGCGGTCGACGACCGTATAGGGTTCATCCTCCTCCACGGCCGCTGCTCCGTTCGCCGCCGCGGGAACGGCCGGCTCCGTCGCAGGCTCTTCCGCCGGCGCCGATGCAGACTCCGACGCAGGCACCGATGCGGGCGCCTCTACCCGGAAATCGACGGGCATCGTATAAATGACGCGCACCTTCGTTCCCTGCTGCTCGCCCGGGCTCCAGCGGGGCGAGGCCGAAAGCACGCGGATCACCTCGTCGCTCAAGAGGGGATCGGGGCTTTGCAGGATGCGGATCTGCGTCAGGTTGCCCTCGCAATCGATCACGAACGACGCGACCACGCGCCCCGAACGCTTCCGACCGATCGCCCCCTCGGGATAGCGGACCCGCTCGTTCACCCAGTTGCGGAAAACGTTCAGGTTTCCTCCTTCGAAGGAGGGCATCACCTCGGCCACGACGAGGGGCTGCTCCTCGTCGCTCGTTTTCGACGCCTCCGAACGCGACTCGATCGCCTCGGCAGGCGCAACGAATCCCGTTACGATCACCTTGTCGATGTCGTTGGTTGCGGGTTCGGCCGATTTCAGCGTCAGTACGATGACGCCGTTTTTCGCCTGTTCGCCGTAGAGACGAACAGCCGCCTCCGTCTTCAGGACCTCGATCGATGCGACGCGGTTCGGGTCCACCCGACGGAACGCCTCTTCGGAGATGATCTTTCCGTCCAGCACATAGAGCGGCTGTTCGCTTCGAGCAGCCTCGGCACCGCGCGCAACCGCTCCGTATCCCGCGACAACCACCTCGTCGATCGCGGTTTCGGGTTCGAGCGACAGGATCGCAGCCACCGTCCAATCCTTTTCGGCTTCGGCCGCATCGATGCGCACCGTGTAGGTCTCGCTCTTCATGCCGACGTAGGAGATCTCGACGGTCGTGCCCGACGGAATCCGCAGCGTCGCCTTGCCGGCGGCATCAGTCACCGTACCGTGCGCAGTTCCCTGCACAGTCACCAGCGCGCCCGCCAGCGGTTTTCCTGCGGCGGAGACGAAGAGCATCAGCGTACCGACCTGCTCCTGCGTCGGTTCGGCGGCTCGCAACGCTTCGGCAGCAGGTCGCGCTTCGACCGCAGAACGCATGTCGACGGCGGGTTGCGTTTCGGCTGCGGGCCGTGCTTCGACGGCAGCGCTCCCGACCGTGCGGTATTCGGTGGCGCGCGCCGTGAAGGAGAAGGCGCACACCAGTCCGGCCATGACGGGCACCACGGCGGCCATGCGCAGCAGCGTACCCTTTTTGCGGATTTGCGTTGTCATCATTTCGAATCGTTTTTTGGTAAGCGAATGAGGCAGCCCGTTGGCGATGTCCGGACTGTAGCCGACAAGCTGCCGATAAATGGTCGTCATATAGGTGTCGCGTCGAAAACCGGCGCGCAGCACGTCGTGATCCGCTTCGAACTCCTCGACCTCGGCCAGCGACCGCGTCGTCAGCCAGGCGACGGGATTCCACCACAACAGCGCCTTGAGCACCTCGATCGCCAGTCGTTCGGTCGTGTGATGGTGCGCGATGTGGCTCGCCTCGTGGGCGATGATCGCCGAGAGCTCCTCCTCGGGGGTTTGCTGCCACAGATAGATCGAGCGCAGGAACGAGAACGAGGAGATCTGCCGCAAGGTGCGCACCAGCCGATAGCGGGCGTGGTGCGAGACGAGGGCTCCCCGATGCAGGCGGGCGATCTGAACCGCCTGCCGCGTCATCAGGGCCAACAGCACGAAAGCTCCCAGCGCATAGAGCGCCCACACGATCGTCCGATCGTCGATCGGCTGCGGCACGGGAGCCTCGAAACGCGTCGGGAGTAGGGGCAGCGGCTGTTCGGGCAGCGGAGCGACCTCGACGATGCGCCCGGGCCAGACGGGGATGTCGAAGAGCGGAATGAGCGACCCGACGACGAGCGCCGCGAAGAGGTAGAGGCGGCACAGCCCGTAGCCGACGCGGCGATCGAGCAACAGGCGGTAGCAACCGTAGAGGATGCCCGTCGAGACGATCGCTTCGAGCGCGTATTGCAGGAGCTCTTTCATGGGGGAGGTCAGTTTTTCTCTTCGGCGCGGGCGGCGCGGATGATCGCCTCGATTTCGTTCATCTCGTCCAGCGGAATCGATTCGCGCTTCGAGAAGAACGAAACGAGCTGCACGAGCGATCCGTCGAAATAGTTGCCCAGCACGGAGGTCATCAGGCGGTCGGCGTAATCCGACTTTTCGACGAGCGGATAATAGCTGTATCCCCGACCGTTCGGTTTGCGGGCCACGTACTGTTTGTCCTCCAGAATTTTCAGGAAGGTGGCCACGGTCGTGTACTTGGGTTTGGGTTCGGTCATCTCGGCCAGCAGGTCGTTTACATTCGCCTCGCCGAGCTTCCACAGGAGCTGCATGATCTCCTCTTCACCGCGCGTGAGCGCTTCGTTTTTGCGTTTTGCCATCATGATAGAACAATATTGTACGACAAAAGTAATACGAAGATTTTAGAAAACAAATATTTCTTCGATTTTTTTAGCATTTTTTTCGAGAGGAGAGGCGGCGGCGGGCCGCAGGTGGCTTCGGCCCGCCGATCCCTTGAGGGATCGAAATCGATCGCAAAGCCCGCAGCCGAGCGGAGGCGGCAGCGAGCCCTTCGGCGAGGTGCAGCCCTCCGCCAGGGGGCGGCTGCGGGCTGCCGACGTCTGCGACGTCGAGCCGTTCGGCACACACGTTCGTACGACCCTCGCTCGGGCAGCAGCTTGCGAAGGGGCGCAACGAGCGAACGCGAGCAGCGGGCCTTCGCCGCCGAAAGCTGCGGCCCGCCGCGCTACCGCGCGAACTTGTTCGGACCGAAGCCTGCGGAGCGCACGCATGATGCGGATGCGAAATGCGGGCCTCCGCGCGCGGAGGCTTCGGCCCGCCGATGGCTGCGCCATCGAACCTTGCGGCAAGCGATGACACGCGATAACCCGCCGAGGCTCCTCCGATACAAAACCCCGTTTAACGGAGCGGGCTGCCGACGTCTGCGACGTCGAGCCGACGAGTTCGCCGACGGCGGCAGGAGGCATTTCGAGCGGCCCGACGCGAGATGGCCGTCCGCCGCATGGGGCGGCGGCGAACGGCATGCACTTGCATGCGACCTTCGGGCAGCAGCTTGCGAAGGGGCGCAATGAGCCTTGCGCGAATAGCGGGCCTTCGCCGCCGAAAGCTGCGGCCCGCCGCGCTACCGCGCGAACTTGTTCGGATCGAAGCCCGCCGCCGCAAGTCCCGTTTTAACGAGACGCCCCGCAGCCGATTCGACCGCGGGGTATCCCGTTCTGCGCAATCGGCGCGGATCAGGCTTTCACCGTCCGTTTGCGTCCGCCCTTGGCGGCCAGTGCCTTGTCGACCTCGATCTCGAAATCCGACAGCACGTTCATGTAGTTGATGAAGGCGTCGTAAGCCGAGTCGTAGGGGTTGAAATAGGAGTGCACGTCGCCGTCCGAGAGCCATTTCGTCGCCATGTAGTAGAAATGGTCCGACGTCTGGAGGAAATTCCACACGTAATTGAAATCCTCGCTCTTGAGCGCCGCCACCTTCTCCTTCAGCGCGTAGAGCTTCGAGAAGGCCTCGTTCTGCAACTCGTTGCCGAGCCATGCCGTCACGTCGCGCTCCTCGTCGGCCCACGACATCACGTGCGGGCAGTGCAGCACCGACACGGGCTGGTATTTCTTGGCCGCCTCGCTCACCGTCGCGAACTCGAGCTCGCCCGACGCCAGCGCCGCCGCGGGCAGCGCACGCACGAAGTCGAAGATGCCCGTCTCGGCGCCCTGGTGCTCGCCGAAGGTCTCGTAGTCCATGAAGAGGTTCAGCACCTCGCCCGGGGTCTCCTCCGAAGCGAGCCACGACACATACTTGTCGGCCGTCAGCGGGTACTGGTCCCACCCCTGGTTCGAGAAGCGGAAGGCGATGTCGTCCGACAGCTTGTAGTTACGCAGCAGCAGGCGCATCTTCTGGTCGATGGCGTTGGCGTAAATATAGTTGGGCGATTTCCAGCCGAGGATGTGGCGGGCGCCCTCGGCCAGCATCGTCTTGAAGCCCAGCTCGGCCACCATGGCGCCGATCTCGTCCGAGTAGATCAGCTCCGTATTGCGGAAGGCGGTCGGCTTCACGCCGAACTCCTTTTTCAGCATCGCCGTGTGGAGCTTCACCTGGGCGGCGAAATCCTCCTTCGAGGCGAGGGCCGCCAGCGAGTGCGAATAGGTCTCGGCGAGGAACTCGACGCACCCCGTGGCCGCCAGCTCCTTGAACGAGTCGAGCACCTCGGGCGCGAAAGCCTTGAACTGCTCGACGGCGATGCCCGTGATCGAGAAGGTGTAGCGGAACTTGCCCTTGTTCTCCTTGATGAGCTTCAGCAGCAGCGCGTTCATCGGCAGATAGCACTGGCGGGCCACCTTCTGGAGAATCGCGCGGTTGGCCAGATCGTCCAGGTAGTTGTGGTCCTTGCCCATGTTGAAGAAGCGGTATTTCTTCAGACGCCACGGCTGGTGAACCTGAAAATAAAGACAAACGGTTTTCATAAGTTGTTCTATGTGTTTTATTTATTTTGATTCTCTTCGATCACGCGCTCGTACACCCGCTTGATCTTGGCGGCGGCGTCGTTCCACTTGAGGTTGGTCACCTCCTCGAGGCCCTTCGTCGAGAACATGTTCGACAGGGCGGGGTACTTGATCAGACCGTACATCGCGTCGGCCAGTGCGTCGACGTCCCAGTAGTCGACCTTCACGGCATAGTCGAGCACCTCGGCCACGCCGCTCTGCTTCGAGATGATGACCGGCACGTTCGAGCGCATCGCCTCCAGCGGCGAAATGCCGAAGGGCTCCGAAACCGAAGGCATGACGTAGACGTCCGAGAGCTGGAACATCTTGTGCACGTCCTCGCCGCGCAGGAAGCCCGTGAAATGGAAGCGGTCGGCGATGCCCAGACGCGCCACGCGACGGATCACGTGGTTCATCATGTCGCCCGAACCGGCCATCACGAAGCGCACGTCGGGTACGCGCTTGAGGACCTTGGCGGCCGCCTCGACGAAGTAGTCGGGACCCTTCTGGTAGGTGATGCGGCCCAGGAAGGTGATGATCTTGTCCTTCACGCCGCGCTCGGGCGCCGCCGCCGAATTTTCGGCGAAGCGCACGGCGTTGTGCACCGTCACGACCTTCTCGGCGGGGATGCCGTAGCGGTTGATAACGATGTTGCGCGTGAGGTTCGATACGGCCATCACGCAGTCGGCGGCCATCATGCCCGCCTTCTCGATGGCGTAGGTCTGCGTATTGACGTTTTCGCCCGAACGGTCGTACTCCGTGGCGTGCATGTGGACGACCAGCGGCTTGCCCGAGACGCGCTTGGCGGCGATGCCCGCGAAATAGGTGAGCCAGTCGTGGGCGTGGATCACGTCGAACTGCCCTTCGAGGTCCTTGGCCACCTGCGCCGCCACCACGGCGTAGCGCGCCACCTCCTCCATGAGGTTGGCGCCGTACTTGCCCGAGAAGGTGTAGCGCTGCTTCCAGCAGTCGCTCGTCGACCAGACGCGCTGGCCCGTCTTGACATATTTTTCATGGTACGAGGCATACTCCTCGGGGGAGATGTAGGGCACCATGTTCGAGTCGATATGGATGAACGAGATCTTGTCCAGGATATCGTCCGCACCGCTGCCCGTCGAACCGTAGACGGCCTCGACGTCGCTCGCGTTCACGACGCGGATGAAACGTTGGTCCTCGTCGCCGTAGGCGTGCGGCATGATGAAGGTCACGTCGACGCCGTTGCGCGCCAGACCGCGCGTCATGCCGTAGCACGCCGTTCCCAGACCGCCGGCGATGTGGGGCGGGAACTCCCAGCCGAACATTAAAACTCTCATATTGTTGCTTTAAATCTTTGTTATTGTTCCTGTTTCATGCGCCGCCGTTCCTTCGCCGAAGGGGCGGCGCAGGCCGCGGCCTACTTCTTCTTCGCGCTCTTTTTCGGGGCGGCAGTCTTCGCGGCCGCTTTGGCCGGCTTCGCGGCGGCCTCGGCGCTCCGTGCCGCGGCCCGCTTCGGCGCGCGCTTGGCCGAGGCGCCCCTCTTCGGGGCGGCGGCCTCCTTGCGCTCGCGGATCATGCGGTAGATCTCCAGCACGGCGCCCACGCTCCACGCCTGCGAAATCGCGCCGCGCGAGGCGTACGGAGGATCGGCGTCGTAGAGCTCGCAGATCGAGCCGATGCCGTAGCTCTGGATATCCTCCTCGAAATCTTCGAGGATCTGCTCGGCCGACGGCAGGAAGCGGTCCCCGTCGACGTCGAAGCAGGCGGCCACGTAGAAGGGCAACAGCCAGGGCCATACCGAACCGTTCTTGCCCGCGAAATCGCGCTCGGCGGGGGTACCCTCCTGCGAACCGCGGTAGAGCGGATGGCGCGGCGTCAGCGTGCGCAGGCCGCGCGGCGTGAGCAGATGCTGGCGGATCGTGCGCAGCGTGTCGACGATCGTCTCCGACGAAATCATCTTATAGGGAAGGCCGCAGGCGACGACCATGTTCGGGCGGATGAAGTCGTTCACGCCGTCGCCGCCCACGTAGTCGGCCAGGTAGCCCGCCTTGAGGACGAACAGTTCGTTGAACGAACGCTTCGTGCGTTCGGGGATCTCCTTCCACGCCTCGACGAAGGCGCGGTCGCCGCACGCGGCGGCCAGCTCCAGCGCATAGCAGACGGCGTTGTACCACAGGGCCTGCACCTCGACCTGATAGCCGTCGCGGGGCGTCACGGCGACGCCGTCGATCACCGAATCCATCCACGAAACGGGGAACCCGCCGTTGGCCGAAGCCCAGACGAGGCCGTTTTCGTTCAGCACGATGCGGCCGTCCATGCCGCGGCGGTAGTTGTCGAGCACGCCCTTCATGGCTGCCCCGTAACGCGTCCAGACCGCCTCGGCGCCGATCTCGCGTTCGAGCTGCTGGAGGGTCCAGAAGAACCACAGCGGCGCGTCGACCGCCACGCGGGCCGAAGCCGATCCCGCGAACATGCCGTCGCGCATCTCGCGCACCAGCGTGTCGAGGACATCCATGCAGTCCTCCTTGTGGTCCTGTTCGAGCGTGATGCCGGGCAGGGCGACGAAGGTCTGACGGCCCGAAACGCCGTGCCACGGGTAACCCGCCACGAGCTCCGTGCGGCCGCCCGGGCGGCGGATAATGAACTGACGGGCGGAGTGCCGCATGCAGCTGATGAAATCGATCTTGTGCGTACGGCGGGCGATCGACTGCTCGAAGAGGCGTTCGATCTCGGCGGGCGAGGCCATTTCGTCGAGCGACGCGGAGAAGATGATGCTTTCGCCCTTCTTGAGCTCGGTCTCGAAATAGCCCGTCGTCAGCAGGTCCTCGTAGCCGTCGTAACCGCGGGCGAGGTCCTGGAGGTATTCGAAATTGTAGTACCAGTCGGGGGCGGGCACGAACTCCGCCTCGGGCTTGGTCGTCTGCAGGTAGAGCCACGGGAAGGAGGGGTACATGCGGCAGCGCACGCCGTTCACGGCGGGATAGGAGTGGCCGTCGGCCTCCATGTTGGCCTTCGTCAGCGCATGTTTGTCGCGGAAGGCGAGGAAGGGACGCAGACGCAGCTTCGTTTCCGAGTGGGCGTCGAGCAGCGTGTAGCGGATCATGAGCTGCGTGCGCTTGTGGATCCAGAGCATCTCCTTTTTCAGGATCACGCCGCCCACGCGATAGGTGATCGTCGGCGTCGGCGTATACTCGAAATCGGTGATGTACTTGTGACCGCGCGGCTCGTAAACGCCCTTGTAACGGTGCAGCGCCAGATTGAACGACTGGTCGTGCTGGACGATCGTTTCGTCGAGCGACGAAAGCAGCACGTAGGTGCGGTCGCTGTCGTCGATCGGCGCAACAATCAGACCGTGGTACTTACGGGTGTTGCAGCAGACGATCGTCGTGCTCATGTAACCGCCGATACGGTCGGTCGCGAGCATCTCGCGTTGGAGCGAATACTCGAGGTTTCCCAACGAGGTTTTGTCGAAAGTTAAGGCTGACATATGCGTATAAAAATTCTGTTCGTACTCTAAAGATATTAAAAAAAACGGCAACTTGTATCCGTTTTGCGGAAAAATATCTTTTTTGTCGCGAAATTCACCAAATTGATCGGGATCGGACCCGACGGCATGCGGCGGCCTGCTGCAAGACGTCGGGACTGCTCGGGCGGTCCGCCGCGCTTTCGGCGCAAGCCGCACGCGGGACGAAGCCTGCGGAGCGGATGCAGCGAGCGGTCGCGAGGTGCGGGCCTTAAGCCGGAGGGGAGGCCCGCCGTACCTGCGTGCGACATTCGGCATGCGGCGACCTGTGCAGCTCGTCGGGACTGCTCGGGCGCAAAAAACACCTCCTGAACGGGCGGCCCGCCGTCCTGCGCGCCCCTTCCCGAAACGCGCCCCGCAGGGCAGCCTTCGGGTCGGCCGAACGCTCCGCTCCGCCGTACGGCCGAGCCTGCTGCGGCTCCTCAAAACAGACGCGACTGCGACACGCGCAGCTCCGTCCGATCCGCCGCAAGGGCGTTTCGCTGCCCCGTTCGGCCGCGCCGCAGGCACCCCCTCGAAAAACGCCGCCCCCTCCTTTCCCGATCGAAAGGAGGGGGAGCGGCTGTCATTCATCGCTGCGGCGCCGATCGTCCGATCGTCCCGCTGCATGCGGTCAGGCCCATTTCACCAGCGCGAAATCCATGCGGTGCGGCAGGTGCGGATTCTGCGGGAAGATGCGCAGCGCGTAGTCGAACGTACCGGCCTCCTCGGGGGTGTAGTCGAGGGCGTAGGTGACGTTCGTCCCCTCGCTCTTGACGCGCTCCAGGGCGATCGTGCGGTGCACGTCCACCCCGTCGTTGCCGACGATCTGCTGCGCCACGACCATCTCGACGCCGATGTCCTCGGGACGGAGGTTGCGGATATCGAGCGTCACCTCGAAATGATACTGCTCGCCCACGAAGACCGCCTCCTGCTCGATGCGGACGCGCTCCGTGTTGACGACGCGGACCGAATCCCAGGCGGCCGACACCTTGCGCTTCCAGGCGGCGATCTCGCGCGCCAGCTTGTAGCTGCCGGCCGTGATCTCGCGCTTGCGGGCGGCGAGCTTGTCGTAGAAACGATCCTCGTAGTCGATCAGCATGCGGTTGGTCGTGAAGTTCGAGGCGATGTCCGCCACGCAGCTCTTGACCGAAGCGACCCACTCGTGCGGAATGCCGTCCGTGCCGCGGTTGTAGTATTTCGGGGCGATCTGCTCCTCGATCGTGTTGTAGATCATCTCGGCGTCGAGCTCGTCCTGGAAATGCTGGTCCGTGAAGGTGCGCTCCATGGGCAGCATCCAGCCCGCGCCCTCCTTGTAGCCCTCGACCCACCAGCCGTCGAGCACCGAGAACTGCATCACGCCGTTCATGACGCACTTTTCGCCCGACGTACCCGAGGCCTCCAGCGGACGGGTCGGCGTGTTGAGCCATACGTCGACGCCCTGCACCATGCGGCGCGCGAGCTCCATGTCGTAGTTCTGGAGGAAGAGGATCTTACCCACGAACTGCGGCATGTTCGACACCTCGACGATGCGCTTGATGAGGTCCTGACCCGGCTTGTCGTGCGGGTGGGCCTTACCCGCGAAGATGAACTGCACGGGGCGCTCCTTGTTGTTGACGATCGCCGACAGACGGTCCAGGTTCGAGAAGAGCAGGTAGGCGCGCTTGTAGGTGGCGAAACGACGGGCGAAACCGATCGTAAGCACCTCGGGCTTGATGCTGTCGATGATCTGCAACATCTGGCGCGGCGAGTCGAGGCGCACCTGGCGCGGGTCGCTGTAGCGGCGGCGGATGTGGTGGATCAGACGCTCCTTGAGCTTCATGCGCTCGTCCCAGAGCTCCGAGTCGGGAATCTCCTTGACCTTCTGCCAGGCGGGGATGTCGTAGACGTGGCCCGAGAAGGCGTCGCCGAAGTAGCGGGCGTAGAGCGCGCGCAGCGAGGTGGCGATCCAGGTCGGGAAATGCACGCCGTTCGTGACGTAGCCGATGTGGAGCTCGTTCTTGAAGTAGCCGGGCCACATGTTGCCCAGGATCTCCTTCGAGACCTCGCCGTGGAGCCACGACACGCCGTTGACCTCCTGCGAGAGGTTGCAGGCGAGCACCGACATCGAGAACTTCTCGTTCGGATCGTTCGGGTTTGTCTTGCCGAGGTTGATGTACTGCTCCCACGTGATGCCCAGCACGTCGGGATAGTGGGCCATGTACTGGCGGATCATCGACTCGGGGAAGGCGTCGTGACCGGCGGGCACGGGCGTGTGGGTCGTGAAGAGCGACGAGGAGCGGATCACCTCCAGCGCCTCCGAGAAGGAGAGCTTCTTGTGGTTCACCAGGTCGCGGATGCGCTCGATGCCGATGAAGGCGGCGTGGCCCTCGTTGCAGTGGTAGACGTCGTGCTTGATGCCCATCTTGCGCAGGGCGCGGATACCGCCGATGCCGAGCAGGATCTCCTGCTTCAGGCGGTTCTCCCAGTCGCCGCCGTAGAGGTAGTGGGTGATCTGGCGATCCTCCTCGAGGTTGGCCTCGTAGTCGGCGTCGAGCAGGTAGAGGTCCGTGCGGCCCACCTGGCATTTCCAGACGCGCGCCGAGAGCGTGCGGCCCGGGAAGGCGATCGTGACCGTCACCCAACCTCCCGCCTCGTCGCGGACGGGCGAGATGGGCAGCTTATAGAAGTTCTGCGCCTCGTAGGTCGCCTCCTGGGCGCCCTGCGCCGAAAGACGCTGCGTAAAATAGCCGTAGCGGTAGAGCAGACCCACGGCGGCCATCGGGACGTTCTTGTCCGAGGCCTCCTTCAGGTAGTCGCCCGCCAGGATGCCCAGACCGCCCGAGTAGATCTTGAGCGACGAGTGCAGACCGTACTCCATCGAGAAATAGGAGATCGTCGTCGTATCGGCGGCGGGCTTCTCTTCCATATAGGTGCGGAAGGTGGCGTATACGCGGTCGAGCTCGGCGAGGAAGGCGGCGTCCGTTTCGAGACGCTTCACGCGCTCCATCGGCAGCTTGTCGAGGAAGGCGATCGGGTTCTGGTCGCAGGCGAGCCACAGCGGCTGGTCGATCCCCTCGAAGAGTTTGCGGGCATCGGCGTTCCAGCACCACCAGAGGTTGCGCGAGAGCTCCTCGAGGGCATGCAGACGCGTCGGCAGCGTCTTGTCGATCATCATGCGCTTCCAGTTGGGCTTCTCGACGAAGAGCTGCTGGCGCACGAAGTTGATCTGCTCGGTGCGCGTGCCGCCCTCGCCCAGCACGGCGCGGTTCGTACGCATCACGGAGCTTTCGAGCGCCTCGGCGTAGGCCTGCTCGTAGAAGGGGAAGAGCTTCTCCCAGAGGGCCGTCTCCGAGACCTCGCAGGCCGAGCGGCGCACGGCGGCCACCTGGCGCTCGTCCATGCGGCTGAAGCGCAGGAGGGTCTCCGAAATCTTCATCGCCACCTCCATGTCGTTGTAGTCGTCGCGGCGGATCACCTCGACGCCCGCATGCTCGCGCTTCTTGTCGACCCACAGGCCGAAGCCCGCGAGCGTCGTCGTGACGGTCGGCACCGAGAAGGCCACCGACTCCAGCGGCGTATAGCCCCACGGCTCGTAGTACGACGGGAAGACCGTCACGTCCATGCCGACGAGCAGTTCGTAGTAGTGCTTGTTGAAGATGCCGTCCTGCGCATTGAGGTAGGTCGGCACGAAGATCACCTTCACCTTCGACTGCTCGGTGGTGAGGATCGAACCGTTCAGCGCGTTGACGATCTGGTCGCTCGACTGGTATTCGAGGCGGTGCGTCGAATATTTGTACTGGCTCTGGTCGATCGGATTCGACGGATCGGCCAGGTGCGCCTGCAGATCGGCGCGCGGGCCGCAGTGGGCCGCGGGCACGGTGATGTAGGCCAGCACCTCGCGGTCGAGCTGCTCCGAAGCGGCGAGGCGCTTCAGCGACTCGATGAACAGATCGAGCCCCTTGTTGCGGAACTCGTAGCGGCCGCTCGTGCCGACGATCAGCGGCTCGGAGGCGAAGCGCGTGCCGAGGCAGGCTTCGGCCACCTCGATCATCGCCTTGCGCGCCTCCTTGCGCTTCGTGTCGAAGGTCTCGCCGCTCCAGACGAAATCGTTCTCGAAGCCGTTGGGCGTCACGCCGTCCGGCTCGCGGCCGAGGAGGTACTTGCACTCGTTGGCGGTGATGTCGCTGACCGTCAGGAACGAATCGGCGTAGGTCGCCGCCTGCTTCTCGATCGAGTGTTTGGCCAGCACGTTGAACTGGCGCGCCATGTCGTCGGCGTTGTATTTGGTCAGGTCGTTGTAGAGGGGCAGCCCGTTGCCGGCGATGCAGCGGCCCATGACCGTGGCATGCGTCGTGAAGAGGGTCGCGATGTAGGGGGCGTACGAACGCAGGTAGAGGGCTCCGGCGGCGGTCATCCACTCGTGGAAATGGGCGGCGACCTTGTCGGCGGCCGTGCAGAAGGTGTCGACGTACGAGGCGATCACCTTGCCCGCGGCGTAGCCGAAGAGGACGGGCTCCACATAGTCCCACTGGCCCGAAATCGAGTCGACGTGGTAGTCGTCCCAGAGCTTCTTCAGGATCTCGTCCTTCTGCGAGAAGAGCGACGTGAAGTCGATCAGCACGGCCAGCGGCTCGCCCTTGATCTTCCAGCGGCCGACGCGGATGCGGATGCCTTCGCCGTAGACGTTCTGACGCCAGGCGCGCAGCAGCGTCGCATCCTCCTCGAATTCGGGGTTGTCGCCCACATGCTGCACATCGGGGCCGATGAGCACGTAGCGCTCGCCGAACTTGCGCAGGGCGGTTTGCGCCTTGGTCGCGATGACGGTATGGATGCCGCCCACCTTGTTGCAGACCTCCCAGCTGACTTCGAACAGGTAGTCGGGGGTCAATTTGTTGTTACTCATTTAACAAACGCGTTTATTGTTATTACTTTTCGAATGGTTTCTGCCAGGCCGCGCCTTTCGCGCGGGAAGCGGCGCCCGTTCGGGAATGCGCCGTGCTCCCGTTCGGGGGAGCGTCGTGCGATCGTTCGCCCGAGGCTGCCGATCGCGCCGAAGCCCTGCCGCAAGGCGTTCGGAAAGGGTTGCGCCGCCGATTCGGGACGCGGCGGGCGTCCTGCGGCTGCGGCACAGCGGCCGATAACGGCCGCAAAGATAATACATATTCTTGATTAATCCGAATATTTTCAATTTTTTTAAGAATAATAGATCATTTGAGTTGAAGCGGTTAGCGGGATTCAGTCGGTCGCGAGCGCACGGATGACCGCATCCGAGGCGAGCAGTCGCTCGGCAGGGATCCGCAGCCGCCCCTCCTGCTGCGCGAGCCACCCTGCGGCCAGCAGCGGGCGGGCCGCCGCGACGAGACGCGCGAGCCGTTCGGTGCCGAAGCGGGCCGCGAAATCGGCCGTCGCGAAGCCGTCGGCCGTCCGCAGCCGCGTCAGGAGGTATTCGAGCCGCCGATCCTCCTCGGTCAGCGTCTCGCCTTCGGCGGGGGCGCCGTCGAGGTAGCGCTCGACCGAGGCGACGTTCCAGCACCGCGAGCGGCCGTCGAAAGAGTGGGCCGCGGGGCCGATGCCGAGGTAGGGCGTGCCGTCCCAATAGCGGCTGTTGTGGCGCGACCGAAAGCCGGGCAGGGCATAGTTCGAGACCTCGTAATGTTCGTAGCCCGCCTCCGTCAGCCGCTTGTGAATCAACAGATACTCCTCCTCGCACCGCTCCTCGGAGACCTCACGCAGCTCGCCCCGTTCGGCCAGCAGGCCGAAGCGCGTGCGCGGCTCGACGGTCAACAAATATGCCGAAACGTGCGGAGCGCCGAGGCGCAGCAGCCGGTCGAGCGAGCGCTCCAGCGACGCACCGCCGAAACCGGGGATGCCGAAGATCAGATCGACCGTCACGTTGTCGAACCCCGCCGTGCGGGCGCGCCGCACCGCCTGCTCCGCCTCATCGGCCGTGTGGCGGCGGTTCATGAGCCGCAGCGCCCCGTCGTCGAAGGACTGGATGCCGATCGAGAGACGGTCGATACCGAGACCGCGCAGAGCGGTCAGATACGCCGCCGTCAGGTCGTCGGGATTGGCCTCGAGGGTGGTCTCCTCGACCGCCGAGCAGTCGAACGCCGCCTCGGTCGCCGTCAGCAGCGCCCGCAGCTGCCCGATCGAGCAGAGCGAGGGGGTGCCCCCGCCGAAATAACGGGTGCGGATCGCCTCGCCGCCGAGGTAATCGGCCCGCGCCCCGATTTCGCGACGCATCGCCGCGATCACCGACTCGAGCCGCCCGAGTCGGGCCGTACGATAGAAATCGCAATAGCTGCAAATGCGCTTGCAAAAAGGGATATGGTAGTAGATTCCCGCCATGGGGTACCAAAGATACGATAAAAAATCAATATCGGGAAATATCGGGCAAAAAAGACAAACCTTGCGTCGAGTCGTCTCCGTCCGCCGAGGGATTTCGCATCCCGCGACTTCGGCCGCGCCCGAGGCGGTCGCTCGCGAGAAAGAGGCTGCATAGGGGCTGCGCAACGGCGGCCTTACGGCCCTTGTCGATGCGCCGCTCGGGCCTGTTGCGGGCCGCCGCACCCCGCAACGGCAGGCACGCGCCTCTTCGGCCCTATCGGGTTGTCATTCGCAGCGATAACATCCGCCGCACGACAGAAGATCGATCGTCGGCAGGGGGCGTTCGGGGCCTGCATACAGCGCCTTTCCGTCGGGCGGCAGGCCGAAGGCCCCGCTTCGCGACCTGCGCCGCGACCGCCGCCGTGCCGCGTTCCCGAGAGCGTGCCGCTTCCTCCGAAAGGGCGCATCGCGACCGCCGTTCCGCCGCTGCGCACTCCCGCCTTTTTGCGGCAAAACCGGATATCTTTTTCCTCACGGGGTGCTTTATGCGGTTCGGCGAGGGGTTGTTGTTACGAATTTGATAAATTTATTTATTATATTAATAAAGAATTTGCATAAACAAAAATCGGGGTTTATCTTTGCAGCGAAGTTTTAAGGTTCATTTAGGTTAGTAGTTTTAGGTTGGTTGAGTAGAGCGGCAGATTACGGCGCTTTCAGCCGTTAAGACGCCGACGGCGGTGCTCGCTGTCAGGCTTCGACGATCTGACGTTCGACTCTGTTTTGAGGAGAGGCCCGCCTCTCTTTCAAAGAAAAGGTTCAACGCCGTGAGGCATTGGACCTTTTTTTCGTATCCGGCGGCAGCGCTACGGAATGATCGACGGCCTTTTTCGCAGAAAAAAACGAAAAATTCGGCGAAAAAGTTTGGAGATTCGAAAAAAGGCCGTATCTTTGCAGCACAAAACTCAACGGTGGATTCATCTAAGGGCTAGGATACATGCCTCTCACGCATGACATAGGGGTTCGAATCCCCTATCCACTACCAAAAAGCGATCGGCAACGGTCGCTTTTCTCTTTACACCCGTATCGAACGGACAAGCCAAAGGGGATGAGAGCCCCGAGGGACGAACAAACCGAGCAGCGAGGGCAGCGCGAACCCGTTCGCTTTGCCGAGTCGCAAGGTTTGAAGGCTCGCGAAGCGGGCCAATCCCCGTTCCACTACCAGAAAGGGGAGCGATACGGATCTCCCTTTTTTTGATCGCGTCCCCGACGGTTTCACCTTTCATCCCCCCTATATTTATTTTTGCCCCGGCGTTCTCCGATACCCCTACGGCTGCACCCTTACGATCCACGGTGGGCACAGACATTCGACGCTGTCGCAGCCATGCGGCGACAGCGTGGAGGCCCGAGCTACGGCGAATCGGGCATGTCGGCAGCACGGCCGTACCGCGGCTCTGCGCCAAACCGATTCCAAATCGCGTGATCCTCTTCCCCTCCCTCTCGGAGACCGAAGCCGCACCGCTGCTCGCCTGCGGATATGAAACATGCGGGATGCGTTCCAAGGGGAACCGCCGGTTCTACGTGCTGCGCGACGAGCAAATGCGCACGCTGTGCCATCACCCCTGCTTCGACAATCCGGCGGCGTTCGACGAACTCATTCGCTTTCGTAACCGACTGTGCGCAAATCCCGTGCTGGCGAAACAGGATAAAGCCCTGATGCGACCTGACGCGACGCTACCTGAATGAACGCGTCCGTTGCACCGAAAGCAAGCGTACCTTTATGCGGTCCGACTGCAAGGATTGCGCGGAGAGGCCGACAGCCCCCGACCTTCAAGCATGGCCTGAATCACTTTGTCCGTTCGGTGCGCAGACCATGAATCGGCTCTGACCTGCGCAAAACATGCGGAGAAAATCGTTCGTTGCGATCGGCGACAGGCTGTCTTTGTTTCTCGATCAGGCGACGGGCGTTTGTTGCGCATTTCGCTTGCAAAGATTGAACAGAATTGCTATTTTTGTCGTAAGTATTGTCGAATAGACAATGCGTCCGATGGCATTTAAGCTGTTGCTTTACTGAAAAACGACCAATTTTACTCGGTACACAAGCAACAAGTACATGAATGCCCTCGCCGTATGGCGTGGGTTGTGCTTGTGTGTACAGGTATTTGGTCGTACCTTCAGTAACAGGCATGACCCACGTTTTCGTTTGATGAAACAGCTGTCATTGCGACACGGCTTTTCGGCATACGCCTCACCATTGTTTCATTCAAACGACATCGACATGAAAAAAAACTTGCTGACAGGCCTCGCCCTGTTATCGCTGTGGGCAGGAATTGCCCAAACCAAAAGCTCTCTCTACAACGGGAAACCCATCCCCGTTCGTCTGACTGCTGCGGTCGAAAGTAAAAATCGGTTTTCGATCACCCCGACGGCCATCGTGGATGCCGATATTTTGGACAACGAGAACAATCGTATTCTGATTCGAAGAGGAACGCCGGTCATCATGGATGTGCAGACACAACGGGCCAAAGGAGTCGGGAAACCCGGATACGTAAAAATCGACTGTCTGACGACAACCGCCGTAGACGGTCAGCTCATTCGTCTGACAGGCTCCCACGCCCTTGAGGGTAAAAGCCGAAAGGGCACCGCACTCGGCGTAGGGCTCGGCGTAGGCATTCCATTCTTCTGGCCCTGCATGTTCTGCCTCTGCATCAAAGGCGAAAACGTCGCCGTTCCTGCCAACACGGTGTTCAACAATATCGTCGTCAACGATCGCTACCTGATCGAAGGAGAAGCCAAATAAACACCGGCCGATCACAGGATTCCTCGAGGCGGATCTATCGATCCGCCTTTTTTTTGCAACCAACCAATCCGCCCGCGGCCGTTTGCCCGTTCGCTGGATCTGCGGCCTTTCCTTCGCAACGGGAGGCAAATCTCGGTTCGCCACGCCGGACAGACCGGCGCTATCACCGACACAGAGACGAGCCTTCGTTCGGCTGCCGCCTGACCAAAGAGACTCCGCCGAGGCTGCGAAGCCCCTGTCCGTCCCGACGTGAACCCATGCAAGGAGGCTCGAAGCCCCCGCTTTGCATCACGCTCGCAAAGGCACAAAAAAAAGGTCAGACCTTTCGATCTGACCTTGAAGAGGCGGCTACCTACTCTC
>CAJUAV010000008.1 GCA_910584485.1 uncultured Alistipes sp.
CTTCGATTAAGTTGGACATTTGGTTAATAGGCGTCTCTTTTGGGATTAAAAAGACGAGCTGTGAAACGGATCGGAAGGTCCGCCGAAGGAGTTGAAAGGGGCTTGGTACGGATCGGGGAAACGCACGGCGACCGAGCGCGGCGTAGTTCGAACGGTCCGAATAATCGCTTTTTTTATTTGGCGTTACGGATTTTTATGTTACATTTGTAATTGTCTTTTTAATCCCAAAAGACGAGTATTCAGGTATCCGACGACCTTTTTCGACGGCCCACCGGTCGATGCGGTGCGGCCGTTCGTTTTTTCGGCCGTACGGCAAAGGGTTCTGCATGCCGCGGGCGATAGACCGACTGCACGGAAACAGAGCGCACGCCCCCCATGCAACCGCAATAAAAAAAGCCGTCCGACGCTTTGCGCGTCGGACGGCTCCGTTTTAAGCAGGTTTCGACTACTCCTCGTCGGCCTTGGCGGCTGCGGCCTTCTTGGCCTCGGCCTCCATGGCGCTCTTGAGAGCGGCCAGACCGGCGATGTCGCCCAGCGTCGTCTTCTCGACCGAAGCGTTGATCTTCTTCACGGTCGATTTCGTGGCGTCGGCAGCGGCGCGGCGCTCGGCCTTCTCGGCTGCGATCTCGGCACGCTTGGCATCCTCGTAGGTGCGGACGTGCGAGAGCGTGATGCGCTTCGTAGCCTTCGAGAACTCGATCACCTTGAAGGGGAGCTTGTCGCCCGCCTTCGGCGTCGAACCGTCCTCCTTGGCGAGCTGACGCGTCGGGCAGAAGCCCTCGACGCTCTCCGACAGCGATACCACGGCACCCTTCTCGGTCATCTCCGTGATCGTACCCTCGGCGATGCTGTCGACGGGGAACTGCGCCTCGATGGCGGCCCAGGGATTCTCCTCGAGCTGCTTGTGGCCCAGCGACAGACGACGGTTGTCCTTGTCGATCTCCAGTACGACGACCTCGATGTCGGCACCCACCTGCGTGAACTCGCCCGGGTGCTTGATCTTCTTCGTCCACGACAGATCCGAAATGTGGATCAGACCGTCGATACCCTCCTCGATCTCGACGAATACGCCGAAATTCGTAAAGTTACGCACCTTGGCCGTGCACTTGGCACCCACGGGGTAACGCGTTTCGATGTTCTCCCAGGGATCGGTCGTGAGCTGCTTGATGCCGAGCGACATCTTGCGGTCCTGACGATCGAGCGTCAGCACGACGGCCTCGACCTCGTCACCGACCTTCATGAACTCCTGGGCCGAACGCAGGTGCTGGCTCCACGACATCTCCGATACGTGGATCAGACCCTCGACACCCGGAGCGATCTCGACGAAAGCACCGTAATCGGCCATAACGACCACCTTGCCCTTGACCTTGTCGCCGACGGCGAGGTTCTGGTCGAGCGCCTCCCACGGATGCGGGGTGAGCTGCTTCAGACCCAGCGCGATGCGCTTCTTGGCATCGTCGAAGTCGAGGATGACGACCTGGATCTTCTGGTCGAGCGCAACGACCTCCTCGGGGTGGCTTACGCGGCCCCACGACAGGTCGGTGATGTGGATCAGACCGTCCACACCGCCCAGGTCGACGAATACGCCGTACGAGGTGATGTTCTTGACGGTACCCTCGAGGATCTGACCCTTCTCGAGCTTCGACATGATGATCTGCTTCTGCGCCTCGAGTTCGGCCTCGATGAGCGCCTTGTGCGAAACGACCACGTTGCGGAACTCCTGGTTGATCTTCACGACCTTGAACTCCATCGTCTTGTCGACATAGATATCGTAGTCGCGGATCGGCTTCACGTCGATCTGCGAGCCGGGCAGGAAGGCCTCGATGCCGAATACGTCGACGATCATACCGCCCTTCGTGCGGCACTTGATGTAACCCTTGATGATTTCATCCTTCTCGAGGGCCTCGTTGACACGATCCCACGACTTGAGCTGGCGCGCCTTCTTGTGCGACAGCGCGAGCTGGCCGTTCTTGTCCTCGGCCGAGTCGACATAGACCTCGACCTTGTCGCCGACCTGCAGGTCGGGGTTGTAACGGAACTCGGCGACCGAGAGGACACCCTCGCTCTTGTAGCCGATGTTCACGAGAACCTCACGCTTCGTGATGCCCGTAACGGTACCCTCGACCACTTCGCCGACCGTGATGTTCGACAGCGTACGGTCGTACGCCTCGGTGATCTGCTCTTTCGGCTGGTCGTAGACGCCCAGATCCTGTTCAAATGCGTTCCAATCGAAATTCTCGTTCGAAACGGCTGCGTTTTTCATCTCTTCCATGACAGGAATTGTTTTTGCGATGCAATCGCTCGTTAAAAAGTTAATATTAAAAGAGTTGCCCCGCGCCTGCGCGCTTCGGGCCCGCAAATATAACAAATAAAAACGAAAAGCGGAAACGGAAAGGACTTTTTTCGAGGGAAGGGGTACGGGCAGGCTCCATTTCTGCTGCACGGACAGTTTCGGCGGCGGCGGCAGGAGGCATCGGGCGGCTCGACGCGAGATCTGTCCTCCGACGCAGGGGGACGCTTTACGCGCGACATCGACCATCACCCGCAGCCGAGCGGAGGCGGCATCGAGCCTGCGGCGAGTTGCAGCCCTCCGCCAAGGGGCGGCTGCGGGCTGCCATTGCTGCGCAATGACCGCGGCACGGAAAGCGGCATCACTCATTCAGGCGAACCGCACTCGGTCTGTTGCACGGACTTGCCAAGTTTGCCGCCGGCGGCTGGAGGCATCGGACGGCTCGACGCGAGATTTGTCCTCCGCCGCAGAGGAGCGGCGGCGAACGGCATGCGCTTTACGCACGACACTTACCTATATCGCTCCCCCGACGCTCCCCTATCGCCGAAAGAGGCTCCCTTTACAACATCCGCTGCAGCAGCAGCTCGTCCCGCCACCCCTCGGGGGTGCGGAGCCAGTCGCGCTTGCAGCCCGTGCGCTCGAAGCCGCACGCCTCGAAGAGCCGCAGGCTGGCCGCATTGTCGGCCCGCACGGTGCACCACAGCTGGTGCAGGCCGAGCACCTCGCGACCGTGGCGGCAAAGGGTCTCGACGGCGTCGCGCGCATACCCGCGCGAACGATCCTCGGGGGCATGGATCAGGATGCCGATGCCCGCCCGACGGTGCAGCATGTCCAGTTCGAAGAGGTCCGCGGCGCCGACGGCCCGCGGCGCATCCCCGACAGCCGAGGGACGCGTCTCGATGATGAGGCGCTGCTGGCGCGTCTGGAGCAGATCGTACTGCTGCTCTTCCAGAAAGCGTTGCAGCGTATGGCGCGAAAAGGGCACCAGCGTTCCGCTGACGGCCCAGACCGAGGCGTCGTTCTCCCAGACGTACATCCGATCGATGTCGGTCGGCTCGACGGCCCGCAGCCGTATCCGCTCCCCCTCGATGTGCATCACAGACCGATGACCTTGTTGCGGATGAGCATCGCCACGCCCCAGGCGCCCACGTTTTCGGGCATCTTCGAGACGCGGAATTTCGTATCCTTGTAGACCAGATTGAGCGAAAATTTGTTCGTCGCGGATTTCAGCGGCAGCATGAGGTAATCGCCTGCGGCGGCGAGGTTGCCCCCCACGATCACCGTCTCGGGGTTGAAGGTGTTGATGAGGAAGGCCACCGCCTTGCCCACCTTCTCGCCCGCCTCCTCGATCAGCTCGATCGACAGGTTGTCGTCGTTCTTGGCCGCCGCGATGATGTCGTCGATGTGGATCGATTTCTGACGGGCGTACTTTTCGCGCAGGATCGTGTTGACCCCCTTTTCGATTTCGCGGCTCATCTTCTCCTCGAGCGCGATGCCCGAAACCTCCGTTTCGAGGCACCCCTTTTTGCCGCACGAGCAGATGATTTCGTTGTCGAAGAAGGGAATATGGCCGAACTCGCCCGCAAAACCGCTCTTGCCGTAGTAGAGCTGGCCGTCGATGACGATGCCGACCGCCACGCCGCGCCCGAGGTGCAGGTAGAGGACGTTGCTTTCGGATTTCGACTTGCCGCACGTGTACTCCGCATAGCAGCGGGCGCGCGTATCGTTCTCGACCAGCACGCGGATGCCGACACGCTCCTCCAGAATTTCGCGCAGCGACTGTTCCGACGAGGTGAAATATTTGTAGCTGCGGCCCGTATCGGGGTTGACGCGCCCCACGATGCAGAGGCCGAGGCCGAGGATCTTGCCGCGGTCGACGCCGCACGTAGCGATGAACTGTTCGACGTTGTGGCAGAGCCGCTCGAAGCACTGCGGACGATCCTGCAACTCGAAATCGGGATCGCTCTGCTCGACGATGATGTTGTTCTGGAGGTCGGTGACGACGAAGCGCATGCTGTCGCGGCCGACGTAGACGCCCGCGAAATAGATCGCCGAGCTGGCCAGTCCGAAGATGTTGGGACGGCGGCCGCCCGGGGTTTCGACCTTGCCCAGGTCCGTCACGATGTTCTCCTCAACGAGCTCCTGCACCAGCTTCGTGATGGTCGGAACGCTGATATGCAGCTCCTTGGTCAGCTCGGAGAGGGTACACTCGCCGTTGGCGGCCATGTGGGCGATGATGTTGCGCTTGATGATGCTGTTCTTGTGCGAAACGCCCTTCAGCGTCTCGTCTTCGTGCTTGATGAAAAATTCGGTAAGCGAAGTCATGTTCGGGGTCCTTGTTTGAGCTAACTAACCGCACAAATATAGCAAGGATATTAAAAATATGCAACAACTATTTTAAATTTCTTAATATCACCCCTGCCGAACAGCCGCAAAAAAGGCGGGAACGGATTGTTTGACAATCCGTTCCCGCCTGCTTACAAAACGTAACCGACTACGCCTCGAGGGTCGATTTCGACTCTACGGCGACCTCGGTCGAGACCTTGCGGATCAACCCCTGGAGCACGGTGCCGGGACCGAGTTCGGTGAAGGCGTCCACGCCGTCGGCCAGCATGCGGCGCACGATCTGCGTCCAACGGACGGGAGCCGTGAGCTGGGCGATGAGGTTGCGTTTGATCTGCTCGGGATCGGTGTGCGGCTCGGCGTCGACGTTCTGGTAGATCGGGCAGTCGGGGGTGCGGAAGGGCGCCTCGGCGATCGCCTTCGAGAGCTCCTCGCGGGCGGGCTCCATGAGCGGCGAGTGGAACGCACCGCCCACAGGCAGCACCAGCGCACGGCGGGCGCCCGCCTCCTTGGCCTTGGCGCAGGCAGCCTCGACAGCAGCCTGCTCGCCCGAAATCACGAGCTGCCCCGGGCAGTTGTAGTTGGCAGCGACGACCACCCCTTCGGTCTCGGCGCAGATCGCCTCGACCTGCTCGTCCGAGAGGCCCAGGATAGCGGCCATCGTCCCGGGAACGGCCTCGCAGGCGGCCTGCATGGCCATCGCACGCTTCGAGACGAGGCGCAGACCGTCCTCGAACGACAGCGCTCCCGAAACGACCAGCGCCGAGAACTCGCCGAGCGAGTGGCCGGCAACGGCATCGGGCTTCACGCCGAGGGCTTTGGCCATGGCGACCGAGTGGAGGAAGACGGCGGGCTGCGTCACCTTCGTCTGCTTCAGGTCTTCGGGCGTGCCGGCGAACATCAGATCCGTGATGCGGAAGCCGAGGATCTCGTTGGCCTGCTCGAAAAGCGCCTTCACCTCGGCGTTCTGCTCGTACAAGTCCTTGCCCATGCCGACGGCCTGGGCCCCCTGACCGGGGAAAACATACGCATGTTTCATATCTTTCTTAATTTAAAGATTTTTCGTTTCGACGGGGGCAAAGATACGATATTTTTTGAAAACGCGATACGGGTGGCGGAAGATCGTCGCCGAACGGGGCGCAGGAGGATATCGAGCCGGCGGGCGAGCGGTGCCGGCCAACCGCATCGGAGGGCGTTCGGGGGCAGTTTGCGAAGCGTACGGATGATGCGCAGGCGCCGTGCGGCCCGCCGCGCATGACTCGGGGCGCAGCTTGCGAAGCGTACGGAAGATGCGCAGGCGCCGTGCGCCCCCCCCCGCGCATGACTCGGGCTGCAGCTTGCGAAGCGCTCGCACACGCAAGCGATGCGGGCCTTCGCAGGGGCGAAGCTGCGGCCCGCCGACGTCTCCGACGTCGATGTTGCAGCGACCTCCTGCATCCAACAACCCCCTACCGAATCGAATACCCTCTCAACTCGCGCTGCAACGCCCGCTCGCGCCCCCCGACCAGTCGATCGACCAGCGCATGGAATCGCGGCGAGTGGTCGTGGTGACGCGTGTGGCACAGCTCGTGGACGATCACGTAGTCGCGCAGATGTTCGGGCAGGAGCATCAGAAAGAGGCTCAACGAGAGGTGGTTCTCGCCCGAGCAACTCCCCCACTTCGTGCGTGACGCGCGAATCGTCAGCTTCGTGCATCGGAGGCCCGTCGTAGCCGACAGCCGCTCGACGCGCGGCGGCAGATCGGCCTTCGCGGCGCGGCGCAACGCTTCGACGCGGGCCCGCTCCTCCTCGGGCGGCAGCGGTGGGGGCACGGCGGCCCGTCGGGCCGCCAGCCGTTCGCGGGCTCGGGCGATCCAGTCGCGCTTCGCCTCCAGAAAGGCCAGCGCCCTTTCGCGCGGCACGCCCCGCGGATAGGCCAGGCGGACCGTGCCGTTCGGACGCACCGTCAGCGAAATGCGGCGCGCCCGCGGCGAGCGCACCACCTCGACCTGCTCCGTATCGGACACCGCGTTCGTCATCGCGTCATCACCAGCTCGACCGAGCAGCTGCCCAGCCCGTAGCGATCCGCCGCCTCGTCATGTTCGAGCCTCCACAGGCGGAAGATGATCCGCACGCGTTCGTCGGCGTAGTCGAGCAGCTGCAACACCTGTTCGGGGGCCGAATCGGCGCAATCCGCATAGCTCACACCGGCTTTCTCCAACTGCCGGCGCACCAGCGCATCGACCTCGATATCGAGCAGGCGGCGCCCCTCGAGCTGGAGGTGCAGCACCCCGTCGCGATCGATCCAGACCCCGTCAACGGCTTTGTCCCGTCCTTTGTAACAGGATACGACACAGTAGAGGCGCGTATAGGCGGGATCGGCCCGAAAAGCGGCGTTCTCGGGCAGATACAGCACCGGACCGGCCTGTACGACCTCGACCGTATCGTCCCTCTCGGCGACCGCACCGCCGCGTGCCTCCTGCGACTGTTCGGCCAGCCGCTTCGGGTGCAGCGCGGGCACGAATGCGACAGCGCCGACCAGCACGAAGGCGGCGATGCACAGCCAGCGCAGTCGGGCCGTGCGCCGCGCGGCGTAGAGCACCACGGCCAGCGTCATCAGAATGCCGCACAGCACCAGCCAGACGCGCCATTCGGTGAGGCCGTAATCGCCGATGCGCCGCGCCGTACCGGCCCAGAAGAGGAGCATCGGCGCCAGCAGCACGAGGCTGAAGCGGCGGTAGAAGGGGGCGGCGAAGCGGCGCGGCAGCGTTTCGTGCAGGCTGCGGCAGCAGAGCATCACCAGGGCGAAGAGGAGCACCATCCACGCCACGCCGCCGCGCGGGAGCGACCAGGCGAAGAGGATCTTGGCAGCGTAGAGGTAGAGGATCGCCGTGTAGGCGACGAGCGCGGGGGTGAACAGATAGTTCACCAATACCGTCAGGACGGAATCCGCCTCGGAGCGCTCCTCCAGCCGACGATCGGCCACGGCCATGAAGACCGACGGCACGACGAAGACCGAAACGAGCGAGACGACGTCGACGATCCATGTGCCGACCGTACAATCGAAGATGTAGGCGGCCGAGTAGACCACGGCGCAGAAGAGCCCGAGGGCCGTATAGGAGAAAAAGAGAGCGACGACGACGGCCGACAGATAGGACTGCACGACGGCCACCAGCCGTTCGTTGGTGCGCACCGGCGGGAAGATGAGCAGCGCCAGCGGGGTCAGCACACCGCACAGCAGGGCGTACTGCTGCGACACGACCCACTCCGCCAGGGCGGGATGCAGCGTCAGGAGCAGCACCAGCGGCACCAGCGCGAGCACGTAGTAACGGCGCCACCGCGTATGCGCCAGCGCACGGTTCGCGCCGTACATCACCAGCGCGTACCAGCCCGTCACGGTCAGCACGGCGCCCAGACGCGTGGTGTCGCCCTCGGCGTAGTGGAGGCAGAGCACCCCCACGGAGACGATCGCCAGCAGCACCATCTCGACGGGATGGCGGACGACGAGTTGCGCCGCCCCCTCGCGCAGCAGGAGCAGCCATTGGCGGAAACGGAGTTTCAACGGAGTTTTCATGACGTTCGGCAGTTAACTGAAAAAAACGAAGGTCAGTCGCCGATGCGCTGGCGCACCGCCTCGAACAGCATCACGGCGGCGGCGGCCGAAACGTTCAGCGACTCGATATGCCCGATCATGGGAATCGCCAGCTGCTCGTCGCACAGCTTGAGCACCTCGTTCGAGATGCCCCGCTCCTCGGAGCCCATGACGAGCACCGTCGGACAGCGGAAATCGGCGTCGTAGAGCAGCTTGCGGCTCTTTTCGGTGGCTGCGACGACCTGGAATCCCTGCTGCTGCAACTGCGCGAGGGTCATGCGGATCGACCCCACGCGGCAGACGGGAATCGTGGTCAGGGCGCCCGCCGAAGCGCGGATCGCCTCGGCATTGACGGGCGCGGCGTTCTTGAGCGGCGCCAGCAGTCCGTGCGCACCCGCGCACTCGGCCGAACGGGCGATGGCGCCGAAATTGCGCACGTCCGTCACGCCGTCGAACGCGACGATCAGGGGCGTTTCGTCCTCGGGGACGCGCTCCAGGATGTCGGTCAGTTCGACGTAGGCGATCGACGCCGTCTGCGCCACGACCCCCTGGTGGTTGCCGCGCGTCAGGCGGTCGAGCTTCTCGACGGGCACCTCCTGATAGCGGATGCGGTGACGCATGCACAGATCCTTCAGCTCCTGCATGAGGCGCCCCTCGGCCCCCTTGCGGATGTAGAGTCGTTCGAGTTGTCGGCCGGCTTCGATCGCTTCGGCCACGGGACGAATCCCGAAAATAAGGTTGTTATCCATCGTATACAGATTCTTTCTTTCGTAACACAGGCGCTGCGGGCGGCATGGGGCATTCGCGAGAAGCAGCCCTCTGCCAAGAGGGGGGCTTTCAGCGCGATTCCCGACTCGGGACGGAGCTTGCGAAGGAACGCTGCATGCGGGCCTCCGCGGGGCGAAGCGACGGCCCACCGACGGCTCCGCCATCGAATCCGCCTCGACAAACCGCCCGGGACCGACGTGCGCGCATCTTACTCGGGACGAAACCGGCGAAGCGCTCGCGCTGAAAAACCGGCCCGCCGCTTCCTTCCGAGATCAGATCACCCCTCCTCGGTCACCTCCAGCTCATAGGAGGCCTTCTCCCACTCGTGCATCTGGTGATCGTACTGCGCCTTGAGGTCGTTGTAGGCCTTGTAGTCGGCCTCGTCGTAGGCCGTCGCGGCGGCGAACTTGGCGTCGTAGGCAGCGATCCGCCGCTCCAGGTCGGAGAGCGAAGCCTCGATCGTCTCGACCGTCTTGCGCAGTTTGCGCAGCAGCTTCTCCTGCTCCTTCTTCTGTTCATAGCTCTGCTTGCCCCCTTCGGCCGCAGCAGCCGGAGCCGCGGCGGGTGTCGGACGGTCGCGGCGCTCGATCTCCTGCAACGACGCCAGCCGCCGTTTTTCGAGGAAGTAGTAGATGCCGCCCAGGTACTCCTGCACGCCGCCGTCGCGAAACTCGTAGATCTTGTCGACCATGCCGTCCAGGAACTCGCGGTCGTGCGAGACGACAATCACCGTACCGTCGTATTTCAGGATGGCGCTCTTCAGAATATCTTTCGAGCGCATGTCCATGTGGTTCGTCGGCTCGTCGAGCACGAGCAGGTTGCGCGGTTCGAGCATCATGCGCGCCATGGCCAGACGCGCCCGCTCGCCGCCCGAGAGCACCTTCACCTTCTTGTCGATATCCTCGCCGCGGAAGAGGAAGGCGCCCAGAATATCGCGCAGGCGGGTGCGGATATCCCCCACCGCCACCCGATCGAGCGTGTCGTAGACCGTGAAATCGCCCTCCATCAAGTCGTCCTGGTTCTGGGCGTAGTAGCCGATATTGACGTTGGCGCCGAGGCGGATCGACCCCTCGGTGGGGGTCAGCTGCCCGACGATCATGCGCGCCAGCGTGGTCTTGCCCTCGCCGTTGCGCCCGACGAGCGCGATACGGTCGCCCTTCTCGATCGTGAAATCGGCCCCGCTGAAGACGTGCTTCGCACCGAACGACATGCCCGCCTCGCGGATCTCGGCCACGATCTGTCCCGAGCGCGGCGCGGGCGGGAACTTGATGTTGAGCGCCGCCGTATCCTCCTCGTCGATTTCGAGCCGTTCGAGGCGTTCGAGCTGCTTGATGCGCGACTGCACCTGGTTCGACTTGGTCGGCTTATAACGGAACTTCTCGATGAACTCCTCCGTCTTCTCGATCAGGCGCTGCTGGTTCTCGTAGGCCGCCTTCTGCTGCGCCCGACGCTCGGCCCGCAGCTCGACGTACTTCGAATAGGAGACCTTGTAGTCGGTCACCCGTCCCAGCGAAAGCTCCACCGTGCGCGTGGTGACGTTGTCCAGAAAGGCGCGGTCGTGCGAAATGAGCAGCACGGCGCCGTTGTAGTTCTTCAGGTACTCTTCGAGCCACTGGATCGACTCGATGTCGAGGTGGTTCGTCGGCTCGTCGAGCAGAAAGATCGAGGGACGCCGCAGGAGGAGCTTGGCCAGCTCGATGCGCATGCGCCAGCCGCCCGAGAACTCGCTCGTGGCACGGCCGAAATCGCTCCGCTTGAAGCCCAGGCCGAGCAGTGTCTTCTCGATGTCGGCCTCGCGCGTGTCGCCGCCCAGCAGGTGGTAACGGTCCTGCGCCTCGTTGAGCTGCAAGAGCAGCTGCGAGTAGGCTTCGCTCTCGTAGTCGGTGCGCTCGGCGATCTCGGTCGTCAGGCGCTCGATGTCGGCTTCGAGCCGAAGCACCTCCTCGAACGCCTTGCCCGTCTCCTCGACGAGCGACGTCGTGTCGGCCACGCGCATCGTCTGCGGCAGGTAGCCGACCGTGCAGTCGCCGTTGATCGTCACGGCGCCCGACGTGGGCTGCTGCTCGCCCGTAATCAGACGCAGCAGGGTCGTCTTGCCCGCACCGTTGCGCCCCACCAGGCCGATGCGGTCCTTGGGGTTTATCAGGAAGGAAATATTGTCGAAAAGGGTCCAGCCTCCGTAGGAGACGGTGAGGTTGTCGAGTGAAATCATCTTGTTTCAGGCGTGTAACATGTTTGCGATCTCCGCCTCGGGGTCCGCGGCCCTGAAGACCGAGCTGCCCGCGACCAGCACGTCGGCGCCCGCCTCGAAGAGCACGCGGGCGTTGGCCGACGAAATGCCGCCGTCGACCTCGATGAGCAGTCCGGGGTTCAGCTCGTCGGCCATGCGGCGCAGGGCGGCGATGCGGTCGAGCGAGGCGGGCATGAACCGTTGGCCGCCGAAGCCGGGTTCGACGCTCATCACGAGCACCATGTCGACCGACGGCAGCACCTCGCGGAGCGCCTCGACGGGGGTGGCGGGCTTGATCGAAATGCCGACCGCGGCGCCGCTTTCGCGGATGAGCGAAATGCAGTGCGCGGCATCGTCCGTCGCTTCGAGGTGGAAGGTGATCCGATCGGCGCCGTCGTGGGCGAAGCGCGCCGCGTAGCGCTCGGGCGCCGTAATCATCAAGTGGACGTCGAGCGGCTTCGCGGTCGCCCGTCGCACGGCCCGCAGCACGGAGAATCCGAAGGAGATGTTGGGGACGAAAACGCCGTCCATGACATCGACGTGGACCCAGGCGGCCTCGCTGCGATCCACCATCCGCACGTCGCGCTCCAGGTGGCCGAAATCGGCCGCCAAAACCGAAGGGGCTATGATTCGTTGCATAAGAAATGTTGCTCTTCGACAGGCAAAGGTACGGATAAAAAACGAGAGTACGAACGATGCGGGAGAAGAATGCGCCGCGCAGATCCGGAGCGGTATTTTCGGCGAAACGAAAGAAAAAAGCGGATCGCGGACGATTTCCGATAAAAAACGGTATCTTTGTACTCGGCATTCCCGCGGGGAGTGCCGACATACGAACGAAACGAAGCGTTATGCTTTTCTTGCAATCGGAAATGTGAGAAACTTCCAATTGTCGGCAAGAGAGTGTGACGGCTCGCGCATGGGCGTGGGCCGATTTACTGCATCTGCCGATAAGGTACTCTCACAACCTCCGATTGAAGATGCGGCGTATCGGTGCCACGCTTCTTTCTTTAAAAGCGCTTTTCAGGCATCGGAGAGCGGCAACAGGTATTTGTTATGAAAAAGCTTGCATGGATGATGCTGGCATGTATCTGCGCTTTCACGGCGCATGCGCAGGAAAAAGACGTCACCCGATTTCTCGGCATTCCCGTCGACGGGAGCAAATCGGCCATGATCCAAAAGTTGAAGGAGAAAGGGTTTCGCAGCAGCGCGGAAGACAGCGGCATTTTGGAGGGCGAGTTCAACGGAACAAAAGTCAATATCCATATCGTTACGAATAACGGCAAAGTTTACCGTATCGTTGTCTTCGACAAGAATATGAGCAACGAAACCCAGATCAAAATCCGTTTCAATTTGCTGTGTCGGCAATTCGAAAACAGTCTGAAATACCTGTCGACGGGCGATTGGACCATACCCGAGGGCGAAGATATAGGATATGAAACGGTTGTTCATAAAAAACGCTACCAAGCTGCCTTTTATCAAAGACCGCAAAACAGCGATTTAACGGCTTTCGCAAATTCGGGCTATCAAAACAAATCGGTCTGGTTCATGATCGCGGAGCACCTCGGGAAATACCATATCGCGCTATTTTACGACAACGGATACAACCAGGCGAACGGAGAAGATTTGTAGCCTTGACCGACACTTTTTCGGGGAAAAACCGCTACCTTTGTCAACAGCGGACGATGCGTCCGATCCGAAAAGTCGTTATATATAATGTATATCATCCTCCTGCTTCTTTCGGCGGCCGTCGCCGTCATCGCCCTGGCGGGGGCGCTCGTCGCCCGCCGCGAACGTCTTGCCGCCGACACCGTTGCGCGCGAGGCGCAGGCCGAAGCGCTCCGTCAGCGCGACGAGCGGGCGCGCGCCGAAGCCGAACTGGCCGCCGCCCGCGCCGAGCTGACGGCGGTGCAGCGGGCCCGCGCCGCCGAAATCGAGGCTCTGCAACGGCAGCAGAAGGAGGAGCGCGCGGCCGAGCAGAGCCGCCTCGAAGCGCAGCAGGAGCAGCTGAAGGCGCAGTTCCGCAACCTGGCGACCGAGATTCTGGGCGAGCAGTCGAAACAGTTCCGCGAGACGAGCCGCGAGTCGCTCGACGTGCTGCTGAAGCCCTTCCGCGACAACATCACGGAGTTCCGCGAGCGGGTCGAGCGCATCTACTCGCACGAAAACGAGCAGCGCGGCGAGCTCAAGAACGAGCTCAAGAACCTCATGGAGCTCAACCGCCGCATCACGACCGAGACGACCCACCTGACGAACGCCCTGCGCGGCAACTCGAAGGTGCAGGGCGACTGGGGCGAGACGATGCTCGAAACGATCCTCGACAGCTCGTCACTCGTCAAAGGGCTCCACTACGAGACGCAGTGCAACCTCAAGGATGCCGAGGGGCGCAACCTGCGGCCCGACGTGGTGCTGAAGCTGCCCGAGGGGAAACGGATCGTGATCGACTCGAAGGTCTCGCTGACGGCCTACGTCGCCTGCACGGCGGCCGAAAGCGAGGAGGAACGCCGCCGCCACCTCGCGGCCCACGTCGCCTCCGTACGGCAGCACGTGCAGGAGCTGGCGCGCAAGGAGTACCAGCGGCTGCTCGATTCGCCCGACCTGGTGGTTCTCTTCGTGGCGAACGAACCCGCCTACCTCGAGGCGCTCAAGGCCGACGCCTCGATCTGGAACGACGCCTACGAACGGAAGGTGCTGCTTTCGTCGCCGACGAACCTCTTCGCCCTGCTGAAGCTCGTCGCCGACCTCTGGAAATACGACGCACAGGACAAGAACACGAAGCGGATCGCCGAATGCGGTCTGAAGCTCTACGAACAGGCCGTCGCCTTCACCGCTTCGCTCGAATCGGTCGGCACGGCCCTCGGCAAGGCGCAGGAGGCCTACGCCGACGCCCGCAAGCGCCTCGCCTCGGGCAACAACAACCTCGTACGCGTGGGGCTTCAGCTCAAGGAGACGGCCCGCCTGCAAAGCAAAAAGAGCTTTTCGGCCGCGTTGCAGGAGCAAGCCGAGAGCGAAGAGGCCGCAGGGGCGGCCGAATCCGCCCTGCCGCCGCAGGCCGAGTGATCCCCGATAAGCGGGGCTTCGACAGCGCGGCAAAGAGCCCGATCGAGCGACGAGCCGCAAGAGGGCGCAGCAGGTGCCCGGCAAAGCGGCAAGAACCCCGACAAGCACCGTCAGCAGTCCGACGAAGCGGCAAAGGGCCCGTTCGCGAAGGGACGGCAAGAGGGCGCAGCGGCCGCCAGACAGGATGGCACGCGCCCCGCTTCGAGCGTCGCCGAACCGCCCCGCGGGGCCTTCGAACGAAAAAAGCGCCTTTGCGACCGCATTTTTTTCGGCAAAGGCTTTGGAGATTCGATTTTTTCCGCTACATTTGCACTCGCAATGGGGGATTAGCTCAGTTGGCTAGAGCGCTTGCATGGCATGCAAGAGGTCACGAGTTCGACTCTCGTATTCTCCACGAAAGAGTTACCTGCAAAAGGCAACTCTTTTTTTTCGTATCATCATGAAGATCCGAGCCAACTGCAAAATCAACCTCGGGCTGGACGTGCTGCGCCGCCGCACGGACGGCTACCACGAACTGGAAACGGTGATGCTCCCCGTGCGGGGGCTCTACGACGAGCTGGAGATCGAGCGTACCGCCGAAAAAGGGGTCCGCTTCGAGAACCGCGGCCTGGCGGTCGACTGTCCCACGGAGGAGAACATCTGCCTGCGCGCCTTCCGTCTCATGCACGACCGCTACGGCGTCGACGGCTTGCGCATCCTGCTCGACAAACGCGTGCCGTTCGGAGCGGGACTCGGAGGCGGCTCGGCCGATGCCACGGCCGTCGTCCTGGCCGCGAACGAGCTCTTCGGACTCCGCCTGTCGGAGGCGGAGCTCATCGACTGCGCCGCAGCCCTCGGCAGCGACACCGCCTTCTTCGTCCGCAACACGCCGCAGCTCTGCACGGGACGCGGCGAGCGGATGGAGCCGATCGATCTGCCGCTGGAGGGGCTCTGGATCGCGCTGGTCAAACCCGACGTCCGCGTCTCGACGCGCGAAGCCTATGCGGGGGTCCGTCCGCAGCTGCCCGCCACCCCGCTGCGCGAACGCCTCGCGCGGCCGATCGCCGAGTGGCAGAACACCGTCGGCAACGATTTCGAGCCCTCGGTCTTCGCCGCCTACCCCGAGCTGGCGGCCGTCAAGGCGGCGCTGCTCGACGCGGGAGCGCGCTACGCCGCCATGTCGGGCAGCGGCTCGACCCTCTTCGGCCTCTTCGACGACGAGGCGGCGGCCCGACGCATCGCCACCCCATTCCGTTATCCGCTATAGGCCGATGAAATTCCGCACCGAACTCCGCGTCGCCCCCTTCGACCGCCCGATCGGCTTCGACGAACAGGTGCTGGCCCTCGGTTCCTGCTTCGCCGACGAACTCCGCACGCGCCTCGCGGCCCTGAAATTCCGCATCGCGGGCAATTTCGCCGGTCCCCTCTTCAACCCCGAATCGATCGCCGCAGCCATCGACCGCGCCGCCGCTGAACAACCCTACACGATGACCGACCTCGCGCGCGACGACGAGGGGATGTGGTTCTGCTACGACACGGCGACCCGCTTCGACGATCCCGATCCCGCGCAGGTCGTCGCCCGCTGCAACGCGGCGCAGAAGGCGTTGCGGGAAACGCTCGCCGCAGCGCGCCATGTGATCGTCACCTTCGGCACGGCGCAGGTCTACCGCCTGCGCGAGACGGGTGCCGTCGTCGCCAACTGCCACCGCCGCCCCGCCGCCCTCTTCCGCCGCGAACGGCTCGGGGTCGATGCGATCGTCGAACGCTGGTCGGAGCTCCTCGCAGGCCCCTTGAGCGGCCGCCGGCTGATCCTGACCGTCAGCCCGATCCGCCACATCGGCGACGGCCTCGAAGCGAACGCCGTCAGCAAAGCCGTGCTGCGCGTGGCGGCTGCCGAGCTCGCCGAACGCCACCCCGACACGGTGCGCTATTTCCCCGCCTACGAAATCCTGACGGACGACCTGCGCGACTACCGCTTCTACGCCGACGATCTGGTCCACCCCGCGCCGCAGGCTGTCGATTACATCCTCGAACGCTTCGCCGAGACGGCTTTCACCCCCGAGACGCGCCGCCGCGCCGCCGAGGTCGAACGCCTCGTCGCCTTCTGCCGCCATACGCCGCGCCGCGCGGGTTCCGAAGCCGACCGACGCGCCTGCGCCGAGCAGCTCGCCGCTCTCGAACGGTTCGAAGCCGAGAGCGGAATCGATTTTAAGGAGGAGATCGCACAATTGAAGGGGCGGATATCCCGTTAAATCTTCGTACCTTTGGCGCTGCCCGAGGCGACGCGCCGCCGAATGAACCGTTGACGCGCTGTTTGGCTTCGCCGAAGGTACTCCGCCTCGGCAAAATGCAAATAAATTTGCTTTTGCCGGCGTTTTTGGGTCGACCTTTGGCTCCGCCGAAAGCACTCCGCCTCGGCAAAATGCAAATAAATTTGCTTTTGCCGGCGTTTTGGGTCGACCTTTGGCTCCGCCGAAGGTACTCCGCCTCGGCAAAATGCAAATAAATTTGCTTTTGCGCTCGGCTTATTCGTACCTTTGCCTTTCGAAACTCCGAAAAAACGATGAAACGACTCTGCTGCCTGCTGCTTCTGCTCCCGATCTTCGCCGCCGCTCCGGCCCGTCCGCCCCGCCTGGTGGTGCAGATCGTCGTCGGCTCGATGCGCGCGGGCGACCTCGACCGTTACGCCGACCGCTTCGGCGAGGGGGGCTTCCGCCGCCTCCTGGAGCGGGGAAGCCTCTATACCGACTGCCGCTACAACTTCCAGCTCACCACCACCCCCGCCACCCTCGCCACCCTCGCCACGGGGGCCATGCCCTCGATGCACGGCGTCGTCGGCGAAAGCTGGATCGACTACACCACCAACCGCCCCGTCCACCTCACCGACGGCCCCCAGGGCGCGGGCGGCTACGAACTGATCGCCCCGACGCTCGCCGAGACGCTCTGCAGCCGCAACCCCGCGGGCCGCGCCGTCTCCGTGGCACTCGAATCGACGCCGGCCGTCCTGCTCGCGGGCCGCACGGGCAACGCCTACTGGGTCGACGACGAGCGGGGCGAGTGGGCCACCTCCCGCTACTACGCCTCCGCGACGCCCGCATGGGTCGAGCGCCTCAACACCGAAGGCTTCAACATCGGCTACCTGATCCCCGTCTGGCAGCAGCTCCTCGTGCAGGATGCCTACCGCAACACGCAGCGCCACGACATCCGTCTGACGCTCGCCAACAAACGCAGCGTGCCGCTCGCCGCGCCGCGCCGCTTCACGCCGCGCACCTACGCCGAGCGGCTGCGCTACACCCCCGCGGGCAACAGCGCCGTGCTGGGCTTCGCCAAGCAGGCCGTCGCGCACCACGAACTGGGCACCGACGAGCAGCCCGACCTGCTGAACATCTACCTCGACGCCTCGCGCCGCATCGCCGAGCTCTACGGCCCCGAATCGGTCGAGGTCGAGGACACCTACTACCGCCTCGACCGCGATCTGGCCGATTTCCTCGATTTCCTCTACGCGCAGGTCAGCCCCGAGGAGTGCCTCGTGGTGCTCACCTCGGACCACGGCACGAGCGACGCCTGCAACGACGAAGACCGTCGGACCGAGCGGTTCAACGCGCAGCAGTTCCGCGTGATCGTCAACGGCTTCCTGAACGTCCGCTACGGCACGGGGGCCTGGGTGCAGAGCTACAAGGACCGGTCGCTCTACCTGAACCGCAACCTCATCTACGAACGCAACCTCGACCTGGGGAAGGTGCAAAGCGAGGTGGCGACCTTCGCGACGCAGTTCAGCGGCGTGGCGCACGCCCTCTCGGCCACGGCCCTCTCGTCGGGCTCTTTCGGCCGCGGCTACGCCATGCGGATGCAGAACAGCTTCTATCCCCGCCGCTCGGGCGACGTGGTGCTGAACCTCATGCCCGGACGCATCGAGGAGCAGGAGCTCGTCTGCTCCGCCTCGGGCTCGATGTACGCCTACGACACGCAGGTGCCGCTCGTGTTCTGCGGCCCGGGCATCCCCGCCCGCCGCATCCGCCGCGAGGTGGACGCCACGGACGTCGCCCCGACGCTGGCCCGCCTGCTCGAAATCGCCGAGCCCGACGCTTCGGAAGGCGCCCCCCTGCCCGAAATCATCGAATAAAACCCCGCATTCAGCCATGGATCCCATACAAGAAAGCATCATCGAGGAGTTCGCCCTGTTCGACGACTGGCTCGACAAATACGACTACCTCATCTCGCTCGGCGAGCAGCTGCCTGCCATCGACCCCGCGCACCGCACAGAAAAGTACCTCATCAACGGCTGCCAGTCGCGCGTCTGGATCGACGCCCGCGAAGAGGAGGGCCGCATCCGCTTCACGGCCGACAGCGACGCGATCATCACCAAGGGTATCATCTCGCTGCTGATCCGCGTGCTCGACGGCCGCACCCCCCGCGAGGTGCTCGACACGGAGCTCTACTTCATCGACCGCATCGGCCTGGCGGCCAACCTCTCGCCGACGCGCTCGAACGGCCTGGCGGCCATGATCAAGCAGATGCGCCTCTACGCGCTCGCCTTCGCCAACAAAGACGCCGAACAATGACGACTCCCGAAGAGATTCTGCGGGTCGAGCAGGAGATCGTGCTGACCCTCAAAAACATCTACGACCCCGAAATCCCCGTCAACATCTACGACCTGGGGCTGATCTACGAAATCGACTACACGCCCGACGGAGTGGCCAACATCCGCATGACCCTCACGGCGCCCAACTGCCCGATGGCCGACATGCTCGTCGAGGACGTCCACCAACAGGTGGCCAAGATCCGCGGCGTGGAGCAGGTGAACGTCCTGCTGACCTTCGATCCCGTCTGGGACAAGAGCATGATGACCGAAGAGGCGCTGCTCGAACTCAATCTGCTCTGAACCATGAAGCGACCGGAGGAGAGCGAGGCGCTGCGCGAGCGGCAGAAAACGTTTCTGACACGGCTGGCCGAGACCCCCGAAAAGCCCGCGGCCCCCTGCTGCGCCTACCTGGCGGGGCTCGACGCCCTGCACCGCACGGAGTGCTGCACCTCGCTCCTCTTCGAGCGGCTCGGGCGCAAGATGCGCACCCTCGATGCTCTGCGCGCCGAGGCGGGCGACGACTGGAACCAGACCTTCTACCTGCTCTATTTCCGCACGCTGGGCGACCGCGCGAACCAAAAGGCTTACCTCGAACTGGCGCGGCGCCTGCCCTACCGCTTTCTGCTGCGCGAACGGCTGACGCCGCGGGCGATCGAGGCGATGCTGCTCGGCACCTCGGGGCTGCTGCAACGCTATCGGGGCGACACCTACACCTTCGATCTGGCCCGCGAATACGACCACCTGCGCGCCAAATACGAGCTGCGGCCGATGGCCCCCGAGGCGTGGAGCCTCGGCGACCTGCGCCCCGCCAACCACCCCGTGCTGCGGCTGACGCAGGCGGCGGAGTTCTTCCGTCAGGACGAATTTCTGCTCGACCGCACGCTGGCCTGCCGCACGGAGCAGGACCTGCGCGCCCTCTTCTGCATCGACGCCGCCCCCTACTGGCGCACCCACTACCGCACGGGTGCCGAGCGCGAAGAGGGACCTCGCCGCCTCGGCCGCTTCAAGGCCCACATGATCGGCATCAACCTCGTCGCCGTGCTCCGCTTCGCCTACGGCTCGGCCACGGGCAACGAACGGCTGCGCGACGGTGCGCTGGCGCTGCTCGAGACGCTGCCGCCCGAGGAGAATCGCTACATGCGGCTGTGGCGGGAGCGCGGCATCCGCCCGCGCGACGCTTTCGAGTCGCAGGCACTGCTGCAACTCGTCACCGAGCACTGCGAGCACCGCGCCTGCGCCGACTGCCCCGTCGCCCGCCGCATCCTGCACAAGGCGGACGGGCTGCTGCCGGCCGACACATAACGGACGAAAAATAGGAGACGACCTCGGCGGGTCGTCTCTTTTTGTACGGGAGCTGCACGGGATTTGCCATATCGCGGGAATTTCATTATCTTTGGCTGCTCCGAAGATACCGCCTTCGGGCGACACGCGAACCGCCTTCGCCTTTGCCCCTCGGCCGATCGGTATCCTTGGCTCCGCCGAAGATGCGCCCGCTCGGCAAAATGCAAACTTCGTTTGCTTTTGCCCTCGCTTATGCGTATCTTTGAAAGATTTTTTACCGACACTGTCAAAAACAACGACTGTCCTATGAGCATACTCACCACCCTTATCAAGTTCGTGTTCGGTTCGAAAGCCGACAAGGACCGCAAGGAGATCGAACCCTATCTGTTGAAAATCAAGGAGGTCTACCCCTCCATCGAGCAACTCTCGAACGACGCCCTGCGCGAGCGCTGCGAAGCGCTCAAGGCGCGCATCGCCACCTTCATCGCCGACGACGAGCAGCGCATCGTCGAACTCAAGGCCGCGCTCGAGCAGCCCGAAACGGCCCTTTCGGAGAAAGAAAAGCTCTCGAAGGAGATCGATGCGACGACCAAGCGCATCGACGAGAAGATCGAGCAGGTGCTCGACGAGATCCTGCCCGAGGCCTTCGCCATCATGAAGGACACGGCGCGCCGCTTCGCCCAGAACGACACGGTGGTCGTCACGGCGAACGATTTCGACCGCCAGCTGGCCGCCACGAAGGAGTTCGTGACGATCGAAGGCGACCGGGCCGTCTACCAGAACCACTGGCTCGCGGGCGGCAACGACCTCAAGTGGGACATGATCCACTACGACGTGCAGCTCTTCGGCGGCGTCGTGCTGCACAAGGGCAAGATCGCCGAGATGGCCACGGGCGAAGGCAAAACGCTCGTCGCCACGCTGCCCGTCTTCCTCAACGCACTGGCCCGCAAGGGTGTCCACGTCGTGACGGTCAACAACTACCTCGCCAAGCGCGACTCGGAATGGATGGGCCCCATGTACCAGTTCCACGGCCTCTCGGTGGCCTGCATCGACGACACGCAGCCCAACTCCGACGCGCGCCGCCGCGCCTATATGGCCGACATCACCTTCGGTACGAACAACGAATACGGCTTCGACTACCTGCGCGACAACATGGCCTCGTCGCCCGCGGACCTCGTGCAGCGCAAGCACCACTACGCCATCGTCGACGAGGTCGACTCGGTGCTGATCGACGATGCCCGTACGCCGCTCATCATCTCGGGCCCCGTGCCCAAGGGCGACGACCAGCTCTTCGAGGAGTACCGCCCCGCCATCGACCACCTCTACAACCTGCAGAAAAACCTCGTGACGAACCTGCTGGCCGAAGCGCGCAAGCTCATCGCCGAGGGGAACGAGGCCGAGGGCGGCGTGAAGCTCTACCGCACGCACAAGGGTCTGCCGAAATACAAGCCGCTCATCAAATACCTCTCGGAGCAGGGCGTGAAGGCCCTCATGCAGAAGACCGAAAACGTCTACATGCAGGACAACAACCGCCGCATGCCCGAGATCACGGACGACCTCTACTTCGTCATCGACGAGAAACTCAACTCCGTGGAACTCACCGACAAAGGCCACGAAGCGCTGTCGAAATACTTCAACGAAGACGGGTTCTTCGTCCTGCCCGACATCGGGTCGGAGGTCGCCGAGCTGGAAAAGAGCGACCTCACGGCCGAGGAGCGGGCGCAGAAGCGCGACGCGGTCATCAACGACTACTCGGTCAAGTCGGAACGCGTCCACACCGTCCACCAACTTCTGAAAGCCTACGCCATGTTCGAGAAGGACATCGAATATGTGGTGATGGACAACAAGGTGAAGATCGTCGACGAACAGACGGGCCGCATTCTCGAAGGGCGCCGCTACTCCGACGGCCTGCACCAGGCTATCGAAGCCAAGGAACATGTCAAGGTCGAAGCCGCGACGCAGACTTTCGCGACGATTACCTTGCAGAACTACTTCCGCATGTACCACAAGCTGGGCGGCATGACGGGTACGGCCGAGACCGAAGCCTCGGAATTCTGGTCCATCTACAAACTTGACGTCGTAGTCATCCCCACGAACCGCCCGGTCATCCGCGACGACCGTGAGGACCTGATCTACAAGACCAAACGCGAAAAATACAACGCCGTCATCGAAGAAATCGTGCGGCTCGTCGGCGAGGGCCGCCCGGTGCTGGTCGGCACCACCTCGGTCGAAATTTCGGAGCTGCTGAGCCGCATGCTCAAACTCCGCGGCATCAAACACAACGTACTGAACGCCAAACAACACCAGTTAGAAGCCCAGGTCGTGGCCGAAGCCGGACGCGCCGGGCAGGTGACCATCGCCACCAACATGGCGGGCCGCGGTACCGACATCAAGCTCACGCCCGAGGTGAAGGAGGCGGGCGGTCTGGCGATCATCGGCACCGAGCGCCACGAGAGCCGCCGCGTCGACCGCCAGCTGCGCGGCCGCGCGGGCCGTCAGGGCGACCCGGGTTCGTCGCAGTTCTTCGTCTCGCTCGAAGACGACCTGATGCGTCTGTTCGGCTCGAACCGCATCGCCACGATGATGGACCGCATGGGCCACGAGGAGGGCGACGCCATCCAGTCGGGACTGATGACCAACGCGATCGAGCGCGCCCAAAAGAAGGTCGAGGAGAACAACTTCGGCATCCGCAAACGCCTGCTCGAATACGACGACGTGATGAACTCGCAGCGCGAGGTGATCTACGCCCGCCGCCGCAACGCCCTCTACGGCGAACGCATCGAAATCGACCTGAACAACATCATGTACGATTTCGCCGACAATTTCGTCGAGACGCACGGCGGCATTCCCTTCGACGATTTCCGCTTCGAGCTGATCCGCGAAATCGCCGTCGAGCCCTCGTTCGACGCCGAGACCTACGAGAAGGCCAAGCCCGCCGAGCTCGTCGAGCGCCTCGTGGCCGACATCCAGGCCGCCACGGCGCGCCGCGCGAAGACGGTGGCCGACACGGTGCGCCCCGTCATGGAGCGCATCTACGAAGAGCGTCAGGAGCAGCTCGATTCGAACCTCTATTTCCCGCTGACGGACGGTCACCTGGGCTACAACGTCCCCGTCAACCTGCGCAAATGCCGGCAGACGGACGGTGCCGAAATCTACCGCGTCTTCTCGAAGGTGGTGATGTTCACGACCATCGACGACGCCTGGCGCGAGCACCTGCGCGAGATGGATGACCTGCGCCAGAGCGTGCAGAACGCCACCTACGAGCAGAAAGACCCGCTGCTGATCTACAAGTTCGAGTCGTTCGGCCTCTTCCAGAAGATGCTCATCGAGGTGAACCGCGACACGCTGGCGATCCTCTGCAAGGCCTACGTGCCCGTCAACGACCGCCGCGCCGAAGAGGCGCAGCGTCAGCAGCAGCAGCGCGACCGCGCCAAAGTCGACGTCAACAAGCTGCAGGCTTCGCGCATGCAGGCTGCCGCCCAGGCGGGCCAGGCCGAGCGGCAGAAGCCCATGCCCGTGCACGTCGAAAAGAAGGTCGGCCGCAACGACCCCTGCCCCTGCGGCTCGGGCAAGAAATACAAGAACTGCCACGGCAAAGGGCTGTAAAGCGCCATGAGTACCTATCAGGCAGAGAAGCAGCGCCAGCTGGACCTGCGCTACCTGCGCATGGCCCGCATCTGGGCCGAGAACTCCTACTGCGTCCGCCGCAAGGTGGGGGCGCTCATCGTCAAGGACAAGATGATTATCTCGGACGGCTACAACGGCACCCCCTCGGGCTTCGAGAACATCTGCGAGGACGAGACGGGCAAGACCAAGTCCTACGTCCTGCACGCCGAGGCGAACGCCATCACGAAGGTCGCCAAATCGGCCAACAACTGCGACGGATCGACCCTCTACATCACGGCGGCCCCCTGCATCGAGTGCTCGAAGCTCATCATTCAGGCGGGTATCCGCCGCGTGGTGTACGCCGAGGAGTACCGCTCGGAGGAGGGCATCGAGCTGCTCAAGCGCGTCGGCATCGAGTGCGTGCACTACGAGTCGGTCTGAAAAGAAGCGAACGGATCGTCCGTTTCGGATGCGACCTCGGGCCTCGATCTCGGGGTCGCACGCTTTTCGAAGCGGTCGGGGCTTGCGATGCGCATGCCCATACGAGCCGCGGGCCTATGCGGAGCGAAAATGCGGCCCGCCGGCCTCTTGCGGAGTCGCTGTCGCCATGTGCGCCGACAGCGGCAAGAGGGACAGCGACCGCCCCGCACGACAAACACGAAAAAAACAGATAACGAAGATGTTCCGAAAACTGGTGGCCATCGAACCCGTGAGCCTGGTTCCTGCGGCCGAAAAACGTTTATACGACCTCGCCGAAGAGGTCGTGCTCTACGACGATGTACCGACCGACGACGCAACGATCGCCTCCCGCATCGGCGATGCCGACGCCGTGCTGTTGAGCTACACCTCGCAGCTGCGCCGCGCCGCCCTCGAACGCTGCCCCGACGTCCGCTACATCGGCATGTGCTGCTCGCTCTACGCCCCCGAGAGCGCCAACGTCGACATCCGCTACGCCGCCTCGCGCGGCATCGTCGTGAAGGGCATCCGCGACTACGGCGACGAAGGGGTGGTCGAATACGTCGTCAGCGAGCTCGTCCGTCTGCTGCACGGCTTCGGCGGAGAGTCGTGGGAGGCCGTGCCGCGCGAAATCACGGGGTTGAAAGCGGGCATCGTCGGGCTGGGCAAGTCGGGCGGCATGATCGCCGACGCGATGCGTTTCTTCGGCGCCAAGGTGAGCTACTTCGCACGCAACGAGAAGCCGCAGGCGGCCGAAAAGGGGTACCGCTTCCGCCCGCTCGATGCGCTGCTCGCCGAAAACGAGGTCATCTTCTGCTGCCTCAACAAAAACGTCGTGCTGCTGCACGACGCACAGTTCGAGGCGCTCGGCGAACGCAAGATCCTCTTCAACACGGGCCTCTCACCCGCCTGGGACGAAGCGCCGCTGCGCCGCTGGCTCGAGGGCGACAACCGCCTCTGCTGCGATACGGTCGGCGCGCTGGGCGGCGAAGCGCTCCTTGCGCATCCCCATGTGCGCTGCATGCGGGTCTCGACGGGCCGCACGCAGCAGGCCTTCGACCGTTTGAGCGAGAAGGTGCTGGCCAACCTGACCGATTACCTCGCCGAACACGAGCGGGCCTGACGGCGGCCCCGGCCTGCGGGACGCCGCGAACGATTACCCGAAGACGATCGGCGAGACGATGTTCCGCAGCACCGCCACGACGGACCAGGCGGCGATTTCGGGCGTGGCGCTGTAGACGTCGACGACGGCCCGCACCTGCTCGTTGCGGATCTCGACCCGCTGCGTGTCGCCCGTGAAATCGGGCGTCGAGCGCATCGTGACGTGCATCGCCGCAGGCCCCACCGAGGCGCGGGCGGCGGCCACCGTCACGTTGACCTTCGTCGGGAACTGCGCGATCGCCTCGGCGGCCGTACCGGCGAAGACGGTGCGCGCCTCGTGTTGCAGCACCTCGTCGTAGACGGGGGTTCCCTTCAGGGCGTTCGGTCCCTTCTCGTTGAAGAAAGACGCCGTAGCGCCGCCCATGAGGGTCGCCGTGCGCAGGACGTCGAAGCCGCCCGTGGCACCCGACGCCAGGTAGACGCGCGTGCCGTGCGCCGCGGCCGTACGGGCCGTCTCGGCATAGAAGGCATCGTCGGCGAAGGCGCCGATCGAGAGGGTGACGATCGAGCACCCCGCTGCGAGGGTCGGCAGGGCCAGCTCGCGCATCGCCGCGGGCGAAGCCGCCTCGACCAGGTAGTCGGGGCCGAGCGCCAGCAGCTCGTCGAGGCTGCGGCAGACGCGGCAGGTCACCCCGCGCGCCGCCAGTCGTTCGGCCAGCGCCTCGGCCCGCGCCGCCGTGCGCGAAAAGAGGCCGACCAGTTCATATTCGGGCAGCATCCCCGCCGCCACGGCTTCGGCCACGACCGACCCCAGTCGGCCGCAACCCGCGATCACCAGTTTTTTCATCGTCTCTGTCGTTTTTCGGGAAAAGTCCCCCCCATCGCATGCGGGAGGGGGAGGACAAAGATACGCATAAGCCGAGGGCAAAAGCAAATTTATTTGCATTTTGCCGAGGCGGGCGTATCTTCGGCGAAGCCAAAGTACGATTAAGCGAGGGCAAAAACAAGCTCGCTTGATTTTTGCCGAGCGAGAGGATCTTCGGCGAAGCCAAAGATCAAAACAAGCCGAGGGCAAAAGCAAATTTATTTGCATTTTGCCGAGGCGGGCGTATCGTCGGCGAAGCCAAAGTACGGCTCCCCCCCGAGGCCGCCGACCTCGGCCGAGCCGCGAGCGGTGCCCCCCCGACCCGCGCGCATGACGGGCGGGCAGGGCTTCGCAGCGATCAAAGCGCGGCAAAAATCCCGTTTCGGCGCGTTTCTTGTCGGGAAAGGCCTAAAAACGGAATCCTATGCTGAATCTGCAAACGTTGCGCGGACGGATCAACGCTTCGATCTCGCGCATCCAGTTTTTCGTGCTGCTCGTCTGGTGCATCGGCATCCTGCTGGCCTACCTGGTCGGCATCTACGTCTCGGGGTCGATCCACTCCGCGTCGCGCTGGATGGGGGCCATGCTGGCCTGCTCGTCGGTGGTGGTGGTCCTTCAGAAATCGGGCTACAAGGAGTCGTTGCAGGTGGGGCTGATCCGCGTCTTCGGCACCTTCTGCGGCGCCCTGATCGCCTACCTCTACCTGCGCCTGCTCCCCTTCACGGTCGTGGGCATGCTCGTGACGGTCTTCCTGCTCGAGATGCTCTTCATGGCGCTCAACATCTACAACAACGGCCACATCGCCACCCTCACCCTGCTCATCATCATGCTCGTCTCGCAGATGCACCCCGAGGTCGACCCCGGTACGAACTGCATGCTGCGCTTCACCGAGTCGGCCGCGGGCGTCGTCGTGGGGGTGGCGCTGCTGTGGGTGATCGAAAAGTGGAACATCCGCCGCCAGCGCCTCATCCATCGGGGCGCGCACAGCGACGGCAGCCCCGTCGACATGGACACGATGCCGCTGCGCTGGGGCCACCTGCGCGTGGTGGCGATCGCCTCGCTCGGACAGGTCACGGGAGCGGCCATCTCGACCCTCGTGGGCGTCATCGTCCCCATGGTACAACTCGTCGGCCGCCCCGAACTCTCACCGCTGCACCAGGGCGTCGTCGCCGCGGCGGCCCTCGTGGGAATCATGGCGGGCTCGATCCTCTTCGGACGGTGGAGCGACCGCCGCGGATACCTCTACTTCTTCCGTCTCTGCCCTGCCCTGATCCTCGGGGCGGCCCTCTTCGGCTACCTCGCCGACTCGGTCCCGGCCCTCGTCCTCGCACTCTTCGCGATGGGCTTCGGCGTCGGAGGCGGCTACAGCCTCGATGCGGACTACATCTCCGAAATCATGCCGCGCCCCTGGCGCCAATGGATGGTCGGCGTCGCCAAGGCGGCTTCGGCCTTCGGCTGCATCTTCGCGGCGGCCGCCGCCCTCTACCTGCTGCGGCTGTGGCGCGATCCGTCGCACTGGAATCACCTGCTGCTGCTCGTCGCCCTGCTCGCCCTCGTGATGCTCGCCACGCGCATCCGCTTCGCCGAGAGCCCCGGGTGGCTCATGGCCCACGGCCGCGAAGCGGAGGCCGAAAGCGCCGTCCGCTATTTCCTCGGCAGCGACGTCGCGGTGGGCGACCTGCGCCGCAAGCCGCGCCGCAGCGAGACGCCCCGCCTCGGCTGGGGCGCCTTCTTCGGCCGCGACCGCCTGCGCAAAACCCTCTTCAGCGGCATTCCGTGGGCCTGCGAAGGGGTCGGCGTCTACGGCGTGGGGGTCTTCCTGCCGATCCTCGTCATGGCCCTCGGCGCGGGAGACGCCGCCGACTGCAGCTACGAACAGCTCGAACACTCGGTGCGGACCACCTTGCAGATCAACTTTTTCATCCTGCCCGGCTTCCTCCTGGGACTGCTTCTGATCCGACGGATCTACCACGTGCGGCTGCAAACGGGCGGTTTTCTGCTCGCCGCCGCGGGGCTCGTGCTGCTGCTCGTCGCCGATCGGCTCCACTGGCCCGCATGGGTCGCCGTGGGCGGCTTCATGTTCTTCGAGCTCTTCCTCAACGCAGGGCCCCATCTGGTCACCTTCATCCTCCCCTCGCAAATCTACTCCGTCGCCGAACGGGGCAAAGGCGCGGGGCTGGCCGCAGCCTTCGGCAAGGCGGGAGCCGTCGCGGGGGTCTTCTTCTTCCCGCTGCTGCTCAAATGGGGCGGCGTGACGCTGGCGCTGCTCGTCACGGCGGTGCTGCAACTCGTCGGCGCCTGGGTGACGGCCGCCCTGGGACGCTCCGTGCTGCCGAAAACGTGACAGGCGATGCAGGCCGGCGGTCTGCGGAAAGCGCGGCATGCAGACCTGCGAAGCTCCCGTCCCGCCGACAGCTCTGCCATCGAACGCCAGCCCTGCAAAACGAACACCCCCTGCCGAACTCGATCGCGGCAGGGGGTGTTCGTTGTCGAATGCGGAACGATCACTCGTTCCAGTCGGAATGATCGGGGGCCGGCCGCTCGTCGAAGCGCAGCCGCGGCAGCAGGAAGAGCCACGTGGCGATGCAGAAGGGGGCGGTCAGCGTCGCCAGTCCGAAGGGAGCCAGCAGGATGTTCATGCCCGCCTGGACGAAGAGCGTCACGGCGATGCCGAGCAGCGCCCAGACGGCCGAGCGCAGGCAGGGGCGGTAGAAGACCGTCGCCAGCGCGATGGCCGTCAGCACGGGGCTGAAGCCGTAGAGTCCGTGGGCGATGCCCGCTCCCGAGGCGCCGAAGACGAGGGCCAGGAAGAGCGCCAGCGCCGAACCGATCGCCGCCCAGAGGGCTGCCCGCCAGCTCGAGGCGGCGAGCCCCACCAGAAAGAGCAATCCCGTCACCCACGAATCGATCAGGAAGACCTGCGCGATGCCCTTGAGCCACCAGACGAGCAGCTCGCCGAACGAGAAGCCCGCGGCGACGGTCAGGTGTTCGTGGATGGTCGGTGCGGCCATGCCGCTCGGGGGCAGTCCGTGCAGCGCCCGTGCGGCGAGCAGGAACACCCAGGTGCAGCAGACGAACGGGAAGGTCATCGAGTTGACCTTCCAGGGGGCCATCACGTTGTTCAGTCCCGTGCGGACCCACGTCGTGAGCGCGGCGCAGAGCACCAGCGCCAGCCACATCCAGATCGTGGTGCCCAGAAAAGTCGGGAAGGCGCAGCCGACCAGCACGCCGTTGAAGCCCCAGAGCCCCTGCCGACCCTCTTCGTCGGGAAGGCGGAGCAGGCGCCCCGTCCCCGTCGAGACGAGCAGGCCGAACAGGGCGCCCCACGCGACGGCGGGGGTGCCGCCCGCGAAGGCACCCCAGAAGATGCCGATCAGAAAGAGCATGCCGCACCAGGCGCTGTTCTGGAACATGACCTGCCCCGCACCGCGCAGGAGGGTGCGGAGCACGCCTTCGACCGATCCGCACGACGCGCAGGGGGCGTCGTCGATCCGAAAATTCGTTTTTTTCATCGCATGTAGCAATTTGGTTGCAAAAATAGGAAAAACTTACCGCCACGGAAACTCTTCGAAGAGCGGTTTGCCCTTCACCTCCAGGCGCACGTCGGAGCAGAAGGCGCGCACGAGCCGCTTGACGGGCCCCGTTTCGCGGCCGAGCGCCTTGTAGAGCAGGCCGCAGCGGTTCGGCAGCCGCGATATGCCCGCCGCGAGGCCGCGATCGCGATCGATGAAGGCGCGCGTACGGGCGAAGAGCGCATCGGCATGCCGCTCGGGGGTGAGCACGACGACGTTGGCGAAGACGTCGTACCCGTTCATGGCCCCCGCCGTCTCGGGCGACCGCTCGGCGGGACGCACCAGCAGCTTCTCGCGGAAGAGCCGTTCGCCGTCGGGACGCTCGGCGCGCGTGCGGATCGAGAGCAGGTCGTAGCGGAAGCGCTCGCCGCTGTGCTTGCGGCCGCTCATGTAGATCTCGGCGTAGAAGAGCGTCGCCGAAGGGTCGATGCGGATCGTCGTGTCGGCGATGAAGCGGGTGTGGCGGCAGGGAATCGTCGGTTCGGGGAGGTACTCGAGGTAGGCATCCGCCTCGAGCTCGAAGAGCTGTCGGAGCCCCGAGTAGTTGCGGCGCATCTCGGCCAGCTTGGTCGCCGCCCCCGTCGAGAGGTGGGCGAAGGCGCCGCGGCGCACCGTAAAATGCTGCTCGTAACGGTCGCCATCGACGTTCGGGCCGCCCGACGAGAGGATGTAGACGCAGGGCATCTCGGGGATCTGCTCGTCGAAATAGAGCGCCTGCTGCACGATCAGGGGCGCCCGCCGCTCCCAGTCGCGCAGGATCGAACGGCCGTCGGGGGCCAGCTCGAAGCCCAGCCGCAGGTAGCCCGACTTGCCGGGGATCCCCACGGCCATCGCCGCGGGCGGGGCGAGGTAGGGACGCACCTCGCGGGCGGAATCGAAGCTCATCGCGCGGGGGCGGCCTCCTGCGGCCGCTGCAACGGATCGCTGTCGCCCTGCCGCATCGGATCGAATGCGCCGTACGGCTGCGGCCGATGCTCTTCGGTGACGACGGAGTCGGCCGCCTCCTGCCGCTTCAGGTCGATGTCGAAGAGGGCCATGTGACGGATCAGGCCGATCAGCTCCTCGATCCCCTCGCCCGTCATGCAGTTCGTGAAGACGAAGGGCTTGCCCGGACGCATCGCCTCCGAATCGCGCCGCATCACCTCCAGGTCGGCGTGCACGTAGGGGGCCAGGTCGGTTTTGTTGATGACCAGAATGTCTGACTGCGAAATGCCCGGACCGTCCTTGCGGGGGATCTTGTCGCCCGCGGCGACGTCGATCACGTAGATGAAAAAATCGACCAGCGCGGGGCTGAAGGTGAGCGTCAGGTTGTCGCCGCCCGACTCGATCAGCACGACGTCTCCGTCGGGGAAGCGCGCCTCCATTTCCTCGACCGCGGCGAGGTTCATCGAAGGGTCCTCGCGCACGGCCGTATGGGGGCAGGCCCCCGTCTCGACGCCGATGATGCGCTCCTCGACCAGGATGCCGCGCAACATCTTGCGCACGTGTTTGGCGTCTTCGGTCGTCACGACGTCGTTCGTGATGACCAGCACTTTGTAGCCCATCTCCAGCAGGCGGGGCGTCACGGCTTCGATCAGGGCGGTTTTGCCCGATCCGACGGGACCGCCGATGCCGATTCTGCAAGTATTGTTCATGGTGTTTGCGGATAAGATCAGTTCATGAAGAGACGTTGGATGCCCTGCTCGTGCAGCGAGGCGAGGATGTCGATCTGCGGCACGAAGGCGTGCATTTCGTCGAGCGCGAGCACGCACGCCTCCTCGTAAAGGGCGCCGCCGCGCTCCGACAAGCGGAAGAGGATGCGCTGCGTGTCGTAGTGCGAGACGCGCAGGCAGCGCAGGGCGGCGTTGAGCGCCATGCTCGCGACGCCGTACTGCTGCGATACGAAGAGCGCCCGTTCGTCGATGCCCGAGGCGGCGAAGACGAGCCCCTGCGCCGCGGGATAGGTGCCCGGCGAAGCGCCCGCCCGCAGCGCTTCGAGCCACTCGTCGAGCAGCGCGTCCGCGAAGAGGCGTGCGGCCAGCTCGGCCAGCTTGCGCCCCATGCGGCAGGTCATCAGGCGCCCTTCGCCGCCGGTACGCGTTTCGAAGGCGTAGCGGTCGGCCTCGACGATGCCGCGGACGTCGCCCGCCAGGCGGCTGCGGTGCGCATGCAGCGCGGCGATGCCGTCCGTGAAGGCGCTCTGCACGAGCAGGTCCTCGGTGAAGGCTTCGAGCGTCGCCGCATCGTGCACCAGCCCCTCGGCCACGGCCGTCTCCAACCCGTTCGAGAAGGAGAAGGCGCCGACGGGAAGGGCCGAATCGGTCAGCTGGAGCAGCCGCAGCAGGACGGTCGCACGGTCGTCGGCAGCCGACGGCGCGGAGGCGGCGGAAGAGGCGGAGGCGTTCATTCGGCCGACCGGTGTTCGTGGAAGGGGGTGCGGAGCGATCCGCCGTCGGACGCCTCGCGGGCACGTGAGCGGCCCTCGGCCTGCGGGCCGTCGCCGCAGGCACCGTGGTCGTGCGAGTACTCGCGACTGTTGCCGTGGTCGTGCGGGTGGTCGTGGCAGTTGCCGTCGAGGTGGGTATGGGCATGCGCATGGCAGGTGCCGTCGGCGTGCGTATGCGGATGTTCGTGGCAGAAGCCGTCGGCATGCGGATGCCCGCAGCAGGCGCCGTGATCGTGGGCGGGAGTTGCCGATTCGCCGCAGGCGGCCGCAGCGTGCGCATGGCGGTGCACCTCGCCCGCGGGACCCGCGCTGCCGAACAGGCGGCGGATCTCGTGCGGGGCGAGGTAGGGAATCACCTCCGAGCCGGGGCGGAATGCATAGGTGATCCGCTCGATGCGGTGGGTGTGCAGGACGCTCTCCATCACCTTGCGGTCGACCGTCAGCGGAATGTAGACCTGCGTGCCGCGGACCACGGCGGGCCAATGCTGATTGCCGATCGCGTGGCCGAATTCGAGTGCCGTGCGGATCGCCTCGGCGGGTTCGAGTTCGAGCAGCGCGCCCAGTTCGGCGACCAGCACCTCGTTCAATCGCAGGCGGACGACGAGCAGCCGCCGTTCGTCGGGCCGATAGGCCAGAATGTCGCCGTCGAGCAGCTGCGAACGGCGTTTGAGGGCCACGGCGCACTCCTCGCCCCCGCGGCTGCGGGCGACGAAGCGGCTTTTCTGCGCCGTCCACTGGTCGAGCTCCAGGCAGTCGACCTCGTTTTCGCGGCCGAGCGCCGCCCACTGCGCATCGCGCAGGTTCCCCAGAATTTCGGTATAGATGGTCATGTCGGTAGAGGGTTGCGGAAAGGGTGCCCGACACGCAGGCGCATCGGGCACCCCGAAACGAATCAGCTGAACCAATAGAGTTGTCCGAGCGAGAACGAACGGGCGGGCTCGATGTAGGCGCGGACCCCGTTCACGAGGACGTCGAAGGTCTCGGGGTCGACGTCGATGCGCGGCATGGCGCCGTTGCGCACCATGTCGAACTTCGTGAGCTGGCGCGTGCGGCGGACGGGTTGCACCATGCGCCGCAGACCGAGCCGCTCGGCGATGCCGCGCTCGAACGCCGCGTTCGAGACGAACGAGAGGCAGGTTTCGGGCATCGCGGCGCCGAAGCCGCCGAACATCGGACGATAGCAACAGGGCTGCGGCGTGGGAAGCGAGGCGTTCGGATCGCCCATGTTCGACCAGTTGATGAGGCCCCCTTTGATGACCATCTTGGGTTTGGCGGCGAAGAACTGCGGCTCCCACAACACCAGGTCGGCCACCTTGCCCTTGGCGATCGAACCGAGGTAGTCCGAGACGCCGAACGTGAGGGCGGGATTGATCGTCACCTTGGCCAGGTAGCGCAGGACGCGGAAGTTGTCGTTCCCCTCGGCATCTTCGGGCAGGCGGCCCACGGCGTTCTTCATGAACGAAGCCATCTGGAAGGTGCGCAGGAACGACTCGCCCACGCGCCCCATCGCCTGCGAATCGGACGAGACCATCGAGAGCACGCCCAGGTCGTGCAGGACGTTCTCGGCGGCCTGCGTCTCGGGCCGCACGCGGCTCTCGGCGAACGAGACGTCGGAGGGGATCTTCGGATTGAGGTTGTGGCAGACGACGATCATGTCGAAGAGCTCGGCCTGCGAGTTGATGCCGAACGGGAGGGTCGGATTGGTCGACGAGGGGAGCACGAAGGGCATCGAGGCCACCTTCAGCAGGTCGGGCGCATGGCCGCCGCCCGCCCCCTCGGTGTGGTAGGTGTGGATCGTGCGGCCGTCGATGGCGGCGATCGTATCCTCGACGTAGCCGCCCTCGTTGAGCGTGTCGCTGTGGATGGCCACCTGCACGTCGTAGCGGTCGGCGACGTCGAGCGCCATGCGGATCGCCGCGGGCGTAGAGCCCCAGTCCTCGTGGACCTTCAGGCCGCAGACGCCCGATTCGATCTGCTCCTCGATGCCCTGCGCCACCGAGCAGTTGCCCTTGCCCAGCAGACCGATGTTCACGGGCAGCCCCTCGATCGAGCGCAGGATGCGCTCCGTGCTCCAGCGGCCCGAGGTGATCGTCGTGCCGTTGCTGCCGTCCGTGGGGCCGATGCCGCCGCCGAAAAGGGTCGTGATGCCGTTGCTCAAAGCGGCATAGGCCTGCTGCGGCGCGATCATGTGGACGTGGCCGTCGATGCCCGCCGCCGTGAGGATCAGGTGCTCGCCCGAAATGGCGTCGGTCGAAGCGCCCGTCACCAGATCGGGGTGGACGCCGTCCATCGTATTGGGATTGCCCGCTTTGCCGATCCCCGCGATCTTGCCCTCCTTGATGCCGACGTCGGCCTTGACGACGCCCAGCAGCGGGTCGATGATCGTGACGTTCGTGATGACCAGATCGAGCGATCCCTCCTTCGAGGTCATCGTGTTGGCGAGGCCCATGCCGTCGCGCAAGGTTTTGCCGCCGCCGTAGACCACCTCGTCGCCGTATACGCGCAGGTCGCGTTCGATTTCGACGTAGAGGTCCGTATCGCCCAGGCGGATTTTGTCGCCCACGGTGGGGCCGAACAGATTCTGATATTCCTGACGGGAGATTGTTGCCATGGTTCGCTATTTTTTGGTTCGGGACTGTTTGTCGGAGGCCGTTCGCGGGCGCTGCGCCGAGGCGGTGCGTTCGGCATGCGCGGGGGACGCGGAGTGCGGCGCCGCGGCCGACGATGCGGACGAGGCGGACGAGGCGGATGCGGCCGTTTTCGCCGACGATGCAGCCGACGTTTCGGACGATGTTTCGGACGATGCTTCAGCGGAGGCCTCGGCGATCTTGAAGCCCGCCTTGCGCACGCGGCGGAAGGCCTTCATGCGGGCGGGGAAATAGGAGGGAACGTCCTCGTCGCCCGTGTAGCCCGACACGAGGTCGTTGAAGCCGATCACGCGGCGTTTGCCGCCGAAGGCGACCACCTCGACCTCTTTTTCGTCGCCCGGCTCGAAGCGGATGGCCGTCGTGGCGGGGATGTTCAGGTGGCAGCCGAACGAGGCGTCGCGATCGAACTCGAGGTAGCGGTTCACCTCGAAGAAATGGAAGTGCGAACCGACCTGGATCGGACGGTCGCCCGTATTGCGAACGGTAAGTTTCGCCGTTTTGCGGCCGAGGTTGTATTCGATCGGTCGGTCGAGCGGCAGGATGCCGCCGACGGGAACGGCCGAGGCGGGGCGGAAGCCCGGTCGGTTCGGATAGAGGCCCGAGGCGGTCCCGCCCGCAGGACGAGCGGAGGCGTCGGGGGCGGCAGCCGTCGCCCGGGAGGCGTCGGTTGCGGCGTAGGCAGCCGTCGCCGAAGAGGCGGCGGGTGCGGATTTCGATGTTGCCATATCTGCGTTTTTTACGTGTTTATCGGATGGGTTGATGGATGCTCACCAGGCGCGAACCGTCCGTGAAGACCGCCTCGACCTGCAGCAGGCCGATCATGTCGGCGACCCCTTCCATGACGTCGTCTTTGGTCAGGACGCTCGCCGCCTCCTTCATGACCTGCTCGACGGTCTTGCCCTCGCGGGCCCCTTCGAGCGCCGTCGAGGTGATGTAGGCGACCGCCTCGGGATGGTTCAGTTTCAGCCCTTTTTTCAGGCGGCGTTCGGCGATGGCGCCCAGCGAAAGGAGCAGCAGCTTGTCGATTTCTTTCGGTGTGAGATGCATAGGTATAACGGTTTAGATATCGGTTGCGTGAGCTTCGACGCCGACCGCGGGCGGGTGCGGCCGACATGCGGGGTGGGGTCAAAACACATGCCAAACGAGGAGGTTACGGCCTTGGCACCGAATTTGGTATACTTCGGCCGTAACACATCAAACTTCCGCACACATGTTCAAAGCAATGCTCATCGCAGGCCTCGGCGGCTTCATCGGCACCTGCCTGCGCTTTCTGACGGGACGGTTCTGCCACTGGCTGACCGATTCGCCCTTCCCGTGGGGGACCTTCGCCGTCAACATCGTCGGCAGCCTGCTCATCGGCATCTTCTTCGGGCTGGCCGAGAAACACAACGTCATCTCGCCCTCGATGAACGTCTTCCTCATCACGGGTTTCTGCGGCGGTTTCACCACCTTCTCCTCCTTCGCGGACGACATCTTCCTGCTGCTCCAGCAGAAGCACTGGCTCTATTTCGGCCTCTACGTCGGATTGAGCCTCCTCATCGGCGTGCTGCTCGTCTGGGCGGGACGCGCGATCGTCAAGGGATGAAACGGAAACGGGCTCTCCGAAAATTTCGGAGAGCCCGTTCGACAAGGGGTTGCCGTCCGTTCGCCGACGGCGGCGGGAGGGATCGGGCCCGTTTACGGGCGAGCCTTGCCGTCCGCCGCGCAGGACGGCGGCGAACGGCAGGTGTCAGACACACGGTCTTTCCTCGGGTCGGAGCTTGCGAAAGGCCTGCACGAGTTGCGGGCCTTCGCGGGGCGAAGCTCCGGACCGCCGCACTTGCGTGCGAAACGGCTTCAGCCCGCATCCGAGCGGAGCGGCCTGCACGAGCCGTGCGCGCGTCGCAGCCCTCCGCCCGGGGCGGCTGCGGGCTGCCGCACTGCGTGCGATCCTCCTGCAGAATCCCCCGCTTGCCCGATTCCCGCGGTCCGATCGACAAAAAAAAGAGACCTCTTGCGAGGTCTCTTTTTTATCAGTTCGGAAGCACTTCGTAGTACGGCTTTCCCCCGAGATACAGAATCAAATCATAGAAGTTATGCCGATATGTGTTCAAATACTCCTCGCGGTTATCCGTCAGACGAACCAGATCGAGCCAACGTCGTCCGTATTCGTCATACGATTCCACGATCAACGTATTTTCGATCCGGGCCTTTAGGTTCGCACGTTCGTGGCCTCGGTATTTCAGCACGGCAGCCAGACGGTCGCCCGTATACGGGTACTCAAAATACATGTATTCCACGCGTTCCCCTTCGGACGTACGGTAATCATAAACATCCTCTCGAAAACAATCTCGAACCACATCGTCCAACACGACGAAAGGGTTCAGGTTGACACCACCATCCCACTTGTCTTGAGAATCGAGCCAACCGTCGCACGAACTATATACGAAAAAATAATAGGGATCGAACACCTTCGTTTTCAGCTCCTCTTCGATCGCGGCGTAATCGATCGGGGCCGCCGTCCGGATCAGGTAGTCCACACCGCCGGGTGTGGCCAGCAACTCCTCGTTGCTCCACGTACTGTAATCGATCGGATCGTCGTCGCAGGCCGCAAAGGCGACCAGGGCAACCAACAGCAGCAGCATCTTTTTCATAAGGCACACAGTTTATTTTTTGTTCCAAATACCGCATGATCGCCGTATCGTATCGATAATCACGGGACGTATCGGAGTTATCGGAGGTCTCTTTTTTATCAGTTCGTTTGCTGCATTTCTCCAAAAGTCAAGTCGGAACCGCCCCAAGGCTTCAGTTCATAAAAATTGTAAGGATATCTTTCCAGCCACTCTTCTCGCCCATCCACCAGACGGATCAGATCAAGCATACGACTATTATCTTCGCCATACGACTCCACGACCAAGGTATTTTCGATCCGCGCCTTTAGTTTTGCGCCGCGACCACAATCAAATTCTGCCAACAAGGCAGACAGACGATCGCCCGTAAACTTGTTATCACGGTAATAACGGTAGGTCTCATCGCCTTCGGGAGTTCTCAACAATATATCACCATCCACACAACAACGAATCACATCCTCTATGATAACATAAGAAAGCAATGCAGCGCCATTCATCTTGGAACTTTCGGTCCAGCCAAACCAATCATGTATGAAATAATGATAGCGATCGGCAACCTTCGTCTCCAGCTCCTCTTCGATCGCGGCGTAATCGATCGGGGCCGCCATCCGGATCAGGTAGTCCACACCGCCGGGTGTGGCCAGCAACTCCTCGTTGCTCCACGTACTGTAATCGATCGGATCGTCGTCGCAGGCCGCAAAGGCGACCAGGGCAACCAACAGCAACAGCATCTTTTTCATAAGGCACACAGTTTATTTTTTGTTCCAAATACCGGTCATGATCTCCAAATCGTATCGATAATCACGGGACGTATAGACGTTATCAGAGGTATCGTATTCATAGCCTTTCGACCGATCGAAAACGCCCTCCCTGAAATAGCCGTTTCCGACCCCGTTTTCGCCCCAATTGATATGCAGGTAGTACTCCGTATACGTAGTGGTTCGGATATCTTCCCGACGGCCGTCGGTATACTCCATGTAGTCGCAATAAATATGATCGCGGTATTTATAGCCGTCCAAGACCCAGGCATGGCCTTCTAGTTCATTGGTGCTTGTGTCGATACGGTCACCGCGTATAAATACGGGACGACCGGCATTCAGCTCCTTCCGAACATCCTCGAACGTATAGCGCCGGCCCGGATTCTGATCGTAGCCCAAGGCCGAAAAGGCATAACGGGACTGTTGCAGATCTGCACCGCTTTGCTTCACGGTATAATCCATCCCTGACCTCTTCCCGATTTCGCGCATCAGCAGGGCGATATCGTCGGCCGTCGTCTCCGGCCAATAGCACGAGTAACCGCCGACACGGGCCGTGAGCGCCTCCCAATCGATCGTTTTCGTCCGATTGCTGCCGTCGAAAGTAATTTTGTAACTGCCCGGCTTCTTATGAAAGGAGACGATCTGGGCCACCGCTACCGCCGAACAGCCTGCGGGACAAAGTCGTCCCTGCGGATCAAAACAATATTTGTTATAGGGAAGCGACGACGTATAAAATTCAGGATAACCCTGTCCCCATCGCACCTTTACATAAGGTCCGGTCGTGGTCCAGGCCGAATAGCGCTCTTCCCGCTTCATCTCACCGACGGTCGAGGTCGTATCGCGCACCAGCACCGAATCGCGCAACGAGGGATCCAGCGACCGTTCCAGCATCTCCACATAGAGGTCGAAACCGTCGTTGCCGCTCCGCTCGCCCGCCGTATAGCGCCCCTGTTCGGTGACCGCCAGCAGTCGGTCGGCGATCCGCTCGTCGGCCGCCACCAGCGCGAAACCCGCTTCGTCGGCATAGTTGACGACGTAATAGAGCGTGTCGGCCGCTTCGCCCGCACGGGTGGCGCACGAAACGCGGCAGCTGACGCCGTGCGGATCGACCCGACGGCCGAACGCCGCACGCGTCGTCTCCGAATCTTCCAGCATCGCGGCACCCTCCCGGGCGATGCGAAGCACCTCCCGCAAGTTCCGTTCTCGCGACGTTTCGGCAGGCGCCACATCCGCCTCTTTCCGACACGCGGTCAGAGCGAGCAGCAGCCATCCGAAAAACAGGATGAAATTACGCATGTCGTCTTAAGTTTTACCAAAGGTAATACGAAAAACCGGTGCATGCAAATTTCACCCCGTTGATTTTCAAAAAATCGCGGCGGGCCCAGCGAACGGGCGTCACGCGGCGCTGCTGCCCGCCGCAGCACCGAGCCGCGCCCCGCCGTCACGCCCGCACCGCCTGCGGCTCGAAGAGCTCGGAGACCCGCCGCAGCCAATCGACGATGCGCAGATGCTGCGGGCAGGCCCCTTCGCAGTTGCCGCACCCGAGGCAGGCCGAAGCGCGTCCGCCCGCGGCGGCTTCCGCCTCGTACTGCGCCATGCGGGCCGCCAGACCGATCCCCTCGGCCTCCGTATGGGCGTTGTAGAGCCGCAGATCGGTCGGGATGGGAATCCCCTGCGGACAGGCGGGCACGCAGTAGCCGCATCCCGTGCACTGGATCGGCGCCGTGCGGCAGATGACGGCCGTCGCACGGTCGATCGCGGCACGCTCCGCCTCGGTCAGCGCCTCCGCGTCGTGCAGCCAGGCGGCATTCTCGGCCACCTGCTCCGCCGACGACATGCCGCTCAAGACCGTATCCACCCCCTCCAGCGAGGCGGCGAAGCGCAGCGCCCACGCCGCGGCGGGCAGCTCGGGCCGCACGCTGCGGAAGAGCCGCTCGACCTCGGCGGGCACCTCGGCCAGCAGGCCCCCCTTGAGCGGGCACATCACCACGATCGGTTTACCGTGGCGGCGGGCCGTTTCGTAGCAGGCGCGCGCCCGAATGGGGGTGTTTTCCCAGTCGACGTAGCTGATCTGCAGCTGCACGAAATCCACCTCGGGATAACGCGTCAGGATCCGCTCCAGCAGCTCGGGCGAATCGTGGTACGAGAAGCCCACCTCGCGCACGAGCCCCTCGCGGCGCTTGCGCAGGGCGAAGCCGATGCTGTCGAAACGCTCGGCCTTCGCGTAGAAGGCGGCCGTGGCGCAATGCACCAGGTAGCGGTCGAAGAAGGCGACGCCGCACCGTTCGAGCTGCTCGGCGAAGATGCGCTCCTGCTGCTCCTCGGATTCGATGAGCAGCGTCGGGAGCTTGTCGGTCAGGCGGTAGCGGTCGCGCGGATAGCGCTCGACCAGCGCACGGCGGAGCGCCTCCTCGGCCGCTCCGTCGTGGTAGGTCCAAGCCGTGTCGAAACTGCGGCCGCCGCTTTCGAGAAAGCGGTCGACCATCCGCACCAGCTCCGCGGAATCGATCGAACGGCAGTCGTTCGGATCGACGAGCGGCAGTCGCATGCCGCCGAATCCCAGCTTCGAACTCATCGGTTCGGCAGGCGGTTGATGACCAGCCATCCGCCCGCGATCTGCAGCAGCAGCCCGGGCAGGCCGAGGCGGAAATCCTGCACGGCAGCAGCGAACGAGCCCGTCCAGGCCCACTCGAACAGACCGCCCGCCACCTGGTAAAAGACAACGACGGCAGCCAGCAGCGCGATCGTCGCCTTGCCGCAGCGGGCGGCGGCGAAGGCGGCGGCCAGGGCCAGCAGCACCGATTTGACGAGCAGCACGGGCAGCGCGGCGAGGGCCGGCATGCCGAACAGCAGCGCATTGACCGCGGGCGAAAGAAGCGCCGTCAGCAACCCCGCGCGCCAGCCGTACTTATAAGCGGCGACGAGCGTGAAGAAATAGATCGGCAGCAGCGTCGCACCGCCCTGCGGCACGAGGTGGCAGAGCTGCGGCAGCGCCACGTTGCCCAGCACGAAGAGTGCCGCCACGAAGTAGGTTTTCGCCCGATTGTACGGCAGCGAAAGGAGTTTGACAGTCGTTGTGTTCATAAGCCTATCGTTTAATTAGAAATGAAAGTTCACACCGCCCAGCGCCGTGGCGCGGGGCATCGGGTAACCCGCATGGATCTCGTAGCGGCAGCGGAGCAGGTTCTCGCCGCGGGCGAAGAGCTCGATGCTCGGCGAGAGGCGGCAGTTCAGGCGGGCGTTCCACAGCCCGAAGCGCTCGCGACGGGCGGGATCGGTCTGCGTGTAGAGGCCGCGCACGAGCTGCAGCCCCGTCGAACCGCTCCACCGACCCTTCGCAAAATCGATGCCGCAGAAGAGTTTGTGCCCGGGCGCCGCAACGATCGGACGGCGCATGTGCAGGTAGCTGTAGTTGGCCCGAAGCGTCAGGGCGCCCCCGAGGCGCCAGGCGAGGTCGACCTCGACGCCCCGATTGCGCACGCGGCCCGAATTGAGGTATTTCGGCCGCCCGTCGACGGGTTCGAGCAGGATCATGTTCCGCCCGTCGATGCGGTAGAGGTTCACCGCGTAGCGGAACCGTCCGTCGCGGATTCGCTGCGAGAGGGAGATTTCGTACGAGACCAGCTCTTCGGGCTTCAGGTCGGGATTCTGCGGCGGAAACATGTACATTTCGCGGATCGTCGGATAACGGAATCCCTTGGCGACGATGCCTTTCAGTTGCAGACCGCGCGGCAGCTGCCACGAAAAACCGCCCTGCGGCACCCACTGCCCTTTCGTCCGCGAGCGGCGGTCGTAGCGCAGCCCCGCGTCGACCGAGAAGCGGCGCGAGAGCCGCTGCCGCAGCTCGGCGTAGGCGGCCGCCTCGTGCATCGTCTCGTCGGAGAGCGGCGTATCGGGCCGCCCGTCGAGGTAGCGGCGGCGGGCCTCGCCGCCCAGACGCCGATAATCGGCCCCCGCCGTCAGCCGGCCGCCGCGCCACGGGCGAAAGGTCTGGTGGAACGAGAGGCCCGACAGACGGTCCCGCGAACGGAATCGGTAGTCGAGGGGCTCCTCGCCCGCGCCGTATCCGTCGTCGATGCGGTGCAGGCCCCAGTTATGGAAAAAAGTGAAGGCGCCCGAGAAGCGTCGGCCGTCGTTGCGCAGCGTGAAGGAGGCGCGGCCGCGCGTGATGCGGGCATCGTTGTCGAAGAGAGGGGCCGTCACGGGGCCCGGGTTCGAAGCGTCGAAGCGGGTGACGTTCAGGTCGGCCGAGGCCTCCCAGTCGCGGCCGAGGCGCAGCCCCAGTTTGGCGAAGCCGCCCGCCTGCTCGAACCCCATGTCGGCGCGGTGCCCGTCGGTGCGGTTGTACGATCCCGAGAGGATGCCCGAGAGGCGCCCCTTGCGGAAGCGGGCCGCGGCATCGCTTTCGAGCGTGTTGTAAGAGCCGTAGGCGCCGTGCAGGTCGAGGCGGAACCCATCCTCCCGCATGCGGCGCGTGACGATGTTCAGCACGCCGCCCGCGGCGTTCGATCCGTAGAGCACCGAGGCGGGACCGCGCAGCACCTCGACCCGCTCGGCGGTCGACGCCTGGCAGGCGTCGGCGATCGGATGCCCCATGAGCCCCATGTACTGGGGCTGGCCGTCGACGAGCACCAGCAGGCCCGTCGTCGGGGCACCGCCGATGCCGCGCATCGACATCGCGCCCGCCGCCCCCGTCGAGACGCCGTAGCCCATCACGCCGCGCCCCGTCACGAAGAGGCCGGGGATCTGTTCGGTGAGCGTCGGCAGCAGCGACGCGCGGCCCGCCTGCTCGATCTCGCGGCGCGTGAGGACCGAAACGGTCATCGGCAGCAGCCGCGGGTCGGTGGCGCGGCGGGTGCCCGTCACCACCACCTCGTCGATCGGGCGGGGCCGCACGGCAGCCAGCGTGTCGGACGAGGCGGACGCCCCCGGCGTACCGTCCGTCGAAGCAGCGGCGACCGCTTCGGCAGGGTGCGCGCAGAGGGCGAGCAGCATCGCCGACAGCGCGACGGCCACGCCGCGCAGGCGGCGGACGAAATCGTCGATCAGCGGACGGCACTCGGCGGCCGTACGGGCGTCGCGGCAGCGGCTTTCGAGCGGGCAGGGGCCCGTGCGCTCGCGGTTTTCGATGCGCGGGGTTTCGCGATCGAAGGTCACCTCGATCGGCGAGCGGCGCAGCAGCGCCAGCGCCTCGGAGCTGACGACGAGGGCATGGAGGCGGGCGACGCCGCCGAGGATCAACAGGGCCGCGGCGCCCTTGCCGACGACCTTGTCGGCCACGGAGGCGCCGCGCAGCAAATCGGGCTCTTCGGCGAGCAGATCGTAGAGGTCGGCAATGCCGCGACGCGTGAAGGTGCGGCAGGCGGCTCCGTTTCGGACGACGCACGAAGCGCCGCTCGCACGAAGCCGTCGGATCAGTTCCTGCATGGGGGTTCGAAAAAAGAGGGTTGCACGAAATCAAGGTATCGCACCCCTCCATCCAAAACCCGTGCCAAAAAGAAGCGCACGCCGCCTGCCCCGAAGGCAGACGGCGTGCGGAAAATCGACGCGGCGCGTCATTCGAATTGTGCGGCCAGCGCCCGCCGCAGCCGCTCCAGTTCGAGCGGATGGTTGCCGACAGTCTGCTCGACGATCGTGCCGTCGCGGCCGACGAGCACCGTGCGCGGCACGCCCCGACGGGCGAAGCATCCGAACAGGGCCTTGTCGGCATCGACGAGCGTCGCGGGACGCAGCCGGCGATACTCCGCACGGCTTTCGGCCGCGAAGAAACGGTCGAGGGCTGCGCGGTCGTCCTGCGCCGCCGCCAACAAGAGAAAATCGGGGCGGTCGGCATAGGGTGCCGCGAGGGCGGGCAGCTTGTCGGGGGCCAACTCCGCCAGGCAGGGGGCGCACCACGTTCCCCAGAAGCAGAACAGCACCACCTTGCCGCGGCAGTCGGCGGCGGTCGTCTGTCCGCCGTCGTAGCGCTCGGCGGCGAAGGCGGGCAGCGCGTCGCCCGTGCGCAGCAGCGCGGTCTGCGCCATCATCTGCGTGCGGATCCGCTCCCACCGCTCGTCGGCGCTCTCTCCCGAGCGGCCCGCTTCGAGGCGGAGTTTCAGCGGCTCCTGCGGAGCAGCGGCCTGCGAGGCGGCAGCCGTCTGCGCGGCGACGGCCTGTATGGCGGGCGTCCGTGCCGTTACAGCCGTCTGTGCAACAGGTGTCTGTGCGGTTGCGGCGCCCGTTTGTGTCAGCGCAGCAGCCATGCAGCCCGTCAGACAGATCCAAAACAGCATCGATCGGTTCATGATCCGCTCCGTTTACCGCCGCGTAAAAATTTCGCAGACGCCTCCGCGCCCCTTCTCGCCGTAGCGCGCGACCGCCTCGGTCCCGTTGTAGCAGACGATCTTGCGGATGCGGCGGGGACGGATCGCCTTCACCTCGTCCCGCGCCGCCTCGCGGCCGTTGATGAGGATCAGCGAAGCGTCGGGCATCCGTTGCAGCGTCAGGCGCCCCGTATAGGTGGTAATCACCCGATTCTCATCCGACTCGTCGGCATTTTCGGTACGGACGACGACCCGATCGCCCGAAATCGAGAGCAGGTCGGGGATTCGCCGGCTCCGCTCCGGCGCCGTTTTTTTCTTCGTAAGGATGACGACCGCCCCGTTGCGCGCCGCCTCGCCGTAGCGGGCAACCGCCTCGCTCTCCTTCAGCACGGTGACCGTGGCGATGCGGACGGGATCGAGCGCCCGAAACACCTCGGCCGAGACCGCCTTGCCGTCGACCAGGAAGAGCGGTTCGCCCGCCGCTGCCGAACGGCCGTCGGAGCGAATCACCTGCACGGGCCCCTCCCCGCCGCCGACGATGATCGATGTGCTCTCGCGCCGCACCGTATCGGCGGCCCCGCCGCGCACCTGCACGACTTTGCCGCGCGTCGTCACCGTCGTGACGCCGTTCGAGGAGGAGACGGAGGTCGACCTGCTCTCTTTCGGCATCGTGCCGTAGCCGACGATCGTTATCTTTCCGTCGGAGGTCTCGGTCATCGTAACGCCGTTCGAGGAGGAAACGGAGGTCGAAACGTTTTGCCCGGGCTGCGTGCCGCTGCGAACGACCACCACCTTGCCGTCGTTCGTCACGGTCGTCACGGTACGCGTCGCAGTGCGCGTTTCGGTACGCGATTCGGCGCCCCGCCGGCGACGCGGGGCCTTCTCTTGCGCGGCAGCGATTTTTTCGCTATCTTTGTGCGACGCCCCCGCCGCGGGCAGAGCTTCGCTCCGCACGACCGCAGGCACCGCAGCGGCAGGCAGGGATTCCGTCGCGGATGCGACATAACGGGTTTCGGCGAAGGCGCCCAGCGCCGCACCGACCGGCAGCAGCAGGAGCAGCGCCTTGGCTGCCGCCCACCGCGGGGATCTTTTTCGGATCATCATGGTAATACGGTTTTTAAGTTTACTGTGATTGAAGCTGTTGGCGACCGAGTACCACCTCTCGCCGACAGCCTTTTTTATTAACAGCAGTTGATAAGCCCGCGCATCGGCCCCGCTCGCGAGGACCGCCTCGTCGGCCTCGTACTCGTGGATCGCCCGCAGATCGGCGCGCAGCAGCCACAACGCGGGGTTGAACCACTGCATGCAGCAGACCAGGTCGCAGAAGAGCAGGTCGGCCGAATGGCGGAGCCGCGCGTGCGCCCGCTCGTGGCAGAGGATCGTCTCGCCGTTCTCGCGCAGATCCGTTTCGTTCAATACGATCCAGCGGCCCCAGCTGAAGGGGGCGACGGGAAGCGTCGTGCGCACCAGCACCGTTCCGTCGTCGAGCCGTTCGCGGCGCCCCGAGCGGATCATCCGCCACACGCCGACGAGCGAACGCACCATCCGCGCCAGCGCGACGAAGACCCCCGCCAGGTAGAGGAGCGCCGCAGCCTCCCGCCACGGGAAGGGCTCGGCGACGACGAGCGCCGCCGCCTCTCCGGGCGCATCGGTCGTCACGAAGGCGAGCGAGGTCTCGACCGCGGGCAGCTCGCGCGTGAAGGTCACCACGCACAGCGGCAGCAGGCACGAGAGGGCCAACATCGCCAGCACCGCCGCACGGTTGAGCCGATGGAAGGTCTCGCGGCTCAACAGCAGCTTGAAAAAGAGGTAGAAGAGCGTCAGACAGGCCCCCGTCTTGAGGGCGTAGAGAAGCAGCGCGAACATCGGATCAGCGGTTTGCGTGGTTTTCGATGCGGTCGATCAGGGCGCGCAGCTCGTCGACCGAAACCTTCTCCTCCTCGACGAGCGCCGAGACGGCCCCCAGGTAGGAGTTGCCGAAGTAACGGTCGACGACCGAGCGCAGCGTGCGGCGCGAAAACTCCGCCTCGCTCACCGCGGGGAAATAGCGGTAGGTCGTACCGAAGGCTTCGTGACCGACGTAGCCCTTCGCTTCGAGGGCGCGCACCATCGTCGAAAGGGTGTTGAAATGGGGTTTCGGATCGGGCATCATCGCCACCAGTTCGCGGACGAACAGCGGCCCGCGCTCCCAGAAGCAGCGCATGAGCTCCTCTTCGCGGCGTGTCAGTTTTTCCATGGTTGCAAAATCGGGTTTACGGCACAAAGGTAACTATTTTTTCTCGTTGTACAACTATTTCACATAGTTTATCAACTATTTTTCTTCGTTCACCCCTTTTTCGCGGGAAAAAGGGTACTTTTGTCCGCCGAACCCGCCCGCCCGCAACGGCCGCACGATCCGCCGCGACAGCGCGGAGCAGGCAGTTCGCGAGCGACCGGAAAGAGATTTTACCGCAAACCGAAGAGCATGACCCACCGAATCGACGAACGCGTGACGAAAGCCGTCGCGCTCATCTGGACGAGCTTCGATCCCGAAGCGATGCAGCAGGGATACGACCTGCTGACCGAAGCGGCCGAAGCGGGCGACCCCGACGCCTGCTGTTTTCTGGCCCGATGCCACCTGGGCGAAGCGTACGTCTGGTCGGGCGGCGGCTTCGAAACGGATGAAGAGGAGGCGGCCGAGCTGCTGCGCGAGAGCATCGAACGGGGCAGCGCCATGGGGGTGCTCTGCGCCCTGCGAACGGGCGATCTGACGCCCGACGAGCGGGAGCGGATGCCCTTCGCCTCGCTCAAGGAGGCGTTCGACGCCGTCGTCGCGCAGGCCGAGGCGGGAGACCCCTTCAGCCGCTACGTCGCGGGCAACGCCTGGTTCTGGGGCGACCTGCTCGAAATCGAGGGCCCGGCGTGGAGCGACCGCTTCCGAACGGAGGAGGCGTACGACCGCTACGCCTACCCCATCGCCGCGCGCTACTACGAGCAGTCGTTCGAAAGCGGTCTGGCCAACGGCTTCGGCAACTATCGGACGATCTTCGAGTCGGGGTTGGCGCCGATCGACGAACAGACCTTCGAGGGGTGGATGAAGCGGCTGGCCGCCGCGGGCAACCCCCTCGTGACGAACGACTACGGCATCCTGCTCGAAACCCGCTACGACGATGCCGCAGGCGCCTTCGCCTGCTATCGGAAGGCCTTCGAGCTGGGCGACACCGAATCGGCCTACAACGTCGGCGTCTGCTACGGACGCGGCTACGGCGTCGCGCAGGACCTCGACAAGGCGTTCGAATACTACCTGGCGGCGGCCGAGGCGGGCCATCCGAAGGCGCAGTTCGCGGTCGGCAATTTCTATTTCGAGGGGCGCGGAAAGATCGCGCAAGACCCCGCCCGAGCGCTTCCATGGCTGGAACAAGCCTGCTACAACGAAAACGCCGAGGACGATTTCGCCCCCGCCGTCGAGCTGGCGCTCTGCTACCGCAACGGCTGGGGCTGCCCGCGCAACGACAGGCGGGCCTTCGCGCTGCTGGAGGAGATCGAGGAGCGGATCGACGAGGTGTGGGAGCCCCTCGACGCACAGATCTGCCATGCGCTGGGCACGGCCTACGCCTTCGGCCGCGGCACGGAGGAGGATATTCCCCGCGGCATCGCATGGCTCGACCGCGCCATCGAACTGGGCTCGGAAGAGGCGGCGCGCGATCGGGCACAGTTCAGGAAACGGCTCATCGGCGGCTGGAAACGGCGCTGACACGCCGCGGCCCGCACATCGCCGAACCGGCGCGCAGAGACGGAACGGCGCGCCGAGGCGGAACGGCGCGCCGAGGCGGAACGGCGCCGAAACGCCGCGACCGTGCCGAAACGGTGCGGCGCCGACCTCCTGCGATTGACACGTCGCCCCGCCGCCGCCAAAGACAAGTCACCGGCGACCGCCCTGCCGCCCCCCCCATGCGCAGGCCTCCCCGAACCGGCGCCTCCCTTCGAAAAAAACGCCCCCTGCCGCGCTTCTTTGCGGCAGGGGGCGTTCGTTCGCAGCGGGCCGCTGCTTCAGGCCCACTCGCGCAGGTAGTAGTCGGCATTCTCGCGGATGAGGATGTCGACGGGCGTGTAGTTGAGCTGCTCGCCCCGCTTGCCGAAAAGGACGTATTCGAGAATCGACCGCACGGCGAGGTAGCCCTGCTTGTCGGGGCGCTCCGCCAGCAGGTAGGAGATGTACCCCTCGCGCAGGTTGGCGAGGTTGCGCTCGATCATGCCGTAGCCCACCAGGCGGATATCGCGCAGCGAGCGACGGCGCAGGTAGTCCGAAATCACGTAGGCGCGCGAGTTGAAGACGGCGATGCCGCCGATAGCGGGGTGCGCGGCGAAGAGCTCGTCGAAGGCGGCGCGGCTCCGCTCGGCGCTCGAAGCGTCGTAGACCCCGTCGATGACCCGCATGTCGGGATAGGTCTCGCGCATGTAGGCGAGGAACGAGTTGCGGCGCACGATGCTCTGCACGGAGGACTCGTCCCCCACGCGGCGCGCGCGCAACACCACCACGTCGCGGCTGCGGTCCATCGACTCGCAGAGCAGCCGCGCCTGCATGCGTCCCATCATGTGCGAATCGGGCCCGAAGAAGGCCAGCGGATCGGTGTTGGCGATCATGCTGTCGACGAAGACGTAGGGCGTGCCCAGCGCTTCGAGGCGCGCGACGAACTGCATCGTCTCGTCGGTGAAGGTGGGGCCGACGAGCATCGCGTCGCAGCGGATCGCAAGGGCCTTGTTGTAGACCTCGCGGCAGGAGAAGAGGTCGAACTGGTCGTAGTAGAAATACTTGACCTTCAGACGGATGTTCGAGAACTCGTAGAGGGCGTGGCGGATGCCCCGCTCGATCTGCTCCCAGTAGCCGCCCGCCGAGAGGGAGGGCAGCACGACGACGATCGACACGGTCCGCTTGACGCCGATCGACGAGACGTGGAGGTTGGGGCGGTAATCGATCCGCTCCAGCACCGCCTCGACCTTCTCGCGGCTCTGCTGCGACACCTCGCCGCGGTGGTGCAGCACGCGGTCCACGGTGCCGGCCGAGACGCCTGCCATCTTGGCGATGTCCTTGATTCGATACTGTTTAGTGTTCATATTTCTGCTTGATTCGGGCGATCGGCACGATGAAGGCCTGCGGCACCCCGGGCGAGTTGCGGTCGGAGGTGAAGGCCACGTAGTTTCCCGAACGGCTGAAGAGCGGATGCACGTGCTCGGTCTGCACGTTGCCGAGCGACGGCTGCGTCTGGTCGGGCCAGCAGAGGATCTCCGCCTGTCCCGTCCGCAGGTCGACGAGGAAGAGCGGATTGCTGCGCGGACAATCGACGTCGCAGACGAACAGGTGCTCATCCTCGGTCGCGATGCCGTGCGCCAGCTTGAAGACGCTGTTCGCGTAGTGCACCGTGCGGTTGCCGCCGTCGCGGTCGATCGAGACGACGCAGATCTCCCACCCCTGCGTCGGATCGGCGTAGCCGCTCTTGTGGAGCTTGTCGAAATAGTAGAGGCGCTCGCCGTCCTTGCTCCACGTCTCGTGCGTCGCCCGCCAGCCGCGCTCGGACATGACGAACGGTCGCACCGAACCGTCGTCGGTGTTCAGCAGCATGCCGCGGGCACGCTCCTCGCGGGGCAGGTCGTACATGGCTCGTTTGTCGGGTTTGGGTACAAAGGTAATCAAATTCGGGTAAACGGGGTTAATCATCGGGTGGGTAAATCCCGTTTTCGAGCCATAGACCCGTTCCAAACGGCCCGTCGGCACGTGCAAACGGTAGAACGAGGCGCTGCGGTCGGGATTCTGACCTGTCAGCACCATCCAGGCGCCGTCGTTCGTGAAGAGGGCGTTGAACGAAATCGCAGACTCGGCGACCTTGCCGTTGGCATCGAAGAGCACGCGCTCGGCGTGCGTGGCGACGTTCACGGCGTAGATTACGCCCCGCTCCATGAAGATCACCTCGTCGCCCGTCGCATAGACCGAATAGGAGCCCTCGACCGTGCGGTCGCTGATCTTGCACACCTCGCCCGTGGCGATCGAGGTCGAGTAGAGCTTCCAATCCCCCTCGCGCCTGCTCTTGAAGACGGCGAAACGGTCGTCGTGGGTAAAGGCCTGCGTCTCGAAATAGGGCATCAGGCTCATCGAGTCGCCCTGCGAAACCTGCCACACTTCGTTGCCCGTCTTCGCGTCGCGGTAGACGATGCGTTCGGTCGGCGCCGCCGTGCAGCCGACGAGGGCCGCGCAGAGGCAGCCGAAAAGGAGTTTTTTCATGGTCTTGTGGGTTTTAGGATTGTTTCAGGAAGCGTTGCAGGGCGGCCGTCTCGACGGCGGCCGTGAAGACGGCGCCGAGCCCCCGCGGATCGTTCGGCAGGGTCGGACGCCCGGCGTAGGCCGCCGCATCGGCGCCGATCGACATGCTGCGGCAGATGCCCTCCACGATGCCGTCGGGCGTGATCCGCTCCGCCAGCGCCCGCCAGCCGCGCAGCGCCGCAGGGGCGTACGAGCGGTCGATCCAGCCGCAGCGCACGGCGCGCGCCAGCGCCAGCACGAAGAGCGCCGTCGAGGAGCTCTCCTCGTAGGTCTCGGGGCGGTCGAGCAGCTGGTGCCACATGCCGTTCGCTCCCTGCCGCCGCACGAGGGCGTCGAGGTGGCGGCGGTGGATCTCCAGCAGGCGCGCCCGCTCGGGGTGCTCGGCCGGCAGCGCGGCGAGCACCTCCGAAAGGGCCCAGGCGAACCAGCCGTTGGCGCGGCCCCAGTGCAGCCCCGCGGGGCGGTCGTGCGTCGCGTTCCAGCCGTGATGCAGCAGCCCCGTCGCGGGGTCGCGCAGGTAGCAGTCGTAGGCCTCCGCCTGCCGCACGGCCTCCTCCAGGCAGGCCGTCTCGCCCGTCAGGCGGGCGTAGCGCACCAGAAAGACGGCGCTCATGAAGAGGTCGTCGCACCAGATCGTCCAGCGCGGTTCGGGACGGACAAAGGTGCCGTCGGGCAGGCGCGGCTGCTCGTGCATCGCGTAGTCGGCCATCGCGGCCAGCAGCCGCGCGGTCGCTTCGTCGGCCCCTTCGCGCAGCGCCCGTTCGACGAAGGGGAGCGCGGGGGCCGTCGTGTCGTCGAGCATGCCGCGGCGGAAGAGGCGGTAGTTCTGCGTCCGCAGCAGGCCGCGGCCGTACTGCTCCTCGAAGCGGGGCAGCTGCTCGAGCGTGAAGTCGCAGAAGCGGCGCACGTGGGCCGCGTAGCGCTCCTCGCCCGTCGCATCGGCCAGCGCCAGCAGCCCGAGCAGCGTCGCGCCGTTGGCGTAGTGCCACTCGGCATAGGGGTGTTTGGCGAAGGCCGCCCCGCGCTTCACGGGAAGGCGCGCCTCCGTTCCGTGTACGAACACGGGATATTCGATGCCCGCAGCGGGAAAATCGAGCGAATCGACCGCTCCGAGCGAAACCGTTCCCGTGCTTTCGACCTCGACCCGATGGAGCCCGCGCACGAGGCGCACCGCGGCGTAGCGGTCGAACAGATAGGTGTCGTAGGCGATCTCGCGCGGGAACGCGCGCGTACCGCCCGCATAAGAGAGGAGCGGGCGGCCGTCGACTGCGATCTGCACCGCCGCGTCGGCCGTGCAGCCCAGGCGGTAGAGCGCATCGGCAGGCACCTCCAGGCCAAAAACATACGACCCTTCCGCCGTTGCGGGGCAGATCATCGGGAAACGGGCGGGCTTCGCCTCGGTTTCGACCGTCTCGAAGAGCGTGTCGGCCAGCAGGCGGTCGGCAACGGGGCGCACGGCCCGCAACGGATCGTCGGCGCACCCCGCAGCGAGGAGCACCCAGAGAAAAATCGAAAAGGCAGAATAATTTTTTTTCATGCGCTACTGTTGTCTTTTTGAAATATTTCGTCTATCTTCGTGCTCGAACACGGAACGATACGGGGGGGGGTATTTTAAATAAATGATTGATAATTATCGTTTTAAGAAACCACGAAACACCAACGATGCCCTATCGTCCGATTGCAAAGATAGCGATTTTGCACAATAAAACACGAAAAACACGCACAAAAAGAGGGTTCGCCCGACCTTTTGTCACACACACGACTCCGCCATGAAGCTCAAAAAGATCTTTTCGAAAGCCGCGCTGCTCTGGTCCTCCGTCTCGGCGGGGATCTTCCTGATCGGTTACAACATCGGCACGGGCAGCATCACGACGATGGCCGCGGCGGGAGCCGAATACGGCATGACGCTCACCTGGGCGCTGCTCCTCTCGTGCCTGTTCACCTACTGCCTCATCATCGCCTTCAGCCGCTACACGATGGTCACGGGCCGCACCGTCCTCGACAGCTTCCGCCGCTCCTTCGGGGCGCCCGTCACCCTCTTCATCCTCGCCTCGATGCTCGTCGCCGAGCTGACGTCGAGCATGGGCCTCATGGGCGTGGCGACGGAGGTCGTCGCCGAATGGTCGCGGCCGCTGACGGCCGACGGCGAAGGGTTCGACCGCCTCGCGATCGCCCTCGTCTTCGCCCTGCTGCTCGGCTGGTGCTCGCTGCGCGGGCGGCAGGCCTTCTTCGAAAAGATCCTCTCGCTCTTCGTCTTCCTGATGGGCATCTCGTTCCTGGCCACCTTCTTCGTGGTCACCCCCTCGCCCGCGGCGATCCTCGGCGGACTGAAGCCCTCGATCTCCGACCACGGCAACGCCTTCATGATCGTGTCGGGGATGGTCGGCACGACGATGGGCGCCATCCTCTTCATCGTCCGCTCGATCCTCGTGCGCGACAAGGGGTGGACGATCGGCGACATGCGCATCCAGCGCCGCGACGCCCTCGTCTCGGTGGGGCTCATGTTCGTGTTGAGCTTCGCCATCATGGCCTGCGCCGCGGGCGCGATGCCGGGCGAAAAGATCGAAAACGCCATCCAGATGGTGCGCCTCATCGAGCCGCTGGCGGGCGACATCGCCACCTCGCTCTTCGTCGCGGGGATCGTCGCCGCGGCCCTCTCGTCGCTCTTCCCCATCCTGCTGCTGGCCCCCTGGCTGCTGGCCGACTATCGGGGACGCCGCTGCGACATGCGCTCGCGCGAAACGCGCCTGCTGATCTTCGCGGGTCTGCTGTGCAGCCTCGCCGTGCCCCTCTTCGGCGGCCGCCCCGTCAGCGTGATGATCCTCTCGCAGACGATGGCCGTCATCGCCACGCCCCTCATCCTGCTCTTCATGACGATCCTGCTCAACCGCCGCAGCCTGATGGGTTCGCACCGCCCCGCGCTGTGGCAGAACCTCCTCTACGCGCTCGTGACCCTCTTCACGGCGGCGATGGCCGTGCTGGGCATCGCCGGCATCGGCCGACTCTTCTGAAACAACCCAAAACACCGACCCATGAAAAAAACCTTTCTGCTCCTGCTTCTGACCGCCGCCTCGCTGCACGCCGCGGCACGCCCCTCGAAAGAGGCCGTGCGCCGCGCCATCGACGAGTGCGCCGCCTACGCCGTGAACGTCCTGCTGGACGAGACGGGCAAATCGCGCTGCGACTACAACCTCACGCGCGGCGAATGGTACCCCTACGAAGAGCCGTGGCACACGGGACAGATCGTCCTCGGCCTGCTCGAAGCCTACAAGGCGACGGGCGACGAGCGCTACCTCGCGGGCGCCGTCCGCGGCGGCGAATGGTGGCTGACGCTCGAAATCAAGGACGACCCGCGCTTCGAAGGGATGGTCGGCGCCACGCACGGCGACGTGATCGGCAACGACCAGATCGTCTTCGCCACCGTCAGCGACGGCACGCCGGGCATCTACGAGCTCTCGCGCGTCACGGGCGACCGCCGCTACGCCGCGCTGGCCACCTCGTCGGCCGCCTGGATGCTCGAACACATGTACTATCCCGAAAAGGGAGTCTGCTACGACCTGGCGGATCTGAAGACGGGCGAGGTGCTCAAGCTCGACAGCCCCTTCCACCGCAACAAGCCCGATCAGACGCTCTTCGACGTCTCGCGCCCCAACACCGAGGGGTCGCTCTTCAAGGATGCCTACGAGTTCGGCGGCGACCGCCGCTTCCGCGACGCCCACATCCTGCTCTGCGACGCCCTCGTCGGCTATCAGGACGAGCACGGCCTCTGGATGCGGTTCATGCCCAACCACGCGAGCGAAGGGTCGTACCACCCCCGCTTCAACCTCTGGTACGCCGAGTCGCTGCTCGAATGCTACGACCTGACGGGCGACCGCAAATATCTCGAAGCGGCGGCCCGCACGGCCCGCACCTACGCCGCGGCGCAGCGCACCGACGGCACGATGTTCTACGACAACTACATCAACGGGCGCCCCTCGGACAAGGGCTCGGTCTGCGGCTCGGAGGTGGCCCTGGCGGGCATTCTCTGGATGCGGCTGGCGGGCTACGGCTTCGAGGAGTTCGTGCCCCACTACGAGCGCAGCGCCGAGTGGCTCGTGAAGAACCGCTTCGCGACCGACCACCCCGACCCCAACCTGCGCGGCGCCGTCGTCAACACCCGCATGCGCTTCCGCAAGGGCGAGATGTGGATGACCCAGCGCGACGTAGGCACCTCGTTCGGCCTGCGCTTCCTCTCGATCTACTACCGCAACATGCAATAAACCCGAACCCCCATGAAACAACCCACCCATTTCCGGGTCGACAAGCTCTCCGTGCGCATCTTCGAGACGCGCGAGGAGATGGGCCGCGCCGCCTCGGAGCACTATCGCGAGCGCGTCCGCGCACGGCTCGAGCGACAGCCGCTCGTGCGCGCCATCTACGCGGCGGCCCACTCGCAGGACGAGTTCCTGCGCGCGCTGGTCGCCGACGCAGGCATCGATTTCGCCCGCATCGACGCCTTCCACATGGACGAATACTTCGGCCTGGGTACCGAGGCGCCGCAGCTCTTCGGACGCTTCCTGACCGAGCGTCTCTTCGCCCTCAAACCCTTCGCGCGGGTCAACCTGATCCGCTCCGACGCCCCCGACATCGACGCCGAGGCGCGCCGCTACGAGGCGCTGCTGCGCCAGGCGCCGATCGACATCACGAGCCTCGGCATCGGCGAGAACGGCCACATCGCCTTCAACGACCCCCACGAGGCGCGTTTCGACGACCCGCACTGGGTGCGCCGCACGACCCTCGACGAGACCTGCCGGCGCCAGCAGGTGAACGACGGCGAGTTCGCCGCCCTCGACCAGGTGCCCGCGAGCGCCTACACGCTCACCGTGCCCGCCCTCTGCGCATCGCGCTCGCTCGTCTGCATCGTCCCGGGCAGCCGCAAGGCCGAGGCGGTGCGCCGCACGCTCCGCGAACCCGTTTCGGAAGCCTGCCCCGCCTCGATCCTGCGCACGCACGACGATGCCGTACTCTTCCTCGACCGCGACGCCGCGGCCCTGCTCTGACCACGAACCAACCTTCAAACCAACCGACCATGAAACGAACCTTACAACGAACCCTCACGCTCGCCGTGCTGCTCTTCACGGCGACGGCCGCGCTCGCACAGAGCGTCGGCAACCTCCGCGGCGTCGTCAAGGACGCCGACGGCGGCATCCTGCCGGGCGCCTCCGTCATCGTGACGGGGAGCACCCTCGGTACCTCGACCGACATCAACGGAGCCTACCTGCTCCAGAACATCCCCGCGGGCGAGCAGAGCATCACCGTGCGCTACCTCGGCTACGAGGACCTCGTGCGCACCGTCGACATCGCGGCCGGCGAAACGGCGATCTTCGACGTCGTGCTGGCCGACCTGGCGACGGGCATCGAGCAGGTGACCGTGACGGCCGTCATCGACGGCCAGCAGCGCGCCCTCAACCAGCAGAAGATGGCCGACAACCAGATGCAGGTCGTCTCGGCCGACCAGATCGGCATGTTCCCCGACCTGAACGTCGCCGACGCCCTGAAGCGCGTGAGCGGCGTCACGTCGGACGGCGAGAGCGTCTCGCTGCGCGGCACGCCGGCCAACTTCACCAACATCAACATGAACGGCGAACAGATGGTCGGCACGGGCGAGGGCGGCTACCGCACCCCGTCGCTGGAGTTCATCCCGTCGGACGTGCTCGCATCGCTCGAAATCCAGAAGACGCTCCTGCCGTCGAACGACGGCGATGCGATCGGCGGCGTCATCAACCTCCGTTCGAGCGAGGCGCGTTCGCTCAAGCCGCGCTTCAGCGTCGACCTGGGCCCCGGCTACAACTTCCTGCGCGAGAAGATGTCCTACAACGGCAAGCTGGGCTACGAGCAGCGCTTCCGCCCCACGAAGAAGAACCCCTACGGCACCTTCGGCATCGCGGCCAAGTACAGCTATTTCAACTCGTGGTCGGGCTACGACCGCCTCGACGCCAACGCCTGGCTCGAGAAAGAGGTGCAGACGGCCGACGGAGCCGAAAAGCGCTACATGCCCACCGATTTCCGCTACCGCTACGTCGAGAACAACTCGATCCGCCACGGCGGCTCGCTCGTGCTCGACTGGGCTCCGACGGTGAACACGAAGTTCGTCCTGCTCGGCAGCGTCAACTCCTACGACGTCGACTCGGAGCGCAACCGCAACCGCGTCCGCTTCCGCGGCGCCTACTGGGACCTCTCCGACCGCGAGGGCTTCGGTCCGAACGCCGTCGGCACGGACCGCATCTCGGAGAACGTGCAGTACACCGACGTGCAGGAGAAGACGACCAACTACAACCTACAGCTCAACGGCGAAAGCGTGATCGGCAACTGGAAGATCGACGGAGCCGTCGCCTACTCGGCCTCGAAAAAGGAGTACGAGAGCATGGCCTACACCTTCTCGACGCCCGACTACCGCGCCAACGGCAAGGCGATCGCCGGCACGGGCAGCCCCGCCATGACGCTCGCCAAGAAGACGATCGTCGGCTACGTGCCCGACATGACGAGCCCCGTCCTGGCGATGAACTACCTGATCGACGGCGCGGGCAGCGCGGAGAACTACTATCTGACGAGCACCGAGGAGTGGAACCACACAACCAAGGGCGAGAACCTCACCGTGCGCGCCAACGCCTCGCTGAACCACTTCGTGGGCGGCAATGCGTCGACCTTCTCGTTCGGCGTCAAGGCCAAGATGCTCCATAACGACGGCATTTCGCCCCTCTCGGGCGTCGGCACCAATTCCTACTCGCTGCCCAAGAACGCCCGCGGCGACGACGCGCTGGCCATGACGCGCTTCCTGAAGACGGAGCGCATGAGCGACGACTACCTCGACGGCCGCATGAGCTACACCTACGGCCTCGACGGCGGCAAGCTCGACGCGCTGCGCCGCAACGGCTTCGACGGCAAGATGACCGTCAACGCCAACACGGCTCACGAGCAGAGCGACGCCTACTATTTCGATGCCCGCGAGGACATCTATGCGGGATACCTCATGGAGAAGATCCAGCTCAAGAAGCTGATGATGCTCGCCGGCGCCCGCATCGAACACAACAAGGTGCGGTACGAAGCCTACGACATCTTCGCCTACGACAAGGAGGTCGACCTCGGGCAGAACCCCTCGGGACAGAAGCCCGACGCCGAAGAGCCCGTCTACACCGCCTACACGAAGACGCTCAAACAGGATTCGAAGGACTACGCGGTCGTGCTGCCCAACCTCCAGTTCAAATACGACCTGGACCGCTCGACGGTCTTCCGTCTGGCCTACACGACGGGCTATGCGCGTCCGAACGCCATCGACCTCGTGCCGAAGACTACGCGCAACATCAACGCGGGCGTCATCACGATCGGCAACCCCGACCTGAAGGCCTCCTACTCGCACAACCTCGACCTGATGGGCGAGCACTACCTGCGCAACGTGGGTCTGATCTCGGCGGGCTTCTTCTACAAGCACATCAACAAGTTCCACTACCTTTCGCAGATGCCGCTCCCGAGCGACAACCGCTACGCCTACGACGATTCGCCCTACGTGATGCTGCGCCAGCAGATGAACGGCAAGAGCGCCACGGTCTACGGCTTCGAGGTGACGCTCAACAGCGCCCTCACCTTCCTGCCGGGCTTCCTGCGCAACCTCGTCTTCACGGGCAACTACACCTACGTGCACTCGAACGCCGAGGTGGAGCGCATGAGCGACGATGCGGTGGGTGCTTCGGTCAAGGACGAACTCCGCCTGCCGGGCCAGGCCACCCACACGGCCAACCTCGCCCTCGCCTACTCGTGCAAGCGTTTCACGCTCCAGGCTTCGTACAACTACATCGGCGAGTACATCCAATCGCTCGGCGCCAACGCCGACATGGACGTCTGGCTCGAGGGCCGCTGGCAGTTCGACCTGAACGGCAGCGTGAAGCTCTGCAAGGGCCTCTCGTTCTACCTCGAAGCGCAGAACGTACTCAACAGCAAGAAATTCATGTACATGGGCAATTCGTCGCGCGTCTACGAGCTCCGCTACTCGGGAGCCGTCGCACGCTGCGGTTTCACCTATAAGTTCTGATGAAAACGCGCCTCCTTCTTCTGCTGTTCCTGTGCCCCTTCGTCGGGATGCTCTCCGTCGGTGCCGACGCGCTCGACGACCGTTCGCTGCACCTGTTGCAGCGGCTCGATGCGGTCCTCGTCGAACAGCTGTGCGTCGATCCGTCCGATCCCGACTGCGGAGGCATTCGCTGCCCCGCGTGCGACCTCTTTCACACGCGGGCAGCGGAGGCGCTCCTGCCCTTCGCCTGCGAATACCGGCTGACGGGCAACCGCACGCGCCTGGCCCAGGCCGTCGCCCTGGGCGACTGGCTGTTGCGCCGGCAACAGCAGGAGGGGTGCTGGCTCGAAACACCCGAAACATGGACGGGCACGACGACCGACCAGCTCCTGATGCTGGCCCTCGCCTACCCGATCGTCGAACCGACGCTCGCCCCCCGCCGGCGCACCGCCTGGCGGGAGGCGATGCGGCGGGCCGGCGACTACCTCGTCCACGTGATGGACAACCGCTTCGCCAGCATCAACTATTGCGCGACCACCGCGGCGACGCTCGCCGAGCTCCACCGCCTGCTGCCCGACCCCGCCTACGCCGCCAAGGCGCGCGAGCTGGCCCGCATGATCGTCTCGAAGATGAACGCCGAATGGTTCATCGAGGGCGAGGGCGGCCGCGAAGGGGGCTACAAATACGGCGTGGATATCGGCTACAACCTCGAAATGTCGCTCTGGGGGCTGGCGCGCTACGCACGCCTCACGCAGGATTGCACGGTCGCCGAAGCGGTCCGCCGCAGCGCCGCGCAACACCTCTGGTTCATCTACCCCGACGGCATGCTGGACGCCTCGGCAGGCATCCGCTCGAACAAGTGGACCGTCTACGGCAGCGGCACGAGCGACGGCATCCATCCCCTCTGCGCCCTGCTCGCCGACGACGATCACGCCTTCGCCGAAGCGGCGCTGCGCAACATCGACTGCATCGAGCGCAGCTTCACCCGTTCGGGGCTGCTCGGACCGGGGCCCCACTACGACCGCGTCCTGCCGACCCCGCCCTGCATCTACCCCACCTTCGCGAAGGCCAAGAGCCTCGCGATGGCCCTGCTCTGGAAATCCGAACCGAGCGAAGCGGAAAAACCGATAAAACGCGCAGCAGCCGAACACGCCCCGACGAAACACGCCGCGGCCGACCGCGCCCTGCTGCCCCTCGACCGCGACACCTGCCGCCGTTTCCGCACGCTCGGCATCACGCTCGTGCGCCGCGGACCCTTCTGCGGCACCGTCACCGCCTCGACCTACAAGGCCCGCGAAGGGGCGCGCTCGAAATACATGCACCGTCCCGCGGGCGGCGCGTGCAGCGCGCTGTGGATCGACGGCCTCGGCCTCGTGCAGGCCTCGTCGCAGACCCGCTACGGCCGCTGGGAGCCGATGAGCTTCCCCGAAATGCCCGACATCCGTCCGCTGACGCCCCGCATCGAGGCGACGACCGCCGACGAAGGGTACTGCACGAACCTCTACGAGTTCGACGCCCGCTCCGAGACGGAGACGACGCCCGACGCCGTGCGCTGCACTTCCGACGGACTGCTGCGCAACGCCGACGGCCGCCCCTGCGGCATCGGCTACGTGCTCACCCACCGCTTCGAAGGCCGACGCCTCGCGAAGCACTACGAAATCCTCCACCACACGGCCGACGAGACGGTGCGGATCGTCGAGCCGATCCTGCTCGACGAGGCGTTCCGCATCGAACGCCCCGACCCGCGCACCCTCCGCATCACGGGGCCCGCGCGGCGGCTGACGCTGCACCTCGAAGGGGCGGCGGCGCTCGCCGTCGACTCGCTCGAAGCGCCGAAATACCGCCAGGTATACCCCTCGCTCGTCGCCCTGCCGATCGTCATCGACGTGCCCGTACAAACGCCGCAGCGCCGCGAAGGCATCACCCTCATCTACGAAACCGACTAACGACCCATGAAACACCTGCTGCTTCTGCTCGCGCTGCTCTCGGCAGCCGCACAACCGCTCGCCGCCCGCGGATGGGGCGAACTCAAACGCATCGAGCGCCGCATCGTCGCGCCCGTATTTCCCGACGCCACCTTCTCGGTGCGCGATTTCGGCGCCACGGGCGACGGCACGACCGACGACCGCGCGGCCATCCTGGCTGCCATCGACCGCTGCAACGCGGAGGGCGGCGGCCGCGTCCTGCTCCCCGCGGGCCGCTATTTCAGCCGCGGCCCCGTCGTGCTGAAGAGCAACGTCGAGCTCCACCTCGCCGAGGGGGCCGTGCTCCTCTTCAGCGCCGACGAAAAGGATTACCTGCCCGTCGTGCTGACCCGCTGGGAGGGCACCGAACTCTTCAACTACTCGCCGATGCTCTACGCCCGCAACGCCCACAACATCGCCGTGACGGGGCGCGGCACGATCGACGGACAGGGCTCGAAGAACTTCGCCACCTGGAAACCGCGCCAGAAGGCCGACCAGCAGCAGCTGCGCCGCCAGGGCCGCGAGGGGACGCCGCTCCACGAACGCGTCTACGGCGCCGGCCACTACCTGCGTCCCGCGCTGCTGGAGTTCGTCTCGTGCAGCGGGCTGCTCATCGAGGGGATCCGCGTCGTCGACGCCGCCTTCTGGTCGATCCATCCCCTCTGCTGCGACAACGTCACGGTCCGCAACGTCACGGTCGACAGCACGAACCTCAACAACGACGGCTGCGACCCCGAGTCGTGCCGCGACGTGCTGATCGAAGGGTGCTACTTCCACACGGGCGACGACGCCATCGCCATCAAGGCGGGACGCGACGAGGATGCCCGCCGCATCGGCCGTCCGACCGAGAACGTCATCATCCGCCGCTGCACCTTCGACACGAAGGTCAACGGCCTGTGCATCGGCAGCGAGATTTCGGGCGGCGTGCGCAACGTCTTCGCCGAGGAGATCCGCATCCTCCACGCCAGCAGCGCCCTCTATTTCAAGTCGAATCTCGACCGCGGAGGCTGCATCGAAGGGATCCGCATCCGCCGCGTCGAGGTCGACCGCACGTCGGGGCCGCTGATCCGCTTCGAACCCGACTACAAGTCGGAGAGCAGCGCCAACCACCCGACCCGCTTCCGCGATTTCGTCATCGAGCGCGTCCGCGCCCGCCGCATCGGGGGGATCGGCATCGACATCGGCGGCTTCGAACAGCTGCCCGTGCGCGACGTCACGATCCGCGACCTGAAGATCGACGAGGCCGCGACGCCGCTGCGCATCCGCAACACCGAAGCGCTCCGCCTCGAGCGCGTAACCATCAACGGCTCCCGCCGCGACCTGACCCGCTGACCCATGTACTCGAAACACCTCACCTGCGCCTTTCTGCACCCCATCACCCGCTACGGCTATCCGCCCGCGGCGGAGCGGATGGAGCAGTACATCCACGAAATGGCCGCCCTCGGCTTCCGTTCGGTCGAACTCGAAGGAATCGGCGGCGACCACCTCCAGGCGGTCGCCCGCCGCAGCGTCGAACTCCGTCGGGCGCTCGATTTCCACGGCCTCTCGCTCGCCGTCTTCTGCACGGTGCTGCCCCGTCTCGGATCGGTCCACGCCGCACGCCGCACGCAGGCGCTCGAGCTCTTCCGCCTCGGCTGCGAAACGGCCCTGACGCTCGGCGCCCCCGCCGTGCTGGACAACGGGCCCCTGGTACCCTACGCATTCCCCGCCTCGCTCCCCGTCTCGCGCCACTACGCCCCCGAGCTGCTGCAACGCATCGGGCTGCCCGCCGACCTCGACTGGGAACGCTACCGCGACACGCTCGTCGAGACGCTGCAACGCGCCTGCGACATCGCCGCCTCGTTCGGCCTCGACTACTACCTGCACCCCTGCTGCGGCTCGCTCACGGAGACCACCGACGGCTTTCTGTGGCTCCGCGCGGCGGTCGGGCGCCGGAACCTGCGCTTCAACCTCGACGTCTCGAACCAATTCTACCTGCGCGAGAACCTGCCGCTCGCCCTGATGAAGATCGGCCGCGAACTCGACTACATCCACCTCTCGGACAACCGCGGCGACCGCGTCGAACACCTCGCCGTGGGCGACGGCGCGATCGACTGGGAGCTGCTCTTCGCCACGCTCGCCCGCATCGGCTTCGACGGCCGGCTGGCGATCGACGTGGGCGGCGCCGAAACGCCGCTCGACGACCTCGACGCAGCCTACCGCCGCTCGGCCGAGCGGCTCGAAGCGCTCATCGCGAAATACGGACTCTTCAACGACTGACGCCATGCCCCGACCGCTCCGCCTCCTGCTGCTCGCCGCAGCGCTCCTCGCCCTGCAGGGCCTCCGCGGCGCCGTGCCGCTGCTTCCCGCCCCCAAATGCGTCGTCGAGGGGGCCGCACGGCCCGTCCGCCCCTTCCGCGCCGTGCAGGCCGACGACGACGCAGCGTTCCGCGCCGTGCTCGACGAAATCGAAGCCCTGGCCGACCCGACGGCCGCCGCGACGCTCGTCCTGCGGATCGACCGCTCGGCGAAGGCGGCGCTCGCCTTCTGTCGCGCCTACGCCCCCGAGGCACCGCGCGACGCGCTCGAACGCGAGTTCTACGGCCTGCGCTTCGCGGGCGACACGATCCGCATCGTCGCGCCGACCGAGGCGGGCGGCCGCCACGCCCTCCAGACGCTCAAACAGCTGCTGCGCACGGGCCACGACCGCGAGGCGACGATCGCCGACTGGTGCGACCTGCGGCGGCGCATCTTCATGGACGACATCAGCCGCGGCGCCGTCCCCACGATGGAGCAGGTGAAGCGGCAGATCCGCGACCTGGCCGAGCTCAAGTACAACGCGATGATGTTCTACGTCGAGCACACGATCCGCGTCGCGAGCCACCCCGACTTCGCCCCCGAGGAGGGGTGTTTCACCCTCGACCAGGTGCGCGAAATCGGCCGCTACGCCGCTGCCTACGGCATCGAGCTGATCGGCAATTTCCAGAGCTTCGGCCATTTCGAGCAGATCCTCGCCCACCCCCGCTACCGCGCGCTGGGCGACACCGAAACGATGATCTCGACCACCGATCCCGCGGCGCGGCGCTTCCTCGAGGAGGTGATCGGCGAGCTCTGCGACGCCTTCCCGTCGCGCTTTTTCAACGTCAACTGCGACGAGACGTGGGACATCGGCAACGGCCGCTCGCGCGAACGCGTCGCCGCGATCGGCAAAGAGCGGTTCTACGCCGACCACCTGCGCTTTCTGCACGGCATCCTGCGCCGGCACGGCAAGACGATGATGCTCTGGGCCGACATGGTGCTCAAATACCCGAAGATCCTCGACCTGCTGCCGCGCGACGTCGTGCTGCTCACGTGGAACTACGACGCCCGCGAGGAGTATGCGGCGTGGATCGAGCCGCTGCGCGGGCACCGGCTCCTCGTCTGCCCGGGCGTCCACAGCTCGGGGCGCCTCGTGCCCGACCTCGAAGCGGCCGACGGCAACCGCCGCTTCATCGCCGAGGGGTATGCCCGCGGCGCCGAGGGGGCGCTGCTCACCTCGTGGGACGAGGGGGCGCTCCACAGCTGCCACCACCTCTGCCTCGGCATCGCGCAGGCGGCCGAGACGATGTGGGACACGCGGCGCACGACCGCCGACGCCGATTTCGACCGCCGCTACGAGCTGCTGCGCTTCGGAGCGGCGAACGGGGTCGTCGGAGCCTGCCGCGCGATGATGCGGCTGGGCGATCTGCCCCTCTTCAACGGCATGAACGACCGCATCTTCTACCAGCGCTTCACGCCCGAACCCGGGCGGCCGCTCAACATCGACCGAGAGCAGCTGCTGCGGGCCGATTCGATCGCCCGCCGCTGCGCCGCGACCCTCCGCCTCGCCCGCGCCGACCGCAACCGCGCCGAAATCGAGGCGTGGCGCTACGCCGCCGAGAGCTATCGGTTCATCGCCCGCTCGCGCCTCGGGATGGCGCGCATCGCCGCCCTCTACGAACGCGGAGGGCGCAACGCCCTGGTCGAGGCGGTCGACGCGTGCGATCGGCTGCTCGGGCAGGTGCAGGCCCTCGAGCGGCGTTTCGCACGGCTGTGGCTCTACGAAAACCGCCTCCTCTCCTACGACCGCGGCCGCGAAGCCTACGCCGAAAAGCGGGCGGCGATCCGCCGCATCCGCACGGTGCTGGAAGAGGCCCTGCGGCGGCTCGACCGCGGGCAGACGCTTCGCACGGCGGCCGAGGCAGGGCTCGAAACGCACGACCGCCGCAACGCCTACATGTGTTTCTGGCTCACCACGGGCCCCTTCACGGGATTCGAGCCCGAGGAGGACATCCTGGCCGAAGCGGGCGGCGAAGCGGCCGTCGAGCCGACCCCCGGGCTGCGCTTCCGCCTCGGCCGCACCGAGTACAAATGGACCAAGACCGAGAGCCTGAACGGCCTGACGATGGACGGCAACGCCTGCTGCCCGTCGGGCGGCGGCGCCACCTTCTACGCCTATGCGCAGCTGACGAGCGACCGCGACCGCACGGTCGATCTGCTCGTCGGCCATGCGGGGCGCCTCACCCTCTTCTGCAACGGCGAGCGCCTCGACGACGGCGCGATCGCCAACGCCTACGCCCCCGACAGCCGCCGCATCGCCCTGCCGCTGCGTGCGGGCACGAACCGCCTGGTGGTCAAGCTGCGGCAGGAGGTGCCCGAATGGCTCTTCTCGTGCATCGTCGAGGGGGCTTCGGTCGCCTCGCGCAAACACAAATACACCCTGACCGACAACCCCGAAAAGACCGCTCCATGAACCGATTCCGCCTTACGGCCCTCTGCACGCTGCTGCTGGCAGCGTCGGCCGCCTCCGCCCAACGCATCACCGCGACCGTCAACGACGCCTGGCGCTTCTCGCTGCACGCATCGGCCGCCTCGGCCTGCGAAACCGCCGAAACCGATGAAACCGATGAAACCGCCGAAACCGATGAAACCTGCGAAACCGCCGACTGCGACGACACGGGCTGGGAGGTCGTCTCGATCCCCCACACCTGGAACGCCCTCGACACGGACGACGAGACGCCCGGCTACGCCCGCGGCAAGGGTCGGTACCGCCGCCGCGTGCGCATCGAAGAGCTGCTGCCCGACCAGCGCGTCACGCTCCGCTTCGACGGCGCCAACCAGCGGAGCGTCCTCTACGTCAACGGCCGCCGCGTCGGCAGCCACACGGGCGGCTACACCGCCTTCGCGTTCGACATCACGGAGTTCGTCCGCACGGGCGAGAACCTCTTCGTCGTCGAGGTGGACAACGCCCACGACCCCGACATCCCGCCCCTCTCGGCCGACTACACCTTCTACGGCGGCATCTACCGCGACGTTTCGCTCGTCTACACCCCCGCCGTCCACATCGCCACGACCCACTACGCCACCGACGGCGTCTACGTCCGCACGGATCGCATCGAGGGAACCCGCGCCCGCATCGCCTTCGAAACCCGCCTCACGAACCGCACCCCGCGCCCCGCGAAGGTGCTGCTCGAGCAGCGGATCGCCGACCGCGAGGGTCGCATCGTGGCACGCACGAGCCGCCGCCTGACCCTCCCGCCCTCGGTCGAGAACCACCCCGTCGAGCAGACGGCCGAGCTCGACGACGTGCATCGCTGGGATACGGAGGATCCTTATCTCTATCGCGTCTACACCAGCCTGACGAGCGACGCGGGCAGCGACGAGGTCCTCTCGCCGCTCGGCGTGCGCACCTACCGCTTCGACCCCGATCGCGGCTTCTTCCTCAACGACCGGCACGTGAAGCTCATCGGCACGAACCGCCACCAGGACTACCTGAAGCGGGGCAACGCCCTGACCGACGAGATGCACGAACGCGACGTCGAGCTGCTGCGTGCGATGGGCGGCAACTTCCTGCGCGTCTCGCACTATCCGCAGGATCCCGTCGTCATGGAGATGTGCGATCGGGCGGGCATCCTCTCCTCGGTCGAAATTCCGATCATCAACGCCGTCACGCGCAGCGACGCCTTCCGCGAGAACTGCCGTCGCATGGCGATCGAAATGGTCCGCCAGAATTTCAACCACCCCTCGGTCGTCGTCTGGGCCTACATGAACGAGGTGCTGCTCTGGCCTCCGTACGATCCGGCCGACGCCGCCGACAAGGCCGACTACTACCGCCGGCTCTACGACATCGCCCGCACGCTCGAAGAGACGCTCCGCAGCGAGGACCCCGCGCGCTACACGATGCTCCCCTGCCACTCGGCCCACGAAGGCTACGTCGAATCGGGCATCGCCGCCCTGCCGCAGCTGCTCGGATTCAACATCTACGACGGCTGGTACCGCGAGACCTTCGCCCATTTCGGCCGACGGCTCGACCGGCTCCACGCCCTCTTTCCGCATCAGACGCTCGTCGTGAGCGAATACGGCGCCGACGTCGACCCGCGCATCCAGAGCTTCGCGCCCGAACGCTACGATTTCTCGTGCGAATACGGCAACCTCTACCACGAAAGCTACCTCCCCGCGATCCTCGAACGCGACTTCGTGGCGGCGTCGAGCATCTGGAACCTGAACGATTTCTACTCCGAAGGGCGCGGCGAGGCGGTGCCCCACGTCAACAACAAGGGCGTCACGGGGCTCGACCGCACCCCCAAGGACAGTTACTACCTCTATCGGGCGACCCTCACCGAGGAGCCCGTGCTCCACATCTGCACGAGCAACCGTCGGCAGCGCTGCGGCACGCCGCGGCAGCGGATGAAGCTCTACACGAATGCCCCGGAGGTCGCGATCACGCTCAACGGCACCCCGCTCGGCCGCTATGCGGTCCGCGACCGCGTCGCCGAATTCGACGTCGAGCTGCGCACGGGCGAAAACCGCATCGCAGCCGTCGGCGAAGCCTTCGGACAGCGCGTCGAGGGACTCTACGTCTGCCGCTACCGCGATCCGTCGGACTGCTCGTTCGAGGGTTTCTCGTCGCTCAACGTCCTGCTGGGAACCAACCGCAGCTTCGAGGATCCCGTGCAGGGGGCGCTGTGGGTGCCCGAGCAGCCCTACCGCGCAGGGTCGTGGGGCTACGTCGGCGGCAAGGTCTACCGCACACTGATCCGCCGCGGCTCGGTGCCCGCCTCCGACGCCGAAATCCTCGGCACGGAGAACGACCCGATCTACCAGACGCGCCGCGAGGGGATCGAGGAGTTCCGCGCCGACGTACCCGACGGCGCCTACACGATCAGCCTCCATTTCGCCGAGCTCAACACGCTCGAACCGCGCCCCGGGCCGGTCTACACGCTCGGCAACGAGGCCTTGCACCGCACCCCCGAACCGCACGTCTTCGACATCGAAATCAACGGCCGCAAGGTGGCCGACGCCCTCGACATCGCCTCGGAATACGGGTCGCTGCGCGCCGTCTGCCGCAAGTTCGACGTAACGGTCCGCGACGGCGAGGGGCTGCGGATCCGCTTCCGTCCCCGAAAGGGCGAGGCGGCCGTGAACGCCGTGCGCATCTACCGCAAGTATTAGACGAAACCGGCAGGGGCCCGCCTGACAAGCCAGGCGGGCCCCTGCCGATTCGTTCGGCGGCGCATCAGAGCGCGCGTCCCAGTTCGTAGGCTTCGCGGCGGGCAGGATGGCGCTCGATTTCGCCCGCATGCCAGACCCCGAGGCCGAAGACGGTGCCCCGCTCCTTCGGGCGGTCGAGGCAATCCAGGAAGCCGCGCATCGAATCGACCGTCCGCAGCATCTTCGTCCGATCCTCCTCGGCGGCCGTCACCAGAAAGCAGAACTCCTTGTCGCGCATCTCCGTGTAGCGGCTGCAACAGCGGTCGATCAGCGTCTTGAGCTGCGCCGACATCGTATAGAAATAGACGGGCGTCGCCAGCACGATCGCGTCGGCGCGCACCATCTTGTCGATCACGGCCGCCGCATCGTCCCGCTGCGGACACGGGCTTCCGTGCCGGCTGCATGCGCCGCAGCCGTTGCAGCAGCCGATCCGCAGATCGCGCAGAAAAATCTTCTCCGCCTCGTGGCCCGCGTCGCGGGCGCCCCGCAGCAGATCGTCGCAGAGCGTGTCGGAGTTGCCGCCCCGCCGCGGGCTGGACGACAGAATCAATACCTTTTTCATCGTCATTCGCATTTGTTCGCGGGGCAAAGATAACCCTTCGGCCGCCTTCGGGCCCTATCCCGATCACGGGCCGAAGTACCCCGATTACCGCATCGTCACCCCTCGGCGAGCAACGCCCGAAGCTGCGGCAGCGAGGCATCCTTCAGCACGACGCGCTTCGCATCGTCGAGCAGGTAGAGCGTCGGCATGGCGGGCAACACGTAGAGCTCCCGCTCGTCGATGGCCCCCGCCTCGAAGCCCACGTTCCACGACGCGGGCAGCGCGCCCTTGGTCCGCTCCCACAGCGCGCGGTCGCCCGCCGCATACACCGCCAGCACGGTCAGGCCGCCCTGCGCAACCAGACGCCCGATGAGCAGATCGGTGCGCAGCGCCTCCATCGTCTCGCGGCAGTGTTCGCAGTCGGGGTCGTAGAAGACGAGCAGCAGCCGTTGGCCCGCCGTGCGGTGCAGCGTCCGCACGCGCCCCGAGCGGTCCGTGTAGGCGAAATCGGCGGCCTGCATCCCGGGGCGGTTTTTCCGCGCCGCTTCGAGCAGGTAGGCGGGACGCACCTTTTCGTAGGCGTCGGGGAGCGGGCTGCGCAGCATCTCTTCGAGGAAGGGCATGAAATAGGTCTCGCAGAGCATCGGCGAGTTGGGTTCGTAGAGGTACTTTTCGGCCACCTCGGCCACGAGGCGCCACGCCGCCGTGTCGGCTTCGGCACGCTGCATCAGCCGCCGCACGGCGGGGCGCAGCGAGGCGGTGTCGGCATGGGGAAAGAGGGAGACGAAATTGGCGAAATTCTGCTCCAGGAAGGGGCGGTCGTGGCTGCGCAGCGTGTCGGCGAAATCCATCGCATCCCAGAAGTGTTCGAGCAGGTAGCCCGCGCGGGCGGGCACCGTGCGCAGCGTGGCGGGAATCGACGGCAGCGGCAGCTCGGCGGGAGCGGCCAGCGAATCGGCCGCGGGGCGCGAACGGAGGTCGGCAGACGCAGAGGCGCTTGCGACGACATCGGCCGACGCGGAGGCGGGTGCGGAGGCGGGTGCATGGGCGTTGCCGCAGGCGACCGGCAGCAGCCAAAGGAGCGGAAACAGGTGCGAAAGCAGTTTCATGGAAGCGGTACGTTTTACGGCGTCGCGACACCCGCAGGCCGACAGCGGACAGGCGCACAGGCAGGCGGAGACGGTCGGCTTACGGCAGACTCGCAGCAGGACGGCAGCAGACAGCAGCGGAGGCAGGCTCGCGGCGGAGCGGCAACCTCGCGGCAGGCTGACGGACAGGCTCGCAGCGGAGCGGCAACAGCCCCACCCACGACAGACCGGCTGACAGCGGCTCGGCTGACCGACCGTCCGCGGCACGGCCGACCGCTGACGGGCAGGCGACGACGGCGGTTCTCTCTGCAAAGATAGGCGATTCGACCCGATTGCGCAACCGTCGGAAAGGATCGGTCGATCGTCCGTTCGGAAAAAAGAGCAGAAAATCCGCGCAAAACCGAAAAAACACGCTATCTTTGTAAAAAGACGTTCGTAAACGGGATGATTCCGCTGCTTCGCAAAATCGGCGCCTTCTACCTCGAAGGCTTTCGCGGCATGACGCTGGGACGCGTGCTGTGGGCGATCATTCTCGTGAAGCTCTTTCTGCTGTTCTTCGTGCTCAAACTCTTCTTCTTCCGCGACCCGCTCGCGGGATGCAGCGAGGAGCAGCGCGGCGAGCGGCTGCTCGAACAGCTCATCGAACGCCCCTGAAACAAAACGTTGTTGCCATGTCCGATTTTCTGCAAACCGTCGACTGGTCGCGGGCCCAGTTCGCCATGACGGCCATCTACCACTGGCTTTTCGTACCGCTGACGCTCGGTCTGGGCGTGCTGGTCGCCATCCTGGAGACGATCTACTACCGCACGGGCGATCCCTCCTGGCGGCGGATCGTCCGCTTCTGGATGCGCCTGTTCGGCATCAATTTCGCCATCGGCGTCGCCACGGGCATCATCCTCGAATTCGAGTTCGGCACCAACTGGTCGAACTACTCCTATTTCGTGGGCGACATCTTCGGCGCCCCGCTCGCCATCGAAGGCATCCTCGCCTTCTTCCTCGAAAGCACCTTCATCGCCGTGATGTTCTTCGGCTGGGAGAAGGTGAGCCGCGGCGCCCACCTCGCCGCCACGTGGCTCACGGCGATCGGAGCCAACCTATCGGCCCTCTGGATCCTGGTGGCCAACGCCTGGATGCAGTATCCCGTGGGGTGCCGCTTCGACCTCGACACGGTCCGCAACGAGATGGTCTCCTTCTCCGAGGTGCTCTTCTCGCCCGTGGCGATCAACAAGTTCACCCATACGGTCACCTCGGCCTTCACGCTGGCGGCCCTCTTCGTCGTAGGCGTCAGCGCCTGGTACCTGCTCCGCCGCCGCGAACGGCAGCTGGCGACGCGCAGCATCGCCGTCGCCTCGCTCTTCGGCCTCGCCGCCTCGCTGCTCACCGCCACGACGGGCGACCGCTCGGGGGCCGTCATCGCCCGCGTGCAGCCGATGAAGCTGGCCGCCATGGAGGCGCTCTACGAAGGGAGGACGGGGGCGCCCCTGACCGCCTTCGGAGTGCTGCGGCGCGACCTCGCGCGCGACCGTGCGGACGAGGCGTTCCGTTTCCGCATCGACATCCCGAAGATGTTATCGATCATGAGTTTCCGCGATGCCGACGCCTTCGTGGCGGGGATCAACGACCTGGTCGACGGCAACCCCGGGCAGGGCATCCTGCCGACGGCCGAGAAGATCGAGCGCGGCCGCGTGGCGATCGACGCCCTGGCGCGCTATCGGACCGCCCGCGAAACGGGCGACGAAGAGACCGTCGCGGCGATCCGCGCCCTCTTCGATCCCGAGACGGCGGAAGGGGCCGCCTTCCTGCGCAACCACTTCGCCTATTTCGGCTACGGCTACCTCTCCTCGCCCGAGCAGATCATCCCCGACGTGCCGCTGCTCTTCTACTCGTTCCGCATCATGGTCGGGGCGGGGAGCCTCTTTATCCTGCTTTTCGCCGCCGTGTGGTGGTTCAACCGCCGCGGCCGCCTCGAAACGCTGCGGCCGCTGCTGTGGGGCTGCATCGCAGCCGTTCCGCTCTCCTACGTCGCTTCGCAGGCGGGGTGGATCGTCGCCGAGGTCGGACGCCAGCCGTGGGCCATCCAGCACCTGATGCCCGTCGGCGTGGCCGCCACGCGCATCGGCAGCGGGGCCGTCATCACCACCTTCTTCCTCTTCCTCGCCCTCTTCACGGCACTGCTCGCCGCCGAGATCGGCATCCTGTTCAAACAGATTCAAATCGGACCCGAAAAAGAGGCTTAAAACTATGGATACGCTCGAACTGCTGCAACACTACTGGTGGTTTCTCATCGCCCTGCTGGGCGCCGCACTCGTCTTCCTGCTCTTCGTGCAGGGCGGACAGGGGCTTCTCTACACGATCGGCCGCACCGAGGCGGAGCGCGAACGGATCGTGCAGGCGCTGGGCCACAAATGGGAGCTCACCTTCACGACGCTCGTCACCTTCGGCGGCGCCTTCTTCGCCTCGTTCCCGCTCTTCTACTCGACCTCGTTCGGGGGCGCCTTCTACGTCTGGACGCTCCTCCTCTTCTGCTTCGTGGTGCAGGCCGTCGCCTACGAATACCGCCGAAAACCGAACAACCTTTTCGGCGCACGCACCTACGAGGCGTGTCTGCAACTGAACGGCATCGCAGGGCCGCTGCTGCTCGGCACGGCCGTCGGCACCCTCTTCACGGGGGCCCCGTTCACCGTCGATCGGCTCAACCTGGCCGACGCCCAAGGCATCACGGCCGTTTCGCAATGGGCCACCCCCTGGCACGGACTGGAGGCCCTGACCGACTACCGCAACGTGGCGCTGGGCTTCGCCGTACTCTTTCTGTCGCGGCTGCTGGCGCTCCACTTCTTCCTGCACGAAACAGACGACGCGACGCTGCGCGAACGGGCGCGCCGCCGATCGCTCTGCGCCGCCCTCCCCTTTCTGGCCGCCTTCCTGACCTTCTTCGTCAGCCTGCTTTGCGCCGAGGGGATCGCTGTCGATCCCGCGACAGGCATCGCCGCGGTCGAACCGAACAAATACCTGCACAACCTCGCGGCGCTGCCCGCAGTCGCCGTCGCCCTGGCGGCGGGGGTCGGGCTCGTGCTGTGGAGCATTCCGCTCGGATACCGCGGCAGCCGCCGCGCCTTTTGGGTAAGCGGTGCGGGCACCGTGCTGACGGTCCTGGCGCTGCTGCTGACGGCGGGCTGGAACGGGACGAGCTACTACCCGTCGACGGTCGACCTGCAGGCGTCGCTCACGATCCGCAACTCCTCGTCGAGCCTCTTTACGCTGAAGGTCATGGCGTGGGTGTCGCTCTTCATCCCCTTCGTCGTCGCCTACATCGTCTGGGCCTGGCGGGCGCTGCACCGCCCGACGCGGCACGAAGAGGGGACGTATTAGGTCCAGAACCTTACGGATAACGCGCCTGTACGCCCGCTCGTTCGCGCGGTTGCATGACCGCATCGGCTGCGCGTCTTGCCGGTGGGCCTGTGCTTTTTCGCTTCTGTGCCCGTGTGCCTCTGCGCGCCGCCGCTCCGAAAGAGCCGATTGTTGGTCCGACGCGGTACAACCGCCGTCGGTCGTTCGAAAAAGCACTATATTTGCGGAGTCGGGAGCATCCATTCCCCCGACATCCCGTTATGGCACGTACCTACATCCCCACCTTCGGCGAAGAGGTCGGCAACTCCGTCTCGCACGGCGTGATGAGCCTCGTCGTGCTCGTCGCCACCCCCTTCGCAGCCATCTGGAGCTTCTACCGCAGCGGCGGCAGCCTCGTCGCCGCATCGAGCGTCTCGGTCTTCTGCGTCTCGATCTTCCTGATGTTCCTCATCTCGACCCTCTACCACGCCATGTCGCCCGACTCGCGCCACAAGGAGGTCTTCCACATCCTCGACCACATCTTCATCTACGTCGCCATCGCGGGGAGTTACACCCCCGTGGCGCTGGTCATCATCGGCGGGTGGCAGGGGCTCGCGATCTGCATCCTGCAATGGGCGATGGTCGTCGCGGGCATCTTCTACAAATCGCTCTGCACGCGCTCCATCCCCGCCGTCAGCCTGACGATCTACCTCGTAATGGGATGGACCGTCGTCTTCTTTTTTCCGATCTTTCTGCGGCATGCCTCGCTGCCGTTCGTGTCGCTGATCGCCGCGGGCGGGGTGTGCTACACGGTCGGGGCGGTCTTCTACGCCATGAAGGGGTTCCGTTACCACCACCTGGTCTGGCACCTGCTGATCGATGTCGCCGCCGCCTGTCATTTCGCGGCGATCGTTTTCTATCTGTAAGAGGACATACGGGACTGCGGTCGCACGTGTGCGATTTGAAAATCCGTCCGCAGCCGAGCGGAGGGGCTTGCACGAGCGGCTGCGAGTTGGAGCCCTCCGCCAGGGGGCGGCTGCGGGCTGCTATTCCTTGCGAAATCGAACCCCGCCCCGCAAGTTCGCCGACGGCGGAGGAGGGCAACGAGCAACGCGAGATTTGCCGTCCGCCGCATGGGGCGGCGGCGAACGGCACGCACATGCGTGCGACCTGCGGGCAGCATGAATCGAGACGCCTTGCGCTATTGCTCGATGCGGTCGGGCTCGCCCGACGCCTCCTTTTCTCGCCGGACCTTTCCGCCTTTTTTCTTTAAATGATTGGTCGAATAGTCCAAGATGCGTTTATCGATCAAACGCTGCAAGTCGTCGGGATCGGTTTCGCCGCAGACATCGCAATAATCCACCTCCGCCGCAGACACCCGGATGATCCAAGACAGCAGCGGATCCCTGCGTATCACCCGATGGGCTTTCGCCAGCTCCCATAAATCCGTCAATTTCATGATGAGACGGTCTCGAAAACACGACCGTCCATGCCCGCGATCGCATCGGGATAACCGCTGCCGCCAACAAAAAAAGAGGGCGCAGCGGCAGCCTCCTTGGTACAGGTCTTGGGAACCCTTGGCACGGCAGCTGTCCTGCGCCCCTGTCAGCCCCACCCGTCGGAACGGGCAGGGCATAACAAGGACCGACAACCATTATACCATGCCAAACAACCTCCGCGAAGAGGGTCCCAAGTTAGTACCAAGGTATAAAGAGTTGTTTACCTCTTTATAATATATCCATCGGCTTATGCCGAATCACTCGGATACAAAGGTAGCATAATTTATGTATTCATAAAAATTCACACGACAAAGATATAAAAAACTCCATTCCCTGCTAATAGGCCGTGATAAAAAGAATCCGTCGGATATTTTTTTGTATTTTATGGAGAGTAAATCCCGCTATAGAGACGCAGAACTGGCAGCAAGGCTGGCCGCGAGAATCAAAGAGCTGCGCAGTAAAAGTCGCGCAGCGCAAGAGACGGCTATCGATCACACCCACTCTGACGTATACCGATACGAGGCAGGGCGTAAAGTACCCAATTTGATGTCAATTCGTAAGATTTGCGAATTTTATCGGATATCCATACGAGAGTTTTTCGATACCGACGCATTCGATTATCCTGAAAAGAAATAAGCTGCATCTGCCGTGTCGCCGACGGCGGCAGGACGGCAGGAGCGGAGACGCGAACTTGCCGTCCGCCGCATGGGGTGGCTGCGGGCTACCCTTGCTTCGCAAGGATCGAGACGTCATGCGCTATTGCCCGATTCGGTCGGACTCGCCCGACGGCGGTGACGACACATCCCTCGCGCGCCGATCTTTCTCGACTTTTTTCTTTAATTTTTCATCTGCATTTGCTGCATTTGAAACATTTGCAAATACACGCATTATTCTTGAATACTCAACATATATTAGCGCAATAGGGATTTTAGACCTTTCATTTGTAAAATGAAACGAAAAAAACAGCGTCGAGACACGATTCTTTTGCAAAAAATCGCCTTACGGGTCAAAGAACTCCGTGAGCAGCACGGCCATACGCAAGAGCAGCTGCAAAGTGCAACCGAACTGAACATTCCGAACCTGGAGACCGGTGCGAACTTTCCGAATTTGACATCCATTGCAATTATCTGCAAATTCTACCAAATAAGTTTGGACGAGTTTTTCGCACCGATGAATTATCCCGAAAAGGAATAAAGGCCGACGGCAGTTCGCCGTCGGCGGCAGGACGGCAGGAGCGGAGACGCGAACTTGCCGTCCGCCGCATGGGGCGGCGGCGAACGGCACGCACATGCGTGCGGCCCTCGGACAGCAACGACCGAGACCCCTGCACAGGCGCCGAACGGCACACCCATTCGTGCGACCTTCGGGCACCAACAACCGAGCCACCTTTACCCTTGCAGCGAACGACACACGCCCGACGCACGCCCCCCCCCTTTTAATTTTTCATTCTTCATTTCCTCCCCGCTTTGCTCCGCCTCCTTCGCCCGCTGCTGTTGTTCGTCCTGCTGCTGCTCTGCAGCCTGCAAGTCTGCGCCCAGACCCTCTTCGCCTATTACGACGTCGACCGTCTCTATGATACGATTCCCTCGCCCTTCTACGACGATACCGCCTACACCCCCACGGGGCGCTACGGCTGGAACACGGAGCGCTACACGCGCAAGGTGCGCGACATCGCCGCCGTGCTCGACTCGTTGCAGGTGCCCATCGTCGCACTCTACGGCGTCGAGAACGAACAGGTGGTGCGCGACCTCTCGGCCGCCTGCACGGGCGACTACGTCTACCTCCACCGCACCCTCAACACGCTCGACGGCCTCGATTTCGCCCTCTTCTACCACGGTGACCGTTTTCGGCCGATCCGCAGCCGCACGGGACGTCGCATGCTCCGCATCGAGGGCATTCTGCAACGCTCGACCCCCGCAGGGGCCCTCCGCCGCGACACGGTGACGATCCTGCTCGCGGCCGACCCCGCAACGGCCGCCCTCCACCTGCGCGACTGCCTCGAGGAGGCACCCGACCGCCCCCTGCTCGCGGCGGGCCGCCTCGAAAAGGTCGACGCCGCGGCACTCGGGCTGACCGACCGCATGGCCCGTGCCGCCCGCAAAGGGCATGGCACCCGCCGCACGCGCCTCGGCTGGCGGATGCGCGACCGCATCTTCACCTCGCCAGCGCTGGGAAGCCGTTCGGGGCAGGTCTACGTACAGCGCTTTCTGCTCGACGCCGATGCCGCGGCCCCGCTGCCGACGTGCGACGCGCGCCGTTACCGCGGCGGCCGCAGCGGCAACCTGCCCCTCTGGTGCAAGATCGAGTAGATTTTATTTGCGGAATCCGAAAAAATAAGCTAAATTCGCAATCCCCCTGAAGCGCGTCGGCTTTGCGTCGCGAGCGACGACCGTGCCTCGGGGCCCCTGCAACGGAAAACCATAACAACACCAAAATTCTTAACAAACAGATTTTTATGGCAGACGTAAAACGAGTTTACACCTTCGGCAACAAAGAGGCCGAGGGTAACGGTAAAATGCGTGAGCTGCTGGGCGGTAAAGGTGCGAACCTCGCGGAGATGAACCTCATCGGCATCCCCGTGCCCCCGGGATTCACGATCACGACGGAGGTATGCGCCGAGTACTACGCCCAGGGCAAGGAGGCGGTGATCGCCCTGCTGAAGCCCGAGGTCGAGAAGGCCGTGGCCAAGATCGAAACGCTCACGGGCCGCAAGTTCGGCGACAAGCAGATGCCGCTGCTCCTCTCGGTACGTTCGGGTGCCCGCGCATCGATGCCGGGCATGATGGATACGATCCTCAACCTCGGCATGAACGACGAAGCCGTCGAGGCGATGGCCCAGCTCAGCGGCAACCCCCGCTTCGCCTGGGACTCGTACCGCCGCTTCGTCCAGATGTACGGCGACGTGGTGCTCGAAATGAAACCCGCGTCGAAAGAGGACCAGGATCCCTTCGAGGAGCTGATCGAGGCCCAGAAGGCCAAGCGCGGCATCGTGAAGGATACGGACCTCACGACGGAGGATCTGAAGGAGCTCGTGGCCGCCTTCAAGGCAGCCGTCAAGGAGCGCACGGGCAAGGAGTTCCCCGTATGCCCCTGGGAGCAGCTCTGGGGCGCCGTCTGCGCCGTCTTCGGTTCGTGGATGAACGACCGCGCCATCCTCTACCGCAAACTCAACAACATCCCCGCCGAGTGGGGCACGGCCGTATCGGTCATGGCCATGGTATTCGGCAACATGGGCGACAACTCGGCCACGGGTGTCGCCTTCTCGCGCGACGCCGCGACGGGTGAGAACATCTTCAACGGCGAGTACCTCATCAACGCCCAGGGCGAAGACGTCGTAGCCGGCGTCCGCACCCCGCAGCAGATCACGATCGAGGGTTCGCGCCGCTGGGCCAAGGCCCAGAACATCTCCGAGGAGGAGCGTGCCGCCAAGTACCCCTCGCTCGAGGAGGTGATGCCCGAGGTTTACAAGGAGCTCGACGAGATCCAGCACCACCTCGAGCAGCACTATACCGACATGCAGGACATCGAGTTCACGATCCAGGACGGCAAGCTCTGGATGCTCCAGTGCCGCAACGGCAAGCGCACGGGTGCCGCCATGGTCAAGATCGCCATGGACATGCTCCGCGAGGGCGTGATCGACGAGAAGACGGCCGTGCTCCGCTGCGAGCCCGCCAAGCTCGACGAGCTGCTGCACCCCGTATTCGACAAGAAGGCGATCGCCTCGGCCAAGGTCATCACAAAGGGTCTGCCCGCCTCGCCGGGCGCTGCGACGGGTCCCGTCGTATTCTTCGCCGACGACGCTGCGACGGTGCTCGCCGAAACGGGCAAGAAGGCCGTACTGGTCCGCATCGAGACCTCGCCCGAGGACCTCAAGGGCATGCTCGACGCCGCAGGCATCCTGACCGCACGCGGCGGCATGACCTCGCACGCGGCCGTCGTGGCGCGCGGTATGGGCAAATGCTGCGTATCGGGTGCCGGCGAACTCGAAATCGACTACAAGGCCCGCACGATCAAGGTGAACGGCATCACCGTCAAGGAGGGCGACTGGATCTCGCTGAACGGTTCGACGGGTGAGGTCTACCTCGGCGAGGTGGCTACGCGCGCCGCCGACTTGAGCGGCGATTTCGCCAAGCTCATGGAGCTGGCCGGCAAGTACTCCGTGCTGAAGGTGCGCGCCAACGCCGACACGCCCAAGGATGCCGCACAGGCCTTCGCCTTCGGTGCCGAGGGTATCGGTCTGTGCCGCACGGAGCACATGTTCTTCGAGGGCGACCGCATCAAGGCGATCCGCGAAATGATCCTCGCCGACGACGAGGCCGGCCGCCGCGTGGCGCTGGCGAAGCTGCTGCCGATCCAGCGCGGCGACTTCGAGGGCCTCTTCAAGGCGATGAACGGATTCCCCGTGACCGTCCGCCTGCTCGATCCCCCTCTGCACGAGTTCGTGCCGCACGATCTGAAGGGCCAGCAGGAGATGGCTGCCGAAATGAACGTGCCCGTCGAGAAGATCATCGCCAAGGTCGAGGCCCTGGCCGAGTTCAACCCGATGCTGGGTCACCGCGGCTGCCGTCTGGGCAACACCTATCCCGAAATCACCGAGATGCAGGCGCGCGCCATCATCGAGGCCGCGATGAACGTCAAGGCTTCGGGGCTCCCCGTACACGTGGAGATCATGGTGCCGCTCGTAGGTAACCACAAGGAGCTCCGCTATCAGAAGAACATCATCGACGAGACCGCCAACCGCGTATTCGCCGAGCGCAACGACCGCATCGACTACATGGTCGGTACGATGATCGAGGTGCCGCGCGCCGCCGTGACGGCCAACCAGATCGCCGAGGTGGCCCAGTTCTTCTCGTTCGGTACGAACGACCTGACGCAGATGACGCTCGGCTTCTCGCGCGACGACATTTCGAAGTTCCTGCCCGTCTACCTCGAGAAGGGAATCCTGAAGAACGACCCGTTCCAGATCCTCGACCGCAACGGTGTCGGCCAGCTCATCCGCGAGGCGGTCTTCAAGGGCCGCGGCACGCGCGAGAACCTCAAGTGCGGTATCTGCGGCGAGCACGGCGGCGAGCCTTCGTCGGTCGAGTTCTGCCACTACGCCGGTCTGAACTACGTCAGCTGCTCGCCCTTCCGTGTGCCCATCGCACGCCTGGCAGCGGCTCACGCAGCGCTGAACCAGAAGTAGCCCTCTTTTCGGCTGCGAAAAGCGCCGCGCCCCTCGGTTTCGAGGGGCGCGGTTGTTTGTATATGGAGGGGCTTCGGACGAGGTCGCGGGTCTGCGCCATCGAAACCCTCCGCCGCACGCTTTTCCGAATATTTTTGCCGGTTCGCCGACGGCGGCAGGACGGGCATTTCGAGCGGCTCGACGCGAGATTTGCCGTCCGCCGCATGGGGCGGCGGCGAACGGCACGCGCTGAAGCGCGCAAACAACCCCCACCGCACGACAAGCGGAACGCGCTAAAGCGCTCAAACAGGCCTCTCACCCCGCACGACAAACGGCATGCGCCGAAGCGCGCAATCCGAACTCGGAACCAAAGTCGACAACTGCCTCGCAGAGCGGACTGCCTGCAAAAAAAGCAGCGGCAGCCCGAAAACCTCCGTGCCGCCGCTGCCCGATCGAGACGGGTCCGTCCGTCAGAAATGGAATTTCACCGCCAGGCCGAAGTTCCACAGGCCGGGTTTATAGAAACCCTTCTTGTCACCACCCGCCACGGCACCGATCATCGGTCGGTAGTCGACTTCGAGTGAAATAGGCGTATGGCGGAAGCGGCAGCCGAAGGCCACCGAGCCCACGGCGCCCACCAGGAATCCCGCATCCTTGAACTTATAGGCACCCAGCGCAGCACCGACACCCGCATTGAGGTACCAGTCGCAGGTGCGGGGCGTCCAGTCGGTCCACTTGCAGCAGCGCCAGTTATAAAGGCCCGTCACGGCGATACCGTCGTAGTTGGGGAAGGCCAGCGTGAACTGCAGGAAGCGGTCGGCCGAGAGGTCGCGCTCGTAGAGCAACTCGATCGAACCGCCGGCACGCAGACCGACCGCCTGATTCTGCGCTTCGACCGCTACGGCCGAGAGGCAGATCGCCAAAAGCAAAAAGATTTTTTTCATTGTTCTCGTATTATAAGGTCATTCTGTACGGGTCTCGTCGCCGACGGAAGCGCCTCGCAGGGCGGGCATCGGTCGGCCCGCAGAACCCTGCCAAAATCGTTCCATCGGCACAAAAAACGGATCGTTTTTTTTGAAACGATCCGCATTTCGGTCGGTTCGCCGGCCTCGCAGGCTGACGATCGCGCCCCTATTTCGTCTTGTAGGCGCAGCGATACTTTCCCTTCGAGAGGCCGAGCAGCTTGCTCTTGAGCAGCTGGCGGCGCAGCGGCGAGAGACGGTCCGTGAAGACCTTGCCGTCGAGGTGGTCGTACTCGTGCTGGATGACGCGCGCACGCATGCCGTCGAACTCCTCGTCGTGCTCGACGAAATCGGCATCGAGGTAGCGCATGCGGATCGCCGCGGGACGCCGCACATCCTCGTGCAGCCCCGGCAGCGAGAGGCAACCCTCGTTGAAGAGCTCCGTCTCCTCCGACACGGCGTAGATCTCGGGATTGATGAAGGCGCGCCGATAGTCGCGGCAGCGTTCGTCCTCCTCGCCCCAGGCCGAGCAGTCGACCACGAACAGGCGGATGTTGCGTCCGATCTGCGGCGCGGCCAGGCCGCAGCCATCGGCCTCGGCCATCGTCAGAAACATATCCTCGATGAGCTTCGGCAGCTCGGGATACTCCTTGGTCACTTCGGCGGAGGGTTTGCGCAGCACCTCCGCCCCGAATATTACGATGGGATAAATCATGTTCGGTATTGCATGTAATCTTCCAGAATCAGGGTTGCGGCGATGCGGTCGACGGTCGCCTTGTCGCGACGCGCCTGCCGCTTCATGCCGCCGTCGATCATCGCCCGATGGGCCAGCACCGAGGTGAAACGCTCGTCGTAGAAGGTCACCTCCTTGTCGGGATAGGCGGCCCGCAGCCGACGCGCCAGCGGCTCGATGAAACGCCACGTTTCGGAGGGCGTGCCGTTCATCTGCAACGGCTTGCCCAGGACGATCGTCGAGACCTCCTCGCGACGGAAATAGTCCGCCAGCCACCGCTCCAGCTCCCGCGTCTCGACGGTCGTCAGACCGCCCGCGATGAGCCGCAGCGGATCGCTCACGGCAATGCCCGTACGGCGAACACCGTAATCGATGGCCAGAATGCGTCCCATGGGTCCGATCTTCGGCGGGGCCGCAGCCCCCTGCCTGCTTTTAGAGGTTCAGTTTCTTGAACAGACGGCGGTACGAGCAGGCCTCGTCGACCATGGCGTGCAGCTCCTCGATCCGCACGCGCTCCTGCTCCATCGTGTCGCGGTGACGCACCGTCACGGTACCGTCTTCGAGCGTCTGCCCGTCGACCGTCACGCAGAACGGCGTACCGACGGCGTCCTGACGACGGTAGCGCTTGCCGACCGAATCCTTCTCGTCGTAGACCACGTTGTAGTCGTACTTGAGATCGTCGACGATCCGCTGCGCCACCTCGGGCATGCCGTCCTTCTTGACGAGCGGCAGCACGGCCACCTTGATCGGCGCCAGCGCCGCAGGGAACTTCAGCACGACACGGCGATCGCCTCCGTCGAGCTGCTCCTCGGTATAGGCGGCCGACATGACCTGCAGGAACATGCGGTCGACGCCGATCGAGGTCTCGACCACATAGGGCACATAGCTCTCGCCCGTCTCGGGATCGAAATACTGGATCTTCTTGCCCGAGAGGCGCTGGTGGTTCGAGAGGTCGAAATCGGTGCGCGAGTGGATGCCCTCGACCTCCTTGAAGCCGAACGGGAAGTTGTACTCGATATCGGTGGCGGCGTTGGCGTAGTGGGCCAGCTTCTCGTGGTCGTGGAAGCGATAGTTCGCATCGCCGAAGCCGAGCGCGCGGTGCCAGGCCATGCGCGTCTCCTTCCACTTGTTCCACCAATCCATCTCGCTGCCCGGACGCACGAAGAACTGCATCTCCATCTGCTCGAACTCGCGCATGCGGAAGATGAACTGGCGGGCGACGATCTCGTTGCGGAAAGCCTTGCCGATCTGCGCGATGCCGAACGGCAGCTTCATGCGGCCCGTCTTCTGGACGTTCAGGAAATTGACGAAGATGCCCTGCGCCGTCTCGGGACGCAGGTAGATCGTGTTGGCGCCTTCGGCCGTCGAACCCATCTGCGTGGAGAACATCAGGTTGAACTGGCGCACCTCGGTCCAGTTGCGCGTGCCCGAAATCGGGCAGACGATCTCGCAGTCGAGGATGATCTGCCGCAGCCCGTCGAGGTCGTTCGCATTCATCGCCTCGGCGAAGCGGGCATGCACCTCGTCGCGCTTGGCGGCCGTCTCGGCCACGCGGGGCGAGGTGGCGCGGTACTGCGCCTCGTCGAACTGCTCTCCGAAACGCTTGCGCGCCTTCTCGACCTCCTTTTCGATCTTCTCGTCCTGCTTGGCGAGCCAGTCCTCGATCAGCACGTCGGCGCGATAGCGCTTCTTCGAATCGCGGTTGTCGATGAGCGGGTCGTTGAAGGCGGCCACGTGGCCCGAAGCCTCCCACGTCTTGGGGTGCATGAAGATGGCGGCATCGAGGCCGACGATGTTTTCGTGCAGCTTGACCATCGAATCCCACCAGTAGCGCTTGATGTTGTTTTTCAGCTCGACGCCGTTCTGGCCGTAGTCGTAGACGGCGCCCAGACCGTCGTAAATCTCGCTCGACGGGAATACGAAGCCGTACTCCTTGCAGTGAGCCACCAGTTTCTTGAAGAGTTCTTCCTGTGTCATGGTATGCGATTTTGTAACTTCCTCGTTATGAACACCGAAGATACGAAAATCGCGCGCAGGCGCCGGCCCGTTCGACTCTCGCCGCACGGCACGCATCTTCGATAGAGGTCAAAGATACGAAAAAATCGGATGCGATGCACCGCGTGCAGGCGATTTTGGAAGAAAAGAATCCCCTTGCCGCATGACGGCGGCGATCCTTCGGGCGCATTTCTGCCCTCGGCAAGGGGCGGCGGCGAACGGCCGCGCTGCGTGCAAAGAGAAGCGCAGCGAGGGGCACGAAAGGCTACCGCCGAAAGCTCGGCGTTCGCATTCTTGCGAAAGATCGTGCCACTATGCGCATAAATTCCGTTTCACAGACCGAACGGTCTGCAAAATATATCGGCGAACCGCCTTATTTTGTATAAAATATGAGTGGTCCCCGCATCGACATAACGTTCAATCGACGCATTGCGCAAAAACTAAAGGCCCTGCGCAACGCACGGGGATTCTCGCAGATGCGCGTCGCGATGGATACGGGCATCAATGTGGGCAGAGCAGAAAGCGGTGCGCGCTCCCTCTCCGTTTACACGATTGCGGTTTTGTGCGCCTACTACGATACCCCTTTGGAGGAGTTTTTCGAAGGGATGCGACTAACCGCCGCTCCGTGGGAATAAGCCGGTCGACCGATTCATGGAGACCGCCGACAATCCGATTACATAACACCAAGAGCTGATTGCAGCGAACGGCACACGCCATGTGCGCGCTGTTCGGGCGCAGCTTGCGAAGGGACGCAGCGAGCGACGCGAATTAGCCGTACGTGCGTTCGGGCGCAGCTTGCGACGAGACGCAGCGAGCAGACGCGAGTTGCGGACCTTCGCCGCCGAAAGCCGCGGCCGGCCGATCCCTTGCGGGATCGAACTCTGCCTCGAACATTCGCCGATGGCGGAGGAGAGCAACGAGCGAGGTAAAAGGCCGTACGTACGTTCGGGCGCAGCTTGCGAAGAGACGCAGCGAGCGACGCGAGATGCGGGCCTTCGCACGGCGAAGCTGCGGCCCGCCGATCCCTCACGGGATCGAACCCGGCCTCGAAATTCGCCGACGGCGGAGAAGGACAATAGCAGACGCGCAATGGCCGTACATGCGTTGGGGCGCAGCTTGCGGAGGAACACAACGAACGGCGTGAGTTGCGGGCCTTCGCCGCCCAAAGCTGCGGCCCGCCGATCCCTCACGGGATCGAACCCGGCCCCGAACGTTTGCAGCCGACAAAGAAGGGCAGCGAGCAGACGCGAGTTGCGGGCCTTCGCCGCCCAAAGCTGCGGCCCGCCGATCCCTTGCGGGATCGAACCCTGCCCCGAACGTTTGCAACCGACGAAGAAGGGCAGCGAGCAGACGCGGAGCAGCCTAAATCTGTTTGCGGAGGCGGGCGACGGGAATGCCGAGCATTTCGCGGTACTTGGCTACCGTGCGGCGGGCGATGCAGTAGCCGCGGTCGTTGAGCAGGTTCATGAGCACCTCGTCCGTCAGCGGATGGCGCTTGTCCTCCTCGTCGATGCACTTCTGCAACAGCGTCTTGATCTCGTACGAGGAGACCTCCTCGCCCGACGAGGTCTGCATCGCCTCCGAGAAGAGCGACTTGAGCAGGATGATGCCGAACTGCGTCTGCACGTATTTGCTGTTCACCACGCGCGAAATGGTCGAGACGTCGAGCCCCGTGCGGTCGGCGATGTCCTTCAGGATCATCGGCCGCAGCTTCGAGCGGTCGCCCGAGCGGAAATACTCCTGCTGGTAATCCAGAATCGTCTGCATGGTGCGCATGAGCGTGTCGTGGCGCTGCTTGATGGCCGAAATGAACCACTTGGCCGAATCGATCTTGCTCTTGACGAACTGCAGCGCCTCGCGGTCCGCCTCGCGCACCTTGCCGTCGGCCTGCACCATGTCGCGGATCATCTCCACGTAGCGGCGGTTCACCCGCACCTCGGGTACGTTGTACGAATTGAGCGAGAGCTGGAAGCGCCCCTCCTGGCAGTCGAGCAGGAAATCGGGAATGATGTAGGGGGTGGTGTTGGTGCCCCCTTCGGCGTAGAGGTTGCCCGGCTTGGGGGCCAGGCGGCGGATCTCGGCGATCGCCTCGCGGAAATCGTCCTCCGAAATCTGGAGGCGGGCGATCAGCCGCTCGTAGTGCTTCTTGACGAACTCGTCGAAATAGGAGGTGAGGATCTTACGCGCCAGCCGACGGGCCCGCGAGTTGATCGGCAGCTGGTTCATCTGCAACAGCAGGCACTCCTGCAGGTTGCGCGCCCCGACCCCCGCGGGCTCCAGCTCGTGGATGATCGACAGGAGCCGCTCGAGCTCCCCGGCCGTCGTCTCGATGCCCAGCGTGAAGGCGATGTCGTCGGCCACCGATTCGAGGTCGCGCCGCAGGTAGCCGTCCTCGTCGATGCTGCCCACCAGGTAGTTCACCAGCCGCGCATCGTGCTCCGAAAGGTTGCGGTAGCCCAGCTGCTCGATCAGGTACTCCTGCAGCGAACGACCCTCGGTCAGGTAGACGGGCCGCTGCTTGTCGTCGCGCGAAAAGTTGTTCAGACGGCTTTTGTAGGAGGGCGTGTCGTCCTCGCGCAGGTATTCGTCGACCGAAATCTCCTGCGGCTGCTCCTCATCGGAGGAACGCTCCTCCTCTTCGAGCACGATGTTCTCCTCGATCTCCTGCTTGATGCGCTGCTCGAGCTGTACGGTGGGCAGCTCCAGCAGCTTGATCATCTGAATCTGCTGCGGAGAGAGTTTCTGCTGCAACGACAGCAGCTGTTTCTGTGCGATTGCCATCTTATCCTAAAAAAAGAACGGGAAAACCTGCGCAGACCTTCCCGTTCATTTTTTCAATGCCGATCGATTAAAAGTCTGCGTGCTGCGGTGTGCGCGGGAAGGGCTGCACGTCGCGGATGTTGGTCAGACCGGTGACGAACATCAGCAGACGATCGAATCCCAGGCCGAATCCCGAGTGCGGAGCCGAACCCCAGCGGCGCGTGTCGAGGTACCACCAGAGCTCCCGCTCGCTCATACCGAGCTCCTCGACTCTTGCACGGAGCTTGCCATAGTCGGCCTCGCGCTCCGAACCGCCGATGATCTCGCCGATTCCGGGGAACAAAACGTCCATTCCGCGTACGGTCTTGCCGTCGTCGTTCTGCTTCATGTAGAAAGCCTTGATCTCCTTCGGGTAGTTGATCAGGATCACGGGACACTTGAAATGCTTCTCGACGAGGTAGCGCTCGTGCTCCGACTGCAGGTCGCAGCCCCAGTCGCACGGGAACTCGAACTTTTCGCCCGACGCCTTCAGGATCTCGATGCCCTCGGTATAGTCCAGCCGCTTGAAATCGTTCTTCACGACGAACTCCAGGCGTTCGAACAGCCCCGGGTCCCACATCTTGTTCATGAACTCGAGGTCCTCGCGGCAGTTCTCCAACGCATAGCGGATCAGGTACTTGAGGAAATCCTCGGCCAACTCCATGTTATCCTCCAGCTCGTAGAAGGCCGCTTCGGGCTCGATCATCCAGAACTCCGAGGCGTGGCGCGGCGTGTTCGAGTTCTCGGCGCGGAACGTCGGCCCGAAGGTGTAGATGCGGCCGAGCGCCAGCGCGCCCAGCTCGCCTTCGAGCTGTCCCGAGACGGTCAGGTTGCAGGCGCGGCCGAAGAAATCCTTCGTGTAGTCGACCTTCCCCTGCTCGTCGCGCGGCGGGTTCGCCACGTCGAGCGTCGTCACCTGGAACATGGCGCCCGCCCCCTCGCAGTCCGAGGCGGTGATGATCGGGGTGTGGAAATAGTAGAAGCCGTTTCGGTTGAAATATTCGTGGATGGCATAGGCCATGGCGTGGCGGATGCGGAGCACAGCGCCGAAGGTGTTCGTGCGCGGGCGCAGGTAGGCGATGTCGCGCAAAAATTCGAGCGAGTGGCCCTTCTTCTGCAAGGGGTAGCTCTCGGGATCGGCCGTGCCGTAGATCTCGATGCGCTCGGCCTGCACCTCGACGCCCTGTCCCGCGCCGACCGAACGGACCAGGCGGCCGTCCACGCGCAGGCAGGCGCCCGTGGTGACGGGTTTGAGCGTCTCCTCGGAAATCTTGTGCAGGTCGACCACGACCTGGATGTTGCGCATGCACGAGCCGTCGTTCAGGGCGATGAAGGCTACGTTCTTGTTACCGCGCTTGGTGCGCACCCAGCCCTTGACAACCACGTCGGTATCAACGGCTTCGGAATCGAGTATAGCAGCGATGCGTTGCGTTTTCATAGGTATGTCGTTTTTCGTATATCCGTTCGGAACGGTCAAAGTTAGCGATTATTTGCGAGTCGGCAAAAAAAAAGGTACCTTTGTGCAGCTGTTCAACCGACGGAAAACGATGAAAAAATCGCTTGTTTTCGGGGCTGCGCTGCTGTTGGCGGCCCCGCTCGCGGCCCAGGAGTTCTGGGAGCTCGATCCCCGCAAAGCCGACCTCGAAGCGGGACGGATCTACCGCACGGAGGTGATCCCCTACGCGCTGCGCCACGACGCCGAAGCGCGCAACCGCGACAAGGCGGGCGCGGTGCTGCCCTTCGCTCCGAAGGAGATCGGTGCGATCGACGCGGGCCGCGTCGCCGCCGCGATCGTCGAAATTCCGTTCGAGTGGACGGACGGCCTCACCTATCTCCACCTCGAAAACGTCGGTTCGGCCTACTCGCTCTACCTCAACGGCGCGCTCGTGGCCGAGGTGGAGGATCCCCTCACCCCCGCCGAATTCCACCTCTCGCCCCTCGTCGTGCAGGGCAGGAACGATTTCCGATTGCTGCTGCGCCCCTCCGACACGCCCGGGATCGATCCCGAGCCCGCCGTGCGGCGCACGCCCTTCGCCGAAAGCTACCTCTACAACCAGCACAAACGCTCGATCCGCGATTTCGAAATCGCACTCGTGCCCGACTCGATGCGGCGCGACGGCATACTGGAGCTGAAGATCCTGGCGCTCAACGGCTACAACTACGACGAAAAGGTCGAGGCGGGCTTCGACATCTACTCGCCGCAGGGCAGGCTGCTCGATTTCAACATCCGCGAAATTCCGCTCCCGGGGCGCTCGACCGACACGGTGCGCTTCCACCCCTTCATCTACCACGTGAACCAGAACCGCTGGACGGCCGACACGAAGGCGGCGCCGCCCGTCTACCGCGCGATGCTCTTCACGCGGCGCGACGGCACCTACCGAGAATACATGCCCCTGCTGCTGGGCTTCGGCCGCACGGAGTTCGCCGCAGGGCGGCTGCTGCGCCACGACGAGGTGCTGCAACTGAAGCGGACCCGCTACAACGCCGCGGCGGATCGGAAGACGACCCTCGCCGAGGTGCGTGCGCTGAAGGCGAAGGGGTTCAACACGCTCTGCCCCGACTATCCGCAGCCCGCCTGGTTCTACGACCTCTGCACCGAACAGGGGCTCTACGTGATCGATCGGGCCGCCATCGCCGCGCCCGAACGGCGGACGGACCGCCGCGTCGGAGGGACCCCCTCGAACGATCCCGCGCTCGTCGGAGAGTACCTCGAACGGGTGAAGGCGATGTACTACCGTTCGCGCAACTACCCCTGCGTCATCGCCTTCGCGCTCGGCGCGCCGTCGGGAAACGGCTACAACATGTACAAGGCCTACGAGTGGCTCAAATCGGTCGAACGGCACCGCCCCGTCCTCTACGAGGATGCCGCGGGAGAGTGGAACAGCGACACGGAGGAGTAGAAGGAAGCAGGCGTCCCGAGGTGCTGTCCCGCCTCCAAGGGGGGGGCTTTGTTCGGGGCGGAACCTGCGGAGGAGCGCCGGTGCGGACGGAGCGCATCCGATATTTCGGGACGAAGCCTGCGGAGCCAATGGGGCGGCGGCGAACGGCGTGCTTCCAGCGCGCATATCGGAGCGGCACCGCCCGCAAACGAAACGAAGAAAGCAATGAACATCGAACTGATCGTCGTCGGCAAGACCGACTCGAAGGAGGTGGCGGCGCTCGTCGAGGAGTATGCCCGACGCGTCAACCGCTACTGCCGCTTCGCCCTCACGACGCTGCCCGACCTGCGCAACACGAAGAGTCTGACGAGCAGCCAGCAGAACCGCGGCGAGGGGGAGCGCATCCTCGCGCTCGTCGACCCCTCGGACTGCGTCGTGCTGCTCGACGAGCGGGGCGAGGAGCTGCGGTCGGTCGAATTCGCGCAATGGATCGGCAAGCGGGCGGCGAGCGGGCTCAAACGGCTCGTCTTCGTCATCGGCGGCCCCTACGGCTTCTCGGAGGAGGTCTATGCCCGCGCGAACGGCCGCATTTCGCTCTCGCGCATGACCTTCTCGCACCAGATCGTGCGGGCGATCTTCGCCGAACAGCTCTACCGCGCCTTCTCGATCCTGCACAACGAACCGTATCATCATGAATAAGGAATCGCAAAGCCCCGTACGCCCGCAGCCGAGCGGAGAGGCGGCATCGAGCGGAACGCGCGTTGCAGCCCTCCGCCAGGGGGCGGCTGCGGGCTGCCGCACCTGCGTGCGATTCCCCGATCTCCGATTTTAACCGTCCCATGCCGCCCTGTCCCGAAATAGCCGTCCTGACCCCCAACATCCTTACGGGCCTCGGTCTGAAAGCGATCCTCGATCGGGTGATCCCCGCCGCCGAGGTGGAGCTCTTCGCCGATTTCGAACGGCTGGCCGAAGCCGCGCCCGACCGCTTCGTGCACTACTTCGTCTCGGCGGCGCTCTACCGCCGCCATGCGGATTTCTTCGCTCCGCTGCGGCGGCGCGTAATCCTGCTGACGAGCGGCCTGGCCCACGAACGGGAGGCGGGGTTGCATGCGCTGAACGTCTGCGACAGCGAAGAGCGCCTCGTGCGCGACCTGGTGGCGATGCACCGCGGCGCCCACCCGGGCGGCCATGCGGCGGCGCCCGCCCTCACGGCCGAGGAGCTTCGCCGCGCGCAGCTCACCGAACGCGAGACGGAGGTGCTCCGCGCCATCGCCCGCGGGCGGATCAACAAGCAGATCGCCGACGAGCTGGGGATCGGCCTGACGACGGTCATTACCCATCGCCGCAACCTCATGGAGAAACTCGGCCTGCGCACGGTCGCCGAACTGATGCTCTACGCCGTCCGCGCGGGCTACGTTCCCGCCGAGCGGATGTGAGCCTCCTCATAAATAAGGATTGAACCGAACAGGATAAAACCGTTACTTTGCACCCGAAAACAACCTCGAAGAGACCCATGCTGCAACGTTTTATCCTGCTTTGCGCCCTGACAGCGGCGCTCCCCGCCCCGCTGCGGGCGACCGAACGGCCCGCCACCCCCGCCGCCACCACGCGGTCCGACCGCGCCGAAGCCCCCGCGGCGGAACCCGCCCGCCGAACGGCCGCAGCTCCGAACCGCCCCGAAACGGCCGGACCCGCCGCCGCCGACTCCGCCCACCCCGAAACGGTCGAGGCGGACACGACGATCGTCGTCGACCGCGTGCAGGTGACGGCCATCAAGCAGGGCATGGCCCTGCGCAGCGAACCCGTCGCCGCGACGATCCTCGGCGGCCTTGCGGCCGAACGCCGCGGCGTCGACGCCCTCAAGGGGCTCGGCACGCTCGTCCCGAACCTCCACATGCCCGACTACGGCTCGCGCATGACCTCCTCGATCTACGTCCGCGGCATGGGCACGCGCATCGACCACCCCGTCATCGGGCTGAACGTCGACAACGTCCCCCTGCTCAACAAGAACGCTTTCGACACGGAGCTGGCCGACATCGAGCGCATCGAGGTGCTGCGCGGTCCGCAATCGACCCTCTACGGCCGCAACACGATGGGGGGCGTGGTAAACATCTACACCCGTTCGCCCTTTAGCTGCGAGGGGCTCCGTCTGCTGGCCGAATTTTCCGAAGGCGGGCGCCGCCGCTACCGCGCCTCGCTCTACCACCGCTTCGGCGAGCAATTCGGAATGGCCTTCACGGGCTTCTACACCCGCGCCGACGGCTTCTTCCGCAACGAGGCGACCGACGAGCACTGCGACCGCGAACGCCTCTGGGGCGGGCGCTGGAAAACCCAGTGGCGCAACGGCCGCGGCCTGCGCATCGAAAACACCCTCTCCTGCTCGGTCGGCGACGAAGGGGGCTACCCCTACGCCTTCGTCGGAGGGCGCGCCGAGGCGCTCGGCGATCCGCGCATCGTCACGGGACGCATCGCCTACAACGACCCCTCGTCCTACGAGCGCACGACGATCCACGACGGTCTGACGATCCAGTACCGCACCGACCGCTACGTCCTCTCGTCAATCACGAGCTACCAGTTCACGGACGACGACATGCACCTCGACCAGGATTTCCTGCCCCTCGACTACTTCACGCTGCAACAGGCCCTGCGCGAACAGGTCGTCACCGAAGACCTCGTCTTCCGCACGCAGGGCAAGGGGCGCTACCGCAGCCTCTTCGGCCTCTACGGCTTCTACCGCCACGGACGGATGCACGCCCCCGTCGCCTTCAAGCGCGCAGGGGTCGACGCCCTGATCTTCGCCGCCGCCAACGCCGCCGCAGGGGGACGCGTCGAGCTCGCAGCAACGGCCGACATGCCGCTGGAGAGCGATTTCCGCAATCCGAACTACGGCGGCGCCCTCTACCACGAATCGACGCTTCGGCTGGGCCGCTTCGAGCTGAAGGCGGGGCTGCGCATCGACCACGAGCGGACGAGGCTGCACTACGAGAGCCGCGGCGAACTGCATTACAGTCTCCGTGCGGGGGCCATGCCGCACCCCGTGCCGCAGCCCGCCGTCACGGTCGAGCAGACGGGGCGCCTCTCGCACGCCTACACCGAACTGCTGCCCAAGGCGGCGCTCGTCTGGCATTTCGACGAAAACCGCAACCTCTACCTCTCCGCCGCGCGCGGTTACAAGGCGGGCGGCTTCAACACGCAGCTCTTCTCGGACCTGCTGCAGGAGCAGCTGCGCGCCGAGCTGCAGCCCGGGGCCTCGCCCTACGACGACCGCGACCGCCTCTCCTACCGTCCCGAATACAGCTGGAACTACGAGGCGGGGGTGCACTTCTCCTGCGCCGAAGGGGCGATCCGCGGCGATGCGGCGCTCTTTCGGATCGACTGCCGCGATCAGCAGCTCACCGTCTTCCCCGACGCCGCGTCGACGGGCCGCATGATGACCAACGCGGGCCGCACCCGCTCGACGGGCGCCGAGCTCTCGTTGCAGCTGCGGCCGTGGCGATCGCTCGAAATCGATCTCGCCTACGGCTGCACGGATGCCCGCTTCCGCAGCTACCACGACGGCAAGAACGATTACGCGGGACGCCGCATCCCCTATGCGCCGCGCCGGACCGCCTCGGCGGGTATCACCTGGACGATTCCGACGGGTGCGGCGTGGCTGGGCGATCTGGTGCTGCACGGCGGGCTGCGCGGCACGGGCGAGATCTGCTGGAACGAGGCCAACGACCTCGTGCAGCCCTTCTACACCCTCTTCGACGCTTCGGTGCGGATTGAGCACCGGCGTTACACGATCGACCTGTGGGGCCGCAACATCGGCGACAAGCGCCACACGGTCTTCTATTTCGAATCGATCGGCAACCGTTTCGTCCAGTACGGCAAGCCGCAGCGCTTCGGCATCACGTTGAGCATACATATTCAATAAATCCATACACGACCATGAAAGCTGAATACAGACCCTACGTCGACGAGCTGATCGAGCTCGCCATCAAGGAAGACATCGGCGACGGCGACCACACGTCGCTCTGCTGCATTCCCGCTGACGAACACGGCCGCATGCGCCTGCTCTGCAAGCAGGAGGGCGTCATCGCGGGCATCGAAATCGCGCGGCTCGTCCTCGAACGGCTCGACCCCGAGATGCGCTTCGAGCAGGTGCTCGAAGACGGCGCCCCCATCCGCCCGGGCGACGTGGCCTTCTACGTCTCGGGACGGCTGCGGTCGCTGCTGCAGGCCGAACGCATCCTGCTCAACATCATGCAGCGCATGAGCGGCGTGGCGACCCAGACGGCCTTCTACGTCAAGCACCTCGAAGGGCTGCACACGAAGATCCTCGACACGCGCAAGACGACGCCCGGCATGCGCGTGCTGGACAAGATGGCCGTCAAGCTGGGCGGCGGCGAGAACCACCGCATGGGGCTCTTCGACATGATTCTGCTCAAGGACAACCACATCGACTTCGCGGGCGGCATCCGTCCCGCGATCGAAGGGGCGAAAAAATACCTCGAAGCGCGCGGCAAACAGCTGCCGATCGAGTGCGAGGTACGCTCTTTGGAGGATATCGACGAGGTATTCGCCGCAGGCGGCGTCGACCGCATCATGTTCGACAACTTCACCCCCGAAATGACGCGGCTGGCCGTCGCCAAGGTCGGCGGGCGCTGCGAGACCGAGTCGAGCGGCGGCATCACGCTCGAGACGATGCGCAGCTACGCCGAATGCGGCGTCGACTTCATCTCGGTCGGGGCGCTGACCCACCAGATCCGTTCGCTCGACCTCTCACTGAAGGCCTGCGAATAAGCCGTAAAGAGAAACGACATGGAGACCCTCCTGCCTTTCAAACCCGTCGAGCTCGGGGATCGTGCGGCGATCGAACGCCGCACGATCCCCTCGGGCCTTACGAACTGCGACCTCGCCTTCGCCAACATGTACTGCTGGCAGGAGAGCTACCGCAGCGAGTGGTGCGAGGTCGACGGACTGCTGGTGATCCGCTTCCGCATCGACGGCGGCGAGCGGATCGGCTACATGCAGCCCGTCGGCACGGGGGATTTCACGCGCATCCTGCCGCTGCTCGAGGCCGACGCGGCGGCCCACGACCAGCCGCTGCGCCTCATCGGGCTGACCGACGAGGCGGCGGCCGCCCTCCCCGACGACGGCCGCTTCGTTCGCTACGCCGACCGCGATTTCGCCGACTACCTCTATCGGCGCGAGGAGCTCTGCCGCCTCGGCGGCCGCCACTACCAGCCGAAACGCAACCACATCAACCGTTTTCTGGCCGCCTGGCCCGACTACCGCTACGAGCCGCTGACCGAGCGTCATTTCGCGGCCTGCCTCGAGCTGGACGAGCGCTGGTGCCACCGCCACGAGGGGGCCGACGACGAAGCGGCGGTCCTCGCCGAGCGGCGGGCGATCCGCCGCGCCTTCGCGGCCTTCGATGCGCTGGGGCTGCGGGGCGGCTGTCTCTTCGCCGAAGAGCGCCTCGTCGCCTTCACCTACGGCTCCGCGATCAACCCCGAGACCTTCGACATCCACGTCGAGAAGGCCGACACGCGCTACGAGGGGGCCTTCGCCATGATCAACCGCCTCTTCGCCGAGCAGCTGCCCGACACGGTCCGCTTCATCAACCGCGAGGAGGACCTCGGCATCGAAGGGCTGCGGCGGGCGAAGCTCTCCTACTACCCCGCGCTGCTGCCCGACAAGGTGCGCGCCCTGCGGCTCGGCGCCGGCGAGCAAGCCTGCAAACGGCTGTGGGAAAGCTGCTTCCCCGAGGACGATCCGCTCTTCGTCGACCGTTTCCTGCTCGGGCACTACCTCCGCCGCCGCATGCTTGCGGCACGGAGCGGCGAAGCGATCGTCGCCATGCTCCACCGCATCCCCTTCGACAGCGAGGCGGGGCGCATGAGCTACCTCTACGCCGTGGCGACCGATCCCGCGCACCGCGGCCGCGGCCATGCCTCGCGCCTCGTCGAGGAGGCCGTGCGGGCTGCCCTCGCCGAGGGCGATGCGGCCCTTTTCCTCATTGCGGCCGACGAGGGATTGCGCGCCTTCTACCGCCGCTTCGGCTTCGAGGGCGACATCCCCGTCCGCTTCCACACCCCCGACGGCTTCGACTTCGGCACGGGCGATCCGACGCGCGACCGTGCGATGCTGCTGCGCCTCGACCCCTCGATTCCGCTCCCCGAGCGGCTCGACTGCCATCTGACGGAGTAACGCCGAAGCGGACGACGCACACGGACCGATTCGTCGTCGGATCGGCTACCACATACAATATCAAATTGCATCCATTCGTTACGTTCCGCACAAACGGAACCACGACATGCAACGAACCTTCGGCCTCGTAACGGGCCTCTTCGGACGGATGGCGGCTCTGACGCTCGTCGTCGGGCTGCTGCTGCGCATCGCCCTCCTCTTCAACGAACAGACCCTCGACCTCGGCTTCACCTGCGGCGAGTGGATCGCTCTCTTTCTCTGCGGCGCCCTCAACGACCTGTGCGTTGCCCTGCTGGGCTTCGCGCCGCTGCTGCTCTGGCTCGCGAGCGTCACCGAGCGCAAATACCGACGCCCGCAGGGGCCCCTGCTGCTCGGCCTGCTCCTCGCGCTGCTGCTCCTGCTCTTCTTCGGCGACACGATCGTGCACCAGTACGGCAACGCCGCGCTGCGCGTCGCCCGCATCGTCGTCGGCTACTGGGCGGCGAGCTTCGCCCTGCGGCTCTTCGTGCCGCGGCTGCGACCGTGGTGGACCCGCACGTGGTTCGTGCTGCTGACGGCGCTGTACGTCGGCGCGATCCTCTTCGACGGAGTCGCCGAGTACCTTTTCTGGTCCGAATTCGGCGTCCGCTACAACTTCATTGCGGTCGACTACCTCGTCTACACGCACGAGGTGGTGGGCAACATCGTCGAGTCCTACCCCGTCGTCCCCCTGGCGGCGGCGCTCATCGTCGCGACGCTCGTCGTGCGGCAGCTGCTCTTCGGCCGTTACCGTCGCATCGAGGAGGCGCTCGGGCAGCGCGGCTGGCGCCGCCGCATCCTGCCCCTGTACGCAGCGGCGGCCCTCGTCGCCTGCGGCCTGCTGCACCTCGACCGCCGCTGCCGCACGAGCCCCAATACCTATGCGAACGAGCTGCGGGCCAACGGCGCCGAATGTTTCTGCGACGCCTTCTTCAAGAACGAACTCGACTACGACCGCTTCTATCCGACGCTGCCGAGGGCTGACATCGAGCGCTTCCTCCGCGCGCGCTACGGCGGCGAGGCGGGCGTACGCCGCACGATCCGCCCTGCGGGCGAAGAACTGCGGCGCAACATCGTCCTGATCTCGATGGAGAGCATGAGCGCCTCGTTCCTGGAGCGCTACGGCAACACGCAGCACCTGACGCCCGTGCTCGATTCGCTTTGCGGCTGCGGGCTGCTCTTCGACCGCCTCTACGCCACAGGCAACCGCACCGTGCGCGGGCTGGAGGCGCTGACCCTCTCGCTGCCGCCCGCAGCGGGGCAGAGCCTCATCAAACGGCCGCAGCGGACGGCATGCACCTCGGTGGGCGAAATCCTGGCCGACAAAGGGTACCAGGTGCTCTATTTCTACGGCGGGAAGAGCTATTTCGACAACATGGGCGCCTTCTTCGGCGGAAAAGGCTACCGCATCGTCGACCAGAGTTGCTATGCGCCCGACGAGATCCGTTTTTCGAACATCTGGGGCGTCTCGGACGAGGATGCCTACCGCAAGGCGATCCGCACGCTCGACACGCTGGCACGCGGCGGCCGCCCCTTCTTCGCCCACCTGATGACCGTCAGCAACCACCGCCCCTACACCTATCCCGAGGGGCGCATCGCAATTCCGCCCTCGGCGAAGTCGCGCGCGGGCGGGGTGATGTACAGCGACTACGCGCTGGGCGAATTTTTCCGTGCGGCGGCCCGCGAGCCGTGGTTCGGACAGACCGTGTTCCTCGTCACGGCCGACCACTGCGCATCGAGCGCGGGCAAAACCGAATTGCCGCTGGCGAATTATCACATTCCCGCCGTCATCATCGCCCCCGGGCTTGTCGAACCGCAGGTCGAGCGGCGCATCGTCTCGCAGATCGACCTCGTGCCGACGCTCCTCGGCCTGCTCGGGATGCGCTACGAATCGCCCTTCTACGGGCGCGACATCTACCACGAACCCTACGTCGAACGCGCCTTCGTCGCCACCTACCGCGATCTGGGCTGCATCGAGGGAGACCGGCTGACGGTGCTGTCGCCCGTCGGGCGGATCGAGCAGTACGCCCTGCGCCCCACGGCCGACGATCCGCACCGCACCGAGCCGTGCGCGACGATCGATTCGGTGCGGGCGGCGCACGCCATGGCTTATTACCGCTCGGCGGCGCTGCTGGCAAAGGAAGCTGCCGACGCGCGGTAGGGCGGGGGCTTTCGGAGCGGCGAGGCGGCGGGTGGCCGCGGGGAGCGGCGGCGAAGCGGGGCAAGAGCAGCGGCGAGCGCGGCGGCGGGAGTTGGCACGGCCTTTGCTCGGTGAGAGGCAGTAAAACCAAATCAACAGAAGCGATGAAAAAATTCTTTCTCTGTCTCTCCGCACCGCTCCTCTTTCTCCTCGTGCTGACGGGCTGCAACCCCAACCGCCGATGGAATCAGCAGGAGCGCAAAGCGATGCGCGAAGCCCTGCACGAGTACCGCGACATGGCCTACCTGAATGATCTGACCGACGCCGAGTATACGCTCTTCGCCGACGACGTGACGGACAACATCGAGGCGGACTACCCCGTCTACGCCACCTTCATCCGCATGCCGGGCGCCGACGACACGGTGCAGGTCGTGGTCGTGGAGACGATCGTCGACGAGCTGAACGCCGACATGCACAACATGCGTCACCTCTATCCCTACCCCTACCTCGTGGCCGAAGGGATTCTGCCCGCAGGGCTCGACCACAGCGAGCAGCGCCAGTTCTACAACTGCTTCGCCGCCCGCGTGAACGCCAACTACGTCACCATGGAGCAGTTCTTCAACGCCGTGCTGGCCGATACGACCGACAAATCGCAGATCCGCCGCCTGGAGAACCAGTGCGCCAGCGAACTCTTCAACTGGACCGTCGTAACGGAGGTCGAAGAGGTGGTCGCCGACTGACGTCGGACAAGCCGTTAAGACGCACCCTCCCGCTTTGCAGCGGGAGGGTGCAATCGTTTATGGAGTGATTACGAGCGAATCAGGATCGGGGGGGGGTGCCGCTCGTGTTGCGCGCATCCATGTACGTTCGCCGACGGCGGCTGGCGGCATCGAGCCTGCAGGCGAGAGTTGCCATCCGCCGCATGGGGCGGCAACGAATGGCTCGCACTTGCAGCGCGATTTCAGCTCGGGTCGAAGCCTGCGGAGCGCCCGCATGTTTGCACAAACTGCGGGCCTCCGTGTGCGGAGGCTTCGGCCCGCCGATGGTTCCGCCATCGATTTATCTCAACAGTCCTCCGCCAGGAGACGGATGCGGGTTACCGACCTCTTGAGAGGTCGATTCCGCACGATTTTACCCGATCCGCCACGCCACCTCTTCGGCAAAGAGACGCTCCGCCGCCGAGTCTCCGAAGCCGCCGATCATCCCGCGCAGACGCTCCCCCGCCGTCTCGTCCGTTTCGGCCAGGCGGGCAGCGAGCGCCACGGCGCCCTGCGCGATCCGCCGCGCCGCCCAGGGCGGCAGGAGGGAATCCGCTGCAGCCCGCCGCAGCGCGCCGATCATCGGATCGAGCCATGCCACCGAGGGTCGTGGGGCTCGTGCGGCGGCGAGCAGCACGGCATAGCACGGCAACGGTTCGCCGCCTCCGATCCACTCCTCGAAGAGGGTCGGCAGGGCCTCCGAGCGGGAGAGCAGTGCAAAAGCGGCCTCCTCGGCCAGCTCCGTATTGACGAGCGCCGCGCGCCAGCGAAGCGCTTCGGCGCGATCGGTCAGGCGGGCGGGATCGGCCAGGTGAAAGGCCGCGAGTTGCAGCTCGCGCACCTGCTGTTGCAGCAGGAAGCAGGCGAAGGCGTGGTCGCGCTCCCCGCTGCGAGCCAAGCGGCGCACCGTCGGGAGGCTGACGCCGTAGTTGAGCCCGTAGCGGGTGCCGTCGTAGTGCATCGTATCGGCCACCAGGCCGTTCCGCTCACGACGAAATGCCCCGAGCAGGGTGACCATGCGCGCGGTAGGATCCATCGAAAAAACGATTAGCGACGACGCGGCAGCGAATAGGTGATCGTGCGGCCGAATTCGAAGATCGGGAGCACCGCCTCGGCGCAGCTTTCGCCCGCCACCGAAAGGGTGCAGGTCGCCTCGTTGGCGATGCGGCAGCGTGCGACGCTCGGATCTTTTTCCGACGCCTCGGGAATCGACGAGGGCGTCTGCTCCGAGGGATCGATCTGCAACACCACGAGGTTGCCCGTCAGGTCGTTCGCGGGCAGCACTCCCTTTTCGCCGTTGAAGCGGCAGACGACGTATTGGCGCTTGTCGGCCACGGGACGCACGTAGAAGCGCTGCGTCTTGGTCGAGACGATCCGTTTGCCGAGGAACAGCTCCAGCAGCGCCTGCTCCTCGCGGGCGATCTCGTCGAGCGCCGCCTGCAACCCGCCGCCGAAGACGTTTTCGCCCGCCTCGCCCGTAATGAGTTCGAGCCGGTGCTTGCGCAGCGAAAAGATGGTCGCGGCAGCCGCGGCTGCCGCTTCGTCGGGCGTCGGCATGAGCGACATGCGCCGATCGGGGGCAACGCGCGTGAACTCCTCGTCGCTCGCCGCATGCGAGACGACCCGTCGTTCGGGTGCGGCCGGCTGCTGCGCCTCGAAGGCGTTCGCCGGAGCCAGCCCGATCCGCGCATCGACGACGCGCCAATCGCTCTTGTCGGTCAGCGGAGCGCGCACGCCGAGGTACTTTTGCGCATAGCGGGCGTAGGGGCCGCTGATCGTGCGATCGCAGGCGACCGTCACGTCGACGGCCAGCACCGTGCGCGGCTCGGCCTGCGGTTCGACGCCTGCGGCGCCTTCGACCAGCCCCAGCGGAGCGATGTACGGAGTGCGCGGCTGCGCGCAAAGACCCGCGGCGGCAACCAGCAGCACAAGGGTCGACAAAAGGCGTTTCATGGCGAAAATGCGTTGATTGTTCCTCTACAAATGTAGCGGATTTTGCGGGACTTTCAAAATTTCAGGTAAAAATCGCGGGTCAGCAGGCGATATTCGTCCGTATAGGTTTCGTGTGCGCCCGTACCGATCGTCAGCGCATCGCACACGGGCGCAGCCGTCGGTCGCCGCGTCCCCTCGAGCAGCACCCGCTTCGGGGCACGCCGCGGCGTGGTGCGCACCTCCGTGCGACGCAATCGGTGCAGCTCTCCTTCGCACAAGGCCTCGAAACGCGCCGCCTCGGCGACGGGCAGCACGAGGGCGTAACGTCCCTCGGGGGCGAGCAGCCGCAGCAACGCATCGCGCAGCGCCTCGAAGGGGAGCTCCACGGCGTGCCGCGCCTGCGTGCGTCCCGCATCGGGACAGCGCAGCGACTCGACGAAAAAGGGGGGATTCGAGACGATCAGATCGAACGGCTCGGCCTCGAACCGCTGCACGGGACACTGCTCGAAATGCAGGCGGTCGCCCCAGGGCGAGGCGTCGGCGTTGCGGCGCGCCTCGTCGACCGAGGCGATGTCGATACCCGTAATCGACGCCGCGGCCGCCCGTTGCGCCAGCATCAGGGCGATCAGCCCCGTCCCCGTGCCGATGTCGAGGATGCGCCGATCGGTCGGCCGCACCGAGACCCACGCGCCGAGCAGCACGCCGTCCGTGCCGACCTTCATCGGGGTCTCGTCCTGACGGACCGCAAAACGTTTGAAGCGGAACTCCGACACGGCGTACGCTATTGGGCCGCAATGAGGCCGTCCGAGAGGCGGATGCAGCGGTCGGTGCGCGCCGCCAGCGACTCGTCGTGCGTGACGATGACCGTCGTCTGCCCCGTCTGCTCGCGCAGCTCGAAGAAGAGGCGGTGGATCTCCTCGCGGTTGCGGCTGTCGAGGTTGCCCGACGGCTCGTCGGCCAGCAGCACGGCGGGCTCGTTCATGAGGGCGCGGGCGATGGCGATGCGCTGCTGCTCGCCGCCCGAGAGCTGGGCGGGCTTGTGGTCGCGCCGCTCGGCGAGGTTCATCCGCTCGAGCAGCATCGCGGCCCGCGCCTCGACTTCGGCCCGCCGACGCCCCGCGATCAACCCCGGGATGCAGATGTTCTCGAAGGCGGTGAACTCGGGCAGCAGGTGGTGGAACTGGAAGACGAAGCCGATACGGCGGTTGCGAAAACGAGCCAGCGCGTTGTCGTTCAGGCGCGAAGTCTCCACCCCGTCGATCTCGACCCGCCCCGCGTCGGGCCGCGAAAGCGTGCCCATGATCTGAAGCAGGGTCGTCTTGCCCGCTCCGCTGGCCCCTACGATCGAGACCAGCTCGCCGCGTGCCACCTCCAGCGAGAGGCCCTTGAGCACCTCCAGTTCGCCGAAGCGTTTGTGTATGTCCGTAACCCGTATCATGGTTGTCCGTTGTTTTTCGGTATGTTGTCGTCGGAGCCGAATTGCAGGATCGACGTCGCAGCCGTCGACAGCCCGCCCCCAGGCGGAGGGCTGCAACGCGCGTTCCGCCCGAAGCCGCCTCCGCCCGGCTGCGGAGCGGAAACGAATCGCACGTCAGTGCGTGCCGTGCGCCGCCGCTCGGAACGCTTCGAAAAGCCGCACCGTATCCACGGCCTCCCGCACGTCGTGGACGCGCAGGATCGAGGCACCCTGTCGCAGGCACTCCCATTGCAGGGCGATCGTACCGGCCAGCGCCTCGTCGGGGGTCGTGTCGAGCGTCCGCCAGATCATCGACTTGCGCGAAAGGCCCGCCAGCACGGGGCAGCCGAGGGTGCACAGGCGGTCGAGGCCTGCCAGCAGTTCGAAATTCTGCTCCGTGCTCTTCGCGAAGCCGAACCCCGGGTCGAGGATCAGCCGCCGCACCCCCGCGGCACGCAGCTCGGCGACGCGGCGGCGGAAATAGCCGACCACCGCTTCGGTCACGTCGTCGTAGGTGCAGAGCGACTGCATCGTGGCGGGGGTACCGCGCATGTGCATCGCGATGTAGGGCAGGTCGTGGCGCGCTGCGACAGCGACGATCGCGGGGTCGATCTCGCCCGCCGAAATGTCGTTGACGATCACGGGACCGAAGCGTTCGACGACCGCTTCGACGACCGAGGCGCGGAACGTATCGACCGACACCGCCGTCGCGGGGGCCTCGCGTCGGCAGATTTCGACCCCCGCCAGCACGCGCCGCAACTCCTCCTCGGGCGGCACCTCCGACGCCCCCGGGCGGGAGGAGCAGCCGCCCACGTCGAGGATCGAAGCCCCCGCGGCGACGACGGCGCGCACGCGGGCCGTCAGCGCCTCCGCATCGGGCGTGCGGCTCCCGCCGTAAAACGAATCGGGGGTGACGTTGAGAATCGCCATCACCTGCGGGCGGGCGAAATCGGGCTCAAACGCGGGCTGCTTCATGGCGGAATCGTTGGTCGAGCTGCGCGACGTCGGCCGCAAGCTCCTCTTCGCGGATATTGACGATCGAATAATCGGCGCGCGCCGCCAGCGTGTCGTCGTCGGCCTGCGCGGCCATGCGGCGGCGGATCGCCTCGGCATCGGCGCCGTCGCGGCGGACGGCCCGTTCGAGCCGCAGGGCGGCGGGTGCCAGCACCGCCACCACCCGATCGAGGCGCTCTTGCAGCCCCGCCTCGTACAGGATGGCGCTTTCGAGGAGGACGTAGGGCGCCTCCTGCCGATCGGCCCACCGTTCGAAATCGGCCGCCACGGCAGGGTGCACCAATGCCTCCAATGCTGCCCGCTCGGCGGCATCGCCGAAGACGCGGGCCGCCAGATAGGGACGGTTCGGGGCGCCGTCCTGCAAATAACTTTCGGCACCGAAGCGGGCGCGAATCGCCTCGCGCAGCGCCGCATCTTCGGTCATCAGGCGCCGTGCGGCGGCATCGCAGTCGTAGACCGGCACGCCCCGCTCGGCGAAGAGGCGGCAGACGGTGCTTTTGCCGCTGCCGATCCCCCCCGTAATGCCGACGCGCAATTTCATCGGTCCTCGGGTTTTTCGATCGTGGGCAGCACGCCGCTGATCGAGATGATCTTGATGTCGGAGCAGCGGACCGATATCGCCTGCTGCAGCGAGGCGGGGTCGATCACCAGACGACCGTAACTCTCCTCTTCGTACGAGGGGGTCACGTGCAACTCCGAGAGCGGGATCCGCAGCGTGCGGTCCATGTAGACGCGGTAGCCGAAGAGGTTCGTGCCGACACCCTCGACGACGCACGTCACGGGGATCCGCTCCCCGCCGATGTTGACCCGCATCACCTGCTCGGTGGTGTAGGTATAGTTGAGTTTGGCGATATACCAAAAGACAAACGACGCCACGAGCAGCAGCATGAACACGGGCGAAACATAGTGGCGCAGCCACTTGAACAGGGGTTCCATCTTCGATACGGCATTAAGTAGGGCAAAGATAAGAAATTCCCCGTGAAATCGAAGAACGGAACCCCGACATTCGCGCAGAAACGCACATCGATATCGGGACGCGGCTCGGCGAAGAGAGGCACGGCGCGTTTCGCAGGTTGCGGGCCGTCGTCGGGCAAGGTTTCGACCCGCCGCACTGCATCCGAACGATGTTCGGCTCGCAGCCGAGCGGACGAGCCTGCGATTTCAGAAGCTGCCCTCCGCCAGGGGGCGGCTGCGGGTGGCCGTGCGGGCGCATGAAACGGTTCTCGAACCGAAGCCTGCGAAGACGGCCGTGCCGGCGCACGAAACGGTTCTCGGACCGAAGCCTGCGGAGAAGCGCCATCGTACGAATCGCAACGTTCGCCGACGGCGGCAGGAGGGCGGTGAGCAGCCTGCCTGCGAACCTGCCGTCCGCCGCAGGGAGCGGCGGCGAACGGCACGCCGTTAAGAACGGCGTTTTACGTTAGAGACGGCTTATTCGGCGATCGGCCGTTTCCACCATGCGGGACGGGCTTGCGAAAGACCTGCATAAGCGAACGCGGCATGCGGGCCTTCGCGCGGCGAAGCTCCGGCCCGCCGATGGCTGCGCCATCGAAACGACTGCCGCCGACCGGTACAAGCAGCGGAGCGATATCGGGCCGCCGCCCCCTGCAAAAAAAGCGGAGCCTCCGTTCTTCCGAACGAAAGCTCCGCCATTGGATCGGGGAAAATACTCCCGCCGAGCGGCAACTATTTGGCCGCCTTCTTCTTGTCCTGACGCGTCATCAGGTCGTAAGCAACGGGCGTTGCGACGAAGATCGTCGCGGCCGTACCGATGCAGACACCCAGAATCAGCGCGAAGATGAAGCCGCGGATCGTCTCGCCGCCGAAGAGGAAGATCGCCAGCAGCGTCACGAGGGTCGTGGCCGAAGTGTTGATCGTACGCGACAGCGTCGAGTTGATGGCGTTGTTCACGTTCTCGTAGAGGCAGCGCTTCGGATAGAGGCCGAGGAACTCGCGGATACGGTCGAAGACCACCACCGTGTCGTTGATCGCATAACCGATGATCGTCAGGATGGCGGCGATGAAGGCCTGGTTCACCTCCAGGTTGAAGGGCAGCAGACCGTAGAGCATCGAGAAGAGACCGATGATGGCCAGTGCGTTGACCGCCAGGGCCAGCGTGGCACCCGAAGCCCACTGCCAGCGCTTGAATCGCAGCGTGATGTAGAGACCGATCGCGATGAGCGAGAAGAGCACCGAGTAGATGGCGTTCCACGTCGTATCCTTGGCGATCGAGGGACCGATCTTGTCGGCGTTCAGAATACCGTTCTCGTCGGTCTGCGTGTTGCGGAACTGCTCGAACGAAATTTCGTAGGAGTAGAGCGGCTTCATCGCCTCGTAGATGATGCGCTCGACGTCGGCCGTAGCCTCGTCCGACGTATCGTCGTAACGATACTGCGTCACGATACGCATCTGGTTCTCACCGCCGTACTGCTTCACCTCGTACGAAATCGTCGAGGCGTCGGCATCGTTGATCTTGCCAAACTCGACCGCCAGGTTCTGGCGCACCTCTTCGGCCGAAACGGCCTTGTCGAAGCGGACGACGTAAGCACGGCCGCCCGTGAACTCGGCGCCGAGGTTCAGACCGCGCAGCGCGAGCGACACGCACGAAAGACCCAGCACGACCGCCAGCACCGTGTAGGAGAGCTTGCGCTTCGCGAGGAAATCGATCTTCGTGTTGTTGAGGAAATTCTCCGACCACTTGCGCGAGAAGGCGATCGTACCGAACTTCGCAACGGCCCACTCGATGAGCAGACGCGTGATGAAGACGGCCGTCAGGAACGAGGTGACGATACCGATGACGAGCGTCGTGGCGAAGCCCTGCACGGGACCCGTACCGAAGATGAAGAGGACGACACCGGTGATGATCGTCGTCAGGTTACCGTCGATGATGGCCGAATAAGCCTTCGAGAAACCGTCCGTGATGGCGAGCGAAAGGCCCTTGCCGCCGCGCAGCTCCTCCTTGATGCGCTCGTAGATGATGACGTTGGCGTCGACGGCCATACCCATCGTCAGGACGATACCCGCGATACCGGGCAGCGTCAGCACGGCGCCGAACGACACGAGGATACCCATCAGCAGGAAGACGTTCGTCAGCAGAGCGATATCCGACAGCCAGCCGGCCGTCTTGTAGAAGAGACCCATGTAGAGGAGGACGAGCAGGAAGGCGATCGCGAACGAAAGCAGACCCGCGTCGATCGACTCCTGACCGAGCGAGGGACCTACGACCGTATCCTGAATGATCTTGGCCGGCGCGGGAACCTTACCCGAGCTCAAGACGTTCGCCAGGTCCTGTGCCTCCTGGATCGTGAAATTGCCCGTGATCTGCGAGCTGCCGCCCTCGATCTTGCCGAGGACGTTCGGAGCCGAATAGACATAGCCGTCCAGCACGATGGCGATGCTCTTGTTGACGTTCTCGCCCGTCAGACGCGCCCACTCCTGGGCACCCTCGGCGTTCATCGTCATCGAGACCTCGGCCGTGGCGCCCTGACGCGAGTACTGCTCGCGCGCCTCGGTGATGACCGAACCGTCCAGCGGCGCCTTGCCGTCGGGCGTGGCGATGCGGATGGCGAAGAGCTGGTAGCGGCCGTCCATCGCATCATCGCCCTTGACACCCCACTTGAAATCGATGTCGGCGGGGAAAAGCTCGCGCACGGCGGGCATCGCGAGGTACTCCTCGACGGTCGCCATGTCGGCCTTGTAGGCGGCACCGATGGCGGCACCGCCCGCGAAATTGGGATCGAGCACGGCGAAGAAGGGGTGCTGCTGACGGTCGAAGCCCGTCTCGGGCGCCTCCTCCTCGGCGGCCTGTGCGTTACCGACCTCGGCCAGCAGCCCCTCGGCCGCAGGCTGCGACTCGGCGGCAGGCTCCGTCTCGGCAACGGTCGTCTGCTCGGCGAGCAACTCCTTCACGCGGCGATCGGCCGCCGAGAGTGCGGGGAAGAGCTCGTTGGCGCTGTAGGTGGTCCAGAACTCCAGCGATGCGGTGCCCTGCAACAGGTCGCGCACGCGCTGCGGCTCCTTGACGCCCGGCAGCTCGACCAGGATGCGGTGCGAGTTGGGCAGGCGCATGATGTTGGGCTGCGTCACGCCGAAATGGTCGATACGGCTGCGCAGCACGTTGTACGAAGCGGCGATGGCCGCCTCGGTCTCGCGCTTGAGGATCTTCTCCACCTCGCTGTTCGAACTTTCGAGCGTGATGTCCTTGCGGTCGGGGCTGACGAAGAGCACGGCCAGCGAACCGCCGTTGGTCAGGCGCTCGTAGCAGGCGACGAAATCGGCGATGTAATCCTTCGACGAGCCGCTCTTGAGGTTGCGGTCGGCCTCGGCGATCGCCTCCGCGAAGGCGGGATCGGCCGCACTGTCGCCGGCCAGCGCCTTCACGACATCCTCGACCTGCACCTCCAGCATGACGTTCATGCCGCCCTTGAGGTCGAGACCGAGGTTCAGCTCCTTCTCCTTGCACTGCTTGTAGGTGAAGCTCTTGAAGCCCACGTTGTAGACGGGCAGGTTCTGGATCGAATCGAGGTAGTGCTGTTCCGCCGCGGCCTGTTCCTCGACGGGGAACGCGGCGGCATAGGCGGCCGCCTTCTTCTCCACGCTACGTGTCTTGAACGTAAACGAGAGCTGGTAAACGCACGCCAATGCCAGGAGCACGGCGATCAGTTTGATAAAGCCTTTACTTTGCATCTGTGAAAATGAATTTGTTTTTTATGTTATTCGTTTGTTTTCGCTTCACGTTACATAATAACATGCAAAGATAGAAAAATAAAGTGAAACGCAAAACAGACGGCGGGAAAAATGCACATTGCGAGGAGGTTTTGACGCGATGCGGCGGCCAGGGATTCGCCGGCCCGCCCGCTGCGGCAAGGCGCTGCGACGGGGCGCCGCAAACGCATGCCGACGGATATTCCGATGCGGCGGGACAAGCTCCGGGCATATGTCTGCAAAACACTCGTAAACAGCCGGTTCGATACGATGCGGATGCTTCTTTTTTCGGCACATCGGAACCGCTGCTCCCTCCCGGTTACGCTTGCGGCTCGGATGCCCGTCGCTCCTTTTTATAGAGTTGGTACGAGTTGACCACGTTGTGCCAGACGCTGTAAAAACCGCCCGCCAGCGCCGTAATGGGCGAAAGAAAGGTATAGCCCATCCAGATGATGAAGACCGTGTTTTTCTGTCCGAGCGCCTGGCCGCCCTCGATCCGTTCGCCCGCGCGGCCGCCGATCCGCTTGCCGAGGAGGAATTGCGCCAGGCAGCAGCCGAGCGAGACGAGGGCAATGCCGATCTGATAACCGACATGGACCTGCTCGTGGACAATCGCTTTGGTCGTCACCGCGATGGCGAGGGAGAGCGAAACGGCCCAGAGGTAGAAGGCTGCATCGCGCGCCGCGGCGCAACGCGCATGGAGGCGCGGCAGCCAGCGACGCATGGCGAGTGCGGCCACTAACGGGCAGATCAACAGCGGGAAAACCTTGCGGATAATGAGGGCGAAAGCGGCTGCGAAGCCGAGTTCCGCATGCGGGTGGGCCAGCGGCAGCAACAGGGGTGCGGCGACTGCCATGACGAGGTTGACCAGCATCGTATAGGCGGTGATACTCGCGGCATTGCCGTCGAGCCGCGCCGTAACGACCGCCGCGGCAGTAGCCGTCGGACAGAGCAGGCAAAGCATGGCGCTTTCGATCAAAACGCGCCAGCGGGTATCGGGGAAACAGAGCAGCAGCAGTGTCGCCGCGGCGAAAAGAGCGGTTTGCAGGAGTACCAGGCGCAGGTGCCAGCCTTTCACGCGCAACTCCGCAGGATCGATGCGGCAGAAGGTCAAAAAAAGCATCGCGAAGATCAGCAGCGGCTGCAAAACGGCGATCGCTTCGGCCGCCTGACGGTGGGTACCGTCGAGCCACGGAATCGACACATAGATAAAATAGGCCGCCGCACCGGCGATCATCGCCAGCGGCAGCGTCCAGGTTCGCACGAAATGCCACAAAGCGGACATAAGCATCCTCGGTTTGATCGGGGCAAAGATAGGGAAAAAGAGGGGCGTTCGTACAACGAGGCGGAGAATCTTTTTTCCCGCCTGCAAGCCCCGTCATCGCGTCACCCTCGCCGCGGCCCCCGACAGTGTCCGATCGCCTCCTCCCGATACGCCGCACTCCGACCCGAGAGCCAAGCCCCCGCACAGGCGCAAAAAAAAGGTCAGACCTTTCGATCTGACCTTGAAGAGGCGGCTACCTACTCTC
>CAJUAV010000009.1 GCA_910584485.1 uncultured Alistipes sp.
CGTGGTGACGGCAGAGGGCGAAGCGACGCGGGACGCCGCCTCGGGCCGAACGAGCTACCGCCCCGCCGACAACGACGGCTTCACCGTGGTGACGGCAGAGGGCGAAGCGACGCGGGACGCCGCCTCGGGCCGAACGAGCGACCGCCCCGCCGACGGTTCCGCGGCATCGGACGGGAGCGAGGCAGCCCCGACCGACGGGACATCCTCCCCCGAGACGCCCGAAGAGCGGCTGCTCGACATCGGTCGCGTGCTGCTGCAAACTACCTACCTCGACATCGACCGCCGCTAACCGAAACCCGAACAACGAACGACCATGCTCCGACCCGAACCCTACTACGCGAGCGACGACCGCATGTGCGATCTGGTCTGCGACCGCCATGCCGTGTTGCAGGTGATGAGCCGCTTCGGCATCGCCCCAGGCTTCGGCGACAAGACGATCGCCGAGGTCTGCACCGAAAACGGCGTCGACGCGCCGACCTTTCTGGCCGTCGTCAACCTGCTGCTGAACGACAACACGGGCTACCCCGTCGAAGCGGTTTCGGTCCGCTCGCTGACCGACTACCTGCGCAACGCCCACCGCTATTTCCTCGATTTCCGCCTGCCGTCGATCCGCCGCAAGCTGATCCAGGCGGTGGATTGCAGCCTGGAGGGGATTTCGTTCGCCATCCTGCGCTACTACGACGAATATGTGGCCGAGGTGCACAAACACATGGCCTACGAGGAGCAGCGGGTGTTCCCCTACGTCGAATCGCTCCTGGCGGGGCGGCCGCAGAGCGACTATTCGATCGACATCTTCCGCCGTCGGCACGACCAGGTGGAGGCGCACCTGCGCGAGCTGAAGAACATCATCATCAAGTACTACCCCGCGGGCGGCACGAACTATCTGAACGATGCGCTCTTCGACATCTTCTGCTGCGAGGGGGAGCTCGCCTCGCACAACGCCGTCGAGGATATCCTCTACATCCCCGCCGTCGAGGCGCTGGCCGCCGACACGGCGGTCGGAGCACGCGAGGAGGCGCCGCAGGAGCGTTTGAGCGACCGCGAAAAGGAGATCATCGGCTGCGTCGCGCGCGGGCTGACGAACAAGGAGATCGCCGACGAGCTCTGCATCTCGACCCACACGGTCATCACCCACCGCCGCAACATCGCCTCGAAGCTGCAGATCCATTCGGCGGCGGGGCTCACGATCTACGCCGTCGTCCACCGCCTGGTCGACCTCTCCGAGATCCGCCGAACGATCGACAAAGGGTGACGGAACCCGCCCGCCGAAGCGCCCCGTTCGAAGCGGGAGGCTGCGCAGAGAGACCATACAAGGTGCCCGCACAAAGCGACCGCGCGACAGCACCGAACTGCAAGACCGCACGAAGCGACCGCGCAGCAGCACCGAACTGCAAGATCGCGCGGCAAAGCTCGGACAGGGAGCCCGTGCAGGAATACCGCACAGGAGCACCATACGAAAGCCCGTGCGGGAAGGCTGCGCGGCGGCCGAAAATAAATGCGGCACCGAAGATGCACTTTGCCGATTTTTTTCTACTTTTGTAAACAACCAAAACCGAACGACATGGAATACGTCCATCACCTCAACGAATACGCGCCCGCCATGACGGCCGAACAGGTTGCCTGCGAGGTCGCCCGCATCGCCGAAGCCGCCGCGAAGAACCGCACGACGGAGATCTTCAAGTTCTGCTATTCGACGATCGACCTGACGACCCTTTCGTGCAACGACTCGGTCGCCTCCGTCACCGAGTTCGCCCGCAAGGCGGCCGCCTTCTACGGCAAATACCCCCACATTCCGAACGTGGCGTCGATCTGCATCTATCCGTCGTTCGTCGAGACGGTGGGGCTCGCCGTCGACGGCACGCCGATGCGCATCACGAGCGTCGCGGGCGGCTTCCCCGCCTCGCAGACCTTTCTGGAGGTGAAGGCGCTGGAGGTGGCCATGGCGGTCGAGAACGGCGCCGACGAAATCGACATCGTACTCAACGTCGGCCGCATGCTGGCGGGCGAGTACGACGAAGCGGCCAACGAGGTCGAGGTGCTGCGCAAGGAGTGCGCGGACGACGTCGTGCTGAAGGTCATCATCGAGTCGGGGGCCCTGAAGACGCCCGAACTGATCCGCCGCGCCGCGCTCCTCTCGATGCTGGCGGGAGCCGATTTCGTCAAGACCTCGACGGGCAAGATCGACGTCGCGGCGACCCCCGAAGCGGCTGTCGTCATGTGCACGGCGATCCGCGACTACTATCGTCGGACGGGCCGCAAGGTGGGTTTCAAGGCGGCGGGAGGCGTCCGCACGGCCGAAGATGCCGTCCTCTACTACACGATCGTCGAAGAGATCCTCGGCCCCGAGTGGCTCACCCCCGAACTTTTCCGCATCGGCGCCTCGTCGGTGGCCAACGCGCTGCTGACGGCCATCGAGGGAACGCCCGTGAAATACTATTAGCGCCCTCCGGCACGAAACGACGGCCGCCTCTCTTCGTTACGGAAGAGAGGCGGCCGTCGTTTTCGCGCGGAACGCTACGGTTCGCGGAAAATGTTGAAGCGCGCCAGCAGCGGATTGCGCCGATCGAGCAGCAGCAGTTCGAGCACGAGCAGCACGAGCGCGATGCCGAGCGGCAGGCGGTACTGCTCGTCGAACTCCTCGAAGCGCAGCGTCGACAGTTCGCTCTGCTCCATCTCGCCGATGCTCTTCACGATCTCCTCCAGTCCGATCGACTGTTTCGTGGCGCGGACGTAGAGGCCCCCCGTACGTTCGGCGATCGCGGCGAGCATCCGCTCGTCGAGCTTCGAGACGACCATTTCGCCCTGCTCGTCGCGGATGAAATCGCCCCCGATGCGGATCGGAGCCCCCTCGGGGGTGCCGATGCCGATCGTGTAGATGCGCACCCCCGCCTCGGCGGCCCGATCGGCCGCCGCCAGGGCGTCGTCCTCGTGGTTTTCGCCGTCCGTGATGAGGATCACGACGCGGCTCTGCCCCTCCTCGCGCTCGGCGGGGAAGGCCAGCAGCGCCTGTTCGAGCGCTTTGCCCACGGCCGTGCCCTGCACCGAGACGAGCGACGGATCGATGCGCCGCGCGAAGGCCTTGGCCATGCGGTAGTCGGAGGTGATCGGCAGCTGCACCTTCGGCTCGCCCGCGAAGACGATTAATCCGACGCGGTCCTGCTTCAGGCCGTCGAAGAGCTTGTTGACGGCATATTTGGTGCGTTCGAGGCGCGAGGGTTCGTAGTCCTCGGCCAGCATCGAGTTCGAGACGTCGACCGCGAGCATCATTTCGACGCCGCGCGCCTTCTCCTCGCGCAGCTTCGAGCCGAACTGGGGACGGGCGGCCGCCACCGCCAACAGGGCGCAGGCGAGCGTAAAGAGCAGGAATTTCAGCACGACGCGTCCCGTCGATACGTCGGGTATGAGCTCCGCGAGGGTAGCGGGGTTGCCGAAGCGTTCGAGGCGGCGACGGCGGCGGTGCGCCGCCCAGAGAAAGAGCAGCACGAAGAGCGGTACGGCCCAGAGGAGCCAAAGGTATTGCGGTTGAGCGAAGCGGAACATGGCGGTTTTACGGAATACGTTTCAGAACGAGCGTCGAGAGGAGGAATTCGACGGCGAGCAGCAGCAGCGCGCCGAGGAGCCACACCGTGAAGAGTTCGTGGTAGGCGACGTGCTCCGAGACCTCCACTTTCGACTTCTCCATGCGGTTGATTTCGTCGTAGATGGCGCGGAGCTTCTCGCGGTCGGTGGCGCGGAAATAGCGGCCGCCCGTCAGCTCGGCGATCGCCGCGAGGGTCTTTTCGTCGATTTCGACTTTCTGCTGCACGAAGGTCATCTGCCCGAAGAGGTCGACGGCGGGATAGGGCGCCATGCCCTCCGTGCCGACGCCGATCGTGTAGACGCGGATCCCCTGCGCCTTGGCGATTTCGGCCGCCGTCATGGGGGCGATTTCGCCACGGTTGTTGACGCCGTCCGTCAGCAGGATGATGACCTTCGACTTGGCCTCGCTCTCGCGCAGGCGGTTGACGGCCGTCGCCAGCCCGTTGCCGATCGCCGTGCCGTCCTCGATCAGGCCGCTGCGGATGCGGGCCAGCAACGTCTGGAGGGTTCCCTGATCGGTCGTCAGGGGCGATTGCGTGAAGGCTTCGCCCGCGAAGGCCACCAGGCCGATGCGGTCGCCGTAGCGGTCGGCGATGAACGATCCGGCCACCTCCTTGGCGGCCGTGATGCGGTCGGGCTTGAAGTCGCGCGCCAGCATCGAACCGCTGACGTCGATCGAGAGCATGATGTCGATGCCTTCGGTGCTCGTATGCGAAAGCCGCTCGACGTCCTGCGGGCGGGCCAAGGCGACGACGAGCAGCAGAAAGGCCGTCGCCCGCAGCACGAAGGGAAGGTGACGGAGGTACCAGCGCACCGTGCGCGGCGCGCCGACCGCACCGTCGAGGCTCGAAATGCGGATCGCGGCGCCGCCTTGCAGCGTGCGCCAGACGTAGTAGCCGATCATCGGCACGACGAGCACCGAGAGCCACAGCAGATGGGGGGATGCGAAATGCATGGAATGCCGGATTAACTTGATTTACCAGTTTTTCTTGCCGCGCACGACGACGCCCTGCCGCTCCTTGAGCTTCTCCTGCGTGCGGTCCTCCTGCGCCTGGATGGCGTCGAGCAGCTGTTGCTGCTCCTGCTCCGAAAGGGCGTTCTCGGCCTGCTGCGGTTCGGCCGAACCTTCGTTCGGCGACTCGTTCGGCTCGTCGGGCCGCGGCTGCCCCTCGCCCTGCGGCTGCCCGCCCTGCTGCGGCTGCCGGTCACCGTTGTCGCCGCCTTGGGGCTGCTGTTCCGACTGCTGCTCCTGCCGGTCGTCGTCGCCACCGCCGCCGTTTTCATCGTCGTCCAGCAGTCGTTTCGTATAGGCGTAGTTGTATTTCGCCTCCATGTCGGCGGGATTCAGCAGCAGCGAGTTGCGGTAGCTTTCGAGCGCCTCGCGATACTTTTTCTGCATGAACTGCGCGTTGCCGAGGTTGTAGAAGGCCTCGGCGCGCTCCGCGTCGCTGCGCAGCGAGTCGGCCGCGGCGCGGCGCAGCGTCTGCTCGGCCGTCTCGAAGCGTTCGGCCTTGCAGAGGGCGTTGCCGAGGTCGTAGGTCGCCTCGAACGACTCCGGCGCCGTCTCCAGCGCTCGCGCGTAGCGTTCGATGGCACGCTCGTAGTGTCCCTTGGCGTATTGGCGATTGCCCTTGCGCACCTGCGACCGTTCGGGCAGCCCCTGCGCCGAGACGGTGCCGCAGAGCAGCAGCATCGCAAAAAAGAGGATTCGTTTCATCGCACGCATTCGTTTATTCGCTCATCGGCCCCTCCGTGGCGGCGGGCTCCTCCGCGACGGGCTTCGTCTCCTCGACGAAATAGTAGGCCTTCTGATAATCGGTTTCGTTCTGCTCCGCCTCGGGTTCCGCCTTGGCGAATTTCACCAGGTCGGCGTCGCGCAGGATCGCCGCGAGGTCCATGCGCGCCTTGTCGGGCAGCTCCACGCCGCGCATCGCCGTCAGGATCTCGTCCGTGGTCATCTCCATGGCGCCGATCTCCCAGCGTCCCGCGAGGTAGGTGCGCAGGATCTCCGTCAGGGCCGAATAGTAGGCCTTGTACTGGCGGTTCTGCCACAGCTTGCGGTGGTGCAGCGCCTCGAGCGCCCGAATGGCCGCCACGTGCGGCGGCAGGGGCGGGGCGGGTTGGAAGAGGTCCCGCAGCCGTCGGCCGCGCCGCTTGAGCCAGCGATCGAAGAGGAGCACGGCCGCCGCGAGCAGCAGCAGCGCCAGGAGGCCCCAGAGCAGGTAACCGCGAATCTCGGCCAGGCGGAACGGCAGCGTCCGCTGCGGCTTCAGGTCGAAGATGGCGTGGGAGGTCGAATCGAGCTGAAAGGTCGCCACGCGCACCACGAGCGAATCGGGCGCGTAGAGCGTGTCGACGATGTTCTTGTCGGCATAGAGCACCCCGGGGGCACCGAGGTTCAGGCGGCCCTCCTCGAAGGCGGCCAGTTCGTAGCGGCGGGCGAGCTTCAGGCGGCGCCCCGCGCGTTCGAGCGTGTCGACCGCCCCGACCCCGACGAGTTCGATCCGTCGGTCGGGGGAGTCGAAGGCGGGGAACGAAACGGTCTGCACGAGGTCCTTTTCGACCTCGATCACCACCTCGAAGCGGTCGCCGATGAAGATGCTGTCGGGTTCGACGCGTGCCGTCACGCGCGGCTGCTGCGCCGCGGCCGTCCAGAGGCCGCAGCCCAAAAGCAGCGGAAAGAGCGATCGTTTCATCGTTGTCGGAAAAGTTTGATGAGCTCGGCCACGTAGTCGCCGTCGGTGGCGACGACGGCCGTGTCGATGCGGTTGTGGCGCAGCGTCTCGTCGATGCGGGCGGTGCGGGCGCTCCAGCGGGCGGCGTAGTGGTCGCGCACGGCGCGCGACGAGGTGTCGAGCCACGCCTTGCGGCCCGTCTCGGCATCGCACAGCTCCACGATCCCCACGTCGGGGAGCGCCGCCTCACGCGGATCGTAGAGGCGGATTCCCACCAGATCGTGTTTCCCGCGGGCGATCTTCAGCGCCTCGTCGAAGGCCTCGCCGTCGCGCGACGGATCGAGGAAATCGGAGAGGATGAAGGCCGTGCAGCGCTTCTTGGCGACGTTGGTCAGGAAACGCACGGCCTCCGAGAGCTTCGTGCGCGGCGACTGCGGCTCGAAGCCGACCAGCTCGCGGATGATCGTCAGGATGTGGCTGCGCCCCTTCTTCGGCGGGATGAACTTCTCGACGCGGTCCGAGAAGAAGATGCACCCCACCTTGTCGTTGTTCTGCGCGGCGGAGAAGGCCAGCACGGCGGCGATTTCCGATACGACGCTCTGCTTGAGGCGGTCGGTCGAGCCGAAGAGCCGCGAGGCCGAGACGTCGACGAGCAGCATCATCGTCAGTTCGCGCTCCTCTTCGTAGACCTTGATGTGCGGCTTGCGCGAGCGCGCCGTGACGTTCCAGTCGATGTCGCGCACGTCGTCGCCCGCCCGATACTCGCGCACCTCGGAAAACGACATGCCGCGGCCGCGGAAAGCCGTATGGTACTTTCCGGCGAAGATCTCGTTCGACAGACCACGGGTCTTGATCTCGATCTTGCGGACGCGTTTCAGAAGGTCGTTCTCGTTTTCGCGCATCGGATCAGGGGACGATTACGTTGTTCAGGATCTCGGTGATGATCTCCTCGGTGGTGATGTTCTCCGCCTCGGCTTCGTACGTGAGGCCGATGCGGTGGCGCAGCACGTCGTGGCAGACGGCGCGCACATCCTCGGGGATGACGTAGCCGCGGCGGCGGATGAAGGCGTAGGCGCGGGCCGCCTTGGCGAGCGAAATCGAGGCGCGGGGCGAACCGCCGTAGGCGATCAGCGCATCGAGGCGGTCGAGGTTGTACTCCTTCGGTTCGCGCGTGGCGAAGATGATGTCGACGATGTAGCGTTCGATCTTCTCGTCCATGTAGACCTCCTCGACGACGCGGCGCGCCTTGACGATGTCTTCGGGCGTGACGACCTTCTGCACCTGCGGGAGCCCCGCCCCCGAGAGGTTCATGCGGACGATGTCGCGCTCCTCCTGCTTCTTGGGGTAGGTGATGCGCGCCTTGAGCATGAAACGGTCGACTTGCGCTTCGGGCAGCGGATAGGTGCCCTCCTGCTCCAGCGGGTTCTGCGTGGCGAGCACCAGGAAGGGCTGCGGCAGGGGGTAGGTCTCGTCGCCGATGGTCACCTGACGCTCCTGCATCGCTTCGAGCAGCGCCGACTGCACCTTGGCGGGCGAGCGGTTGATCTCGTCGGCGAGGACGAAGTTGGCGAAGACGGGGCCTTTGCGGACGACGAAATCTTCGCTCTTCTGCGAATAGATCAGCGTACCGAGCAGGTCGGCGGGCAGCAGGTCGGGAGTGAACTGGATGCGCGCGAAATCGGCGTCGACGGCCTTCGCGAGGGTCGTGATGGCGAGCGTCTTGGCCAGTCCCGGGACACCCTCGAGCAGGATGTGGCCGTTCGAGAGCAGGCCGATGAGCAGCGTGTCGACCAGATGGCTCTGGCCGACGATCACCTTGCCCATTTCGGTGCGGAGCGTGTCGACGAAGACCGACTCGCGTTCGATGCGCTCGTTGAGTTCCTTGATGTTGATGAGTTCGCTCATGGAAATGTTAGGGTATTTTGTTGTTCTTGTTTGCGGCAGGACAATCCCGTGAGTCCGAACGATCGGACTTACAAAAATATTGTAAAAAACGGAATTTTTCAAGCGGACGGGGGCAAAAGCGAGGGAGAGGACGGCAAGGGAAGGGGGCTTGCAGGGGAAAGGGCGAGGACGGTTTGCGGGGATTCGCGGGGAAGGGCGGCGGGCCGTCCGCGAGCTGCGGCCCGCCGAACCCCTGCCGAATCGAACCGTGAGGGATTTTGCGGAACCGTTCGCCGGCGGCGGCGGGACGGGCATTTCGAGCGTTCCGACGCGAGATGGCCGTTCTGCCGCAGGGGGCGGCGGCGAACGGCATGCGCTTGCCGCGCGAAAGCTTTGTTCGGACCGAAGCCTGCGAAACGCGGCAACGAGCCTTACGCGAGTGGCGGATCGAAAACAGGGGTGAGGCAACGGCGAACGGCACACGCTTTTCTCGGGCCGAAGCCTGCGGAGGACGCGCATGTTTGCCAAAACTGCGGGCCTCCGCGCGCGGAGGCTTCGGCCCGCCGATGGCTTTGCCATCGAACAAACCGGCTATCACCCTCGCCTTATTCGCCTTTGGCTGCGCCGAAGATACGTCGTCTCGGCATAATCAAGCCGATGGCTTGTTTCTGCTCTCGACTTATTCGTCTTTGGCTTCGCCCAAGATACTCCCGCTCGGCAAAAGGCAAGCAAGCTTGCTTTTGCCCTCGCTTATTCGTATCTTTGTCTCTTCGAAACGAACCGACAACAGATGGAATCCGAGATACTCAAAGGCCTGAACGACGCCCAGCGGGCAGCGGTGGTCGGCTACGACCGTCCGTCGCTCATCATCGCGGGGGCGGGCTCGGGCAAAACGCGCGTGCTGACCTCGCGCATCGCCTACATGATCGAGCAGGGGGTGAAGCCCTACCAGATTCTGGCCCTCACCTTCACGAACAAGGCGGCGGCCGAGATGCGCGCCCGCATCGAGCAGATGATCGGTACGAGCAGCCGCTACATCCGCATGGGCACCTTCCACTCCGTCTTTTCGCGCATCCTGCGCGAGAACGCCGACCGCATCGGTTACCCGCAGTCGTTCACGATCTACGAGCCGAACGACGTGAAGAACCTCCTGAAGACGATCGTGCGCGAGATGAACCTCTCGGACGACAAATACAAGCCCAACGTCCTCGCCTCGCGCATTTCGCAGGCGAAAAACACGCTCATCACCCCGGGGGCCTACCTCGCGCGTCCGGCCTGTCTGGCCGAAGACCGTCAGGCGCAGATTCCCGAATTCGGCAACATCTACAACGAATACTGCCGCCGCTGCAAGCGAAACGGAGCGATGGATTTCGACGACCTGCTGCTGCAGACGAACATCCTGCTGAAGGATTGCCCCGACGTGCTGGCGCGCTACCAGGAGCTGTTCCGGTACATTCTGGTCGACGAGTACCAGGACACGAACTACGCCCAGTACATCATCATCCGCCGCCTCTCGCAGCTGCACGGCATGGTCTGCGTCGTGGGCGACGACGCGCAGTCGATCTATTCGTTCCGCGGCGCCAAGATCGAGAACATCCTCTCCTTCCAGCAGGACTACCCCTCGGCCGAGGTCTTCAAGCTGGAACAGAACTACCGTTCGACGCGCACGATCGTCGACGCGGCCAACTCGGTCATCACGCACAACACGCGGCGCATGCAGAAGAGCTGCTTTTCGGAGGGCGACCGCGGCGAGAAGATCCGCATCTTAAGGGCATTCAACGAATATAAAGAAGCCGAATTACTGGTACGCGAAATCAGAGATCGCCAACGATCAACAAATTGCAACTGGTCGGACATATCGATTCTGTACCGTACAAACGTTCAGTCCAAAATGCTTGAAGACAGCCTGCGCATGCTGCAAATTCCCTATCGCATCTACGGAGGCATGTCGTTTTACGATCACAAAGTGATCCGCGACTTATTGGGATACATTCGATTAATCATCAACCCGCAGGATGATGAAGCCTTCAAACGTGTCATCAATGTTCCTGCGCGCGGTATCGGCCCGACTACCCTCGATCGAATCAAAACGATAGCAGAAGAACGCGGCTGTTCGATGTGGACCGCTGTCGATCAATTGGTATCCGAACCCGTAACGGATGCCGTGCAACGGGCAATCGTGCGCAAAGTAGCGCTCTTCACGGATTTAATTCGAGCGTTGGGGGTTGCCCGAAAAGAACTCGGGCCCTATGATTTCGCTGTCGAGTTGACGATAAAATCAGGCATTACGAGCGCTTATCAGCAAGACGAATCACCCGAAGCCAAATCCGCAATCGAGTGGATCGACGAATTCAAGAATTCGATTCAAGGATATCAGGAGCAATGCGATCAGGAAATATTGGAAGGCATCCGTGATTCCGATCACCCCGCAACTATCGAGGAATGGCTGCAAAATGCCATGTTGATGGCAGCAGCCGACAAGGAAGAAACCGACAATGCCGACTCGGTCACACTCATGACCATCCATTCGTCCAAAGGTCTTGAATATAAATATATTTACATCGCAGGTCTTGAAGACGAGCTCTTCCCATCCTTCCGAGCCATCGAATCGCCCGACGATTTGGAGGAAGAACGACGGCTGTTCTATGTAGCATTGACACGCGCTAAAGTCGCTGCCGTTTTAACCTACGCGGAAATGCGCACCGTTTTCGGGGAAAAGAAGCCAAGAAAGCCCAGCCGTTTTTTACGCGAAATAGACCCGCAATATGTTGAATCGGACGTCGATTATACAACCACGTGCAAAACTCCTGAACCCTATTTCGACGATGAAGAATTTGCCGTAAAACACCGCTTCGACTACCGCCTGCAACGCGAGCAGCAGGGCGACGACGCCCGCGGCAACTACGGCACGGGCAGCGGACGCTACGGAACGGCGGCGGGCAGCGGCCGCTACGGCAGCGCCTCGAACGACCGCCGCCCCGGGGCCTTCTCGGAGAACAACCGCTACGGCAGCGCGGCAGGGAGCAACCGCTACGGCAATCCGTCGGGGGGCAGCCGTTACGGCGCCTCTTCGGAGGGGCGTCAGGCCGCGGGCAGCCGCTTCGGCAACCGCCCTGCGGACGGCGAATCGGGTGCGGCGCGGCGCTTCTCCGCCGCCGCCGATCCCTACCGCGCCAAGCAATACCCCCACCCTGCGACGCGTCTCGACGAACGCCTCGAAAAGGCGGTCGCCGCCCTCGGCAGCGACCAGCGCCGTACCCTGCGCGCGATGCCGTCGGCGGGGGCGGCGGGCACGGCGGCGCCCGCACCATCGTCGGCGGGCGGCTACGCCGTAGGCGACCGCGTCGAACACGCGATTTTCGGCCGCGGCGAGATCCGGCGGATCGAACAGCAGTCGGACGACCTGAAACTGGTGGTCGAATTCGACGGCGCGGGCAGCAAGACACTGCTGGCCCGCTTCGCCAAGCTGCGCAAATGTTAGCAACGTCCCTCAAACGAAGAAACCCATGACAACGAAACAACGCTACGAAGGCATCATCGCCTATTTCAAGCAGCAGATGCCCGAAGCGGAAAGCGAGCTGCACTATGCCGACCCGTTCCAGCTGCTGGTGGCGGTCGTCCTCTCGGCGCAATGCACCGACAAACGGGTCAACATGACCACCCCAGCCCTCTTCGAGGCCTTTCCCACGCCGCAGGCGATGGCCGCCGCGACGGCCGAGGAGATCTACCCCTACATCCGCAGCATCTCCTACCCCAACAACAAGGCGAAGCACCTGGCGGCCGCCGCGCGGATGATCTGCACGGAGTTCGGCGGCGAGGTCCCCGACGACCTCGAGCAGCTGCAACGCCTCCCGGGCGTGGGGCGCAAGACGGCCAACGTGCTGGGGGCCGTCCTCTGGAACCGCGAGGTGATGCCCGTCGACACGCACGTCTTCCGCGTGGCGGAGCGCATCGGCCTCACGACCCGCTCGAAGACCCCGCTGCAGACCGAGCGGACCCTCTCGACCCACATCCCGGGCGCGCTGCTGCCCGTGGCGCACCACTGGCTGATCCTGCACGGCCGCTACGTCTGCACGGCCCGCGCCCCGAAATGCGCCGCCTGCGGCATCCGTCCCTGGTGTCGCGACCATGCCCGCCGCGAAGCCGCAGCCGCCTCCGACCCGACACAACCGACACAGCCGACGACTGCGCCCACCCGTCGACGGTAGCCCCAAAGGCGCCTCCGTCTCCCGCAAGCGGCCGCCCCGAAACGCCTCGCACCGCCCTGCAAACGGCCTTCCGCTCCCCGCCGAAGACCGTCGCGCAGCGCCGTTTTGTTTTTGGCCGAAAAATCGCTATCTTTGTAGCAAAGATCACCCGCGTCCGCCGCAAAGACGCATCGACGATACGGCCGTGCGGCGGCAGGACCAGCCCCGCTTTGCCCATGACGCTTCAGAAGGAAAACATCGAGAAACTGCGCGCGCTCCTCGCCGAGGGCCCCCGCCGCATCGTGATCGTCTCGCACACGAATCCCGACGGCGATGCGATCGGCTCCTCGCTGGCCTGGGCCGAAATGCTGGAGGCCGAAGGCCATTCGGTCACCTGCATCGTTCCCAACCGCTACCCCTATTTCCTGAACTGGATGCCCCGCATCCGCGAGGTGGTGATCTTCAAGGACCGCCCCGAGGAGGCGACGCGCGCCGTCGCCGAAGCCGAGCTGCTCTTCTGCCTCGATTTCAACGCCCTCTCGCGCCTCGAAATCCTCTCCGACACGATCGCCGCCAACACGTCGGCGCACCGCATCCTGGTCGACCATCACCTCGCCCCCGCCGAGGATTTCGAAATCGCCTTCTCCCACCCCGAGGCGTCGAGCACCTGTTTTCTGGTCTACGCCCTCGTCGAGGCGCTCTACGGCACCGACCGCATCACGCGCACGATGGCCGAGCTGCTCTACGTCGGCATCATGACCGACACGGGCAATTTCGCCTACGCGGGGCTCACGCCCGAGCTCTTCCGCGCCGTGGCGCTGCTCGTCGAGCGCGGCATCTCGATCCCCGACATCCACAACAACGTCTACAACGCCTACACGGCGGGCCGCGCCCGTCTGTTCGGCTACGCGATCAACCGCAAGATGGAGCTGCTGCACAAGGGGCGCGTCGCCTGCATCTCGCTCAAGGAGGAGGAGCTGCGCCGCTTCTATTTCCAGCAGGGCGACAGCGAAGGCTTCGTCAACTACCCGCTCACGATCAAAAAGGTGAAGATGTCGGCCATGTTCCTCGAGCACAACGATTTCATCCGCATCTCGCTCCGCTCGCGCGGAGCGGTGGACGTCAACCTCTTCGCCCGCACCTATTTCGACGGCGGCGGTCACAAGAACGCTGCGGGGGGCAAATCCTTCCTTTCGATGGAGCAGACGCTCGCCCGCTACGCCGAGGCGGTCGAGGAGTTCGCCGCCGCAGGCCACCTCGGCTGATCCCTCCCGACACGAAACGAAGCGCGGGGCGCCTTCCGAAAGGAAAGGTCGCCCCGCGCTCCGTTTCAAGCCGGCGGCGTCACTCGCCCCGCAGCAGCGCGATCGCCCGCGTCGTCACGGGATCGATCGGATGGATGTTGACATAGAAACCGTTCTCCTCGAGCGCCGTATTGCGGCCGATGTAGGCGCGCAGCTGCGCCTCGATCAGACGGCGCGAACGGTCGATCTGACGACGGTTCGGCGCCACGCCGTGCCGCGCGGCGTAGGCCACGAAATCCGGCACGAGCGAACGATCGTCGTCGAGCAGCCGCTGCAACTCGTCGAGCGTCCGCACGGCGTCGAGCGCCTCGCGCCGACGGTCGGCATACTCAATCGTATAGCGGTAGAGGATGTTGCGCCCCGTGACCTCGATGAAATAGGGGGTCACGTCGGTCGTGTCGGCGGGGATGAAGAGGTCGGGCATGATGCCGCCCCCGCCGTAGACCACCTTGCCGCCCGGGGTGATGCGCTTGAGCGAATCGACGAAGCGGATCGAGTCGGCCGAGAAAAATTCGTTGTTGCGGTAGCGGTCCCACAGCTCCTCCTCGTAGCCCGCCTCGTCGCCGATCGTGTAGGGTTTCTGGATCGAACGCCCCGTCGGCGTGTAGTAGCGGGCGACGGTCAGCCGCAGCGCCGAGCCGTCAGGATAGGGAATCTGCCGCTGCACGAGCCCCTTGCCGAACGAGCGGCGGCCGATGATCGTGCCGCGGTCGTTGTCCTGCAGGGCTCCCGCCAGGATCTCGCTCGACGAGGCGCTTCCCTCGTCAATGAGCACCGCCACCTCCATCTCCTGCGCCAGCCCCGTGCCGTCGGCGTACTCGCGCACCTGCTCGTGGCGGCGATCCTCCGTGTAGACGATCAGCTGCCGTTCGTGCAGGAACTCGTTGGCGATGCGGATCGCCTGGTCGAGGAAGCCCCCCGCGTTGCCGCGCAGGTCGAAAATCAGCTTCGAACACCCCTCGGCGCGCAGCTTGAGCAGCGCCACCTGCAACTCGCGGTGCGAGGTGCGGGCGAACTGCCCGAGGCGGATGTAGCCGATGTCGTCGGCGATGCGGAAGGCCGCCTCGATGCTCTTGAGGGGGATCTTGTCGCGCACGACCTCCACCTCGACCGTACCGGCGATGCGCGGCCGCTCCAGCCCGAGGCGCACGGTGGTGCCGCGCTCGCCGCGCAGCCGTCGGACGATCTCGTTCTGCGGGATCTTGCGCCCCGCCACCGAATCGCCGTCGATGCGGACGATGCGGTCGCCCGCCTTCACCCCCGCCTTGTCGCTCGGACCCTGCGGGATGACGTTGAGGACGATCACCGTGTCGGTGGCCATGTTGAAGACGACGCCGATGCCGTCGAAGCCCCCCTCCAGCGGTTCGTTCATCGCCGCCATCTCCGCAGCGGGGATGTAGACCGAATGGGGGTCGAGCTCGTGCAGCACGAGCGGCACGAGGTGTTCGGCGAGCGTATCCATCGAGAGCGAATCGACGTACTCGTGCTCGATGAGGGCGAGCGTCTGCGTCAGCTTGTTCTGCGGCAGCTCGATCCGCTGCAACAGGCGGCGGAGCTGTCCCGCGCGGTCGCGGCGGCCGAGCGAACGGCCGACGAACAGTCCGACGACGAGGGCGGCGGCGGCCGCGAGCCATGCGAGCCGCACGGCGATCGAACGACGGCGCTCCATCACTTATTCTTGAAGGTATAGCTCAAACCGACGCTCAAGAGCGTTTTGGTCTGCAAGGCCGTGTGCTGCGCGCGGTTGTAGTAGAGCTGGAACGAAAGGGTCGTCTTGAGGTATTTGGTCGCCTGCAGGTCGATCGTGTTCTCCCAGCGCACCGTCGGGTGGATCGGCAGCGTCGGTTTGTCCTTGATCAAGTGGCCGACCGACGGATCGTCCTTGTCGGCCCACTTGTCGTAGGCATCCAGGTAGTCGTGGTAGTCGCGGATCTTGTTGTGCAGACCGATGTTGGTGATCCAGCCGTAGAACGAGAAGAGCGTCGTGCGGTAACGCAGAAACTTCGTCTCGCCGAAGGTGCGGTCGAAATCGATCTGGATCGACGAACCGCCCTCGTACTTCGAGCTCTTGTCGGGATCCTCGATACCGTAGGCGTAGGCCTTCTTGATGCGGTTGCCGTCCGCATCGAACTGCTCGCGTCGGATCCAGCCGTTCGTGGCGTAGACGGCACTCATGGCGATCGGCGAAAGCTCGATCTTGAAGGGCCACTTCTCGTGGGGGCTCTTCCACGTCACGCCGACCGACAGGTCGAGGTAGCCCGGGGTCAGGAAGCAGCTCTTGAGGTCCTTGTGCTCCTGCTCGGTACGCGAGAGGTAGCTGTTGGCGAACTGGCTGCGGAACTTGAGCGTCGCACCGTACGACCAGTTCTTCGACATCTTGAACGACGGCGAAATCTGGAGGGCGAACTCGTCCTGATTCTTGAACCAGACCCCTTCGCTGTCCGTCACCTTGTTGCCCGCATCGTCGAGCACGGGATCGCCGTTGGCATCGTAGCGCGGCAGCTCGACCCGCATGCGGTTGTAACCGAACTTGCCCTCGAACTTGGTCTCGATCGTGAAGAGGTTCTTCGTGAAGGTGTGGTGGATGAAGAGGTTGGCGACGAGCGCGATCGAGTTGTCGCCGCCCGAGACGTCGACCCACGGATCGTTGTAGGAGGTCAGCGCCCCCTGCAGGCCGCTCGTGATTTCGAGCTTGTTGCGCTCCTTGCGGATCGCGGCGCGCTCGGCGCGGTAGCGGGCCGCCGAGAAATACTCGGCCCGCGGATCGGAGCGGCGCACCGTGTCGCGGTAGGCGAGGCGTTCGCGAGGCGTCTCCACCTCGTCGATCGAGAGCTGCGCCTGCGCCGCCATCGGGGCGAGGCAGACGAAGAGGATGCAGAACAGGATCTTTTTCATGGTTTGAACGGTTTTTCGGATTGGAACGGTCAGGCCCGCTTGCGGACGATGCGGACGGTCGACTGGGTCGACTGGCGGATGAAGACCTGCGGCGAGCAGGCGTAGCGCTCCCACAGCTCGTCCGTGTAGCCGCGGATCGTGAGCAGCTCCATCGCCTCGGTCCGCATCACGTCGAAGCCCCCCTTGCGCAGGGCGTCGACCGCCTCGCCGACGTGCCACGAAGCATCGACGCAAAGACTCAGGTTGACGGCCGAATTGTGGACCAGGTTGACCTTCAGGCGGAAGCGTTCGAGCAGCGAGAAAATCTGCGCGAACTTCTCCTCCAGCACGAACGAAAAGTCGCGCGAACGGATCGTCAGCAGCACCTGCTCCTTCTTCAGGATGAGGATCGGCACGTCGACCTTGGCCGACATGCCGCGGATGACCGTCCCCGGCTTGCGCTTGTCGCCGAAGGGGCGGACGTAGAGTGGGATGTTCTTGTTCTGCAAGGGTTTGATCGTTCGCGGGTGGATGATCTGCGCGCCGCTGTAGGCCAGCTCGATCGTGTCGAGGTAGTTCAGCTCGGCGATCTGCACGGCGTCGGGGAAGATCTTCGGGTCGGCGTTCAGCACCCCGTCCACATCCTTCCAGACGGCCATCGACTCGGCGTCGAGGATGTTCGCGACGACGGCCGCCGAGTAGTCCGACCCCTCGCGGCCGAGGGTCGTGGTCGTCCCGTCGGGGGCGCCGCCGATGAAGCCCTGCCCCACGCAGATCGAGCTCCGCGCGGCGGCCACGGCCTCCTTGAGCAGCGGGGCCGAGGCCTCCAGATCGACCTCGGCGTCCTTGTGGCGCTGCTCGGTGCGCAGCGCGCGGCGCATGTCGATCCACGTGTTGTCGACCCCCGCATAGCGGAGGTATTCGGAGATGATCGTCGTCGAGATCAGCTCGCCGTAGGCGACGATGCGGTCGTACCACGCCTCGGCCTCCGCGGGGCGGTAGCCGTCGCTTCCGGCAAAGGCTTCGAGGTCGGCGAAGAGCGCCTCGACGCGTTCGATGCGGTGCGGCGCATGCCAGAGCTCCTCGACGATCGCCTCGTGGGCGGCGCGGATCGAGGCGATTTCGGCCTCCGCCGCCGCGGCATCGCGCCGCTGCACGGCGCCGAAGACCCGCTCGAGGGCGTTGGTCGTCTTGCCCATCGCCGAAACGATGATGAAGAGCTGTCGTTCGTCGTCGATGATGCGCCGCAGATTCCGCACCCCGTCGGCGTTGCGGACCGAGGCGCCTCCGAATTTGTAAACTTTCATTGGGTTCGGTTTTGACGCGACAAAGTTAGGAAAAATTTGCGTACCTTTGGCCGTACGAAATCTTTACCGTTACGAAATATGGAACAATTGCGTCTTTCGATCGAGGCGGCGTGGGAAAACCGCGACCTGCTGCGCGAGCCGGCCACCGTCGAAGCAATCCGCGAGGCGATCCGCCTCGTCGATGCGGGCGAGCTGCGCACGGCCGAGCCCGTCGATGCGGAGCAGAGCGCCTGGCGGGTGAACGAATGGGTCAAGAAGGCCGTGCTGCTCTACTTTCCGATCCAGCCCATGCGCAAGATGCAGGGGGGCGAACTCGAATGGTTCGACAAGATGGAGCTCAAGCACGACTACGACCGCCTCGGCGTGCGCGTCGTGCCGTCGGCCGTGGCGCGCTACGGCGCCTACATCGCCCCGGGGGCGATCCTGATGCCCTCCTACGTCAACATCGGCGCCTACGTCGACACGGGCACGATGGTCGACACGTGGGCCACGGTAGGCTCCTGCGCCCAGATCGGCAAACACGTCCACCTCTCGGGCGGCGTGGGGATCGGCGGCGTGCTCGAACCCGTGCAGGCGGCCCCCGTCATCGTCGAGGACAACTGCTTCATCGGCTCGCGCTCGATCGTCGTCGAGGGGGCGCGCGTCTGCCGCGAGGCGGTGCTCGGCTCGAATACGGTCATCACGGGATCGACCCGTATCATCGACGTCACGGGCACGGAGCCCGTCACCTACAAAGGGTACGTCCCGCCCCGCTCGGTGGTCGTCCCGGGCAGCTACCGCAAGCAGTTCCCCGCGGGCGAGTACAGCGTTTCGTGCGCCCTGATCATCGGCCGCCGCAAGGAGTCGACCGACAAGAAGACCTCGCTCAACGACACGCTGCGCGAATTCGGCATCCAGTAAAACGGCCCCGACGGATGAAAAAGCCTCCACACCGCCCCTGGCAGGTGCTCGCGAGCGAATACCTGGCCCGCCGCCCCTGGTTCACCGTACGGCGCGAGCGGGTGCGGCTCCCCTCGGGAGTCGAGGTGCCCGAATGGTACGTCTTCGAGTTTCCCGACTGGGTGAACGTCATCGCCCGCACCGAGGAGGGGCGCTACGTGCTGGTCTCGCAGTACCGCCACGCCCGCGGCACGACCTGCTACGAGCTGGTCGCGGGGTGCTGCGAGGCGGGCGAGACGCCCCTCGAAAGCGCCCGCCGCGAGCTGCTCGAGGAGACGGGCTACGGCGGCGGCCGGTGGCGCCCCTTCATGGTCACGGCGCCCAACCCGACCAACCACACGAACCGCAGCCACACGTTCCTCGCCGAGGGGGTACGCCGCCTCGCGCCGCAGCAGGCCGAGGAGACCGAAGACATCGACGTGCACCTGCTCACGGAGGAGGAGGTGCGCGAGCTGCTGGAGGCGGATGCCGTCGAGCAGTGCCTCCACGCGGCGCCGCTGTGGAAATATTTCGCGACGCGGGAGGGGAGATAGCGGGCGGCTTCCAGCGCGCTTTTCGCGCGATGCGCTGCCCGGGCTGAAGCCTGCGGAGCGCACGCATGTTCGCCCAAACTGCGGGCCTGAAGCTGCGAGAGGCTTCGGCCCGCCGATGGCTGCGCCAGCGAGCCCGTCGGCGAGTTGCAGCCCTCCGCCAGGGGGCGGCTGCCATCTGCCGCACTATCGTGCGCCATGCCCCCCTATTAAAAAAACACTTCGCCATGATCTACCGATTCGACACCCTGACCTCGACCAACGACGAGGCGCGCGCTCCGAAATACCGCCACGGCGACATCGTCTGGGCCGAGCGCCAGACCGCTGGCCGCGGCCAGCGCGGCCACACCTGGATCAGCCCCGAAGGGGAAAACCTGACCTTCACGCTCGTCGCCGAGCCCCGTTTTCTGGCGGCCGACCGCCAGTTCCTGCTGTTGGAGGCGATCGCCGCAGCGCTGTGCGACACCTTCGCCGACTTCGGCATCGACACGCGCATCAAGTGGACGAACGACATCTACCACGGCGACCGCAAACTGGTGGGGATTCTGATCGAGCACTTTTACGCGGGAGCGACCCTCGCGCGGACGGTGATCGGCATCGGCATCAACATCAACCAGACCGCCTTCGACCCCGCCCTGCCCAACCCCGTCTCGATGCGGCAGATCGCGGGGCGGAGCTTCGACCGCGGGGCGGTGCTCGCCGCCTTCGAGCGCCGCTTCGCCGAGCGCTACGCCCTCCTCGAACGGGGCGACGCAGCCGCCCTGGACGAGGCCTACCGCGCACGCCTCTACCGCCTCGGATGCGAACAGCGCTTCCGCCTGCCCGACGGCACCCCCTTCACGGCGGTGATCGAGGGGGTCCGCACGGGGGGCGAACTGGTGTTGCGGCGGGCGGACGGCACGTGCGCCGAGTACCGTTTCCGCGAGGTCGAATTCGTCATCGAGGGGCGTTGAGCGCCCGAATCCGCCGCGGAAATCGCCGAAGCACCGAAAAAGGTGCGATTTTTATTGCTGTTACAAAAATAACAGTTATCTTTGCATGCGTTAAGATTGTGCAAATTCACACCCTTTTAAAACACGTATAAGCCATGAGCAACATTCCGGCTAATCTGAAGTATTCGAACGACCACGAGTGGTGTCTGCTGGAGGGCGACACGGCCACGATCGGCATCACCGATTTCGCACAGAGCCAGTTGGGCGACATCGTCTTCGTCGATGTGCCGACCGTCGGCGAGACGGTCGCCGCAGGCGAGGTCTTCGGTTCGATCGAGGCCGTCAAGACCGTCAGCGACGCCTTCCTGCCGATGGGCGGCGAGGTGACGGAATTCAACGAGGCGGTCGACGCCGATCCCGCGCTGGTCAACAAGGATCCCTACGGCGAGGGCTGGCTCGTCAAGGTGAAGGTTTCGGATCCCGCCGAGTTCGACGCGCTGCTCACCCCCGCCCAGTACGCCGAGCTGATCGGCTGACCCCGCCGCGTCCCCTGCCCGCCGTGCGAACGACCCTCCGCGGCGCAGCGGCCCGCGCCGCAGGCACCGAAACGGTCTTCCCGAACGGAGGCCCGTGCTGCGGCGGAGCGACCGCCCCTTGTCCGTCGGCGGAGCATTCGGCCGGCGAGCGGAATCGGTACGCCCCGCGGCGAACGATCGTCGCACGCTATTTGAATACGAATCAAAAAAACGCATAGAACATGAAATTCCTGACGAATGACAAATTGGTGATTGTCGGCGCCGCCGGCATGATCGGTTCGAACATGGCCCAGACGGCCCTCATGATGGGGCTGACCTCCAACCTCTGCCTCTACGACGTCTTCTCGCCCGAAGGGGTGGCCGAGGAGCTGCGCCAGAGCGGCTTCGACGAGGCGAACATCACCGCCACGACGAACGTGGCCGAAGCCTTCAAGGATGCCAAGTACATCCTCTCGTCGGGCGGCGCTCCCCGCAAGCAGGGCATGACGCGCGAAGACCTGCTGAAGGGCAACTGCGAGATCGCCGAGCAGCTCGGCAAGGACATCAAGCAGTACTGCCCCGACGTGAAGCACGTGGTCATCATCTTCAACCCCGCCGACCTGACGGGTCTCGTGACGCTGCTCTACTCGGGCCTGAAGCCCTCGCAGGTGACGACCCTCGCAGGCCTCGACTCGACGCGTCTGCAGAGCGCCCTGGCCAAAAAATTCGGCGTGCCCCAGTACAAGGTGACGGGCAGCGCCACCTACGGCGGCCACGGCGAGCAGATGGCCGTCTTCGGTTCGGCCGTCAAGATCGACGGCAAGCCGCTGAACGACCTCATCGGCACCCCCGCCCTCTCGGCCGAGGAGTGGGCGGCCATCAAGACGGCCGTCACGAAGGGCGGCGCCAAGATCATCGAGCTGCGCGGCCGCTCGTCGTTCCAGAGCCCCTCGTACCTCTCGGTCGAGATGATCCGTTCGGCCATGGGCGGCGAAACGTTCCGCTGGCCTGCCGGCACCTACGTGCAGACCGACAAGTACGACCACATCATGATGGCCATGCAGACGACCATCGACGCGACGGGCTGCCACTACACGATGCCCGTCGGCACCCCCGAGGAGATCGCGGGTCTCGACGCCAGCTACGCCCACCTCTGCAAGATGCGCGACGAGCTGGTCGAGCTGGGCATCGTTCCCGCCATCTCGGAGTGGAACAAGATCAACCCCAACCTGTAATCCCGCGGCGGTCGCTGCGACCCCGCCCCGAAAACCCGAAAACCGTCGGCCGTTCCGGCCGGCGGTTTTTTTCGCCGCATACGGAGGCGACAAAAACGACCGGAAGATTTGGTAATGCAAGACAAATGACGTAATTTTGCAAACATGCACTGCGTACACCCGCTTCGGCCGCGAATCCGAGGGTGTTACGGGGTCCGCAAAACGGCAAATTCAGGTAGTTTTATGAAAAAATACATCCTAACGACGCTTTTCACGCTCTTTGCGGCGGGGCTCGCCTGCGCGCAGATGAGCGACGCCGCCGTAGTCCGCTACGCCAAAGAGGGCATGCAGCAGGGCAAGAGCCGGCAGCAGATCGGCAAAGAGCTGATGCTGCGCGGCGTCACGCGCGACCAGATCGAACGGCTGCGCGACCGCTACGAGGGCGACGAAACCCCGCAGACGACCCGCATCGCCCCCGCCGTCATCGACCGCGAACGACAGGTCGAGCCGGTCGGGGAGCTTTCAGGCTCCCCCGTGACTGCCGAAGGGACGCCCGCAGCCGAGACGGCCGCCCCCGCTCCGCAGCAACCGCAGCAACCGCAGGGGACACAGGGGACACAACAGCCGCAGGAGACGATCTACGGCCACTCGGTCTTCAGCAGCCCCGCCCTGACGTTCGAACCGAACGTCAACCAGGCGACCCCGGCCGACTATCGGCTGGGGCCGGGCGACGAGGTCATCATCGACATCTGGGGCGCCAACGAAGACAGCGTCCGCCGCACGATCACGCCCGAAGGCAACATCATGGTCGAGCAGCTGGGCCCCGTCTTCCTGAACGGACTGACGATCGCCGAGGCGGAGCAGAAGATCCGCCGCATCTTCGCCCGCAAGTACGCGGGGGTCTCGGGCGATGAGCCCGAGTCGGAGATCGGTCTCACGCTGGGCCGGATCCGCACGATCCAGATCAACCTCATGGGCGAGGTGACCACCCCGGGCACCTACCGTCTTTCGCCCTTCTCGACCGTCTTCCACGCCCTCTACAAGGCGGGCGGCATCACGCCGATCGGCACCCTGCGCAACATCGACGTGCTGCGCGGCGGCAAGCGACTGACGACGGTCGACGTCTACGACTACCTCTTCCGCGGCGACCTGACGGGCGACATCCGCCTCCAGGAGGGCGACGTCATCATCGTGCACCCCTACGACCGCCTGGTCGCCATCGACGGCAACGTCAAGCGGCCGATGCGCTACGAACTCAAACAGAACGAGACGCTCGCCGCGCTCCTCGCCTACGCGGGCGGCTTCACGGGCGACGCCTACACGGCCGACGTGCGGCTGATCCGCCGCAGCGGACGCGAGCGCACGATCCACACGATCGACGCCGCCTCGTTCGAACGCTGCCCGATGGAGGACGGCGACGCCGTGACGGTCGGGGCGACGCTCGAACGCTTCGCCAACATGGTCGAGGTCCGCGGCGCCATCTACCGCCCGGGACTCTACGAGCTGGGCACCGACATCCAGAGCATCGGCGACCTCGTCCGCCGCGCCGACGGCGTCACGGAGGATGCCTTCCGCGCACGCGCCCTGCTCTACCGCGAGCAGGAGGACCTGACGCTCGAGATGATCGCCGTCAACCTCGGGGGCATCCTCGACGGCACGACGCCCGACATCGCCCTGCGCCGCAACGACATTCTGGTCATCGCCAACATCCGCGAGCTGGAGGAGAAGGGCGACCTGACGATCGGCGGCGAGGTGATGCGCCCGGGCAGCTATCCCTATGCCGAGAACACCACTATCGAAGACCTCATCATCCGCGCGGGCGGCCTGCTCGACGGCGCCTCGACGGCCAAGGTAGACGTATCGCGCCGTCTGAAAGACCCGCGCGGCACCGCCCCGACGCGCGAATTGAGCCGCATCTTCACCTTCGCGGTCAAGGACGGCTACGTCGTCGAGGGGAACCCCGACTTCGTGCTGGAGCCCTACGACATCGTCGACGTCCGCAAGAGCCCCGCCTACCAGATCCAGCAGCAGGTGACGCTGGCGGGCGAGGTGGTCTTCCCGGGCAACTACACGCTGGTCCGCAAGACCGAACGCATCTCGGATCTGGTCAAGCGGGCGGGCGGCATCACGGCGGATGCCTACCTGCGCGGCGGCCGTCTGCTGCGCCGCATGAACGAGGAGGAGCGCGCCGTACGCGAAGAGACGCTCCGCATGGCGCGGCAGGACAGCGGTTCGGACTCGCTCTCGCTCGGCAAGCTGCAAGTAGGCGACACCTACCCCGTCGGCATCGAGCTCGACAAGGCGCTGGAGAACCCCGGATCGGACTACGACATGGTGCTGCGCGAGGGCGACCGTCTGGTCGTTCCCGAATACGTCAGCACGGTCAAGGTGACGGGCGAGGTGATGCGCCCCAACACCGTTCTCTACAAGAGCAACGAGGGGCTGAAATACTACATCGACCAGGCGGGCGGCTACGGCAGCGACGCCAAGCGCGGCCGCGCCTACATCGTCTACATGAACGGTACGATCGCCCGCACGAAGCGCTGGGGCCGCAACCGGCTGGAGCCCGGCTGCGAGATCATCGTGCCGACCAAACGCGCCCGCCGACGCACGAGCCTGGCCGAAATCCTGGGCATCACCACCTCGGCCGCCACGCTCGGCACGGCCGCCGCGGCGATCGCCAACAGCACCAAATAACACATGGACCATGGAACGGAACGAAACACGCGAACGGATCTCCGCCGAAGAGGAGATCGATCTGCTGGAGCTGGCCCGCAAGCTCTGGGCCGAACGGCGGCTGATCCTGCGCTGGTGCGGCATCGCCGTCATCGTCGGCCTCGTCATCGCCTTCAGCATCCCGAAGGAGTATACGACCACGGTCAAGCTGGCCCCCGAAAGCACGGAGGGGCGCAGCGGCACGGGCAATCTGGGGGCGCTGGCCTCGATGGCGGGGATCAACCTCGGCTCGGGCGGCGGCTCGGATGCCGTCTATCCCGACCTCTACCCCGATGTCGTCGCCTCGATCCCCTTCGCGGTGGGCCTCTTCGACGTGGAGGTGACCGACAAAAAAGGCGAGCTGCGAACCGACCTCTACACCTATATGCAGGAGGAGCTGCGCGCACCGTGGTGGAGCGCCGTGATCCGCCTGCCCTTCCGCGCGCTCGGCTGGTTCACGGGGCTTTTCCGCGACAAGGAGGAGGCTGCGGGCGAGGAAGGCACGGACGCCTTTCGGCTGAACTATGAGGAGGCGGCCGCCGTAACGAACCTCGGACAGCGCATCCTGGTATCGGTCGACAAGAAGACCTCCGTCATCACCCTCTCGGTGACGATGCAGGACCCGCTGATCGCCGCCACGCTGACCGACACGGTGCTGCTGCGCCTGCAGGAGTACATCACCGACTATCGCACGAACAAGGCGCGCAACGACCTGGAGTTCACGCAGAAACTCTTCGACGAGGCGCAGACGAACTACTATCGGGCGCAGAAGCGCTTCGCCGACTACCTCGACACCAACCAGAACATCGTCCTGCGGTCGGTGCGGATCGAGCAGGAGCGGCTGCAGAACGAAACGGACCTCGCCTACAACCTCTACAACCAGATGGCGCAGCAGTTGCAGCTCGCCCGCGCCAAGGTGCAGGAGTCGACCCCCGTCTACACCGTCATCCAGCCCGCCACGGTCGCGCTGAAGCCCTCGAAGCCCTCGAAGCCGATGATTCTCCTCGGTTTCATCTTCCTGGCAGGCTGCGCCGCAGCGGGATGGGTCCTCTTCGGACGCGACCTCGCGACGAACTTCCGAAACGACCGATAGGCGGCGCACCGCCTCTCCGAAAATCGACAGCGGCATCGCCCTTTTTCAAGGCGATGCCGCTGTCGATTTTTCGCGCAACGGGGTCAGCGCACGGCCGCCTCCATCCCCGCCGCCACGCGATCGACGACGATCGACATGCAGGGGAGGCCGTCGCAGCGCGACAGGGAGGTGATGCCGCGGTAGTCTACGACGAAGAGTTCGTCGTAGATGCCGAGCGCCGAGCGGCGCAGCGGCTGCTCCTCGAAGCGGATGCCCGCCGCCGCCAGCCCCCGCTCCAGGAGCAGCGTCTCGGCCGAGGGGTGGCGCCGTTCGCCGTAGACCGCCCCGTCGCGGATCGCGAAGAGGGGCGCATCGCCGACGGAGCGGCAGATGCCCGCAGCGTCGCAGCGCACCGCCGCGTCGGCCCCCAGCCGCCGCGCCGCCTCCGCGGCCAGTGCATCGGCTGCCTCCGAAGCGGAGGTCGGCAGCTCCGTCAGCAGCCGTTCGCAGGGGATCGTCACCGCCGCGGGGCGCAGGCTCCGCACGGCATAGCCCGCATAAAGCGAGGTGCCGAGCGGCCGCAGCCGCTCCGTGCCGTCGGCCGCGACCTCGATGCGGACGAAGCCCGACACCGCCGCGGGATAGCGCTCGGCGCGCGCCGCGGCGAGCAGGCGCCGCTCCACGTCGCGCCGCTCGGGACGGTACGACCGCCCGAAGAGGGTCGCCGCCCCCGCCGCCAGCACGGCAAGGTGCTCGTCGAGCAGCCGCGCGCGGCCCCCGAAGAGGTGGATCGTCTGGTACACGTAGGGGATCATGTCAGAGGAGGAAGATTTTGAGCAGCAGCTCGCGCAGCAGCTCCCCGTCCGAGGCGCCGCCGCCGCCCAGCCCCTTGCTGCGGGCATCGTACTCGCGCAGCAGCCCCAGCACGGCGAAGAGCTTGCGGTTGGGCCATGCGGCGGCCTGCTGGCGGATCTCGCCGACGACGTAGAGGCTCGGCTTGCGCAGGATCTTCATCAGCTCCGCATCCGACGGGAAGGGGCGCTGTTTGTAGCGGGCGAGCCATTGCAGGTACCCCACCGTGAAAAGGTCGCGGAACTGCCCGAAGAGGGCCGCGACGGTCAGCAGCAGCGGATTGGCCTTGGGGTTGCGGGCGAAGTGGTCGGCGATGAGCAGCGCCCGCCCCGCATCGCGCGCGACGACCGCCTTGCAGAGCTCGAAGTTGTTGAAATCCTTCGAGATGCCGATGTTGGCCTCGATGTCGGCATCCGTGATGCGCTTCGTTCCCGCGGGGAGCGAGACGGTCAGTTTTTCGAGTTCGTTGGCGATTTTCGCCACGGAGGTTCCGAGGTGGTCCGTCAGCATCGCGAGGGCCTTGCGGTCGATCTGCAGGCCGCGCCCCTCGATGAAGCGCTGCAACCAGGCGGCGATCTCGTAGTCGCGCGGCACCACCGACTCGAAGACCGTGCCGTTGGCGGCGCAGCCCTTGTAGAAGGCCGAACGCTTGTCGGCGTTCTTCTCCTTGTGGCAGAGCACCAGGATGGTCGTCGGCGAGGGTTTCTGCGTGTAGTACGAGAGCTTCTCGATCTGCCGCAGCTGCTGCGCCTCGCGCACGATCACCACCTGGTACGACCCCATCATCGGCAGCTGGCGGCAGAGGTTCACCACCTGCCCCGCCTCGCAGTCGCGGCCATAGACGGTCACCTGGTTGAAGGCGCGCGACGCCTCGTCGAGGATCGTCGTCGCCAGCTGCTCGGAGAGGCGGTCGATGAAATAGCTCTCCTCGCCCATCAGCAGATAGATCGGCGAGAAGCGGCGCGCCGCCGCCTCGGCGGCGATGCGCTCGAAGGCGGCGACCGAATCGCCGAATTTCACGCTGCTTTTGGCCATGTCGTCACAATATTTCGCGGGTGATGCACAACACCTCGTCCGTTCGGTCCGTGAGGCGGTAGCGGTCGTCGATGCGGCGTCCGACGACCCAGACGATCTCGTCGCCCGACAGCAGCACGAACTGCCGCTGCTTCTCGGGCAGCGAGACCTTCTCGTCGATCAGAAAATCGCTCACCTTCTTGCGCCCCGTCATGCCGAAGGGGACGAACCAGTCGCCCTCGCGCCAGCGGCGCAGCGTCAGGGGCCAGCGCAGCAGCGCCGCGTCGAGCTGCGCCCGATGGGGCGGCACGCCGAAGGTCTCGACCAGGTCGATGCTCCGCGTCTCGAAGTGGAGCACCGAGTTGCCCCCGTAGGCGCGCAGGGCCCCTTCGGGCACCGACACCTCGCAAGGATCGTCGTCGGCGATCGGCGAGACGACCACCGTGCCGCGGTCCGTGCAGGCGACGCGGTCGCGGGCATAGAAGCGGCGGCCCGAAGCCCCCTCGTCGAGGGCGCGGCAGAGGGCGTCGATCACGTCGCCCTTGAAGCCATAGGCCGAGCTCAAGAGTTCGTAGAGCACGAAGCGGCGCGGGAAGCGGGGATCGATCCGCTCGGGGCGGATCCGGTCGGTGTCGCCCGTCCGCTCGACGGCCCTTTCGCGCACCAGCTCGATCGCCTGCGCGATGAACTCCTGCGCCTCCGCCAGGCGGGCGATGTTGCGCTGCATGAGGCTCGTGAAGCGGGGGTTGATCTCGCGGATGCGCGGGATGAGCCCCAGCCGTATCTTGTTGCGGAGGTATTTCGTCGAGCGGTTCGACGAATCCTCGCGGTAGGGAATGCGGTTGGCCACGGCGTACTCGAGGATCTCCTTGCGCGTGGCGAAGGTGAGGGGGCGGACGATGCGGCCCGCCTGCATCGAAATGCCCGTCAGGCCGCGCAGCCCCGTTCCGCGCAGCAGGTTGATGAAGAAGGTCTCGACCGAGTCGTCGGCGTGGTGCGCCACGGCGATCGCCGCGTAGCCCTCCGCCGTGCAGAGCTCGCCGAACCAGGCGTAGCGCAGCCGCCGCGCCGCCATCTCCATCGATTCGCCCGTGCGCTCCATCTCGGCCGCCGTGTCGAAGCGGCGGTTGTAGCAGGGGACGCCGAGCCGCGCGGCCGTCTCGGCCACCAGCACCTCGTCCTCGTCGCTCTCGGCGCCGCGCAGCCCGAAATTGCAGTGGGCCACGCCGACGCGGTAGCCCGAGGCGACGCAGAGCGAAAGCATCACCATCGAGTCGACGCCCCCCGAGACGGTCAGCAGCAGGCGGTCGTCGTGCGTGAAGAGGCCGTTTTCGGCCACGTAACGCTGGAAGCGGGCAAGCAGGGCCATCGTCGTTACAGGATATTGACCTCCGTATCGATCTCCACGCCGAAGCGCTCGGCCACCCGCTGCTGCACCCGACGAGCGAAGGCGATCACCTCCGCACCCGTGGCGCCGCCGCGGTTGACGAGCACGAGCGCCTGCCGTTCGTGGATCCCCACGCGCCCCTCGGCATACCCCTTGAGCCCCGTCCGATCGATGAGCCACCCCGCGGCGAGCTTCACCCGCGCGGGGTCGGCCGTCGCATAGTGCGGCATGTCGGGATGGTCCGCCAGCAGCCGTTCGGCCGTCGCGCGCTCCACCACGGGGTTCTTGAAGAAGCTCCCCGCGTTGCCCGTCACGGCGGGATCGGGCAGCTTCGCGCGGCGGATCGCGCAGATCGCCTCGCGGATGTTGCGCAGCGTCGCACCGCCCCGCGCGGCCACCTCGCGCTCGACGTCGCCGTAACCCAGCCCGGGCTGCGGACGGCGCCCGAGGCGCACCTCGATCGCCGTGATGACGACACGCCCCTTCAGTTCGCGCTTGAAGATGCTGTCGCGGTAGCCGAAGGCGCAGGCGTCGCGTTCGAGCACCCGCTCCCGCAGCGTTTCCGTGTCAAAGCAGTGCACCCGCTCGATGACGTCCTTCGCCTCGCAGCCGTAGGCCCCGATGTTCTGCACGGGAGCGGCCCCCGCCTTGCCCGGGATGAGCGAAAGGTTCTCGATACCCCACAGCCCTTCGTCGACGGCGCGGGCGACCAGGTCGTCCCACTCGACCCCCGCCTCGACGCGCAGCAGCACGCTCGCCGCATCCTCCTCCAGGCACTCGATGCCCCGCGCGACGGGGGTCAGAAGCAGCCCTTCGTAGTCGCGCGTGAAGAGGATGTTGTTGCCGCCCGCGAGAACCGTCCAACGGTCGGGCACCCTGGCGGCGAAGAGGCTCCGCAGCTCCTCCGCCGTCTCGAACTCGACGAGGCAGGCGGCGCGCTGTTCGACCCGAAAGCTGTTGCGGTCGCGTAAATTTATCTGTTCGTAACGCTGAATCATGCAGCAAAGTTAGAAATTTTTATTAACTTTGAGGATAAAATCGGACCGAACTACCAAAACCTGATCCCAATATGTTTACCGAAAAAGAGATTCGACAGATCGAGGCCCGCGGACTGACCGTCGAGGCCGTCGAACGACAGATCGAAAACTTCCGCCGCGGCTTTCCCTTCCTGAAGATCGTCCGCGCGGCTTCGCCCGCCGACGGGGTGCTGACGGTCGACGAGCGGCGCGCCGCAGAGGCCGTCGCCCGCTACGAAAAGGCTGCGGACGGGCTCGAAATCGTCAAGTTCGTCCCCGCCTCGGGGGCCGCGACGCGCATGTTCAAGGAACTCTTCGCCTTCGTCAACGAGGGCAAGCGCGGAGCGGGCATCGACCGCCTCCTGGAGCACATCGAAGAGTTCGCCTTCTGGCCCGAGCTGAAGGCCGTGCTGCCCGCCGGGGCCGACGACAAGCAGATCGTCGCGGCGATCGTCGGCGAGGGGCTCGGCTACGGCTCCAAGCCGAAGGGGCTCGTCACCTTCCACGCCTACCCCGAGGGGGCGCGCAAGGCGGTCGAGGAGCACCTCGCCGAGGGTGCCGCCTACGCCGCCTCGAACGGACGCGTGCGCATCCATTTCACCGTCTCGCCCGAGCACATGGAGGGCTTCCGCAGCCTGCTCGCCGAGAAGGTGCCCGCCTACGAAGAGCGCTACGGCGTGCGCTACGACATTTCGTTCTCGGTCCAGAAGCCTTCGACCGACACGATCGCCGTCAACCCCGACAACACCCCCTTCCGCCAGGAGGACGGTTCGCTCCTCTTCCGCCCCGCGGGCCACGGCGCGCTGATCGAGAACCTGAACGAGATCGATGCCGACATCGTCTTCATCAAGAACATCGACAACGTGACGACCGACGCCCGCCGCGGCGACACGATCCGCTGCAAGAAGCTCCTCGCGGGGCTGCTCCTCGAGTTGCAGGAGCGCTCGTTCGAGTACCTCAAGGCCCTTGAGGTCGGAGGCGCCGAGCTCGAACCGATCGCCGCCTTCATCGAAAACGAGCTCTGCGTGAAGCTCCCCAAGAACTACGACATCGCGCTGCTCAAGCGCATCCTCGACCGTCCGATCCGCCTCTGCGGCATGGTCCGCAACGAGGGCGAACCCGGCGGCGGCCCCTTCTGGGTGAAGAACGCCGACGGCACCGAGTCGCTCCAGATCGCCGAGTCGAGCCAGATCGCCCCCGAGGATCTGCCCCTCATGCGGCAGGCCACCCACTTCAACCCCGTCGACCTGGTCTGCGGCGTGAAGAACTCGAAGGGGGAGCATTTCGACCTGCGCCGCCACACCGATCCCGCGACGGGCTTCATCTCGTCGAAATCGGCCGGCGGCCGCGAGCTGCGCGCCCAGGAGCTGCCCGGCCTCTGGAACGGCGCCATGGCCGACTGGAACACCGTCTTCGTCGACGTCCCCGTCTCGACCTTCTCGCCCGTGAAGGTGGTGCAGGACCTGCTGCGCGAGCAGCACCGCTGATCGCCGCCCCGACGCGACGCTGCGCGCACCCGAAAAACGGGTGCGCGCTTTTTTCGTGCGAAGGCCCCCGCAGCGGACGTTTCGAACAAAAAAAACACGCTTCGGCATACAAGTTTTTCGCGGCGGGCGCCTTTCGGCCGAAAAAATATCACTATCTTTGGGTGCCGAAAACGACTGCATCGGCAAACGGAAAGCAAATCAATAATTATCAAATATTTATCTATCTATGGACAACAAACTCCAGCAACTGACGCAGCGCCTCTTCGAGGAGGGGCTGGAAAAGGGTCGCACCGAGGCCGAAAAGCGGATCGCCGAGGCCGAAGCCGCCGCCGCGAAGATCGTGGCCGACGCCCGCCGCGAGGCCGAAGAGATCGTCAAGCAGGCCGAGCTCAAGGCCGAGGATACGGCCAAGAACACCGAGACCGAAATCGCCCTGGCGGGCAAGCAGGCCGTGGCGCACCTCAAGTCGGAGATCGCCTCGCTGATCGTCGCCCGCACGACGGCCGAGGGGCTCAAGGCCGCCTCGCTCGACGCCTCGTTCCTCAAGGAGCTGATGTTGTCCGTGGCCCGCAACTGGAACGGCGCCTCGGCCGGCAAGGTCGAGCTGCGGGCGCTGCTGCCCGAGACCGAGCGCGCGCGCCTCGACGAGGCCTTCGCCGCCGGCACGCGCGAGCTGCTCGCCGCCGGCATCGAGGTGGGCTACTCGGAGCGCGTCAAGACGGGCTTCCGCATCTCGGAGAAGGAGGGCGGCTACTACATCTCGTTCGCCGACGCCGATCTGGAGGCGCTCGTTTCGGAGTACCTGCGCGAGAAGGTCGCCGCGATGCTGTTCAACCGCGCGTAACCGAGGGGCCATGTTCGCCAGAAACTACTACACGCTCGTAGCGGGCTTCCGCGAGTATGCGATCGACGCCGACCGCAAGGGCTTCGACGCCGAGGCGATCCGCGCCGAGGTGCTCGAAGAGCTCTCCGACGCCGACCGCCGCACGGCCCGTCTGCTCTACGCCTACTACGACTGCGAAAACCTCGTCGCCCGCCGCGCGGGACGCACGGCGCACAACGCGCTGGGCAACCTCGCACCCGAGCAGATCGAAGCCGAGCTCGCCCGCCCGACCCGCCTGCCCGAAGCGCTGGCCGAGGTGATCCGCGCCTACGCCGACCCCGAGGGGGAGGAGGCCGAGCGGATCGACACCGCACAACGGTTCGAAACGGCCCTCTTCGGGGCCTACTACGCCCTCTGCGCCCGCTCGCAGAGCCGCTTCCTGCGCGCCTGGTCCGAGTTCGACCGCACGCTGCGCAACGTCGCGGCCGCCCTCACGGCACGCACGCTGGGCCGCCCCGTCGAGGAGGCGACCGTCGGCGGAGGCGAAATCGTCGAACAGCTGCGCCGCAGCTCGGCGTCGGACTTCGGTCTGCGCGGCGAGCTGGCATGGCTCGATGCGCTGCTCGCCGCCGCGGGCGACGAGCAGAACCTCCTCGAAAAGGAGCACCGCATCGACCTGCTGCGCTGGAACGAGGCGGCCGAGCTCTCGACCTTCGACTATTTCGACATCGACGCCGTGCTCGCCTACCTCGTGCGCATCAACCTCGTCGCCCGCTGGGCGGCGCTCGACCCCGCCCGCGGCCGCGAACTCTTCGACCGCCTCATGGCCGAGCTCGACGGTCGGGACCTGATTAAAATACAATAACGACATACACCATGAAAACAACAGGACGTGTAAACGGTATCATCTCGAACATCGTGATCGTCAAGGCCGACGGACCCGTCGGTCAGAACGAGATCTGCCATGTTTCGGTCGGTGATACGAAGATGATGGCCGAGGTCATCAAGGTCGTGGGCGACGACGCCTACGTCCAGGTATTCGACTCGACGCGCGGGCTGAAGATCGGCGACAGCGTGGAGTTCGAGGGACACATGCTCGAGGCGACGCTCGCCCCGGGCATGCTTTCGCGCAACTACGACGGTCTGCAGAACGACCTCGAGAAGATGGACGGTCTGTTCATCGCGCGCGGCTCGATGACCGACCCGATCGACTACGAGGCCGTGTGGGAGTTCAAGCCCCTGGCGCAGGCGGGCGACACCGTCTCGGCCGCCTCGTGGCTGGGCGAGGTGCAGGAGCAGTGGGTGGCCCACAAGATCATGGTGCCCTTCACGATGACCGGCACCTACACGGTGAAGAGCGTCGCCGCGGCGGGCTCGTACAAGGTCACCGACACGGTGGCCGTCCTGACGGACGCCGAAGGGAAGGAGCACCCCGTGACGATGGTGCAGAAATGGCCCGTCAAGCAGGCGATCCGCTGCTATACGGAGAAGCCGCGCCCGGGCCGCGTCATGCAGACGGGCGTGCGCGCCATCGACACCTTCAACCCGATGGCCGAGGGCGGTACGGGCTTCATCCCGGGTCCCTTCGGTGCGGGCAAGACGGTGCTCCAGCACGCCATCTCGAAGCAGGCCGACGCCGACATCATCATCATGGTGGCCTGCGGCGAGCGCGCCAACGAGGTGGTCGAAATCTTCAAGGAGTTCCCCGAGCTGGTCGACCCGCGCACGGGCCACAAGCTCATGGAGCGCACGATCATCATCTGCAACACCTCGAACATGCCCGTCGCCGCGCGCGAAGCCTCGGTCTACACGGGCATGACGATCGGCGAGTACTACCGCGCGATGGGTCTGAAGGTGCTCGTGATGGCCGACTCGACCTCGCGCTGGGCCCAGGCGCTGCGCGAAATGTCGAACCGTCTGGAGGAGCTGCCCGGTCAGGACGCCTTCCCGATGGACCTCTCGGCGATCATCTCGAACTTCTACGCCCGCGCCGGTCTGGTGAAGCTCACCAACGGACAGACGGGTTCGGTCACCTTCCTCGGCACCGTGTCGCCCGCGGGCGGTAACCTCAAGGAGCCCGTCACGGAGTCGACCAAGAAGGCGGCGCGCTGCTTCTACGCCCTCTCGCAGGGCCGCGCCGACTCGAAGCGCTACCCCGCCATCGACCCGCTCGACTCCTACTCGAAATACCTCGAATACCCCGAGATCCGCGCCTACCTCGACGAGCACATCGAGAAGGACTGGGTAGATGCCGTCTACGAGGGCAAGACCTACGTGCAGCGCGGCAAGGAGGCGAACGACCAGATCAACATCCTCGGCGACGACGGCGTGCCCGTCGACTACCACGAGCGTTTCTGGAAATCGGAGCTCCTCGATTTCGTGATCCTGCAGCAGGACGCCTTCGACTCTATCGACGCCAACTGCCCGATCGAGCGTCAGCAGATGATGTACAAGATGGTGCTCGAGATCTGCCGCCACGACTTCCCCTTCACCGATTTCGAGCAGTGCTCGCAGTTCTTCAAGGGTCTGATCAACCTCTTCCGCCAGATGAACTACTCGGAGTGGAAATCGGAGAAGTTCGAGGATTACAAGCGTCAGATCGCCGAGTACGTACAGGAAAAAGCCAAATAAGCCATGACAACACGCGCATTTCAGAAAATATACACCAAGATCGACAACATCACCAAAGCGACCGTCACGTTGCGCGCCGAGGGCGTGGGCAACGACGAGCTGGCAACCGTGGGAGGCAAGCTGGCACAGGTGGTGAAAATCATGGGTCAGCACGTCACGCTGCAGGTCTTCGCCGGCACGGAGGGCATCGCCACCGACTCGGAGGTGATCTTCCACGGCGAGCCCCCGAAGCTGAAGGTTTCGGACAACCTCGCAGGCCGCTTCTTCAACGCCTACGGCGAACCGCTCGAGGGCGGCGAGGCGGTCGAGGGCGAGGCGCGCGAGATCGGCGGCCCGACGGTGAACCCCTTCAAGCGTCTGCAGCCTTCGGAGCTCATCGCCACGGGCATCGCGGGCATCGACCTCAACAACACGATCGTCACGGGTCAGAAGATCCCCTTCTTCGCCGACCCCGACCAGCCCTACAACGCCGTGATGGCCAACGTGGCGCTGCGCGCCAAGGCCGACAAGATCATCCTCGGCGGCATGGGTCTGACGAACGACGACTTCCTCTATTTCAAGTCGGTCTTCGAGAACGCGGGTGCGCTCGACCGCATCGTCTCGTTCGTCAACACGACCGAGAACCCGCCCGTGGAGCGCCTGCTGGTGCCCGACATGGCGCTGACGGCCGCCGAGTATTTCGCCGTGGACAAGGGCGAGAAGGTGCTCGTGCTCCTTACCGACATGACCCTCTACGCCGACGCGCTGGCGATCGTCTCGAACCGTATGGACCAGATCCCCTCGAAGGACTCGATGCCCGGCTCGCTCTACTCCGACCTGGCGAAGATCTACGAGAAGGCCGTGCAGCTGCCCAACGGCGGCTCGATCACGATCATCGCCGTGACGACCCTTTCGGGCGGCGACATCACGCACGCCATCCCCGACAACACGGGTTACATCACCGAGGGCCAGCTCTTCCTGCGCAACGACTCGGACACGGGCAAGGTGATCGTCGACCCGTTCCGTTCGCTCTCGCGTCTGAAGCAGTTAGTCATCGGCAAGAAGACGCGCGAGGACCATCCGCAGGTGATGAACGCCTGCGTGCGCCTCTACGCCGACGCGGCGAACGCCAAGACGAAGCTCGAAAACGGTTTCGACCTCTCGGACTACGACGAGCGCGCCCTCAAATTCGCCCGCGACTACTCGCGCAAGCTGCTGGCCATCGACATCAACATCGGCATCACCGAGATGCTCGACACGGCCTGGGAGCTCTTCGCGGCCTATTTCTCGAAGGAGGAGGTCGCCATCAAGGCGGAGCTGATCGCGAAATACTGGAAAGCATAACGACGCGCAATGGCCATCAAGTTTCAATACAACAAGACCTCCCTCGGCGAGCTGGGCAAACAGCTCAAGATGCGCCGCACGGCCCTTCCGACGATCAAGTCGAAGGAGTCGGCGCTGCGCTCCGAGGTGAAGCGGGCGAAGGACTCCGCGGCGGAGTACCTGCGTCGGCTCGACCGGCTGAAGGGCGAGTACGACTACATGGCGGCGCTGTGGGGCGAGTTCGACCCGACGCTGGTCCGCATCGCCGACGTCGATCTGACCGTGCAGAAGATCGCGGGGGTGCGCACCCCCGTCCTGGGGCAGGTGCATTTCGAGCGCAAGCCCTACGACCTCTTCTCGGCGCCCCTGTGGTATGCCGACGGCGTGGCGGTGCTCGAACGCATGGCGCAGCTGGGGCTCGAATACGAGGTCTACCGCCGCAAGATGGAGCTGCTGGACTACGCCCGCCGCAAGACCACGCAGAAGGTGAACCTCTACGAAAAGGTGCAGATTCCCGGGTACGAGGATGCCATCCGCAAGATCAAACGCTTCATGGAGGATGAGGAGAACCTCTCGAAATCCGCCCAGAAGATCGTCAAAACCAAGCAACAGCAGGCCGTGGAGGGGTCCTTGTCATGATCGCGAGAATGTCGAAATACGACGTCGTGCTCTTCGCCGCGCAGCAGGAGGATTTCATCGAACGGCTGCGCGAGCTGGGGCTCGTCGACATCACCGTCCGCGGGTGGGAGCCCACGGAGGAGGACCGCCAGCTGCTGCTCGACATCGAGGGGAGCACGAAAGCGGTCGAGTTCCTGCGCAGCTGGCGCGCCGAGCACCCCGCGCTGCGGGGCGAGGCCTATGCCACGGGGCGCGAAGCCTACGAACGCTATGCCGAGGCACAGCGCGAGGCGGCGGCGCTGCGGGGCGAGATCGCCCGCCTGGAGAAGCTGGCCGAGGAGCTGCGCCCCTGGGGCGCCTTCGACGCGGCGCACGGCGCGGCACTGGCCGAGAACGGCATCGTGCTCCACTACCTGACCGCCTCGTCGACCACCTTCGACAAGGAGGCCGCGGCGTGGAACGAGCGCTACACGCTCGCCGAGATCCACCGCACGGCATCGACCGTGTGGTTCGTCGCCATCGCCGCCCTCGGCGAGGAGCTCAACCTCGACGCACAGGAGATGAAGGCGCCGCATATGGATGCCGCGGAGGCCGAGCGCCGCATCGCGGCCGAGGAGGCGAAGCTTGCGGCGCTCGACGCCCGTTTCGCCCGCGCGGCCGCCTCGGAGGAGCTGCTGGCGGCCTACGCCGCGCAGCTGCGCGAGCGGCTGCAGGGGATCCGCGTCGAGGCGACGGCCGAGCACGCCGCCGACGGCACGCTGGTCGTGCTCGAAGGGTGGGCCGAGACGGCCACCTCGGAGCGCGTCGACCGCATGCTGGCCGACTACCCCGACGCCGTCTTCATCAAGAGCGACCCGACGCCCGAGGACGACACCCCCGTCAAGCTGCGCAACAACCGTTTTGCACGCATCTTCGAGCTGGTGGGCGACATGTACGCCCGTCCGAAATACGGCACGCTGGACCTCACGCCCTTCTTCGCACCGTTCTACATGCTCTTCTTCGGCATCTGCCTGAACGACGCGGGGTACGGTCTGATCCTGCTGGCCGCGGGCATCGCGATGCTGGCGAAGGTGCGCGAGCCGATGATGCGGCGCGCGGCGTGGTTCGCCACGATGTGCGCCCTCTCGACGACGCTCTTCGGTCTCTTCTGCGGCTCGTTCTTCGGCATGAGCCTCGCGGAGTATTTTCCCTCGATCCCCTTCTTCGATTTCCAGGGCGAATTCTTCTCGATCGCGCTGGCCATCGGCATGGTGCAGATCCTCTTCGGCCTCGTGCTGAACATCTATACCACGGTCCGCTCCTTCGGCTGGAAATACGCCTTCGGCACGCTGGGATGGTTCATCATCCTGCTGTCGGGGTCGCTTGCCGCGGGGCTGCCGATGCTCGCCGAGGGATGGGCCATCCCGGGTTTCACCGCCTCGTCGCCCGCCTTCTACGGCGCGCTGGGGGTCGGTGCGCTCTTCATGCTGCTGCTGAACACTCCGGGACGCAACCCGCTCGTCAACATCGGCTCGGGGCTGTGGGACCTCTACAACAACCTGACGGGCCTCTTGAGCGACGTGCTGTCGTACATCCGTCTGTTCGCCATCGGTCTTTCGGGCGGCGTGCTGGCGCTGGTCTTCAACTCGCTCGCCTCGGGCTTCGTGCCCGATGGGGCGAACATCGTCGTGCGGCTGCTGGTGATGATTCCCATCCTGCTCATCGGCCACGGCATCAACCTCTTCATGTCCACGATTTCGTCGTTCGTACACCCGATGCGTCTGACCTTCGTGGAATTCTATAAGAATGCGGGATTCGAAATGGCATCGCGCTCGTTCGATCCGATCCGCAAAATGAACCGCGAAAACGAATAATCAACAATCAAACACAAATCAATTCATTATGGAAACAACTGCTTTAGTGATGGCCTATGTCGGTGTTGCACTGATGGTAGGTCTGGCCGGCATCGCTTCGGCCATCGGTACTTCGATCGCGGGTCAGGCCGCCGTGGGTGCCATGAAAAAGAACGGCGGCGCCTTCGGTAGCTACATGATCCTCTCGGCACTGCCGGGTTCGCAGGGTCTCTACGGCTTCGTCTGCTTCTTCATGGTACAGGGCTTCCTCGCCAACCCGACGATGCTGCAGGCGGCCGCCGTGCTGGGCGCCGGCATCCTGGTCGGTATCGTGAACCTCGCCGCCGCCGTTTACCAGGCCAAGGTCTGCGCCAACGGTATCGCCGCCATCGGCAACGGCCACGACGTGATGGGTAAGACGCTGATTCTGGCCGCCTTCCCCGAGCTCTACGCGATTCTGACGGTGGCCGCCACCTACCTGATCTCGGCGCTCGTGAAATAGGAGTCCCTCCTTTTCGCAACGGTTTCACCCCGCTGCTCCGTTGGGAGCGGCGGGGTGTTTCGTCTTTTCGGAGCCGCGAGGTTGCGCGGCGGAGGGCATTGTGCGGCTGCGGGGATGTTGCGCGGGGTGGATGGAGACAGGCAGAGCGGACAGAGCGGCGTTGCGCGACGGCGGGCAGCCCTCCCTCCCCGACCAAAAACAGAACGGACAGCCCCTCGCAGGAGGCTGTCCGTCCGATCCGAAAAACGCGCGGCTTACTCGATCCGTCGGAACCAGTAGGCGCCGCCCCGCTCGGCCAGCAGGCGCCAGGGGGTCCCTTCGGCGACCTTCACGCGCTTCTGCACGAGCGTCACGCGGCCGCTGCGCGGCTCGATGTAGCGCAACGCATAGTTGCCCGCAGGCAGCTCTGCATCGATCGTCGTCGCGGCGGGCAGGTAGTAGACCGCCCCGCGGTCGCCGCCCAGGCGGTAGCACCCCTCCCCCACAACGGACGTTTCGGTCAGCTCGGGCACGGCCTCCAGGAAGGCGGCATCGTCGACGCGCACCGACGGACAGGAGCCCCCCGCCATGAGGATCGCCCAGCCGTAGGCGGGATAATTCTGCGCGAAATAGGTCACGCCCTTGTCGGGATACTGCGTGCGGTATTCGTTCACGGCGCGATAGACCGAGGCGAAATCGATCGTGCCGACCTTGATCTTGCGGGCATACTGGCGCGGAGCCATGCTCACGCCTCCCTGCGGCTCGTAGGTCGTACCGTCGGCGCGGTGGTGCCAGTAGCGGATGTCGATCAGATCGACCACCTTCGACCGCTCGGGATCGCGCAGGATCGCATCCTGCACATCCTTCGTCGCCGAGAGGGCCACCAGCGCATCGCGGCCCGTGTCGCGCTGCCACTCGGCGATGCAGTCGAGCCAGAACTCCACGAAATGGAGCGGCCCCGTAAACTCCTCGCTCACGAGCTGCACGACGTTGCCGTTCTCGGCGAAATGATCCAGGCACATGCGGATGTAGTTGCGGTGCAGCGCCCGACGCGTCGGGTGGGTCACGTCGTAGAACATCTCCGCCTCGAAGACGCGCTTGTCGCCCGCGAAGTTGACCGGCTCGGCGAAGCCCGTGTCGTTGATGTTGTTCGTCGTGCGCCACGGAGCATCCACCCAGTGGGCACCCGCCTCGATGATGTTGTGCTGGAAATAGTTCTGGTGGAAGAGCAGCAGCCCCTCGCAGGCGGCGCGGTCGGCGAAGCCCTTCAGGCGGCTCCAGTACCAGGTGTTGGGGCGCGTCAGGTCGTATTTGCTCATGCCGTCCCAGGCCGTCCCCTCACCGCTGCGGGCGAAGGGCTGTTCGTAGAAGGGGGCCCAGACGTCGGCGTCGCGGCGCCGCACGCGCAGGTGGTCGACACGGCGCAGGTCGTACCACAATCCGTAGTTGTGGTCGAGCAGCAGCGCGCCGCGCCGCTTCATGTGCGCCACGACCGTGTCGATGCGGTCCGTGAGCCCCGCGCCCTCGCGGTCGGGCACGAAGCGCGTCAGGTGGTCGCCCATCGTCGGGAGCTGGCTCTCGTCGTAGCTGCCGTTCCACCAGCGGATCGACTGGCGGCTGCCCGCCAGCAGGGCGCCGTCGGCCACCAGGCGGCCGTTCTTCAGTCCGAAGGTCATCGGACGCCGCTCGCGCAGCGCGGGCAGGTCGTGCACGGCCCGCTTGTGCCGATGCAGCGCCTCGTCGAGCGTCGGCACGCCGTCGGTCGAGACCGAGGCGGCGAAGGGCGCCTGCTCGATCCAGTCGTTCAGCGTCAGACGCGGTGTCCACGCCTCGCGGGCCAGCTCGACGGCCTGTTCGATCGTCGGGCTCGACGAAGCGCTCGTGTTGCGCGGCAGGGTGCGGCAGAGCGCCTCGGCCCGCTCCGCACCGATGCGGGCGGCCAGCTGCGCGGCGTAGAGGCTGCGCGGATGGACGAAGTTGTCGCTGTTGGCCCACACGCCGTTGCCGTAGCAGTGCGCCCAGCTGCCGTTCGCGTAGTTCGGCGCGTCGGGCGCGGGCGAGAAGCAGTAGATCGCCGCCGCCGTGCACTGCCAGGCCATGCTGTTGGCCGTGTTCCAGCCGCAGCGGTTGAAGGTGTCGTAGAGGTTCATGAAGCGCAGGTCGTTGCCGTCGATGTTCACCACGTCGAAGAGCAGTCCGCAGGCCCACGAACCCGTCGAGCCGCTGAACCCCTTCGATTCATGGGTGTCGCACTGCACGAAGGCGTTCGGCCCGGGGGCATGGATGCCCGCCGAAAAGTCGTACTGCCCGTGCTCCGAGTAGCAGCGGCGAAAAAGGGTGTGCTGACCGAGCGTGAAGAAGGTGCGGCGGCGCGAACCGGCGATCTCCGAGACGGGCTCCGTCGAGCGGCAGTCCTCGACCGTGATGCGCGAAGCGCCGCGCTGCAACGCCACGACGCTCCCCGCGAAATGGCGGAAATCGACCTGACGCACCCAGCAGTCGGCGGCGGCATCGATCCAGACGCCCATCCACGCGTGATTTTCGTCGAGCGGATGGTCGCGATCGTAGTCCGAAACGATCGTCAGGTGCTCGACACCGCACTGCGCGAGACGACCCGCCCACGTGTAGGGACAGACGGTCGCCGCGCGTTTCGAGCGGTCGAGGGCCATCGGCAGCGCCGCGTCGATCTCGATCGTGCGCCCCTCGACGGCCGTCACCGTGCGCTCCCAAGCGATCGTAACGTTGCCCGGGCCGAGCGCCCGTGCGATTTCGGGAGTCATCACGGCGTCCTTGCCGCGCGGACGGGCGACCGCCTCCTGACGGATCGAAACCGGCATTCCTGCGGCGAGCCCCTCGGTCGAAGCGACCTCGAAGCAGGTCGTGCCGACGGGCAGGTAGTCGGTCGTCAGCTCCGTCGGCGTACCGCAGACGCGGTCGGCCGCACCCTCGATGTAGATCGCGGCGCCGCGGTCGCAACCGCGTTTTACGAGCACCGTTCCGTGTTTCGAGGCGCCGCGCAGGACGACGCCCGAGCGGCGGATCCACAGCGCCTCGTCGAGCGCATAGGTGCCCGCTTCGAGCAGCACGGCGCCGCGCAGCCCCTGCGCATCGGGGGAGAGCGTCGAGACATAGTCGATCGCCTGTTGCAGCTGTGCGCTGTTGTCGCCCTCGACGGGGCTTACACGGACGACGACCGCCGCATCGGGGATCGCCTCCGCACCGAGGCGGTAGCCGCAATAGGAGAAATCGAGTACGCGGTTACCCGCGGCATCGGCCGTATAGCGCAGGCCGCCGTCGCGCACCTGCTCCACGGGGAAAGGACGCTGCGCCGTGGCGGCGCAGCATCCTCCCGCCGCCGCGAGGAGCAGCAGCATTCGTTTGAAAGCGTTCATGGGATCAGAAAAGGCGTTTGCGGCCCTGCAGCGTATCGTGGTTGTTCTCGAGGTTCGACCAGTCGACCTTCACGGTCGGATCGATGCCGTTGATGTACTTTTCGATGTTCGTGTAGCCGTCGCCGTTCATGTCCTGCACGGCATCCGACGGATCGTTCGGATCGAGGCCGTATCGCTTCTCCCAGAGGTCGGGCATGCCGTCGCCGTCCGTGTCGAGGTAGGGCTTGCCCTCGTATTCGGGCAGACCGCCCACCTGCTGCGGGTCGGTGATGATGCCCATCTTGTAGGAGTCGGCGGGCAGGCGGCGCTTCACGTAGAGGGGCTGGTGCTCGCGGGCATCCTTGGCGTAGATCGCCTTACCCGTGCGGACGCTCTTCACGATGCGGGCATCCACGGCGTCGCGCTTCGGGAAGGAGGCGCCGACGTTGTTCAGCACGAACTCGTAGGCCTCGTCCGTCGGCAGGATCGTCACGGGAGCCATCTTGAAGGGCTCCGCCTCGTAGACTTCGGCCTTGCGGTCGCCGAGCAGGCCCGAGTTGATCTGCACGCCGCCGTTCCAGTTGTCGGCCGTCACGGCGTCGTTCCCCCACACCTTGTTGCCCGAGACATAGGCCTTGCCGTACAGGTTGCGGTTCTCGGGGCTGCGGCCGCTGTCGAGCTTCACGATGCGGAACGAAATCGGCTTTCCCGCGGGGGTGATCGGACCCGGCTTGTAGGTGTTGTTGATGATGTTCAGACGGCTCGAATGGTCGCCGCCGTCGACCGAACGGTTCCACCAGTTGAAGACGACGTTGTTGACGAAGTTGAAGCGGCCGCCCATGCCGATCGAGCAGTTGCGCGAAATGTTCGAGGCGAAGAGGTTGCGGGCGAAGACCGAGTTGCTGCCGCCGATCGTGGCGCCGAAGGCGTGGTTGTAGAGGTCGAGCGCCTCCGAGAAGACCGAATTCTGGATGGTGATGTTCACCGTCGGGAGCTTCGCGCCGCGGTTCGTGTTCGGGTCGCGGTTGTAGACGTGGCGGTAGATCGACATGTTCTCGTCGAGGCCCCACGAAGCGGAGATATGGTCGAGCATGACGTTGCCCACGGCCTGGCCACCCAGCGCATCGTCACGGTCGGCGACATTCATCGCACCGCGGCGGAAACGCATGTGGCGGATCACCACGTCGTGCGTGTCGATCAGGAACGAAGCGCCCGTCACGCAGACGCCGTCGCCCGGGGCGGTCTGACCCGCGATGGTGATGTAGGGAGCACGGATGTTGATCGGCGACTGGAGACGGATCACACCCGCGACGTTGAAGACGACGATGCGGGCACCGCCGGCCTCGCAGGCTTCGCGCAGCGTACCCGGGCCGCGGTCTTCGAGCGACGTGACGACGAAGACCTTGCCGCCGCGGCCGCCGAAGGAGTACATGCCGCCGCCCTCGGCACCCGGGAAGGCGGGAATCTTCGCCTGCGGCAGATCCTCGGGCTTCGCGGCCCACGGACGGAAGACGCGGCCGAGCTCTTTTTCCTCCTGCTGCACGACGGCATAGGCCTTTTTCCACGCTTCGTGCGAAAGACGCCGGTGGGGCGCCTGCTGGGCGGCGTACTGCTGTTCCACCGAATCGGGGATCGTCGGATACTGCGCCACTGCGGGCAGTGTCACGAGGGCGGCCAAGGCCGCAATCAACGTTTTTTTCATGGTCGGTTATCGTTAAATATTGGTTCTTCTGTTCAGGGCCGCGGGCTGCGGCCGGTGGGCTGCGTTGTTCGGGCCTTCGCGGGGCGAAGCTGCGGCCCGCCGCTACGTGCGATTTCCGCACTGCCCGCAGCCGAGCGGAGGCGGCATCGGGCGGGACGCGCGTTGCAGCCCTCCGCCGAGGGAGCGGTTGCGGGCTGCCGACCTCTGCGAGGTCGAAACCGTTTGGTCCGTCCGCCAAGCAGCCGCAACTCTCCGAATTCGGGGCGCAGCTTGCGAAGGAACGCCTGCGAGCCTTGTGCGAGCTGCGGGCCTTCGCGAGGCGAAGCTGCAACCAGCCGACCTCTGCGGGGTCGAAACCCTTCGACCCGTCCATCCGCCAAGCAGCAACAACTCTCCGAATTCGGGGCGCGGCTTGCGAAGGAACGCCTGCGAGCCTTGTGCGAGTTGCGGGCCTTCGCCAGGCGAAGCTGCGGCCCGCCGATCCCTGCGGGATCGAGCCATGCGGGGTGCGACCACATCCGAAGCCGCCGATCCCTTGCGGGACCGATCCGCATCTTCGCAAAGATACCCTGTTTCGGCTGCCGAACGTCCCGCACGCACGGTCAATCGGCCGAAAAGGCCGCCCGACCGCCCTTACTGCACGCCGAACTCCTGCTGCTGGCGGTTGACCTCCTCCAGCAGACGCCGCTTCTCGGCCTCGGAGAGCTGCATGCGCTCCCCTTCGTCGTTCCCGTCCGCCGTCGTCCGCTCGGCCGCCGTCTGCCCCTCGTCGCAGCAGAAGGGCAGCGAGGCGGGCACGCTCTCGAACTCGATCTCGGCCGCCTCGGGCGCATGCGTCCCGGGGAAGGCGACCTCGGCCCGCACGCGGATGCGGCCCGCGCGGCGCGTCGCGCGCACCAGGGCGGGCGCCGTGCCGAACTCCACGGGACGCGGATTGGCTTCGATGCGCTCGTCGCCGATCAGCTCGCCCTCGCCCTCGACCGTGAAGCGGATCCGCTCCTTCGCCAGGCGGCGGACATGGCCGCTGTCATCGGTCACCTCGGCCACGACGACCACGAAATCCGATCCGTCGGCCACGAGCGGCTTCCCGTTCCAGTCGACCGCGAGACGCAGCTTCGTCGAGCGGCGCGACGGCATGCGCTTCGTCGAGCAGACTACCTTGCCGTCGATAAAGCCCTCGGCGACCATATTCACCGCCTGCCAATTCTTGTTCGTATAGCTGTACGAGCGCGCCTCCCAGAAATCCCAGACGTTCTCGAAGACTACGGGCGGGTTGGGCATCGAACGCTCCGACCGCACCACGGGCTTCGTCCACGACCGTTTGCCGTCGTAGATCGACAGACGCACCGAATCGCAGTTGGTGAAGACCACCACGTCCGGATCGGAGAACTGCGACATCTCGTGCAGGATGTAGATCATCGGACCGCTCTCGGCCGTCGGGTGACGCAGGTCGGCCGCCGTCTGGCTGCGGAAGAGGTAGTAGGCGTACTTGGGCTGTCGGAAGCAGTCGTAGATACCGCCCCAGTAGGGATCGGGGTGGTAGCCGCGCTGGTGATCGAAGGGGTGCCACTGCGCCCCGCCGATAAACTGCGCATCGGTGTCGTAGAGGCCGTCGTAGCTCTTCGCCAGCGACAGCGCCTGCACCTTCATCGGCCGCTCGCCCCAGCTGCGCGAGGCGCGGTTGTCGTTGTTGTGGGCATACCAGTCGTCGACGTTCTCGCCCCATTCGCGCGTGAAGATGCACTGCGCGGGGGCATCCGCCTTCCGCTCGTCGCGCGGCCAGCCGTAGACCACGTCGTAGTGGTCGCGCACGCCCGCCGAATGGGAGTCGGCCGCCGCCACGGGACAGTACGGATAGGGATACTCGTCGCGCGTGATCTGCAGGGCGTCGACGGCGAACTGCGCGGGATAGGGCGTTTCGTTCAGGATCGGCTCCCACATGAGCACCGAGGGGTGGTTGCGGTCGCGGCGGATCAGCTCGCGCGTATTGCGGTGCACGCGCTCGGCGAACTGCGGGTCCTTGTTCCAGTACTGCCAGCCGGGGGTCGCCACGATGACGAAGAGCCCCAGCTCGTCGCAGGCATCCATGAAGGAGGGGTCCTGCGGATAGTGCGCCACGCGGATAATGCGGCACCCCGCATCGCGCAGCCGCTTCGCGTCGCGCCACTGCTGCGAGTTGGGCACGGCGTTGCCCACGTAGGCGAAATCCTGGTGGCGGTTGGCCCCCACCAGCTTGCCGAAGGGTTCGTCGTTCAGCACGAAGCCCCGTGCGGGATCGAAGGCGAAGGAGCGAATGCCGATGCGCGTCACGCCGCCGTCGAGGCAACGCTTCCCCTCCTTGATGCGCGTTTCGACGCGGTAGAGGTAGGGATCGTCGGGCGACCAGCGGTGCGGCGTCGGCACGACGATCCGCTGCTTGGTCTGCCGCACCGCCCCCGCCCGCAGGCGCACGGGCGACGCCGCACGGCCGATCACCGTGCCGTCGGCATCGGTCAGCGTCGTTTCGACGACGACGTTTTTCGTGCGCTCGGCGCGGTTCGCGATCTCCGTATCGACCCATACGTCGGCCTCGCGCGCCGAAATGCGGTCGTAGTGGACGAAGATGCCCCCTGCCGCCGTGCGGTCGGCCTCGACGGCATCCGTCACGGCCACCTCCGAGCGGCCGATAAGCCACACGTCGCGGTAGATGCCCCCGTGGTAGGCGAAGTCGAGCGTGTATTGCGGCTTGCCCGGGGGATAGGTCTTGTCGTTCGAGTTATCGGCCATCACCGCCACCAGACAGCGGTCGCCCGCCGCCACGCCCGCCTCCGAGAGCGAGATCGTCACGGGGAGGTAGCCCCCGAGGTGCTCGCGCACGAGCGTGCCGTTCACGTAGAAGCGCTGCTTGCCCATGATGCCCTCGAAATGGAGCAGCACCTCCTGCCCCGCGCAGTCGGCGGGCACCGTGAAGTGCTTGCGGTACCAGACGGGGCCCTGGTAGTTGCGGCAGCCGCTCCCCTCGGCGGGCATGAGCTCCGCGGTGTGGGGCGTAGCGACCGTCTCCCAGGCCGCATCGTCGAAATCGACGGCCGCTGCCCCCGCGACATCGCCGCGGCGGAAGCGCCACCCCGCGTTGAAATCGTAGAGCGTGCGGCCGCTGCCCGCCAGGGGCATGAGCCCCGCCACGGAGATCTCCTGCGGCCGCAGCGCCTCGGCGGGGGTCGGCTGCGCCGTTGCGCTCCACGCCATGCAGGCGGCCAGCGCGATCGTAATCGAATGTTTCATCTGCATATCTTCGTTATTCTTCGTTCTTCAAAAGAATCCGTACGTCCTTGCGGCGCTCGGCGGGCTGTACGTCGAGCGACACCAGCCGCCCGTCGCGCAGCTCCGCCTCGACGGTCGTGCGGTGCGGCGCGTGGAGCTTGAAGCGGACGTTCCAGTTGCGCGGCCAGGCGGGGAAGAGGACGATGCGGTCGCCGTCGCTCTGCAACAACATCTCCTGCAGGGCGATCGCGCCGCTGCCGCCCCAGTTGTGGTCGGGCGTCCAGTCGAAGCCCGGGCCCCAGAAGGCGGGGAAGCGGTGCGGGCCGTCGGCGAGCTTCTCGCTCACCAGCCGCGCGGCATCCTCCGTGCGCCCCAGCTCGGCCGCCCAGATGCAGTCCTGCTTCCACCCCTTCGACGAGCGCTGCCACACGGCGTGGTCGTCATATAAATAGGTGTTGAGCGCCACGTCGATCGGCTCTTCGGAGGCCATCGTGTAACGGCGCCACGGAAAGACGGGATAGAGCTGCGGCGTCTCGATGTTGTTGATGCGCTCCCACGCCGCGGCGGGGGCGATCATCGTGCGGCCCGCCACGGTGCGCAGCGGCAGCGCGGGGATGCGGTCGAGCATCGCGTGCCACGGCGCGACGCACGTGTCGCCCCGCATGCGCTTCACGTCGAGGTAGGTCTCGAGCACCGTGCGCAGCCCCTCGACGGTCGAGGAGGCGTTGTAGGCCATCTTGTAGGTCTCGCACCCCGAACCCGGGTAGAGGACGAGCTTGCCTTCGCCGTCGAGCTCCTTGCGGCCGCGCCGCGCGGCGAGGTAGCGGTAGTGTTCGTCGAAGAAGCGGAGCGAGCTCTCGATGAGGGGCTCGTAGCGCGCGATGTCGGCGCGGTCGTAGCGGTAGGTTTCGAGGATCATCTGGCAGAATTCGAGCACCGTATCCCAGCAGTACTCCAGCCAGGCGTTGTACTCGACGCCGCGATCGAACCACGCGGGACGCTTCGTGCCGTACTCCATGTGGTTCGGCAGGCCGAAGAGTTCGATCTGCTCGGTGAACGAGGCTCCGCCGTGGCCCCAGTAGCAGCGCGTGCGCAGCTCGGCGTTGGCGCGCATCCGCTCGTAGAAGTCGAACTGCACGGGCATGAGGTCGAAATCGCCCGACCGCAGCATCGGCCAGTAGACGAGGCGCTGGTTCTGCGCCGTCATCGTGCCGCCGCCCCAGTTGCGGAAATCGGGGGTGAAGCGCTGCGCCGTGTCGACCCCCTGCGGATCGAAGGTGAAGAGGCCGCCGTTGAATTTGGTCGGGTCGGCGCCCCGCCGGTTGCACCCCAGCATGTAGCGGAAGAGCGTGTAGTTGCGGGCGATGTCGGCCGCGGGACCGTCGGCCTCGATGCGGCTGCGCTGCCAGTAGGCGCGCCACCACGCCTCGGTGCGGCGCACGGCCCCCTTCGGATCGGCTTCGGCGCGCGCCACGGTCCGCTCTACCTCCGCCGTCCAGGGCGCGAGGTCGGCAGACTGCATCGTGGCCAGCGCCAGCGCAAAGGCGTGCCGCTTCGACGGTTTTACGGAGCGGAAACGCCACGCACGGAAATCGGTGTCGAGGTAGCGACCCTCGCTTTCGCCCGCGAAACGCAGGTCGCGGCTCCAAAGACGGCCGCCCGAAATGCGGTGCGCGAGCGGATTCCAGAGCGAATCGCGCACGGCGGCGAGCCCCTCGACCTCGACCGTGCGGTCGAAAAGGGTGCGGGCGGGGTTGCGATGACAGAAGGTGACGGCGTGTTCGGTCGCGCACACCGTGTCGGCGGTGGTCGCCAGCCCCGCCGTCTTGGCCCACTTGTGCGAAGATTGGCGCCCCTCGCCCGAGCGGTAGGGACGGTCGCGGTGACGCCAGTTCTCGTAGCTCACCTCGCAGGTTACGGCGCGCGGGCTCTCGACCGCGACGCGCACGACGGGTTCGAAGGCGTCGACGCGCAGCGTGACGGTCGCCCCGAGCAGCTCGACGCGCATCGAGCCGTCGGCCAGGCGCAGCGTCTGACGGAACGGAGCCGCCGCCTCGCCCCCTTCGATCTTCAGGCGGACGCGGCCCGCCTTGAGCAGCGTGTTGTGCTCGTCGTAGGAGCCGCTGCGGCAGACGTAAAAGAGCAGTTCGTCGCCCTCGACCCAGACGTTCAGGCCGAGGTCGCCGCCTCCGAGGGGCATCGATTCCGACGAATCGCGGCTCTGCGAGGTCCAGACATAATCCTGCGGCTGCCCCTGACCGAGCAGCGGCAGCGAGAGCAGCGCGAAAAGAAGCAGGCGTCGCATGGGGCGCTACTCTTTGAGGGGTTTCGGATCGGGCCAGTCGTCCGTGCGGAACGACGAGACGGGCAGGCCGTCGCTGCCGAACAGATCGCCCACGACCCAGTCCTTGAAGGCGTAGCGGACCGCCACGGGCTCCTTGACCTTATCGCTGCGCACGACGAGCTTGCTGCGCTCGACGCGCGCCCGGGCGGGATAGAACTTGCGGTCGGCGCCCGCCACCTCGACGCATTTCGATTCGAAGCCGTGCTTGCAGCTGATCCACATCGGGGCGCGCGAGAAGGAGATCGTCACCCGATCGCCCTCGACCTGCATCGATTCGTAGACGGGGCTGTCGCAGTAGATGCCCTCGATGCCGTAGGTCTTGGCCAGGGCGTGCAGCGCGAGGCGTTCGCCCGCGGGACGCTTGTCGTAGGGGTGGATGCCGCGCTCCATGCCCGTATCGAGCAGCACGGCCATGCCCGCGTTGGGCACCAGGTGCTCGACGCGCGCCTGCTGCTCGCGCAGGTAGGCCGAGTTATAGAGCGGCTGCCCCGCGGCGGTGATGATCGAGTAGTCGTAGGGGGCGATCTGACAGTAGTAGAAGGAGAAATCGCCGATTCCCCACTGCTTGCGCCACCCCGTAATCATCGCGGCATGGAGGTCGGCATAGTAGTCGGCGCGGTTCCAGTTGTCCTCGCCCTGGTACCAGATCACACCGCGCATCGCCATGCCGATCAAGGGTTTGAGCATGCCGTTGTAGAGGGCCGTCGGGCAGCGCTGCTTCGTCTTGTTCACCTCGGCGTCGGTCGCGGGGAGCTGCACCTGCGGGAAAGCGGCGAGCATCTCGCGGTCCATCCACGCCTCGCAGGCCGAGCCGCCCCAGGCGACGCAGACGAGCCCCACGGGGACGTCGATCGTCTCGCGCAGCATGCGGCCGAAATAGTAGGCCGTGGCCGAGAAATCGCGCACCGTGAGGGGCGTCGCCTCGCTCCAGCGGCCCGTCACGTCGTCCGCCGCTTCGAGCAGCGCCGTGCGCTTCACGGTGAACAGGCGCAACTGCGGATCGCGGCCGCGGGCGGCATCGAGGTTGCCGTTCTCGACGGGCTGGTTCTTGAAGCCCTTCATCGGCATCTCCATGTTCGACTGCCCCGAGCAGATCCACACCTCGCCTAGCAGGACGTTGCGCAGCGTCAGCGGCTCGCCGTCCGAGACGGTGATGTCGTAGGGACCGCCCGCCGCGGGGGTCGGAATCGCGAGGCGCCAGCGCCCCTCGGCATCGGCCTTCGTGCGGTAGACTTCGTCCGTCCAGCCGACGGTCACCGTCACCGTTTTCTTCGGTGCGGCGGTGCCCCACAGCGGAGCGTCGGTCTGCTGTTGCAGCACCATGTGATCGGCGAAGATGGCGGGCATCTTCACCTCGGCCGAGGCCGTGCCGGCCATCAGGGCGGCGGCCACGAGCGACAAAAGGGTCTTCATGCGGTTCATATGCGTATGCGTTTTAACTTGTTTTTTCATGTTCGTCGTCGGGCGGCGGCTTGCAAAACAGCGGCCCGCCGCACTACTTCGGGCAGCAGCTTGCGAAGCGCACGCGACGAGCAGACGCGAGTTGCGGGCCTTCGCGCGGCGAAGCTGCGGCCCGCCGACCTCTATGAGGTCGAAACCGTTCGGCAGCAGCTTACGGCCGAGCGGAGAGACCTGCGACGAGCGTGCGACTCATATTCGGGCAGCAGCTTGCGAAGCGCACGCAATGAGCCTTGCGCGAATAGCGGGCCTTCGCGCCGCGAAGCTGCGGCCCGCCGACCTCTCTACGAGGTCGAAACCGTTCGGCAGCAGATTACGGCCGAGCGGAGAGATCTGCGACGAGCGTGCGCCTCATATTCGGGCAGCAGCTTGCGAAGGGACGCCAAACGCGGGCCTTCGCGCCGCGAAGCTGCGGCCCGCCGATCCCTTGCGGGATCGATTGATCCGTTCGCCGACGGCGGCAGGAGGGTCAGGGAGCGGCCTGACGCTTTCCTGCCCTCCGCCATGGGGCCGCGGCGAACGGCACGCACTACGTGCGATTTACAATCAGCCCCGCTCGGAACCGAGCCTGCCGCTCCTTCCGTTACCGCCGTTCCCGGCGGGCACGTTCGCTCGTCTGCTGCACCTCTTTCACCCACAGCTCGCCCGTCAATCCCGCAGGGAGCAGCGTCTGCTCCTTGCGGCGGTAGGGGGCGTTGGTCCAGATGCCGCGGAAGGGCGCCTTGCCCAGCTCGGCCCCCAGCAGCGCATTGGCCCACGTGTTCGAAACCTCGATGACGAGGCTGTTTTGACCGCGCCGCAGCGCCTCGGTGATATCCACCTCATAGGGAGCCGTCCAGGCGACGCCGCACGGGCGGCCGTTCACGGTCACCGCCGCCACGTCGTGCACCTCGCCCAGTGCGAGCACCACGCGTCCCTTCGGACGCCCCTTCCAGCGGAAGGTGGTGCGGCAGGTCACCGTGCCCGAATAATAACGCAGCCGCTCCTCCGCCGATTGCGACCAGTCGAACAGCCGTTCGGCACGCTCCGTGCGCACCCCTTCCGACCCCAGGTCGAAGGTCAGCCACCAGTCGCCCGTGCGCAGCAGGTCGAGGGGCCGCCCCAGCACGGTGGTGCGCGTCGTCCGCGGCTGCTCCTGCGGGCTCCCCGCACGGCGGAAGACGACGAAGACAGAGCCGCAGGCATCGAGCGGCAGCTCCACCTCGGTGCGGCCCGCCTCGACGCGCCACTGCGCGACATCGGCGATTTCGCCCGTCAGCGGATTCCACAGCTCGGGCACGCGCCCCGCCGTGCGCAGCGAGACCGCGATGCGGCGCGCCTCGTGCTGCTGATTCGAGATGAAATAGATATCGGTATCGTCGCTCTCCGAACGGCGGTGGGTCCACGCCACCCCCTTCGGGACCACGGCGTCGCGCTCCAGTCCGTAGGCGGTCAGATCATCGGCCGTATAGGGAATTTCGGGCACAACCACGCCCGCGGCTTTCAGCGCATCGATCTTCGCGCGCACCTCGTCGCTCATCGGCGTTTCGGGGTTCATCGGACGGGCCGCGGGAATCACCAGCACCCGATACGAAGCACCGCCCGGGAGCACCATGCGTCCCCCTTCGGCACGGGCGAGGCGCAGCAGCGCATCGCGGTTGAAGGAGTCGTAGGCATAGCCGCGCAGCGGATCGATCCACCGTTCGGGATCGGCCATGTTGGCCGAGTGGGTGACGCCGACGGGCTTCACGCGCAGCGGCTGCCCCTCGTTCTTGAGGCGGATCCGCTCGCTCTCGACCCGCTCGGCACCGAAGAGCCCGGGCAGCGAGGGGACGAGCCGGTCGGGCAGGATCGAGCGGCGCGGCACCTCCTCGCCCGTGAAGACGGCGATGTCGGTCACCGGCACCCCGTACTGCAACAGCGCCTGGCAGCGCGCCGCATAGCCGCTCAAGGCGGGGGCGCCGTGTTTGAACCAGGTGTTGTCGCGCTGGAAGAAGAGGCCGATGCCGTCGAGGGTCATGCCCGGGCGGCGGTCGAGCCACGGATTATGGGTCATGACGTGGTACACCAGGCGGTTCAGTCCGAGGGCGTAGTTGCGGTCGAGCATGGGTTTGAGCATCGCGGGGGTCTCGTTCCAGACGCCGCGCAGCGTCGTGAAGCCTTCGGCCGAGATGATCCGCTTGCCGTAGACACGGGCGCCGCAAACGGCATCCAACATGTCGTTCGGCTTGTCGTGCGTGGGGCTTTCGAACCAGAACTCGCCCATCGGCAGGTCCACCTTGTCGTAATGATACATGCCGTCGCACACCATCGTGGGGGCGACGGTCTCGGCCGTGAAGCGACAGCCGTATTCGTCGGCCTTCTGCGCGATCACGTCGTAGAAGACGTCGTGCACCAGCTCGGCGATCGTCTCGCGCACGTCGCGCAGCACCTTTTCCGAACGCTCCGCGCTCACCATCGGGATGCCCGCCGCCAGCAGCGGCAGCCACGGCCGCAGCGCATAGCCGCGGCGCGCCTCGAATTCGGCGGCGAACGTCTCGCTCCAGTTCTGGCTGCCGCACTCCCAGCTGTCGATGTAGAGCACCTTCAGCACGCGGCGCGCCACCTCGGGATCGATCGTGCGGTAGATGCGGCCGAACCAGTTGTCGATCTGCTTCGCGACCGCCGTGCGGCTGAACTTGTCGCACTCCAGACCGCGTCCCGCACCCGCCGTTTCGTTCATGTGGCCCGTCGTGGTGTGGCCCAGCCGCAGGATGCGCCAGCGCCCCTCGGGCAGACGGACGGCGGCATGATCCCCGTCGATGCGGTCCGTCAGGTCGATCACCTCGTCGAGCTGCACGCAGTCCTCGGCGGTCAGCTCGTCGGGGGTCGTCGCCTCGGCCACGCGCCAGACCAGGCCCGCCTTGCCCTCCCACTGGTGGAGGCGCGGCGTGGCATGCAGCCGTATGCGGGCGATCTTCAGGTTGGGCTTCCACTTGGCGGCATCCAGGTCCTCCGACCCCGCCTCCGAACCTTCGGGGGTCCACTCGAAGCGGAAGATGCGCGCCGTGGTGGGCGGAATGGCATGCGTGGTCTGGAAATCGGTGTTCTGCCACCCGTGACGGGCGGGCACCAGCTGTTTGACGAAGCGGAAATGGGTGCCGTCGGACGAAGCCGACAGCGTCAGGCGGTGGGCCTGGTAGTTGTTGCCGCCGAGGATGATTTCGATGTTGCGGCAGGTGACGGGCTCGGCGAACGTATAGTCGACGCGGCAGGGCGCACCCGCGCGGATCGTGCCGCGCTCGTCGACCGAGACGCGGTTTTTCTCCGAGGCCTTCGGGTCGAGGTTTTCGCAGGCGAGGGTCGGCACGAGGGTCGGCTCGTCGTCGCGCGCAGGCATCGCCACGACGTTGTGCAGGTCGTCGACGCCACGACCGCCCTCGGCGGCCGCCGTCGAAGCGGGTTTCCGCACGATCGCCCGTCCCTCCTCCGTCAGATGGAGCGTGGCACCGCCCTTGACGGGAAGCGCCACGAGGGCGATGTCTTCGTAATAGCCGTGGTTGCGCTCGGGACGGGGCAGCGGCAGCAGGAAGGAGATCGGACGGTTCACCCGAATGACCGTATCGGCCGACACGACGCGCTGCATCGACTCGGCGGGCGTATTCCACGGACCGCCCGCCAGCGCGAAGCCGTCGCAGATGTGCACGCCCAGCTGCAGGCCGAGGCGGTCGGCCTCCGTGAAGGCGGTGCGCAGACGCTGCCGCCAGGCATCGGTGAGCTGGTCCGAGGGGTCGTGATAGGCCGCCTCGCCGAGGGCCTTGGCGCGCGGGTCGTCGCTCGAACGGATCGTCACGAGGTAGGCACCGCCCAGCCCCGCCGAAGCCATCGCTTCGAGGTCGGCACGGATCGCCTCGTCGCTCACGGCGCCGAACATCCAATACCACAGGGTCCAGGGCCGCGCATCGCCCGTCGGACGACGGAATTGCTCTTCGAGGGAGGGCGTTTGCGCCGCAACGGAGCAGAGCAGGCAGCAGCAGAGCGCCGCCAACAGGATTTTTTTCATCGGTTCAGGTTCGTTTCGGGTTCGGTGGCGTCGGGCAAACCGACTTCACACAAAGGTAACGAATCGCCCCGACAATTCAAAACCGCCGCACGGTTATCGGCAACTTTCGATGCGATTTTTGCAAAAACACGAAGGGGAGGCTGCAGGATGCCGTACTCACATACGATCTAAACTCGGGCAGCAGCTTGCAAAGGGACGCACAAGCGGACGCGAGTTGCGGGCCTTCGCGGGGCGAAGCTGCGGCCCGCCGCGCTAAAGCGCGAATTTTCACGCGGGTCGAAGCCGGCGCATCCGCCGCAGGGGGGGGGCAGCGAGCAGCACCCGCCAACACGCGAGGCCGCATTCTCGGGTCGAAGCCTGCGCGTTCGCCGACGGCGGCAGGACGGCAGAAGCGGATACGCGAACCTGCCGTCCGCCGCATGGGGCGGCGGCGAACGGCACACGCTCGCGCGTGAGGCGCCTCACTCGGACCGAAGCTGCGGAAGAACGCCCCAAGCGGCTCTTAAATACACGGAGGCTTCGGCCCGCCGCCGGCTGCGCCATCGAATCGTACGGCATGCAGCGCCGCCCGAAACCCGCCCCGCACGGCACAAAAAAAGAAGGATCCCCTCGGGGTCCTCCTCATCCGGTGTAAGTTCCCTTCCGGGAATCCTTACTCGGCCTTTGCCTCTGCGGCAGCCTCCTCGGCCTTCTTCTCGCAGTCGGCGCAACCCTCGCAGGCAGCCTCCTCGGCGTTCTCCTTGCAGCACTCCTTCTTGCAGGAATCGGCCTTGTCGCAGCAAGCCTTGTCGCAAGCCTCGACAGCGGCACCTTCAGCCTCGGCGGCAGCAGCCGTCTTGTTGGCGTTGCCGCAGCAGCTTACCATGGCAACGGCAGCTGCGACGATCAGAAACGAATAAAACTTTTTCATACCTTTAAATCTTTTAGTTGGAATGATTTAACGGCGCAAATATATGTATTCGCCGACGAACGGCAAAAAAATATAAGTAAAATTTTTCAGAAAATCGTTTTTTCTACTCCAAAAGGTCGGCTACGCGCAGTTCCTCGCTCTTCGGGAAGGCTTTCGGAAAGTACTCCGCCAGCCTTCCTTTCAATATGACGGCCTCTTCGATCGTCAGGCAGTTGCCGACCGTGACGCGGAAATAGGGGTTCTCGTAGACCATGTAGAGGCTGATATCGGGGAAATGCTCCTCGAAGAGGCTGCGGGCGGCCATCGCTCCCGCGCGGGCGTCGCTGCCGTTGTCGAAGAAGATGCAGACGCGGTAGCCGCGCAGACGCGTCGGGGCGGGTTTGTCGGCGAGCCGCGCCACGACCGCCGCGGCCTCGTCCGCCTCGACGACGCGCACGACGGACTCGTCCGCCGCGGGGCGTGCCAGGTGCTCCTTGAAGGCCGCGAGCGACTGGGCGCGCAGCGCGCCGAGACAGCCGACGAGGCCGAAAAGCAGAAGAATCGTCTTTTTCATGGGTTCACGGTGTTTGCGACCGAGGTCGAATCGATCCCAAAGGTACGCAAAAAAAGCGACAGCGGCACCCGTTCCTCCGAAATATTTGCCGACACGAGGCCGCTGCGCCCCTTCAGGCGGAGCGAAACCCGCCATCCGTCGAGCGTACCCCCCTCGAGGGCGCGCAGCAGCGGCATCCACGCCAGCGCCCGCGCATACTCGACGCGCCAGCGGGTGTCGACCGCTCCCGTCGTGCGACGGTGCACGACGACGGGTTCCGCCAGCACGGCCGTGGCGATCGCCTCCGAGGCCTCGGGCGGATAGAAGGCGAGGGTCGCCTCCTTCAGACGGAGGTTGCGGCCCGTCTCGTTCGCCACGCGCAGCACCAGCTGCAGGCGCGTGAAACCCTGCGTGCGGACCCGTTCGACCCCTTCGATGCGGATGCATTCGGCCAATCGGTCGACGTTACAGGCCGTCAGCGGCAGCAGCGACAGCCCCGCCAGCAGCAGACGTATCAGGATTCGTTTCATCGTTTCGCAATATATAAGGTGGCGATGCCGCCCGAGAACGACTCGCGCTCCACACTGCGGAAACCCGCCTCGCGCAGCAGTTCGGCGAAGCGTTCGGGCCGATGGAAGGCGCGGACCGAGGCGGGGAGGTAGCGGTAGGCGCCCCGATCGCCCGAGACCGCCCCGCCGACGAGCGGCAGCAGCCGAAAGGCGTAAAATTCGTACAGCGCGCGCCACAGCGGGTTGCGGGGCGTCGAGAGCTCGAGCACGGCGAGCGTGCCCCCCGTGCGCAGCACGCGGTGCATCTCCCGCAAGCATTGTTCCAAACGGGTGAAATTGCGGACGCCGAAGCCCACCGTCACCAGATCGAACGTCCCATCGGCCGCCGCGAGCCGCTCGGCATCCCCCTCCTCGAAGCGGATGCGGTCGGCCGCGCCGCAGCGCTCCGCCTTGCGGCGGGCCGCGGCGAGCATCTCGGACGAGAGGTCGACCCCCGTGATCCGCGCCTCGGGGAAGCGGCGCGCCAGCAGCAGGCTCCAGTCGCCCGTGCCGGCCGCCAGGTCGAGGATCGCGGCGGGGGCCGCCGCCGCGACGCGGCGCGTGGCGCGACGGCGCCAACCATGATCGATGCCGAACGACAGCAGGTGGTTCAGCCGATCGTAACTCGGGGCGATGCGGTCGAACATCGACCGTATGCGCGCTTTTTTGCCGCTCTCGGCGGCGCAGGAGCTCTCCTTATTCATAACGCATCGTTTCATCGGGTTTGACGCTCGCCACGGCCGAGGCGGGCAGCAGCATGAGCAGGAAAATCGCCGCGGCGAAGCCCGCGTTGAGCAGCAGCCACCACCCCGCCTCGAGGGCGATCGGGACGACCGACAGCAGATACCCCTCGGCATCGAGCCGCACGAGGCCGAAGTGCCGCTGCACCAGGCAGAGGGCGAGGCCCGCGGCGTTGCCCCACGCGAGACCGCGCAGGGCGATGATCGCCGCGCGGTAGCGGAAGATGCGGCGCAGCGAACGGCGCGTCATGCCGAGCGCGCGCAGCAGCCCGATCATGCGGATGCGCTCCAGCACGACCGTCAGCAGCGCGGCCGAGAGGTTGAAGAAGGCGACGACGAGCATGATCGTCAGAATCACCGCGGCGTTCACGTCGTGGGCCTTGAGCCAGTCGAATATGTTCGGGTAGAGCGCCTGCACGCACATCGCGGCGAGGCGGTCGAAGCGCTCCGACTCGTCGTAGAAGAGGCGTCGGTCGAGCCCCTCGGCGAAGGCGGGCGCCGCCTCGAGGCGGTCGAGGCGGATCTCGCACCCCGACACCTCGTCGGGGGCCCAGCCCGCCAGCCGCTGCACGTTGCGCAGGTCGGTGAGCAGCGTCGTGCGGTCCAGCTCGTCCATCCCCGAGGCGTAGATGCCCGCGACCTTGAAGCGGTCGCGGCGCAGGCGGGCGTCGGCCTCGGCGTAGAGCAGTTCGAAGCGGTCGCCCGCGGCGAGGGCGAGCCGTCGGGCCAGCTCGCGCGGCAGCAGCACCTCCTTCGCGCGGATCGTGTCGCCGATGCGCGGCAGCGCCCCCTCGACGAGCCACCCCTCGAACGGGGCGAGGTCATAGGCCGCATCGACCCCCTTGAGGAGCACCCCTTCGACCGCTTCGGCCGTGCGGACGATCCCTCCGCGCAGGGCGTAGCGCGCCGCGCGGCGGAAGGCGGGGTCGCAGGCCGCCAGCGAATCCAGCGCGCGGTCGATGCGGAGGGGCTCCGCGTCGAGCGAGCCGAGGCTCCGCGGATCGGTCACGACGACGTGCGACGAAAAGTCCGAAATGCGGCGCGAGATTTCGCGCTTGAACCCCGTGATGATGGCGATCGAGAGGAGCATCACCGCCACGCTCAACGCCACCGAGGCGACGGCGATGCGCTCCATGACCGAGCGCGAGCCTCCGAGCGGGGCGCGGGCGATGCGGCGGGCGATGTCGAGTTCGAGGTTCAAGGCGGTAATTTCCGTTTATAATGGTGCAAAGTAATACAATATTTCGTATTTTTGCCCCATCGGAGCGCGCTTTTTGCAAAAAAGCGATTCCGTGAATCCGTAAAAACGAACCGCTATGTGCATCCAACCCCTTTTCGCCCTGCTTCAGACGGGCTACTACCACAACCCCGCGGCGGGACAGGCGGGCATGTTCCTGCTGATGATCGTCATCGGCATCGTCGGCTGGATCGTGCAGGCGCGCCTGCAGTCGGTCTTCAAGAAGTACTCCGAGGTCCCCTTCCCGGGCAACCTCACGGGAGCCGAGGTGGCCGAAAAGATGCTGCGCGACAACCACATCCATAACGTGAAGGTGACCCACGTGCGCGGTCGGCTCACCGACCACTTCAACCCGCAGACGATGACCGTCAACCTCTCCGACGAGGTCTACGCCTCGCGCAGCGTCGCCGCCGCGGCCGTCGCCGCCCACGAGTGCGGCCACGCCGTGCAGCATGCCCGCGGTTATGCCCCCCTCGTGCTGCGCTCGCAGCTCGTCCCCGTCGTGCAGTTCGCCTCGACGGCCGCCACGTGGGTCATTCTGCTCGGACTGGTGATCCTCGCCTCGACGCACAACGAACTCCTCTGCTGGATCGGCGTCGGCATGATCGGCGTCTCGGCCCTCTTCTCGATCGTCACCCTGCCCGTCGAGTACAACGCCTCGGCGCGCGCCCTGCAATGGCTGCGCGAGAGCCGCACGATGGTCGAGCCGCAGCTCGGCCAGGCCCGCATCGCCCTGCGCTGGGCCGCCCGCACCTACCTGGTGGCCGCCTTGAGCGCCATCGCCTCGGTGCTCTACTACGTCTTCCTGATCCTCGGCCGCCGCGACTGACGCGCCGCCCCGACAAGCTCCATGCGCGAACCGAATCCCGACTACACCCTGCACGGCCTGCGGATCGCCGCCCGTGTGCTGGCGGCGCTCGTCGTCGTCGCCTTCATACCCCCCGTGACGATCGGCGGCGTGCACCTGCGCCGCGCCAACATCTTCGCCGACCTCTACGCCTTCGACGACCCCGCGGAGCAGCCCGCGGCGACCGACGGCGACCTCTTCGACGAGGCCGACTTCGAGGTCGATTTCGAGGATGTCGAACGCCGCATCGATGCGGGGCTCGAAACGGCCCCCGCCGACACCGACGCCGAAAAGAGCGCCCCCTCCCGCGAGGCGGCGGAGAGCAACGAGGCCTCGCTGCTGCCCGACACGCTGCCGTCGGCCGCCGCCGTGAGCTTCGAATGGCGCCTGGGAGCCCCCGCAGCCGCACGCCGCGAGCCCGCGATCGATCCGCGGCGCTTCGCTCCGCGCCTCACGCCGATCGAGGATTTCAGCCCCGACGCCCGCTTCGCCGCCTTCTGCGACACGCTCCTGGAGGCCGACCGCCCCGTGCGCATCGCCGTGCTGGGCGACTCGTTCGTCGAGGGCGACATCCTGACGGCCGACCTGCGCGAACGGCTCCAACGCGCCTTCGGCGGCCGCGGCACGGGCTTCGCGCCGATGGCCTCGCCCCTGACGGCCTTCCGACGCACGGTCCGCACCCGCTCGAACGGCTGGACCGCCTACAACATCATGAAACACAAGAGTGTTCCCGCGCAATTGGGCGAACGCTTCTTCGTCTCGGGGTGGGTCTGCCGCCCCGCCGACGGCGCCTCGACGCGCTGGGAGGCGACCGACTACCGCAGCCGCCTCGACTCCTGCTCGACGGCCCGCGTCCTCTTCATCGCCCCGCGCGACAGTCGCATCCGCCTCATCCTGAACGATTCGCTCCACCGCGATTTCTCCGTCGCGGGGTCGCCCGACGTGCGGCAGGCGGTCGTCACGGCCCCCTCGATCCACACGCTCGAATTCCGCGTGACGGAGGGAGCCTCCGACATGATCGGCTACGGCGCCCTCTTCGAGCAGAAGGGGGTCACGGTGGACAACTATTCGGTGCGCAGCAACAACGGACAGGCGATCTTCCGCACGAACCCCGCCGTGAACGCCCAGATCGACGCCCTGACGGGTTACGACCTGGTGATCCTGCAATACGGCCTCAACATCATGCAGGCGGGGGTCCGCTCCTATACGCAGTACGGCGCGCAGATCGAGAAGATCATCACCTACGTGCGCCGCTGCTTCCCGACGGCGGCCGTGCTGGTGATGGGGGTCAGCGACCGCGCCGTGAAGGGCGAGCAGGGGATCGAGTCGATGGACGCCATCCCCTACATGCTCGACTGCCAGCGCACGGCGGCCCGCAACTGCGGCGCGGCCTTCTGGTCGACCTACGACGCCATGCGGGCCGACGGCGGCATCGAGGAGTTCGTGGCGCGCGGCTGGGCCGGCAAGGATTTCACCCACATCAACTATGCGGGCGGCCGACGCGTCGGCTGGGCCCTCTACGACGCGATCAACGCCGAGGCGGCCAAGGCGGCCGAACGGCGGCGCCGCCGCATCGAACGGGCCGAGCCGCTCATCGACTCCGTGCTGCGCCGGTCGCTGCACATCGCCGCCCCCGCATACGGCGCCCCGAGCCCCGCGGCACCGAACACCGCCGTGTCGAATGCCTCCGCCCCGAATACCGCCGCTTCGAATGTCGCCGCGGACGCCCCCGTTTCGAGCGCCGCCGCACAGCCGCCGCAGGCCGCCCCCGACGGGCTGCCCGCCGCGCCGACGCTCCGCTCCGCCGATCCCGACTCCGACGCAACGGCCGTCGCGCCCGCCGCCGAGACCCCCGACCGGCTTTCGCGACAAACGCCCCGCCGCCGCACCCTGCGGCGCGCCTTGCGCCGTCACCGCGCGGCCCTGCGCGCCGCCGCACCGCACGCCTGATCCGAACCCGCCGCACCGATGGAAACGTTGCTCGAAAAGCTCGCGTCGATCTTCGCCTACGACGCCTCGTCGCCGCTGATTTTCAGCAGCGGGCTTTTCCTGTTCCTCTTCGTCGCCTTCCTGGGGGGCTACTGCCTGCTGCGGCGCACGACGACGGCGCGCATCCTCTACATCATCCTCTTCTCGCTCTATTTCTACTACAAGTCGAGCGGCCTCTATTTCGTGCTGCTGCTCGTGGCGGCGACCTACGACTACATGATCGGCTACTCGATCTACCTCTCGCGAAGCCGCAGAGCCCGCCGCTGGCTCGTCGCCGCGAGCGTCGCATGCAACCTCGCGCTGCTGGGTTACTTCAAATACACGAATTTCCTCACCGAAATAGCCAACAACCTCTTCGGATCGGGATTTCTGGAGTTCCGCAACATCTTCCTGCCCGTCGGCATTTCGTTCTTCGTCTTCCAGTCGATGAGCTACACGATCGACATCTACCGCGGCAGGCTGCGCCCCCTCGACCGTTGGACGGACTACCTCTTCTACCTCTCGTTCTTCCCGCAGCTCGTCGCGGGGCCCATCGTGCGCGCCAGCGATTTCATCCCCCAGATCCGCCGCACGCCCCGCGTGACGCGCGAGATGCTGGGCGGCGCGATCTTCCTGATCCTCACGGGGCTGTTCAAAAAGGCGGTCGTCTCGGACTACATCGCCCTGAATTTCGTCGACCGCATCTTCGACGAGCCGCTGCTCTACACGGGATTCGAGTGCCTCATGGGGCTCTACGGCTATGCCCTGCAGATCTACTGCGATTTCTCGGGCTACTCGGACATGGCCATCGGTCTCGCGCTGGCGATGGGCTTCCGCTTCCCCAAGAATTTCGACGCCCCCTACCGCTCGGCGACCATCACCGAGTTCTGGCACCGCTGGCACATCTCGCTCTCGACGTGGCTGCGCGACTACCTCTACATTTCGCTCGGCGGCAACCGCCGCGGCAAGGCCCGCACCTACCTCAACCTGCTCGTCACGATGCTGCTCGGCGGATTGTGGCACGGCGCCGCGATCCGCTTCCTGCTGTGGGGCGCGCTCCACGGTACGGCGCTCGCCCTGCACAAAATGTGGCTCGCGACGGTGCCCGGGGCCAAGATCGCGGGCCGCGACATGCACCCGCTGACGCGCGCCGCGGGGATCCTCCTCACGTTCCACCTCGTCTGCCTCGGCTGGCTCGTCTTCCGCGCCGACTCGATGCAGACGGCGCAGCTGCTGCTGAACCAGATCTTCGTCCATTTCGATGCGGCGCTCATCCCGCAGATCGTCGCGGGGTATCGCGGGGTGCTGCTGCTCATCGCGTGCGGATACCTGCTGCACCTCGTGCCGACGCGGGGCGACGACTGGCTGCGCAAACGGGTGACGGCCGCATCGCCCGCCGCCCAGACGGCGATGATCGTCGGGATGATCTGGCTCGTGATGCAGGTCAAGAGCAGCGCCATCCAGCCGTTCATCTACTTTCAGTTCTGATCGAAAGGAGGGGAGCGGCAGCAGCGCGGCGGGCCGAAAACAAATCGCACGCAGTGCGTGCCGTTCGCCGCCGCCCCATGCGGCGGACGGCAAGGTCGCCGAACGGCTCCTGCCGCCCTGCCGCCGCCGGCGAACGTGTCGTCTCGGTCATTGCGCAGCAATGGCAGCCGCCCCCTGGCGGAGGGCTGCTTCTCGCGGGCGCTCGTCGCAAGCCGCTCCGCTCGGCTGCGGGCCGGTTGCGACATCTTCGATCCTGCGAGGGATCGGCGGGCCGCAGCTTCGCCCGGCTTTAGGCCCGCATTTGGCGTCCCTTCGCAAGCTGCCGCCCGACAAGCTGCCGCCCGGCAAAACATATTACGCCCCGACCCTGAAAACCGAACGAATTACAACGCATAACCCATGTACACCTTCGATCACGACCTCTTTCTCGCCCTCAATTTCGACGGGGGCACCTGCCTCGACCGCGCGATGCTGGCCATCTCGGGCACCCCGCTGTGGATTCCGCTCTACCTGCTCGTCTTCTGGCTCGTCGGCCGCCGCTACGGTTGGCGGATGCTGCTGCTCTTCGTGCTGCTGCTCGCCGCGGCGATGGGCGCCGCCGACATCGTGGCGGGGATCTTCAAACACAGCGGACCGCTGGGCGGGCTGCTGCCCGACTTCGCCCCGCGCTGGCGCCCGATGTTCACCCCCGAACTCGAAGGACTCGCCATCGCCCCCGACTCGCTGCGCACGCTGCGCGAGGGGGCGATGCTCGCCGATCCCGTCGTCCACGTCCCCGTCGAGGCGGTCGGAGGCCGTTACGGCACCGTCTCGGCCCATGCCTCGACCGTCTGCGCCCTCTGCGTGCTGGCCGCGTCGACGATCCGCCGACGGGCATTCACGCTGCTGATGGTCGTCTGCACCGTCGTGATCTGCTACTCGCGCCTCTACCTGGCGAAACATTTCCCGATGGACCTCTTCTGGGGAGGGGCGCTCGGTCTGTTGCTCGGGTGGCTCGGTGCGAAGCTCTTCTTCGCGCTCGACCGACGCTTCGGAAAGCGCGGGTAAAGCGCGCGCCCCCTTTTAATTTTTCATTCTTCATTTTTAATTTCTATTTTTGTCCCTGCAAACCGACAAATCGAAAAAAACGCATATCACTATGGCTATCGAAACCTTGAGCGAACAGGAACAGCTGCGCCGCAACTCCCTGCAGGCGCTGCGCGATCTGGGCATCGACCCCTACCCCGCCGCACGCTTCGACGTGACGGCCACGGCCGCCGACATCGCCGCACGCTTCGAGGCGGAGCCCGAGCGCTTCGCCGACATCCGCATCGCGGGCCGCATGCTCTCGCGCCGCATCATGGGCAGCGCCTCGTTCTTCGAACTGCAGGACCACACGGGCCGCATCCAGGTCTACATCCGCCGCGACGACATCTGCCCCGAGGGCGATCCGACGCTCTACAACACGGTCTTCAAGAAGCTGCTCGACATCGGCGATTTCATCGGCGTCGAGGGCTTCGCCTTCCGCACCAACACGGGCGAACTTTCGGTCCACTGCCGCCGCTTCACCGTGCTGTCGAAATCGATCCGCCCGCTGCCGATCGTCAAGGAGAAGGACGGCAAACAGTTCGATGCGCTGACCGACCCCGAGGTGCGCTACCGCCAGCGCTACGTCGACCTGGTGGTCAATCCGCAGGTGCGCGACGTCTTCGTCAAACGGGCGAAGATCATCGCCACGATGCGCGACTACTTCAACGCGCAGGGGTGCCTCGAGGTCGAGACGCCGATCCTGCAACCCATCCCGGGCGGCGCCGCGGCGCGTCCCTTCATCACGCACCACAACGCCCTCGACATCGATTTCTACATGCGCATCGCCACCGAGCTCTACCTGAAGCGGCTGATCGTCGGCGGCTTCAACGGCGTCTACGAGTTCGGCAAAAACTTCCGCAACGAGGGCATGGACCGCACGCACAACCCCGAGTTCACCTGCATGGAGATCTACGTGGCCTATAAGGACTACCGTTGGATGATGGAGTTCACCGAGCAGCTGCTCGAGCGCGTCTGCCGCGCCGTGAACGACGACCGCACGGAGGTCGAGATCAACGGTCGCACCGTCTCGTTCAAGGCGCCGTTCCGCCGTCTGACGATGACCGACGCCATCCGCGAAAAGACGGGCTACGACATCACGGGACAGAACGAGGAGCAGCTGCGCGAAGCCTGCCGCCGCCTCGGCGTCGAGATCGACGAGACGATGGGCAAGGGCAAGCTGATCGACGCCATCTTCGGACAATTCTGCGAAGAGGATCTGATCCAGCCCACCTTCATCTGCGACTATCCGATCGAGATGTCCCCCTTGAGCAAGCGCCACCGCGACAACCGCGACCTCACGGAGCGTTTCGAGCTCTTCGTGGCGGGCAAGGAGCTCTGCAACGCCTACTCGGAGCTGAACGACCCGATCGACCAGTACGAGCGCTTCCAGGAGCAGCTGCGCCTGTCGGAGCGCGGCGACGACGAGGCGATGTTCATCGACACCGATTTCGTCCGCGCCCTCGAATACGGCATGCCCAACTGCTCGGGCATGGGCATGGGCATCGACCGTCTGACGATGTTCATGACGGGCCAGACCTCGATCCAGGACGTGCTCTTCTTCCCGACGATGCGTCCCGAGAAGAAGGCGGCGGTCGACGCCCCCGAGGCCTACGAGGCCGTCGGCGTGCCCGCGGAGTGGGTCGAGCCGATCCAGCGCATGGGCTACCTGACGGTCGACGCGCTGCGCAAGCTCGCCCCGGGCAAGTTCTTCAACGACCTGTGCGGCTTCAACAAGAAAAACAAACTCGGCCTGAAAGCCCCCTCGATGGAGGAGGTGAAGCGCTGGTGCGCCGCCGAAGAGTAACCCTGCACGAGGGGGGGGGCTTTCCGCCCCTCCCTGCCGACGATCCGACCATGACGCCCCGCCCCCGAAAAAAGCTCCTCGTGCAGCGCATCGGCTTTGCGCTGGCCGCAGCGGGCCTGCTGCTGACGATCAACCGCCTGACCGTGCAGTCGGCCGCGCTCTACTGCGGCATCGTGCTCGCAGCGGGCGGGTGGATCGGCTTTTTGGCGGTGCGCGCCCTCTGGCCCAAACTGACGCAGCGCGGGCGCGGATGGTTCGGCGTACTCCTCTACTCGACCGCCCTCGTGGGAAGCACCGGCCTCGCCCCGCTGTTCGAAACGGAACACTCGTTCGGAGAGCGGATGGCGCTTCGGCTGACGATCGCCGCGGGGCTCGGGCTGATCGTAATTGCGATATACAGTTTCATCCATAAAAACAAACCGAACATGAGAAAGAAGATCGTTGCCGGCAACTGGAAAATGAATACCCTGCCGGCAGAGGGTGTCGAACTGGCCAAGGGCGTCGTCGCCAAGCGTGCGCTGGCCTCGAACGAGGTGGCGTTCATCGTCTGCCCCCCCTTCACCCACCTGGCGCAGGTCGCCGAGGCCCTGAAGGGCTCGAACATCGGGCTCGGCGCCCAGAACTGCGCCGCTGAGGCCAAGGGTGCCTACACGGGCGAGGTAGCTGCCTCGATGATCGCCGCGCTGGGCTGCAAGTACGTGATCCTCGGCCATTCGGAGCGCCGCCAGTACTACGGCGAGACCTCCGAGACGCTCAACAAGAAGATGGAGCAGGCCTACGCCAACGGCCTCACGCCGATCTACTGCGTGGGCGAGAACCTCGCCGAGCGCGAGGCGGGCAAGCATTTCGAGGTGGTGAAGGCGCAGATCGAAGAGGTGGTCTACAACCTCACGGCCGAGCAGTTCGCCGACCTGGTCATCGCCTACGAGCCCGTATGGGCCATCGGTACGGGCAAGACCGCCACGGCCGAGCAGGCCCAGGAGATCCACGCTTACCTGCGCGAGGTGCTGGCCGCCAAGTTCGGCGCCGCAGCCGCCGAGTGCCCGATCCTCTACGGCGGTTCGTGCAAGCCGTCGAACGCCGCCGAAATCTTCGCCAAGGAGGATGTGGACGGCGGTCTGATCGGCGGTGCCGCCCTCAAGGCCGACGACTTCATCGCCATCGGTCAGGGCTTCGGCGCCTAAACCTCCCCCGACGAACGAAAAGCGTCACGCGGTTGCGTGGCGCTTTTTTTGATGCCTGCGGAACCGAATGCGGCATCGGACGCTTGTATCTTACCCGAAGAATCGCTATCTTTGTTCGACATACTCACACGGAAAGTGTAAGTTTACTCCTTGGCTGTGAACGTAGGAAGTCTTAGATAGCCACATGTCAATCATCTAATATTCAATAATATAAATCTTGATATCGTTCTAACAAGCAACAATACAGAAACAAAATCAAGGATTTAAGCCGTTCCTCTGTTTTTTATCTTGCAGTTGTTTTCTGTCTTTTCACTTGCTGGTATTCGCAGGCCTTTTTAGCTGCGATACTTGGCTCGCATACGCTTATTCTTGTTTCATGGCTAAGACTGCAAAATCGCATCGCCTATTATTGCAGCCAAAGGAGAAAGGAGAAAAAGCTCTATTTCATCCCGGATTTTTCGCATCATCTTGTTCTCGGCTATGATTGCTTTTTACGGCATAGACACACCGAAAAACAAATATGCCTTTCTAAATATAGTTTACTTTGATTTAGCCTATATAAGGCTAATGCACAAACTAAACTGAATTTTCGGCTTTTTCCTCTCTGCTTTCTGAAAACGTACAGCCAAAAGAGAAGATAATGTTACTGCGTATTTTCTCTTTTCGCTGCAATTTTGGTGGCGATACTCCATAATTTCATGGAAATATCCAATTCAATATGCTTGTCGTATCGAGGGTTGAGCTGGACTGAGACTCGAGCCTTATAAAGAGCTAAACGAAAAACAGCAGGTTTATTTGAAGCAGAAACGAGGGTTGGGGAATGTGCAATTCTCCAACCCTCGTTCTGTATTGGTCATTGTCGGCTTTGGGGTCGCTGCGAGTACAGCATAGCAGCTCTTTTAAGTATGTAAATTTCCTCCGACTTTGTAGTGTATTTGCCGATTATAAAAAGCATAACGGGCTTGCCCGATGTCCACTAAAATCCCTTTCAGGGGAGCCTAATACCCCAACCACCTTGCGCCGTCGGGCAAATTGCCTATTTACTGCAAGCAGAAAGAGTCTTTTATAGCTGGTTGAATCTCGAAGCGGGAGTGGCACTCCGATTAAAGCGGCAAAGATTATATGTCGTTTCTATGGCATAATATACCCCTTATCCTCGGCTTTCTCAACAATCTTGACAAGGCGCTTGCATTGTGCGGCAGACGGCAGAGAATTTCGCTTGATATACTCTGCGATACTGCCTATAAATGCCACATCTCCATATGGCAGTATATTCTCTTTTGATAAATCATTGCACACCTTAGTCCAATAATCAGCTCCCAATTTAAATATCTCAACTGAGGCATCTATATTCTGACTGAATTTCCTTTCTTTTTTAGCGGCAGCCTCTTCCTGCTTCGTCTCATTTTTTGAGATTAAGGTTGATACAAACTCGTCCGATAAGGACAGCTGCAGATTTTTGCACTTATTCCAGGTATCTGCACGACGGGCCATACTTCTAACCAATCCGCCTTGTGCTTCCTCCTCAAAGAAATTATGAATAATATGCGCCAGTTTCATCAGTTCCTTTTCAAGAGCCGGGTACATTTCCTGCTTTTGCCAAATGAGTTTCCAGTCAAGATCCATGTTCTTGGGAATCATAGCCATCATTTTTGCTATGGCATAGGGAATTATTTGGGCTTTATTACCTCCTGTCGGATACCAGTCCGCTTTATTTATGCGACGGTCCAATGAATCAAAGATAATTACAGAACATACACATCTTGAGAAATATACCTCATTGATACTCTCCTTGGAAGTTTCATACAGGCTGTCAATTGTTTTGGCGAATCGCGAGAAGTTAATAGCTGAACTCTGACATACCTCATGAGGATTCATTGCAAACGCATTGAGACATTTGGCAAGTTTCTCCTTTTTGATGACTTGATTTTTAGGGTGTTTCTCGCAAAATTTTGCACGAGCCGCGGGACTGAGCTGCATTTGTTCCTGCTCCCACTTTCCTCTTGAACGCTCGTAAAACCAAATTGTCTGATATGGATTGCCATTTATCGGCGGAGCCATCCTCTTTCTTGACAATTGCTCCATTATAACATGATATGGATGGTTTGAGAAAAAGTCGGCTTCAGACACAGCATTCTGGCTGTTTGCACACTGAGATATTGTTTTGGTAATATTGTTATATCGTTCAATATCATCCTCGGACATATCATCATCAACGTTAAGCACTGTCAGCTTCATCGGTACAAACAGGTTATCCATGCCTCCGTCCTTTACCTCTTTCTTGATTTTTGCATTGGCCAGTGACGCCGTAGTTTGACCGCCATTTATTATTTGGGGATCTTTAAGGTATACTATTTTGGTCCCGTCATCGGAAAAACCGATTGAGCGGGCGACCACAGCAATGCCATTATTATATGTAAAGAAATTTCCCGGATGTTTTATAATGGTTTCACGTATTCCTTTATTGACTTTGCCTCTCACGCTCAAAAAAGCACGAATGTTGCCCTGCAGCAGCTTGCTTCCATATTTGCAATAGATCTTCGCCAGAAACTCTCCCGGAACAATACCCAGATAAGCATCATAGTTCGCATCCTCGCCAATGTCTGCTTTGAGATACTGAATGCCGTCACAATCAAAATCCTTGGTTGCAATCTCAATGATTTCACTGGAATTAGAGGCATATGTCTGATGAAACCGCTCTATTGTCCACACATTCAGTTCTACCGGTCGTTCGAGAAATTCCTCGCGGCTGACGTTTTTAACCTGTTTGCTGAGAATGGCATTGGATAGAATGATAAACTTGAATCGGGATATTTCGGTAGCAAGCATACTTTTGCCCACTTTCGCCTTTATCTCCTTTGCCACATTAATGGCTTGGTCTGAATCGTCGCAATATGCAGATATATCACCATCAACACTCTCTTCAATAAAATTCCTCATGTGAAGGAATAATTCATCAATGCGTGTATTGGTTAAAGTGGGAATATTGTCGATTTCATTGACAAAATCACTGGCAATCATAACCAGCGCTCCATCAGCTTCATCATAAGCATAGGCGTCAAAAGACATTATTCGCCCCCGGCGTCCTTTCATTTCAATGGACATAGGCATAGGATCAGAAACATCTCCTATATCTTCCAGAAGTTCCAGAGCCCTGCTGATAAACTGCGCCTCCGGCGCCGACCCTTCATGCTCGGCATCAAAGCGGAGCTGCTCCATAAACTGTTTTCTAAATTCGCCTATCTCCATTGCAGTGCTTATTATGATTGTTTAAATTCTTCTATATTTGAAAGCATGAGTTCATATTGAACTTTTACAATTGGCAGTGCAATACTGTTCCGCATAATGCGCGGGAATCCCTCTGACACAATATACTTGGCAAATGAGCTTTGGGAATATACAAAGTTGTCGTAATCGCTTGACCAGTCAAAGCCGTATGACATCAGTTTCCTTGCAAACATTTCCTTGTAGAAATCATTGCTTATCAATGTCATAATTTCATTGGCGAGAGAGCTGAGTTTAACACCGTCATATCCAGGGCTCATTTTTTCAAGCTTGTATACGGCCAGACAGCCGTCAACATTGCTGTCCAGCTGCTCAATTGAAGAGATGCACACAGCATCTTTTCCGGCACTGACTGCTTTCACTTCATACCAGATGCTGTCTATTGAAAAATCTTTACTGGTTTTTTCAGGCCCTGTCCAGCTGTCTATAGCCTTGTCTGTTCCATACATCGGAATCATTTCGTCTTTCAAAAACAGCATTTCTCCGATCAAGCCCATAATTTCCGGTTCAGTCATGTCTCCGTGATTGGGTTTGAACAGACGCTTCCATGATGCGTATCTGTTGCATACAGCCCGATAGCCTTCAATCTGGTCTGTTATTCCGTCAAGAGAGGACAGAAGGTCCTGGCAGAATGTACAGAAACGTTCAAGAAGTTCTTCCTTTTCAAGCAAGAAAAACAGTGAATATGAGCTGTCATCTTCATATTGCTCGACAGATATCACCTCAGAGCCAAATATTCTTGTCGGAACATACTGCCCTCTGAACTTGAAAGCATACCGGCCTTTGTCGTCTTTGCCTATATAGGTGTTAAGATCCCCTGCTGTTCCAACTCTTTTGAAAAAGCCCTGTTCAAATCCTTCAGAGAAGATACTGTATATATCCTGGCTATTGTATTGTTTCATTGTCTTCAATGTCTTCAGACTCATCCTGCATAAACTGCTGATAATATATTTTGTTTGCCTTATAATGTTTTACATTTTGAGCACTCTTTACACCAGGGAATCCTATGGCAAAAGCAGCCATTTTATCTTTACCCAATGCTTCCCGGTATTCAGACAGCTTTTTCTTTTCATCTTTTCCCTCGGTCCTCACAGGTTCGATAAGCATAATTATCAACAGAGGTTTTCGGTCTGCCAAATGTTCAAAGTATGCTCTGTTCGGAATTTCCCGATTTTCATTTTTACCTTCCTTCCTCCACTGTTCTTTGCATTTTCTTTTTACGATATTCAACTGATCTTCAGATAGTCCATAAGCCCCTTCCTGAGTGCTCAGCAATTTGCGCCGCGAGCTTACAGCAATAGCATTATTTTCAATATGGACAGTGCGTGCTGCACATCTGACAGATGCTATGTGCGGTATTTCATAACATTTGTCAGACTCGCCGCTTTGGAAAACTATATCCCAATGTTCTAATCCTACAGTGTTTTCATCTGTTATGAAATCCAGAATATATTCAGTGTTGAAATTCGGATTAACCTTTGAGCTTTTAATATTTTTCACAAAAGCCGTTACAACATCTTTCGGCACATCTTTTACTATCAGAGACGTATTGTTTTTGAATCTGTCAAACGACAAGTTTCTTTTAAACAGCTCCTCCGCCAGCCAAGTCACTTGCTCGAGATTAAGAGTGTTGTGAGCCGCATTCAGACTGATATACGGTGTTTCATATATATTGCCGTAATAGGATTCCTGTATATCCAGATTGAAAGACTGCCTCATCTTATTGCCTGCAGTGATTTGCAGCTCCTGACAATTGTCGCGCACTTTAATTCCGAAATCCTTTGGCGTCAGCCGCTGTGCAAACATCTCTTTCAGATCTTCCTTCAAATCCTCTGACGCCATAGAAATCTCATCATACCAGCTTGCACTTTCCTCGCTCGTCCATATTTGGAAAATATCTTCATATCCTTTTCTATATCCGAACCAGCGCCCCATCTGCATCAAAACATCAAAAGTAGCTGTATTGCGGTAGAAATAGCTTGTCAGCAGCCCCTCCAAGGTCAAGCCTCGGGACAATGCCATTCCTCCGACAGCAATAACCCGCAATGACGGATTTTCTTTGTAGTCAAGCTTTCCGCTTGATTTTAATCCGTTTACCACGAGAACTTTTATGTGTTCAATTGCTTTGAAAAGGTTTTCTTTCCTAACAACTCTCTCAAATGAAACATCAGAGACAAAACTGTAATGCTTATCCCACAACTGCTTCAATTCTTTATATAGAGGTAGATTCGTGTTTTTGCGAGAATCGCTGTTGAAATCTTTTTCAACTATACTTTTGAATTCATCATAAATGTGTTCTACCTCTTCCTTAATCACATTTTGCACTTTCACGAATCGAGACATATTCACCAGCATGCTTCTCGGCGCAGAACTTTGTCCTCGCAAATCCCGAATAGCATTCGCCAAAAAGAAACAATAAACAGCCTCTCTTAACGAATCGGGAAGGATACCGCTCCATTCTTTCTGATGCCGATAGTAGAATGTTCCCGCATTCAATTCTTCAATGTGGGTGCGAGCCCAATCACGCCAGCATTCATCTCCATAGTCGGGTTCATCAATATCAATGATATGTCTTATATTGCGATAATATTTGGAGCCGGCATTGAATATCTGCTTTGCTCCAATGTATGTCGAGGGGGTTGGCAGTGTGTATATAAAATGTTCCGGGAACAAATCTGCATTTTTCATTTCATCAACAGAATCCGGATCGATGAAAACATTTGCAAATGGGGTTGCTGTAAAACCGACATACGATGCGGTTTTAAACAAATTGCAGATTTTCCTTATAATGGCATTTGTCTTTGTTGGATTCGTTTCATCCTTGCTCGTATTGACAGATGCATTGTCCGCTTCATCGTCTATAAGCAGCAAGGGCGCATTGACACACTCTTCCGAATGATCATAATTGCTGTTCTTTAGCCAGTTGTGCAATTTTGTAAGAACAGATACATTCTTCTTGACAACAAACAATACAACTGAACGCTGTGCTTCAAGCGACACAAAAATACTGTCTTTCTGTCCGACAAAATCTGATGATTGAGTTGTATAAGACGATGCCAGCAACTGTTTGTCATATTTGCCTACGCCTACACGTCTGGGTTTTTCTATTTTTGTTATATCATCTTTCTTGATTTCAAGACCTACAATGCCTTGGTCAATACGCTCCTGAGTCTGCTGGCGAAGATTCTCCGTTATGCCTGCAAGCAAAATGACAACCTTGTAACCAGCATCAACAGCTTTGCATATCAGACCGGAATATGTCGCTGTTTTTCCAGACTGAACGTCACCAATAACCAAACCGCGAACCAGCCGCCTTCCTTCATGCGCTTCTTTCGGGTTGCAAAGACAATTCATTATGGCAGGAAGAGTCTTCTTGCCCAAAATATCTATGCTCCTGTCATCCAGCGATGATTCTTCCAGAAGATATTTGCTGTACAACCTCCAGAAATGCTCATCTTCGATTTCTGCATGCTCATACCAATTGTGAGGATCATCATAGTCGTCGAATATACAATTGCCTTTGGTGTGTTTTATTGCCTCTTCTGTTTCGATGGCGCAAAAAACTTCTGCCCTGTCTTCAGCAGTCAGGCTGACTGGAATAAATTCAAGACCCTTGTCTATATAGGAGTCAATATCTTCGTATTTTATGGTTTTCCCGTTTCGCTTGTCTGCTCCAATGCGGCGTTTGATAACCATAATGAGATCATTGAACTCATCACTGCTTATCTTCATTTGTATAATAATTTATCAGCATTTCTTTCAATTGCGGAAGACAGCACCATGGCTCGGCTTTCATAATAGTATCAACAGCGTCATTGAGCTCCCTGCCGTATTTAACCATTTTGTCAATCAGCGTAATACCCAATTGAAAATCATCTTCAAGGTATTGCACTTTATCCTCTACAACAATAGCATCATTGCATCTGTCCACATATATATCCTGCACCGGGATTCCCTTTTCTATTTCAGATAACAGAGTCTCGACAATATCTGTTGCATCGTCAGGGATATGCTCCATTACATATTTGCAGAGGGGGCTGTTTCGATTGATCTGATAGTAGTAGGCATCATTTCTGCCGCGCATTCTATCCCAAATGTGGCTTATATTATCTTCCGAATTATCTTTGCGGCCGCGATGCGTCTGTTTTCTAACAGAAATGTCCATTGCTTCTTCAACGGTCTTTTTAAGCTGGTTCTGAATTGATTTAGGTATTGACGCATTCTGTTTCTTAATATCGATGCCCCAAATATCATCCAGAGAGTTGGGGATGTCTACGCGTATTCTGGCATTTTTTGTCAGTTCACTGCGTTTGAGCCCAAACCATGTTCCATAAATAATAAGCCTCTGATTCCTGTAAATATAGAAACCCTGTCTTGTTCTCAGATTATCAGTACCGCCTAAAAGTTTTTTATCTTTTTCTGTCAGGTCCGAGCCGAAAGGCAGCACAAACGGACGCACTTTTATCAGCCGTTCAATACCTTGGCTGTCCCGCAGTGCAATAGCGAGCTCTTTTTTCGTCGTAGTTTTGGCATTGCCTTCAAGAAATGGGTCCTGTGCCTTTACTTTTGCGCTGTTAACCCAGATAACAAGTTTCTTCGCCGAGATATAGCGGTGGAAAATAAGGGCCACATGCTCCTGCGCCTTATCACTTAATTCACGAAGTGTGCTGAAGACCTGTCCATGACTCGACTTTTCCAACACATCAAAATCCTCCCATATCACAAGAGTTCCGCTGTCATTTGTCTTTCCTGCTTCTCGCAGATTCTCTATGTACGGCAGATTTGATATTTCATCAGCGGTCAGCTCGTTAACAAACCATTTTTTGTGTTCAAGTATGTAATTATAGTCCCACGAATACGCACTGACTTCTCCGTCCTGCATGCTCACAACAGTCAATATGCGGCATTGAGACAATGATGCAGCTTTAAGTCCCAGCCCAAACCTTCCTAAATCATTTTCAGAGCGGGCTGCTTCTGCTGCAGAACTGCCATAGCACATTGCTTCGAAAAGTTCTTCACGAGACAGTCCGCAGCCGTCGTCAAGAATACCCACAGCCTGTTTTTGGAAAGAATCGGTTGGGAAAAGCAGATAAACATATGAGCACCCGGCACTAATGCTGTTGTCAATAACATCAGCGATTGCAGACTCGAACGAATAACCCATTGAGCGCATCGACCCCATCAGCATATCGGCTTTAGGAATATTCTCTTTATAAGTGCCCATAGCTGCAATGTTATTTATAAGTCAATATCTTCTTCATAACAGCTTTGGCAAGCAACGGAGGAACAGCATTGCCAATCTGCTGCTGAACATACGATACGGGGCCTTCAAATATGAAATCATCGGGAAAACTTTGCAGCCGGGCCGCCTCACGAACAGACAACCCTCGATCCTGATGAGGATGGATAAGCATGCTTTTTCTATAGTTCGATATAACCACCGACGGCTTGCTGCCTATCAATCGTTTATAGATTCCGCTGTGGCATCGTTTTTTATCGGCATAGTTCTCCATTAAATGGTCGGGGATAGAAGACCAGTTTTCACCTTGGCCAATGTATTTATAGCGTTCAACTACATAGTCCTTATTGCGTGATACGATATTCTGGGTGGGGGCTTTTGATTTTTGTCTCATCAACTGAGCATATGGAGACGCCTGCTCAAAAGGGACCGTGTATTCCCCTTTCATTTGAATTTCTCCATTTTCAAGAACCGGCAAATCGCTAATCGCCTCATCGACAGAAACTGAATAATCAAACTCTTTGGGGAACTCAAAATCTATCCCATTTCTATTCCCGACAATAAACAGCCTGTTCCGGCGCTGCGGCACACCAAAATCAGATGCATACAGTATTTTTGATTTGACCGTATAGCCAATATGTCTAAATCGGTTTTCTATATGATTCTGTATATTCTCCTCTCCGTTTTTAAACTTTGTCAGGCCATATACATTTTCAAATACAAACCATGTTGGAGCAATTTTATCAACAAAACGCAAAAATTCCTCAAACATCCTGTTATTTGGATTTGACATATCTCTGGTTTTTGTGTTTGAAAGAGAGAATCCCTGACATGGGGGGCCGCCCATTATTATAAAAACCGGGTGAGTATTTAATCTATCAGCTGAAAGTTTTCTTATATCTTCACAGAAAACGGCTGCATTCTTAAAATTTCTTTTATATGAGGCTGCGGCATAAGTGTCTGCTTCAACTGCATACCGCATGGATATACCAGCCATTTCTGCACCCAGACTTAATCCGCCTGCACCTGCAAAAAGGTCTATGCCAATCAGCTGTTTGTTGGGCTTCTTCATTTTGTAGTTTGCATCTTGCATCTTTACCACTCTTCAGCACACTGAATGTATTCAATCGGCTGAATCATATTTTACAAAGATACATTTTTTCCACAAACAGAGATTGACTAAATGAAAATAATTCAGAGGGCTGTAAACGTTTTCATTTGAATAAGATCTGAAGAATGCTGAATGTTGTTTGTCAGCAAGCCTAAATATTTTAAATAATCACTACCTTTACCAAAAGATAATAAGCATCAAAATGCCTGATACATTAACTCAAGAACAACGCCGCCGCTGTATGTCGCATATTCGGTCCAAGAATACCAAGCCTGAGATTCTTGTAAGACATGAGCTTTTCCGCAGAGGATATCGTTATCGGATCAATGTCAGCAAATTGCCTGGCAAACCAGACATTGTTTTGCCCAAATACAAAACGGTGATTTTTATAAATGGATGTTTTTGGCACGGGCATGAAGGATGCAAGCATTTTGTTCTGCCAAAATCAAATGTAGAATACTGGGAATCAAAAATCCTCCGCAATCATCAAAGAGATAAAGAAACTATATTGAAGCTTCAGCAGTTAGGATGGAAAGTTGTTATAATATGGGAATGCGAAATAAATAAATCCCAATTATTACAAACCATTAATCAAATAGTTTCAATCATTAGAAGCGCACCTTAAAGCACTATATTAAAATCAATTAGCACAAAGCAGTACAGATGCTGTTAATTTCTATCTTTCACGTCAAATTTAACGTTCTCGGCCAGCATCACTGAACTGTGAAGTTTGAATAATCATCGAAATTTCTATGATGTCATGAGTTATAAATCGTGAGCGCAACCACTGTAAATTATTGCTGCAATCGAATATTCGTAAGTGTAGTTACGGTGAATAAGGCTTGCGTGAGTTTCTGAGCGGAAAAATAGATGCCGACTGCGCTGATTCAAGAAATTCGCAAAGGGTTTGAGTCTAAATCGAAGACGTCAATACGATACAATCCATTGAATGGAACTATCCTGTCCTTTGACTGAATATGCTCTGCTGACATATACTGTTATGTGCATAGTTTTACTTCAATAGACACGAATCTGCCCTCTGACTACCTGCCAATATCCAGCTGCTTGAAAATATTGCAGAACAATTATAGATGTCCGTAATTACTTCTTTATATTAGCTGTTGCCTCGCCCGTAAATTCTCTTTTAATATTTTACCGAGACTTTTTGCAAACTGTTTGTATGAATTCTTTTCTTTCTTTTTGTCATCATCCGATAAAGAGCTGCTGTCAATTTCAGCGTGTACAAAACTGATAATACCATCGATTGCATCATCTACGGTTTTGCTGCTGATTTTGGATTTAAATCTCAATGCATTTATAACACATATGTTTACCAGTTCCAATATCTCTGGCGATTTAACAGCTGCCTTTATTCGCTCTGCTATTAGTTTTGCACCTTTGTCTTGTGATTTTGACAAGACGTCAAGAAAGATATCGGCTAATGTTATTTCTCTATTCTCCATGATCTTTAAATTACAAACTTTCCAGCAGTTCTATCATTTTATAGATGGTAGTTGACGGATTATTATATGTCTCCAACACCTTGGCTCTTGCCGTTGCTTCTGATGTCTTGTCGGACAGCTGCTGTTTCTCATTCAATGCCAAAATTCCCTTTACATAGTGTTCAAGATGTCTTTTCAGTTTCTTGATGCAGGCGTTTTGAGTTAGTTCGGCATGACACTCCTCAAAGTGCAGCAGATACCACAACTCAATACACGGATTCGACACCAGCAATACGGCATTCGGGATGCTTTGCAGATGTTCCAGCATTCCGTCCACATCAAGGTCAAACATTAGAAATGTTTTATCATTTCGGGTTGCAACATATTCCCGCTTGCAATTCTCTATATACCGAACGGATATGTTCGAATCGCTCTTTCTTGGGATAATCTGAATAGGCGCACGGTATTGTGAACGGAGGTGACTGATATAGGCAACCTCAGACTCTCCTTCACAGAAAACAAAGAAGTTCGGCTTCATTGTTTTGCCTTTGGATTTTCTTATTTGTCGTCCCATATCAGTGTCTATTTCATAAAACTATCCGTCTGTTCGTCAATATACGGAATGGCATCGAAACGACCTTGCAGATATGCCTTCTCTGCATCCAGTCCGTCGCGGAAATCTTTGTAATCAAACAGCGAATACAAATCCGAGGACCCGTCATCCCGTTTGTTGACAAAATACACCTGATCCTTACGCAGCTTGTTGGTATTAAGCAGGTATGTGTTATGTGTAGTATATATCAGCTGCGCCGATTCGCTTTTATTGAACAAACCGATAATATACTCTACCAGTTTTATATGCAGCTGCGTCTCGATTTCATCTATCAACAAGATTTTATTATTCTTGACGATATCCAGAATCGTCAGCATCATACTGAATAAACGCTGTGTTCCATCAGACTCTTCTGCAAAAAAGTTGAAAGGGACATCCGGGTTATTCCTGTGATAGGTCGTAATGACCAGCTGTGGTTTCTGAATATCTTCTACTGACAATATTTGATTGTCTGCAGGGTCAATCACTGCAGTAGACAGGACTTTATTCTCGTGCCGGCTGTCGATTTTGACAATGTCGCTGTCGGCAATTCGCAGCACATTAAGGAACTGCTCTTTGTTCTCATTCAGCAAGCGCTCGACCGAGAACGAATTATATCCGAAATAATTCAGAATAAAACGTTCATTGAAGTACCGAAAAACATCTTTTGCGACATCTCGGTCCATCTGACTGGCACGCGACACGAAAAGTGTTTTCTTGGAGGTGTTAGCTGCAACATCCATAGGGCGGCGAATCACCGAACGGAATTCATAGATATCCTTTTTGTCGGGTCCCTTTGTCTCATCACGAGAAAATACCAGTGAACGACGGCCGTTCGGATAATAGTACAGCGCTTCCTTCAGTATCTCAACTTTATTGAGTTCAAAAGAATATTCATATTCGACACCTTCAAGAAGGAAGCGAATGAAGAATGTGCTTGGCTTGCCAATGCCCCCGAATTTGAACGGAGTAAAGGCAAATATCGTATTCTCGTTGTAATTGTGAGATGAGAATATCATTCCCACACAAGCGCGAATAGCCTTGATAAGGCTGCTTTTTCCTGACGCATTTGCACCGTAAATGGCAACAGTTTTAAGCAGCCGCTCATGACCGCATACAAATGTATTTTCTTCAAGCTCCTTTGCCTTTTTAGTCTGGATGCTTGCTGCCTGCATGTCCAGCACCACCTCATCTTTAATTGAAAAGAAGTTGCTCAGACGAATTTCAAGTACCATTTTATCCCCTAAATTTGTAATTCCTTTGCAAATATAGCAAATTAAATGACAAAATCTTAATCTGGATAACTTTTTATGGATTAAAGGCAGCCTGCAAAAAGTATTGTTATATAGTGATCGTTCGACAACCCAAAGAATGATGTTTCTATATTTGTGTGTCCATTCGCTGCTTGCAACTCATAAACCTTTGAATAATTGGCTAACGCAATTTGACAGACTTACAGCTGTTCAACTTTATCTGCCATTTGCAAAGTTGATCCATCTTGCCTGCTGTACAGCCCGACAACTGTCGGGGTAGCCTAATACCCCAACAGACATTCATCGTCGGGAGCAATGCCATTCAATCTGCAAGCAGAGGCTATATGATTGTTCGATAGTGGGCTGTTTGGATTCGGCAAAACAAATGAACAAAGGGTCTATTCGCTGCAGGAACAGCAATTATTTATCGCCCATCAAAATTTTAACGATAAGAGGGAACTTAGAAAAGAATTTGCAGCGCGGTTTTGAAAGCTATCCGGATTGAGGGAAGTAATAGGATAAGCCCTGCAAGGTTGCAGAATGCCCCTATTATAACCGTCATATTGCGAGGCGACATATCCCTGCTACTTTGTCAAGGTCTCGCAACAAACGTTCAAGATAAGCGGAGAATACAAGGAACACCTCTTATAGAAGAAATATTCATTTCTTCTCAAATGTATTCATGCTACGCGCCATCGCATTTGCCGGCTTTATTCAGGGCTATATATTCAGCCCGCAAAAAAGTTTACTTTCTTTTTCTCCTATACGCCCCCATAGCAAAGTAAACCGTTTTCCAAACCGCGCTTGATTCAGAATCAATCGAACAATCCATTCACAAGATTCACCGCCTCGTCTTTCTTGCGATTGATGATTTTGGCGTATACCTGCGTCATCTTCACATCCGTATGGCCGAGCAGTTTCGAAGTCGTATATAAGTCCGCACCGAGCGTCAGCATCATCGTAGCGAACGTATGCCGGGCCGTGTGGAACGAGAACCGCTTGTCGATACCCGCCGCTTTCGCCCACGGCTTGAGCAGAATATTTATATGCGTCGTGGAGGGCAGGTCGAACACCGCATCCTCCGCCGTCTTCTCGCCCCGTTCGGGCATCCACCGTAGCGCTTCGGGCGAAAGCGGGAGGTAAATCGGTTCCTTTGTCTTCTGCATTACGACCTCTAACCGATATTGTCCGTTATCCGCATATACGTTCCCCCATTTTAAGCCGATTATATCGCTTATCCTCAGTCCGCAGAAGCAGGAGAACAGGTAAGCCTGTTTTACCGCCTCATTCTTCATCGGAGTGGCGATCAATGCCCGAAGTTCCTCGATGGTCATATACTCCCTTTTGCTTTCAGGACGATGTATCTTGTCCGAATTGCCGATTTTCGTAAAGGGGTTCAGTTTGATTACGTCGGCACGGACAGCGGCGTTCAACGCTCCGTTCAGTACTCGATAGTAGTTCTGTGCCGTGAACTTGGAAATGGGCTTACCCATGGGGCGGTACTCCGTCAGAAGGTAGTCGATATATCCTTGACAAAAGGTTTTGTCCACCTGCTCCATCGTTACCCGTTCTCCGGCATAGTTTTTCAGAATCTGAATAGCGACTTTGATCTGATGTCCGTCCTTCTTGCCGCGCTTTTGCTGGTTCTCCATGTAGGTATTCATCCAATCCAGCAATAAGACTGTTTCCTTATCATCGGTACGCTTTATGCCCGCTTCGCCGTTGGTCAGTTCGATGATGCGACGAGATTTGATCGTATTGGCTGCCGTCATGGTCGCTGCATTCCGCTTGCGGGCGTTATCGTCCGTTTCAGGGATGATGTACATCTTCAGATATTCATACGACCGTTTGCCATTGCGGTATATATCGAGATACAGGCTCTTGCTGCCGTCGGCCAAATCTTTCATCCGAAGGCGAATCGGCTCCTTAACTTTCGCGAGTTTCTTTACTCGGGGCATAATGTCTCTTTTTTACTCGTTCTTCTTGCCGCAAAGGTAGAAAGAATAATCCGAATTAAGGAACAAATAAGAAACAAAAATACACCGAAAAAGAACCAAGTAACTATAAATACTGAAAGCAAGTGAAAATACGGTAGTCGTTATAATATACTGATATAATGCTATTTTATTTTCATTTGATTAGTTCTTGTTTTCATTCTCGAATCTTACTTTATAAATGTAGGAAATTCATGTAACGGGGATAAGCTGACATTTCTCGCGTCGTATCCGTTTCGGATATGGGCGTGGGAGCTGTATCTTATTTTACGTTACCCGGTAATTCCTACGACCGACAGCCATGAAATAAGCTTTCAGCACCACGCTTTTCCTTTTGACGATCGATCCTTTTCGAGGTGCGGAACGGGGCAAATTCCTTTTTCGATATGTTTTGCAAATATTGCGGAGCGGAAATCAACGACGATGCAGCAGTCTGCATCAAATGCGGTCGTGCAGTCAACACCATTGCTTCAAACGAAGAAACCAGTCAAAAAGATTGGCTCGCAACCCTCCTGCTTTGCTTCTTCCTGGGCGGACTGGGCGTTCATCGCTTCTACGTCGGTAAAGTCGGCACCGGTATCGTACAACTCCTCACGCTCGGAGGATGCGGCATCTGGGCGTTGATCGACTTCGTCTTCATCGCCATCGGCAGCTTCACCGATGCCGACGGCAAACGGATCGCGAACAACCGATAACGCATGGCATCGCGACAAGGCCGCTGCCGCCTCACGACGATGTTGTCCGCAACGGTTCTGCTTGCCTGCTGCGGTATCGGATATCCGCGATGCGCCTTGCCCTGTCTCTTCAAAAGCCTGACCGGCTTCGATTGTCCGGCGTGCGGCGCACAGCGTGCCCTGCATGCGCTGTCGTGCGGAGCCTGGCGGGAGGCCTTTTGGCAGAATCCTTATCTGGCGATTGTCGGAGCGGGCAGTCTGACGATCGTCTTGTTCAGGGCATTCGCTCCCCGAAAAAAGGCTGTCGTCGAACGATGGCTTCGCCATCCGCTGTCGATCGCGCTGTTTGCCTGCTGCATGGTCGGCTGGTGGGTTTTCCGCAATACGGATTGCTGGCTCTCCATCTATTCTTAACATGCCGTCTCAAAAAAACGGAGGATCCTTTTTCGGGATCCTCCGTCGGTTTTCGGCACGGTCGGCTATTTGGCCGAGGTCATGCGCTTCTCCTTGATGCGGGCCTTCTTGCCGGTCAGCTTGCGCAGGTAGTAGATACGTGCGCGACGTACGACACCCACCTTGTTCACCTCGATCTTGTCGATGTGGGGCGAGTAGAGGGGGAAGATACGCTCGACGCCCACGCCGCCCGAAATCTTGCGGATCGTGAACATCTTCGTCTTGCCCGAGCCCTTGATCTGGATTACCACACCGCGGAAGCTCTGCAGGCGCTCCTTGTTACCCTCGACGATCCGGTAGGTCACCGTGATCGTGTCACCGGCCTTGAACGACGGCACGTCGGCCTCCGTCTTCGGCCACATCTGCTCGTTCACGAGCTTGATGATTGCATCCTTGTTCATGTTGCAACATGTTTTTTTGAGTTCCGCATCCAACATTCCCGCTGTGTCCGCGCTACCATGCAGAGCCCTCTCCGCAATCCCGCGACCCGCACCCGAAACCGCGCGTCGGATCGCCCTTGCCCGCGACACCCTCTGAAAGAGGTTGATCTGCGCCCTTTTGGGGAGGGCAAAGTTAGACAAAAAAAACGGCCCCGCCAACTTTCCGCCTCTTTTTTTCCGTCGGCGCTGCCCGCCGCTTCGTCGCCGCTCCCCGAGTCGGACCGCGCCGCCGCGCCTTTCCGCCCCCGCAGCAACCCGCAGCAACCCGCAGCGACCCGCCCCAGCTGCCTTTGCCGCCTCCCGAGGACGGACCCTCGCCGCAGCCATTTCCGCCCGCGAGACGACCCGTCGCCGCAAACCCGCAGTTCCTTTGCCGCTCCTCGGAGGCAAGCGCACCGCCTCTTCCGGCCCTCGGGCAGACCGCACCGCAGCCGCCCGTCACTCTCTCTTCGGCCTCTCCGAGGCCGCATGCTCCGTCCCCGCCACACCATCTCCGCCCTCCAAAGCCGCCCGCTCCACTCCCTGCCGCACCTCGAAAGCTGCCGCTCCTCCTCCGACCCTCGGGCAGCCCACTCCGACACTGCCTCTTCCCCGCCCCTCGCGACAACCAGCCCCCGCGTTTGTTTCTGCGGCCGACTTTGCGTATCTTTGCTCCCCGAACCAACAACATGCGAACAAGATGCAGGAGCGATTGATTTTAGTGACGAACGACGACGGCTGGAACGCCAAGGGGCTGCAAGCCGCCATCGAGGTGGCGAAACCCTTCGGACGGGTGGTGGCCGTGGCCCCCGAGACGACCCAGAGCGGCATGAGCCAGGCGATCACGATGTATCGGCCGCTCTTTCTGAAGAAGCGCCGCGAGGAGGAGGGCGTCACGGTCTACTCCTTCTCGGGCACCCCCGTCGACTGCGTGAAGATGGCCTTCGACCACCTCCTGCGCGAGGAGCGGATCGATCTGGTCCTCTCGGGCATCAACCACGGCTCGAACTCGGCGGTCAATGTCCTCTACTCGGGGACGATGGGAGCCGCGATCGAAGGGAGCTTCTACGGCTGTCCCGCGATCGGCCTCTCGCTCACGGATCACGACCTCGACGCCGATTTCGACGCCGCGATCCGCTACGGCCGCCGCATCGTGGAGCGCCTCCTCGCGAGCGGGGTCGAGCTCCCCTGCTGCCTCAACGTCAACGTCCCCGTCGGTCGCCCAGAGGCGCTGCGCGGCATCCGCCTCTGCCGCCAGAACCGCGGCTACTGGCGCGAGGAGTTCTTCCGCCGCGAAGACCCCCACGGCCGCGAATATTTCTGGCTGACGGGCGAATTCGTGAATGCCGAGCCCGAAGCGGAGGATACCGACGAGTGGGCCCTCGCCCACGGCTACGTCTCGGTCGTCCCCGTGCAGGTGGACCTGACCGACTACGGTAAGTTCGGCCGCCTCTCGTTCGACTGACCCGCCCGACGCAAAAAAAAGCAGCCGCTTCCGAAACGATCGGAAGCGGCTGCTTTCGTTATGGACGGCGATCCCTGCCGACGGCTGCGGCGGAAAAAACCGTGCGGCGGGGGCGGCCGCCCGAAAGCGGCCGCCGCTCCGTTACCAGATCACCACGCGCAGCTCCTCGGGGAGGAACATCGCCCCTTCGGTGATGCCGAAGGCATCGTAGAACGATTGCAGGTTGCGCAACGTGGCGTTCACGCGGTTCTTGCCGAGCGAATGCACGTCGAGCTTCGTGAGACGGGCGATCTCCTCATCACGGATGTTCTGTCCCCAGAGCGCCGCATAGGCGAGGTAGAAGCGCTGCGCGGCCGTGAAGCCGTCGATCGGCGCGGGCTCCGCCCCCTCCAGCGCATTGTGCAGGGCCGTCCAGGCGACGCGCAGGCCGCCCTGGTCGGCGATGTTCTCGCCCAGCGACAGCGCACCGTCGGCATAAACGGCGGGGCGGTCCTCCTTGGCGGGCAGCACCTCGATGGCGTTGAACTGCTCGACGAGCACCGCCGTCTTGGCCTTGAAGGCCTCGGCGTCGGCCTCGGTCCACCAGTTGTTCATGTTGCCGTCCTTGTCGAAATTGCGACCCTGATCGTCGAATCCGTGGGTCATCTCGTGGCCGATCACCACGCCGATGGCGCCGTAGTTCACCGCATCGTCGGCCGTCGGGTTGAAGAAGGGAGGCTGGAGAATAGCGGCGGGGAAGCAGATTTCGTTCGTCGTGGGGTTGTAGTAGGCGTTCACGGTCTGCGGCGACATGAACCACTCGTCGCGGTCGACCTCCTTGCCCAGCTTGGCGAAATTATCGGCCGCGTACCACGCATTGGCGCGCTTGACATTCTCCCAGTAGCTCGCCGCGGGATCGATCGCGAGCGACGAATAATCTTTCCACTTGTCGGGGTAGCCGATCTTCACGGTGAAGGTCGCCAGCTTCTCGCGCGCCTTGGCCTTCGTGGCTTCCGACATCCAGTCGAGGGCGTCGATGTGCTCGCCGAGGGCCGTCTGCAGGTTGCCGACGAGCGTCAGCATGCGGGCCTTCTGCTCCTCGGGGAAATATTTCGCCACGTACATCTCGCCCACGGCCTCCGAGAGGATCGAGTTGGGCACGGCCATGGCGCGCTTCCAGCGCGGCTTCATCTCGGCCTTGCCCGACATCTGACGGCCGAAGAAATCGAACGAGGCGGCGTAGAGCTCGTCGCCGAGGTACGAGGAGGCATCCAGCAGCACCGAGGCGGCCAGGTAGTCGCGGAGCGTGTCGGCGGACTCGGTCTCGAGCAGCGCGTTCACCAGATCGAGCACCTCGGGCTGGCCGACGATGATCGTCTCGAAATCGCCGCAGCCCACCCCTTGCAGGTAGGCCGTCCAGTCGATGTTCGGATAGCGGCGCACGAACTGCTCCTTCGACATCGGGTTATAGGAGGCGGCGATGTTGCGCAGCTCGACGTTCGAGCGGAATTTCGCGGCCAGCTTCGTCTCGAAGGCCACGACGCCCGCGGCGCGCTCGGCGGCGCGCTCCAGCCCCGCCAGCCCGAAGGCCTTCTCGAGAAGGGCCGCGTAGCCCTTGCGCAGTTCGGCGTGCTCGGCGTCGAGGTAGTAGTCGCGGTTCCCCATGCCGAGGCCCGACTGCGAAACGTAGAGGGCGTTCATCGAGCTGTTCATCAGGTCCGATTCGACGCCCATGGCGAAGAGCGGGTTGCCGCTCTCGGTGTGGATCGCGGCCAGCACGGGAGCCAGCGCACGCACGTCGGCAGCGCCGTAGATGCGCTCCAGATCGGCCTGCACGGGGGTCATGCCCTCCTCGTTGCGGCGCACCGAGTCGAGCCCCATGCGGTAGAGGTCCGAAATCTTCTGCTCGACGGTGCCCTGCGCCGCCTTGCTCTCGGCCATCGCCGCGAAGAGCTCGTTGATGCGGCGTTCGTTGTTTTCGCGCAGCACGTCGAACGAGCCGTAGCGCGAGAACTCGGGTTTGAGCGGATTTTTCCGCTGCCAGCCGCCCGTGGCGTACTGGTAAAAATCTTCGCTCGGCGCGATCGACGGATCGAGGTTCGTCGGATCGATCGCCGGCGTTTGTTGCGTGGTCTGACAACCTGCCATTGCGATCATGGATGCTAAATAAAGCAGTCTCTTCATGGTATTGCGTTTTTGTCGTTTTTTCGTCGTGCGGAGGGGGCTCGCAGAGGGCGACGGGCCGACGCCGAACGTTGCGGAATCGGCCTCGCAGAGGTCGGCGGGTCGAAGCCTCGTAGCGCCAAGGCCCGCATGCTGCGTGCCCGCCGCAGGCTTCGACCCGGCAAAGGCATGCACCTTCCGTCTTAAGCCCCGCCCTCCGAAAGAGACGAAGACCGCCCTTGCGGCGGCCTTCGTGCTGGGTCGGTTAGTCGCGGATGGCCGCTACGCCCGGCAGGTCGCCGAACTCGATGTATTCGAGCAGCGCGCCGCCGCCCGTCGAGATGTACGACACGCGGTCGGCCAGCCCGAACTTGTTGATGCAGGCCACCGAGTCGCCGCCGCCGATGAGCGAGAAGGCGCCCTTCTCGGTCGCCTCGGCGATCGCTTCGGCCACCTCTTTCGAGCCCGTGGCGAACTTGTCGATTTCGAAGACGCCCACGGGACCGTTCCAGAGGATCGTCTTGCAGCCGAGGATATGCTCGCGGAAGGCCTTCTTGCCCTCCGTGGCGATGTCGACGCCCTCCCACTCATCGGGAATGTTCATCACCGAAGCCTCCTGCGTATGGGCGTCCTCGGCGAACTTGTCGCAGATCAGGGCATCGGGCGACATGACGAGCTGAACGCCCTTCTGCTTGGCCAGCTCGAGGATCTCCAGCGCTACGGGGAACATCTCAGGCTCGCAGATCGACTTGCCGACCTTGCCGCCGCGGGCACCCGCGAAGGTGTAGGTCATGCCGCCGCCGATGATGATCGAGTCGACCTTCTCGATGAGGGCCTTGATGACGCCGATCTTCGACGACACCTTCGAGCCGCCGATGATGGCGCAGAAGGGATGCTGCGGCTGCTCCATCACCTCCGAGATGGCCTTCACCTCCTTCTCCATGAGGTAGCCGAACATCTTGTCGTTGGGGAAATGCTTGGCGATCAGATAGGTCGAGGCGTGCTTGCGGTGCGCCGTACCGAAGGCGTCGTTGACGTAGCAGTCGGCATACGAAGCCAGACGCTTCACGAACTCCTGCTGCGGACCCTCCTTGAGGGCCTTCTTGGCGGCCTCCTTCTCCTCTTTCGTGGCATCCTCGGCCAGCCCGCGGGGCTTGCCCTCCTCCTCGGCGTAGAAGCGGAGGTTTTCGAGCAGCGCCACCTCGCCCGCCTTCAGGTTCTTGCAGATCTCGGCGGCGCGGTCGCCCATGCAGTCGCCCGCGAAGATCACCTTCGTGCCGAGGTTCTTCTCGACGGCGGGGATGATCTGCTGCAGCGAATACTTCGGATCGGGGTTCTTCTTCGGACGCCCCATGTGCGACATGAGGATCACGGCCCCCCCCTCGTCGAGGACCTTGCGGATGGTGGGGACGGCCGCACGGATGCGCGTGTCGTCGGTCACGTTGCCCTGCGCGTCGACGGGGACGTTGAAATCCACACGGATGATGGCGCGCTTGCCTTTGAAATCGTAGTTGTCGATCGAAATCATAGTTATTTGAATGTTAGTTGTTCTGCCATGCAAATATCGGGGCAAAGATACGAATAAGCGAGGGCAAAAGCAAGCGTGCTTGCAATTTGCCGAGCGGGAGTATCTTGGACGCAGTCAAAGATACGAAAAGTCGAGCGCAGAAGCAAATGCAGTTTGCATTTTGCCGAGTTATCAAAGGGGCGGATGCGACGTCGCAGACGTCGGCGGGCCGCAGCTTCGCCGCGCGAAGGCCCGCATGCTGCGTTCCTCCGCAAGCTGCGCCCCGAGCTATGTGCATACCGGAGTTGTCGCAGCAGAATCAACCTCACGGGGAGGTCGGCAGCCCGCAGCCGCCCCCTCGGCGGAGGGCTGCTTCTCGCCGCCGCTCGGCGCATCCTCAACACGGGCAGCTCGCCGCCCGCTTCCGCGCCACCCCGAAGCTAAAAACCTGCCCCCCGCAACGCAGCCCCCCTCCCCCGAACGGCATACACAAAGGGCACCCCTCGATGAAGGATGCCCTTTGTATTTAAGAGTTCCGGACTCTTAAAATACTATTTCTTCTCGTCGAAGAAATCCTTGACTTCGGCGTTCGGAACGACAGCCTCTTTGAACATGTAGGCGCCCGTCTTCTCCGACTTGACCATCTTGATGCACTTGGTAAGCTGCTTACCGGTACCCGTTTTCAGGGTTGCTACTACTTTCTTTGCCATGGTGCTTTCCTAAAACTATTTGATTTCGCGGTGAACGGTGACGCGCTTCAGATACGGGTTGTACTTCTTGCGCTCCAGACGCTCGGGGGTGTTCTTCTTGTTCTTGGTGGTGATGTAACGCGACATGCCGGGGACGCCGCTCTCACGCTGCTCGGTGCACTCGAGGATGACCTGCACTCTGTTGCCTTTCTTTGCCATTGGTTGATGCCGTTAGGATTAGTAGATCTTCTTCGGAGCGGCCGCCTCGCGCAGCGCTACTGCCAGACCCTTCTTGTTAATCGTTTTCATGCCGGCAGCCGACACCTTGAGGGTGATCCAGCGGCCTTCTTCTTCCGACCAGAAGCGCTTGGTTTTCAGATTGGGACTGAATTTGCGCTTGGTCTTGTGGTGCGAGTGCGAGACGTTGTTGCCCACAATCGCCACCTTACCGGTGATTTCGCAAACTTTCATGTTCGGTGAGTGAATGATTTGGTTAATTTTTCCCCGAAGGGAGTGCAAATATACGAACGAAAAACGAAAAAACGAAAAATCGGGCAAATATTTCGGTTTCGGAGGGTTGGCGCCGCCGCCGAAAGCCGCCCTTATCGTTGCAGTTCGTCGCGCAGCATGCGGACGGCATGGATCGTCGCACGGTCGATCACCTGCCCGCGGTCGGTGCCGCACGCCTGCCGCACGGCGATCGTCCGCGTCGGGGTCGCCAGGGCGATCCAGACCGTGCCGACCGGTTTTTCGGGGGTACCGCCCGCAGGTCCCGCGATGCCCGTCGTCGCCAGCGCATAGTCGGCTCCCGTCGCGCGGCGCGCCCCTTCGGCCATCTGCCGCGCCACCTCCTCGCTCACGGCGCCGTGGCGGCGGATCGCCTCGGCGTCGACGCCGAGCAGGTGCGTTTTCGCCTCGTCGGCATAGGTCACGAGCCCCGCCAGAAAGTAGGCCGAAGCCCCCGCCTGGGCGGTGAATTTCGCAGCCAGACGGCCGCCCGTGCAGCTTTCGGCCACGGCGAGCGTCGCGCGGCGCTCGGTGAGCAGGCGGTGCGCCTGCGCCTCGACGGTCGCCGTCTCGAAGCCGACGACGTAGGCGGGAATCAGCCGCTGCAGCTCGTCGAAGCGCGCCTCGATTTCGCGGCCGATCCGCTCGCCGTCGACCTCGTAGGCCGAGAGCCGCAGCCGCACGATCCCCGCCGAGGGGAGGTAGGCCAGCTTCAGGTAGTCGGGCAGCGCCTCCTCCCAGGGGGCGATCCGCTCGGCCAGCACCGACTCGGCCAGTCCCGAGGTGATGAGGGTGCGGTGGACGATCTGCCGCAGGGCGAAATGCGCCTTCAGCCGCGGCATCACCTCCTCCTCCATCAGGTGCTCCATTTCGAAGGGGACACCGGGCAGCGAGACGACGACGCGGTCGTCCGCCGTTTCGAACCACATGCCCGGGGCGGTGCCGTGGCGGTTGAAGAGGACCTTGCAACAGGCGGGGACCTCCGCCTGCGAGCGGTTCAGGGCGTTGAAGGAGATGCCGCGCGACGTCATCATCCGCTCGACGTGGAGGGCGACCGCCTCGTCGTAGCGCATCGCGCTGCCGAAGCGGCGGGCGAGGGTCTTTTTCGTGATGTCGTCCTTCGTGGGGCCGAGGCCGCCCGTGAGGACGACCACCTGCGAGGCGGCCAGCGCACGGTCCAGCGTGCGGACGATCTCGTCGGCATCGTCGCCGATCGAGCACTTTTCATGCACGACGATGCCCGCCTCGTTCAGCCGGCGGGCAATCGACACGGAGTTGGTATCGACGATCTGTCCGATCAGGATCTCGTCGCCGATGGTAATGACGGTGGCTTGCATGGGTAAGGGAATCGTTGGTCAGGATTCGGAAGCGGGGTCGGACGCGGGAAGCGGTGCGGCGGACGGCGCGGGATGTTCTAACGACACGGGGTGCTCGGTCGGCGCAGCCAGCTCGGGTTGCGCGGTCCGCTCACGCGGTTCGGCCTGGTCGGTCTGCCCGGGGACCTCGGAGGCTGCGGAGGCTTCAAGAGCCTCGGGCACTGCGGAGGCTTCAGCAGCCTCGGACGCAGCGGGGGTTTCAGCGGCTTCGGGCACGGCCAGCGAGCGGCACACCTCTTTCAGCAGCTGCGGCCCGCGGTAGAGCAGCCCCGTATGGAGCTGCACCAGATCGGCCCCCGCGTCGAGCATCGCCCGCACGTCAGCCGCCGTCATCATGCCGCCCGAACCGATGATCGGATAGGTGTCGCCCGACCGTTCGCGGAGGCGGCGCACGACGGCGATCGACCGTTCGGTCAGCGGTCGGCCGCACAGACGCCCCGCCCCGATGCGCTCCACCTCGTCGGCCGCCGTGGCGAGCCCTTCGCGGTGGCGCGTGCCGCTCGTGGCGACGATGCCGTCCAGCGGCGTGGCGATCAGGATATCCGCCACGCGGTCGATCTCCTCGTCGGTCAGATCGGGCGAGATCTTGAGCAGGATCGGGCGATAGCGGTTCTGTCCGCGGCGGAAATCGAAGAGCGGTTCAAGGATCGCGGTGAGGTATTCGTTCGTGCGGACGGCGGCTTCGTCGCGGATATCGTCGCCGCTGACATTCACCGAGAAATAATCGACGTACTGGTAGAGGTTGCGGAAGAGCTTCAGGAAATCCTTCGGGGCCGCCTCGACGGGCGTGGCGGCGTTGCAGGCGATGTTGCACCCCACGACCACCCCGCGGTGGCCGCGCCGCAGGTGGCGGATCGCCGTCTCCAGTCCGCGGTTGGGAAAGCCCGTACGGTGGATGAAGGCCTCGTCCTGCGGCAGGCGGAAGACGCGCGGCAGCGGATTGCCCGACTGGGGGCGCGGCGTGAGGGTGCCGATTTCGACGAAGCCGAAGCCGAGGGCCCCGAGCTCCGCGAAGACCTCGCCGTCGCGGTCGAACCCCGCGGCGACGCCGATCGGATTGCGGAAGCGGACACCGAAGACCTCGCGGGCGAGCGACGGATCCTCCGTGGCGAAACAGCGCTCCAGCAGCCAGCGGCCGCCCGGGACGAGCCCCGCCAACCGCAACAGCAGCAACACGATCCGTCGGGCCCGTTCGAAGGGCAGCTTTTCCAGCAGCGGACGTATGACGGCATTGAACATGGGGCAAAGATACGAAAAGTCGCGTGCAGAAACAAGCCTCCGCCGAATTCTGCCCGCGCTTATTCGCAATCTTCGGCTCCGCCCAAGATACTCCCGCTCGGCAAAATGCAGGCAGGCTTGCTTTTACTCTCGCTTATTCATCCTCTTTGGCTCCGCCCAAGATACTCTCGCTCGGCAAAATGCAGGCAAGCTTGCTTTTGCCCTCGCTTATTCATCCTCTTTGGCTCCGCCCAAGATACTCTCGCTCGGCAAAATGCAAGCAGGCTTGCTTTTGCCCTCGCTTATTCGTATCTTTGTCGCGGCGCGCCCGACGAAGCCGGCGTCCCGAACATACGAACAGACAAGCACAACGCATGAGTTTAGTAGCCATTGTAGGCCGACCCAACGTCGGCAAATCGACCCTCTTCAACCGCCTGGTGGGGCAGCGGCAGGCCATCGTCGACGCGACGGCGGGCACCACGCGCGACCGCCACTACGGCAAGACCGACTGGAACGGCAAGGAGTTCTCCGTGATCGACACGGGCGGCTATACGGTCAATTCGGAAGACGTTTTCGAGGAGGAGATCCGCCGTCAGGTGATGCTCGCCATCGACGAGGCGGACGTGATCCTCTTCCTGGTGGAGGTGACGACGGGCATCACCGACCTCGACATGATGATGGCCGACATCCTGCGCCGCACCTCGAAGAGGGTGATTCTGGTCTGCAACAAGGTCGACAACAACGACCAGATCTACTCCTCGCACGAGTTCTACGCCTTCGGACTGGGCGATCCCTACTGCATCTCCTCCATGTCGGGCACCGGCACGGGCGACCTGATGGACGCCATTCTGGCGGCGCTGCCCGAGGAGACCTCCGCCGAGCAGGACGACACGCTGCCCCGCATCACGATCGTCGGCCGCCCCAACGTCGGCAAATCGTCGATGACCAACGCCCTGCTGGGCGAAGAGCGCAACATCGTCACCTCCGTGGCGGGCACCACACGCGACTCGATCCGCACGCGCTACAACAAGTTCGGGATGGATTTCTACCTCGTCGACACGGCGGGCATGCGCAAGAAGGGCAAGGAGATGGAGGACCTCGAATTCTACTCGGTGATGCGCTCCATCCGCGCGATCGAAAATTCGGACGTCTGCATCCTCATGCTCGATGCGCAGCAGGGGCTCGAATCGCAGGACCTCAACATCCACAACCTCATCGTCCGCAACCGCAAGGGATGCGTCATCGTGGTCAACAAGTGGGACCTCGTCGAGAAGGAGAACAACACGATGAAGGAGTGGACCGAATTTCTGCGCAAGCGGCTCGCCCCCTTCAACGACATTCCGATCGTCTTCACCTCGGTGCTCGAAAAGCAGCGCATCTTCGACGTGTTGAAGACCGCCATCCGCGTACACGAGGCGCGCCGCCGCCGCATCGCCACCTCGGAGCTGAACGAATTCCTGCTGCCGCTGATCGAGAACTACCCGCCCCCCGCCACGAAGGGCAAGTACATCAAGATCAAATACGTGACGCAGCTGCCGACGCCGACGCCGCAGTTCGCTTTCTTCGTCAACCTGCCGCAGTACATCCGCGAACCCTACCGCCGCTTCCTCGAAAACAACATGCGCGAGCACTGGGATTTCTCGGGCGTGCCGATGCAGCTCTATTTCAGACAGAAATAACGGATCCGGCAGCGTAACCTTTTTCGGGTGCAGCCTGCGGAGCGCACCTGGCGGGTCTTGCCCAGATGCGGGCCTCCGCCGCGGGAGGCGCGCCGATCCCTCGCGGGATCGGAACCGGGACCGATGCAAACCGCCTTGCGCCAAACCGCCAACGCTTTCGAACACCCTCAACCGACCCCGTCCCTCCCCGTATGAAGATCAACAAAGCCCTTTTCCGATGCAGCTCCGAGCGCATTTCGCAGGTTCCGAAAGATGACCTGCGCGACATCGCCTTCATCGGCCGCAGCAACGTGGGCAAATCGTCGCTCATCAACATGCTGACGGGGCACGGCGGACTGGCCAAGGTCTCGGCGACCCCGGGCAAGACGCGCCTTATCAACCACTTCTGCATCAACGACGCGTGGTATCTGGTCGACCTGCCCGGCTACGGCTACGCCCGCACCTCGAAGCAGCAGCGCGGCGCCTTCTCGAAGCTGATCCTCGACTACGTTTTCCGCTGCGAGAAGATGCACTTCCTCTTCGTACTGGTCGACATCCGCCACGAGGCGCAACGCATCGACCGCGCCTTCATCGAGCTGCTCGGCACGCACGGCGTCCCCTTCGGCATCATCTTCACGAAGGCCGACAAGCTCTCCGCGGCGCAGCGCGAACGCAGCCTCGCCGCCTACCGCAAGGTGCTCGAAGAGCAGTGGGAGGAGCTGCCGCCCCTCTTCGTCAGTTCGTCCGAGCAGGGCACGGGGCGCGAAGAGATCCTCGCCTTCATCGAGCGCATCCTGACGGAAAACCCCTGACGCCCCTTCGGAGAGCCCTGTCCGGGCAGCCGAATGCCCGCCGCCGCTCTCGGGCGGGACCGGTCGGAAGGCCCTGTCGCCGACAGCCGCTCCGCACGGGCCGCGCGTCAAAAAAACTCCCCGAAAAGACGCATTTTTCAACCTATTGTTCTATCTTTGCAGCGTCTTAAATCCCGTACCTGCTCTATGGCCATTCACAAAATCAAAATCTTCGCCGGACGCGCCTCGGAATACCTCGCCGCACGCATCGCCGACAGCTTCGGCACGACGCTCGGAAAGGTCGAGGTGCTGAATTTCAGCGACGGCGAATTTCAGCCCGGCTACAACGAGTCGATTCGCGGCTGCACGGTCTTCATCATCCAGTCGACCTTCCCGCCGACGGACAACCTGATGGAGCTGCTCATGATGATCGACGCCGCCAAACGCGCTTCGGCCTACCAGGTCGTCGCCGTGATCCCCTATTTCGGCTGGGCGCGCCAGGACCGCAAAGACCGTCCCCGCGTGCCGATCGGCGCCAAGCTGGTCGCCAACATGCTCAAGGCGGCGGGCGTGGACCGCATCATGACGATGGACCTGCACGCCGACCAGATTCAGGGATTCTTCGACATTCCCGTCGACGCCCTCTACGCCAGCGGCATCTTCGTGCCCTACATCAAGAGCCTCGGCATCGAGAACCTCTCGATCGCCGCACCCGACATGGGCGGTGCGAAGCGCGCCAATACCTACGCCAAACACCTCGGCACGCCGATCATTATTTCGCACAAGGAGCGCGCGAAGGCCAACGTCGTGGGCAAGATGACCGCCATCGGCGAGGTCGAGGGGCGCAACATCCTGATCGTCGACGACATGATCGACACGGCGGGCACGATCTGCATGGCCGCCGACATGCTCATGGGCCGCGGCGCGAAGAGCGTCCGCGCCGCCATCACCCACCCCGTCCTCTCGGGACAGGCCTACGAACGCATCAACGCCAGCGCCCTCGAAGAGGTGATCGTGACCGACACGATTCCGCTCAACCCCGACAAGGACCTGCACAAGTTCACGGTGCTCTCCGTCGCCGACATCTTCGCCGACGTCATCGAGCGCGTGCACAACTACAAGGAGATTTCGTCGATCTTCTTCAAATAGGCATTTACTCCATCCATGCACACGGGCGGTTCCTTCGCATAAGGGACCGCCCGTTTTGTTGCGGCACAGGCATCTTTTGCGAATCGCAGGCGTCGAATGCCTACCGCCCTCTGCAAGGTCGACCAACATGCAACGACCCTTACTCGGAGCCGCAGCTTGCGAAGCGCACGCGACGAGCAGACGCGAGTTGCGGGCCTTCGCGGGGCGAAGCTGCGACATCGAACGGCAGGCACGACCCTTTCTCGGAGCCGCAGCTTGCGAAGCGCACGCAGCGAGCAGACACGAGCAGTGGGCCTCCGCAGAGGCGAGGCTGCGACATCGAACGGCAGGTACGACCCTTTCTCGGAGCCGCAGCTTGCGAAGCGCACGCAGCGAGCAGACGCGAG
>CAJUAV010000010.1 GCA_910584485.1 uncultured Alistipes sp.
AGATCGAAGAGGTCGTCGTCGTCGGTTACGGCGCCCAGAAGAAGGCCCACCTGACAGGCTCGGTGGCCACCGTGCCGATGGACGAGATCCAGGACCTCGCCTCGGGCGACCTGGGGTCGACCCTCGCGGGTCTGATGAACGGCGTCTCGGTCAGCGGCGGCGACCAGCGCCCCGGCAGCCGCGCCACGATCTACATCCGCGACGTGAACTCGCTCAACGCGGTCGGCAGCTCGGCCCAGGAGCCCCTCTACGTCATCGACGGCTACGTCTACCCGAACGACGTGAAGATCGGCAACAGCACGCAGAACCTCGGCGCCGAGGCCTTCTCGAACATCGACCCCTCGACCGTCGAGTCGATTTCGGTCCTCAAGGATGCCGCGGCGGCCGTCTACGGCGCCCGCGCCGCCAACGGCGTCGTCCTCGTGACGACCAAGCGCGGCAAGCAGGGCGCGCCCCAGATCTCCTACAGCGGCACCTTCGGCATCGCCGACGTCTTCTCGCACCCCAAGATGCTGAATGCCTACCAGTACGGCAAGCTCTGGAACGCCGTCAAGACGGCCGACCCCTTCAAGCTCGGCTCGGAGCTCGACCGCACGACGAACCTCTTCCAGCTCGACGAGCTCGCAGCCATGAAGGGGCTGAACTACGACCTGCTCGACAAGTACTGGAAGACGGCCGTCAAGCAGAAGCACAGCTTCAACATCTCGGGCGCCACCGAAAAGGTGAACTACTTTGCGGGCATCTCCTATTTCGACCAGGGCGGCAACCTCGGCCAGCTCTCCTACGACCGCTGGAACTACCGCGCGGGCATCGACGTGAAGATCACCGACTGGCTCAAAGGCGGTCTCTCGGTGACGGGCGACTACGGCAAGAAGAACAAGCCGAACGTGAAGATCGGCGGTTCGAACGACGAGAACGACTACAACTGGCTGCTGATGCGCCCGCGCTACATCCCCGAGGAGGTGAACGGCCTGCCGATCGCCGCCTACGGCATCGACAACGCCGGCGGCGACAAGCAGCACTACAACTACGGCCTCATGCAGCGCAACGGCGACTACTCGCGCTCGATGTCCTCGAACATCAACATCGCCGCCAACCTCGAAATGAATTTCGACTGGTGCAAGCTGCTCAAGGGGCTGACGATGCGTCTGTCGTACGCCAAGTCGATCACGCAGGACAAGACCAACCAGTACGCCTCGAGCTTCACCCTCTACTCGATGAGCGAGCGTGCGGGCAGCGGCCGCCACCTCTACACCCCGATCCCGGGCCAGGAGGCCGCCTACGAGGAGCTGATGAACGCCGACAACTTCGTGGCCATGAAGCTCAAGAACGGCAGCGACAGCTACCTGTCGCGCGAAATGACCCGCACGGACAACTACCAGCTCAACTTCCAGATGAACTACGCCCGCGATTTCGGCAAGCACCACGTGGGCGCCATGTTCGCCATCGAGAAGTCGGAGTCCGAGTCGGAGTACCTCAAGGGCTGGGTCTCGGACCCCTACGCCTTCACGACGGGGCAGTCGAACTCGGCCGAAGCGGGCACCAAGGAGGTCACCTTCACCCGCAACGTCTCGGGTACGCTCTCCTACCTCGGGCGTCTGAACTACGCCTATGCCGACAAATACCTGCTGGAGGTGCTGTTGCGCGTCGATTCGTCGACCAAGTTCGCCCCCGAGAACTACTGGGGCTACTTCCCCGCCGTCTCGGCCGGCTGGGTCGTCTCGAAGGAGAGCTGGTTCGCCGATAACGTCAAGTGGATCGACTTCCTGAAGCTGCGCGCCTCGTTCGGTCTGACGGGCCGCGACAACTGCGCCCCCTGGCAGTGGATGCAGGTCTACGCCCAGGACGGCGTCGACGGCCCCGTCTTCGGCACGGGCACGACGAACGATCCCAACAACCGCATCACGATCAACAAGAACAACTCGGCCGTCAACCGCGACGTCCACTGGGACAAGTCCTACAAGGGCAACGTCGGCATCGACTGGAACGTGCTGAACAACCGCCTCGGCTTCACGATCGAGGGCTACTACGAGTGGAACCGCGAAATGCTGCTCAACCTCGCGCAGAACGTTCCCGCGACGGTCGGCACGCAGTCGGCATCGGTCAACCTCGGCGAGATGGACAGCTGGGGCATCGAGTTCTCGACCACGTGGCGCGCCAACATCGGCCGCAACTTCAAGTACCGCATCGGCCTCAACACGGGCTATTCGGACAACAAGGTGAAGGTGGCCGACTTCAAGACCGAGGGCGATTCCTATTTCCAGTCGATCCGTCCGGGCGGCCGCACCGACACGGGCATGTGGGGCCTGCAGTGCATCGGCATGTTCCGTTCGTTCCAGCAGATCAACGAGTATTTCGACCGCTACGACATCACCTCCTACATGGGCATGTCGAAGGAGGACGTACGCCCCGGCATGCTCATCTACAAGGACGTGCGCGGCGCCTTCGACAAGGAGACGCTCACCTACGGCGAGGCGGACGGCATCGTGAACGGCAACGACAAGGTGCGCCTGTCGAACCGCTCGAACCCCTACCACTTCACGCTCAACCTGGGCGCCGAGTGGAAGAGCCTCTCGCTGACGGCGCAGATCTCCGCTTCGTGGGGCGGCTACCGCCTCGTGCCCTCGCAGGCGCGCAAGATGCAGGATCTGGAGGTCTACAGCATGCCCTCGTTCTGGAACCCCGACCACATGTTCGTCTACCAGGACGTCCTCGATGCCAATGGCAACGTGCTCGTGGCCGAGAACCGCGACGCGCACTACCCGAACCTCGCCTACGGCATCAACGCGGAGGACTCGTCGTTCTGGCGCGTGAGCGACACGCAGGTGAAGCTGAACCGTCTGACGCTCGCCTACACGCTGCCCAAAAAGTGGCTCAAGCCGATCGGCATTTCGAGCATGCGCATCAACGTGACGGGCACGAACCTCTTCTCGTTCTGCAACCCCTATCCCGACAAGTTCATGGATCCGATGTCGGGCACCTACGGCCGCTATCCGACCCTGCGCAACTTTACGGTCGGCGTAAACGTATCCTTCTAACCAGTATTTTATGACGATGAAAAAGATATTCAACCGCACGGTTGCCTGCTCGCTTTTAGCCGCTTCGGCGGCGCTGGCGGCATGCAGCGACGCCTTCCTCGAAGAGAAGCGCGATTTCAACAACGTCTCCGCGGCCGTCTACGACAACTACGAGGGGGCCCGCGCCCGCCTCGACGACCTCTACGCCTGGTGCCAGCCCGGCGGCTCGAAAGAGACCGGCCGCAACGGCATGAACATGGGCGGCGACGACGACATGGCCAAGTCGACCGAGGAGTACGCGGGTCTGGGCAAATGGGTGCTCCCGACCAACAACATCAACACCGTGAACGGCGTCGGCTCGCCCGACGACTGGTTCTACAAGCAGCAAAACAACATCCAGCAGGGCGTCTACGGCCGCATCCGCAACGTGAACGACGTGATCCGCGGCATCGAGAACGGTGCCCTCGCGCAGGCCGAGAAGGAGGAGCTGCTCGGACAGGCCCTCTTCTGGCGCGCCTGGTGCTACTACATGCTGGTCAAGTGGTACGGCGGCGTGCCCATCCTGACCGAGGTGCTCGACCCCGTCGAGGGGCCCGGCACGCCCCGCTCGTCGGCGCGCGAGTGCTTCCGCTTCATCTTCGACGACCTGGACCGCGCCGCGGCGATGCTCGAGGCGGCCACCGCGCACGGCGGCTGGCAGAACGCTTCGGACTACGGCCGCATCACGGCGGGTGCCGCGCTGGCGCTCAAAGGGCGCCTGATGAACCTCTGGGCCAGCCCGCTCTTCAACCGCGCCAACGATCCGCAGCGCTGGACGGAGGCCTACGAGTTCCAGCAGCAGGCCCTCGCGAAGATCGACGCCTGCGGCCACGGCCTCGTCGACGCCTCGGAGCAGACGGCCGCGGGGTGGGCCGACCTCTTCGTCCGTTCGGACCGCAACCCCGAAGCGATTCTGCTGACGATCTACAACACGAACCAGGGCAACTCCTCGACCCGCAAGAACGCCGGCTGGGAGCAGTCGATCCGCCCCTCGAACACGGACGGCGGCGGCGGCAAGCAGCCCTCGCAGCTGATGATCGACCTCTTCCCGATGAGCGACGGCAAGCTGCCCGCCGTCTACGACGCCTACGACGGGCTGCCGACGTCGGCGATCGCCTACGACGAGGCGTGCCCCTGGATGAACCGCGACCCGCGTTTCTACCGCACCTTCGCCTTCCCGGGCATGCGCTGGGCCTACGGCGGCACCCCCTCGAAGGAGCACTACCCGCAGACGGGCGCCGACTACACTCTCTGGAGCTACGTCTGGTACCTCGAGAGCAACAAGGATAAGATCGACCAGAAGCGCGGTTCGTCGAGCATGGGCCCGAACGGCCTGAACGGCAACGCGAAGGGCTTCTACATCCGCAAACGCACGTGCGACGCCGACGCCTCGTCCGCGAACTACGTCTTCAGCGAGGGCTTCGCCCGTTCGGCGACGCCGTGGATCGAGATCCGCTACGCCGAGGTGCTGCTCAACCTCGCCGAGGCGGCTGCGGGCGCCGGCCATCCCGAGGCGGCGGTCGCCCAGCTGCGCCGCCTGCGCGAACGCGTCGGCTACACGGGCGACTGCGGCATCGACGGCGCGATGGACAAGCAGACGGCGATGGCCGCCGTCCTCTACGAGCGTCAGATCGAGCTCGCCTACGAAGGCAAGCGCTTCGACGACATGCGCCGCTGGATGCTCTTCGACGGCGGTGCCGAACAGGTCGAGGGGGCGCCCGCCTCGTGGCAGGTGAGCGGCTGGGGCGGCAACACCTGCACATGGCTCGGCTTCAGGCAGTTCAACGGACAGCGCCGCGAGCTCTACGAGTTCCGCACGACCTACGACGGCGGACTGGGCGCGGGTATCGGCCTCGACCGGTGGGACGGTGACCCGCTCACCGACCTGGGCGGCATCGAGCGCCCCGCAGGAGTCGACCTGCGCAAGGAGCTCGCCCCGCAGCTCGAAACGCTGAAGGCCTTCTACGGGCAGTACCTGGCCTGCAAGGTGCGTTCGGGCGACAGCTACGACGGCGAAACGGGCATCGACTACACGATCCTCTACCGTCCGCACTACTATTTCCTCGGCCTGACGGGCGGCGCGCAGGACAAGAACCGCGACCTGCCGCAGACGATCGGCTGGGGCGACAACCTCAAGAGCGGCGCTCCGGGCACCTTCGACCCGCTGGCCGAAAGCGGCGCGGCCGAATAAGGAGGCCGACCGCCCTCGAACGGCGAGGAGGTATCTTTCGTGAAAGATACCTCCTCGTCTTTTTGTTTTAAAAAGATACTGACAAATATAATCAAAATCCGCGGATCCGCAACGGTTTCAGCCCTTTTTTACCCCCGTTTTTTGTCGGTTGGCCCCTCTCTGCCGATCGCTTTCCGCCGCCGCAGTCCCCCGTGCGGCGGTTTCGGCTCGTGTTTTTAAAACAAAAACCCGAGAATCGTCCCGAAAAGCGATTATAACCAACTCAAACCTTTGTCTAACAACTAAATGACGAAAAACATGAAACAAACTTCTACGAATGCGGTCACCGCATGGGTACGGAGACTGTCCCTCGTGGCGGCTCTGCTGTGCTTCGCAGTGACGTCGTATGCGCAGCAGCGCGTCACCGGTACGGTGACCGATGCCAAGGGCGAGCCGGTGATCGGCGCGAGCGTCGTGGTCGAGGGTACGACCAACGGCACGACGACGGGTGTCGACGGCTCCTTCTCGCTCAACGCGCCCGCCAATGCGAAACTCGTCGTCTCGTTCCTCGGCTACAAGAGCCGGAACGTGGCCGTGGGCGGCCAGACGAACCTCGCAGTCCGGCTCGACGAGGACGCCGCGATGCTCGACGACGTGGTGGTGATCGGCTACGGTGTGGTCAAGAAGCGCGACCTGACGGGCGCCGTCTCCTCCGTGAAGAGCGACGCCATCAAGCTCACCCCCTCGGCCAACCCCATGGAGTCGCTCCAGGGCCGCGTGGCGGGTCTCGACATCACCAAGTCGAGCGGCGCCGCCGGTGCAGGCGTCTCGATGCAGCTGCGCGGTAACCGCTCGATTTCGGAGGGCGGCAACCCGCTCATCATGATCGACGGCATGCCGGGCGACTACTCGACCCTCAACCCGAACGACATCGAGTCGATCGAGGTGCTGAAGGATGCCTCGTCGACGGCCGTCTACGGTTCGTCGGGCTCGAACGGCGTCATCATCATCACCACCAAGAAGGGCCGCGAGGGGAAACTCCAGGTCAATTTCGACGCCTACGTCGGCATCAGCGACTGGTCGGTGCTCCCGAAGATGACCCCCCAGCACTACGTGGCCACCGCCATCGAGGCGCGCACGTGGGCCGGCACCTACGACCCCGACAACGACGTGCTGAACGAGGCGATGCGCGAGGCGTACGACCGCGGCGAGGTGATCGACTGGGCCAAGGCGCTGCTCCACACGGGCGTGACGCAGAACTACTCGCTCTCCGTTTCGGGCGGTTCGCAGAAGACCCAGGCCTACTTCTCGGCCAACTACTCGGAGGAGCAGGGCCAGTACAAGCGCAACAACTACAAGCTCTATTCGTCGATGATGCGCCTGAACCACAACGTCAACCGCTGGTTCTCGGCCGGCGTCCACACGCAGCTCTCGTACAGCGAGAAGGAGAACTCCTACTCGAAGCTCGAGCAGGCGATGCGCGCCAACCCTTTCGGCAAGCTCTACAAGGACGACGGCACGCTCAACGAATACCCCGTCATCGACGACAACCGCCAGGTGAACCTGCTGCTCAACGAGGACCGCGACGTCTACCGCAACCCCTCGACGAGCTTCAAGATGTATTTCCAGCCCTACGTTCGCATCACTCCCGTGAAGGGGCTGACGTGGGAGTCGCGCGTGAGCGCCTCGCTCTCGTACGGCACGACGAAGAAGTTCGTCGGCTTCGGTTCGTACCAGTTCTACGACGCTGCGGGCACGGGCGCCGTGGGCGCTCCGAAGGAGGAGACGAGCAAGTACACGAGCGCCTCGGTCTCGAACAGCCGCAGCTGGGGCTATAACTGGGAGAACATCCTCACCTATCAGTTCACGATCGCCGACAAGCACGACTTCACCCTGACGGGCGTGACGACCTATTCGCACAGCCAGAACGAGAGCTCGTCCGCTTCGGCCGACGGCTTCACGACGAACGCCTACAAGTGGACCAACCTCGACAAGGCGACGGGTACGAAGAGCGTCTCGTCGAGCTACTCGATGGGCAAGAGCATGGGTCTGGTGGCCCGTCTGAACTACTCCTACATGGGCAAGTACCTCTTCTCGGCTTCGGTGCGCCACGACGCCAACTCGAAGCTGGCGAAGGACTACCGCTGGGATACCTTCCCCGCCGTTTCGGCCGGCTGGCGCATCTCGGAGGAGCGCTTCATGGACGGCACGAAGGGGTGGCTCGACAACCTGAAGATCCGCGCCGGCTACGGCGTGACGGGTGCCGCAGGCATCGGCGCCTACTCGTCGTGGTCGATCCTCTCGCAGGGCCAGATGTCGCTCGGCGGCGAGAAGGTGACCAACGCTTCGTTCCCGCAGAAGATCACCAACGCCGCGCTGGGCTGGGAGAAGTCGAAGAGCCTCAACATCGGTATCGACGCCTCGCTCTTCAACAACCGCATCGACTTGAGCGCCGAGTACTACGTGACGAACACCGACGACGTGATCTGGGACCTCACGCTGCCGATCAACAACGGCGGCGCCAGCGCCTCGACCTACTTCAAGACGACGGCCAACATGGCCAAGACCCGCAACAAGGGCTTCGAGCTGACCCTCACCACGCGCAACATCGTGAAGAAGGATTTCCAGTGGACCTCGACCTTCACCTTCAACAAGAACAAGGAGCAGGTCCGTTCGCTCGGCGAAGGGGCTTCGGAGTTCGTCCAGATGGACACGACGAGCGACAAGGCCTACACGCTGCACGTGGGCGATCCCGTCAAGTCGTACTACCACTATAAGATCGGCGGCGTCTGGCAGCTCGGCGAAGAGGCCGACGCAGCCGCCTTCGGCAAGGTGCCGGGCGACCTGAAGATCATCGTCCCGGGCATGGAGAAGGTCGAGGACGGCGTATGGCGCAAGGGCTACGAGCAGGCGGACGGCACGACGGAGTACAACACCTACGATGCCGAGAATCCCTACTCGGTCAACGCGGGCGACAAGCAGATCATCGGCCACAACTCGCCCGACTGGTCGTTCGGTTTCCAGAACACGTTCGTATACAAGAACTTCGACCTGTCGATCTACATGTACGGCCGCTTCGGTTCGATGATGTACTACGATCCGCTGATGTGGTATTCGTCGGGCGGCGGCAACTTCCCCGACTACTTCAACTACTGGACGCCCGAGAATCCCTCGAACGACTTCCCGGCCCTCAACTCGTCGCGCAACTGGAAGGACGACGCCTACAATCCGGCCCGCGGCTTCGTCGACAGCTCGTTCTTCAAGATCAAGAACATCACCCTCGGCTACACGCTCGGTCAGAAGGCCTGCCGCAAGATCGGCATCCAGCGCCTGCGCCTCTACGCGACGGTGACCAACCCGCTCGTGGTCGCCAAGAGCCACCTCGTGAAGGATTACGACCCCGAGATGGGCGGTTCGCTCGATTTCCCGCTCACGAAGCAGGTGGTCTTCGGTGTCAACCTCTCGTTCTAACCTCAAAACATCCGCAAACAACCCTATGAAAAAGATACTTATCGCGTTAGCCGCAGCCGCAGGCCTCACCTTCGCCTCCTGCGATCTGGACGAGTACAACCCGGGCGCCGGCGACGCCTCGCTGAACGCCATGTCGTCGTGGTCGGGCTTGCAGGCCTACTGCTACTCGTGCCTCTCGGACCAGCTCTACACCGCTTCGGACTGGATGTTCGCCTCGGAGGGCGGCACCGACCTATGGGTCGCGAAGACCAACGGCACGGGCTACAAGGAACTCTTCTACTACGAGGACATGACCACCTCGGCCAACTCGACCAACAAGCTCTTCAAGCAGTGCTACTCGATGATTACGACCTGCAACTCGGTCATCAACGAGGCGCCCAACATCACGATCGACCTCAACGCGGAGGTGCGCGACGTGCTCGTGGCCGAGACCAAGGCGCTGCGCGCCCTCTACTACTACATCCTCGTCTCGAACTTCGGTCCCGTGACGCTGACCCTCGAATCGAACGCCTCCGTCTCGGGCGCCATCGAGCGCTACCCGAAACGTTCGAGCGAGAAGGCGATCTACGAGCAGATCATCCGCGACCTCACCGAAGCGATTCCCGCCCTCGGCGTGAAGCCCTACCAGAACAACAAGGCGCGCTTCACGAAGAAGGGCGCCATCGGCCTGCTGGCGCGCGTCTACGCGCAGCGCGCCGGTCTGGGCGACAGCAAGTACGGCGACGGCCGCACCTACTGGGAGCTCTGCCGCGACACGGCCGTCGATCTGATCGAGCATGCCGCGACCTACGAGGCGAAGCTCTACGACGACGTCTACGACATGTGGGCCGACGCCAACAACCGCAACAACGCCGAGGCGCTCTTCATCACCGCGGGCAAGAACCCCTTGAGCGGCGACGACTCGTTCAAGTACGCTTCGTGGAAGAACAAGCTCTCCGCCTACTCGGCCGCCAACGCGGGCGCCTGCTCGGAGTTCTGGAACAAGAACCACAAGCCGAGCGACAAGGGCTACTTCTACGGCCGCCACAACGCTTCGGCGTGGATGCCGACCAAGTACCTCATGTACTGCTTCGACCCGACGTGGGACAAGCGCTGGGAGGCTTCGTGGCAGTACGCCTACTGCGAGTGGTCGATGGTGCAGTGCGGCTGGGTCGGTTATAACCAGGGTATGATTACCGTCACGCAGGCCATGTGCGACAAGTACGGCATCGATCCCTCGAACGTGGGCAAGACGATCAAGCCCTACGCCGACTGCGACGGCATCGCCAACACCTACGCCGGCAACCAGTTCCCCGCCAAGATCTGGAAGAAGGGCACCACGCTCGAAACCGCGACGAAGGAGAACCTGCTGACGGTCGACGAGGTGGGTACGCGCAAGGCCTACTCGGTGCCCTATCCCGTCGAGGCCGACGACGACCGCTTCAACATCGTCTCGGTACACACCGACGCCGAGTTGCAGACCTACAAGGAGGGCAAGAGCATCTTCTTCGCCTTCAAGCTCTCGGACCTCTACGACTCGAACGACTACCCCTACGGCGGCGTGCCGCAGGGTTCGGAGGCGGGCAACCCGCCCGCCATCGGCAACGGCAAGACGAGTGCCCACAACGCCTATCCGAGCCTGACGAAGTTCAACTGGTCGTACGACGGCGTCTTCGTGGCGGGCGACCTGCAGCAGAAGAACGGCGACATGTTCATCATCCGCATGGCCGAGGTCTACCTGCTGGCGGCCGAGGCGGAGCAGATGCTGGGCAACGGCGGCGAGGCGGCCAAGTACCTCAACGCGCTGCGCAAGCGCGCCGCCCGCCCGGGCGTGAACGAGTCGGTCTGGAAGCTCTCGACGGCCACCGAGGACGACGTGCTCGACGAGTACGCCCGCGAGATGTGCGGCGAGTTCAACCGCTGGGCGCTCCTGAAGCGTCACAACGCGTTCGAGGATCGACTGGCGCGCTACAACAAGCGTGCGGCCAAGAGCTTCAAGCCGTTCCACTACAACCGACCGATTTCGAACGACTTCCTCCAGACGATTCTCAACGCGGAGGAGTACGGCGACAACGGATACGGCGCCACGGCAGCATCGGGTATCGAGGGTATCGAATAACCTTTCGACTGCCATTCGACGGGGGTGTCATTCATAGGCGGCACCCCCGTCTTTTTTAAACGCACCAAACGATTCACCGCATGAAACGATTCACCGCAATCCTCCTCTGTGCCGTCGCGACGCTGACGGCCGAGACCTCCGCCGCGCAGGAGCACAAGATCCCCTTCAACGGCGAGGTGACCGACGGCGCGGGCAAGGCGATCCGCACGGCGCGCGTCTGGCACCGCTCCGAACGCGACTACGCCCTGACGGACCGCGCGGGACGCTTCGGGCTGACCGACGTCGGCCCCTCGGACACGCTCCGCATCCTGGTCAAGAAACGCTGCTACGCGATCCCCGTCGAGGGGCGCCGCAGCATGCGCATCCGCCTCTTCGACGAGACGCAGGCCGCCGCCGAGGAGGCTCCCGAGTTCGTCTCGCTCGGCTACGGCTTCGTCGCCCGCCGCGAACGGACCAACGCCACGAACTACATTTCGGGCGAAGATCTGCGCCGCAGCGGCTTTACGGACATCCTCTCGGCGTTGCAGGGGCGCGTCCCGGGGCTCGACATCACGGGCCGCGGCTCGCAGGGCGGCGACGGGATGCAGCTGACCATGCGCGGCACGCGCAGCTTCAAGGCCGATTCGACCCCCGCCTTCGTCGTCGACGGAGTGATCGTCCCCTCGTTCGAGGGGATCAACCTGAACGACGTCGACTACGTCGAGGTGATGAAGGAGGCGACCGTCTACGGCTCGAACGGCGCCAACGGGGCGATCCTCGTCCATACGAAGACGGCCGCTCGGTAACGGTCGGCGCTTTTCTGCAGCCGCCCCGCGCGATTTGCGCGGGGCGGTTTTTTTTTGGAGGCAATCGAGCGAAGAGGGGCACTCTTGCGGGATCGGCGGACGGCAGCGCTGCTTTGGCAAGAGGTCGCGGTCATTGCGAAGCAATGGCAGCCCGCAGCCGCCCCCTGGCGGAGGGCTGTATCTCGCCCGAAGGCTCGCAGCAAGCCCCTCCGCTCGGCTGCGGGCCCGCAACCCTCTTCAACCCGAAACAGTTCGCGCTTCAGCGCGTGCCGTTCGCCGCCGCCCCACGCGGCGGACGGCAAACCTCGCGTCGAACCGCTCGCTGCCGTCCTGCCGCCGTCGGCGAACGATTCCGTCGGACTTCGTCCCGAAAGCGGGTCCACGCGTACGGCGCGGCGGGCCGCAGTCGCCCCCTGGTCGAACGATCCCGCAAGGGATCGGCGGGCCGCAGCTTCGCCCCGCGAAGGCCCGCAGCTCGCATCCGCTCGTGTGTCCCTTCGCAAGCTGCGCCCCGAGTAAGCCCCCCCCGCACCTGCTCCTTGCGTGCCTCGCAAGCTGCGGCTCCGAGCAAGGTTCGCAACAGCCTCGACCTCGCAGCCGCCGTCGCCCCCCCCCATTTCTAATTTTTCATTCCCCTTATCCGCCCCCGCGAGCACCAACTCCCGAAAAAACGCTATCTTTGTTCCCATGAAACCGTTTTTCACCCTCCTGATGCTCTGCTGCGCCGCATTTGCTGCGACGGCGGGAGAGCCCGTTCCCTTCAACGGCCTGCTGCTCGACGCCCAAGGCCGTCCGATCCGCAGCGCCCGCGTCTACGTCAGCGACCCCGAAAAGTATGCCCGTACCGACAAGAAGGGGCGTTTCGGACTGACCGACGTGCAGCCCACCGACACGATCCGCATCCGCCACGAGAAGCAGACCTACGAAATTCCCGTCGAGGGGCGCCGCAGCATGCGTATCCGCCTCTTCGACCAATTGCGCAGCGAAGCCGAAGAGTCGTCGCAGCTGATCGATTTCGGCTTTTCGTACGTGCGGCAGCGCGAATACATCGGCTACAACAGCCGTATCACGGGCGAGGAGTTGCAGCGCACGGGGTGCACCGACATCCTCTCGGCTCTCTCGGGGCTTATCCCGGGGGTCGAGATCACGGAGGATCCCGAGAACGGCACCTATGCGGTGAGCATTCGCGGCGGCGGATACGGCGACAACACGACGCCGCTCTACGTCGTCGACGACGTGATCGTCTCCTCGCTCGACCACCTGCAGCTGGCGCAGGTCGCCTACGTGGTGGTGATGAAGGATGCGACCGTCTACGGCTTCCGCGGCGCCAACGGCGCCATCGTCGTCCGCACGAAATCGGCCGAGACGGCGCGGTCGCTCTGAAAAAACGCCCGAAAGCAAAAGCGCCCCGATCGGTCGACGATCGGGGCGCTTCGCATGCGGGAGGGGCGGATCAGAGCCATTTCTTGTACTTGAAATACCAGATCGTCATGGCCGAGCAGACGATCATCAGGCCGATGGCGAAGAGGTATCCCACGGGCAGGGTCCACGTACCGATCTGCCACTGCCAGTCGAGCTCGGGCATCACCTTGAAGTTCATGCCGTAGATCGAGGCGATGAGCGTCGCGGGGAGGAAGATGACAGCCGCCACCGAGAAGATCTTGACGATTTCGTTCTGCTCGATGTTGATCAGACCGAGCGCCGCATCCTGCAGGTAGTCGAGTCGCTGGAAGCTGAAATCGGCGTGGTTGATGAGCGAGCTGACGTCCTTGATCATCAGTTGCAGACGGGGGTAGATATCGTTCGGGAAACGCTCCGAGCGCAGGATGCCCGAGAGGACGCGCTGGCGGTCGAAGATGTTCTCGCGCAGCGACATGGAGCTCTCCTGCAAGGCGCTGATGCGGTGCAGCACCTCCTTGTTGATGGCGTTTTCGGAGTTGATGTCCTTCGAGAGGGCCGAGACCTGTTTGGCCACCAGCTCCACGAGGTCGGCATCGAAATCGATGCGCACTTCGAGCAGCGAAATGAAGAGGTGATAGCCCGTCGAGTAGCTGCGGTAGTTCATCTGGAGGCGTTTCTCGGTCTCGCGGAAGGTGCGCGACTCGGCGTTGCGCACCGAGACCAGCACGCCTTCGTTCGAAATGATGAACGAGACGGGCTCGACGAGGAACGTGTCGCCCGTCGGAATGAAGAAATTCGAGTTCGAGATGATGGCGTTTTCGTTCTCGGAGTATTTCGAGGTCGACTCGATCTCCTCGACCTGCTGACGCGACTGGAGGTTCACCTCGATGAAGTTCTCCACGGCCCGCTGCTCCTTGATGGTGGGCTGCATCAGATCGATCCACAGGATGTCGTCGTAGCCCAGTTCGTCGAACAGGCGCGGATCGGCGTTGCGGATGATCTTGTTGTATTGCTTGAGGTAGATGGTAATCATGGCATGGCTGGCTGAAAAGGTGCGCTGAATCCGTGAGCGGCGGATCCGAAGATCCGTACGGGGGATTGCCGACCTCTTCAGCCGGGATTGGGCGCGGGGCGCGTTCGCAGCCCCTCGTCCCAGATCCGTTCGAGCGATGCCCGCGCACGACGGAGCGCATCGCGCCGGCCCTGCGGCCGCGGCGAGGCGAACGAGTCGATGCAGTCTGTTTCGGGGTGGTCGGATGAGGACAACGGCAGGAGGGTGCGCGGATCAGCAGTTCCGCACAAACCGAAGAGCGGCATCGCAGGTCGCTGCGATGCGGTCGCTATGCCTGCAACTATGACCATCATCCATACGAATTGAAACGAATTGGTTCGTAAGGGCAAAAGTACACAAAAATCGGATGATTCGCGCGAAAAAAACGAAAAAAGTGGCGCAAGGTCTTGACAAAGGGGGTGCGGAGGTCGTATATTTGCCCCGTCGTTCGACACCCCGCCTGCGGCCGCAGCGGGTTATCAACAATCCGAATTAACCTGTTTTCCAACGGATTGCATCTTCTTTCAACAGCTTTTCGACAATCGTAAACGGTTTTTCGACCGAGTTATCCACAGCCGCGCCGGTCGACAGGTTCGCGCTTTAGCGCGGCAGCCCGCAGCCGCCCGCTTGTTTAAGACCCGCAGTTCCGGCAAACAGGCGTTCCCCCGCAGGCTTCATCCCGAACGAACAAGCACGCTTTAGCGTGGCAGCCCGCAGCCGCCCCCTGGCGGAGGGCTGCAACTCGCCCAGGGGCTCGTGCCGCCTCCGCTCGGCTGCGGGGCCCGCAACCGTCTCCGACCCGAAACAATCCGCGTTTCAGCGCATGCCGCAAGATTCGATGGCGCAGCCATCGGCGGGCCGCAGCTTCGCCCCTGCTTTAGGCCCGCATATCGTGTCCCCTCGCAAGCTGCGCCCCGAACACGTATCGCACGCAAGTGCGGCGAGCCGAAGCCTCCCGCAGCTTTAGGCCCGCATCTTTCGAGCGCGTTCCCCCGCAGGCCTCGTCCCCCCCCCATTTTTAATTTTTCATTCTTCATTCCTCCCTTTCCCATGCTCTTCTCCTCACTTCCCGAGCCCTTCGCCCCCGTCGGCGGCCCGCTCCGCTATTCGCTCGCCGACGCCTCGGCCGACCGCACCGACCTGCGCATCCTCGACGCCGACGGCCGCCTGCTGGGCACGAAACGCTTTGTCGGCCGCACCGACATCACCGTCGACATCGCCCCCTACCTGCGCCCTCTCTTCCGTTTCGACCCTTCGACGGGCCCCACGGGCGCCGTCTCGGCCGCGGATCGACTGCTGACGATCGTCGTCGAGGCGCACTCCGCCACCGAAACCTGCCGCACCCCCGCGCGCCCCTTCATCGCCGCCGACCGTCCCGTGACGACCTCCCGCTGGCTCACGACCCTCCCCGCGAACCGCCTCATCGCCCCCGACGGCTACGACGAGCTGACCCTCTGCACCGATGCGCCGCTCGACATCGCCGTGACGGCCGCGCGCCGCAACGCCTCCTCAACGACGATCCACGCTCTCCCCGCCGCGGGGCTCTGGCGCTTCCGTGTCGCGGCGGCCGACTTTCCCGACGCCGAAAGGCTGACGATCGACGGAGGCCCTTGCGGCGCCATCCGCTACACGCTGCTCCCGCCGCCCGAGGGAGCCCGCACGGTGGCGTGGCGCAGCCGCCTCGGTTCGATCGAGCGCTACACCTTCCCCGTCGTGCGGCGGGTGACGCGGCAGGCGACCAAGTGCCGCGGCTCGGGCACGGAGGGAATCGTCGTCGGAGCCATCGCGCAGGAGGAGCGGATCGAGCTGCAGGCGGCCCTCGAAACGGCCGAGATGACCGCCGCACTGGCCGAGCTCGCGACGGCCCGCGAGGCGTGGTGGATCGAGGGCGGCGAGGCGCTGCCGATCGACGTGTTGACCGACTCCTGCGAGGCCTACCGCTACGACGGCATGGGAGCACCCGCATTCGTGATTCGTTCCACCCGTCCCGACCGACCGCTGTGGAGCTGCTGATCGACGACTGCCGCTGCGACACGGGCGAGGCCCCGATCCGCGTGCCGGAGTTCGATGCCGCGACCCTCTCCGACCTCTCGGCCGCCCGCGAGGGGCGTCGGCTGCGCCTCCTGCTTCCCGCCACGCCGACGAACGACCGGCTGCTGGGGTACGGCCGCGACCCCGAGGCGGTCTTCCGCTTCAACGAGCGGCGCCGCACGGCCGCCCTGACGGCCGACGGGGCGGTGCTGCTCCGCGGCACGGCGCGGCTGCTCTCCGCCTCGGAGGCGGGTTACACGCTCGAGCTGCGCGACGAGGGGGCCGACTGGGCGACGCAGGCGGCGCAGCGGCTGCTCCACGACCTCGCGATCCCCTATGTGGCGCCGCTCACCCCGACGACGATCCGTGCGAGCTGGACGGACGACACCCCCGTGAAATTCTTCCCGATCCGCCGCGACACCTACCCGCCGCAGAGCAACGGCGAAGACCTGCTCTCCGCCGCGCAGCTGCTCTCGACGGACGACTACCACCCCTTCCTGCACCTGGCGACCCTCGTCGAGGCGATCTTCGCCGCCAGCGGCTACACGCTGCAAAGCGACTTTTTCGCGGGCGACTTTTTCCGTTCGCTCTACATGAGCGGCGCCTACGCCACGCGCGATGCGGCAGGGGCTGCGGCCCGCATGGGGTTTCAGGCACGCCGCCTGGGGGAGGTCTCGGCGACGGCCGATGCACGCGGCAGGGTCGAGGCCGACCCCGCGGCCCTGCTCCACACGGTCGGCAACCTGGTCGAGACCGCCACCCCGAACAGCGTCGATGCCGACGGCGAAATCCTTTCGGAACTCTACAACAACGGCCGCTGCTTCGCCGTCGAGGAGGGGCGCATCCTTTTTCGGCCGACGACGGCCGTCAGCGTCGGGTTCGACTACGCCCTGCGCTACACGACCGACCACCGCATCCGCTCGCGCAGCCGCCTTGCAGGCTTCGACTGCCTCTACCTCGGCACGGGCGGGGAGATGCACTTCGAGCTGCCGAACCGCTACGTCGACCGACGATCGGCCATCGAGCCGAACCGCACCTATCGGGCGATCGTCTTCGACCACGCGGCGGGCGACGAATACCGCCTGCTCTGCACCCGCGACGGCGTCGGGGACCGCGACTGGAGCCGTTTCGCGGTGCGCTCGGCCCTCGTGACGACCCCTGCGGCGGAAACGGTGGCCGACCCGCGGCTGCAGGTGCTGCGCGAGGGGCTCTGGAGCGACTACGGGGGCGACTGGGCCCTCTACGACGGCCATATCGGCGAGACGGGGCGCACGACCGTCGAGCTGCGGGTGCGGACGGCCTCGGAGGCGCTCGCGCCCGACAAACCCAAGTATTTCGACCGCATCTGTTTTTTCGGGGCCGAGGAGGGGCAGCGGCTTACCCTGCACAAGGAGTGCGCCGTGGAGCCCCGTTTCGGATCGAGTCCCGGGTTCGGCACGATGCTCTCGTTCGACGACGTGGCGCGGCACGACAACCTGCGGCAGATCGAGCTGATAGAGGGGCTGGCCCACCTCTTCAACCTCCGTTTCCGCACCGATGCCGAGCGCCGCATCGTGCGGGTCGAGCCCTTCGACGCCTTCTACGGGGCGAAGACGGTCGACTGGCGCGACCGCACCTGCCGCTCGGAGCCGGTCGAGCTGACCGACACGACCACCGAGCTGCACGCGTGGCGGAGCTGGTGCTACGGGGCGGGGGACGGCGCCGTGCGGCGTTTCGAGCGGATCGACGGGCGGATCTTCGGCCGCTGGCAGCACACGGTCGAGGGGTACGGCACCCTCGCGGGCGAAGAGGTGCGCCGCAACCCGCTCTTCCACCCGACCCGCTCGGAGGCGGGCGCGCTGACGGCCGCCCCCTCGGCGTTGCTGTTGCGGACGGGGGATCGCGACGACCTCGCGGCGGAGGACGAGACGAACTGCACGCCGCGCATCGTCCGCTACCTCGGGCTGCGGGAGCTGCCCGAGGGCGAGCGGTGGGAGGAGGGCGCGGACGGCTACCCGCTGGCGGCCTTCCATGCGGAGGGGGAGGCGCTGACCCTCTGCTTCGAGGACCGCGACGGCGCCGCGGGGCTGCACCGCTTCTACGATCGGCAGCTTCGGTGCGAGGAGCTCGCGGGGCGCATCGCCCTCACGCTCCGCTGCTCCCCCTGCGAGCTGGAGGAGCTGCTGACCCCCGAGACGGGGCGCTTCGACCTGCGCGACCGCTTTCGGATCGCCGCTCCGTTCGGCGAGACGTACGGCGTGCTGCGGCGGATCGATGCGATCGACCCCGATGCGGGAACGATCCGCTGCACCTTCGATCGGACGGATCGGTAGGGAGCTTCGGAGCGGTTGCCGCATGGTTCGATGGCGCAGCCATCGGAGGGCCGAAGCTTCGTCCCGACCACGAATCGCGCAATAGCGCGTGCCGTTCGCCGCCGCCCCATGCGGCGGACGGCAAACCTCGCGTCAGACCGCTCGCTGCCGTCCTGCCGCCGTCGGCGAACGATCCCGTCATGTTTCAGCTCGAAAACGGATTCGCGCTTTAGTGCGGCAGCCCGCAGCTGCGCCCCGAACTCCCCCCATTTTTAATTTTTAATTTTTAATTTTTCATTCCCATGAACATTCGCATCGACGATCATGCGGCCGAGCTGTGCCGCATCGAGATCGAGGGGACGATCGGCGTCCCCGAAGCGTGGCAGTTCGACGAACCTGCCGACCGCGTGGCGACCTACGAGCGTTTCCGCGAAACGGTGGCGCGCATCGCCGCCGTCGAAGCCCCCGAGGTGCTCGTCACGATCCGCTCGACGGGCGGCGACGTGAACGACGCCCTGCTGATTCACGACGCCCTGCGCCAGATCAGCGGCCGCATCACCACCCGCTGCCACGGTTACGTCGCCTCGGCGGCGACGATCATCGCGCAGGCCGCCTCCGAGGGGTGCCGCGAGCTCTCCTCGAACGCCCTCTACCTGATCCACCGCGCCTCGTGCGCCACCGAAGGCAACGCCGACGAGCTCGGCGCCCGCATCGACCTGCTGTGCGCCACCGACGAACGGCTGGCGGCCCTCTATGCCGCCCGCAGCGGCGGCGACGCGGAGCACTACGCCGCCCTGATGGCCGAAAACAACGGCAACGGCCGCTGGCTCTCGCCCGAGGAGGCGTTGGCCGAGGGGCTCGCCGACCGCATCGTGGAGGTCGGGGGCGCGGCGAAGCTCCCCGAACCCCTCGCCCGCGGCTGGCGGCGCCTGCTGGCGGCCGTCGGCCTCGACAAGGCATCCGAAAAGGCGCCCGGGCAGAGCCTCGGCAAAAGCCCCGAGCGTGTACCCGACCGAGCCTCGGGGCAGAACCCCGACAAGGCCCCCGCAGAGCCCTCCGATCGGCGCCCTGCCGACGCGCCCGCCTCGCACAACATCCTCCATTTCGGTCCCGAGACCCTTGCCGAAACCTCGGTCGGACGCAGCGCCTCGGCCTTCGCCCGCGCCCTCGAACGGATCGAGCCGACCCGCACGCGTTCGGTCGAGGATCCCCCCGTGGGCGAGCCCTGCCGCACAGCCAACGAACGCGCCTACGCCGAAGACGCCCGCAGCTTCGGCCGCAACCGGTAAATCCATCCACCTTTCAAACACCTATTTTTTTATGAGTTACCTCGAACAAGCGAAACAGTACACCGGCAACGACGTCGAGCAGATCTTTTTCCGTCCGTTGCTGACGGGTCCTTCGGCCGAAGCGCTGGGGGTCCGCGTCCTCTACAACCTCCCCATGCCGACCGTCGTCCAGCTCTGGGACGGCCAGCGCAACGCCCTGCAAAAGTTCACCGCCGCGGGCTGGACGGGCGGCGACCCTGCCAAAAAGTACCAGAAGAAGATCGACATGCACCGCGTCAAGGCGGAGCTGGGGTTCTCGGCGGCCGACTATTTCTCGCTCGTCTACGAGCAGATCGCCGCCCGTGCGGACGTCAACATGGAGGATCTGACGGGAACGCTCCTCGAGCAGGCCGAAACGGAGCTCTTCCGACGGGTGATCGCCGAGAACATCCGCGCCACGATGTGGGCGGGCGACACGACGGCCGCGGCGGGCTACAACACCTTCGACGGGTTTCTGAAGTTCTTCAAGGAGGCCGTCGACAAGGAGGCGATCAACTACACCAGCTACACCGCGGCGCAGATGACCGAGGCGGATTTCGTCGTCACGCTCTTCGACAACCTTTGGCAGCACGCCGACACGCGCGTCTGCGACGCCAAGGCCGAGGGGACGCTCGCCTTCTTCGTCTCGTCGGACCTCTACTACCTCTACGAAAAGTACCTCGATGCGCGCGGCGGCGAGGGGGCCTACCGCGAGCAGATCGACGGACGGCGCGAGCTGACCTACCACGGCATCCCCGTCATCGACGTCCGCATGGGCTCCTACCTCGCCTCGACCGCGCTGCACCAGTCGTTCTGCCTGCTGACCGACCGCCGCAACCTCGTGCTGGCGGTCAACACGGCCGACACGCCCGGCAACGAGGTGCGCATGTGGTACAACCCCGACGAGATGGAGAACCGCCAGCGCGCCGTTTTCTCGGCGGGATGCGAGGTGCTGGACGAAACGATGCTCATCTATGCCTACCGCGAATAAGGGGCGCGGACGGCTCCGCTCCCGCACGGCCGTCCCGTCAAACCGCACCGCGCCCTGCCTCGCGGCGGCGGCGCCCGTCACGAGCGACCGCTTCTGGCGCTGGGGCGAGGACAACCTGCTGCCCGAGGCGCTGGCCCTCCTGGCGCGGCGCTCGACCACCCACCGCCGCATCCTCAACGACAAGGCCGACTACATCGCGGGCAAAGGCTTCGTCTGCGACGAGCGCGAGCCGCGGCTGGCCGCGCTGCTCGGGCGCGTGAACGGCGCGGGCGAATCGCTGCGGCAGGTGCTCCACAAGCTCGCCTTCGACAAGGCGCTCTTCGGCAACGCCTTCCTGGAGGTGGTCACCGACCCCGCCCGTTCGGTGCTGGCCCTCTGGCACCAGGACGCCTCGCGCTGCCGCCTCGCCCGCGACGAACGCCACGTGCTGCTGCACCACGACTGGCGCCGCTTCCGCCCCGCAGAGGCGCAGACGCTCCCCCTCTACCCCCGTTTCGAGCGGCAGGCCGACGGCACGCTGCGGTCGATGATCCACTACAAGGCCTACGAACCCGCCTTCCGCCACTACGGCCTCCCCTCCTACGTGGCGGGACTCGACGTCTCGGCGATCGCCTACAAGACCGACCGCTGGAACATCGCACGGCTCGACAACTCGTTCCAGCTCTCGGGGGTTCTGATGCTCGACTCGACAGTCGACAACGACGCCGACGCCGAACGCATCGTCCGCCTCGCGGAGGAGAAGTTCGCGGGGAATCCCGGGCAGGTGATGTTCGTCATCCGCGACGGCGCCGAGCAGGACCACTCGCGCTTCATCCCGATCGAGGCGCGCAACGAGGGGGACTGGCGGTCGCTGCACGACCAGGCGGTCTCCGACATCGTCGTCGCCCACTCGTGGTTCCGCACCTTGAGCGGGCTCGACTACGCCGCTGGATTCGACTCGGAGCGGATCCTCCAGGAGTACGAGGTGGCGCTCAACACGGTGATCCTGGCCGAGCAGGCCGAACTAACGGAGCCGATCCGCGCCGCGATCGAATCGGTGCTGGGAATCGACTGCTCGTCGATGGCCGTCGTCAACCGCCCGCCGACGCGCTCGAAGCCGATCTACATGAAGGTCTGGGAGGCGCGCAAGGCCGACGGCCTCGACTACGACCCCGAGGATCCGCGGCAGCAGCAGTTCCTCTCCGAAATCACGAAGTACAACATCAGATCGATCGACGGATGAAAACCCTGCTCTCTGCGGCGCAGGTGCTGCGCCTCGCCTTTCCCGAAGGGGGCTATCTGCCCCCCGACACCCTCGCCGAAGCCGACATCGCGGCGGCCGAACACCGCTACCTGCGTCCCGTGCTGGGGGCCGCGCTCCACGAGCGGCTCCTCGCGGGCGAGGCGGCCGACTTCACGGCCGACTACGCGGCGCCCTGCGTCGCCCTCGCCGTGCGTCTGCTCGTCGGCCGCCGCCTCGACCTGCGCTCCACGCGCCTCGGCACGCTCGCCCCGAAGAGCGACCGCGGCGCCCCGCCCGCCGAAGCACCCCTCTGCGGGCGGCAGCGGACGCTGCGGCTGGAGCTGCACGCGCTGCTGTGGCGCGCCTCGGAGTACCTCGCGGCGCACCCCGCCGAGTACCCCGACTACGACCCCGATGCGAACCCCCTGAACCGCTGCACGACCGATGGAGGCCTTGTACAGGTGCGTTAGCGGCGCTCTCGCGGCGCTGCTGCTCTTCTTCGCTCCGATCGGCCCGCCCGCGGGTTGTCTGCTGCTCTTCATCGCGATCGACTTCTGCTCGGGGGTGGCGGCCGATCGGGCGATGGCGCGGCGGCAGGGGCGGGCGTGGTTCTTCGAGAGCGCCGAGGCGTGGCGCACGGTGACGAAGGCGGCCCTGGCGATCATAACGCTCGTCATGGCCCACCTGCTCGAACGATGGGTCCTCGTCGAGACCTCTTGTGCGCCGACGCGCCTCTTCGCGGGGTTCGCCTGCGGCGTCGAGCTGTGGTCGTTCCTCGAAAACGCCGCCCAGCTTTCGGAGGCGCCCCTCTTTCGGCTGCTGCGGCGGTATGCGAGGAGGAGGATGAAAAATGAAAGATGAAAAGGGGGGGGGTGAGGGGGCTTTGCCGAGGTCGGTGGAAAACAGGAACGAACTGCACTCGGGACGCAGCTTGCGAAGGGACGCGCAACGAGCGGGTGCAAGTTGCGGGCCTTCGCAGGGGCGAAGCTGCGGCCCGCCGCGCTGTACGCGCGGATCCGCTTTCGGGTTGAAGAGGGTGCGAGCCCGCAGCCGAGCGGAGGCGGCAAGCGAGCCTTCGGGCGAGTTGCAGCCCTCCGCCAGGGGGCGGCTGCGGGCTGCACGCGCTATCGCGCGATTCCGTTTTCGGGACGAACCCTCGCGGAATCATTCCGCCGCATGGGGCGGCGGCGAACGGCACGCGCTGAAGCGCGCATGTCGGATTCGCCCGCAGCCCAACGGCGATGGGAGGGGCTACCGTTTCGTGACGCGGAACGACAGCTCGTTCACCAACGGGAAGGGTTCGCCCGCCTCGTCGCCCTCACCCAGCTGGCAGAGGGTGGTGCGCAGCGTACAGGTCAGGTTGCCGTCGGCCGTGTAGCGGAGCTTTTCGGGGGCCTCGATCGTGATCCGCACGACGAGTACGCCCCCGACGTCGAGCCGCAGCACGGGCGTCTCAAGCGATGCCTGCAACTGCGACACATCGGCGGTCGGCGCACCGATCGGCGCCTCGTAGGCCACCGTGCCGAGCAGCGGCAGCAGCCCTTCGGCGCTCTCCGCCCCTACGAGTGCCCGTACGAGAGTGGCCGTCGGGAAGGCGTCAAAGCACAGGCGCCCCTCCTCGATGCGCAGCTTCACGGCGACGCCCCGTTCGGGCTGCGGCGCGGGGTTCAGGTCGCTCGGCGAGGGAATAAAATCGAAGGTGCCCGCATAGCTGCCCGCCGCATCGGCGAGCGTCAACGGCTGCGGCGTGTCGTCGTCGCTGCCGCAGGCGGCGCAAAAGAGGGTCGCAAGCAGCATCGCCGCCCGCATCGTTCGGTTGAAAAGTCGTTTCATGGCTCTGTTTATTAAAGGATTCGGCGGTAAATGTAGCGGCTCGCGACGAACCGCGCAAATCGATTCAACCAACGGAGCGATTCCTCGCATCGAAAGGCGGATTTTGCCGATGAACCGAAAACGGGAGAGGGAGGCGCTGCACGCCGTTCGGCATGTGGCGTGTGGCAGCCCGCAGCCGAGCGGAGGGGCAAGCGAGCTTTCGGGCGGGTTGTGTGCGGGCCGAAGCCTGCGGAGCGCACGCAGGTTTGCCGAAACTGCGGGCCTCCGCCGGCGGAGGCTTCGGCCCGCCGACATCTGCGACGTCGAACAGCATGCACGACCTTTCCTCGGAGCCGCAGCTTGCGAAGGACAAGCAACGAGCGGACGCAAGTTGCGGGCCTTCGCGGGGCGAAGCTGCGGCCCGCCGATCCCTCACGGGATCGAAGATGTCGCAACCGGCCCTCCGCCAGGGAGCGTCTGCGGCCCGCCGCGCTATACGCGCGAATCCAATTCGGCCCGCCGATGGCCCCGCCGCAAAAAAAAAAGCCCGGGCTCCCTCGCAAAGGAACCCGGGCCGTCGTCCCGCAGCGGCGAAAACCGCCTATTTCGCAGCAGCCGCTTCGGCCTGCTTGCGCGCCTCGATGCGTTTGTACCAGGCGGCGCGTTCGGCCTTCAGGTCGTAGCCGCGCTTCGTGAGGTAGTTGTTGATGCGTCCCTTGTACTTGCCGAAGACGCCGTGTTTCTTGTTCGAGCTCTCGGCGTCGATCGCCAGGTCGCGCGCCTCGGTGAGCCACGCCTTGATCTGCGCCTTCTCCTCGTCCGTCAGCGACGGGATCATGTCGAGCGTCGAGCGGTAGGTCACCATCAGCACGCCGTAGGTCATGCCGTCCTTCACGGCCTCGACCTGCGCGGGCGTCAGGTAGATCGCCAGCGTCGCGGGGAAGGCGAAATGCGAGCGGTAGAGCTTGCTGTCGGCTTCGAGCGTCGCCAGCTCGGTCGCCGCGCGCTTCGCCTCGCCTTCGAGCCCCTGCTCTTTGACGGCGGCCAGGCGACGGTCGCGCGCCTCGTAGATGTCGTTCAGTTCGAAATAGCGGTTGGCGATGATGTTGCGGACCTCCTCGGCCTGCTTCGCATCGGTCAGTCCCAGACCGTCGACGATCTTCTGCGAGCGCTTCAGAATCGTCTCCACGTAGGAGGCGTCGCGCCCCTCGCGGTTAAGCTCCACGGCTGCGGCCGTCGCGGCGGTCAGCAGCAGCAGGATGCTGAAAAAAATACGTTTCATGTCGTTGATGATAGGTTCGTCGTTTCGGTGTTCGGGCCGCAGCCCGCCGAGCGCATGCGGGCGCGGCGGCCGAGGGCCCTTCGGCGGCAACAGGGGCGGCACCGTTCCGGCCGCCTGCGGCAGCGGTCGGAGCAGCCCCTCCTCGTGCCCGTTACATCAGCTTGCCCTTGGCGGCCAGCGTGTCGTAGTTGTTGTTCAGGTCGCGCCAGTCGATCTTGTGCTTCGTGCTGATGCCGTTGATGTACTTCTCGATGTTCGTGTAGCCGTCGCCCGTGCAGTCGCCGTTCGCGTCCGACGGATCGTTCGGATCGAGGCCGTTGGCCTTCTCCCAGGCGTCGGGCATGCCGTCGCCGTCCGTATCGACGTAGGGTTCGCCCTTATAGTCGGGGTAGCCGCCCATCTGCATCGGGTCGGTGATGATGCCCTGCTTGTAGGAGTCCTTCGCCATGCGGCGGTAGCGGAACGAACCGTCCGCGGCGCGCGACTTCTCGGCCAGCCCCGAAACGTCGCCGTTGTACTTGGGAGCCAGTTTCTTGTCGTAGACCGCCTCGCCCGTGCGCACCTCCTCGATGATGGCGCGGTCCACCGCGTCGCGGCAGGGGATCGTCGCACCCGCCTGCTCCAGCACGTAGTCGTAGGCGCCGCGGGCCGAGAGGATACGCACGTAGGGCATTTCGAAGGGATAGTAAGCACGCATCTGCTCGGTGTAGCCCTTCGTGTCGGGCTGCGTTTCGATCTGGATGCCGCCCTTCCAGTTATCCTCCGAGATCGCGGGGAAGCCCTCCACGATGTTGCCGTCGGCATAGACGCGGCCGTACTGCTTGTAGTTGAGCTTGCTGCGGCCCGACTCGGGCTTCAGGATGCGGTGGCTGATCGGACCGCTCTTCGGCGTGGCGGGACCGGGCTTGTAGTAGTTGTTGATCATGTTGAACATGGCCGTGTAGTCGCCGCCGTCCACCGTGCGGTGCACCCAGTTGAAGACCACGTTGTTGATGAAGTTGAAGACGCCGTTCCAGCCCACCGAGGGGTTGCGGCCGCTGTTGCTGGCCCACAGGTTGCGCATAAAGGTGGCGTTCTCGCCGCCGAGCGTCGAACCGAAGGCGTGGTTGTAGGTATCGAGCGCCTTGGCCGAAATCGTGTTCTGTATCGTGACGTTCACCGTCGGCAGCTTCTCCGACTGCGCCTTGTACTGCCCCTCGCTCGGGTCGTACATGTGGCGGTAGAAGGAGATGTTCTCGTCGAGACCCCACGTGCAGGAGCAGTGGTCGATCATGATGTTGCCCACGGGGTTGCCGCCGAACGAGTCGTCGCGGTGCCACACCTTCGTCTCGCCGCGGCGGAAACGCATGTGGCGGACGATGACGTCGTGCGTGTCGACCCAGAACGATTCGCCCGCGATGCAGACGCCGTCGCCCGGGGCAGTCTGCCCCGCGATGGTGATGTAGGGTGCGCGGACGATGATCGGCGACTCGAGGCGGATGACGCCCGACACGTTGAAGACGACGATGCGGGCGCCGCCCTGCTCGCACGCCTCACGGAACGAGCCCGGGCCGCGGTCGTTGAGGTTCGTGACGGTGATGACCTTGCCGCCGCGGCCGCCCGGGGTGTACATGCCGCCACCCTCGGCACCCGGGAAGGCGGGAATCTGCGCCCGCACCAGGTCGTAGGGACGACGCGCCCAAGGTACGTAGGGACGACCCTCCTTGGCCTCCTTCAGGACGATCGGCAGGGCCTTCTGCCATGCCTCCTCCGAGAGGCGGCGCTCCTTGTCCATCATCTTGCGATAGGCCTGACCCGCTTCGGGGGTCTGGGAGGGGTACTGCGCGAAGACGGTCGCGGAGGCCGCCAGGGCAACGAGTCCCAGTAAAATGCGTTTCATGTTCATAGGCTGATAGTGTTTCGTAAAAAGGAACGGTTTCGGGGCCGGCGCGGTATGCGCAGACAGAACAAAGGTAGGCCTTTTTTTCGATACGGTCCAAACATCGCACAGCCAAACGACCGTTTTATGCGGTGAACCGACCGAGAGAGGGGGATGAAAAATGAAAAATTAAGAATTAAAAATGAGGGAGGGACGAAGCTTGCGGAGCGGAAGGGCCTGCTGCGGGCGATCGGTGCGCGAGGGCGACCTTTCTTCGGAGCCGCAGCTTGCGAAGGACAAGCAACGAGCAGCGGCAAGTTGCGGGCCTTCGCCAGGCGAAGCTGCGGCCCGCCGATCCCTTGCGGGATCGTTTGCCGACTGCGCCGAACGATCCCATCAGGGGTCGATGAACCGAAACCTCCGCGCGGAGGCTCGATCGACAGGTTCGCGCTTTAGCGCGGCAGCCCGCAGCCGCCCCCTGGCGGAGGGCTGCAACTCGCCGACGGGCTCGTGCCGCCTCCGCTCGGCTGCGGGCTGAACATGGATCGCGCTGAAAGTGCGGCGGGTTATCGGGCGGTACCGCACGGATCGATGGCGCAACCATCGGCGGGCCGAAGCCTCCCGCAGCTTCAGGCCCGCAGTTTTGACAAACAGGCGTGCCCTCCGCAGGCTTCGCCCCGCCCCCCCCCTCCCTCATTTTCATTCTTCTTCGCCACAAAGAAGCGGGCCGCCCCTCGAAAGGGACGGCCCGCCGCATGAAAAGCGTACCGGCGGATTACTCGGCCAGCGGATCGAAGGCGCCGCTCGAGCCGCCGCTCTTCGAATCCTCCCAGCCGACGGTCTGCGGCAGGGTCGGGTTGGCATCCTGGTTGGCCTGCGTGAGACCGAAGAAATAGTAGCGGGGCTGCCACGTCATGACGAGCTGCGTGTTGTTCGAATCGTAGCTGTCGCCCTTCTTCGTCTTGCGCACGAGGTACTTGTCGTAGAACTCCTTGAGGTGGGCCAGCTGCTCGGCCAGCGGCTGCTTCTTCTTGGCGTTCTCGCTCAAGTCGACCGCATAGGCGTCGCGCTCGGCGCGCGTCATCTCCTTCTTCAGGATCGGGTCGGGGTTGTCGCCCTCGCGCTCGGCGGGCGTCGCACCCTTGATGGGCCACTGGCGGCCGCTCGTGCCGTCCGTGTAGTTGTACTGGTCCTTCAGACGGAACTCCAGACGCTCGCGGCGCGTGCCGATGAGCGACTTGAAGCCCAGCCACGTCAGCGTGTTGCCGCCCCAGCCCGTCAGCGTCTTGGCGCCGATCGCACCGAAGCCCGTACCGCCGTCGTAGAGGAGCCAGCGGCGCATATCCTCGGCGCGCTTGCCCTCGTAGGCGAACTCGATCTGGCGCTCGTAGAGGATCGCCGCCATGCAGGCCTGCTGGTCGCCCGAGAGGTTGCTCTGCAGACCGTAGCCGTTCTCGGCCGTGTAGCCCGCACGGGCGCGGATGCGCTGGAGCTGGCCTACGGCCTCGGGCATGTTGCCGGTCATGCAGGCCGCCTCGGCGAGGTTCAGGAGCACCTCGGCGTAGCGGATCTCGAAGGTCGAGTTCTGGTTGCAGCGGAAGCCGATCGCCTTGCCGCTCGTGTTGAAGATGTAGTGCGGCGTCGCATTCACGTCGAGGTCGTCCGAACCCTTGCGGATGTAGATGCCCTTCGTGTTGCCCAGCAGGTTGTCGGCACCCCAGCGGTCACCCGACTGCGGGTCGTCGTACTTCGTGGGATCGTTGTACCAGACGTAGTTCCACAGGATGTACTCGTCGCCCTTGTAGGGGTTGGCCGTCTCGCCCGTCCCCGTATTCGGGTCGCCCTGGAAGCGCCAGTAGACGCCCGGGAAAGCGAAGGTGCGGTAGAAGCGCGGGTCGCGGTCCAGGTAGGGGTTCGCCGCATCGTAGGGAATCGACGAGGCCTCGAGCTTCGAATAGCCGTCGTAGCTGTTCGGGCGCTTGCCGTCGCTCATCGGGAAGAGGTCGACGATCGAAGCCGCGGGCTCCTTGCCGCCGGCCAGCGTGTTGGCGGGACGGACGTGCTGCTCCCAGAGGCTGTTGCGCTGGTAGTCGGGGGTCTGGTCGGGCAGGTGGGTGTTGTAACGCGTCACGTAGAGACCCTCCTTGTTGTCGGCCAGGTCGAGGAAGGCCTGCGCCCAGCCGCGGCCGTTGGCACCCGGGTTCCCCTCGTACGCAAGGCCGAAGCCCGAAGCGTCGATCGTGGCGAGCGCCTCCTTCTGGAAGGCGTAGGCATCCGCCCAGCGCTGCGCGTCGTTGTCGCGGTTGAAGAGCGGGCTGGCCCAGAGGTTCAGCACGCGGCCCTTGAGCGCCAGGGCGGCGGCCGTGGTCACCTTACCGTAGTCGGTCGTGCTCCAGCGGCTCTCGACGGTCTTCTTGCGCAGCATCGCCGCGGCCTTGTCCAGGTCGTCGCAGATGAACTCGATGCAGGCCTTGGCCGACGAACGGGGCGTAACGGAGCCCGCTACGGGATCCTGCACCTTGTCCACGATGGGCACGCCGCCGTAGTAGCGCACGAGGTAGTAGTAGCACCACGCACGCAGGAAATAGGCCTGACCCAGCAGCTCGTCCTTCTCCTCCTGCGAGAGCGAACCGGCGAGGATGCCCTCGATGCAGTCGTTCACGTTGCGCATGCGCTGGTAGGCGTAGGTGAAGTAGTCGGGGCACTGCGCGTTGCCGCTGATCGTGTTGAGCGTCTTCTGCGGATCGACGAAGGGGCTGAAGCCCGTGTACTCCTCGGTCGTCTGCGAGTGTTCGTCCTCGTTGCCCATCGAGGGGAACTGGTAGGTACGCGTCGCCTGGATGTTGGGGTTGCAGGCCTGGTAGAGGTCGCTGATGCGGGCGTTGGCGGCGCTGTAGTAGTTGTAGATCTCGCTCGTCTGCGTGTTGAAGTTCTGCTTCTTCTTCAGGAAGTCGTCGCTGCACGACGAAAGCGCGAGCGCCGAGGTCAGCGCAAGGCCCAGAACCACCTTGGTGGATTGGATGTATTTCATGATCGTATTCGCTTAAATTAGAAGGTTACGTTCAGACCGATCGTGAACTTGCGCAGCGTCGGGTAGGCGCCGTAGCCCATCATCGGATCGATGAAGTGGTCGGGATAGGGGTTGTAGAGGCTCCAGAGGTTCTGGCCCGTGACGTTGATGCGGCACGACGAGATGCCGATCTTGCTCGTCCACTTCTGCGGCAGCGTGTAGGCCAGCGTCAGACGGTTCAGCGTCACGCGGGTGCCGCTCACGCGCCAGAAGGTCGAAACCTTGCTGTTCACGTCGGCGTAGCGCAGGTTCGGGTAGTGGCCGTCGCGGTTCTGGGCCACCGTCAGGTTGCCCGCACCGTCGTAGATGTCGTCGTAGACGAACATGTTGTCGGGATTCCAGAACGAAGGCATGTTGATGTACTCGAGGTTCTTCCAGCCCGAGTTCGTGCCGTCGCTCGGGTTGAGCGCGGCCGAGGGGATCGTGCTGTAACCGCCCCACGAGGCGTTGATCTGCGCCGTCAGCGAGAGACCCTTCCACTCGGCGTTCAGGTTGAGCGTCACGTGATAGGGGTTCGAGCGGTTCGAGAGGCGCACCAGGTCGTCGTTCTCGTTGATGTTGCCGTCGGGGCCGAGGTAGGTGCCGTCGGCCTGCATGGCGCTGCGGATATCCTTATAGATGAGCATACCGGGGCGCATCTGGTCCTTCGTCTTGCCGAGGTAGGAGGTGATGTTGTACTTGGCGAAATACTCCTCGATCTCCTGGAACGAACGGAACATGCCGATGCACTGCAGACCCCACGTACCCATGTCGGTGCGGTGGCCCTTGTAGACCGAACGGTAGAGGTTGTTCGTCGGCCAGTCGGTCACGAGCACCTTGTTGTCCGAATAGCCCGTGTTGAGCTGGATGCGGTACTTGAAATCCTTGCCGATGCGGTCGCGCCACGTAGCCGAGAACTCGACGCCGTAGCTGTCCATCTCGCACCAGTTCTGGTCGGCCGACGAAGCGCCCACGGTGCCCGGCACCGAACCCTTGAAGGGACGGAGCATGTCGCGGTCCCAGACGTAGTAACCCTCGATCGTGAAGCCGAGGCGGTTCTGCAGGATGTTCCAGTCGATACCGATGTTGCCCTTGTAGGACTTGTCCCACTTGACGCCGCGGTTGACGGCGCTGCCCTGCGAGAAGTGGTTGCCGGCAGGACCGTCGACGCCGAAGACGCCGCCCTTGTCGGCCGCCATCGAGTAGGTCTGCATCCACTGCCATGCGTTGATGTTATCGCGGCCCGTCAGACCGAACGAGGCGCGCAGCTTCAGGAAGTCGATCCACTTGACGTCGAACCAGCCCTCCTTCGAGACGACCCAGCCCGCCGAGAGCGAGGGGAAGTAGCCCCAGTAGTTTTCGGGAGCGAACTTGGTCGAGGCGTCCGAACGGATCAGGAACTCGAGCAGGTACTTGTCGGCATAGGCGTAGTTGATGCGGCCGACGTAGGAGAGGGTACCCGACTCGGAGCGTCCCCACGACGACGAGGTGGTCTTGTCGCCCGCGATCGAGGTGTTGAGCGAGTTGGACTGGCCGTTCGAGAACTCGTAGGGGTTGATACCCTCGGCGTGTACGTTCTCCGACTCCGACTCGGTCTTCTCGATCGAGAAGAGGGCGCTTACGGAGTGCTTGCCGAAATCGCGGGCGTAGCTGGCCGTGAAGTTCATCTGGTAGTTGTCCGAGCGGCTCATGTCGCGCATGATGTAACCGCCGTCCTTGCCGTTCGAGATCTTGCCGCCGTGGGCCTGCATGAAATTGCCGTCGGCCATCAGGACCTCCTGGTAGTACTGCTCGTTGCCTTCGGTGGGCGTGTAGAGGTGCTCGCCGCTGCCGGCGCGCTTCGAGAGCTTGTAGAGGTTGAACGAGGTGCCGAACTCGTTGCTCTTCGAGGTCGAAATGGCCTTCGAGTAGCTGAAACGCAGGTTCAGACCCTTCAGGATGCGGCTCCAGCCGAAGTTGTACTCCAGGGCGCCGTTGATGTAGGTGTTCTGCGACATGTTGCGCTGGTAGTCGCTCGTGTTCTGCAGCAGGCCGTAGTTGTAGCACTGCGTGGCGTTGAGCTCCTCGTTCGAGATACCGTAGGCGGCGATCGGACGACCGTTCACCTCCTCGGGGATGTACTGCGGGTGGGTGAGCAGCATGGCGTAGTCGCGCTCGGCCGAGGTGTTCTGCACCTTCATGAGGGGCGAGTTCTTCTTGCCGTAGTCGCCCGAAACCTGGAGGCTGGCCTTCAGGTACTTGCTGACCTTCAGGTCGACGCCTGCGCGGAAGTTCCAGCGGTCGTAGTCGAGCTTGCCGAGGTTACCGTCCTGGTTGAAGTAGGAGATGTTGGCGAAGTAGCTGGCGGCCTCCGTGGCACCCGACAGGTTGACGCTGTGCTGGTGCGTGATGGCCGTCTTCCAGTACTTGTCGAGCAGGTCGTAGTGCAGACCGCGCATGGCCTGCAGCTCGTCGGCCTGGAAGATGTCGAGCGTCGGGTTGAGGTCCTGCTCCGTGGGGTCGGCGAAGCGCACGGCGTTCCACAGGCGACCGTAATTATAGGTGTTCAGCATCTTGGGCGTCGAAACGGCGTCGGTGATACCCACCGTGCCGCTGTACGAAATCTTCGGCGCGCCGAGCTTGCCCTTCTTCGTCGTCACGAGAATGACGCCGCCCGCAGCACGCGAACCGTAGACGGCGGCCGAGGCATCCTTCAGCACCGAAATCGACTCTACCGAGGCGGGGTCGAGGTTGTTGAAGGCGCTCTCGTTCAGGATGAAGCCGTCGATGACGTAGAGGGGCTTCACCGAACCCGAGAGGGTCGAGCCGTTGTTACGGATCGTGATCGAGGCCGTGCCGCCCGGGCGGGTTTCGCCGCCGCTGACCGAGACGCCGTTCATCAGGCCCGAGAGGGCGGTACCGAGGCTGCCGGTCGAAATGTCCTGGATCTCGTCCATCGGCACGCTGGCGACCGAACCGGTCAGGTGGGCCTTCTTCTGGGCGCCGTAACCGACGACGACGACCTCTTCGATCTGCTGCTTATCCTCCTTGAGGACGATTTTCGAGGCGGCGCCCAGGTCGGCGACCTCTTCGGTCAGGTAGCCGAGGAACGACACCTGCAACGCACCCTTGGCGGGTACGGGAAGCGAGAATTTGCCGTCGACGCCCGTCGTCGTGCCGACGGTCGTACCCTTCACGATGACCGAGGCGCCGATCACCGGCTGACCCGCTTCATCCACGACGGTACCCTGCACCGTCTGCTGTGCCCACGCCGCCGCGCTCGCGAAGAGCAGGAGCAGCGAGAGGCAAAAGCCGTATATCAGATTTTTCTTCATGTCTGTTGCTTGATTTGTAAGTTATTACTTCCAGCGCGGGTCGCCGATGGTCGACGAAATGGCGCCGGCGGCCTTGAAGTTCACGCCGCCCTTCTCCTGCGAAAGGTCCCACGGCTCCTCGATCGGACCGGCGAACTGGGGATCCTCCTCGGTGGCGTACTTCGACTTGTCGGTGCTGTCGACCGACTGCGCTACGCCCCAGATGGTGTTCGTGGCCATGTTGACGTTCTTCGTGCAGTTGCCCTGGATGAACTTCTGCAGACGGAAGACGTCGTAGCAGATGTTGTTGTTGAAGGTGACCGTGTACTCGGCGCGGTTCGGCGTGTTGTTGGCGAACTCCTTGCCGTTCATGATCTTGCTGATCGTGCAGTTCTCGAAGGTGGCCGAGCCGTACTGCGAGTCGAAGATGCGGCCCATCTGGTTCGTCGCGAAGCGGACCATGCGGTTCTTCGAGTTGTCGCGGATGTTGTAGAGGGTCGAGTTCTTCACCGTGATGTTGCGGATGGCGCTCGTCCACGTGGCTCCGCCGGCGGGGCCGATGGAGGTGCCGCTGTAGGTGCAGAAGACGGCGGCGTCGCCGAACGACTGGCCGTTGTTGTCGAGCTGCACGACGCAGTCCATCACGCGGATGTCCTCGACGCCCCAGGCGTGCTGACCCGTGTAGAAGAGGCAGCGCTTCACCTGGCGGAAATTGCACTCCTGAATGACGATCGGGTCCTTGAGAATGTAGACCTTGCCGGCACCGGCGTAACCGGTGAAGTTGGCGGCATCGAGCGATGCATCGGGATTGTTCGAACCCTCGATGACGCCCTTCGAGGCCATCTCGTCGCAATCGAAGTCGATGAACTTGATCTTCAGGCCGGCCGAGGTGCGGATCACGCCGTCCAGACCGAACTTGACCTTGGCGCGGTTGAGCTTGTCGCCGCGGAAGGTCACGAGGCGGTTGCCGAAATCGAGTTCGCCGTTGATCTCGTACGAGGCGCCGCCCTCGAGCTCGAAGGCCTGCTCCTTGTCCTGGTCGAGGATGTTGGCCTCGACGAAGGCGACGATGTCCTGACCGGCGGGGATCAGCTGCGCGGGAACGAGCGTGCTGTAGGCGATGCTCGTCGGGGCGGCGGCCTCCGTGTTGTCGAGCTTCTCGTTGCCGAGGGTCTTGACGCTCACCTCGTACTTCGTGTCCTCGAGCTTCGTGAAGGAGAAGGTGGGGCTGTCCACCACGCCGTTGAAGACCTCGACGGGGTTCTCGGGATCATCGACGATCGCGGCCACGCACTCGTAGCCGCCCGCGCCCTTCACCACGTCCCACGATACCTGAACGCTTTCCGACCCGTCGGGATTCACCTTGGTCGCGAAATTGGCCTCGGTCAAAGCGGGCGACTCGAGCTGCGTGCCGGTCACGTCGCTTTTCCAGGTTTCGTTGTCGTCGAAGCCCTGCGCGCAGGAGACTGCGAGCAGCGCGGCCGAGACGGCGACGACACCACCGAAGAGCCTCGATTTCAATGTCATCTTTTTCATAGGCTGATAATTTTAAGTTAAGTAAAAAGGTGTTCGTTTCGTGCGGTTCGGATGAGCCTCGGGAGAGTCGTCTTTTCTTGCCCGAAAGTGAAGCGGGGGATTCGGGGGGGCGTCGCGCAAACCGGTTCGGGACGAAGCCTGCGGAGGAACGCGGCATGCGGGCCTCCGCTGCGGGAGGCTTCGGCCCGCCGCACTTGCGTGCGATTTTAGCGTTGTCCGCAGCCGATCAAGGAGGTCGGCTGCGGGCTGCTGCGCTGCGTGCGATCGGTGCGCGCGGGGCCGGCCTTTCCTCGGAGCCGCAGCTTGCGAAGAAACGCATGCGAGCCTTGCGCGAGCTGCGGGCCTTCGCGCGTCGAAGCTGCGGCCCGCCGATCCCCGTGCGGGATCGACCCCTGCAACACCTGACGGCCCGCCGATCCCGTACCCCCTCCCTCGCCCTCCTTGCCGCGCAGGGAGCGGGGGCTCTTGGTGCTGTGCGTGCATTTTTTCGCCCGTCGCAGGCGGGGTCTCGCGGAAAATCCCTATCTTTGTGGGTTAAGTTGCCTCACCATGCTCGAACGATTAGCGAAACAGACGGCCGTCTACGGCATCAGCACGATCCTCGTGCGGTTCTTGAGCTACCTGCTCACGCCCTACTATACGCGCGTGTTCGGGCAGGAGACCTACGGCATCGTCACCGACGTCTACGCCCTGATCCCGCTCTTCCTCACGCTGCTGACGATGGGCATGGAGTCGAGCTATTTCCGCTTCGCCGCCCGCGCCGAAGCCGAAAACGGAGCCGCGAACGATGTCGCGAGCAAACCTGCGAGCAAATCCGCAAGCAAATCCGCGAACGACCCTGCGAACAACCCCGCGAACGCATCCGTCGCCGAGGCCGCCCGCAAAACCGCCGTCGCCGCGGCCAAGCGCCGCCTCTTCGCCACGACCTGGGGCGCTACCTCGCTCGCCGCGCTCCTCTTTTTCCTCCTCGTCGCGCTCTTCGCCGCGCCCCTCTCGGCCTATATGGGGGCGGCCTACGTCGCCCATCCCTCCTATGCGGTGTGGGTCGCGGCGATCGTCCTCTTCGACGTCGGAGCCGCGATCCCCTTCGCCAAGCTGCGCGAGGAGGGGCGCTCGATGACCTATGTCGGGCTGAAGCTCTTGAGCGTGGTCGTCAACGTCGCCCTCGCCTTCGCCTTCGGCGCCGCGGGGCTCTTCGCCTCGTCGTTCGGGGTGGGGTGGGTCCTCGTCGCCAATTTCGCCGCCAGCCTCCTCACGTGGTGCGTGCTGCTGCCCGTGGCGCGCTGTCCGCGGCCGCGCATCGACCGCCGCATCCTCGGCGCCGTCCTCGTCTACTCGCTGCCGCTGCTCGTCGGCGGACTGGCGGGCACGGCCAACGAGTTCATCGACCGCCAGCTCATCAAATACCTCGTCCCCGCGGGGGCGATGGCGCAGCTGGGCATCTACGGCGCCGTCACAAAGATCGCCGTCGTCATGATGCTCTTCTACCAGATGTACCGCCTCGCCGCCGAACCCTTCTTCCTCTCGAACTTCAAAAAGGAGGAGTTCACGGCGATGAACGCCGCGGCGCTCAAATACTACGTGATGGCCTCGATGGTGATCTTCCTGGCCATCGCCCTGTTCCGCGATGCCTTCGCCCTGATCGTCGGCCGCGACTTCCGCGAGGGGATCGACCTGCTGCCCGTCGTGCTCGGCGCCAACGTGCTGGCGGGCGTCTGGCTCAACCTCTCGTTTTGGTACAAACGCGCCGAACGCACCTCGCTGGCGATCCTCGTCACGGGGGCGGGACTCTTCGCGATGCTCGTCGCGGGGTGCACGCTCATCCCCCGCCTGGGCTACTACGGCGCCGCCTGGGCGCGCCTGGCGAGCGAGACGACGATGGTCGCCGTCAGCCTCTGGCTCAACCGCCGCTACCAGCCTGCCCCCTATGCGTGGGGCCGCATCGCGGAGTACGTCGCGGCGGCCCTCGGCTGCTTCTTCGTCGCCGAACGGCTCGGCGGGGCGATCGACGGAGCGGCGGCGCGCCATGTCGTGAACCTCGCGCTCTTCGGTGCCTACGGATATTACCTCGTGCGTCGCGAACGGATCGACCTGCGCGCGATGGCCCGAGCGATCCTCAAACGTTAAACCGCCATGCAGTTCAAGGATATCATCGGTCAGGAGGAGCTCAAACGACACCTCGTACGCTCGGTCGACACGGGCCGCGTGAGCCACGCCCAGCTCTTCACGGGGACGGCGGGCGCGGGGGCCCTCGCCCTCGCCGTGGCCTACGTGCAGTACCTCTGCTGCCGCCACCGCCGCGACGGCGACTCGTGCGGCGAGTGCCCCGACTGCCGGCAGATCGCCGCGCTGGCCCACCCCGACCTGCACCTGGTCTTCCCCGTCAACAAGCAGGGTAAGAAGGCGGGCGAGGCGATGCACAGCGACGCCTTTCTGCCCGCGTTCCGTTCGCTCTTCGAGGAGCGGGGGGGCTACGTCACCCCGCGCGCCTGGTACGAGCGGCTCGATCTGGGCAAGACCCTCAAGGGGATGATCTCGGCGCGCGAGGCGGACGAAATCATCCGCAAGCTCTCCTTCAAGAGCTTCGAGAGCGACTACAAGACGATGCTCGTCTGGCTCCCCGAGGCGATGAACGAGGAGGCGGCCAACAAGATCCTCAAGATCCTCGAAGAGCCGTGGGAGAAGACCCTCTTCCTGCTCGTCTCGGAGCAGCCGTCGCTGCTGCTGCCCACGATCCTCTCGCGGACGCAGGAGGTCGCCGTGAAGCGCATCGAGCCCGCCGTGCTGGAGGCCGAGGCGCAGCGCCTCGGGGTGAGCGATCCGCTGCAGGCGCGCAACCTGGCGCGGCTCGCGGGCGGCGACCTGGTCGAGCTGCAACACCTCGTCGCGGGGAGCGGCGACCCCGTGCGGAAGGAGAATTTCGACCTTTTCTGCCGCCTCATGCGCCTCTCCTACAACGACCGGCACCTGGAGCTCATCGGCTGGGCCGAGGAGGTCGCCGCCCTCGCGCGCGAACAGCAGCGCTCGCTGCTGCTCGATGCCGCGCGGCTGCTGCGCGAGAGCTTCATGCTCCACGCGGGGATGGGCGAAATCTCCTGCCTCTGGGGCGAGGAGCTCGCTTTTTGCTCGAAATTTGCCCCCTTCGTGGGGACCGAAAACATCGAACCGTTGATCGCCGAAATCGAGGCGGCCCGCATGCAGATCGCGCAGAACGGCAGCCCGATCATCGTATTCACCCATTTTGCGCTGGCGGTCAGCAAAATGATCAAACACCTGTAACCGATGGCACGCGTAGCTATTCTTCTGGGAGGCAACACGGGAGAGGTCAAACGGACCCTCCAGCAGGCGCAGCGGCTCATCAACGACCGCATCGGCGCCGTCATGCGCTGCTCGCACCGTTACGAGAGCGAGCCGTGGGGATTCCGCGCGGCGGACCCCTTCTTCAACCAGGCGCTGGAGGTCTCGACCGACCTCGCGCCGCACGAGGTGCTCGATGCCTGCCTGTCGATCGAGGAGGAGCTCGGCCGCAACCGCGCCGCCGAGCAGATCGAACGCGCCGCCACGGGCGCCCCCTACGCCTCGCGGCCGATCGACATCGACCTGATCTTCTACGGCAGTGAGGTGATCGACGACGAGCGGTTGCAGATCCCCCATCCGCGGATGGCCGAGCGCGCTTTCGTGCTGACGCCGCTGGCCGAAATCATGCGCTCGTTCCGCCACCCCGTCTCGGGGCTCACGGTGGGCGAGCTGCTCGCCGCGCTGCGCGAACCCGAAAAAACGCCCGCCCGATGAAAAGCCGACTGCTCCTGCTGCTCGTCGCGGTCCTCGGCTGCACGGGATGTTTCGAGAAGGTGAGCCACTCGACCGACTACGTGCTGCGCCCCTCGGTGCAGCTCACCTCGGGCGGCCTCGAAGAGCCCCTCGCGGGGGTCGTCGCCTACGCCTTCGACGCCGACACGACGCTGTGGGGCGTCGCCTCGTACGACGATGCCCTGGCGGGGATCGTCACCTCGAAGGAGAACCCCGCCGAGCAGCTCGCTCCGCTGGCCGAGGCGCTGCCCTGCGAGACGGAGGGAATGACCGACCGCCTCTGCATGCGGCTCCCCTCGCGCCCCCTGATGGTGCTGGCCGTCGACACGGAGCACCGCCTCTACGCCTACACGCAGCAGAAGATCGTCGAGAATCTCCCGAACCTCTACGTGAAGGTCCTCTTCAAGCCGTGGCGCGAGACGACCGCCTACCGCGAGCAGTGGTCCTTCTACAACCCCTTCTTCGTCCCCGCGCCGAAGATCGAATGCACGCTCCGCGTCGCCGCGCAGGCGGCCGAAGAGGCCCCCGAGGAGACGATCCCGAGCCTGAAGGCCTACGCCTTCGCCGCCGATACGACCGAGTGGCGCATCGCCTCCTACGACGATGCCGTCTCGGGGATCCTCACCTCGAAGAACGACCCCGAGGTGACGCGCGACACCCCCGAGTTCAACGCCTACGAGACGAACGAGGCGGGACGCTATCGGATGACGGTCGACCGCACGCCCCTGATGGTGGTGGTCGTCGACCGCACCCACCGCCGCTACGCCTACGCGAAGCAGACGGTCGACCTGACGGGCGAGCCGCCCGCCTTCGGCCTCGTCTTCCGCCTCTGGCGCGAGGCGTGGATCTACGAGGAGGCGGAGTGGCGCGTCGTCGACCCCGAGCGCGCCCCGACGCCTGCGCCCGAACCTGCGCCCGAACCCGCGCCCGAACCCGCGCCCGAACCCGCGCCCGAACCCGCGCCCGAACCCGCTCCGACGCCGGGGCCGGAGCCCGAACCGACCGAATAACCGCAACCGCATGCAACGCAGACACCTCCATACGAACCTCTTGCGGGCGGCCGTCGGGCTGCTCTTCGCGACCCTCTTTTTGAGCCGCTGCGCCAGCATCGGCACCCCGACGGGCGGTCCGAAGGACTCGCTGCCCCCCGTGATCGTCCGTCTCTCGCCCGACAACTTCGCGACGAACCGTCCGCTGACGGGTCACGAGCGCATTTACATCGAGTTCGACGAGTACATCCAGCTCAAGGACCAGCAGAAGGAGTTCTTCACCTCGCCCGCGATGAAGAAGAAACCCCTCGTGACGCAGCGCGGCCGCGGCATCGTGGTGCAGCTGCGCGACACGCTGGAGCCCAACACGACCTACTCGCTCAACTTCGGCAGCGCCATCCGCGACAACAACGAGGGCAACCCCCTCCACTCGATGCGCTACGTCTTTTCGACGGGTCCCGAGATCGATTCGATGCTCCTCTCGGGCTACACGGCCGACGGCTACAAGTCCGATTCGGTGTCGAAGAGCTACATCTGGTTCTTCCCCGCCGATTCGGTCGAGGAGCCGAAGGCGTACGATTCGACGATCTTCAAGCACCGTCCCGCGCAGATCGCCCGCGCCGAGACGAACGGCGTCTTCATCGCCCAGCAGCTCAAGCCGATCGCCTACCGCGTCTACGCCGTGGAGGACAAGAACGACAACCAGCTCTACGACCCGGGCGTCGACCGCGTTGGCTTTCTCGACGGAACCGTCAACCCCGCCGAGCTCTCCGATTTCGCCATCTGGTACGACTCGCTGCGCCGTTACGTGACGGCCGAGCCGCAGCTCTACCTGCGCATGTTCGTCGACGAGGCTTTCCGCCGCCAGCTGCTCCAGGAGCACAGCCGCCCGTTGCAACACCAGGCGCTCCTCTGCTTCTCGGCCGCCCGCCCGCGCATCGAGGCGCTCCGCTTCGAGGGAATTCCCGACGAGCGGGTGATCGTCGAGCCGCTGACCGAGGGGCGCGACACGCTCGCCGTGTGGTTCGACATGCCCGCCGAGGAGCTGCCCGACACGATCCGCGGCCGCATCGACTATTTCAAGCACGACACGGCCAACCTGTTGCAGCCCGTCAGCGAGGAGCTGAAGCTGCCCTGGCGCAAGATCGAATCGAAGGAGGAGGAGCGCAACCGCGAGAAGCTCGAACGCGAGCGGCGGCGCGCCGAGGCGGCGGGCGAGGAGTGGCACGAGCCGCCGCAGCCCAACCCCTTCCGCCACAACCTCTCGGCCAAGGGGGAGATCAACCCTGAAACGCACCTCGCGGTGGAGTTCGAATACCCGCTGACGCGGCTCGACTCGTCGGCCGTGCTGTTGACGCGCACGCTCGAAGACGGCACGGTGGAAGACCGCCGCGTGCGTTTCGTGCGCGACACGGCGGCCCTGCGGCGCTATCGGATCGAGAGCGACTGGACCGCGGGCGGCGACTATACGCTGACGATCCCCGCAGGGGCGCTCCGCAACGTTGCGGGCCAGCAGAACGACTCGATCGTGGGCCGCTACACGGTCTTCGATCCCGAAAAGTTCGCCACGATCCTCGTGCACGTCGTCGCGGAGGATCCCGCGGCGCGCTACGTCGTGCGGCTGCTCGACAAGAATGGCCGCACGGTGCAGGAGCGCACCGATGTGCGGGCGGGCGACGTGCGCTTCAACTACGTCGCCCCGGGCGAGGTGCAGCTGCTCGTCGTCGAGGACCGCAACGGCAACGGCCGCTGGGACACGGGCTCGGTGGTCGGGCGGCGTCAGCCCGAGCGGAGCGAGCTCTTCGTGAACGAGGCGGGCGAGGATCGTTTCACGACGCGCGCCAACTGGGAGGTGGAGCTCACGATCGACACGAAGCGCCTCTTCGCCCCCGTGACGATGCAGTCGCTGCAGCGCCTCTTCGACGAACGCGAACGCCAGCGCCTGCTCCGCGAGGAGGAGAAGCGCCGCCGAGAGGGCAAAAAACGCGACCACGACCACGACACAGGCAACAACCGACCCAACAACAACATGCTCTCGACGGGGAACATGTTCGACAGCTTCCGATAACGCATGAAACGAATCCTCATCCTCCTGACGATCCTGTCGGGGGCGGCGCTCTTCGGGGCGCGGCCCGCGGCGGCGCAGCATACCGTCGGCTTTACCTTCGGCTCGGGCATGGGCACGGGCCGCTTCGAACCGCAGCAGGAGACGCGCCCCGTGTGGGGCATCTTCACGGGAGGCCTCTCGTGGCGCTACTACACGGCGCAGCGCGTCGTGGGGTGCATCGGCGCCGACCTGGAGTTCCTCCAGCGCGCCTTCTCGATGGCCACGAACGCCTCGCGCGTGGACGATCCGAAAGATTACCTCTACTACACGCGGCGCGTGAACTCGATCGTCCTGCCGATCGTCTGGCAGCCCCACGCCTACCTCGCGCGGCGGCGCCTGCGCCTCTACGGCGAAGCGGGCGTCACCTTTTCGTACAACCTCTCGTCGGAGTGGGAGCGCGAATACCTCGTCGACGGCCGCGTCGAGACCGAAAAGGGCGACTACACGATGCGTACCGTGCGCGACAACCGCTGGGGCTACGGCCTGGTGGGGGGCGGCGGCGCCGCGGTGCTCGTCGGACGCTTCGAAATCAACCTGCGCGCCCGCTACTACTTCGGCTACTCGGACATCCTGCGCAACCGCAACAAGTACAGCGGGACGATCGACGGCTTTACGGCCACGCCGCTGCGCTCGCCGCTCGACAACCTCACGGTTTCGGTCGGCCTGAACTACCGCCTCGGCAAGGAGGGGTTCGAGGCGTGGAAGCCGCGCCGCAAACGCGAGAAGAACCGCGAGGTCTTCGAGTTCGCGAAATAGGAGCGGGGGAGCGGTCGGGCTTCGGCGCGAGGGGGAGGCTTGGTGCGGCGGCGCATGCCGCAAGGTTCGACGTCGCAGACGTCGGCGGGCCGAAGCCTCCCGCAGCGGAGGCCCGCATCTGTCGACACGGGCACTCCGCAGGCTTCGGTCCGAACGGGTTCGCGCGATCGTGCGGCAGCCCGCAGCCGCCCCCGGGCGGAGGGCTGCCACTCGCCGAGAGGCTCGCTGCCGCCTCCGCTCGGCTGCGGGCCGGTCGCAACGGTTTCGATTCCGTGAGGGGCTGGCGGGCCGAATCGGGAGAAGAGCTGCTGCCTGGCGCAAAGGCAGGCAGAACGGTTCGATGGCGCAGCCATCGGCGGGCCGCAGCCTCTCGCAGCGGAGGCCCGCATTTCGCGTCCGCTCGTGCGTGCGCTCCGCAGGCTTCGACCCGATGCGAAATGCGCGCGATAGCGCGGCGGGCCGTAGTCCGCTGCCGAACGATTCGACGCCGCAGCCGTCGGCAGCCCGCAGGCAGCCCGCCCCCTGCGCCCCGACAACATACGAAAAACGAACAAAACAAGCCATACATGGAAAACACACGCCAACAGAAGGTTGCCAAACAGATTCAGAAAGACATCGCCGACATCTTCCAGAAGGAGGGCGCTCACCTCGTGCGGGGGCTGCTCGTGACGGTCACGACGGTCCGCGTCTCGCCCGATTTCGGCTATGCGAAGATCTACGTCAGCGTCTTCCCCTTCGAGCAGCACGAAGCGCTGCTCCGCACCCTGGCGGACAACACGTGGTTCATCCGCCGCGAGCTCGGCCGCCGCATCCGCAACCAGCTGAAGAACATCCCCGAGCTGCAATTCTTCCTCGACGATTCGCTCGAGTACATCGACCAGATCGACGAGGCGCTCAAACGCAACTGATCCGCCGCTTCGCCCGATGCTCACCCTCTTTTTCGCCCGCCGTTACCTCTTTTCGCCCAAGTCGCGTTCGGTCGTCAACCGCATCGCGGCCTTGAGCGTCGCGGCCGTGGCGATTCCCGTGGCGGCGATGATCGTCCTGCTGTCGGTCATCAACGGCTTCGAGGCGCTGATCCGCGGGAGCAATGCGCTCTTCGATGCCGATCTGCGCATCGCCCCCGTCGAGGGGAGCACCTTCGCCCTCGCCGAGCTCGACACGGCGGCCCTCGTGCGGCTCGACCGCGTGGAGGCGGCGACGGCGGTGCTCGAGGAGCGCATCCTGCTCGAAGCGAACGGCCGCCGCGTCACCGCGACGCTGCGCGGCGCCGACGACCGCTACGGCGAGGTGCTGCCCTTCGCCGAAGCCGTGACGGCGGGCGAGGCGACCCTCCGCGTCGGCGACCTGGAGCGGCTGGTCGTCGGCCGCGCGCTGGCGACGCAGCTGGGGATCCGCTCGCACGTCGGAGCCTCGATGCGTCTCTACGCCGTGCGGCGCAACAGCTTCTCGTCGCTCCTGCCCTTCGAGAACTATACCCTCCGCACCCTCCCCGTGGGGGGCTTTTTCGAGGCGGACTACGACACCGAGACGGGCACGGTCGTCGCCCCGCTGCATGCCGTGCAGCAGCTGCTCGACCGCACGGACCGCGCCTCGGCGCTGCTCGTGCGCGCGTCGTCGCCCGAAGCGGTCGAACGCCTCCGTCCGCAGCTCGCCGCGCTGGCGGGCGACCGTTTCCGCGTCGAGACGCGCGAGGAGCGTTCGGCTTCGATCTACCGGCTGGTCCGCTACGAAAAGTGGGGCGTCTTCTTCATCGCCCTCATGGTCCTCGTCGATGCCGCCTTCTCGATCGTCGGGGCCCTCTCGATGCTCATCCTCGAAAAACGCGACGAGCGGCTGACGCTGCGCGCCCTCGGCGCCTCCGACGGCTTCGTCCGCGCCCTCTTCCGCTGCGAGGGGTACCTTATCTGCGCCCTCGGCGGCGCGTGCGGCCTGCTGCTCGGCACGGCCTTGAGCCTCGCCCAGCAGCATTTCGGCCTCGTGGAGATCCCCGCCGACAGCTTCCTGACGAAGAGCTATCCGGTCGAATTCCGCTTTTCGGACCTCCTCGTCGTCCTCTTTTCGTTCGCGCTGGTGGCGTGGAGCCTCGTCTTCGTCACGGTGCACACCATGATTCAAAAAGAACCCCGACCATGAAACGACTCTTCGTCCTGCTGCTCGTCGCCCTGGCGCTCGCTTCGGCGGGCTGCCGCAAACGCACGGTCATCTCCGACCGCGAACTGGCGCAGATCTTCCGCGACGCCTTTCTGACGAACGCCTATCTGAACGATCGCAACGTGCGGACCGATTCGGTGAACCTCTACGAGCCGATCTTTGCCCGCTACGGCTATACGACCGAGGATGTGCAGTATACGGTCGGCAACTTCTCGCGCCGCAAGAGCGCCCGCTTGAGCGACGTCGTCGAGGAGGCGATCGCCCTGCTCGAAGCGGAGGGCAAGCGCTACGATCACGAGGTGGCGGTGCTCGACACGGTCCGCAAGACGGCCTTGCGCGAGACGCGGCACACGCTGCGCCGCGATTCGGTCGTGCGCGTCCGCTCGCTGCGCGATACGGCGCTGCTCTCGATGCGTTTCGAGGTCGCGCCCGGCGAATACGTCGTTTCGTACGCCTACGAGGTCGACTCGCTCGACCGCAACGCCCGTCTCCAGAGCCGTTTCTGGCTCGATCGGCGCGACGGCCGCCGCACGGCGCAGCAGACCGTGGCCCTGCGCCGCAACTACCGCGAGGAGATCCGCCGCACCTTCCGCGTCGACTCGGTGCACAGCGCTCTGGAGCTCCACCTGCTCGCCTTTCCCGAGACGGCGCGCCAGCCTTCGGTTACCTTCTACGACCTGCAGGTGACCCACACGCTCCCCGAGGAGGAGGCGCTCGCCGAACTCTTCCGCCGTCAGCTCGATACGCGCATCTTCGCCGACGAATTCCTGCATGGCGATCCCCGCGAATAACCGGCCGCCCGGCCTCGACCCGCCGCGTCTCGACCCGCCCCGCCGGATCGCCGCCCATCTGCTGCTGACGGCAGCGGGGGAGCGGGTGCGCCGGCCGCTCGTCGAGTTCGCCTCCGACGGCCGCATCCGCTCCGTCGCGCAGTGGCGCGATGCCGATCGCGAACCCTTCACCGTCTTTTATGCGGGGCTGCTCGTCCCCGATTTCCCGACCGACTACCGCGCCGCCTTCGCCGCCGTGGCGGCCGACCGCACGACCCCCCTCGACCGCCTGCTGCCCCGCACGCCGCAGGGCGTCACGGTGCTGCTGACGGGGATCGACTACGAACGGCTGCTGCTGACCGACCGCACGACGATCCGACGGGTGATGCCGTGAAAAGGGCGTGCTGCCGACGGCTGGCGCCATCGGCGTTGTGTATTGGAGGGGCCTCGGCGGGCTGTCGCATGTTGCCGGATTCGATCCCGCGAAGGATCGGCGGGCCGCAGCTTTCGGCGGCGAAGGCCCGCAGCTCGCGTAAGGCTCGTTGCGTGCGCTTCGCAAGCTGCTGCCCGTGTCGTATGTCGAATGGTTCGATGGCGTCAGCCATCGGCGGGCCGAAGCCTCCGCGTGCGGAGGTCCGCATCGTATCGACACGGGCGCTCCGCAGGCTTTGGCCCGAGCGAAAGTTCGCGCGACAGCGCGGCGGGCCGCAGCCTCGCCCTGCGAAGGCCCGCATGTTGCGTCCCTTCGCAAGCTGCGTCCCGAACGGTTCGGCCTCGCAGAGGTCGGCAGCCCGCAGCCGTCCCCTGGCGGAGGGCTGCATCTCACCGAACGCCCGCAGCCCTGCGGCCGCACCGATTGCCGCTCGGCCACAAAAAAACGGCGGAATCGACCTCGATCGATTCCGCCGTCCCTCTTTGCAACGCTCTGTCTTACTCCTCGGAGAGCGAGCGGTAGGTGAAGTTGCGGAAGGTGGCGTAGCCGTCGCCCGCCACGAAGAGCGCGGGCAGGACGCTCTGGAACTCGTAGAGCGTGTTGTGGTCGTAGCCGCCGATCATCATGCCCCACGTCTCGCGGTGCCACTCCTTGCCGTCGTGGCTGTATTCGCCCGTGACGACGTGGCGGTCGTTGCGCACGCGCAGCCAGAGGTGGTTGCCGCCGCTCGGCGCACGCCCCGAGGCACCGCCCTTGCGGAAGCGCATGCGGCGCTGCTTGTCGAAGCCCGTACCCATGAAGAAATCGCTGTTGTAGACCAGCAGCAGGCCCGCCGAGACGTCGCCGTGGAGCTCGATTTCGGCCTCGAACTCGTAGGCGTGCTCGCCCGCGACGCACATCATCGGCGAGGAGTCGGCGGCCGTGCGGCCGCGGCCCTGCATCGTCAGCACGCCGTTCTCGACCTTCACGCGGTCGGGATCAAACGACTTGTAGAATTTCCAGTCGAGGCCGATGCGGAACTCGCCGAGGCGGCTGTGGCGGTCGACGTCGGGCGTCAGGGGCAGCGGCGCCTCGATCGGACCCTCGATGTCGAGCCCCTCGACGGGGTGGAACCAGCCGTCCTCGCCCAGCACGACGGGTTCGAGCAGGGTCTGCCGGCCGAGGTTCGTGTAGCCGTTTTCATAGGAGTGGTAGACGACGTACCAGCGGCCGTCGGGGGTGTCGATGAGCGAGCCGTGGCCCTTCGACCACCAGCGGTCGGCCGCATCGTAGGTGTGCACGAGGGGGTTGAAGGGCGAATCCTCCCACGGACCGTCGATCGATTTGGAGCGGGCGACGACCACCATGTGGCTCGTCGGAGGGCCTGCCGTGCCGCCCTCGGCGTTCAGGTAGTAATAGTAGTCGCCGATCTTGCGCAGCTTCGGTCCTTCGAGGCACATCCCTTCGGTGAGCCACTCTTCGGGATACTGCCACCCTGCGTAGACGGTCTCCATCGTCTCGGGCAGGATCGCCAGGCCGTCGTCGGTCAGCCGCACGCGCTTGCCGCCCGACATGAAGAGCCAGCGCTCGCCGTTGTCGCCCACGACGTGGCAGGGGTCGATGTTGCCCACCTTCAGGTCGATCGGGTCGCTCCACGGACCGTAGGGCGAATCGGCGTAGGTGACGAAGTTCATGCGGCCGCGGGGATGCGCCACCGTGAAATAGATGTAGTACTTGTCGCCGTGCTTGCAGATGTCGGGGGCCCAGACCGACCCCAGGTAGGTTTGCAGGGCGTAGCTGATCGGCTCCCAGTGCACCAGGTCGGTCGAGTGGAAGACGGCCAGCCCCGGGTTGTAGTCGAAGGCCGAGTGGGTCATGTAGTAGTCGTTCCCTTCGCGCAGGATGGTCGGGTCGGGGTAGTCGCCGCCCAGGATCGGGTTGGTGTAGGTCGCCGGGCCGTTCGTCGGACCGCTCGGCGCGCAGGCGGCCAGCGAGAGGGCCGCCGCCAGCAACAGGAGGAGGTGTTTTTTCATCGGGTTGGTATTAGTTGTGGTTGTTGTCAGAAAAATCGTATTTGCAGATTTAATTTCATATAGGTATTCCCGTCCGGTTCGTTATAAAGGGTCCCGTATTCATGTTTTCCTCGATCGGCGCGTTCGAATCTGGTATTGGAATAGAGATAATCCTCCACGTCGTTGCGGTTGTAGAAATGATAGCAGACGATTTCCCCGTCGTCTCTGACGATCAGATAGCCTCCGTTGGCATCGTATCGGCCGTTCCATCTTTTTGAAGGCATCATGCCCAGGGCGGCATCGATCAGCATCATCTTTATTTTGTGCGCATAAAATGATTCCGTTTCCGGAACGGCGAGTGCCAGCGGGTCGTTTTCGGCAATCTTTCCGACGACATCGCGGATCGCGTTGCACGAAGATTCGAAATGCGCTTTTACGCAGGCCGCGACAATCTGCGGCAGGGCAGTGTCGATGAACATCAGATTATCGTGAAAGATTCGGTTGGCAAAACCGGCATATGCAAGTCGGCCTCCTTTTTCGGTTATGGCGCGTATGCGGTCTGTTTGTCCTTTGATTACATTTACGGCTGCCGCTTCCGCATCATTGAACCGGGCTCCCTCGATTCTGTATATGATATTGGTTGCGCGGCTGGCATTCAACAGCGTCGCGGAACCGCCCAGTCGGGACTTTATGCTGAATCCGAGTTCCGGAGTCATTCCGGTGCGGGCATCGTGGATGACGATCCGGATGTCCGACTTGTTTCCGGTCCCCGCTTTCAGTTTTCGGCATTTTATTTCCGTCATGAAGGCTTCGACCGGTTCGACGGCAAATGAACGGGCATGTTGGTGTCGAATGGCGTTCAGCAGAAAGCGCGATTGTTCGAGAAATCGGCCCATCGGGATTCGCAGGATTTCGGTCCCGTTTTCTTCCACGACGACGGATCGCCCGTCCGAACAGCTCCACGGTCTGTATTCGTATCGTTTTTCTTCCGTTCGAATGATGTCCAGAATCGGATAAAACACGTTTGTCCGGTGCATGAATGCATCGCCGGCGTATACGCGACCTTCGCCCAGCAGTTTGAACAGGGCGTATATTTCGCTCCATTCGCCTTTATTCCCCGTGATTGCCATGATCTTCAGCTTTTTCGATTACTGCGATTATTTTTTCGGCCGTGGCCCGAATTGCCGGAACGGCCACCGAGTTCCCGAACTGTTTGTAGGCCGAAGCGTCGGCAACCGGGATGATGAAATTGTCCGGAAATCCCTGAAGCCGGGCCCATTCGCGCGGGGTCATCCGGCGCCAGCCGTCCCGGTTGACCTCCCCACGTATGCGCGTGGTCGGGGTGAAATCCGTCAGACGCTTGTCGATGACTATGTTGCGTTCCCGCCCCATACCCCCGACAACGATTGCGTTTGCCACGCCGTCGTCCGGGACGATTTCGTAGCCGAATCCGTTCCCTTTGCTTTCGTGTCGTTTTTTGTGTTCGATGAGAGTGGTCTGATAGCGAGTTGACAAATAATACTTTGAAGGAACTTCCCGCTTTTCCCGGATGTCGATGAACCGTTTCGATGAATCGGTCGGAGCCGGATAGTCGAAATCGGCTGTTTCGAGATCTTTTCTGAATCCCACGATATAGATTCGCTCCCGGTGTTGCGGAACGCCGAAATGCATGGCGTTGACGATCCGGGGATCGGGGACGTGATAGCCGAGGTCGTTTCGCAGCGTATTGAGAATGGTTTGGAGGGTTCGGCCCTTGTCGTGTATCGCCAGGCCTTTCACGTTTTCGAGAAAGACGGCTTTCGGCTGCTTCCTGCGTATGATTTCGGCGACGTCGAAAAACAGGGTCCCGCGGGTTTCTTCAAAACCGAGGCGCTTCCCCGCCAGGGAGAAAGCCTGACAGGGAAAGCCTGCGCACAAAAGGTCGAAACGATCCGGAATAAACCGCTTGACCGATTCTTTGGTAATGTCGCCGAACGGTATTTCGCCGAAATTCGCTAAATAGGTTTTTTGTGCCCGGGCGTCCCACTCGGACGAAAAAACGCATTTGCCGCCGAGCTGTTGGAGTGCCAGTCTGAATCCGCCGATGCCTGCAAACAGATCGATGAAAGTGAATTTCGGATTCTTGGGAGCAACAAAGGGTACGTCGCAGAGTTCGGGAAAAAGATCGTACGGAAGATTCGCGTCCGACAGAACGCCGGAGGTCGTTGCATCCGTTCGTTCTTCGCCGAGCAATGCCGAAAGAGCCGCCTCCCCGAACGGGAATGCGAAAGATGTCCCTCTATTCTGCAAATAGTGCGTCAGCGCGGCTCCCGTCTCGTCGAACGGTATGCTGCATGTTCTGTTCCTTTTTGGCGTCATGATACTGCATGATTTGTTCCGCGCACCATTCGGGGCGCTTTTTTATGTCGGATTCCCAGAATCGCAGCACGATCCAGCCGGTTTCTTCCAGTTTGGCGGTTACTTCGCGGTCCCGGGCCATGTTCCGTTCGATTTTGGCGATCCAGAAATCCCGATTGGATTTATGGTCGTTTTTGCGTTGATCCCAATTCCTGCCGTGCCAGAATTCTCCGTCGCAAAAGACGGCGATTCTCTTTTTTCGAAAAACGAAATCGGGTTTTCCTGGAAGATCCCAGGCATTTTTGCGGTAACGAAGGCCGTGAGACCAAAGCAGCCGCCCCAGAATTCTTTCGATGGAGGTGTCTCGGGCTTTGTTGGCCTGCATGTTGCGTTTACGTTGTTCGGGAGTCAGTTTGTCCATATTAATTGAAAGCAAAGATACGCGATATTTTCCGATTCCCGTGGAGCCTTCGCGAAAAAACGAAGGGGAACCTTCGTTTTTTCGCGAAGGCTCCCCCTGTTGCAGCAGGCCCTGTAAGCCGGGTTCTGTCGCCGTGCCCGAAAGCGCGGCTCTCTGTCATTTATCTACGACGGCGGTCACCCGCCGCCTCCAGCAACCTACCCCCCGGCATCGGGCGAGCAACCCTATCACTGCCGGTATACACGGTCTTGCAACCCGCGGGACGTACGGCCGCGGACATCGCTGCCCGCGCGGTGGGCTCTTACCCCGCCTTTTCACCCTTACCGCGTGCGGTCGGCCCTTGTCGAACAAAGGCGCCGGCCGAGGTTCGCGGCGGTCGTTTTCTGTTACGCTGCCATAAGCTCTCGCCCATCAAGTCGTTAGCTTGCGCGGTGCTCTGTGTTGCCCGGACTTTCCTCCCCTGACACGCGGTCAGCAGCGACAGAGCGGGCCTGCGGTGCAAAGATACGAATAAGCGAGGGCAAAAGCAAACACAGTTTGTATTTTGCCGAGCGAGAGTATCTTGGGCGCAGCCAAAGAGGACGAATAAGCGAGGGCAAAAGCAAACACAGTTTGTATTTTGCCGAGCGAGAGTATCTTGGTCGGAGCCAAAGAGGACGAATAAGCGAGGGCAAAAACAAACGCAGTTTGTATTTTGCCGAGCGGGAGTATCTTGGGCGGAGCCAAAGAGGATGAATAAGCGAGCGGGAATATCCCGGGCGCCGCCGACGCGGGCGAAAACGAGCGCGGCGCGCATTTCGAGGGGCGGGCGCCGCTCCGGCGGCTCCGATGCGGAGAAAGATGCGGGGCGATGTGCAAATAAATTTGTTTCGGCGCGCGACAATTCGTACCTTTACTACCTCGAACGGGGCCGAAGAGGCGGCGCCGTCCGTCTGCGACCGACCATGAACGAACCGCTCGAAGCCATCGCCCTGCAACTCACGCCCGGCATCGGATCGAAGGGGGCCGCCCACCTGCTGGAGGTGTTCGGCGACGCCCGCCGCATCTTCGCCGCGTCGCGCGAAGAGCTCGTCGAACGCGCCGAGCTGCATGCCGCGCCCGCCGAGGCGCTGGTGCGGCGCGTCGCCTTCGGGGCGGCCGAACGGGAGCTGAAACACTGCCGCCGCGCGGGCTTTCGGGCGATCGCCTCGACCGATGCGGCCTATCCGCCCCTGCTGCGCGAAATCCCCGACTACCCGCCCGTGCTCTACCTGTGGGGCGATCCCGCGGTGCTGCAACGGCGCACGGTGGCCGTCGTCGGCACCCGCACGGCCTCGGTCTACGGCGCGGAGCTCTGCCGCAGGATCGTCTGCGAGCTCTCCGAGCGGGTCCCGGGGCTGGCCGTCGCGAGCGGCACGGCCGACGGCATCGACCGCGCCGCCCACCGCGCCGCGCTCGAAGCGGGGATCGGTTCGGTGGCCCTCTCGCCGCTGGCGCTGCCCGCCGTGACGCCCGCCTGCAACGCCGCGCTGGTGCGGCAGGTCGTCGAGCGCGGCGGCGCGCTGGTCACCGAGCAGCCCGCCACCGCCCCCTCGAAGGGGGTCTTCTACGTTCCGCGCAACCGCCTGATCGCGGGCCTCGCGGCGGGATGCCTCGTCGTCGAGTCGCCCGTCAACGGCGGGGCCCTCCACACGGCCCGCTTCGCCGACGGCTACCACCGCACCGTGATGGCCGTCCCGGGGCGCCCCGCGGACGAACACTGCGGCGGCACGAACCACCTGCTCCGCACCCGCCTCGCGCAGGCGGTCTGCACGGCGGACGACGTGATCGAGGCGCTGCAATGGGACCTCGGCGCCGACCCCGCGCAGCTGCGCGGCAGCCGATCCGCCGCCCCGCTCACCCCCGACGAAGCGGCGCTGCTCGCCGCCATCGGCCCTGACGAGGTCGTCACGGTCGATCGCCTCTGCGAACGGACGGGACTTGCGGCGGCCCGCGTCGCGGCGCTCGTCGTCCTGCTCGAAATCGAGGGGCGGCTGGCGAGCGGCGACGGCGAACGATACCGAAAAAGATGCGACTGATCGATACCCACTCCCACCTCTACGACGAGGCCTTCGACGCGGACCGCGAGGAGGCCCTGGCGCGCGCTGCGGCCTGCGGCGTCGAACGGCTGCTGCTGCCCGCCATCGACAGCGCGAGCCACGAACGCCTCTTCGACCTCTGCCGCCGTCACCCCGACCGCTGTCGGCCGATGATGGGGCTGCACCCCACCTCGGTGAACGACAACCCCCGCTGGCGCGAGGAGCTGGCGACGGTCGAACGGCTGCTGGAGCGCCCGCCCGCGGGCATCGCCCCCTTCTGCGCGGTGGGGGAGATCGGGCTCGACTTCTACTGGAGCACCGATTTTCGGGCCGAGCAGCTCGAGGCCTTTCGCGCGCAGTGCCGCCTGGCGGCGCGGCGGGGATTCCCTGTGGCGATCCACACGCGGGCGGCGTGGCCCGAGATGTGCGCCGCGATCGAGGAGGAGTCGGCCGCGGCACGCAGCCGCGGCGAGGAGCTGCGGGGCGTCTTCCACGCCTACTCGGAGGATGCGGCCACCTATCGGCGGCTGCGCGCCGCGGGCGACTGGCTCTTCGGCATCGGCGGCACGGTGACCTACCGGCGCAGCGCGGCGGCCGAGGCGCTGCGCGAGATGGACCCCGCGGACATCGTGCTGGAGACGGACTGCCCCTACCTGCCGCCCGTGCCCCATCGCGGCCGCCGCAACGAGTCGGCCTTCGTGCGCCACACCTGCGAAAAGGCGGCCGAGCTGCTGCGCCTGGCCCCCGAAGCGGTGGCGGAGCGAAGCGCCCGCAACGCCGAACGGATGTTCGGACCCTTTCTTTGAAAACAACCCCTAACGATCGAACCTCAAACCATGCGTTCTTCGATTCTCATCATCTATACGGGCGGCACGATCGGCATGAAGACCGACGCCGAAACGGGCACCCTGGTGCCGTTCGATTTCAGTGCGATCTACGAGGAGTTCCCCTCCCTGAAGCGGTTGCAGGTCGACATCGAGGTCCACACGCTCTCGCCCGTGATCGACTCCTCGAACGTCTGCCCCGCGAACTGGGCGACGCTCGCCGAGCTCATCCGCGACCGCTACGACCGCTACGACGGCTTCGTCGTGCTGCACGGCACCGACACGATGTCCTACACCGCCTCGGCCCTCAGCTTCCTCTTCGAGAACCTCGCCAAACCCGTGGTCTTCACGGGGAGCCAGATCCCGATCGGCGTGCTGCGCACGGACGGCCGCGAGAACCTCATCACGGCGATCGAAATCGCGGGGGCGCGCGATGCCGGGGGGCGTCCGCGCGTTCCCGAGGTGTCGCTCTATTTCCAGAACCGCCTCTTCCGCGCCAACCGCACCACGAAGCGTAGCGCCGAGGAGTTGAGCGCCTTCCGCTCGTTCAACTACCCGCCGCTGGCCGACGTGGGGGTCAACATCGCCTACAACGAGGCGGCGATCCGCCGTCCCGCGCGCTACGACGAGCCGCTGCGCATCGCCACGACCCTCTCGGACGACCTCTGCATCGTGAAGCTCTTCCCGGGCCTCTCGGAGCGGATGCTCCGCTCGATGCTCGCCGCCCCCGGGCTGCGGGGCGTCGTGCTCGAAACTTACGGCGCGGGCAACGCCCCCACCTCGGCGTGGTTCCTCGGGGCGCTGCGCGAGGCGATCGAACGCGGCGTGGTGGTGCTCAACATCACCCAGTGCAAGGGGGGCTGCGTGGCGATGGAGCTCTACGAAACGGGGTTGCGGCTGCAACGGATCGGCGTCGTGAGCGGCCGCGACATGACCACCGAGGCCGCCGTGACCAAAATGATGTATCTGCTCGGCGCGGAACGGTCGGCCGAAGCGGTGAAAAAACGGCTCGAAATCCCCCTGCGCGGCGAATTTACGCGATAGGGGTGTTGCACGGGAAAAAATAATTGCTTATATTTCGGTCGGGAAAGGCGTGCATCCCCTCGGCGCAATCGGCGGCGGGAGACGCTCGGAACAAGGCAATTCGCTGTCGGTAAGCGGATTGCGGCATTCGGCGCGATTTCGGGCCCTGCGGGGCCGAAGCGGGCGCCGACGGCGTGCGCGGGGGCGCGGAGCCCCTTCGGAGCCCTCCCGAACGAAAAAAAACGAACGACGACGAAAAAAATCGGAGCGCATCGCGGTGCGGTGCGGCGGCCAAACGGAAAAACCAAACAAAAAATAACACAAAACAACTAATCAAATCAATTATCTAACACAACTATGAAAAAACTTTTTCTGATTCTGACGGTCGCCCTCTTCTCGCTGGGTACCGTTAACGTGTTCGCACAGGAGGCCGAGGCCGCCGCTGCTACGGAAGAGGCTGTCGAGGCCGTTGAGGCTGTCGACGCAGTTGCCGCCGAGACCGCCGTCGCCGGCGAGTCGATGCACCACGTGCTGATGCAGAAGTTCCTCGAGGGCGGTTGGGGCTGGATGCTCCCCGTGCTGCTCTGCCTCGTGCTGGGTCTGGCCGTAGCCATCGAGCGCATCCTCTACCTGTCGCTCTCGTCGATCAATACGAAGAAGCTCATCGCCAAGGTCGAAGAGGCGCTGAAGAACGGCGGCATCGAGGCTGCCAAGGAGGTTTGCAAGAACACGCGCGGTCCCGTCGCTTCGATCTACTGGCAGGGTCTCGACCGCTACAACCAGGGTCTGGACGCCGTCGAGAAGGCCGTCGTTTCGTACGGTTCGGTGCAGACGGGCCAGATGGAGGCAGGTCTGTCGTGGATCGGTCTGTTCATCGCCCTCGCCCCGATGTTGGGCTTCATGGGTACCGTGGTCGGTATGATCGGTGCATTCGACGCCATCCAGGCTGCCGGCGATATCAGCCCGACGCTCGTCGCTGGCGGTATCAAGGTCGCCCTTCTGACGACGCTCATGGGTCTTATCGCTGCGGTTATTCTCCAGATCTTCTACAACTACATCATCTCGAAGATCGACTCGCTTGTAAACAACATGGAGGACGCTTCCATCACGCTGATGGACATTCTGACCGTTTACAACAAGAAATAATCCAACGCTCTTAAGATTAAGGCTATTATGAAAAAAGTACTGAACATATTGCTGGGTGTTCTGATGGTGGTCACGGTGGCGCTGCTCGCCTACGCGATCATCTCGGGAGGCTCGGAAGCGGCCGTCAGCCTGAACCTGATCTGGGGCTATGCGCTCCTGCTGGCAGGCGTGGCCGCAGCGATCGGCGGCGCCATCTACAACATGGTGCAGAGCCCGGCAGGCGCCAAGAGCTCGCTGCTCTCCTGCGTGCTGATTCTGGTCGTGATCGCGGTCGCCTACTTCATCTCGGCCGGCCACACGGTCAACATCGTGGATCTGCAAAACAACGGCTTCTTCTCGCATACGGAGACCGTCATTACCGAAACCTGCGTGCTGGTATCCTACGTCGCTTTCGCCGTTGCCGTGCTGACGGCGCTCGTTACGGAGATCTGGGCCGCATTCAAATAACCGCGTAAACCATGGCTTCAAACAAACGTAAGGTACCCGAGGTCAACAGTAGCTCGCAAGCCGACATCGCCTTCTCGCTGCTCATCTTCTTCCTGGTGGCGACGACGATGAACACCGATACGGGTCTTGCGCGTATGCTTCCCCCGATGCCGCCTGAAAATCAGGTTCAGGACGACGTCAAGGTGAAGGAGCGCAACCTGTTCCTGGTGTCGGTCTCGGCCGGCGGCGCGATTCTGGCCGGTACCGAAACGGATCGTTCGTCGATCGATCTGCGTCAGCTGACCCCGAAGGCCAAGGAGTTCATCCTCAATCCGATGGACGACGAAAACCTTCCCGAGAAGCAGGACAAGGAGATCGAACTGCCCGACGGTTCGAAGTGGACCTACCCTGTCAGCCAGGGCGTGATCTCGCTTCAGACGACGCGCGATACCGATTACCAGATTTATATTAAGGTGCAGAACGAGCTCACGCGTGCCTTCAACGAGGTGCGCGACGAGGTCGCCATGCGGAAGTTCGGCGCGAAATTCGCCGACCTGGCCGAGGGCGAACGCAATGCGGTCGTCGACGCCGTGCCGCTGAAGATCTCGGAGGCCGAACCCCGTGCAATCAAGAAAAAGTAGCAGATTATGGCTGTAATGCAGAAAAAGGGCAAGAAAGAGTTGCCCGCCATCTCGACCTCGTCGCTTCCCGACGTGATCTACATGATCCTCTTCTTCTTCATGGTTTCGACCTCGATGCGCGATCAGGAACTGTTGGTCCGTTACAAACTGCCCGATGCGACCGAGGTTCAGAAGCTGGAGAAAAAGTCGCTCGTCAGCTACATCCACATCGGTCAGCCGTCGCTCGCGATGCAGGCCAAGTGGGGTACCGCTCCGCGTATTCAGCTCAACGACTCGTACAAGAGTACGAAGGATATTCTCGATTTCGTCGCCGCCGAGCGCGACAAGCTCAACGAGAGCGACCGCGCGGCCATGACGATCTGCCTCAAGGCCGACGGCACGACGAAGATGGGTATCATCACCGACGTGAAGCAGGAGCTTCGCCGCGCCAATGCGCTGAAGATCTCCTACGCCGCTTCGAAATCGATGGGATACTAACCGTCGGAATACCCGATTCAGGAGAAAACCTCCTTCCCGAAAACGGGAAGGAGGTTTTTTTTGTGAAAAATTAAGAATGAAAAATGAAGAATGGGGGTGGGGGCGCAGGGCGATCCCGAGAGGGATCGGCGGGCCGCAACTCTTGCGAGTGCGTGTGCTTCGCAAGCTGCGGCTCCGAGTCGGGTTCGAGCTTGTCGTTCGACCTCACAGGGGATAGCCCTCGTTAAGAACGGGGTTTTGTGTCGAAGGCACGTCGGAAGGGAGGGGGAGGCTGTCGGTGTGCGGAGCGATTCGATGGCGTAGCCATCGGCGGGCCGAAGCCTCCGCGCGCGGAGGCCCGCAGTTTTGACAAACCTGCGTGCGCTCCGCAGGCTTCGTCCCGAGTGGTCACATCACGCGCAAGCGTGTGCCGTTCGCCGCCGCCCCCTGCGGCGGACGGCAGGTTCGCAGGCAGAGCTGCTCACAGCCTCTTCCGCCGCCGTCGGCGAACGTCTTTTTGCGGTGCGCTCGGACGAGAACCCGCGGGCGCCCTCCCGTGGCAGCGGTCTGTATAAGTGTCTGTGACGGAAGGCGTAACATCGCACGCAAGCGCGGCGGACGGCAGGTTCGCAGGCAGAGCTGCTCACTGCCCTCCCGCCGCCGCCGGCGAACGTCGTTTTGCGGTGCGCTCGGGCGGAAACCCGCGGGCGGCCGCCCGAAATACCCGTTTCTTCGGTCAGAACTCTTCGACCGCGGGGCGGCCGTCGAGCCAGGCGGCCATGTTGAGCACCAGCAGGTTCCAGTTCTGGAACCCCTTGTTCAGCACCGGTTCGCCGTTGTCGGGCAGGTAGTATTCGTGCAGGGCACCGAAGCGTTCGTAGTCGCGGCCCAGCAGCAGGACGGTCTTTTCGGCCAGCTCGCGCGCCTCCTCCGTGAAGCCGTAGCGCACCAGGCCGCGGAAGACGAGGTAGTTGACGTTGATCCAGATCGGCCCCTGCCACGACGAGGGGTTGCCGCTCGCCCGCGTGTCGTACATCTTTTCGAGCGGCGAGAGGCTCCGCACCCCTGCCGCCGCGTTGAACGAGCGCGGGTCGCGGTACTGCCGTTCGACGATCTCGGCCGCCTGCTCGGGGGTGGCTATCCCTGCCCAAAGGGCCATGAAGCCGCTCCAGACGCTGAAGCGCTGGATGAGGCAGTCGTAGGTGCGCGGCTGTCCGACGTGCAGGTAGAGGTCGCCCGGCTCCAGCCCTTCGATGGCGGGCTTCTCGATCGGCAGCAGGTTCAGGTCGACGCTGTAGTAGAAGCCGTCGCGCGGATCCCAGCAGTGTTCGCGCACGGCGGCCAGCAGCCCCTCGGCTTCGCTGCGGTAGCGCGCCGCGATGTCGGGCATGCCGAGGCGGTCGGCCAGGTAGGCCGTCGCCAGCAGTTCGCGGTACATCAGGGCGTTCGGGAAGATCGACCCCGAGCTGCCGTGGGGGCGGTAGAAGGTGCTCGGGTCGTTGTCGACGCCGATCGCTTCGTCCGTCTCCCAGTAGAGCAGCCCCGTCGCGCGGTGGCGGTGGAAATTGAGGTACTTGCTCACGAAGGCCTGCAAGGTGTAGAAATCCTCGCGCAGCCACTCGGCATCGCCGCCCGACTGGCGGACGATGAAGGCGGCGTGCTGCGCCAGCGTCGGCTTGTGCATGTTGCTCTTCCACGGGTTGCGGCGGCGCAGCATCTCTTCGCGCGAGGGGGCGTTGCGCTCGATCCAGATGGGGATCCAGCCGTCCATGCCGCCGTAGCTCAAGGCGTTCAGCACGCAGCCCCGTTCGTAGGCCAGCGCCTCGCGACGGTCGGCGTCAGTGCCGTAGTCGAGCAGGATCTGCCGCAGCGCGACGTCGCTCAACCACGAGTCCCAGTCCCACAGCATGTCGAGGTACTGGTTGCTCCCCGGGGCGAGGAAGGGGTATTTCAGAGCGCCGCCCGCCTCGCGGTACATCCCCTTCATCTCCTTGCGGATCGCCTCGCGGCAGATGCGCTTGTACTTTTCGACGTTGGCGGGGGTGCGCTCGGGCAGCTGTGCGGCGGCGGTGGCGAGGGTCGACAGCGCCGCGAAGAGGAGGATAAGGCGTTTCATGGGGTCAGAAGAGTTCCGGTTGATCGATCGCGTGGTTGAAGGTGAGGCGGTGGTGGGGCGTCAGGCCGTGGGCGCGGATCGCCAGCCGGTGGTCACGCGTCGGGTAGCCCTTGTTGCGCTCCCAGCCGTACCAGGGGTACTCCTCGGCGAGGCGCCGCATCCAGGCGTCGCGGTGGGTCTTGGCCAGCACCGAGGCGGCGGCGATATCGGCGAAGCGGCCGTCGCCCTTCACGAAGCAGCCGTAGGGAATCGCGAGGGTCGTGCGGAAGCGGTTGCCGTCGATCGCCAGAAAGGCGGGCGCGGGGTCGAGCCGTGCCGCCGCCAGTGACATCCCCTCGAACGAGGCGTTCAGGATGTTGATTTCGTCGATGCGCGCGGGCGATACCGCCTCGACGGCCCACGCCACCGCTTCGCGTTCGATGATCGGCCGCAGCCGTTCGCGGTTGCGCTCGGTCATCTGCTTCGAGTCGTTGAGCAGCGGATCGTGAAAGTCGGGCGGCAGGATCACCGCCGCTGCGAAGACGGGCCCCGCCAGGCAGCCGCGTCCCGCCTCGTCGCAACCTGCTTCGAGCAGGTCGTATTGCGTACAAAGTTCCAGCATGTTCGGGTTTCGGAGGTGTAAGTGCGGATTTCCTCGTTGTAAAGTTACGAATTATTCGTAACTTTGTTTTATAATTTGTTTTCGATGCGTTTCGATCTCGTGAAAATGCCGCTCGTGCCGGCCTTTCTGACCCTGGCGGCCCTCGCCGCCTTCGGCCTCGGGTGCCTTCCCGCGGGTGCTCCCGTCGCGGATCCGCGCGGTGCGATCGCCCCCGAGAGCCTCCCCCTGCTGCCGCTCGGGGCTGCGCTCGGCCGCTTCCAGGCGCTTTTTCCGCTCGGCGCGAAGCTCCTCGGCGGGCTCCTCCTCCTCTTTACGGGGAGCTCGCTCGGCCGCCTCTCGATGCGCTACAACCTCTATGTGACGACCACCTGCCTCGCCCTGCCCCTCTACGGCGCAGCGATGCTCCCCGCGCTGCACGACGAGGCGTGGCTCGCCGCGATCGTCGCCTCGACGCTGCTGCTGCTCTTCCTGCGCAACGCCTGCCTGGGCTATCGCAACGGCTTCGCCTTCGACCGTTTTTTCCGTGCCGCCCTCTTTCTGTCGCTGCTCGTGCTGCTCTGCCCCGCCGCGCTGCCGCTCCTCGCGGCGCTCCCCGCCGCCATCGTCCGCTTCCGCCGCACGGGCCGCGAGCTCATCGCAGCCCTCGGCGGTCTGCTGCTCCCCGCTGCGACGATCGCCTACCTGAACTGGGCCCTCGGCGGCAGCCTCGTCGCCCCCTTTGCGGCGTGGTGGCAGACGATCGCCGTCGGCTCGCCCGCCGCGGCGCTCCTCGCCCTGCCCCTCGGCGACCGCCTCGTCGCGGGACTCTTCGGCCTGACCGCCGTCGCCGCCTTCCTCCTTTTCCGCTCGGTCCGCTACCATGTCGGCACGAAGGCGCGGCACATCGTCTATTTCGCGGGGCGCCTTTTTTTGCTGGCGCTCCTCGTGCTGCCGATGCTCGGTGCGGGGATCGGCACCCTCGGTCTGGCGGCCGTTCCCGCCGCGCTGCTGCTGCCCGTGCTGTTCCTGCGGCTGCGCCGATCGGTCGCCCGACTGCTCTATCTGTTCGAAATCGCGGCAGCGATCGCCGCCTGCCTGGTGCGATAAACTTTTTCGACAGAATCCTGCCCCGAAAAGCCGAAATTCGCGGATTTCGTGCCGCTCGGGCCTTTTACACTTTCATATTACAAGATATAATTGTATTTTTGAGGTGCATTCATAAAACAAACAACTAAAACAAGAGCACTATGCTGATGCAGGAGTCCGCCCCGCAGGCCGAAGAGCCGATGATTGTCAAATACGTCGAGAAGACGAGTACGGGAATCGAAACGAAAACGTTGTCGCGTTATGCGATCGGGTACGTGTTGCACGGAACGCAATTCCTTTACGACGGCGACAAGCGTCGCGTCGTGCATCGGGGCGATGTGGTCTATTACGGCATCGGGCGCCACTATGTCGAGAGCTTGCCCGAAGGGCCGCACCCCTTCGAGCAGATCCTCTTCTACTATACGCAGGAGGACCTGCAGCGCGTCCTGGCGCATCTGAACGTCACCTATCGGCTGAAGATCACCAACAGCCATTCGTGCGAGGCGTGCCGCAACAGCTCGCTGGTGGCGACCGAGGCGTCGACCGTGCTGCGCACCTTCTTCCAGAATACGAACAATTACCTGAAAGAGTGTAATTTCCACCGCGACGAGACGGCCGAGAACATCAAGATGACCGAGCTGGTCTACCTGATCGCCTCGCAGGAGGACGGCTGCATCAAGAACCGCCTCCTCTGCTCGGTCGACTCGGTGCAGGAGGTCTTCGAGCAGGTGATCTACGACCACGTCTTCAAGCCCGTGCCGATCGAGGTGCTGGCCGAGAAGACCCACCGTTCGCTCACCTCCTTCAAGAAGGAGTTCCGCCGCCACTTTCAGATTCCGCCCCACAAGTGGTACGTGCAGCAGCGGCTGCGCCATTCGCGGCTGCTGCTGATCTCGACCACCAAGTCGATCTCCGAAATCGGCAACGAGTGCACCTTCCCCAATACGTCGCACTATATCAAGCTCTTCAAGCGCGCCTACCACATGACGCCCGCCGCCTACCGTCAGCAGCACCCGATGCTGATCGACCGCTCGGGCGAAAGCGAGCCGCTCATGGCGCAGGCGGAGTAGCAGGGGAGGCGCCTGCGGCGTCGCTCGGGGCGCTTGAGCTGTTTGGGCTGGGGCGATGCCTGCGGCGTCGTTTGAGCTGCTTGGGGCGCTTGGATTGCTTGGGCTGTTTGGGTCGCTTGGGTTGCGGCGGCGCTTGGCGGGTTTCGGTGCGGCTGCCGTCGATGCGGTGCCGGCTGTCGGGGGATGCACGGACGGTGCGGCTTTCGGCGCTGTTGCCTTCGGGGTGTGCATGGCCGCTGCGTTTTTTGGCGGTGTACATGGTCGCTGCGACCTGCGGCGGTTCCGTTGCATCGGGCGGCTGTTGTCGGGCGTGCAGGGTCGGAGTTCTGCATCCGCCGCCGCTTTCGGGCGCTCCGCTGCCGACGAGCCGTTCCTGTTGCCGCAGGGCAGTCGGGAGTTCTGCGCGGCCGTTGCGGCCTCCGCTTCCGCCGGATTTGCCGACGCGTTTGCCGCTGCCGCGGGCCGTTTTCGGAAAATAATTACGAAATATCGCCCGTTAAAAATTTTTAATATCGATTTTTCGGCAAAAAGCAATGGATTTAGGTAAAAAATAAGTGCGGAAGGTTTGGATTTTCGCAAAAAAGGCGTATCTTTGTGATAACAAATGTGGGGTTCCCCACACTCATTGACCTAACTAACCTAACCGGAGGAGTTCACGGCCGTGCGGCAGCGAGCTCCTTCTTTTTTTGTGTCGCTCCCGAACACGGCGAAGCCGCCTGTCGGAGCGGGCAGGCGGCTTCGTGCAGCGGCGGTGTGCCGTGCGGCGTCAGAAGGAGACGCCGATGCGGAATCCGAAGCTGTTCAGGTTGTCGATGCTGTAGGTGAGCAGGTCGCCGCTGTTGGTCGCGTAGGCGTAGTAGAAGGCGGCGTGGATGCCGAAACGCAGGTCGCGGCGCGGGAAGATCGAGACACCCACCTCGGGCGAGAGGTAGAAGCCCCAGTTGTCGGTGCTCTGCTTGTAGATCGAGTAGTAGGAGGCGAATTCGGCCCACGAGGCGCCGACCTTCAGGCCCGCATAGGGGCGGCAGATGGCGCCCTGCAGCCAGTTGTAGCGCGCAGCGACACCGAACGGAAGCTGGAAAACGGAGTGCTTCTGGCTCGTCGTGAGGGCGTTGCCGCTCGGCAGAACGAGGGTCTGGCGTCCCACCTCCCCGAAATTGGTCTGGTAGTTCAGGAAGCCGCCGATGGTGATGGCTTCGGTGAGGAAATAGCCGCCTTCGAGGTTGGCGCCCCAGCCAGATGCTTTGTCGGCGAAATCGTTCGAGACGGGAATACCGATCTGCCAGTCGATGTTGAAATAGGCGTTCGGGAGCACCTGCGCCTCGGCGCGTTGCGGGCGGCAGAGTGCGGCGACGGCACAGAGAGCCGTCAGTATGAGGATCGATCGTTTCATGTCGTTGCGTTATTTTTTGAGGTAGGGGGATTGTACGAAGGCCTGCACGATGCCGTCGGAAGCCTCCTTGATGTCGATGGAGCGGTTGCCGTGCAGCAGGCCGCTGATGTAGCAGCTCCAGATGACGGGCAGTTTGCGGTCGGCGCCCGGGGTGCTGTTCAGGTCGAGCATCTCGACGAGCAGCGAACCGGTCGTATAGCCGTAGTAGACCGTGTAGGGATAGTACCAACCCGCCCACGGACCCCAGTAGCCCGGAGCCCAGTAGTAGGGATAGTACCCCCACCAGTAGGGATCGTTGTAGCCGATGAAGTAGGAGGCCTCCTCGACGTAGCTCACCTGGAAGCCCGCATCGGCCGTATCCTTGAGGTCGTAGTCGGTCAGCCGCACGTAGCCGCGCCCCTCCATCTCGCGGGCGATCGTGTTGATGAGCGCCACGGCATCCTTGTCGGTCCAGTATTTCGCGATCTTCTGGCCGTTCGGATCGAGGGCGTAGGTGCCGATGAGCAGGATGCTGTCGGGAATGTAATAGGTGCCGACCTCCGAGAAATCGGCCTCGGCATCGTGGGCCGTGTAGACCAGGTACTCGTCGTGCAGACTCGACGTCGAGGGGTCTTTCTGACAGCCGACCGTCAGCAGAACGCCTGCCGCAGCGACTGCGCATAGGAATCGTTTGATCTTCATGAGTGTGATGTTTTTACTGTTTCCGAGGTGCGAAGATCAAATTCCGTACCAGCCGCGGGGTCGGTTGCCGATGCGCCGAGCGGCGGGATTTCGGGAAGGCGGGGCGGTGACAGCGGTAGTCGGGGCTGCGGCGGTTCGGGCTGCGGCAGGGGAGGGCGTGGTCGTTTTCGGGGCGGGAGTCGGCAGGGGGCGTGGGTTTTCGGGGGCGGATCGGTGTTGCGGTCGGGGTGTGGAGGCAGGAGGCGGTTGTCGGAGCTGCGCAGCGGCGGGCGATGGGCATCGGGCGTGCGACGGTAGCGGTGGTCGGGGTTGCGGTAGCGAGCGGTGCGGGGCTGTTTGCGGAGCGGCCGTCGGCGGTATTGCGGACTGCGGTTGGTGGGGGCTTCGGGTTCCGACCGGCGGCGGATTTCGGCGACGATTGCGGGGCGGCGACAAAAAAATCCCCGTCCGAGGGTTCGGACGGGGATGGAGCGATTGCGGTGCCGATTATTTCGCCGCGTTCTTCTTGTCGTAGCGTTTTGCGTAGCGGCTCATAAACTTATCGACGCGACCGGCGGTATCCACCAACTTCATCTTGCCCGTGTAGAACGGGTGCGACGTGTTGGAAATTTCCATCTTATACACGGGATAGGTTTCGCCGTTCACTTCGATGGTCTCTTTTGTCGAAACGGCGGACCGGCACAAAAACACGTGGTCGTTGGACATGTCCTTGAAGGCCACCAAACGATAATTCTCCGGATGAATACCCTTTTTCATTTGTTGTTTTTGTTAAATGTTAGTGCTTAAGCGGGGCAAAGATAATACATTCCCGCCGCAAAAACAAGGGTTTGCGTAAAAATGTTGCTTTCGGGTCGATCCGCGGGGTGCCCCGACGGGCGGTGCGGGACGGTTGCGGCGTGTCGTTTTTCGGACGGAACCTGCCTCGGAGAGCGGATTTCGTTCGACGGGGCGGGCGGCGTTTTATTTGGCGGTCCGCGAAAATTTGCCTATCTTTGCCCTGCTTTCGGCCCTCGGCCGAATGCGGGCCCATAGCTCAGTCGGTCAGAGCAGCGGACTCATAATCCGAAGGTCGTGGGATCATGCCCCTCTGGGCCCACTCGAAAGAAAAAGTCTCGACTCCAAGTCGGGACTTTTTTTACTGCACGAAATAATGGCGCGTCTATTCCGTCACGATGATCGTCGTGCCTCGGTCTGCATTGTTCCATATTTTTATTATTTTTTTTGAACGAAATGTTGTCTTTTGCCATAAAAAAGCTAATTTTGCATAAAATGGTACGGACATGAAAATCATTTCTTTTTTTAATCACAAAGGCGGAGTAAGCAAGACGACGACCACCTACCATGTCGGTTGGAAGTTGGCACAGATGGGGAAAAGGGTCTTGATGGTAGATGCGGATTCCCAATGCAATTTATCCCTGACGGCTCTTGGGGATGATGGTTACATCAATTTGGCTAAAACGGACCCCAAGAACAACATCAAAAGTTGCCTTGAATCCGTATTCTATGCGGTGCCGGAACTGCTTCAACCTGCGAAATGTTTGAAGGTCCGGGGTCTGAATAATCTGTATCTGTTGCCGGGTAATTTCGACATATCGGAATTTGAGGTTCAGCTGGGTGTCTCCTTTCAGCTGACGAGCTCCTTCTCTACCATGAAAAATTTGCCCGGTTCATTTTCTTACTTGTTGCAAAAGACGGCGGAGTCGCTGCGTATCGATTACATCCTAATCGATTTGAATCCGAGTTTAAGCTCGATCAATCAGGATTTTATTATATCGTCCGATTATTTTATCATACCGGCCTCGCCCGATTATTTTTCACAGATGGCGATACGGTCATTGGCTCGTATTATTCCCAATTGGGAAAAATGGGCAGATCAGGCTCGTGTCCTCTTTCAGGATAGCACGTACCCGCTGCCTAAAATCAAGCCCAAATTTTTAGGATATACGATTAATAATTATACGATCAGGAATGGAGAGCCGACGCAGGCTTTTGGCGAGATCATCGAACAATTCGATGAAACCGTACGAACCGTTTTAATTCCATCGCTTGAAGCGGAATCCATGTTGTTGCCCATAGACGCCTATCAAGACAATTATTGTCTCGCCCGGATCAGCAGTTTCCAGACGCTCCAGACCAAATACCACAAATTCGGTAAACCCGTGTATGCATTGACCGACAAAGAACTCGAAGCGTCGGGATACGTATTGTCGACTCAACAGGAAAAGCGTACTTTTTTTGACGAAACGTATTCGGGGCTGGTAAATCGGATATTAATGTTGATCGATAAGTAGCAATGGACAGCCCCTTGTTGCTGTATGAACGCAACAGTAAAACCGTTAAAGAGCTTTATGATATTTATAACGCCGTCATTTCGCATCTGCCGTTATTAGCGCAATGTGCCGATGAAATATTGCGAGCGCAATTGGTGCTTATTGTCAGCGCCTTCGATTGCTATATGCATGATTGTGTACGCATCGGTTTAATGGGGACCTACTGCGGCTTGCGCGACAATGCGGGGCCGTTTCAGGTTTCGTTCGAGTTGTTGGTCGCGATAGAAAAAGGGGAAACGGCGCAGGAAAAACGGCAGCTGCTCGAATCTGCCCTCGGAAAGAAATTATCGGAAGAATCATATCATAGTCCGAAAGGGGTGGAGCATGCGATGTCGTTGATCGGTATTAAAAAGATATGGACATTGCTATCTGCAAACATGCATATGAATGCGTGCGATATTCGAACGCAGTTGGGGCTTATCGTCGATCGCAGAAATAAAATCGTACATGAAGCGGACTACAATGTGATAACGGGTTTGAAAACTCCGATAAGCATCAGCCATGTTGAAGCGGTGGTCGATTTCATGGATAAATGCGTTTTAGCTCTTGACGAGATCGTGTTTCCTGAAAAATGGGGTGAGGCGAGCGCAGACCGTTGCGGTCGAACGGAGTCGATGGTTGAGATGCCGGTTTGAATGCCTTGCGGGGAGCTTTGCGCCCCTGCTTTTTGGAGTTGAACCGAGCAAAAAGTCGGGACAGCACTTTAGAACCTGACGGCCGCGCCGGTGCACGCACGGGTGCGGCCGTTTTTTTTCTTCGACTTACCTTTTCCTCGCCCTCGGCTGATGAGTATCCCTGGGCTTCGCCGAAGATCCGCCGCCTCGGCAACATGCAAATAAATTTGCTTTTGCCCTCGGCTTATGCGTATCCTTGGGCTTCGCCGAAGATCCTTCGTCTCGGCCGAACCAAGCTGTGCTTGCTTCGGCACTCTACTTTTCGTATCTTTGCCCCTCGGGCCGTTCGATGCGGCGTTCGGACACCGTATGCGCTGATGTTACGCCGTGCACGTGCGCCGCGCTCCGTCGTTTCGAGGCTCCCATACTGCTGCAACCATGAAGAAATACCTCGCCCTCTACAACGTTTTCGTCCGTTCCGTCCTGGCCGGCGTGATGATCGGCTTCGGCTGCATCGTCTATCTCATGTGTCCGAACCGCATCGTCGGGGCCTTCCTCTTCTCGTTCGGCCTGCTGACGATCGTCTGCCGCGGCCTATCGCTCTACACGGGCAAGGTGGGCTATTGCCGCACCTTCGGCGCGCTCGACCTGGCCGTGACCCTCGCGGGCAATTTCGTCGGCACCTTCCTCACGGCGCGCCTCTTCGCCCTGACGCGCCACACGTGCGACATCGCCTCGGTCGTCGAACCGAAGCTCGCGGACGATCCGCTCGGCTTCTTCCTCCTCTCGGCCGCCTGCGGCGCGATGATGTTCCTGGCCGTCGACTCCTACCGCAAGTCCAATGCGTGGCTCTTCGTCATCCTCCCTGTCGTCATCTTTATCTTGAGCGGCTTCGAACACTCGATCGCCAACATGTTCTATCTCTCTTATGCGGGCCCCTGGACGCTCGACGCCCTGCGCATCTCGGCGATCGCCGTGGCAGGAAACGCCGTGGGGAGCTGGCTCATCGATGCGGCCAATTTCACCCTGCCGCGCGGCGGGGCCGCAGAGGGGCGTTGAACGCTTCCGCATATATATTAAGGTGCTGCGCGCCTCGGGCGGGTGCGGCCCCCTCCGAAGGCGAATTATGCGGCGGGCGCGTAAATTTCGGTCGAAAAAATTTGTTTTTCCCGCACTTTGTATTATCTTCGCACCCGATTTCGCACCCGAAAGTCGCAGAGCGACCGCGCGATATCGACGGCTCTTTGAGAGAAAAACGGAAAAATGAAAAATTTATCGCAAAATATTTTGTCGATACGTTTTTTATGCCTACTTTTGCAATCCGAAACGGTTAAAATTGCCGATGTAGCTCAGTTGGCAGAGCACTTGATTTGTAATCAGGCGGCCGTGGGTTCGAGTCCCTCCATCGGCTCCGCAGCCGGTTGAGCGCTCGGGAAGGGCAACGGCGAAATAAGGGAAGTTACCAGAGTGGCCAAATGGGGCAGACTGTAAATCTGCTGGCTTACGCCTTCGGTGGTTCGAATCCATCACTTCCCACATGTAAGAAAGAGTGCCGGTTGGAGTTGCAAAACCCCGAGGCGACAGTCGGGAAGAGGCCCGAACGGGAGCAGGCGGCGGTCGGACGGTTCGCGAAGCGGATCGGCGGCGGCAAAGGCTCCGGACGAGGTTCTTCGCGTTTGAGGAATGCGGCCCCTGCGGGCGGTTCCGTCAGGGAGTTCTTCCGAAGAGGGAAGGGCTTCGCGTCGTCGGATGGGGAAAGCGTACTCTGATACGGTTTTTTTTGCGGAAGTAGCTCAGTTGATAGAGCATCAGCCTTCCAAGCTGAGGGTCGCGAGTTTGAGCCTCGTCTTCCGCTCTACGACGGCGAACGATCGTGCAACGCGCGTGCCGAAAACGGCAGGCAGGAGGTGCGGATCGTCCGCCTGCGCTACGGAAGCGATACGCAAGCAACGCATTTTATATACTTTAAAACTTATACAATTATGGCAAAAGAAAAATTCGACCGTTCGAAACCGCATGTGAACATCGGTACCATCGGTCACGTAGACCACGGTAAGACGACCCTGACGGCCGCCATCACCACCGTTCTGGCCAAGAAAGGTCTTTCGGAGCTCCGTTCGTTCGACTCGATCGACAACGCCCCCGAGGAGAAGGAGCGCGGTATCACGATCAACACGTCGCACGTCGAGTATCAGACGGCTAACCGCCACTACGCTCACGTTGACTGCCCGGGCCACGCCGACTACGTGAAGAACATGGTTACGGGTGCTGCCCAGATGGACGGTGCCATCCTCGTGGTCGCCGCTACGGACGGCCCGATGCCCCAGACGAACGAGCACGTCCTGCTCGCCAAGCAGGTGAACGTTCCCCGCATCGTCGTCTTCCTGAACAAGTGCGACATGGTGGACGATCCCGAAATGCTCGACCTGGTCGAGATGGAGGTTCGCGACCTGCTCTCGAAGTACGATTTCGACGGCGACAACGCCCCCATCATCCGCGGCTCGGCTCTCGGCGGTCTGAACGGCGAGGCCAAGTGGGAGGACAAGATCATGGAGCTCATGAACTCGGTTGACGAGTACGTGCCCATCCCGACGCGCGAGAACGAGAAGCCCTTCCTGATGCCTGTCGAGGACGTATTCTCGATCACGGGCCGCGGTACCGTCGTTACGGGCCGTATCGAGACGGGTGTGATCCACGTAGGCGATCCCGTCGAGATCATCGGTCTGGGCGAGAAGTCGCTCAACTCGACCTGCACGGGTGTCGAGATGTTCCGCAAGCTCCTCGACGAGGGCGAGGCCGGCGACAACGTAGGTCTGCTGCTCCGCGGTATCGACAAGAAGGAGGTAAAGCGCGGTATGGTAGTCGCCAAGCCGGGTTCGATCAAGCCTCACACCGAGTTCCAGGCCGAGGTCTACATCCTGAAGAAGGAGGAGGGCGGCCGCCACACGCCGTTCCACAACCACTATCGTCCCCAGTTCTACCTGCGTACGATGGACGTAACGGGTGAGGTTTCGCTGCCCGCAGGCGTCGACATGGTGATGCCGGGCGACCACGTGACGATCACCGTGAAGCTGATCTACCCCGTCGCTCTGAACGAGGGTCTGCGCTTCGCAATCCGCGAGGGCGGTCGTACGGTCGGTGCAGGTCAGATCCTGAAGATCGTCGAGTAAGCGCTCGAACGACATAACCCCGAGGGAGGCGGAGGCTCCGCCGCACGTCTCCCTCTTTTTAGGAGCATAGTTCAAGGGTAGAATAGCGGTCTCCAAAACCGTTGATGGGAGTTCGAATCTCTCTGCTCCTGCTCGAATAAAAGAAGAATCGCATTATGTTCAATTACATCAAGGAGTCCTACAACGAGCTCGTGAACAAGGTGACGTGGCCTACGTTCCCCCAGTTGCAGAGCTCGACGATCGTCGTGATGGTGGCTTCGGCCATCTTCGCCGTTGTCGTTTTGGCAATGGACCTGACGTTCGAGAACCTGATGAGCGCCATCTACAAGACGCTCGGCAATCTCGGTCGCTAATCATCCCCCGTTCGAACGATGGAAGAGCTTAAGAGAGAGTGGTATGTGGTTCGGGCCGTGGGCGGCAAGGAGGGAAAAGTCAAGGAGTACCTCGACAAGGAGATCCGCCTCGGCCATCTGGAGGACTATATTTCGCAGGTGCTGATTCCCACGGAGAAGTACTACACGATCCGTAACGGCAAAAAGGTCTCCAAGGAGAAGGTCTCGTACCCGGGCTACGTGCTGGTCGAGGCCGCTTTGGTAGGCCAGATTCCCATGATCATTCGCAACATCCCCAATGTGCTCGGTTTCCTGGGCGAGACCAAGGAGGACAGTCGCAAGATGCAGGCGGCCCCCCTTCGTCCACAGGAGGTGGCCCGTATCCTCGGTCGCGTCGACGAGATCAGCGCCATGGAGGAGGAGAATGAAATACCGTTCGTCGCCGGCGAGACCGTCAAGGTCACCGATGGCCCTTTTGCAAGCTTCCAGGGTACGATCGAGGCCGTCGACAACGAGCGCAAGAAACTCACGGTATCGGTGAAGATATTCGGGCGCAAAACTCCTATGGAGTTGAGTTTCACCCAAGTAGAAAAAGAATAAAAACCAAGGAAAACTATGGCAAAAGAGGTTGCTGCATTTATTAAATTGCAGATAAAAGGCGGTGCCGCCAATCCTTCGCCCCCGGTTGGTCCCGCATTGGGCTCCAAGGGAGTCAATATCATGGACTTCTGCAAGCAGTTCAATGCCCGTACGCAGGACAAGGCCGGCAAGGTTCTTCCGGTCATCATCACCGTTTACAGCGATAAGTCGTTCGATTTCGTTGTAAAACAGCCGCCTGTAGCTATTCAGCTCAAACAAGCAGCCAAGGTTGACAAGGGCTCGGCCCAGCCGAACCGCTCGAAGGTCGCACAGGTAACGTGGGATCAGGTACGTGAGATCGCACAGGACAAGATGCCCGACATGAACTGCTTCACGATCGAGTCTGCCATGCGCATGGTTGCCGGTACTGCCCGCAGTATGGGTATCAATGTCGTCGGTGAGTTTCCCGAAAACTAAAGAAGAAGATGAGTAAGTTGACGAAAAATCAAAAGAATGCCATCGCCAAGGTGGAGGCCGGCAAGGCCTACAAGCTCGCGGAGGCTGCCGCTCTTCTGAAGGAGATCACTTTCACGAAATTCGATGCTTCGGTCGATGTCGACGTCCGTCTGGGTGTCGATCCGCGCAAGGCGAACCAGATGGTCCGCGGCGTGGTGACGCTGCCCCACGGTACGGGTAAGGTCGTCCGCGTGCTGGTACTCTGCACCCCCGACAAGGAGGCCGAGGCACAGGCTGCCGGCGCCGATTTCGTCGGTCTGGACGAATACGTGGACAAGATCAAGGGCGGCTGGACGGATGTCGACGTGATCATCTGCACGCCGAACGTCATGGGCAAGGTCGGTGCGCTGGGCCGTATCCTCGGTCCCCGCGGCCTGATGCCGAACCCCAAGACCGGTACGGTGACGATGGACGTCGCAAAGGCCGTCAAGGATGTCAAGGCCGGCAAGATCGACTTCAAGGTCGACAAGTTCGGTATCGTTCACACGTCGGTGGGCAAGGTCTCGTTCTCGGCCGACCAGATCGCGGACAACGCGAAGGAGGTCCTGAACATGATCATCAAGCTCAAGCCGGCTGCTGCGAAAGGTTCTTATGTGAAGAGCATCTATCTCTCGACCACGATGAGTCCCGGATTGCAGATTGATCCCAAATCAGTAGAAACCAAATAAGAAGGAGGGTACAAGAGATGACAAAGGAAGAAAAAGCGGTTGTTATTGACAACCTGGCCGAGCAGCTCCAGGCATATCCTCACTTCTACATCGCCGACATCGAGTCGCTCAACGCCGAGCAGACCGCTGCCCTGCGCCGCAAGTGCTTCGAGCAGGAGGTGAAGCTCATCGTCGTGAAGAACACGCTCTTCGCGAAGGCTTTGGAGAAGGTGGAGAAGGCGGATGCCGATTTGGTCAAGACCCTGGAGGGTCCTACCTCGATCATGTTCACGCAGGTGGCCAAGGCGCCCGCCGTGCTCATCAAGGAGTTCCGCAAGAGCTCGGACAAGCCGGTCCTGAAGGCCGCGTTCGCCGAGGGCGGTGTCTACGTGGGCGACGACAAGCTCGACGCACTCTGCAACATCAAGTCGCGTGAGGAACTCATCGCCGACATCGTGGCTCTGCTCCAGTCGCCTGCGAAGAACGTTATCTCCGCACTGCAGGGCAGCGCAGGTCAGAAGATCGCGGGTCTCGTGAAGACGCTCGAGACGCGTAACAATTAATTCACATTCAAGAAACAAACAAAATTTAATAAGTTACAACTATGGCAGACGTAAAGAAACTCGCTGAAGAACTGGTAAACCTGAAGGTTACCGAGGTAAACGAACTCGCACAGATCCTCAAGGAGGAGTACGGCATCGAGCCCGCAGCCGCAGCCGTTGCTGTCGCTGCTCCCGCAGCCGCAGGTGAGGCCGCTCCCGCCGAGAAGTCGACGTTCGACGTGATCCTGAAGAGCGCCGGCCAGGCCAAGCTCCAGGTCATCAAGGTCGTCAAGGAGATCGCAGGTCTCTCGCTGGGTGACGCCAAGGCACTCGTTGACGGTGCTCCCAAGGCCGTTAAGGAGGGTATCTCGAAGGAGGAGGCCGAGTCGATCAAGGGCCAGCTCGAGGAGGCAGGTGCCGAGGTTGAGCTGAAGTAGTCCTTTTCGGCTACCCGAAGCCCCAAACGACAGGGTATAGGGCTGCCACCGCACGGTGGGGCTCTATGCCTTTTCTTGGTCTAAAGACGGGGCGACGTTCGGTCGTCCCGTCTTTTTGCGGCAGATACGCCCCCGAAGAGCCCCGAAGGGCGCTTCGGTCGGGCGATCCCGCAGCGCAAGCGGCTCCGCCTCCGTGCGGAGAAGCGCAGCAGGGGGGGGGAGAGCAAGCAGCGGGGAAGGTCCGTTTTGCGGAGGGGCATCGGTGTTCCGGTGCCGGCTCGGCGGACGGAGTGGAACCTGCGGCGAGCGAACTCGAAAAGCAGCGGGGAAGGTCCGTTTTGCGGAGGGGCATCGGAGGTTTCGGTGTCGGCTCGGCAGGCGGAGCGGAACCTGCCTCTACCCTTGGCGGCCCTCGGGGCCGAAACCTGTACAGCCCGTTCGGAAAAGGTCGGCGGGACCTTACCGAACGCACCGCCCGAAATTATTGCGGATACGACGCATTCTCTTCGGTCGCAGAGTGAATCCCGGCATCGGGCTCTTCCGACCGCGCGCGTTCCGCCGCCGCCTGCCCCGCGCCGCTTCCCGACAAGCGCGCCGACGGGCAACGGCTCCCGCCACCGGCCCGCGGCCTGCCGTCCCAGAGGGGCCGCCCGCAAACGAATTAATGGATTTATACCGATGTCCACAGCCAAATCACAAGCCAGAATCAGCTTCTCGACGGTCCGAAACCGGGTGCCTTATCCCGATCTGCTGGAGGTGCAGCTGAAATCGTTCCGTGATTTCTTCCAGATGGACACCACAGCCGAAAATCGTAAAAACGAGGGGCTGTACAAGGTGTTTCAGGAGAATTTCCCGATCACGGACACCCGGAACAATTTCGTTCTGGAGTTCATCGACTATTACATCGACCCGCCGCGCTACACGATCGAGGAGTGTCTCGAGCGCGGACTGACCTACAGCGTGCCCCTCAAGGCGAAGCTGAAGCTCTACTGCACGGATGACGAACACGAAGATTTCGGCGTCGTCGTGCAGGATGTCTATTTCGGGACGATCCCCTATATGACCGAGCGTGGTACGTTCGTCATCAACGGCGCCGAGCGCGTCATCGTCTCGCAGCTCCACCGCTCGCCGGGCGTCTTCTTCGGCCAGAGCATGCACACGAACGGCACGAAGCTCTACTCGGCCCGCATCATCCCCTTCAAGGGTTCGTGGATCGAGTTCGCGACCGACATCAACAACGTGATGTACGCCTACATCGACCGCAAGAAGAAGCTCCCCGTCACGACCCTGCTGCGCGCCATCGGCTACGAGGCCGACCAGCAGATCCTCGAGATCTTCGACCTGGCGGACGAGGTGAAGGTGAACAAGGCCAACCTCAAGAAGGCCGTGGGCCGCAAGCTCGCCGCACGCGTCCTGACGACGTGGGTCGAGGACTTCGTCGACGAGGATACGGGCGAGGTCGTCTCGATCGAACGCAACAACGTGATCGTCGACCGCGAAACGATCCTCCAGGAGGAGCACATCGACCAGATCCTCGAAAGCGGCACGAAATCGATCCTGCTGCACAAGGAGAACGCCTCGGGCATCGATTTCTCGATCATCTACAACACGCTCCAGAAAGACCCCTGCAACTCCGAGAAGGAGGCCGTGGTCTACATCTACAGACAGCTGCGCGCCTCGGAGCCGCCCGATGAGGCGACCGCCCGCGACGTGATCGAGAAGCTCTTCTTCTCCGACAAGCGCTACGACCTGGGCGACGTGGGCCGCTACCGCATCAACAAGAAGCTGAACATGGAGATCGACCCCGCGATCCGTACGCTGACGCGCGAGGACATCATCGCCATCATCAAATACCTCATTCAGCTCATCAACTCGAAAGCCGAGGTGGACGACATCGACCACCTCTCGAACCGTCGTGTCCGCACGGTCGGCGAGCAGCTTTCGAACCAGTTCTCGATCGGCTTCGTGCGCATGGCCCGCACGATCCGCGAGCGCATGAACGTGCGCGACAACGAGGTCTTCACCCCCGTCGACCTGATCAACGCCAAGACCCTTTCGTCGGTGATCAACTCCTTCTTCGGGACCTCGCAGCTCTCGCAGTTCATGGACCAGATCAACCCCCTGGCCGAGATCACCCACAAGCGCCGTCTGTCGGCCCTCGGCCCCGGCGGTCTGTCGCGCGACCGCGCCGGCTTCGAGGTGCGCGACGTGCACTACACGCACTACGGCCGCCTCTGCCCGATCGAGTCGCCCGAAGGCCCGAACATCGGTCTGATCTCGTCGCTCTGCGTCTACGCCAAGATCTCCCCCATGGGCTTCATCGAGACCCCCTACCGTACGGTGACCGACGGTAAGATCGACCTCGACAACGCCCACGTCCGCTACTACACGGCCGAAGAGGAGGAGGGCAAGATCGTCGCCCAGTCGAACACGCCGATCGACGAGGCGGGCGATTTCCTCCAGCCCGACCGCATCAAGGCGCGCGAAGGGGCCGATTTCCCCGTCGTGACGGCCAAGGACGTCGACCTGATGGACGTCGCCCCGAACCAGATCGCCTCGGTGGCCGCTTCGCTCATTCCGTTCCTCGAGCACGACGACGCCAACCGCGCCCTGATGGGTTCGAACATGATGCGCCAGGCCGTGCCCCTGGTCGTCACGGAGGCGCCGATCGTCGGCACGGGCATGGAGAAGGACATGGTCTCGGACGGCCGCATCCAGATCGTCGCCGAGGGCGACGGCGAGGTGACCTTCGCCGACGCCACGAAGATCGAGGTGCGCTACGACCGCACGCCCGACGAGGTGCTCGCCTCGTTCGAGCCCGAGATCACGACCTACATGCTGCCGCGCTACCGCCGCTCGAACCAGAATACCTCGATCACCCTCACGCCGACCGTCCTCACGGGCGACAAGGTCAAGAAGGGCCAGATCCTCACCGAGGGCTACTCGACCGAGCAGGGCGAGCTGGCGCTCGGCCGCAACCTGAAGGTGGCCTTCATGCCCTGGAAGGGGTACAACTTCGAGGACGCCATCGTCATCTCGGAGCGCATCCAGCGCGAGGACCTCTTCACGTCGGTGCACGTCGACGAGTACATCATGGAGGTCCGCGACACGAAGCGCGGCGTCGAGGAGCTCACCTCGGACATCCCGAACGTGAGCGAGGACGCCACGAAGGACCTCGACACGAACGGTATCATCCGCATCGGCGCCGTGGTCAACCCGGGCGACATCATGATCGGCAAGATCACCCCGAAGGGCGAGAGCGACCCCTCGCCCGAGGAGAAGCTCCTGCGCGCGATCTTCGGCGACAAGGCCGGCGACGTGAAGGACGCTTCGCTGAAGGCTTCGCCCTCGCTGCACGGCGTGGTGATCGACACGAAGCTCTACAGCCGCTCGGCCAAGGATGCCTCGAAGAAGGGCAAGACCGCCGAGAAGGCGCTGCTCGAGCAGCTCGACGCACGTTTCGCCGAGCAGATCGCCGAGCTCACGAAGCGCCTCGTGCAGAAGCTCTGGTCGCTGCTGCAGGGCAAGACGACGAAGGGCATCTACGACTACTTCGGCGTCGAGCTCTATCCCGCAGGAACGAAATTCACGCTCCGCATGCTGGAGGAGATCGCCCGCAAGTCGATCGACGAGAAGACGGGCGTCATGTCGGGCTACCTGAACCTCGGCCCCTGCCGCTGGACCCTCGACGAGCACGTCGACGAGCTGATCGGCACGACGATCAACAACTACACGATCGAGTGGAAGAAGGCCGACGCCGCCATCAAGCGCGAGAAATACAACCTCACGAACGGCGACGAGCTGCCCCAGACGGGCGTCATCCAGATGGCCAAAGTCTACATCGCCAAGAAGCGCAAGCTGAAGGTGGGCGACAAGATGGCCGGCCGCCACGGCAACAAGGGTATCGTGGCCAAGATCGTCCGCGACGAGGACATGCCGTTCCTCGAGGACGGTTCGATCGTCGACATCTGTCTGAACCCGCTGGGCGTGCCTTCGCGTATGAACCTCGGCCAGATCTACGAGACGGTCCTCGGATGGGCCGGCCGCGAGCTGGGCATGAAGTTCGCCACGCCGATCTTCGACGGCGCCTCGCTCGAGCAGATCAACGAGTACACGGCCCAGGCGGGCATCCCGCGCAGCGGCCGCACCTACCTCTACGACGGCGGTACGGGCGAGCGCTTCGACCAGCCGGCCACCGTGGGCGTGATCTACATGCTCAAGCTCGGCCACATGATCGACGACAAGATGCACGCCCGTTCGATCGGTCCCTACTCGCTCATCACGCAGCAGCCGCTCGGCGGTAAGGCGCAGTTCGGCGGCCAGCGTTTCGGTGAGATGGAGGTGTGGGCCCTCGAGGGCTTCGGTGCCGCCAACATCCTCCAGGAGATCCTGACGATCAAGTCCGACGACGTGATGGGCCGCGCCAAGGCCTACGAGGCGATCGTCAAGGGCGAGAACCTGCCCCGTCCGGGTATCCCCGAGGCAATGAACGTGCTGCTGCACGAGCTGCGCGGTCTGGCCCTCTCGGTCAAACTCGACTAACACCTGTGTATTCTGTGGATAATAAGTAAAGAAGAGATATGGCAATTTCTAAAGACAAGGCTGTCAACAGCGGCTACAACCGTATTTCGATCGGCCTGGCGTCGCCCGAGGAGATCCTCGCGCAGTCGAGCGGTGAGGTGTTGAAACCCGAAACGATCAACTACCGCACCTACAAGCCCGAGCGCGACGGTCTGTTCTGCGAGCGCATCTTCGGACCCGTGAAGGACTACGAGTGCCATTGCGGCAAGTACAAGCGCATCCGCTACAAGGGCATCGTCTGCGACCGCTGCGGCGTCGAGGTGACCGAGAAGAAGGTGCGCCGCGAGCGCATGGGACACATCTCGCTCGTCGTGCCCGTGGTCCACATCTGGTACTTCAAGTCGCTGCCCTCGAAGATCGGCTACCTGCTGGGCATCCCGTCGAAGAAGCTCGAATCGATCATCTACTACGAGCGCTACGTCGTGATCCAGCCCGGCGCCGCCGCCGAGCAGGGCGTGGAGCGCCTGGCCACCCTCTCCGAGAAGGAGTATTTCGACATCGTCGAGGCGCTCCCGAAGGGCAACCAGCAGCTCGACAACGCCGATCCGAACAAGTTCATCGCCCAGATGGGCGCCGAGGCGGTCCTCACGCTCCTCAAGCAGGTCGACCTCGACACGATGTCCTACGAGCTGCGCGACAAGGCGTCGCGCGAGACCTCGCAGCAGCGTAAGTCGGAGGCCCTCAAGTGCCTGAACGTCGTGGAGATGTTCCGCGCCTCGCGCGAGGTGAACCGTCCCGAGTGGATGGTCTTGAGCGTCATCCCCGTCATCCCGCCCGAGCTGCGCCCCCTGGTGCCGCTCGACGGCGGCCGCTTCGCCACGTCGGACCTGAACGACCTCTACCGCCGCGTCATCATCCGCAACAACCGTCTGAAGCGTCTGATCGAGATCAAGGCGCCCGACGTCATCCTGCGCAACGAGAAACGCATGCTGCAGGAGGCGGTCGATTCGCTGCTCGACAACTCGCGCAAGTCGAACGCCGTGAAGAACGAGTCGAACCGTCCGCTCAAATCGCTCTCCGACTCGCTCAAGGGCAAGCAGGGCCGCTTCCGTCAGAACCTGCTCGGTAAGCGCGTCGACTACTCGGCCCGTTCGGTGATCGTCGTCGGCCCCGAGCTGAAGATGCACGAGATGGGTATTCCGAAGGACATGGCGGCCGAGCTCTACAAGCCGTTCATCATCCGCAAGCTCATCGAGCGCGGCATCGTCAAGACGGTCAAGTCGGCCAAGAAGATCATCGACCGCAAGGACCCCGTCATCTGGGGCATCCTCGAAAACGTCATCAAGGGCCACCCCGTGCTGATGAACCGCGCCCCGACGCTGCACCGCCTCGGTATCCAGGCCTTCCAGCCGAAACTCATCGAGGGCAAGGCCATGCAGCTCCACCCGCTGTCGTGTACGGCCTTCAACGCCGACTTCGACGGCGACCAGATGGCCGTCCACCTGCCGCTGGGCAACGCCGCCGTGCTCGAGGCGCAGCTGCTGATGCTCGGCTCGCACAACGTGCTCAACCCCGCCAACGGCGCGCCGATCACGGTGCCGTCGCAGGACATGGTCCTCGGTCTGTACTACATCACCAAGCCCCGCAAGGGGGTCAAGGGCGAAGGACTCGTCTTCTACGCCCCCGAGGAGGCGATCATCGCCTACAACGAGGGTCGCGCCGACCTCCACGCCACCGTGAAGTGCATCGTCGACGACCGCGACGAGGCGGGCAACCCGATCCGCGAGCTCAAGGAGACTACCGTGGGCCGCATCCTCTTCAACCAGGTGGTGCCGACCGAGGTGGGCTACATCAACGAGGTCCTCACGAAGCGTTCGCTGCGCGACATCATCGCCGTGGTGATGAAGAAGGCCGGTGCCGACAAGGTGGCCGCCTTCCTCGACGACATCAAGAATATGGGTTACCGGATGGCCTTCCAGGGCGGTCTGTCGTTCAACCTCGATGCCGTCGTCATCCCCGAGGAGAAGCAGGCGCTCGTGCAGGAGGGCTACGAGCGTGCCGACGCCATCATGGAGGACTACAACATGGGTCTGATTACCAATAACGAGCGTTACAACCAGATCATCGACGTGTGGACGAACATCAACACGAAGCTGACGAAGGTCGTCATCGACACGCTGGTCAAGGATCAGGACGGCTTCAACCCCGTCTACATGATGCTCGACTCGGGTGCCCGCGGTTCGAAAGAGCAGATCCGTCAGTTGAGCGGTATGCGCGGTCTGATGGCCAAGCCGCAGAAATCGGGCGTCGAAGGCGGCCAGCAGGTCATCGAGAACCCGATTCTCTCGAACTTCAAGGAGGGTCTGTCGGTGCTCGAGTACTTCATTTCGACCCACGGTGCCCGCAAGGGTCTGGCCGATACCGCCCTGAAGACGGCCGATGCCGGTTACCTGACGCGTCGTCTGGTCGACGTGGCGCAGGACGTCATCATCAACGAGGAGGATTGCGGCACGCTGCGCGGTCTGACGGCTACGGCCATCAAGCGCAACGACGACGTCGTGCAGACGCTCTACGACCGCATCCTGGGCCGCGTGGCGCTCAACGACGTCATCCACCCGCTGACGGGCGAGGTGCTCTGCAAGGCGGGCGAGGAGATCACGGAGCCGATCGCCGAGGCGATCGAGAAATCGCCGCTCGAGTCGGTCGAGATCCGTTCGGTGCTCACCTGCGAGGCGCGCCACGGCGTCTGCGCCAAGTGCTACGGCCGCAACCTGGCCACGGCGCGCATGGTGCAGAAGGGCGAGGTGGTCGGCGTGATCGCCGCCCAGTCGATCGGCGAGCCGGGTACGCAGCTGACCCTCCGTACGTTCCACGTCGGCGGCGTCGCCGGCGGCACGGCCGTCGAAACGAACGTCGTCTCGAAGTACGAAGGTCGTCTGGAGATCGACGAACTGCGCACGATCAAGGGCAAGAACAACGCCGGCGAGCCGATCGATCTGGTCATCTCGCGCCAGTCGGAGTTCCGCATCGTCGATCCGAAGACGAACATCGTCCTCTACACGCACAACCTGCCCTACGGCGCGACCCTCTTCATGCAGGACGGCGCCGAGGTCAAGAAGGGCGACCTGATCTGCGAGTGGGATCCCTACAACGCCGTCGTCATTTCGGAGCACGAGGGTAAGGTGGTCTACGACAGCGTCATCGAGGGCGTTACCTACCGCGAGGAGCGCGACGAGCAGACGGGCCTTTCGGAAAAGGTCGTCATCGAGTCGAAGGACAAGACCAAGAACCCCGTCATCCGCATCCTGAACAAGGAGGACGAGGAGGTGAAGCAGATCAACCTGCCCGTGAACGCCCACGTGGTGGTCAAGGACAAGGCGAAGATCAAGGCGGGCGACATCCTGATCAAGATCCCGCGCGCCGTCGGCAAGTCGGGCGGCGACATCACGGGCGGTCTGCCGCGCGTCACGGAGCTCTTCGAGGCGCGCAACCCGTCGAATCCGGCCATCGTTTCGGAGATCGACGGCGAGGTGTCGTTCGGCAAGATCAAGCGCGGTAACCGCGAGATCGTCATCACCTCAAAGCAGGGCGACGTGAAGCGTTATCTGGTGCCCCTGTCGCGTCAGATCGTCGTGCAGGAGAACGACTTCGTCAAGGCGGGCAACCCCCTCTCGGACGGCGCCATCACCCCGACCGACATCCTGAACATCCTCGGCCCGACGCGCATCCAGGAGTACATCGTCAACGAGGTGCAGGAGGTCTACCGCATGCAGGGCGTGAAGATCAACGACAAGCATTTCGAGGTGATCGTACGCCAGATGATGTCGAAGGTCCGCATCGAGGACCCGGGAGACACGCGCTTCTTCGAGGATCAGATCGTCGACAAGAGGGAGTTCATGGACGTCAACGACGAGCTCTACGACAAGGCCGTCGTGACGGATGCCGGCGACTCGACGACGATGCAGCCGGGTCAGATCGTTTCGCTGCGCAAGCTGCGCGACGAAAATTCGAGCCTCAAGCGCCGCGACCTGCGCACGGTGACCGTGCGCGACATCGTCCCCGCCACCTCGACGCAGGTGCTCCAGGGTATCACGCGCGCCGCGCTGCAAACCTCGAGCTTCATCTCGGCCGCTTCGTTCCAGGAGACGACCACGGTGCTCAACGAGGCCGCCATCCAGGCGAAGGTCGACCCGCTGGTGAACCTCAAGGAGAACGTCATCTGCGGTCACCTGATCCCGGGCGGTACGGGTCTGCGCGACTACGACGACCTCGTGGTCGGCTCGAAAGTCGAACTCGAAACGCTTCAGCAGGCGCAGTAAACGCTGCCTGTGGTTTGGAAAAGCCGCGCCCCGAAAGGGGCGCGGCTTTTTGGTTTTCGGGGCGGTTGATCGGGAGGGGGGGGGAGATTGAAAATTAAAAATTAAAAATGGGGGGGGGCGGAGGGCTGCAATTCGCGTCCCGCTTGTCGCGAGCACTTTGCAAGCTGTGGCTCCGAGTAAGGATTGTTGCATGTCGGTCGACCTCGCAGAGGTCGGCGGGCCGAAGCCTCGATTGTGGACGGAGTGAAAAATCGCACGCAGTGCGGCAGCCCGCAGCCGCCCCCTGGCGGAGGGCTGCAACTCGCGCGCTCGTCGCAAGCCCCTCCGCTCGGCTGCGGGCCGGTGTCGCCTTCACGCGCAAGCATGTGCCGTTCGACGTCGCAGACGTCGGCGGGCCGAAGCCTCCGCGTGCGGAGGCCCGCAGTTTTGCAAACAGGCGTGCCTTCCGCAGACTTCGGCCCGAGCGGCCATATTGTGCGCAAGCATGTGCCGATCGCCGCCGCCTCCTGCCGGTTCGCGTTTTAGCGCGGCGGGCCGCAGCTTCGCCCCGCGAAGGCCCGCAACTCGCGTCTGCTCGCTGCGTGCGCTTCGCAAGCTGCGGCTCCGAGAAAGGGTCGT
>CAJUAV010000011.1 GCA_910584485.1 uncultured Alistipes sp.
CGCCGTAGGACCAGTTGCCCAGCATCTCGAACATCGTGTGGTGGTAGGTGTCGTGTCCGACCTCCTCCAGGTCGTTGTGCTTGCCCGAGACGCGCAGACACTTCTGCGTATCGGCCGCACGGGGGTATTTGCGCGGGGCGTTGCCCAAAAAGATCTCCTTGAACTGGTTCATGCCCGCGTTGGTGAACATCAACGTCGGATCGCCCTTCACGACCATCGGTGCCGAAGGAACGATGCAGTGTCCCTTGCTCTCGAAAAAGTCCAGAAAGGCCTGGCGGATTTCGCTCGATTGCATATTGCTCGAATACTATTTTTTGATTGTTTCTCGTTCTGCGGAAGGGACCTGCCGGAACAGGTCCGCAATTCGGGTTGCAAAATTAGGCATTTTAGCCTAAATTTGCACCATAGTATAAGGAGTTTTTTCAGCCATGACCCAAAAAGCCGCCGCCCCCGCCGAAGAGGAACGCACCCCGCGCCGCACGCGCGGCGTCTCGCTGCGGCTGCGCTTCTATCGGGTGATCCGCAAAATCCTGCTCGGCTTCATCGCCGTGTCGGTCATCAACGTCGTCTTCTCGAATTTCTTCTACACGCCCAAGATGTACCGCATCAACCGCGACAACCGCGAGCTGGCGATCAAATACCGCATCCTGCGCGACCGCATCCGCACGGCGCGCCAGCGCACCGAGGAGATCCGCCACCGCGACAACCACGTCTACCGCACCCTCTTCTCGGCCGACACGCTCTCGATCCCGGGCATCCGCGGCGAATACCCCGCCGAAAAATACGCCTCGATGGCCGACGACCCCTACGCCCGCCTGATGATCCCCGCCTGGAAGGAGCTCGACGCCTGGGCGCGGCTGCTCTACCTCACCTCCGTCTCGTTCGACGAGCTGCAGCCGATGGCCCGCGACAAGGAGAAGATGGCGCAGGCGATTCCCGCCCTTTGGCCCATCGACCGCAAGGCGCTGCACGGCAACCACATCGGCGCCTTCAACCCGCGGCGCTACCACCCCACGCTCCACCGCATCCAGGCGCACAACGGCGTCGATTTCGGTTCGAACCGCGGCACGCCGATCTACGCCACGGGCGACGGCGTGGTCGAGAAGGCGCAGCGCAGCGGCTTCAACGGCGGCTTCGGCCACCAGGTGCTCCTCGACCACGGCTTCGGCTACAAGACGCGCTACGCCCACATGGAGCGGGTCGACGTGGCCGTCGGCGACACGGTCCGCCGCGGCGACCCCATCGGCACGGTGGGCAACACGGGCCGTTCGAGCGGCCCCCACCTCCACTACGAGGTGATCTACAAGGGCCGTCCCGTCAACCCGATCAACTACTTCGACCGCAACATCACCGAGGCGGAGTACGAACGGCTCATGGCGCAGATGCGCGACACGAAATACGAAACTCTCTGAATCCGATGAGACGCAAACGCGATACCGCCCTCCGCCGCCCCCGCAGCCGCCGCCAGCAGCTGCTCAAGCTCTTCGTGCAGCTGCTCGTCTGGACGGGGGCCGCGGTGCTCTACTACGTCGGCTTCTCGCCCTTCTTCGACACGCCGATCGAACATGCGCTCAAGCGCGAAACGGCCCTGCTGCGCGACCAGTACGACGCCCTCACGGCGCGCTACGACACGCTGCTGTCGGTGCTGGGCAACCTCGAGGAGCGCGACCGCGACGTCTTCCGCTCGCTCTTCGAGGCCGATCCCTACGATTTCGACGCCGAATACGCCGAGCGCCGCAACGCCACCTACGACGCCATCTTCAACCGTTCGGCCCGCGCCCTGAAGCGCGACCTCGGCCGCCGCGTCGACCGCTTCGAGGCCTCGCTCGACGAGCTGAACGCCAGCTACGCCGCCCTGAACGCCGCGATCGGGGCCGTGGGCGAGGGCGCCGACCGCATCCCCGCCATCCAGCCCGTCCTCAACAAGCAGCTCTCGCTGCTGACCACCTCCTACGGCATGCGCATCCACCCCTTCTACAAGACGTTGCAGTCGCACCAGGGGGTCGACTACGCCATTCCCGAGGGGTCGCGCGTCTTCGCCACGGCCGACGGCACGGTGCGCGAGGTCTCGCAGCGCAACTCCACCGCGGGGCAGACCGTGGTCATCGACCACGGCAACGGCTACGAAACCTCGTACAGCCACCTGTCGAAAATCGCCGTCCGCAAGGGCCAGCAGGTCCACCGCGGCGACATCATCGCCCTGTCGGGCGATACGGGGCTCTCGCTCGCCCCGCACCTGCACTACGAGGTGCGCCTCGACGGCATGCGCGTCGACCCGATCCACTACTTTTTCATGGAGCTGACCCCCGCCGAATACCGCAGGCTGCTCCGCATCGCCCGCACGGGCATGCAGGCCTTCGACTGATCCCATGGCGCGCATCCGTCTGCTTCTGCTCGATTTCGACGGCACGCTGGTCGACACGCGGCGCGCCAACGCCCGCGCCTACGTCGCCACGCTCGCCGAGCAGGGGATCCGCATCACCGAGGAGGAGTACCTGGCGCGCTGGTTCGGGATGCGCTGCAACGAATTTCTGACCGAAATGGGGATCGACGACCCCGCCGAACGCGAACGGCTGCGGCTGCGCAAGATCGCCCTCTACCCCTCCTTTTTCGACAGCCTGCGCCTGAACGAACCGCTGTGGGCCTTCTGCCGCGCCTTCCGCGCGCAGGGCGGCCGCGTGTGGATCGTCTCGACGGGCAGCCGCGCCAACATCGACAACGTGCTGCGCCACCTCGGGCTGGAGGAGGCTTTCGACGGCATCCTTGCGGGGCTCGACGTCGAGCGGCCCAAACCCGCCCCCGACGCTTTTCTGGAGGCGATGCGCCGCGAAGGGTGCACGCCCGAGGAGACGCTCGTTTTCGAGGATTCGGCCGTCGGCACGGCCGCTGCGGCAGCCAGCGGCGCCGCCTGGATCAAGGTCGAGCTCTGACCGCAAGGATGTTTCGGCTGCCGCCTTGCACTGCGCATCGGAGCCCTCCTCACAGCTGCACGGCGAGCTGCCGCCTCGGGCCGCAGCATGCGAAGTGCCCGCAGGCTGCGGGCCTCCGCTGCCGGAGGCTTCGGCCCGCCGACCGCTGCGAGGTCGTTCCGACGAAGAGTCGCCCTCCGGCAGGCAGAACGTCCTATTCGCCACAGACGCGTGCCGACCGGCTCCCTTGTCGATCGAGACTGCCCACCGGCACCCGCAGACCGCCCCGACGACCTCCGAAAGCGCGCCATCCCTTCCACCGGTCCGCCCCTGCCCCGACCGCAAAATACGCTTTTATACCCTTTCCCGTTTCGGCCCGAAGCGGTACCTTTGCTTCGCGCAAAGGCATTCGAACAGAAACAAACCATGGACAAATACTACGACATGCTGCTGGAGGACGTGCGCTTCCGCGAAGGGCTCAAGGCCTGCATGAACTGCGGCGTCTGCACGGGGGTCTGCCCCGCGGCCGAATTTTACGACTACGACCCGCGGCAGATCGTCAGCATCGTCCAGACGCGCAACGACGACGCCATCGAGGAGCTGATGCGTTCGGAGCGCATCTGGTACTGCGGCGAGTGCATGTCGTGCCGTCCGCGCTGCCCGCGCGACAACACCCCCGGCTACGTCATCCAGGCACTGCGCACCCTCTCGCAGAAGCTCGGCTTCTTCGTCGAGAGCGAGAAGGGCCGCCAGCAGCTCTGCCTGAAGCGGACGATCGGCGAAAACATCCTCCGCACGGGCTACTGCCTCACCCCGCGCCTGATCCGTCCCGAGCTCCACGCCGAGCAGGGACCCGTCTGGCGCTGGATCGTCGAGAACGACCGCGAGGTCTACGGGCGGCTCTCCCCCTGCTACGACAAGGCGGGGGCCGGCGCGCTGCGCCGCATGGATGCGGCCTCGCTCGCGGAGCTCGACCGCATCTTCGAGGTGAGCGGCGGACGGCGGATGTTCGATCTGATCGAGGAGCACTCCGACCGCAAGGCGCGCGAAATGGGGTATGACGGAGCCGACGAGCGCTATGCCGCCGACGCCTACACGCAAAACAGCAACCGACACGATTAAACGAACGACGATGGCAGGACGAGGAGCGAGCTGGCAGGAGTACCAGAAACAAATCGCGGACGACCGCTACTATTACGCACGCAGCTGCATTCGGCAGAATTTCTTCCCGGGCAGCGAGCGCGCCTTTCTGCGCATGCTGCGCGAGGAGCTCGGACGCGACATCTGCGACGACCCGCTGCACACCTCCTGCACGGGCATCGGCTACCACTCGGACATCGTGCCGCTCGAAACGATCATGACGGTCGTCGCGCGGCAGTTCGCCCTGATGGCCGAAGCGGGGTACGAACACTTCGTCACCTCGTGCATCACCTCGTTCGGCATCTACAACGAAATCCTCAACACGTGGGACGAGTTCCCCGAAACCGAGGAGCGCACGCGCCGCTACCTGAAGGAGGCGACGGGGCGCGAGCTGGTGCGGCCGAAGAGCATCGCCCACACGTCGGACGTCGTCTTCCACTTCCGCGACCGAATCGCCGAGCGGGCCAAACGGCGGCTGGTGAACGTCGTCACGGGCGAGCCGCTGCGCGTGGTGGAGCACATCGGCTGCCACTACGCCAAGATCTTCCCCAAGTCGGGCATCGGCGGCGCCGAATTTCCCTACGTGCTGGCGGGGATGATCGAGAGCTGGGGCGGAAGCTGCGTCGACTACCCCGAGCGGCGCCACTGCTGCGGCTTCGGCTTCCGCAACTACCTCGTGCAGGCCAACCGCGGCTACTCGATCGCCAACTCGCACAAGAAACTCGAAAGCATGGCCCCCTACAAACCCGATTTCATCGTCGCCAACTGCCCAGGCTGCTCGATGTTCCTCGACAAGTGGCAGTACGCCATCGCCGAGATCGAGGGGACGACCTACGGCGCCGACGGACGCGGCATTCCCGTGCTGACCTACGAAGAGATGGCGGGGCTCGTGCTGGGCTACGACCCCTGGGAGCTGGGGATGCAGTTCCACCAGGTCGACGTCGAACCGCTCCTCGAAAAGATGGGCGTCGACTACGACCCCGCGGCCAAGTACCTCGGCCGCGACGGCAAATACATCGGCAAACCCGACGCGGCCGTCGTCAACGGCGGTCCCGACAACCGCGTTTACCGCATCAGAGAGTAACCGGGGAGCAGCTCCGTCTGACGGCGAAGCCGTGCCTCCCCAAGCGGAGGCCCGCAGCTTTTGCAAAGCAGGCGTGCTCCGCAGGCCGCTGCCCGCAGGCGGCGACCGGCACTCCCGAACAGAATATTGTTTTCGAATGAAACGAGTCATCATCATCGGCGGCGGCATCGCCGGCATGCGCAGCGCCCTTCGGCTGGCCGAAGCGGGGCTGCATCCCGTGCTGATCGAGCGCGACGCCGAACTGGGCGGCAAGCTCCGCAACTGGCACGCCCTCTTCCCCGATTTCACGCAGGCGGCAGGCGTGCTGGACGAGCTGCGCACGGCGGTCGCCCGACGCGGCATCGAGGTGCACACGGGCTGCACGGTGCGCCGCTTCGACGCCCGCAGCGCCGAGCTGGCCGACGGCAGCCGCCTCGAAGGCGACGCCGCGATCCTCGCCTCGGGCTTCACCCTCTTCGACGCACGCATCAAGGAGGAGTACGGCTACGGCCTCTACGAGCAGGTCTGCACCTCGGCCGACATCGAGCGGATGCTCAACGAGGGGGGCCTGCCCGCCGCGCCGCGCCGCATCGCCTTCCTGCACTGCGTCGGCTCGCGCGACGAGAAGGTGTGCCAGAAACACTGCTCGCGCGTCTGCTGCATCACGGGCGTCAAGCAGGCGATGGAGCTCAAGAAGCGCTACCCCGAAGCCGAAATCTTCAATTTCTACATGGACATCCGCATGTTCGGCCCCGGCTACGAGGAGCTCTACCGCGAAGCGCAGCTGCACTCGAACATCCACTTCATCCGCGGCCGCATCTCGGAGGCGGCGCCCACCTTCGACGGACGCCTGCAGATCAAGGCCGAAGATACGCTGACAGGGCGCCCGCTGCGCATGAGCGTCGACCTGCTGGTGCTGCTCGTGGGCATGCGCGCCAACGCCGACAACGCCGCGCTGGCCGCCTCGGCGGGGCTCGAACTGGCGCCGAGCGGCTTCTTCGCCCCGCGCGACCCCTTCCTGGGCAACGTCCGCAGCGCAGCCGAGGGGATCTTCCTCGCGGGAACCGCGACGGCCCCCAAGACGATCGGCGAGACGCTGAACGAGGCGATCGCCGCCGCCGATGCCGCCGCCGAATACCTCAAAACCCGCTGACGATGGCCCTCGATTTCGGATACGGTATCTCGAAGCCCCGTTCGATCGACCTCGACCGCAACGAGTTCTACAAGGGCAACGCCGTCCTCGGGAAGATGCCCGAGCTGCAAACCTGCATCGGCTGCGGCAGCTGCACGGCCACCTGCACGGCGGGCGCCCTCACCGACTTCAATTTCCGTCGCCTCCACACGCGCATCCGCCGCGGCGAATTCAAGGGGATCTACGACGAAATCAACAAATGCATGCTGTGCGGCAAATGCCGTCTCACGTGTCCTCGCGGCATCAACACCCGCGGCGTGGTGCAGCTCATCAAGCGCAACATGGGAGAATTGCAATCGGAATGACCTTTTACGCACCTTTCACCCTGCCGTTCATCATCGGCGCCCTCGCCATGTTCCTCATCCTGGGGATCAAATGGGGCATCTGGACGAGCCGTCTGACCAAACCGCAAAAGAGGCTGCTGCTGCGCAACCTCCCCACGCGCCGCTTCCTCGCGGCGCTGTGGGAGAGCGTGCGCGAAGCCCTGCTCCACCGCCGCATCTGGCGCGTGAACCCGCTGCTGGGCTACATGCACACGTCGCTCGCCTTCGGCTGGTTCCTGCTCATCGCCGTGGGCTGGATCGAAACGCTGGTCGTCATCGGTCCCCGCTTCGTGCCGTTGCAGGGACACGTCTTCTTCAAGTATTTCGCCACCGAGCTGCCCCACGACCCCTTCTTCGAGCAGACGATGGACCTGCTGCTGCTCTTCGTCCTCTCGGGCGTGGCGCTGGCCTGGATGAAGCGCATGCGCGCCCGCATGATGGGCATGCGCCGCACGACGCGCCACGTCGCGGGCGACCGCTTCGCTCTCACGGCCCTGTGGTGCGTCTTCCCGCTGCGCCTCGCGGCCGAAAGCCTCGTCTGCGCCCTCCACGGCGGCGGCGGATTCCTCACGGGATCGCTCGGACGGCTGCTCGCCGCCCACCTCTCGCCCGAGACGCTCGCCCCCCTGAACGAGGCGGCGTGGTGGTGCTACTCGACGGCGCTGGGCGTCTTCTTCGTCGCCCTCCCCTTCTCGCGCTATATGCACATCTTCACGGAGATACCCCTCATCTTCCTGCGCCGCTGCGGCATCCGTTCGAGCGAAAAGAAGGGCTTCTTCGACCATTTCCAGATCGAGGCCTGCTCGCGCTGCGGCATCTGCATCGATCCCTGCCAGCTGCAACGCACGCTCGGCGCCGACGACGTGCAGTCGGTCTATTTCCTGCGCGACCGCCGCTACCGCACGCTCCGCCGCCGCGTCACGGACCACTGCCTCATGTGCGGCCGCTGCGCCGAGCGTTGTCCCGTGGGCATCGACCTGAACACGCTGCGCCTCAATGCCCGCACCTCGCTGCGCAACATCCCCACCGACCGCCGCTACGACTACCTGCTGGGCATCGACCGCTCGGCGGGCGCAGGGCGCGTGGGCTATTTCGCGGGCTGCATGACGCTCCAGACGCCCCGCACGCTGCGTGCCATGGAGCGCATCTTCCGAGCGGCGGGCGAAGAGGTGTGGTGGGCCGACCGCGACGGCGGCGTCTGCTGCGGCCGTCCGCTGAAGCTCTCGGGCGAGGTCGACGCGGCCCGCAAGATGATGGCCTACAACACGGAGCTCTTCCGCCGCCACGGCATCGCGACCCTCGTCACCTCGTGTCCGATCTGCCTGAAGGTCTTCCGCGAAGATTACCGGCTGGAGGGGATCGAGGTGCTGCACCACTCGGAATACCTGCTGCGGCTGTTGCAGGCGGGGCGGCTCGCGCTGCAACGCGGCGAACGGCTCTTCACCTACCACGACCCCTGCGAACTGGGGCGCGGCAGCGGCATCTACGACGAGCCGCGCGCCGTGATCGAAGCGATCGGCACGCTGACCGAACCCGCGGAGACGCGCGAGGAGGCGTTGTGCTGCGGTTCGTCGGTCGCCGACCTCGAAATCACGGACGGCGAACAGCTCGCGATCGCCCGCGACGTCGCCGCGTCGCTCGAAAGGACGGGAGCCGAAACGATCGTCACGGCCTGCCCGCTCTGCAAGAAGGCGATCGGCCGCGGCACCGAACGTCCCGTGGCCGACCTGGCGGAGGTGGTCGCCGAGGCGCTGACGCAAACGGCATAAAAATTTTTCGATTGATTACCAGCCGATAAGGCGACATGCCGAAAATTTATCGGCAAAAACCTTTGGCAGTTCGCAAATTTTGCCTTATATTTGCACTGTCAAAACGAAAGAAAGCGATTTCAACGATACATCGCGGGGTAGAGCAGTTGGTAGCTCGTCGGGCTCATAACCCGGAGGCCGGAGGTTCGAGTCCTTCCCCCGCTACCACAGCGGACAATCTTTTCAGATTGTCCGCTTTTTTTGTCGCTTATTTCCGACGGCCGCGCGCCTTGCGGTAGTCGGGGAAGGTGATCGCCGCATAGTAGCGGCGGTAGCGCCGCCGCAGCGTCTCGTAGTCGGCCAGCTCTTCGTGCGGCAGCGAATGGGCCCGCCACGGCAGCTGCACCTTTTCGGCCGCAGGGACGAAATTGCCGTACAGCTCGAACTCCGAAAAACCCGAAATCTGCGTGCGGTCGAGGCTCTCGACGATCGCGCGGTCCCACGGCAACCCCGTGCGCCGCTCGATCTCGCTCCGCAGGGCGGCCAGCTCCCGCCGCGAAAAGAGCATCTTGTGCGCCACGTACGAAAGGCGGCTCGCGGGACGGAAGCCCATCAGCCGCTCAATGTTGTCGTAATAGGGACGATGATACTCGCGGCTGCCGTAGAAGACCGTGCGGCCGTCGCGGGTCAGAAAGGTGTGGGGACGCAGCAGCAGGTGATCCGAATCGATCGTCAGGAAAAAGTCGCTTTCGCCGACGCGCCCCGAGAGTTTGAGCAGCTGCTGGAAGATCCAGCCGCTGCGGTCCCTGCCGTTCGGGGGGGGGATTTTGACTCCCAGCGAGGCAGCGTCGTAGCCCAGCACGCTCCGCTCGTCGACGAAACGGCAGTCGTGCGCACGGCAGAAGGCCTCCACAACGGGCGAAGGGGCTGCGACGATGTAGATCGCAGCGATCGGATGGCTCACCTGACGCCGCACCCCCTCCAGGGCGAGGGGGAGGATCTCCAGGTCCTTTTCGCAGACGGGCATCAGCACGTCGATCGGCACCTCGGCGGGACGGGGCATCCGCCCTGCGCAGCGGAGCAGCTCGCAGCCGTAAAGCAGCTTGCGCAACAGTTTGTTCACGATGATCGGTTTTGGGAGGCCCGCAACGGCGCAGGCGTCAGGACAAAGATACGAAAAGTTGAGTGCCGAAACAAGCTATGCTTGCTTCGGCCGAAACGGAGTATCTTCGGCGCAGCCAGAGATACGGATAAGCGAGAGCAAAAACAAGCGTGCTTGTTTTTTGCCGAGCGGGAGTATCTTCGAAACGGACTTTCGGCCGCAGCTTGCGAAGGGACGCCGGAGCGGACGCGACAGGCGGGCCTTCGCGGGGCGAAGCTGCGGCCCGCCGCACTGCGTGCGAATTTCCACTACAGCCCGCAGCCGAGCGGAGAAGCCTTGCGAACGAAGCGAGCAGTCCTCCGCCAGGGGGCGGCTGCGACCCGCCGTACAGCATGCGTTGTTTGTTCGGACAGCAGCCTGCGGAGGCGGTATCGAGTGAAGCGCGCGTTGCGGTCTTTCTCCCGAGAGCGGCTGCGGGCTGCCGCACAGCGTGCGTTGTTTGTTCGGACAGCAGCCTGCGGAGGCAGTATCGAGTGAAACGCGCGTTGCGGTCTTTCTCCCGAGAATGGCTGCGACCCGCCGTACAGCATGCGTTGTTTGTTCGGACAGCAGCCTGCGGAGGCGGTATCGAGTGAAGCGCGCGTTGCGGTCTTTCTCCCGAGAGCGGCTGCAGCCCGCCGCACTGCGTGCGCCTTTTGTTCGCCCCGCCGACGGCTGCACCACCGAACCGAACTCACCCGCATGCAGCCAAGCCACCCTATTAATATAAGTAACCCCCGCTCTTCTGAAAAAACATCGAAAAAAAATGCAAAAAATTAGTTCTATGTTTTGCATAGTATAGAAATTCGTATTATATTTGCAGTACCGAAACAACCTGACAACACCTCATAATCCTTCCATACCTATGAAAGAGACTGTCCATGCGAACATCGGCTCCCTCGCCTTCACCCTCGACGAGGATGCCTACCGCAAACTGAAAGACTACCTCGAAGCGGTCGGCCGCCACCTGCCCGCCGATGACACCGACACGATCGGCGACATCGAGTGCCGCATCGCCGAAATCTTCCGCGAAAAGGTATCGTCGCCCCAGCGCGTCGTTTCGATCACCGAGGTCGAAGAGGCGATCGCCCTCCTGGGCGCCCCCGAAGAGTTCGGCGCCGCCCGCGCCGAGGCCGCCGAAGAGGCCGAGCGCCCCGCACGCCGCCTCTTCCGCTCGCGCAGCAACCGTTCGATCGCCGGCATCTGCGGCGGACTGGGCGCCTTTTTCAATGTCGACGCCACGGTCCTGCGCCTCGTCACCCTGCTGCTGATCCTCTTCGGCGGTCTGTCGATCTGGGTCTACATCATCCTCTGGATCGTCATCCCCGAAGAACCCCTCCGTAAATTCAAAATCGATTAAACCATGGTAGAAGAGAATGTAAAGTCGCAAATGCGCAAAGGAATCCTGGAGTATTGCATCCTCGCCATCCTGTCGCGAGGCGCATCCTACGCTCCGCGCATCATCTCCGAGCTCAAGGCCGCCGAGATGATCGTCGTCGAGGGCACGCTCTACCCGATCCTCACCCGCCAGAAGAACGCCGGTCTGCTGACCTACCGCTGGGAGGAGTCGCCGCAGGGCCCCCCGCGCAAGTTCTATTCGCTGACCGAGAAGGGCGAAACCTGCCTGCGCCAGCTCGACGCCGCCTGGCAGGAACTCGTAGGCCAGATCGCCACGATCCGCGGCGAACAATAACCCCCTCGCCGCAACCGAACGCAATCATCCGCAAACACCGAACAAACATGAAAAATCACATCACGGCGCTCTGCTGCGCCCTGCTTCTCACCCTTTGCGCCCTGCTACCCCAAACCGCCGAAGCGAACCGACGCCTCAAAGGCAGCGGCCGCCTCGTCGACAAGGAAGTGGTCGTCGAGGCCCCCTACGACGCCGTCCACGCCAGCCGCGCCGTCCGCGTACAACTCGTCGCGGGTCGTCCGTCGGACCGCATCCGCATCGAAGCCGACGACAACGTCATCGACAAGGTGACGGTCCGCGTGAAGAATCGCTGCCTCGAACTCTCGATCGACTCCGACTACCGTTCCCTCTCGAACCTGCACGTCAAGATCACCGTGCCGACCGACGGCCGCCTGAACAAGCTGCGCGCCACGAGCGCCTCCCGCATCATCGCCGAGCCGACGATCCGCGGCAAGGAGGTGCACCTCTATGCCTCGAGCGCAGGCCGCATCGAAGCCGCCGTCGAGGCCCTCGACAGCGAACTGGACGCATCGAGTTCCGCCGCGATCCGTGCCGAGGTCAAAGGCCGACGGTGCGATATCGAGGCGTCGAGCTCCGCCGCGATCGATGCGACGCTCGCCGTCGAAGAAATCGAGGTCGAGCTGTCGAGCGCCGCGAAGGCCGCGCTCCGCGGAGCCGTCCTGCATGCCGAGGCCGACCTCTCTTCGGCCAGTCGCCTGCGGGCCGATCAACTCGCCGCCAAGCGTTTCGACATCGAATGCTCCAGTGCTGCCAGCGCCTCGATCTGCTGCACCGAAGCGCTCTTCGCCGAGGCATCGAGCGCCGGCTCGGTCCGCTACGCAGGCAGCTGCAAGGTCAAGCGCTGCAAGACGGGCAGCGGCGGTTCGGTTCGCAGAAAATAACATCCTACTCCTCATCCCCATACATCCATGAACACAGTCAAGAAATGCAGCCTCTCGGGAATCGCCTTTTCGATGGATCCCGCAGCCTACGAGGAGTTGAGCAACTACCTCGAAACGCTGAAAAAAAGCTATAAGGATACGCCCGAAGGGGCCGAAATCATCGCCGACATCGAGGCGCGCATCGCCGAGCTGATCCTCGCGACGCAGAACAACGAGCACGTCGTGGGGCCCGCCCTCATCCGCAACATCATCGCCCAGATGGGTTCGGCCAACCAGATCAACGACGAAGAGCCCCGCCCGACCCACTCCGCCTCGGCCCGCAACCCGCGGCGCCTCTACCGCGACGCCGAAAACGCCAAGCTGGGCGGCGTCTGCGCCGGCATCGGCAAGTATTTCGACATCGACCCCGTATGGGTCCGCCTGGGCATCTTCCTGCCGCTGATCTTCGCCTGCTTCGGCAACATCCCCTTCTTCCGCTGGATGACCGCCACGATGGGCAACCTCTTCGGCATCTTCATCATCTGCTACCTGGTCATGTGGTTCGCCGTTCCCGTGGCCCGCACGGCGCGCCAGAAACTCGAAATGAACGGCGAGCGCATCACCGCCGACTCGATCTCGAAGGCCGCTGCCGCCAGCAACGACCCCGACGGAGCGACGAAGACGGTCGTGGCCGAGACGGTCTCGGTCTTCGGCAAGATCGTGCTGCTGCTGCTCAAGCTCTTCGCGGGCATCATCATCTTCGGTCTCGTGCTGGGAGCCTGCGGCATGCTCATCGGACTGATCTACCTCTCGGTGGCAGGCCACGAGGTGGTTCCCGCCTCCATTCCGCTCTCGGTGCCCATCACGGGCATCTTCATCGGACTGATCCCCGTACTGGTCATGATCTACGTGCTGATGTGTCTGCTCGCCGAGCGCAAGCCCAGCGGCAAAACCCTCCTGGCAACCCTTCTGCTCTGGATCGTGACGATCGCCACCTGCGCCTCGATCGGCTTCCGCAGCCGCCACAATATCGACATCGAACAGGAGATCAGCGAAGCGATCGATAACGTCGCAGCGTTCGAGCCCGATTTCGAAGTTCGCATCGACGAACAGGAGTTTTCGGCCGACGAACTGATGCGCCGGCTCGAAAGCGGCGAAATCATCCGCGAGGTACAGCAGGGGCTGCAAGCGCCCTCCGCAGCGCAGACCGCCGACACGCTCGGCTCGACGGCCGCACCCCGCACCGAGAAGGTGCAGGCAGGAGACCGCAAAATGACCGTAACGATCGAAGAGGGCAAAGGCCTTTCGGTCGAAACGGATCGCAAGAAGGTGGAGCTCTCGGTGAGCGACAAGCAATAAGGCCGCAAGGGGCATCGCCTGCCCCGAGACGGACGGGCCCGAGGCATTCGGGGTCCGTCCGTTTTTTGTCGGCAGAGTGCTCCGCCGCGGCTGCCGAAACGGCGGCATCCGCAATCCGAATTCGACCGGTTCCCGTTTTTGACCGCCTTCGGCTGCTCCGAAGCTGCTCCGATTCGGCATCTTCGTGCCGACGCCCATGTTTCCGCACCCGACTTTTCGCACGTTGCGGCGGCGCCGAAGCTGCGCCCGCGCGACAAAACGCGAACAAGTTTGCATTTGCCCTCGCTTATTCGTATCTTTGGCTCGATTTTGCATAACTGCAAACCATCGTTCACAACCACACTATTCGGGTTCGCAAACGACCCGACACCGACACTATGGCAACCATCAAATGCATCGGCATCCTCACCTCGGGCGGCGACGCCCCCGGGATGAACGCGGCGATCCGCGCCGTAACGCGCAGCGCCATCAGCCACGGCTTCTCCGTCAAAGGCATCATGCGCGGATACAAGGGGCTCATCACGAACGAAATCATCGAGTTCCGCTCGCAAAGCGTCAGCAACATCATCCAGCTCGGCGGCACGATCCTCAAGACGGCGCGCTGCCAGGAGTTCACCACCCCCGAGGGGCGGCGCCTGGCCTACGACAACATGCGCGCCGCAGGCATCGACGCCCTGGTGGTCATCGGCGGCGACGGCTCGCTGACGGGCGCCTCGATCTTCGCACAGGAGTTCGATGTGCCGATCATCGGCCTGCCGGGCACCATCGACCGCGACCTGGGCGGCACGGACCACACCATCGGCTACGACACGGCTCTCAACACGATCATGGAGTCGGTCGACAAGCTGCGCGACACGGCCTCGTCGCACGAACGCCTCTTCTTCGTCGAGGTGATGGGCCACACGGCGGGCTACCTCGCCCTGAACAGCGCCCTGGCTTCGGGCGCCGAGGCGGCGATCATCCCCGAAATGGAAACCGAGGTCGACCAGCTGGCCGAGCTCATCAACCACGGCTTCCGCAAGAGCAAGAACTCGGCGATCGTCATCGTGGCCGAGAATCCCGAAACGGGCGGCGCCACGGGGCTCGCCGAACGCGTCAAGAAGGAGTTTCCCCAGTACGACGCCCGCGTGACGATCCTCGGACACCTCCAGCGCGGCGGCTCGCCCACATCGCGCGACCGCATCCTCGCCTCGCGCATGGGCAACGCGGCCGTCGAGGCGATCCTCGACGGGCAGCGCAACGTGATGATCGGCATCGAAAACGGCAAGCTGACCTACGTGCCCTTCTCGAAGGCGATCAAGCACCGCAAGGCGATCGACCGCGACGTACTCGAACTGGTGAAGATCCTCTCGATCTGACCCGCCCCGCAACAAACCCCGAAAACCACTGCTACACCCAATCCATGAAACGCGTAATCGGCATCGGAAATGCCCTGACCGACATGCTGGTCAACCTGAAAACCGACTCGGTACTGGGTCGCTTCAAACTGGCCAAGGGATCGATGAACCTCGTCGACTCCCGCCTGCAAACCGAAATCTCGCAGTCCGTCGCAGGACTGCCCTACTCGCTTTCGCTGGGCGGCTCGGCGGGCAACACGATCCGCGCCATGGCGCGCCTCGGCTGCGACGTGGGCTTCATCGGCAAGGTGGGCGAGGACACGACGGGCGATTTCTTCGTCAAGGCGCTCGAAAACCTGCACGTCGAACCCGTCATCTTCCGCGGTACGGAGCGTTCGGGCAAGTGCGTGTCGCTCATCTCGCCCGACGGCGAGCGGACGATGCTCACCCACCTCGGCGCGGCGCTCGAACTGGAGGCCTCCGAAATCGACCCGACGATCTTCGACGACTACGACTGCCTCTACGTCGAGGGGTACCTCGTGCAGAACCATGAACTCATCGAACAGGCGGTGCGCACGGCCAAGGCCTGCGGTCTGAAGGTCGCCATCGACCTCGCCTCGTTCAACGTCGTGGCCGAGAGCCTCGAATTTCTGCGCCGGCTCGTGCGTGAATACGTCGACATCGTCTTCGCCAACGAGGACGAGGCGAAGACCTTCACCTGCGAAGCGGAGCCCGTCAACGCCTTGCAGGCCATTTCGGAGCTCTGCGAACTGGCCATCGTGAAAATCGGCACGCGCGGCGCCCTCATCAAGCAGGGGGGTGACGTGGTGCACGTCGGCATCATGGCGGCCGCCAAGCGCGTCGACACGACGGGTGCGGGCGATTTCTATGCTGCGGGCTTCCTCGCGGGGCTCTGCCAGGGGCTCTCGCTGCGCCAGTGCGGCACGATCGGCGCCATCACGGCGGGCAAGGTGATCGAGGTCGTCGGCACCACCTTCGGCGAGGAGGCGTGGGAGGAGATTTTCCGCCTCGTCGAGAAGGTACGCAACGAAAAATACCTCTTCTAATACGATAAAACCATGATCCCGCTATTTCTGGGCCGCATCGGCCTGACCGAACTGCTCGTCGTCCTGCTCATCGTCGTCCTCTGCTTCGGCGGCAAGAAGATTCCCGAACTCATGCGCGGCGTGGGACGCGGCGTGAAAGCCTTCCGCGAGGGACTGGAGGGCACCGACGAGGCCGTAAAGGCGGAGCCTGCCGCGAAAACCGAGACCGCCGTGAAGACGGAGACGGAAGTCGCGAAAACCGAGACCTCCGTGAAGACGGAGGCGGAAGGTGCGAAAACCGAGGCGGAGGCCGGGGAGGCTTCGGGCCGCGCCTGACCGCTTCGGACAATTTCCGACCGCTTCAGGCTGTTTTTGACCGCTACCGACCCCTCCCGACCGTTTCGGACCCCATGAACGCAGCGCCGCAGAACGATCCGCAGCACATGACTTTTTTCGGTCATGTCGAGGCATTGCGCCCTCACCTGGTGCGCAGCGCCGTCGCGGTCGTGCTGCTCGCCGTCGCAGCCTTCCTCTGCAAAGGGGCGTTGATCGACGGCCTGCTGTTCGGACCGCTGCGGGCCGATTTCCCGACCAACCGCCTGCTGCTTTGGCTCGCCGAACGTTCGGGGATCGACTATGCGCTGCCGACGCCCGAGCTGATCAACACGACCCTTGCGGGACAATTCAACCTCCACCTGCGCCTGTCGTTTACCGCGGCGCTCGTCGCGGCGCTCCCCTACTGCCTGTGGGAGGCGTGGCGTTTCGTCCGACCCGCCCTGACCCTGCACGAACGACGGCTCTGCCGCACAGCGGCCCTGCGCGTCGCCGCAGCTTTCGGCAGCGGCCTGGCGTTCGGCTATTTCATCCTCGCACCCCTCTCGATCGCCTTTCTGGCATCGTACCGCGTCAGCGATGCCGTACGGAACCTGATCGATATCGGCTCCTACCTCTCGACCGTCACGCAGGTGACGATCGTCTGCGCATTGCTTTTCCAGCTGCCATTGCTCGTGCAGCTGCTGACCCGCATGGGGCTGCTCACGGCCGCAGCCATGCGCCGCTACCGCCGCCACGCGATCGTCGTACTCGCCGTGCTGGCGGCCCTCGTCACACCGCCCGACGCCTTCAGTATGCTGCTCGTACTGCTGCCGCTGGCAGGACTGTACGAATACGGCATCCGCGTGGCGGCACGGAACGAAAGAAGATAAAGCGGCCGGCGTTGGATAGGCGCGGAGCTTTCGATACGGCGTGTGCTTGCAGGCAGTCGCGAAGGGTAGTTTGTCGAAGCGGCGAACGGGTGCCACGGCGGGTTGTCCGTGGATTGTCTATGGGTTGTCGGATCGGCAGACGGGAACTCGGCGGATAACGGCATAGGCCCTGTTTTCGGCTCGTTTCGGGAGCCATTTTACACACGAGGCAGCTTGCCGACACGACGATGAATAAAAAGAGAGCTCGCAGGCTCTCTTTTTTTTCTTGCAAAAGATGAAATAAATGAAAATAAATTTCTAAATTTGTTGTACGGGCTGTAGGCTCTGTACAAGTTCGGCTAAAGACGTTTTAAAAATCATCGCAAACAGTCGGAACCCATAACGCGGTTCACGACTCGGTGATTTATGTCTTTGGCCGAACAAAAAGACAGAGCAGTCGATGGACCGCGTTATCCTATCCTGACGCGGAACGCCGTTTGAACGGCGTGTGCCGTCCGCCGCATTGGGCGGCGGACGGCAGCGTCGCGTCGGAATCGATTGTCCCGTCGGCGAATTCGGAAGCTCGCACATATTGTGCGGCATCCCGCAGCCGCCCGCTGGCGGAGGGCTGCTCTCTTTGATCGCACGCCCGTCCGCTCGGCTGCGGACTGAACCGGCGATCCCATGTCCGAATGGCGATGGCGGAAGCCATCGGCGGGCCGCAGCTTCGCCCTGGCGAAGGCCCGCTTCGTAACCGTCGCGTCCCTTCGCAAGCTGCGGTCCGAATGAAAGCAGTCAGAACCGTAAATCGCACATAGCCTGATCGATTCGATCCCGCAGGGATCGGCGGGCCGAAGCCTCCGCGCGCGGAGGCCCGCAGTTCGTGCAAACATGTGTGCCCTCCGCAGGCTTCGCCCCGAATGAAAAACGTTTTACCGTTCGGCTGCGGATGATAGGCAACATCGCACATCAGTGCGTGCTGTTCGCCGCCGCCCCTTACAGCGGACGGCCATCTCGCGTCGAGCCGCTCGAAATGCCTCATGCCTCCGGCGGCGAACTCGAAAAATCGTTCGTCAGCGATCGGCACTCCGCAGCCGCAGCCCGAATGAAACCACACGACAACCCGTCGACCCGCAACTGCCATCGCGCGCCGACAACCGATCGCGCTTCCGCCGCTACCTTTTCCGCAGGTAGACCGTGGCCGTGCGGGCCACGTTGTAGATCTTCAGCCGCGGGTAGCGTTTGCCGTCCTCGCCCGTGACGTCGAACGTAAAGTGTTCGCCCTGCATGTCGGCGACCTCCTGTCCGCCGAACCGTTTCTCGTCGGTCGACAGGACGGGCACGTATTTCCCCGCTTCGCGCACGGGCAGCTCGTAATCGGGAATCGAGGCCGTCGGATGCCAGTTGAAGACGAAGAGCAGCCGTCCGTGGGCGAAGGCCATCGTCTTGTTCGCTTCGTCCATCTGCAGGTTCCACGCATAGCCGTCTTCGAGCACGCGGTATTTTTTGACGAGACGGAGCATCGCGCGGTCGAAATCGCCCAGCAGGCGGTAGCGCAGAAAACCGTTCTCGGCCAGCGACCATTGGCGCCGCGCATGGGCGTAGCTCCAGTCGTTTCCCTCGCGCGGAAAATCGATCCACTCGGGATGGCCGAACTCGTTGCCCATGAAATTCAGGTAGGCCTGACCGCCCGTCGAAATCGTCATGAGGCGGATCATCTTGTGCAGCGCCATGCCGCGTTCGATGACCAGATTCTGCGACGCGCGGTCCATGTCGAAATACATCTCCTTGTCCATCAGACGAAAAGCGATCGTCTTGTCGCCCACCAACGCCTGGTCGTGCGATTCGGCGTAGGCGACCGTCTTCACGGCGGGCAGGCGGTTCGTCAGCACGGACCACATCTCCCAGATGTTCCACTCCTCGTCGGGCACCTCCTTCAGCAGCTTGATCCAGAAATCGGGAATCGCCATGCCGAGGCGGTAATCGAAGCCGATGCCCCCCTCCTCGGAGGGGATGCACATGCCCGGCATGCCGCTCACGTCCTCGGCGATCGTCACCGCTCCCGGGTGGAATTCGTGCACGAGGCGATTGGCCAGCGTGAGGTAGCAGAGGGCGTCCGTATCGACTCCCGCATCGAAGAATTTCTCGCGGCAGTCGAACTCCGTGTAGCCGTGGTGGTGGTAGATCATCGAGGTGACGCCGTCGAAGCGGAAGCCGTCGAAGCGATACTCGTCGAGCCAGTATTTGATGTTCGAAAGGAGGAAATGCTGCACCTCGCGCTTGCCGTAATCGAAGATCATCGAATCCCAGTAGCGCTGGTAGCCCGCCTCGCCCGCCTTCGAGTAGAGGTGGTCCGTGCCGTCGAGTTCGTTGATTCCTTCGTTGAGGTTCTTGACGTAGTGGGCGTGCACGAGGTCCATGATGACGGCGATGCCCAGCTCGTGGGCGCGACGCACGAGCTCCTTGAGCTCCTCGGGGGTGCCGCAGCGCGACGTGGGGGCGAAGAAGCTCGACACGTGGTAGCCGAACGATCCGTAGTAGGGATGTTCGGCCACGGCCATGAGCTGCACGGCGTTGTAGCCGTCGCGCTTGATGCGCGGCAGGATCCGCTCGGTAAATTCGCGGTAGGTGCCCACCCCTTCGCGCTCCTGCGCCATGCCGACGTGCGCTTCGTAGATGAGCAGCGGGCCGTTGCGGCGGATGTCGAAGGCGTCGCCGCGCCAGTCGAACGGCTCGGCGGGCGCCCAGAACTGCGCCGTGTAGTTCTTCGTCGCTTCATCCTGCACGACGCGCGTGGCGTAGGCGGGAATGCGGTCGTGCCAGCCGTTCTCGCCGTGCACGTGGAGCTTGTAGAGCGACCCGTGGGTCAGGCGGTCGCGGTACATCGCGGCGGGGAAGAAGGCGCTCCACACGCCCGCCGCATCGCGGCGAAGGCGGATTTCGGTGCGCTGCCAGTTGTTGAAATCGCCGAAGACGTAGACGTCTTGCGCGCCGGGGAGCCACTCGCGCAGCCACCAGCCGTCGAGTGTCGCGTCCCATTGCCAACCGAAATAGCGGTAGCCGTTGGCGTAATCGGCAATCGAGGGGGCCGAGGCGAGGATGTCGCGCATCTTCGCTTCGTATCGGTCGTGTCGGGCGACGATTTCCGCCTCGACGGGGGCAAGCCATTCGTCGCCGGCGACGATGGGCAGGGTGGGCCTCTTTTTTTCCATGGGGTTCGGGAGATTGATAGACAAATATAACGAAAATTTTTCTATCTTTGTCCTCGACGAACCATTTTCGCACCTTTAAAACAACCGTATCATGTTAAAACAACCCAAAGGTTTGATCGCCGCCGCGCTGGCCAACACAGGCGAACGTTTCGGCTTCTATACGATGATGGCGATTCTGACGCTCTTCCTCATGTCGAAATTCGGCATCGACAGCGAGTCGGCGGGACGCATCTATTCGTTTTTCTACACGTCGATCTACATCCTCGCCCTCGTCGGCGGTCTGATCGCCGACCGTCTGCGCAACTACAAGGGGACGATCATCGCAGGTCTGCTGGTGATGACCCTGGGTTACGTGCTGCTGATGGTTCCCTCGATCACCTCGAAGACGGTGATCGTCGGCGCGCTGATGATCATCGCGTTCGGCAACGGCCTCTTCAAGGGCAACCTGCAGGCCCTCGTCGGACAGCTCTACGACAACGAGCAGTACGCCAAGCTGCGCGACACGGGCTTCCAGATCTTCTACATGTTCATCAATATCGGCGCCATGGTCGCTCCGTTCGCCGCGGTGGGCGTGCGCAACTGGTGGCTGCGGACGCAGGGATTCCTCTACAACTCCGACCTTTCGGCCCTCTGTCACGCCTTCAATAACGGCACGATGTCCGAAGAGGTGATGAGCGGCCGCTTCTCCGAGCTGGCCGCGCAGGTCAGCCTGAACGGCGCACCCGCCGACCTGGCCCGCTTCGCCCAGGAGTACCTCGACGCCTTCAACACGGGCTTCCACTATGCGTTCGGCGTGGCCATCGTGGCGATGCTCTTCTCGCTCGTCGTCTTCCTGACGAACAAGAAGCAGCTGCCCGATCCGCAGGCCGCTCCGGCCAAGAAGAGCGTCTCGAAAGCCGAGGTACAGCAGGATGCCCGCGAAATCCGCCAGCGCCTCTACGCGCTGTTCGCCGTCTTCGCGATCGTGATTTTCTTCTGGTTCTCGTTCCACCAGAACGGCCTGACGCTGACCCTTTTCGCACAGGACTACACGCGCCTGGAAATCTTCGGCATGCCGATTTCGGCCGAAATCTTCCAGTCGGCCAACCCGATCTGCGTCGTCCTGCTGACCCCGATCGTCATCGCTGTTTTCGCAGCGCTGCGCGCCCGCGGCAAGGAGCCTTCGACGCCGATGAAGATCGCGATCGGCATGGGCATCGCCGCTGCGGCCTACGTGTTGATGGTCTTCGGTTCGCTCGGGCTGCCCGATCGCGCCGAGGTGACCGCAATGGGCGGTCTGGATGCGGCCGAGCGCGTGACGCCGTGGCTGCTGGCCGCGACCTACCTCATCCTGACGATCGCCGAGCTCTTCATCTCGCCCCTCGGCCTGTCGTTCGTCTCGAAGGTGGCGCCGCAGAAGTTGCAGGGCCTCATGCAGGGCTGCTGGCTCGGTGCCACGGCGCTGGGCAACGGCCTGCTCTTCCTCGGCCCGATCCTCTACAACAAGATTTCGATTTCGGCGACGTGGACCGTCTTCGTCGTGGTCTGCGGCATCTCGATGTTCGCGATGCTGGCCATGGTCAAGTGGCTGGAGCGCGTCACCGAGTAGGGCTTGCCCGCATCGGAAATACGAACGGAGACTGCCTTCGAAAGGCGGTCTCCTTTTTTTGCGGACAGGCCGCTCCGATCTGCCGTATGCGGCCCCGTTAATTCTTCCCGTTTCGCTTTTAATTTCGAACTCCCTGCCGTACCTTTGTGCCATGAAACTCACCTTCCTGGGCACGGGTACCTCGCAGGGGGTCCCCGTCATCGGATGCCGCTGCGCGGTTTGTCGCTCGAACGATCCGCGCGACAATCGGCTGCGGACCTCCGCCATGATCGAGGCGGACGGCGTACGGCTCGTCATCGATGCGGGACCCGATTTTCGCTGCCAGTTGCTGCGGGCCGATGTCTCGCGAGTCGACGGCATCCTGCTGACACACGAGCACAAGGACCACATCGGCGGCATCGACGACGTGCGGGCGCTCAATTTCGTCGATTACCCGACGATCCGCCCTGTGGACATCTACGGAACGGAACGGACGCTGGCCTGCGTTCGCAAGGATTTCGACTACGCCTTCGCGGCCGACAAATACCGCGGCGTGCCCGAAATCCGTCTCCATGCGATCGATCGCCGAACGCCGTTCTGCATCGGAGCGCTGGAGATTCTCCCCGTAGCGGGCCATCACTCGGCGCGATTCGAGGTGACGGGCTACCGCATCGGTCGCCTGGCCTACCTGACCGATTTCAAGACGATCGACGCGGGCGAGCTCGACAAACTGGAGGGACTCGACCTGTTGGTGGTCAATGCGCTGCGCTTCGCGCCGCACGATTCGCATTTCTCGGTGGACGAGGCGCTGGCGCTTATTCGCCGCGTGCGGCCCCGCCGAGCGTTATTGACCCACTTGTCGCACGAAATCGGACTGCATGCCGAGGCGTCGCGGCGGCTGCCTGCGGGGGTGGAATTGGCCTATGACGGACTGGAAATCGAAACGAACGAATGATATGAAAGACTTTCACGGAAAGAGCGTCGTTGTGACGGGGGCCTCCTCGGGCATCGGCGAAGCGCTGGCGCGGCATTTCGCCGAGCTGGGTGCGAACGTCGTGCTGGGTGCGCGCAGTGCGGAAAAACTGGAGGCCGTTGCGGCCGAAATTCGTGCGAAAGGCGGTCATGCCGTCGGATGCGCGGTCGACGTCGTGTGCGAGGAGGAGTGCAAAGCGCTGATCGATACGGCCGTGCGGGAGTTCGGCGGGGTGGATGTGCTGATCTGCAACGCGGGCCTCTCGATGCGTGCCCTCTTCGACGAGGTCGATCTGAAGGTGCTGCACCGTTTGATGGATGTCAATTTCTGGGGAACGGTGAACTGCTGCAAATATGCGCTGCCCTATCTGCAACGGGCACACGGCTCGATCGTCGGCATTTCGTCGGTGGCGGGGCTGCACGGACTGCCCGGCCGCACGGGATACTCGGCCTCGAAATACGCCATGACGGGATTTTTGGAGACGTTGCGCATCGAGAACCTGAAAAAGGGGTTGCACGTAATGGTCGCCTGCCCGGGCTTCACGGCGTCGAACGTCCGCTTCGCCGCGCTGACGGCCGACGGTTCGCAGCAGGGCGAAACGCCGCGCGACGAGGCGAAGATGATGACTCCCGAAGAGGTGGCGCGGATCGTCGTGCGAGGCATTCGGCGCCGCAAACGGTTGTGCCTGATGGAGATCGAAGGACGGGCCACTCATTTCGTCAAGAAATTCGCACCCGCCTTTCTGGATCGGATGTTCTATTGGGTGATGGCCAAAGAGCCCGATTCACCGCTCAAGTAAATAGAGTCGAACGGTCGAAGCTGCGGTTTCGGCCGTTTTTTTTATGTTCGGAGAAAAAGGTCCGTCGATGGCTTGTGTCATGGAATGACGCACGATTCTTCCCGAGTTCGCCGACGGCAGCAAGGTATTTTGAGCAGCACGCGCTGACATACGAAAACGGCTTTCATTCGGGACGAAGCCTGCGGAGGGCACGCGCTCGATAGCTGCGGGCCTCCGCGGCGGGAGGCTTCGACCCGCCGATCCCATAGGGATCGAATCGATCCTATGTACGATTTACGGTTCTGTTTGCTTTCATTCGGACAGCAGCTTGCGAAGGGACGCGACGGTTACAAAGCGGGCCTTCGCGGGGCGAAGCTTCGGCCCGCCGGCGTCTGCAACGTCGAGCCATGCGGCATCTTTGACTGCAAGCTGCCGCACTCTCACATGACTTATCGGGCAGCAGCTTGCGAAGGGACGCGATATGCGGGCCTTCGCGAGGCGAAGCTGCGGCCCGCCGATGGCTTGCGCCATCGCCATTCGGACATGCAATCGCCGGTTCAGCTCGCAGCCGAGCGGACGGGCGTGCGATCAAAGAGAGCAACCCTCCGCCAAGGGGCGGCTGCGGGCTGCCGCACATACGTGCGAGTTCACTGATGGGACAAAAGCAATCCGACGCGACGCTGCCGTCCGCCGCTCGGTGCGGCGGACGGCACACGCCGTTCAAACGGCGTTCCGCGTCAGGATGGGATAACGCGGTCCATCGACTGCTCTGTCTTTTTGTTCGGCCAAAGACATAAATCACCGAGTCGTGAACCGCGTTATGGGTTCCGACTGTTTGCGATGATTTTTAAAACGTCTTTAGCCGAACTTTACAGAGCCTAACAGCCCGTACAACAAATTTAGAAATTTATTTTCATTTATTCAATCATTTTCAATAAAATCACAAAAAAATCAACACCGCATGCACGGAATTGCACGGGTGCAAAAAAATGCCGCCGCGAGGGGCAGCCGTTTTGTTCGAGCTGTCCCCCGTGGCGAAAAAACATGCGTGGCGGCACTATCTGCTCACGGCCTTCAGGCCGACGATGGCGCCGATCAATAACGTAATAAAGAAAAGACGCGCCGCCGTCAGCGGCTCGTCGAGAAAAAGGATGCCCAGCACGACCGTGCCGACGGCTCCGATCCCCGTCCAGACGGGATAGGCGGTTCCGATGGGCAGCGTCTGCACCGCTTTGGCCAGCAGCACCATGCTTGCCGTCAGCGCCCCGAGGAATCCAGCCAGCCACAGCAGGTGTTCCATGCCGACCGCCTCCTTCGCCTTACCGAGGCAGAAGGCGAACCCCGCTTCGAAACAGCCTGCGACGATCAACAGCAGCCAAGCCATCCCCCGCAGTTATTTGTCCTTGTAGAGGTCGACCTCGCCCCGCTCGACCCGACCGTGCATGGCGGCCAGTTCGGCAATGACGGGCGAGACGTATTCGATCGTATCGGTCACGGCCGAACGCGTTCCCTCACCCTTGATGCGGTAGAGCATCGCAGCGTAGAGCGCGCGGAAGCAGAGCTCCGTATCGTTCATCCCGGGGTTGCCGAGCCGCGTGCGCAGCGACGGCAGCTCGGGTTCGAGTCGCGCGAAAACGGTGCGATAATGCTCCCCGAGCGGCAGTTTCAGCAATTGCAGGTGCAGATCGTGCAGGTCGCGGATCAGGTGCAGCGTATGTTCGAGATGCCCCTTCTCCTCCTTGCCCTCCTGCCGCAGCAGGTTGGCGATGTCCATGTACCAGATCAGGAAAGCCGATTTCTGCTGCTCGTCGAGCTCCTTGCGCGGCGCGATAAGGGTCGAATAGACCGCCTCGGGGCTGAATTGCAGCGCCCGCAGCAGATCCTCCAGCTGCCAGAGGTAGAGGATGTATTCGGCGATGTTCTCCTTGCGTTTCGTCAGTGCGATATCCATAGCGCATTATTTTTTCGGTTTCAGCTGCGATTCGACCCGACGACGGACCTCCTCCAGCTTCGAAGCCTCCATACGGCCCTCTCCGTAGGCCTTTTCGGCCTCCCACAACTCCTGCCGCAACGCGCTGTGGCTATACTCCTCCAGATGCGTCAGCGTATGGCCCGCATCTTTCAGCGTCGCAAAGAGCAGCAACAGCAGCAGCACGCCGCAGATCAGGAGGACCGCCAGATAGACGAAGGTCGTCGTCAGCAGCGCTGCGGCACCGATCGCCGCAATGCCGTAGACGGCAGCCACCTCTCCCGACGTGCGACGAGCGATCTTCCACACATGGGGCGTCAGCCCAACCGCGATCACGAGCAGACAGGTACAGGGCTTCGAGATAAAATAGGTATCCGTGAGTGCGGCCGCACCGTAGAGCACGGCGGCCGACAACAGGCCGAAGACGAGCGACCGCTGCGAGAATCCTGCGGACCGGAAATCGCGCCCCGTCGCCCCGCCGAGATAAAAGAGGGCGGCAGCTCCCTGAAGCACCGCGGCGCCCACGAAGCCCAGCAGCAGCCATTCGTCGTGCGCCGTTTGGCGCTCCTTCAGGAACCACAGCGAGTCGCCGAACCCCCGCGAGCAGAAATACCACCACTCGACCGCGGCGAGCAGCACCATCCAGTATCCCGTGCGACGCCACGCAGCCGGCTGCGCCTCGTCGGGCAGGTGGATTCCGTACCATACCCGCACCAGCAGCACTACCAGCAGTGCCACCACGAACCAAATCGCATTGCGTCCTGCTCCGATCCCGTCGAAAAACGGATACCGTTTCTTCACGGGCGTCTGCTCCTCGCCCCAATCGGGCTCCCGATCCGCCGCCGTTGCGGCGCGGCGAGCCGTATGGGCCGCATACTCCTCCTCGGTGAGCGGCGCGGCACAGGCTCGGCGCAGGTATCCGCGGCGGTCGCCGAACGGAATCGAGATCCATTCGTCGTTCTCGACGCGGACTCCGTCGAGCAGCTCGCCGTATCGATAGGGCGAGCAGAGACCGCCCGACCGCATATCGGGCGCCCGATAGACCGACGCATCCGAAACGACGACCTTCCAGCTGTCGATTTCGGCGGCGCGAAGCGACGTGACGGCCGACAGCGCTGCCAGCAGGCAGCAAAGCAGCAGCAAGCGAGGTGTTTTCATATCGGTTCGTTTATTTGATCCATACCTTCCCCGTCTGCGGTTCGCGGTGACGGAGGAAATACTCCTGCGATTTGAGCAGGTTGCGCGACTGGAGCACCATGTTCTTCGTCTCGGAGAGAATCGTCAGGTAGAGCATCGAGGCGCGCGTGTTGGTCTTCGAGGCGTTAATGCGCGACAGCTCCGCGAGCATCGCCTCCGAAATCCGTTCGAAGAGGCCGTCGCGCATCACCAGCACTGACTCGAGCTCCGAAAAGTCGCCCTCGCGCAGCATGTGGTTTATCAGGCGGTTGATCTCCTCGACGTCGTCGTTGAGCGTCATCAGGTCGCGCGTCTCGTCGGCCGAAAATCCCTCGTGGCAGTTGTCGATGTGGTCGAACGCCGGTCGGGCGATGTGGAGCAGCGCCTTGGTCACCTCGTTCAGGTAGTCGACCACCTGCACGTAATAGTGGGCGGCATAGATGTCGACGTGCTGCAGCTTCTTGAGCGTCGGCATGAGGGTGTATTTGCGGTCGCGCGAGTGGTAGAAGAGGCTGTTGGCCTCCTTGACCATCGCCTGCAGCTCGCTGCGGTTTTCGCGCATCGTCGCCAGCAGCGTGCGATCGTAGATCTTCGTCACGCGCGCCATCGTCTGCTCGACCTCGTCGCGCAGCGAACGGATCACCTCGTCGGTGGTCTCGGCGGCGACCGTCGCGTGCGTCTCCTCCTTTTTCTTCGAGAAATTGCTGTGGATCAACATGTATCCGCAAAGGATCGTCACGACAACGAAGGCGACGGTACCGCCGTAGATGAGCACCAGCCCCACGACGAAAGCGATCAGGAAACCGCCCAGCGCCGTGACGAACCACCCCATGACGACCGTCATCACGCCCGAAATGCGGTAGACGGCGCTTTCGCGTCCCCAGGCGCGGTCGGCGAGCGACGAACCCATCGCCACCATGAAGCAGACGTAGGTGGTCGAGAGGGGGAGTTTGAGCGAGGTGGCCAGGGCGATGAGCAGCGCCGAGGTGGTCAGGTTGACCGTGGCGCGGATCATATCGAACGGAGCGCCGCTGTGCTCGATATCCTCGAACTCGAAGCGGCGCTCGATGCGGCGGCGGAAAGAAGCGGGGACCACGCGGTCGACCGCCGTATTGATCTGCATGGCCATGCGCACGATCGTGCGCGAGAAGACCGACGAATTGTACTGGGGCGTCGCCTCCTCCTGCGAGGCGAGTTTGAGCTCCGTTTCCGAGACGTGCATCGCCTTCTTGGAGGTCCAGAGCGTCACGAGCATCAGCACGCCGGCCAGCAGCAGGATCGCCATGCTGGCGGGGATGTTTTCGTTGAGCGCCCCCATGAGCATCGAGGAGTCGCCCGCGGCCCGCGCGATGCGGTACGAGTCGAAGCCCGCGACGGGCACGCCGATGAAGTTCACGAGGTCGTTCCCCGCGAAGGCGAGGGCGAGGGCGAAGGTGCCCGAGAGGATCGTGATGCGCAGGATGTTGACCTTGAAGAGCTGGATGAACCACAGCAGCAGCGAACAGGCGACCCAGCAGAGGGCGAGCGCCGCGAGCAGGTGATCGTTCACCCAGACGACCATCGGATGCTGGGCGAGCAGCGTCTTGAGCCCCTTGAAAAGGGCGAAATAGACGATCGCCGTGAGCGAGGCGCCGCACCAGAAAGCCCCCAGGCGGCGCAGCATGGCCGTGTAGCGGAACGAGAAGATGGCGCGCGACACGTACATGACGATCGTGCCGCAGGTAAAGGCGATCACGACCGAGAGCAGAATCGCCGAGACGATACCCAGCGCCCGCGAGGTGTTGATGAAGTCGCCCAGGTCGCCGATCGTCATCGCGGGATCGTTCGAAATCTTGAAGATCGAGACGGCGATGGCCGAACCGAGCAGACAGAAGATGAGCGAGACGGTGGTCGAGGTAGGGAGTCCCCACGAGTTGTAGAGGTCGAGCAGGATGATGTTGGCGAACATGACCCCCAGGTAGAGCATCATCACCTCGTGGAAGGTGAAGAGCGAGGGATCGAACATGCCGTTTCGGGCCACCTCCATCATGCCGCTCGACGTGACGACGCCGATGATGATGCCGACCGAGGCCACCGAAAGAATCGTCCGCATCGAGGCGGCTTTCGACCCGATGGCCGAATTGAGAAAGTTCACGGCGTCGTTGGTCACGCCGACAAAGAGGCCCGAGACGGCCAGAATGCCGAGGATGACCACGATCACGGTATAGATTTCACTCATACGCAGATTGGTTTTCGCAGCGGTTTCCCGCTCAAAAGCGATACAAAGGTAGCAGAATTTCGCCCGTTCGGCCGCGCGGCGGCAAAACTTAACGTAGAGGTAACGCAGCGTTAACAATCCCGTAACATAAGCGGACGCATCGTAGCAGCGGTTCGGACGGAGCGCACTTTTTTTGAAAAAGGGACGAAAAATATTGTTTTTGCGATTTCTTTTTCTACTTTTGTATATACAACACCTCTAAAACTTCCAGCCATGAAACGATTTTTACGCCTGCTGATCGCCGCCTGTGCGATTTTCATGTTGATGCCGCAATCGATTAGTGCGGACAACGGCATTTCCGAACAGAGCGTTATGCCCAGAGGAACACGTAAGGTGGAAGGTTTCGTCCTTGATTCAACAGGAGAGCCGCTTTGCGGCGCCACTCTTATTGTGATTGGCACGAACATCGGGGTAACAACCGATGTAGACGGATATTATTGTTTAGACAAGGTACCCGATCACGCCATTATCGGTTGCTCTTTCGTCGGTTTTATTTCACAACAAAAGGTTGCTAACAGAGACATAATCAATTTCGTATTATTCGAATATGAAGATCTCGAAGAGCCCGAACCCGACCAAAACTAACCGACGATGAACCGCAAATTCCTTCTGACGGCGCTCTTTCCGCTGCTGTTCGCATGCTCGGCCCTTGCGCAGCCGAAACGGATCACCTTGAGCGGGCAGATACGCAACCAAACGGGTTACTCTGTCACCGGAGCCGTCGTGGAGGTGATTTCGGAGCAGGATACGCTGCGCGGTACCTCCTCCATGTTCGGAACATTCATCGTCCGCAAAGTGAAAGAGGGTGATGCGCAGGTGCGCGTCACCCATCTTTCGTACAAACCGTACGAAATGACCTTCCGCCTATCGGCAAAGGAGAACAAGCCCCTGGAGATCGAACTGGAGCTCGATGTCAAGCAGATCGAATCGGTCGCGGTCAAGGCCGCCGTTCCGCTCTACAAACGGAGCGGCGACACGCTCATCTACAACGCCGCCGCCGTCAAGACGCTCGACGGCGACGAGGCGATCCGCGTGCTGGAGCAGCTGCCCGGCATCATCGTCGACGGCAAATCGCTGAAGGCCATGGGCCGAGAGGTGATGCGCACCTATGTGGACGGCCGTCTGGTCTTCGGCGACGACCCGATGGCGGCCCTGCTGAACCTGACCGCCGACGACGTGCACAAGATCCGCATCTACGACGAATACAGCGCCTACGACAAACGCCACAAACGGCGGAACGCCCGCAAATACCGCGTGCTCGACATCGAAACCAAAAGCAGGCTCATCAGTGCGACGACAGGTCATCTGCTGGCCGGCTACGGAGCGGATTTCTCCCGCGACGCCGACGGCAGACACCAGGAACGGTACGGCGCGGGGGCGACGGCCAACTTCTTTTCGGAGCGGCTGCGGCTCTCGGGCACCGCCTATACGAACAACGTGAACCGCACGTCGAACCGGCTCGACAACATCCTGAACATCAAGGGGACGAACCTGCCCTACTCCGAACAGAGCCATGCCGGCATCGGTTACGCGCAGCAGTTCGGTCCGACGAAAGACGTCAGCCCGGAGCTGTCGGCCGACTACGCCTACAAAAACACCTATACCCGCAACGCCTCGATCAACGCGCGGCAATACTTTCCGACGTCGGAATACACGACGCGCAACAGCGCCGATTCGCTCCGAACGACCGCCCGTTCGGAGCAGCACTACGGCCGCCTCAATTTCAGTTGGGGGACATTCTACCTCCATCAGGACTTTTCGATCGACCGAATGCGGAGCGAAAGCCGTCATCGGCAACGCTCGGTACTCGACGAGCGCCTGACGACGACCGCCTCCGACAACCGCAGCCGCACGCACAACAAACGGTACAGCACCTCTTTCGGCTGGCTGGGAGAGGTCACCAAACGGCTGCAGCTTCAAGTGTACGGGGATTTCGACCTCGGGTGGAGCGACGGCACCTCGTTCCGCGAAGACAGCCTGTCGAGCCGACCGTTGAAAGAGGCCTACCGCTCCACGCCGATCGGCCGCACCCGTCAGGCGAACGGAGTAATCGAAATGGTCCGTCACCTGAACAAAGGCCTGCTTTCGGGCATTATGCTGGGTTACCACGTCCGTTACCGATATGACAAAAGCCGGCTCATGCGGTACGACCTCGTGCAGGGCGAACTCGATGTTCCCGCCAGCCGCGACTTTACGTACGACTACCTGACGCACGCTCCGCAGTTCAGAATCCATGCGGATCGGGGCAAACATTCGGCGCACCTGACGCTCCCGCTGGAAATCGCGACCATGCAGCGCACCGAAGCCTTTCCGACCGAAGAGCGAGGCCGTCGGAGCTTCACCTCCTGGGTGCCGAGATTCAACTATACCTATCGCGGAGCTTCCACCGAGGTGGAGTGCTCCTATCGGATCGCGACCACGCTGCCGTCGTTGGAACAGCTCTCGGCGCGCATTGCCGACAGCAACCCCCTCTATGTCTCGGCCGGCAATCCCGCCCTCAAGCAGACCGAGACGCACGAGCTGGACCTGAACGTCCAGATCATCGACCAAAAAGGCGGGACGTTGACAGGCTCCCTGTTTGCCGGTTTCGCCCGCAACACCATTGCCGGTCGGACCCGCTTCTACAAGGAGGGAGCCACGCTGCCCGACTACAACGGATACGTAATTCCGGCCGGCGGCACCTTCACGACCTACGACAACATCGACGGATACCGCACCTGCCGGATCTATTTGGGCTACAACGGACGCCTGCAGTTCATCCGATCGCGCCTGCATGTCTCGTTCAACGGCAACTACACCTGCTATCCGAGCTATGTCGGCGATGAGAAGAACAGGACCCGCACCTATTCGCCGAGCATCCGCGTCGGTCTGACCAGCGGCTTTTCGAAAAAGGTCCGCCTGAAGCTGGCGTCTAATAACACACTCATCTACAACCGTAACGACGTCGGCGACAACTACCGCTATTTCCGCGAGACGGTCCAGGGCAGCATCGAGAGCAATTTCGCCAAACGGCTCTTCGCCAACGCCGTCTACGAATACAACCTCTACAAGCCCATCGGCGGCAGCAACGGCCGCCGCGACGAGCGGCACATGCTCAATGCGGTCGTCGGCTGCAAATTTCACAAGAACATGGGAGCCGTAAGCCTCCTCTGCTACGACCTGCTCGATGTCGGTGCGGCCTTCAAGACGATCATGAAGGCGGACTACGTGCAGGACAACTGGGCTTCGTCGTTCGGGCGCTACTGGATGATCAACGTCAGCTACAAATTCAACAAGAAGCGGGCGGGGACGCAAGCCCCGCGCGTAAAACTCGACGACGGGAGCGATCCAAACCGGCTGTTTTAAGGCGAATCGGGGCGCTTTCGGGACGACGGTGGCAGGAGGCGAACGGCACACGCTGACGTACGAAAACGGCTTTCATTCGGGTCGAAGCCTGCGGAGAGCACGCAGGATGCGGACGCAAACTGCGGGCCTCCGCTGCGGGAGGCTTCGGCCCGCCGATCCCTGCGGGATCGAATCGATCATGCTATGTACGATTTACGGTTCTGACTGCTTTCATTCGGACCGCAGCTTGCGAAGGGACGCGACATGCGGGCCTTCGCGCGGCGAAGCTGCGGTCCGCCGATGGCTTGCGCCACCGCCATTCGAGCATGCAATCGCCGGTTCAGCCCACAGCCGAGCGGACGGGCGTGCGATCAAAGAGAGCAGCCCTCCGCCAGGGGGCGGCTGCGGGCTGCCGCACAATATGTGCGAGCTTCCGAGTTCGCCGACGGGACAAGAGCAATCCGACGCGACGCTGCCGTCCGCCGCATCGGGCGGCGGACGGCACACGCCGTTCAAACGGCGTCACGCGTCAGGATGGGATAACGCGGTCCATCGACTGCTCTGTCTTTTTGTTCGGCCAAAGACATAAATCACCGAGTCGTGAACCGCGTTATGGGTTCCGACTGTTTGCGATGATTTTTAAAATGTCTTTAGCCGAACTTTACAGAGCCTGACAGCCCGTAAAACAAATTTAGAAATTTATTTTTATTTATTCCATATTATCCAATAAAAAAAACAAAAAAAAGAGGCCTGCAAAGAGGCCTCCATATAATAATAGTACGCATATCGAAGCGTTTTACGTCGGCATATATAGTCATAGCCAACCGTCCCACGGCTTCAAACCGGCTGCCGCGCCGGCTCTTTCCCCGATTTCGCGCATCGGCAAGGCGGCTTCGGCGACGGCGGCGGCAGGCAACAGGCAACAAGCAACAAGCTGCGAGTAACAAGCCGCAAACAACGAGTAGCAGCCTGCAGACCGTGAGCGACAAGCAGCAGGCAACAGGCAGCAGACCGCAGGTAACAAGCCGCAGGCAACAAGCCGCAGGCAACAAGCCGCAGGCAACAAGCCGCAGGCAACAGACCGCGAGTAGCAGATAGCCGGTAACAGGTAGAAGCCCGCCGACCGCAGGCCCTACGCATCTTTCGCGCGCGCCAATCGGTTCCCGCTAAAATCGGCTTGCGTCATTCGAACCGCTCGCTGTCGTCTTCGATGCCCGCCGCAGCGATCTGCGCCAGGAGCACCTCGCGCCGTGCCCGGGGCACGACGTTCCGCCGCGCCACGAGCAGGTAGGAGTGGCGGAGCTCCTGCTCGACCTGCCGATCCGACAGGCGGCCGCCGAAGCGCAGGGCATTCCAGTGCTTCTTGTTGAAATGCCACGCCGAGGTCACCTCGTCGTAGCGGTCGCGCAGCAGCAGCGCACGGTCGGGGTCGCACTTGACGACGCAGTACGAAGGATCGTCGAGCCCGATGACGGCGAACATCTTCCCCGCCACCTTGTACACCAGCGTCACATCGTCGAAAGGCAGCGTCTCCTCGACGTCGGGCAGCGCGAGGCAGAACGAGCGGAATGCAAGAATATCCATACCGCAAAGATAACCCATTCGACCGTAAAGGGTCGCACCGCTCCCGCTTTTTTTCGCACGGCGGCGCCCCCGGCCCTTTTCCGCCGCACAAACGGCCGCACCGACGAAATTTCGCCTCCGAACGCTTCCTTTTTATCCGCCGAAGCGCTACCTTTGCAACGATGGATTTTCAACTCGTATCGGACTATGCCCCCATGGGCGACCAGCCGGAGGCGATCGCACAGCTGACCTCCGCGATCCGCCACGGCTCGCAGCACAATACGCTGCTCGGCGTGACGGGTTCGGGCAAGACCTTCACCGTGGCCAACGTCATCGCCGACCTGAAGCGTCCGACACTCGTGTTGAGCCACAACAAAACCCTCGCGGCACAGCTCTACGGCGAGTTCAAGAATTTCTTTCCCGACAACGCCGTCGAATATTTCGTCTCCTACTACGACTACTACCAGCCCGAGGCCTACCTCCCCACGACCGACACCTACATCGAAAAAGACCTCTCGATCAACGACGAAATCGAGAAACTCCGTCTGCAAGCCGTCTCAACCCTGCTGTCGGGCCGCCGCGACGTGATCGTCGTGTCGAGCGTCTCGTGTCTCTACGGCTGCGGCAACCCCGCCGATTTCCACGCCACGGCGATCCGCATCGAGGTGGGACAGATCATCAACCGCAAACAGTTCCTCTACCGACTGGTCGAGGCGCTCTACACCCGCACCGAACGCGACCTGGAGCCCGCGACCTTCCGCGTGAACGGCGACACGGTGGATGTCATGGCCGCCTTCGGCGAGTTCGGCAGCCAATGCTTCCGCGTCCTCTTCTTCGACGACGAAATCGAGGCGATCCACACCGTCGATCCCCTTTCGGGACAGCGCATCGCCTCGCTCGACAGCATCACCTTCTACCCCACGAACCTCTTCGTGACGACCAAGGAGCGCATCCACCAGGCCGTGCAGCAGATCTACCTCGATCTGGGCAAACAGATCGCCTTCTTCGAGCAGGCGGGCCGCATGACCGAGGCGCAGCGCATCAAACAGCGTGTCGAATACGACCTCGAAATGATCAAGGAGCTGGGCTACTGCCCCGGCATCGAGAACTATTCGCGCTATTTCGACGGCCGCGCCGAGGGGACGCGCCCCTTCTGTCTGCTGGACTATTTCCCCGAAGATTACCTGCTGGTGGTCGACGAAAGCCACGTGACGCTGCCCCAGGTGCACGCCATGTACGGCGGCGACCGCGCCCGCAAGGAGAACCTCGTGGAGTACGGCTTCCGTCTCCCCGCGGCGCGCGACAACCGACCGCTCACCTTCTCCGAATTCGAACGGTTGCAGGGAACCTCGATCTACGTCAGCGCCACCCCCGCCGACTGGGAGCTCATGAAGAGCGGCGGCGTGGTGGTCGAGCAGCTGATCCGCCCCACGGGGCTCGTCGATCCGCCGCTGGAGGTGCGCATCACCGAACACCAGATCGACGACCTGATCGAGGAGATCGACCGCTGCGTGCGCCGCGACGACAAGGTGCTCGTGACGACCATCACGAAGCGCATGGCCGAGGAGCTCTCGAAATATTTCGACCGCGTGGGGATCCGCAACCGCTACATCCACTCGGACGTCGACACGCTCGAACGGGTGCAGATCCTCGAAGACCTGCGCGGCGGCCTCTTCGACGTTCTCGTGGGGGTCAACCTGCTGCGCGAAGGACTCGACCTGCCCGAAGTGGCGCTCGTGGCGATTCTCGACGCCGACAAGGAGGGATTCCTGCGCAACGTCCGCTCGATCACCCAGATCGCGGGACGCGCAGCCCGCCACGCCCAGGGTCGGGCGATCCTCTATGCCGAGAGCTGCACCGATTCGATGCGGCGCGCCATCATCGACGCCAACCGCCGCCGCGAGAAGCAGGTGCGCTTCGACGTCGAACACGAAATGCTGCCGCAGAGCGCCCGCCGCAGCGGCACGGGACAGAGCACCCTGCTCGCGGCCAAGAGCACCGAAGGGGTCGACCTGACCGTCCACCGTCTCACCGAGGAGCACTACGGCGCCCCCCTGCGCCCCGAAAAGCCGATTGCCGCCGCCGAGACAGAGCCCTCCGAACGCAGCGGCGGGCGCGAGCGGCCACAAGGCCTCGCAAGCTCGAACGACCTCGAACGTGCGCAGGGCCGCAGCGGAACGAATGACCTCGGTCGGACGGACGAGCGCAATCGAACCAACGGTCCGCAGGCAGCGGAAAACCTCGGCATGGCCGCCGATGTCGACCGCGCCTACTCCGCCGAGCGCTCCGCACGCAGCGGTGCGAAATCTGCCGGCTCCGCCCCCGAAATCCCGCCGACCGCCCTCACGGGTGCCGAGCTGGACGCCCTGATCGCGCGGGCGCGCGAAGAGATGGAGCGAGCCGCCAAAGCGCTCGATTTCCTCGCCGCAGCCCGCTACCGCGACCGCATGTACGAACTGCAAAAGCTGCGCGAAGAGTTGCGCGGCATCCGATAAAACGCGAAACCCATGCTTACACCCTCTCTGCACCGCCTTTCGAGCCTCTGCCTGGCCATCGCCCTGCTCTGCAACGTCGCCTGCAACAAGGACGACACGATCGACGCCCCCCTGCCGCCGACCATCGCGCTCGACAGCGAAACGGGTATCTACACCGTCAAGGCGGGGGCTGAACTGACCGTCGCTCCGACGGTCGAACACGCCGACGGCGCCGAGATCCTGTGGCGCCTCGACGGCCGCATCGTCTGCCGCACGCTCGTCTACACGGCGGTCTGGGAGGAGGTCGGCGATTTCTACCCCGTGCTGACCGTCCGCACCGAGGCAGGCACGGTCGAGGAGCAGATCCGCGTCGAGGTCGTCGAGCGAACGCCGCCCGTCATTTCGCTGCCCGTTCCCCCCGAGGGGTTGCAGGCCGTGGCGGGCACGGAGCTGCGCCTCGAGCCGACCTACCGCTACGACGAGGAGCCCTTCCGCGTCGAATGGCTGCGCGACGACGCGGTGGTCGGCACCGAACGCAGCTACGTCTTCCGCGCCGAGCGGGCGGGACGCTATCCGCTCCTCGTGCGCGCCACGAACGCCGACGGCACGACCTGTCGGGAGCTGACGATCGAGGTCTTCGACGAACTGCCGCGCGCGGTCGCCTTCCCCGCCCGCTCCCACCGCGACCCCTCGACCGACCGCCACACGCTCGTCGGACGCACGCTCCTGCTGCGTCCCGAACTGCGTCATTTCACCCATCCGCGCTTCGCCTGGAGTATCGACGGCCGGCCGACCGCCTGCACCGATCCCCTCCTGCGCTTCACCCCCACGGCGGGCGGCACCTACCGCATCGCCGTCACGGTGACCGAAGCGGAGACGGCGGCGTCCCGCACGGCCGAGGTGGTCGTGCACTGTTCGAACAAAAGCGAGCGGGAGCTGCTGCGGCCCCGTACGGCGGGCAGCTCGCTGCGCCAGCAGCGCGTCTGGGAGTGGACCCCCGCCCCCGGGCAGTTCATCGGCGAAACGGGTCCGCAGGGCGGCATGACGGGGAACGAAACGACCCCCGAAGCGGCCGACGCCTGGGCCCTGCGGCGCCTGACGGCGAAGCTGCCCGTATCACTGGGCGGCTTCGGCGGCTACATCGTCGTCGGCTTCGACCACAGCATTCCGCGCGGCAGCACGGGTTACGATTTCGCCATCGCGGGCAACGCCTACACCTCGAACGGCGGCAGCTCGAACGAACCCGGGATCGTCTGGGTGATGCAGGACACGAACGGCAACGGCGAACCTGACGACGAGTGGTACGAGCTGCGGGGCAGCGAAACGGGCAAGGCGGAGACCCTCCAGGAGTATGCGGTAACTTATTACCGCCCCGCGGGGCCGCGCATGGCCGTCGAATGGAGCGACTCGGAGGGGCAGCGAGGCAGCATCGACTACCTGCCCGCCTTCCACGACCAGGAGAGCTACTACCCCGCCTGGATCGGCGCCGAAGCTTACACGCTGCGCGGCACCCGCCTCTCGGCGCAAAACCGCCTCGACCCCGCGACGGGCTTCTGGTCCAACCTCGCCTACGCGTGGGGCTATGCCGACAACACGGGCAGCGACCGCATCGCCGAGGGCGACGAAGAGGGCAACGGGCAGGAGACGGGTTTCCGCATCGCCAACGCCGTCTATCCCGACGGGACGCCCGTCGAGCTGCAATTCATCGATTTCGTCAAGGTGCAGACGGGCGTGAATGCCCGCAGCGGGCACCTCGGCGAAATTTCGACCGAGGTCTGCTCGTTCCGCGACTGCGCGGAGCAGTAGCTTCGCACGGCAGGCGAAAGCCGACGGCCGATGCGGAGACATCGCCGCAGGCGGCTCTTGCCGAAGAACATCGATCGACCGACGCATGCCGATCGGCCGCAGGCCGTCGGGAAACCCGCCCGAACGTGCGGCGCAGCGCAGCCTGCATGCAGGCTGCGCTGCGCATTCGGACAGCCCTGCGGAATCGGCGGCCCGCCCTCCGCCGCTCTTCCCGATTATTTTTTCCTGCGGGCGGCACCTCCTGTCGAAAAAAAGCGTACCTTTGTTCCGTCACGGTTCCCCGTCGCGCCTGCGTGGCGGAGGGGATAAAAGGGAATTCGGTGCGAATCCGAAACAGTACTCGCTGCTGTAAGTCCCTCTCTCCGAAAGAGAGATGCGTTTCGGCGCACGCTGGCCACTGATCGACGGATCGGGAAGGCGCGCCAAACGGGACAAGTCAGAAGACCTGCCGTGCGACCTCGGATTTGCGCCTGCGGGTTACGGGTAAGGATCGACGACTGCCGCTCGGCAGTACTCCGAATACCTGCTCCCCACCCCCTGCGACGCATCCGCCGACACGGCCCGCCTTCCGACACGACGGCAGCGGGCCCGAACCCGAAACGATGCCCATGAAACACTCGATCCACACGCTGCTGGTCGCCGCGGCCCTCCTGCTGCTCGGCGGCTGCATGAAATGGGACTACGGCCAGACGGAGGAGGTCACCGCCACGGGCGCGGGGCTCTTCGTCCTGAACGAAGGCAATTTCCAGTACGGCAACGCCTCGCTCACCTACTACGACCCCGAGACGAAGCAGGCCGAGAACGAGCTCTTCCGCCGCGCCAACGGCTTCCGCCTCGGCGACGTGGCCCAATCGATGACCGTCCGCGACGGCATCGGCTGGATCGTGGTGAACAACTCGCACGTGATCTTCGCCATCGACCTCGTCACCTGCCGCGAGGTGGGCCGCATCACCGACCTCACCTCGCCGCGCTACATCCACTTCCTCTCGGACGAAAAGGCCTACGTGACGCAGCTCTGGGACAACCGCATCTTCATCGTCGACCCGAAGCGGTTCGAAATCACGGGCTGCATCGAGTGCCCGCGCATGACGATGGAGAGCGGATCGACCGAGCAGATGGTGCAATACGGCCGCTACCTCTTCGTCACCTGCTGGTCCTACCAAAACCGCATCCTGAAGATCGACACCGAAACGGACACCGTCGTGGACGAGCTGACGGTCGGCATCCAGCCCGCCTCGCTCGTGCTGGACTGCTACGGCAAGCTCTGGACCCTCACCGACGGCGGCTACGAAGGCTCGCCCTACGGCCGCGAGGCCCCCGCCCTCTGGCGCATCGATCCCGAGCGCTTCGCCGTCGAGCAGGAGTTCCGCTTCCGCCTCGGCGACACCCCCTCCGAATTGCAGCTCAACGGCGCCAAAGACCGCCTCTACTGGATCGACGACGACGTCTGGCAGATGGAGGTGACGGCCCGGCGCGCACCCGTGCAGCCGCTGCTCGCCTCCCGCGGCACAAAATACTACGGCCTCACGGTCGATCCCGTGCGCGGCGACCTCTACGTGGCCGACGCCATCGATTACCAGCAGCAGGGCATCGTCTACCGCCATGCGGCCGACGGCGAGCTGCTCGACCAATTCTATGCGGGGGTCACCCCCGGCGCCTTTTGCTGGAAATAAGGACCATGAAACGACTCTTCCCGCTCTTCGCCGCACTGCTCGCCCTCGGCCCCCTCGCCGCCCAAACGCCCCCCACGGAGGGGTGGACCCGACGCGTCCACCCCATACCCGAAGTGACCGTCTACGGCCGCCGCCCCCTGAAGGAGATCGGCGTGCAGCAGACGCGCTTCGACTCGGTAGCCCTCAAGGAGAACATCGCCCTCTCGATGGCCGACGTGCTGACCTTCAACTCCTCGATCTTCGTCAAGAGCTACGGCCGCGCGACCCTCTCGACGGTCGCGTTCCGCGGCACCTCGCCCTCGCACACGCAGGTGACCTGGAACGGCATGCGCATCAACAACCCGATGCTCGGCATGACCGACTTTTCGATGATCCCCTCCTACTTCATCGACGACGCCTCGCTGCTGCACGGCACGTCGTCCGTGAACGAGACGGGCGGCGGACTGGGCGGCGCCGTGAAACTCGCCACGAAACCCGCCGCGGCCGAGGGGTTCGGTCTGCAATACGTGCAGGGCATCGGTTCGTTCCGCACCTTCGACGAGTTTCTGCGCCTCACCTACGGCAACGAGCGCTGGCAGCTCTCGACCCGCTTCGTCTGCTCCGCCTCGCCCAACGACTACAAATACCGCAACCGCGACAAGAAGGAGAACATCTACGACGACGACCGCAACATCATCGGCTCCTATCATCCGACGGAGCGCAACCGCAGCGGCTCCTTCAAAGACCTGCATCTGTTGCAGGAGGCCTACTACAACACGGGGCGCGGCGACCGCTTCGGCGTCAACGCATGGTACCTCCGCTCGAACCGCGAGCTGCCGATGCTGACGACCGACTACGCCTCCGACCTCGCATTCGAAAACCGCCAGCGCGAAGAGACCCTGCGCAGCATCCTCATGTGGGATCACCTGCGCAGCGACTGGAAGCTGGGAGCCAGCGCAGGTTATATCCACACCTGGACGGCCTACGACTACCGCCGCGACGTGGGCAACGGCACGATGGCCTCGATGACCCGTTCGCGCAGTCGGATCAACACCTTCTACGGCCGGCTCGAGGGCGAATACGCCCCCTCGCGCCGCTGGCTCCTCACCGCCTCGCTCTCGGCGCACCAGCATTTCGTGAAGAGCGCCGACAAGAACATCATCGCGCAGAACGGCGACAAGGCGGTGGTGGGCTATGACAAGGGGCGCATCGAGCTCTCGGGGTCGCTCTCGGCCAAGTGGCGCCCGACCGACCGTTTCGGCGCCTCGGCGGTGCTGCGCCAGGAGCTCTACGGCACCTCCCGCACCCCGCTGATCCCCGCCCTCTTCCTCGACGGCGTCCTCTCGAAACGAGGCAACGTCGTGGCGAAGGCCTCCGTGTCGCGCAATTTCCGCTTCCCGACCCTCAACGACCTCTATTTCCTGCCGGGCGGCAACCCCGAGCTGCGCAAGGAGCGCGGATACACCTACGACGCAGGGATCTCGTTCGCCACGGGCAAGGCCGACCGCTACCGGTTAAGCGGATCGGTCACGTGGTTCGATTCGCACGTCGACGACTGGATCATCTGGCTGCCCACCACCAAGGGATTCTTCTCGCCGCGCAACCTCAAGCAGGTGCACGCCTACGGCATCGAGGTGCAGGCGAACCTCTCGGCAGCCCTCGCGCGCGACTGGAAGATCGACCTCGACGGCACCTGGTCGTGGACCCCCTCGATCAACGAGGGCGAGCCGATCTCCTCCGCCGACCGATCGGTCGGCAAGCAGCTGCCCTACGTGCCCGAACACGCGGCGACCCTCTCGGGCCGCCTCGCCTGGCGCAGCTGGACGCTGCACTACAAATGGTGCTGCTACGGCGAGCGCTTCACGATGTCGAGCAACGACCGCACCCTGACGGGCCGCCTGCCCGCTTACTACATGAACAACCTCTCGCTCGAAAAGAGCCTTTCGCTGCGCCGCGTCGACCTCTCGGTCAAGGGGACGGTGAACAACCTCTTCGACGAGGAGTATCTATCGGTCCTCTCGCGGCCCATGCCCGGCATCCACTTCGAAATCTTCATCGGCATCACCCCCAAATGGGGCAAAAAGAGATAACATGAACCTTCGCACGCGCTGCGCGGCGCTGCTCGCCGCCCTGCTTCTCACCGCCGCCTGCGGTCGCCGCGCGGCGACCCCCGACGCCTTCGACACCGTACTCTACGCGCCGCGCTACGCCGCGGGCTTCGAACTGCTGGGGGCCGACGGGGCCGCGAGCACGCTGCTGAAGGTGCGCGATCCCTGGCAGGGAGCCGAAGGGGTCGAAACGCGGCTCTTCATCGCCCGCAACGGCGAAAAGGCCCCCGAGGGCTTCGAGGGGCAGGTGCTCGAAGGCGACGCCCGCCGCGTGGTCTGCATGTCCTCGTCGCACGTGGCGCTGCTCGATGCCGCGGGGGCGGTCGAAACCGTCGTCGGCGTCTCGGGGCTCGATTTCCTGTCGAACGCGCACGTCGCGGCCCACCGTGAGCGGATCGGCGACGTGGGATACGGAGGCAACCTCAACTACGAGCTGCTCGTGGCCCTCGCCCCCGATCTGGTGCTGCTCTACGGCGTGAACGGGGCGAGCACGCTCGAGCCGAAGCTGCGCGAGCTGGGCATCCCCTACCTCTACATCGGCGACTACCTCGAGGAGGATCCCCTCGGCAAGGCGGAGTGGATGATCGCCGTCGGCGAGGCAGTCGGTCGGCGCGCCGCGGCCGAAGCGGCCTTCGCGCCGATCCCCGCACGCTACGATGCCCTGAAGGCACGGGTCGCCGAGGCGCTCGACGCCCCTTCGGTCATGCTCAACATCCCCTACGGCGATGCGTGGTTCATGCCGCCCGTGCGCAGCTACATCGCCCGTCTGATCGCCGATGCGGGGGGCGACTACATCTGCAAGAGCAACGAAGGCGGCTCCTCGCTGCCGATCGACCTCGAAGAGGCGGCACGACTCGTCCTGGAGGCCGATCTGTGGCTCAACGTGCAGGCTGCTTCGCTCGACGAGCTGCGCAGCCGCTTCCCGAAATTCGCCGACGCACGGTGCGTGCGCAACGGATACGTCTGGAACTGCGACCTGCGCGCCAACGCCGCGGGCGGCAACGATTTCTGGGAATCGGGCGTCGTCCGCCCCGACCTCGTGCTGCGCGACCTGGTGCGCATCTTCCACCCCGAACTCGTCGACGAACCCTTCGTCTATTACCGTAAACTCGAATGAAACGCCGTCCCGCCCTGCTCTTCGCGCTGCTGTCGCTGGCCGCCGCCGCACTCTTCGCCGTCGATCTGACGACGGGCGCCGTGTCGATCCCCTTAAGCGACGTATGGGCCGCCCTCACGGGCGGCGAGGTCCCGGCCGCCACGGCGAAGATCGTCCGCTCGATCCGCCTCCTGAAGGCGGTCGTGGCCGTAGCCGCGGGGGCGGCGCTGGCCGTCAGCGGATTGCAGATGCAGACGCTCTTCCGCAACCCCCTGGCGGGCCCCTATGTGCTGGGCATCAGCTCGGGCGCTTCGCTCGGCGTGGCGCTCTTCCTGCTCGGGGCCCCCGTGCTGGGGCTGACGGGCGGCGGCGCGGCAGCCTCGCTCGGAGTGGCGGGAGCCGCCTGGATCGGTTCGGCGATCGTGCTGGCCGTCATCGCCGCCGTCGGCCGACGAATCAAGGAGATCATGGTCATGCTCATTCTGGGCATGATGTTTTCGTCGGGCGTCGGCGCCGTGGTGCAGATGCTGCAATACCTCAGCCACGAAGATGCCCTGAAAAGTTTCGTCATCTGGACGATGGGGTCGCTCGGCGAGGTCACGGCCGCACAGCTCGCCCTGCTGCTGCCCGCCGTCGTGCTGGGGCTGGCGCTCTCGGTGGCGGCCATCAAGCCGCTCAACCTGCTGCTGCTGGGAGAGCACTACGCCCGCACGATGGGGCTCGACATCCGCCGCTCGCGGCAGCTGCTCTTCCTCTCGACGACGCTGCTCGCGGGGACCGTCACCGCCTTCTGCGGCCCGATCGGATTCGTGGGGCTCGCCGTGCCGCACGTCGCGCGGATGCTCTTCCGCGAGGCCGACCACCGCATCCTGTTGCCCGCGGCGGCCCTGACGGGCATCGTCGTGCTGCTCGTCTGCGACATCGTATCGAAACAACTGACGCTGCCCGTCAACACGATCACCGCCCTGCTGGGCATTCCGATCGTGATCTGGGTCGTCGTCCGCAACCAAACCGCCGCCTGACATGATCCGCATCGAAAACCTCACCCTGGGCTACGGCGACCGCACGCTGCTCGAACGCGTGTCGGCCCACCTGCCCGCAGGGACGCTCACCCCCCTCATCGGCCGCAACGGCACGGGCAAATCGACCCTGCTGCGCGCCCTCGCGGGGCTCGGCGAACGCCGCGGCGGCCGCATACGGCTCGACGGCAAGGAGCTCGACAAGCTCGATCCGCAACGGCTGGCCTGTACCGCCGCCTTCGTCACCACCGAGCGGGTGCGCATCGCCCACCTGCGCTGCCGCGACGTCGTAGCGCTCGGACGCGCCCCCTACACCGACTGGATCGGCCGCCTCGGGGCGGAGGATGCCGCCGCCGTCGCCCGTGCGCTCGCGGCGGTCGGAATGGCCGACTACGCCGACCGCACGATGGACCGTATGTCGGACGGCGAGTGCCAGCGGGTGATGATCGCCCGCGCGCTGGCGCAGCAGACCCCCGTCATCCTGCTCGACGAACCCACCTCGTTCCTCGACCTGCCGAACCGCTGCGAACTCTGTGCGCTGCTCGCGCGGCTGGCCCGCGAGGAGGGCAAGTGCATCCTCTTTTCGACGCACGAACTCGATATCGCCCTGTCGCTCGCCGACCGCGTCGCCCTGATCGATCCGCCCGCGCTGCACTGCCTGCCCGCCGCCGAGATGATCCGCAGCGGGCACATCGAACGGCTCTTCGGCAGCGATGTCGTACGGTACGACGCCGCGACGGGAAACATCCGCATCGGGCCGAAGCGGGGGTAAGCGCCCGAAGCGGCGATCGGGGTTGCGGAGGCCACGCGGGCGGCAGCTTGCGAAGCGCACGCAACAAGCTTTACGCGAGCAGCGGGCCTTCGCAGGGCAATGCTGCGGCCGCCGACGGCTGCGAGGTCGAAACCGTTCGGCAGCGGATTGCGGCCCGCCGAATCCTCGCAGGATCGATATGCGCTGTCATCGGCCCGCAGCCGAGCGGAGAGACCTGCCACGAGCCGTTCGGCGAGTTGCAGCCCTCCGCCAGGGGGCGGCTGCGGGCTGCCTTTGCTGCGCAAGGACCAAGCGGTCTTGTCGAAACCACCGCGTTCAAGCGCGAACCCGTCCGGGCCTCCGCTGCGGAAGGCTTCACGCCGCGTTTGCGTGCGATGCGTGTTCGGGCCGCAGCTTGCGAAGCACGCGTAACGAGCCTTGCGCGAGTTGCGGGCCTTCGCCGCCGAAAGCTGCGGCCCGCCGATCCCTTACGGGATCGCAACCGTTCGGCAATCGTTTCTCGGGCAAAAGCCTGCGGAGCGCGCGCATGATGCGGACGCGAAATGCGGGCCTTAAGCGCGCAGGAGGCTTCGGCCCGCCGCGCTAAAGCGCGATTCTGCACGCACGTTCACCTCCGAAGAAACGAAAAAAGATCGCAAACCGACGTTTCGGCTTGCGATCTTTCGTTCGAACTGCGGCCCTTATCGGGCGATGCGGCCGTTGGTGGCACCGTCGGCCGCCGCGATGATCTCCTCGATCGGGAACTGCGCGTAATCGCCCGGCACCGTATTCTTGAGCGCGCAGGCCGCAGCGCCCAGCTCCAGCGAGCGTTGCAGCTCCAACCCGTGTACCAGGCCGTAGATGATGCCGCTGTTGTAGGCATCGCCCACGCCCACGCAGTCCACCACCCCGTCGATGTCGTAGATGCGCGCCTCGTGCATCGTTCCCCGATGCCAGAGCGTACCTCCGAGCAGGTGGTGCTGCGCATTGAGCACGTTGCGCAGCGCGAAGACGATCGTATGGCATTTCGGCAGCAGCCGCGCCACCTCCTCGGCGGCCTGCGCATACCCCTCCATCGGCATCGCGTAGTGCGTGTCGCACGCTTTGAAGGCGGGCATCGAGACCCCGAGGGCCTGCAAATACTCCAGCTCGGTGCCGAAGACGATGTCGCACGCCTCCATGAGCGGCGGCAGCACCTCGCGGGCCGTCTTGCCGTATTTCCAGAGGTTGCGGCGGTAGTTGATGTCGCACGAAATGACCAGCCCGCGGCGGCGGGCGGCGGCGATCGCCTCGGCGCAGACCTCGGCCGTTCCCGCACTGACGGCGGCCGAAATGCCCGACCAGTGGAACCACCCCGCATCGGCGAAGACGGCATCCCAGTCGATGTCGCCCGGGACCAGCGCGTCGAACGACGAGTCGCCGCGGTCGTAGACGACCTGCGACGAACGCATCGCCACGGCCTCCTCCATGTAGTAGAGCCCCATGCGGCCCGTTTTGCGCACCAGGTGATCGGTCCGCACGCCGTAGCGATGCAGATCGGCCACGGCCGCATCGGCGATCTTGTTGGCGGGCAGGCAGGTGACGAACTCGCTGTCGAGCCCGTAGTTGGCGAGCGACACGGCCACGTTGGCCTCGCTGCCGCCGAAGCCCGCCTCGAAACGGCTCGTCTGGTTGAATCGGGCGAACGACGGCGGCGTCAGCCGCAGCATCAGCTCGCCGAAAGTCACGATCTTCATCTTGCGTCGGGTTAGAGAGGAAGCGGGAGCGTTATTTCTTAACCGAGGCCTTGACCTTCAGCTTCTTGAAGCCGTTCAGGATCGTCGCGTCGTTGTTCTTCGAGGCGTCGTAAACGACCGTTACCTCGCCGCTCTTCAGATCGATCTTCACATCCTCGATCCCCTTGCCTAGCGTCGGCACGTTCGTCTCGACCTTCTTCGCGCAGTTCGGGCAGTCGAGGTCCGTCTGGAAAACGGTCGTCGTCAGCTGTTTTGCGCCTCGTTTGTTCTGTTTCTGCGCCATGCAGACGCCGGCACCCAGCAGCAGGCACAGGCAGATCATCATCATCTTTTTCATGGTTCTGTTCGTTTTAAAGGTTTATCAATAAAGGTTGAATCGCAGGCCGACGTAGAATTTGCGTCCCATCAGCGGCCCCCAGATGTTCATCGAGTTGAACTGCGTCGAATAGGGATTCGAAGCGTTCACGATGGGGACCTTCTGCCGATAGTCGCCGATGTTCTCGCAGCCGACATAAAAGTCGAACTTGCCCACCTTGTGGGTGACCTGCGCGAAGAACATCGGATACGAAGGCGACTTGTCGTCGTGCGCCAGGTCGCCGTCCTGCGTGGGGATGCGGGCGGGTCCGTTCAGCTGCGCCGTCGCATCGAAGACCCAGCGGCGGAATTTGGTGGCGTACTGGATGTTGAGCAGCGTCTTGTAGGCGTTCACCAGCGGTCGCTCGACAGAAGCGTTCGTGCCGTCGGGACGGCGGATCGTCATCTTGCTGTCCGTGTAACGGAACGTCGCGAAGAGGTCGAGGCGCTCGACGGGCGACCACGAGAAATCGACCTGGTAGGTATCCGTATAGGATTTGCCGTCCGTGTTATAGATGTTGATGCAGGAGGGGTCCCACTCCTGATCCACCACCACCGAGTTGTAGAACTGCGTGCGGAAATAGTCGAAGCTGATCGTAGCGTTTTCGCTCCCCGCGAGCGAGAAGGTATGGGTCAGCGAACCGCCCGCCGTAAGCGCCTTCTCCATGCGGTCGAAGAGGTCGAACCAGTCGGCGGAGCTGTTTTTGCCGTCGTTGAAGACGATGCGGCGACCCGTGGCGAGGATGCCGATGTTGTCCGTCAGAACGCTCGTCGAACGATAGCCCAGACCCGCCGAGAGGCGCAGCGTCGTCAGCGGCGTAATGTTCCAGCGCAGATGACCGCGCGGCGTGGCGAAGGCCTTGTCGTAAAAGGCGTTGTAGTCGCCGCGCAGACCCGCCACGATCGACAGCTTGTCCTTGATCGAGTAGGTGTATTCGGCATAGAGGCCCGCCTCCTGTTCGCGGCGGTCGAGGCGGAAATCGGTGACGGGCGCCGCCTCGATCCACGGCGTGGCGTTGAGCAGGCGTTCGTTGATCGAGGCGTGACGTCCCTGCACGCCGACGATCAACGACGAGCGGTAGGTGAAATAGTGGTTGTAGGCCAGGTTGACCGAAACGGCATTCTCGATGCCCGCATAGTCGTTCAGACCGAAATAGGCCTGCTCGCCGTAGTGGTCGAAATCGGCCACCAGAATGAGGTTCGAACGCAGCTCGTCCTGCGCGTCGCGGTCGTAGACCGCCGCACCGACCGGCATGCCGATCTTCAGGTAGCCTCCCGCTTCGCGGTTGCGCAGGTGCGAGCCGTAGAGCGGCATCGCAATCCCCTCCTGCTGCCAGTTCCAGTGTTCGTGCATCGCGCGGCGCTCCGATTCGCGGTCCTTGTAGTCGAGCATGCCGCCCAGGCGGTTCTCCTGCAGGAGCTTGACGCCCCAGCGGATCTGCGTGCCGTTGTCGGCGGCGTAGACCCAGCGGTTGGCCAGCGAGAGAAGGTTCGTCTCGGGCTGGTCGCGGAAACCGTCGTGGTTGTGGTCCATCTCGCGGACGTCCGTGTCGGCCGAACCGTGAAAGAGGAGAATCGAGGAGAGTTTCTTGTCCTTCGTGACGGGGAAGGCCGACGAAAGGTTCACCTCGGGACGCAGCTCGTCGTCGAGGTAGAGGTTGACGAACAGCCGCTCCTCGTCGGTCGGCTTGCGGTGTTCGAGGTTGATCTGACCCGTGACGGCCTCATGGCCCGCCGTCACGGAGGCGACGCCCTTCGAGACCTGGATCGAGTTGAGCCACATGCCGGGCGTGTAGCTCAAGCCGTAGGGGGCGCTCAAACCGCGCATGATCGGGCGGTTCTCGTCCAGAATCTGGGTGTAGGTGCCCGCCAGACCGAGCATCTTGATCTGACGCGCGCCCGAAATGGCGTCGCTGTACCCCACCGTCACCGAGGCGGAGTTCTCGAACGACTCGGCCAGGTTGCAGCAGGCCATCTTGCAGAGGCCCGCAAAGGAGATCATCTCGCTCTTGGCGATGCCGTCGCGCTTGACGTAATTACCGCTCTGCGTCCCTTCGATCACGACGTCGTCCACGGCGACTCCTTCCGACGCCAGGGCGAAATCGATGCGCTCGACGCCTGCGGCGACCCGCAGCGTATCGTTCGTATAGCCGAGGTAGGAGGCGACGAGACGGTCGTAGCCCTTGACGCGGTGCAGCAGTACATGTCCCTCGACGTCGGTGCTGCCGCCGACGGTCGTGCCGGCCCAGTAGACCGAGGCGCCGATGAGGGGTTGGCCCTCTTGATCGCAGACGCGGGCGCGCACATCCTGTGCGGAGGCCGTCGCGACCGTTGCCGCCGTTGCGAAGAGGGCGCAGGCGGCCTGAAAAATAAATCGGATTTTCATAAATAACGTATTCCTGTTCGATTATGGTTCATGGTTGCGGCCGTCGCGTACGCGGTTCCCGGGTCGATTTTCGGGTTTCGGCGCCCGGGTTTCGGAGCTCGGGTTTCGGTTTTCGGAGCGGCGGCCTGCGGAAGATCAGACCGTAACGGGCGGAGCACGCAGGCGGCAGCCGATGCCGCACAGGTGCAGGTCAGCGCCGTCCACGACGATCCCGCCGTCGCCGAAAGGTAGACGAACAAAAAGAGGAAGGCGATGTATCGACGCAACTGCATCATGAGCGGGTCCGTTTCAGACGGGCGTGCAAAGCGGATGCCGTGCACGCCGCGTTTCCGACAGGTAAAGATACGAAATTTATTTGAATATTACCAAAGGGGAGAATCTTCGGATTCGGCCCGCAGCCGAGCGGAGGCGGCATCGAGCCTTTCAGCGAGTTGCAGCCCTCCGCCAGGGGGCGGCTGCGGGCTGCCGACGCCTGCGACGTCGAACCGTTCGGCAAACGCATTCATGCGATCCTTACTCGGGCAGCAGCCTGCGGAGTGCACGCGCGCGTCAGGTACGGGCCTCCGCCAGGGGGCGGCTGCGGGCTGCCGACGTCTGCGACGTCGAACCGTTCGGCAAACGCATTCATGCGATCCTTACTCGGGCAGCAGCCTGCGGAGTGCACGCGCGCGTCAGGTACAGGCCTCCGCAGCGGGCGGCTGCGGGCGGCCATTGCTGTGCCATCGACGAACAACGCATACGGATCGGAACCCGCCTCTCCCGTTTGCTTCTACGACCGACATTTCCTATCTTTGCAAGGATGAAACGACCCGTCGACGATCAGACCCTGCAAGCGATCCTCCGCCGCTACTGGGGATTCGACTCCTTCCGCCCCGTGCAGGAGGAGATCATCCGTGCGGTGCTGGCGGGGCGCGACACGCTGGCGCTCCTGCCCACGGGCGGCGGCAAGTCGCTCACCTATCAGGTGCCGACCCTCGCGCGCGACGGGCTCTGCATCGTCGTCACGCCGCTCATCGCCCTCATGAAGGACCAGGTCGACCGCCTGCACAAGCTCGGCATCCGCGCCGCCGCGATCCATGCGGGGCTCTCCTCCCGACAGATCGACGTCATCCTCGACAACTGCGTCTACGGCGACCTGAAATTCCTCTACGTCGCCCCCGAGCGCCTCGCCTCGGAGATCTTCCGCGCCCGCGTCGGCCGCATGAAGGTCTCGCTGCTGGCCGTCGACGAAGCGCACTGCATTTCGCAGTGGGGCTACGACTTCCGCCCCGCCTACCTCGAAATCGGCACGCTGCGCGAGCGACTGCCCGACGTGCCCGTCCTGGCGCTGACGGCTTCGGCCACGCAGCGCGTCACGGAGGACATCATGGAGCGGCTGCGCTTCGCCGAGCCGCACCTGCTGCGCGGCAGCTTCGCCCGCCCCAACCTCTCGTTCAGCGTCCGCCGCACGGAGGACAAGAACGGCCAGCTGCTGCGCCTCGTGCACAACGTCGCGGGATCGGGCATCGTCTACGTCCGCACACGCGAGGCGACCGAACAGATCGCACGACTGCTGCGCGACGAGGGCGAGACGGCGGCCGCCTACCACGGCGGCATGGCCCACGCCGAACGCTCGCTCCGCCAGGAGGAGTGGATCGCAGGCAAGACGCGCATCATGGTGGCCACGAACGCCTTCGGCATGGGCATCGACAAGAGCGACGTGCGGTTCGTGGTCCACTACGCGATGTGCGACTCGCTCGAAAGCTACTACCAGGAGGCGGGCCGCGCGGGCCGCGACGGAAAGCGGGCCTACGCCCTGCTGCTGGTCGCCCCCGACGATGCCGACCGCATCGTCCGCCGCTTCGAACAGGAGTTTCCGCCACTCGAACGCGTCAAGGAGATCTACGACAAACTCTGCTCCTACCTGCAGGTCGCCGTCGGCGACGGAGCCGAGAGCTCCTATCTGTTCAACATCTACGATTTCTGCCACCGCGAACACCTCTACGAAGGGAGCGTGCTGTGCGCCATCAAGCTGTTGCAGCTCAACGGTTATCTGACGCTGACCGATGCCCGCGAACACCCCGCGCGCATCCTCTTTACCGTCGGCCGCGACGAACTCTACCGGCTGCGCCTGCGCCGCGACGAGCTCGACCCCTTCATCCGCGTCCTGCTGCGGCTCTACAACGGTGTCTTCACCGAATTCCGCCCCATCGACGAGCAGCAGATCGCCGACTGGAGCGGCTACACCGTCGAGCGGGTCCGCGAGCTGCTGCGACGGCTGTGGCAGCTGCGCGTGATCCGCTACATCCCCGCCAACGCTTCGCCGATCCTCTACCTGAACGAAGAGCGGCTGCCGCGCGCCGACCTCTACATCGCCCCCGACACCTACCTGCGACGCAAGGAGCTCACGCGCGAACGCTTCGAGCAGATGCTGCGCTACGCCTCGAACGAGACGGAGTGCCGCAGCGAGGTGATCGAGCGCTATTTCGGCGCCACCGAGAGCCATCCGTGCGGCATCTGCGACCTGTGTCTGGCCCGCCGCCGCGCCGCGAAACAGAGCGACGGCGACCCTGCGCTGCGCGAGGCGATCCTCGATGCGCTCACTCGCGAGCCGACCGACCCGCACACGCTGGTCGCCCGACTGGGAGGCCCGCCCGAAAAGGCCGCCGAAGCGCTGCAACGGATGCAGGCCACGGGCGAACTGCTGCTCGGCGAAGACGGACGGCTGAAAATTCGCCGTCCGTAACACCCCGTTTCCGATTTTTTCGATTATCTTTGCTGACCGAATGCGGCTGCGGCGCACCGAACGTGCACCGCAACCGCCGAATTTCAACCGCAGCATGACAACCCGAAGCCCCTATGTCGACAAGATCGACAACGAAACGACCTCCCGCCTTCCCGCGATCGAGTTCCACGGCGACATCCGCGTCGTCGATCGCGAAGAGCAGGTCGAAGAGGCGTGCCGCTACCTGGCCGCACAGCCGCTCCTGGGCTTCGACACCGAAACGCGCCCCTCGTTCCGCGCAGGGGTGACGTTCCGCGTCTCGCTGCTGCAACTCTCCTCGCCCGAGCGCTGCTACCTCTTCCGCCTGAACCGCATCGCCCTCTCGAAGCCCATCCTGCAACTGCTCGAAAACGGCGCTCTGCCGAAGATCGGCGCCGACGTGGCGGGCGACCTGCGCTCGCTGCACCAGCTGCGGCACTTCCGCGAGGCGGGCTTCATCGACCTGCAGGCGATGGTCGGCTGCTGGGGCATCGAGGAGAAGAGCCTGCGCAAGATGTCGGCCATCATCCTCGGCAAACGCGTCTCGAAGGCGCAGCGGTTGAGCAACTGGGAGAGTTCGGAGCTGACCGAGAAGCAGCAGCTCTACGCCGCCACCGACGCGTGGGTCTGCACGAAGCTCTATCGGGAGCTCCAGCACGTGCCGCAGCTTCGCCCGCTCCCCGCCGAGCCGCTCGCCCCGACCGAAAACGGGCAGCCCGCCGCAGCGGATGCGTCGGCGAAAACAACGGGCGCCTCCGCGAAAAAACGAGGCGGCAGGTCGCGAAAAACCGCCGCAGCAGCGGCCCGAACGAACGATACGGCAAAAAGCGAAGCCGCTGCGCAAACCCGCATGAGCGGCGCCTCGGAAAGCGCGGCCGATCCGTCCCCCCGAGCAGCCGATGCGTTGGCGAAAGCGGAGCGTTCGCGGTCGAACCGCCACCGCCGCACGAAATCCCGCGGCCGCAAGCCGAGCGACGGACGGGCATCCGAGCGATCGCACGAAGCGGCGGACGGACGCGCCTGACACACCCGACTTGCCGAAGGCCGCCGCCCCGCGGCATCGGACACCGAATCAAACAACCATCCTATGATACCCAAAATCATCCTGCGTCGCGGCAAGGAGGAGTCGCTCCTGCGGCGCCACCCGTGGATCTTCTCGGGGGCGATCGACCACATCGAAGCCGAATCCGAGGAGGATTTCAGCGAAGGCTCGCTCGTGGAGGTCTACACCCGCAGCAACGACTTCATCGCCCTGGGGCATTACCAGATCGGATCGATCGCCGTGCGCGTCCTCTCGTTCGAGCAGGAGCCGATCGACGAGGCGTGGTGGGAGCGCCGCATCGCGGTCGCCCGCGACGTCCGCCGTGCGCTGGGACTCACCGAAAACGCCGAGACGACCTGCTACCGCCTCGTCCACGGCGAAGGCGACGGGCTGCCCGGCCTCGTAATCGACATCTACGGCACGACGGCCGTCGTCCAGTGCCACTCGGTCGGCATGTACCGTTCGCGCCACGCCGTCGCCGCGGCGCTGCGTGCCTGCTACGGCGAGCGGCTCACGGCCGTCTACGACAAATCCTCCCAGACACTCCCCTACAAGGCGGACCTCGGCGCCGTCGACGGCTATCTGTGGGGCTCGTCGCGCGAGCCGTCGCAGATCGTGCGGGAGCACGGATTGCAGTTCGCCGTCAACTGGGAGAAGGGGCAGAAAACGGGATTCTTCCTCGACCAGCGCGAGAACCGCGAACTGGTGCGCCGCTACGCCGCGGGACGCACCGTGCTGAACACCTTCTGCTACACGGGCGGCTTCTCGGTCTACGCCGCCGAAGGCGGAGCGGTCGAGGTCTGCTCGGTCGACGCCTCGGAGCGGGCCGTGCAGCTGGCGGCCGAGAACATGCGCCTCAACTGCGGCGACCGCATCCCCCACACCGAGGTGACGGCCGACGCCGTGGAGTACCTGCGCAACATCGGCGACCGCTACGACCTGATCATCCTCGACCCGCCCGCCTTCGCCAAGCACCACAAGGTCCTCGGCAACGCCATGCAGGGGTACAAGCGGCTCAACGCCCGCGCCCTGTCGCAAATCCGCCCGGGCGGCATCCTCTTCACCTTCTCCTGCTCGCAGGCCGTTTCGAAGGAGCTCTTCCGCACGACGGTCTTTTCGGCGGCCGCCATCGCGGGACGCAAGGTGCGCATCCTGCACCAGCTGACGCAGCCCGCCGACCACCCGATCGACATCTACCACCCCGAGGGCGAGTACCTGAAGGGATTGGTGCTCTACGTGGAATAGCCGCGACCGACGACGAAAAAGGACGCAACCGTCAGCGGGTTACGTCCTTTTTTATCGACCGACGGCGGCCGAGCCCCGCACCAGCTGCGAGGATCGGATGCACGAGACGGCCGGCTGTTGCCGCGCGCGGCCATCCGCCCCCGACACAGACCCGACTCGGTCCGCACAAGACGAGCCGTGCAGAGCAATCCTGCCCAAAGCAGTCCGCACAAGAAAGACCGTTCGGGGGTCATCCGCCCGCCCAAACCGCGCGCGGCGATCCGCACACGGGGCAAGCCGCGCCCCACCCTCCGCCCGAAGCGGGCAGCCGCAGGGCCCTCCGCACACCGCTTTCGTTCGCAGGCGCCGCCGAGCGCAAATAAGCCGCAGCCGTCAATACCTGCCCGCGTAGACCTTTTTCGCCACGGCGGTCCATCTTCGGACAAATGCCGTCTTGCCCGCCGTATAGGCATCCCGATCGTACATGAAGCGCACCTGCAACCGCAGCTTCAGGGCCTCGTAGGCTCTCGCGACACGCGGGCAGGCGTTCAGATAATCCCTGAAATAGAGCTCGTCGTTATCCCCCGCCCGACGCAGATGCACGTGAAAGACCTTTTCGGCGAACCCCTGCTTCGTATAACCGCGGTTGAACGAGATGCGGTCCGCCGTCGCCGACATCCGAACGAAGCCGATCCGTTCGATCGCCGCCGCCGAAGCGGCCAAATCCGCATCGGGCGCAGCCTCGACGAGAACGTCCACGATATCCTTCGCCCGTATGGCGGCGACGGCCGTGCTCCCGATGTGGCTGATCCGCACGATCGGGCACTCGGCCAATCCCTTTTTCAAGTACGTTTCGATGGCGTCATAGGATCGTTTCCACTGCTCGCGATGGGCGACCAGGATCACGGGAAACAACCGCCACAACTCCTCCAACGACATTTCGGTCAACTCTTTGTCCCTCTCCATACCTTTCTGACAATCGATCTGCGGGCCGATCGGTCGGAACGCCGCCGGCCCGCCCGACTGCGCCCCGCGTTCGCCAACGGCAAAACGCCCGAAGCTCCTGCGGAGCCCCGGGCGTTTTCCCTGATACGTCGGATGCGGGTTACTCACCCAGCGCAAAGCGCTTGTAAGCGATGACCGTAGCCTCCTTGTCGGCCTTGTGGATGAACTCGGCGATCGACTCCTTCTCGCCGACCACGCACTGGTTCAGCAGCGTGTTCTCCTCGAAGAACTTGCGCATCTTACCCTCGGCGATCTTCTCCAGAATGGCCTCGGGCTTGTTGGCGTTCTTCGGATCCTGCTTCATGGCCTCCACGGCGATCTTGCGCTCGTGCTCGACCACGTCGGCGGGGCAGTCGGCCTCCGAGATCGAAACGGGCGCCATGGCCGTAGCCTGCATGGCGACGGTGTGAGCGACCTCCTCGGGGACCTCCTTGTTGAAGCCCAGGATCGTACCCAGCTTCTTGTTGAAGTGCACGTAGGCGTTGCAGTAGGGAGCCTCGATGCGGGCGTAGTAAGCCAGCTCGATCTTCTCGCCCGTCTGACCCGATTTCTCGGTAACGAGCTCCTCGACCGTGTGACCCTCGGCGTCCTTGACCGCCAGCAGCGCGTCGCGGTCGGCGGCGTCGGCCGAAATGGCCAGCTCGAGCATCGAGTTCACCGTAGCCGAGTACTCCTCGTTCTGGGCCACGAAATCGGTCTCGCAGGCGAGGCAGAGGATGTAGGCCTTCGTACCCACGACCTTCGTGGCGACGACGCCCTCGGTAGCCGTGCGGTCGGCACGCTTCGCAACGACCAGCTTACCCTTCTCGCGAATGATATCCTGGGCACGTGCGTAGTCGCCCTCGGCCTCGATGAGCGCCTTCTTGCAGTCCATCATGCCGGCACCCGTCATTTTGCGGAGCTTCATGACATCAGCAGCCTTGATTTCCATAGTCTTTTCTTCTTGAATGATGAATAATGCGTTCGGGGTCTTACTCGGCCGACTCCGCAGCGGGAGCCTCGACGGCAGCTACGACCTCTTTCACGGTAGCCTCCTCGGCATCGACGACCTCCTTGACGGCCTTCTTGATGCGGGGCTTGCCGCCCTTCGGAGCATCGGCAGCGGCTGCCGCCTCGTTCTCCTGCGCCTCCTTCTCCTTTTCGAGACGGCGCTCCTCGGTGCCTTCGGCGATTGCGGCGCACATCGCGTCGAGGATGACGGCGATCGACTTGGCAGCATCGTCATTTGCAGGGATCACGTAATCAATGTCGGTCGGATCACAACAAGTATCAACCATTGCAAAGACGGGAATGCCCAGGCGCTTCGCCTCCTTCACGGCGTTGGCCTCCTTCTGTACGTCGACGACGAACAGGGCGGCCGGCAGACGGGTCAGGTCGGCAATCGAACCGAGGTTCTTCTCCAGCTTGGCGCGCTGACGAGCGATCTGCAGCTTCTCGCGCTTGGAGAAATTATCGAACGTGCCGTCGTTGGTCATCTTGTCGATGGTGGCCATTTTCTTGACGGCTTTACGGATGGTGGGGAAGTTCGTCAGCATGCCGCCTGCCCAACGCTCCGTAACGTAAGGCATTCCGACGGCTGCCACCTTTTCGGCAACGATCTCCTTGGCTTGTTTCTTGGTGGCTACGAACAGTACGCGGCGACCGCTCTTGACGATCTGCTTGGCGGCTGCGGCAGCCTCATCGAGCTTCAGCACCGTTTTGTGCAGGTCGATGATGTGGATGCCGTCCTTCTCCATGAAGATGTAGGGAGCCATTTTCGGGTTCCACTTACGCTTCAGGTGACCGAAGTGCGCACCGGCCTCCAGCAATGTATTAAAATCAGTACGTGACATGGTAATTCAACTGGTTTGTTAATTTTAATCCTCTTTTCTTCAATTCCGCGGGTAGCGGCCGTCAGGGGTCGGTCCTGCGGAATTTTCCGCGGCCAGGCAACACGGCGGTAATACTTATTATATATGAAGCAGTCCGCAATGTTTCGAACCCGAACCGTGCTTTGCCGAAATTTCGGTCCGCAAGAATTAACGCTTGCTGAACTGGAACTTGCGACGTGCACCGGGCTGACCGGGCTTCTTACGCTCAACCACGCGCGAGTCACGCGTCATGAATCCCGCCTTCTTGAGGGTGGGACGCATCTCGGCGTCGATCTCGCACAGCGCGCGGGCGATGCCCAGACGGGCAGCCTCGGCCTGGCCCTTGATACCGCCGCCAACGAGGTTGATCGTGATATCGTAGTTCTCCAGCGTGTTGGTAGCCATGAGCGGCTGCTTCACCTGAAACTGAAGAATGTCCAGCGAGAAATAGTCTGCGAGTGCCTTGTGGTTGATTGTAATCTGACCCTTGCCCGGCTTCACGAATACGCGAGCCACAGCTGCCTTACGGCGACCTACGGTGTTTACAACTTCCATGTGATGTGTTACTTAATCTCGTTCAACTTAAGGACCTTCGGGTTCTGGGCGGCGTGCGGGTGCTCCTCGCCGGCATAGACCTTCAGGTTCGTCAAAATGTGCTCGCCCAGGCGCGTCTTGGGGAGCATGCCCTTCACGGCCTTCTCGATGATGAAGGTCGGCTTCTTGGCCAGGTAGTCGGCGGGGGTAGCGAAACGCTGACCGCCCGGATACCCCGTGTGGCGCGTGTAGACCTTGTCGGTCATCTTCTTGCCCGTGAGCTTCACCTTCTCCGCGTTGATGACGATGACGTAGTCACCGCAGTCGGCGTGGGGCGTGTAGCAGGGCTTGTTCTTGCCTCGGAGGATCTTCGCGATCTGCGATGCAAGACGTCCCAGTACCTCGTTCGTGGCGTCGATCACGTACCAGTCCTTGGTGACGGTCGCGGCGTTGCCCGAGATAGTCTTGTAGCTTAATGAATCCACTGTGTTTTACGTTTAATTTAACTTGTTGTAATCCTTGCCCGCATTTCGCGGGTGCGCAAAGGTACGAATTTATTTTGTTTTTAACAAAACATTTAAAAATGAAAATTTTGTCCGAACGGAGCATCGATCCGACGGCAGGCACTCCGTGACGGCGGAAGGGAACGTTTCGACGGGGTTCGCGTTGCGCGGGCCGCGCGACTTGGCAAGGGTGCCGGAGCGGCTTCGACGACAGGCGGCGCGTGCACGCTTGCCGCGGAGGCGGGGTGCGGGATTGCCTGCGTTTTTGCTTGCGAAAAAAAACGCGGATTGCCGCGGGGAAGGGACAGGCGTTTTTTGCACGAAGAAAGTGCGGACGGGCACACGGAGCGGACGATTGCCGCGGGAAAGGGACACGCCTTTTGCGCACGAAGAAAGCGCGGACGGTTCTCGAAGCGAAGCGGGCGAGGTTCGCGGAAGCGGATTTTGCGCGCAGCGCGTTTACAGCGGAGCGGGGATCACCCGACCGATGCGACCGCACACCGGCATCTCTTCGGACCGACGTTCCGCGGAGCGGCTTGTTGCTTCGAGCTGCTGCGTGCGACCGATTTTTCGGCAAATCGACCGTCGCGGAGCGGACGCCGAAGCCGCGCGAGCTATCGTCGTCGGCTTCGGCGCGGACGAGCGAGACGGCGGTACGCCCCCGTGCTGTCGCGTTCGAGGCGATGCACCGACGGGCGCTCGGGCAGGTAGCGCACCAACAGATGATCGCCCGCCTGCACCGTCATCAGGTTACCCGAGCGGCGGTGACTGTCCGTATAGAGCGAGTCGTCGGCCGCGCGGAATCGGTAATCCAGCAGATAGACGGTCGTTTTGCGCGGATGGCGCATGCCGCGGCGGCCCGGGCCGGGCCGATGCTCGACGCGCGAATAGACGCGCGTCACGACCGCCTCGGTCGTCACCCCCTCCGCATCGAGGCGGGCATAGCGCTGCCGCATCTGATAGAACCAAATGCCGAAGATGATCATCGCTCCGATCGCTCCGACGATCGCACCCTGTTTCAAAGCTCGTTTCATGTCGACAAAAATAGCGATTTTTCGGTCGAGGCGGTTCGAGAGAGGGACGTTTTTTTTGAAAAGGAGGGGGTTAGAACCGCATCGGAGCGGCGTGGCGAGGGTCAGTGTGCGCCGGCGCGCGAAAACGGTTTTCATGCGGGGCGAAGCCTGCGGAGCGCACGCATGTTTGCACAAACTGCGGGCCTCCGCTGCGGGAGACTTCGGCCCGCCGATCCCTGCGGGATCGAATCGATCAGGCTATGTGCGATTTACGGTTCTGACTGCTTTCATTCGGACCGCAGCTTGCGAAGGGACGCGACGGTTACGAAGCGGGCCTTCGCCAGGGCGAAGCTGCGGCCCGCCGATGGCTTGTGCCATCGCCATGCTGACGCACGGAAATGCGATTTGTCAGTTCACCGCCGGCGAAAGAAGGCTTTTCGAGCGGCTCGACGCGAGATTTGTCCTCCGCTGCAGGGGGCAGCGGCGAACGGCACGCGCTGACGCGCGATCATTCGATTCAGTCCGCAGCCGAGCGGAGAGGCTTGCGACGCAAAGAAGCAGCCCTCCGCCAGGAGGCGGCTGCGGGCTGCCGCACTTGCGTGCGATTCCCGAGTCTGTCGTCCGCGGCAGAAGCCGTGTGGCCTTGCCGTCCGTCGCAGGAAGGCGGCTGCGGACCCGAACCGCAGCTACCGATCCCGCACGTAGCGCACCGAAAACCCGTAGGTCGACGAGAGCGTCTTCACCTGCTGCGCGCCGCCGTCGGCCGTAAACAGCAGCACATGGCTCTCCGAATCCGCAGCAGTGGTTCCCAGCAGGTAGCTTTTCTGGCTGTGATTATTCAACGAAGATTGCCAGAAACCCGCCTCCGCATAGAACCCGCTGCCCGTATCCGCGCCGATCAATGCCGTCAGCTCCTCTGCTGTCGGCAGATGCCAGCCCGAGGGGCAGAGCGCGGCCGCCGTCGCCGCATCGTAGAGCAACCCCGCCGTCGCAACCGTCGAAGAGCCCGTCGAGGGGTACCAGACCCCCTTATTTCCCCCGACCGCAACCGCCTCGGGAATCGTACGGAGGTTCTCCGCCATCCAGGTCGCGTCGCCGATCGTTCGAAGCGCATAGCGCTCCGTGCCGATCGTCAGCGTCGCTTCGTCCTGCGGAGGTTCGGGATCCTGCGGTCCTTCGGGCTGCTCCGTCACCAAATCACCGCCCTCCGACCAATCCTCGATCGTGCCCGACAGCACGAGCGACAACGCCTCTTCGGTCAGCGTCAGCGCCAGCCGATAGCGGCGACCGCCCTGCAGGGCCACCGATACGGTGCGACGGTAGCTCTTGTCGCCGATGGTCGTCACCTCGACCGCCAGTTCGCCCGTCTGCGGCACCAGAATCGCCGCATAGCCCGCGTCGGTGGCTTTCGGCGTCACCGTCATCGCCGCCGCATCCTCCGCCGCCGCTGCCGTCAACCGGTTCCAGTCGAGCGTCGCCGTTCCTTTCAGTCCCGAGAGGGCGATCGACGAAATCGCCCGACCCGTCTCGTTCGTCACCGTCAACGCCAGCTGCGACAGCAGGTGGCGGAAGGTCATCGATACGGCCGCCGAAGTCGGCAGCACCCCTTCGCTACGGGCCCCCAACAGATCCGAGGCCGAGAGGTCCGCCTCCTGGTTCGAGGCGATTTCGAAGCGTTGCGGGAAACCCGAAGCCGAGAAGGGATAGTAAGCCGTCAGGGTGGCGCCGTCGCTGCGGTCCGCATACCACGACAGCTCCGTCGAGCCGAACGACGTACCGTCGTAGGTCAGCGGCACGTTCGCCGCATAGCTGCCCGACGCACGGTCCACGTTCAGACCGATGCAGTCGCCCCGCTCGAAATCGAGCGACGTGACGCGGGTCAGCAGCTGCGGGCGGATACGCAGCAACGAGGTTTCGGGGGAGGACTCTTTCGTGCAGCTCGAAAGCAACGAGCAGAGCAGCACCATTCGGAACAGCGGACGCATGGCAAACGGATTTTAAAGGTGTAGGGAAGCGGTTCGAGGGCTTCCTTTACACAAATTTATCGTTTCTGATCCGTATTTCCAACTTTTGACAACACTTTTTTTCGACGTCCGTCCGCACAAAAAGCGCTGATTATCACAGTTTATACAAAATATCGAAATCCAAATTCGATTATTTGTATTATTGATTTTGATTATAGAATAAAACATACGCACACCCAAGGCGGCGTTTGTTTATTCGGTCGGGATGCGCTATCTTTGGGAATCGATCCGCAACCTTTTTTTCCATGAAACGCATCGGCATCATCTCCGACACCCACGGCACCTTCGACGAGGTGCTGCGCTATTTTTTGCGCGACGTCGACGAAATCTGGCATGCGGGCGACATCGGGTCGCTCGAACTGGCCGACGAAATCGCCGCCTTCAAGCCGCTGCGAGCCGTCAGCGGCAACATCGACGGCGGCATGACACGCCGCGTCTATCCCGATTTCGCCGCCTTCACCTGCGAACAGGTCGCAGTCCTCATGACCCACATCGGCGGCTATCCGCGTCGGTACGATCCGCGCGCCGTGCAACGCATCCAGGCGATGCGGCCCAAGCTCTTCATCGCGGGACACTCGCATATCCTGAAGATCCAGTACGACCCTGTCTACGACCTGCTGGCCGTCAACCCCGGGGCGGCGGGCCGCTACGGGCTGCACAAGGTGCGGACCGCCCTGCGGCTGACGATCGACGGCAGCGACCTGCGCGACATGGAGATCGGCGAATGGCCGAGGTGCGAAAAATAGCAACGGGGATTCAGGAAAAGAGAGCCGCTACAGCAGACCTGCGCGGCGGAACGAGAAATCGCCTTCGCGGGCGATGACCAGATGGTCCAGCAGGCGGATATCGAAGAGCGCCGCCGCCTCGGCGATGCGGCGGGTCAGCCGCCGGTCCTGCTCGCTCGGCTCGGCCGCTCCCGACGGGTGGTTGTGGACCAGAATCAGTTTGGTGGCGAGCAGCTCGAGGGCACGTTTGACCACCAGCCGATGGTCGACCACCGTTCCCTCCACGCCGCCCTGGCTGATGCGCTGCCGCTCGATCACGCGGTTCGACGAGGTGAGGTAGATCGCCCAGCACTCCTCGTAGGCCAGCCGTTCGAGCTGCGGACGCATCCAGCGCGCGGCATCGTCGCTCGTGTCGATGATGACCGCCGCTCCCGCATCGGTTTGCGATGCCCGCCGTCCGAACTCGGCCGCCAGGTGCAGCAGCTGCGCCCGTCGCAGTCCCAGTCCGCCGATCATGCGCAGCCGCGGCCGCTCGGCCGCCGCAATGCGTTCGAGCGAACCGCCGAAGACCTCCAGCAGCCGCTGCGCCGTCGCGGCATCGCCCACCAGCAGCGTCAGCAGCTCGGCATCGCTCAACGCGCCCGCGCCGCGCACCTCCAGTTTATCGTACAGGAATCGCATTTCGGTGGGGTTACGTTACTGCGCGGCCCGACGCTCCGTCCGCACCGCCGAACGCTCCAGCCGATCGACCCGATCGAGCAGCGAAGCGGACTGTTCGTCGCTCACGAAACCCGCCACCGAAAAGGCGGCGTGCTGCTCCGCCTCCTTCTTCGATTCGCCCGAGCCGTGGCCCACCTCCAGCCCGTCGATCATCACCGTCGTATAGAAGAGCGGATGGTTCGTGCGGGAGCCTTTGTCGAAGGTCGTTTCGAACGAAAAACGATGGTGGTTCTTCTGGCACCACTCGATCAGGCGGCTCTTGAAATCGTTCTCCGAAGCGGTCAGCTGCTCCATGTCGAGCAGGCGGAAATAGATGCGGTTGATAAGCAGCCGATTGACGAAATTGTACCCCTGGTCGAGGTAGATCGCCCCCATCATCGCCTCGAACGCGTCGCCGTAGATGTGCTTCTGCGTCACCCCGGGCGCCTGGTTGAGAATCAGATGGCGATCCAGCCCCAACTGCTCGGCCAGCCCGTTGAGCGACTGCCGCGAGACGATCTTCGACCGCAGCTGCGTCAGGAAGCCCTCGTCCCGATCGGGAAATTCGATGAAGAGGTAATCCGACGTCACCGCCTCGATCACCGCGTCGCCCAGGTATTCGAGTCGTTCGTTGTTGATCGAACGGCCGTCGGGCAGCAGCACCGACGCCGACTTGTGGATCAGCGCGAGTTTGTAGAGCTCGATGTTGTTCGGAATGAACCCGAACAGATCGTCGACCATCGCATAATAATGTTTGTCGGCACCGAAGCGGCGGCGGAAGGGGCGCAGGAGAAAATCGAGCACGGCGGAAGCGGATTTAAGGGATCAGCGGGGTAAAAGACAAAAAAACGGGCTGCGCCGAGGGGCGTGGTGTCCCCTCGGCAGAGCCCTTTGTTTCATCGGCGGACGAAACTATTTCTTGTGCTCCTCGATGTACTTGAGCACATCGCCGACCGTCGTGATCTTCTCGGCGTCCTCGTCGGGAATCTGCAGGTCGAAAGCCTTCTCGAACTCCATGATGAGCTCTACGGTATCGAGCGAATCCGCACCGAGGTGGTTCGTGAAGCTTGCTTCGGGCGTAACCTCCGACTCCTTGACACCCAGTTTATCGACGATGATCTCGACAACTTTTGCTTGAATTTCAGACATGATGATAAGTTTTTAGTGAAACAAATATGTTTGTCGTTTTGTAAATTTCCAACGTAATTTCGCGCAAAAGTAACACTTTTTTTATTACTTTTGACAAGTGAGGGCGATTTTTTCATGCGAAAAATTCCGCCATTTAGAACAATAAACACCCTAACAACCGACCGATCAAAAACTTATGAATGTTCTGCTGATTTCCAATTCCACCAATGCGGGCGAGGAATACCTGCGCTATCCGCTGCCCGAAATCGCCCGCGTGTTGCAAAGCGTGCGGGAGGTCGTCTTCGTCCCCTACGCCGCCGTGACCTTCTCCTACGCCGACTACGAACGCAAGGTGCAGGCCCGTCTGTCGGAGATCGGCATCCGCGTCCGCTCGGTCCACCGCGCCGCCGACCCGCGCCGCATGATCCGCGAAGCGGAGGCGATCTGCGTCGGCGGAGGCAACACCTTCGCCTTGGCCAAAAAGATGCAGGAGCAGGGGCTCATGCAGGCGATTCTGGGCAAGATCCGCCGCGGCACGCCCTACGTGGGCTGGTCGGCAGGCAGCAACGTCTGCTGCCCCACGATCTCGACCACGAACGACATGCCGATCGTCTGCCCCGCCTCGTTCCGCGCCATCGGCGCCGTTCCCTTCCAGATCAACCCCCACTACCTCGACGCCAACCCCGAGGGGCATGCGGGCGAGACGCGCGAGCAGCGCATTCTGGAGTACATCGCAGCCAATCCGCGCCGCTGGGTGGTCGGACTGCGCGAGGGGTGCATGCTGCACTGCACGGACGAGGGGCTGCGGCTGATCGGCAGCCGCCCGATGCGCATCTTCCGCAAGGGGCGCGAACCCCGCGAGGTGCGGGCGGGCGACGACCTGTCGTTCCTCTTCGGGAAGTAGCGACCGAAAGAGGGGGCGTCCGACAAGCGACGGCGGGCATGGCATCGGAGAGCAACCGAGCGAAGACGGCAACGGGCCTGCAGGCGAGTTGCGACGGGATGCGCCCGCCCGGGTCGAAGCCTGCGGAGTGCCCGTGTCGACAGATGCGGGCCTTCGCGTGCGGAGGCTTCGGCCCGCCGACCTCTCACGAGGTCGATGTTGCAACGTCCGCCCGACAGGGGTGAGCAGACGCACGCGCACCTTACCGTCCGCCGCAAAGGGGCGGCGATGAACGGCACGCACTTGCAGCGGCGAACCTCATACTTGGACAGCAGCCTGCGGAGGGCGCGCAACAGCGGACGCGAATTGCGGGCCTTAAGCTGCGGAAAGCGGTGTCACGCCGACGGACGGTGTCATCGAACCTGACGGCATGCCGCAAGGTTCGGAACCCGCCAAGGGGCACCGGTACTCGGACACGACCTATTTATTAAGAGACACGATACTATGAACGTATTCATCGCAGGCCTGGGCCTGATCGGCGGTTCGCTCGCCCTGGCGCTGCGCGACCGCGGCCTTGCCGACGAAATCCTGGGCCTCGAACGCAACGAGGAGCGCGCCGCCGAGGCCCTCCGCCTCGGCCTCGCCGACCGCATCGTCACCTTCGACGAGGGGGTCGCGGCGGCCGACCTCACGGTGCTGGCCACACCGGTCGACACCCTCCCGCTGCTGGCCGTCAAGGCGCTGAACCGCGTCGGGAAACGGCAGACCGTCATCGACACGGGTTCGACCAAAGGCGAGCTGTGCGAGGTGATCGCAATGCACGCTGCCCGCGGCCGCTTCGTCGCCGTCCACCCGATGTGGGGCACCGAGCACAGCGGCCCGCAGGCGGCCCGCCGCGACGCCTTCGCGGGGCGCAACGTCGTTCTCTGCGAAACAGAGCGCAGCGACGCGGATGCCGTGGCCCTGGTCGAAGGGCTCTTCCGCGCGCTCGACATGCCGATCCTGCGCATGGGGGCCGAAGAGCACGACCTGCACGCCGCCTACGTCTCGCACATTTCGCACGTCACCTCCTTCGCGCTGGCCAACACGGTCCTCGAAAAGGAGCGCGAAGAGGCCCGCATCTTCGAACTGGCGGGCGGCGGCTTCGAAAGCACGGTCCGCCTGGCCAAGAGCGAGGCGGCCACCTGGGTGCCGATCCTGCTCCGCAACAAATACAACGTGCTCGACGTCCTGCGCGAACACATTCACCAGCTGCAACTGATGCGGCGGATGATCGAGCGCGACGATGCCGAGGGGTTGCGCGAAACGATCCTGCGCGCCAACACGATCCGCCGCATCCTCCCCTAACCATGCCGTACCCCGCCGCGCACGCCGCCGCGAAGCCCGCCCCGACCGCATGAACCGCCCCGAAAAAGCCCCGACCGCCCACGAGAACCGACCAGCGAAGGCCGAGAACGCCCACGCGAACCGCCCCGACAAAGCCCCGACCGCCCGTGCGAGCCGCCCAGCGGAGACCGCGGACACCCGCGCGAACCGCCTCGACAAGCCCCCGACCGCCCGCGCGAGCCGCCCAGCGGAGGCCGCAAGCACCCGTACGGAACGACGCGCCCCTGCCCGAGCCCTCCGCACCGAGGCAGACACGACCGAAACCGCGAACGCCCGTACGGGACGCCTCGGCGAAGAGGCCACCGCCGAGGCCCTGCGCCGCGGCGGTTTCGAAATCGTCGCCCGCAACTGGCGCGCAGGGCGCTACGAACTCGACATCGTGGCGCGCCGCGCGGACGAGCTCCATTTCGTCGAGGTCAAGACGCGTCGCGCAGGCGCCCTCACCCCGCCCGAGGAGGCCCTCACGCCGCAGAAGCGGCGCGCCCTGCGGCGGGCCGTCGAAGCCTTCGTCGCCGCTTCGGGGAGCCGATACGACGGCTTCGACCTGCGCTTCGACCTGGCGGCCGTGCATCGCGGAGCGGAGGGGGAGCTGCGCATCGATTGGTTCGCCGACGCCGTGGAGTACGGCTGGTAAAAGGGTTCGTTTGGCGAATCCGATTTTTTATCCTATATTTACGGTTCCAACACTGCCCGAACACACATACCATGTGGCTCTATAACCTGCTTCTGGCGCTCGCTGCGCCGCTCATTCGGATCGCCGCCTGCCGCAGCCGCAAACTGCGGCTGTGGGTCGACGGCCGCCGCGACCTCTTCGAACGGATGCGCGCCGCCATCCCCGCCGACGCCCGCATCGTCTGGATCCATGCCGCCTCGCTCGGCGAATTCGAGCAGGGGCGGCCGATCATCGAAGCGATCCGCCGCACCGCCCCCGAGTACCGCATCCTGCTCACCTTCTTCTCCCCCTCGGGCTACGAAATCCGCAAGAACTATGCGGGCGCCGACTACATCTTCTACCTGCCGCTCGACACGCGGCGCAACGTCCGCCGCTTCCTCGACATCGCCCGCCCCGAAATCGCCCTCTTCGTCAAATACGAATTCTGGTTCAACCTGCTCCGCGAGCTGCGCCGCCGTCGGGTACGTACCTTCGTCGTCTCGGCCATCTTCCGCCGCGGCGACATCTTCTTCCGCCCCTACGGCGGCATGTGGCGCCAGGCGCTCGAGACCTTCGAGACGCTCTTCGTGCAGAACGACGAGTCGAAACGCCTCCTGGCCGAACTGGGCTTCGACAACGCCATCGCGACGGGCGACACGCGCTTCGACCGCGTGGCCGAAATCGCCCGCTCGGCCCGCCGCATCGAGCTCGTCGAGCGCTTCCGCGGCGAGGCGCCCCTCTTCGTCGCTGGTTCGACCTGGGGCCCCGACGAGGAGCTGCTCATCCCCCTCATGAACGCCAACCCCGCGATCCGCTTCGTCGTCGCACCGCACGAAATGGACGAGGCGCGCATCGCCCGTCTGCTCGCAGCCGTCGAGGGCGGCGGCATCCGCTACACGCAGTGCGACGAGAGAACCTCGTTCGCCGACAAACGGCTGCTCGTCCTCGACACGGTGGGCATCCTCTCGTCGGTCTACGCCTACGCGACGTGGAGCTACATCGGCGGCGGCTTCGGAGTGGGCATCCACAACACGCTGGAGGCCGCCACCTTCGGACTGCCGATCGCCTTCGGCCCCAACTACCGCAAGTTCAAGGAGGCGTGCGACCTGGTCACCCTCGGGGCCGCCGCATCGGTCGCCACGGCCGATGAGCTGCAAGCCTGGTTCGCACCGCTGCGCGACGACCCCGCAGCCCTCGACCGCGCGGGCCGCGCCGCCAAAGAGTACACCTGCCGCCACCAGGGCGCCACGGAGGTCATCACCCGCACGATCCTCCACCGCGCCTGACCTGCCGCCCGATACGGCAACGGCCCGCAGCTCGATGGCTGCGGGCCGTTGCCGTATCTTCGACCGCCGTTATTTCGGGAACCACGCCGCGAACTGCGTCTTCTCGACCGTGCGCACCTCGCAGCGACCGATTCCAAGGGGCAGCACGGCATGCAGCGACGTCCCCTCGCTCTTCTTGTCCTTGCCCACCTCGCGCAGCAGGCGCGCAAGGGGCACGGGCGGCGTCAGCACGAAGCCCAGCCGTTCGAGCAGCCCGACGATGCGCGCCGCCTCCTCGGACGGGAGCAGCCCCAGCCGCACCGAGGCCTCCGTCATCAGGCGCAGCCCGACCGCCACCGCCTCGCCGTGGTTCATCGCCTGCGAACACTTCTCGATCGCATGGGCGAGCGTGTGGCCCAGGTTGAGCAGGCGCCGTTCGCCCGCCTCGCGCTCGTCGCGCGAAACGATCCGCGTCTTGACGCGGATCGCCGCCCCGATCACCTCCGCCAGCAGCGCCCCGTCGCTCCGCAGCGCCTCGAACGAGGCCGCCTCCAGCCGCTCGAACAGCGCCCGATCGCCGATCACGGCCGCCTTGACCGCCTCGGCCAGCCCCGCGCGGAACTCCCGTGGCGGAAGCGTCGCGAGCAGCGCGGGGTCGCAGACGACAAAGCGCGGCTGCGTGAAGGTCCCCGCCATGTTCTTGTATCCGCCGACGTTCACGCCGTTCTTGCCGCCGACCGAGGCGTCGATCTGCCCCAGCAGGGTCGTCGAGACGAAGCCGAACGGCACGCCCCGCATGTAGGTTGCGGCGGCGAACCCCGTCACGTCGGTCACGATGCCGCCGCCGACGCCCAGCACGAAGGTGCGGCGGTCGGCGCCCAGCTCGATCAGGCGGCGGTGGATCTGCTCGACCGTGCGCAGCGTCTTGATCGTCTCGCCCTGCCCGATGAGAATCTTCTCGTAGGGGGCCACGAGCGACGGATGGAGGCGGTCGATCGCCGCATCCGAGACGACGACGACGCGACCGGCGGGGAGCAGGCGCGGCAGCAGCTCGGCGGCCGCCCCGATCTGCGGATCGGGCGACGTGCGGCAGGGGGAAGGGGTATTCATCGGATCGGGGGTTTAGATGCTTTCGGAGAGCAAAAGTAGCATTTTTTCGGAGAAATGATTAATTTTGCAGGTTCAAAACATCTTCCTATGCAAAAACTGCGCAACATTGCGATTATCGCCCACGTCGATCACGGCAAGACGACCCTTGTGGACAAGATGATTCTGGCAGGGCACATCCTGCGCGACAATGCCAAGACGGGCGGCGACCTGATCCTCGACAACAACGATCTGGAGCGCGAACGAGGCATCACGATCCTCTCGAAAAACGTCTCGGTTATCTATAAGGACTACAAAATCAACATCATCGATACCCCGGGCCACGCCGATTTCGGCGGCGAGGTCGAACGCGTCCTCAACATGTGCGACGGCGTGCTGCTGCTCGTCGACGCCTTCGAGGGAACGATGCCGCAGACGCGCTTCGTGCTGCAGAAGGCCCTCTCGCTCGGCAAGAAGCCGATCGTGGTGGTCAATAAGGTCGATAAGCCCAACTGTCGGCCCGAGGTGGTCAACGAGCAGGTTTTCGACCTCATGTTCTCGCTCGACGCCACCGAAGAGCAGCTCGACTACAAAACCATCTACGGCTCGGCCAAGCAGGGCTGGATGTCGCACAAGTGGAACGAGCCGACCGACTCGATCGTCCCGCTGCTCGACGCGATCATCGACGAAATACCCGAACCGGTCGTCGCCGAAGGCACGCCCCAGCTCCTCGTCACGTCGCTCGAATACTCCGCCTACACGGGCCGCATCGCCGTCGGCAAGCTGACGCGCGGCACGCTGCGCGCAGGACAGAACGTCACGCTCGCCAAGCGCGACGGCGTGACGAAGGTCAAGACCAGGATCCGCGACCTGATGGTCTTCGACGGGCTGACCAAGAAGCACGTCGACGAGGTGGCATGCGGCGAAATCTGCGCCCTGCTGGGCATCGAAGGGTTCGAGATCGGCGACACGATCTGCGACTACGAAAACCCCGAGCCGCTGCCGCCGATCGCCATCGACGAGCCCACGATGTCGATGCTCTTCACGATCAACAATTCGCCCTTCTTCGGCAAGGACGGCAAATACGTCACCTCGCGCCACATCAAGGAGCGTCTCGACCGCGAGCTGGAGAAGAACCTCGCCCTGCGCGTAACGCCGGGCCCCTCGGCCGACTCGTTCAACGTCTTCGGCCGCGGCGTGCTGCACCTCTCGGTGCTCATCGAGACGATGCGCCGCGAGGGATACGAGCTGCAGGTGGGCCAGCCGCGCGTGATCGTCAAGGAGATCGACGGCCGCAAGTGCGAACCCGTCGAGGAGATGACCGTAGACTGCCCCGAGGAGTGCTCGGGCACGGTGATCGAGCTGACGACCAAGCGCAAGGGGACCCTGACGAACATGGTCTCGAACGGCGACCGCGTGCGCCTCGAGTTCGACATTCCGTCGCGCGGCATCATCGGGCTGCGTTCGAACATGCTCACCGCCACGGCGGGCGAGGCGATCATGACGCACCGGCTGAAGGGATTCGAGCCGTGGGTCGGAGAGATCGAAATGCGCACGAACGGCTCGATCATATCGAGCGAGACGGGCACCGCCTACGCCTACTCGATCGACAAGCTGCAAGACCGCGGCCGCTTCTTCATCAGCCCGATGGAGGCGGTCTACGAGGGGCAGGTGATCGGCGAGCACACGCGCCAGAACGACATCGCGGTGAACGTCACGAAGGCCAAGCAGCTGACCAACATGCGCGCCTCGGGATCGGACGACAAGAGCGTCATCGTGCCGCCGAAGGTCTTCACGCTCGAAGAGGCGCTCGAGTACATCAAGGAGGACGAGTACGTCGAGGTGACGCCCCACGCGATGCGTCTGCGCAAGATCCTGCTCCACGAGGTCGACCGCAAGCGCGCCGCCAAATAAACCGCTGCCGATGATGACCCGTTTCACCCTCTCGCTCGCCGTAGGCGTCGCCGCAGGGGCGCTGGTGGCCATTCCGATGATCGCCCAGCGCGCGACGCTGCGCCACGCCTTCTCGGCCTTCTGCGTCTACCTCTTCGCCGCCGTCGTCACCTTCTACGGCGATCTGCCCTACCTGCCCTGGTGGGCCGACGGCATGGGCTTCGCGCTCATGATCGCCGTCCCGGCCGCGATCGTCGGCTCGGGCAAGGAGAGCCGCCCCGTGCCGATGCTGCTCAACGCCGTGCTGGTCGGATTCCTGATCAGCGTCGCGGAACGATACTTGGGATAAGCACCTCGGAAACACCTTAAAACACGCATAAGATGAAAAAAATCGGTATCGCCAGCGACCACGCCGGCTACGAAATGAAGGAATTTCTGGTGGGCTACCTCCAGGCCAAAGGGTGCGAGGTCTTCGATTTCGGCACCCACTCGCCCGAGAGCGTCGACTACCCCGACTACGCCCACCCGCTCGCCGAAGCGGTCGAACAGGGCGAGGTCGACCTCGGCATCGGCCTCTGCGGCTCGGGCGAAGGGATGGCCATGACCCTCAACAAACACCAGGGGGTTCGCGCGGGACTCTGCTGGATTCCCGAGGTGGCCGAGCTGATCCGCCTGCACAACAACGCCAACGTGCTGGTGCTGCCCGCCCGCTTCATCACGAACGACGAGGCCGTACGGCTGGTCAACACCTTCTTCGAGACCGCGTTCGAAGGGGGGCGCCACGAACAGCGCGTCGCCAAAATGGCGCTCAAATAAGAAGCGTCCCTCCCTTCCGATCGGGAGGTCTGTACGCGAAAAACACCGTTTGAAACCCGTTCGAGGGGATTCAAGCGGTGTTTTCGCATACGGGAGGGGGCATTCGGACCGTAGCTTGCGAAGAGGCGCAAGGAGCCTTCGGGCGAGTTGCGGGCCTTCGCAGGGGCGAAGCTGCGGCCCGCCGCACTTGCGTGCGATTCCCTTTCGGCCCGCAGCCGAGCGGAGGCGGCATCGAGCCTGCGGCGAAATGCAGCCCTCCGCCAAGGGTCGGCTGCGGGCTGCCGACCTCTGCGAGGTCGCAAAAGAACGAAATTACGACGTCGATTCTGCAGCGATGCCCTCCACCAAAGAGTTGCGCGGGCTGCTGCGCCAACACGCGCGCCTGCAAAAGACGAGGGCCGTCCGAATCGTTCGGACGGCCCTCGCATTATCGGGGACGATCGGAGGCGACACAAGCACCGTCGCGGACGACCGCCCCGCCCTTTTTACTTAAGGTGCGGATCAATAACCCGGGTTCTGGTACTCCTCGCCATTGTCGATCGAGGTGAGCATCCAGCTCGGAATCGGGCGCAGGTAGTGGATCGCGGGATCGAACTTCGCCCCCTGCGGATTGCACTTGGCCAGACGGCTCTCGATGGCGCGGAAGCGCTTCAGCGTGAACCAGCGGCCCCACTCGCCGCACATCTCGCGGGCGTACTCGTCGAGCAGGAAATCCTGCGTGATGTCGGCCTCCGCGATATCCATGCTGTGGTCGTGATCCTTGCAGGCGCGGTTGCGCAGGTCGTTCAGACGCTCCTTGGCGCGACCGGTCGTGCCCAGCCGCCAGTGCGCCTCGGCCGAGAGCAGGTAGGTTTCGCCCAGTCGGTAGATGATGTTGTCGGCGGACGAATAGGGCTTCGACGCATTCGTTCCCGCATAGAGCGACGGAGCGTCGTGCTTCTTCAGGCTGGGGAAGAAGCGGCCCGGCTGCATCGGATCGGCGTAGTTGTCGGCGATGTTGCAGACGGCATACGGAAGCGCATCGCGCTCGGCCTGCGTGTAGGTCTTGCGCGAAATGTAGACGGCCAGCCCGCCCAGCGGAATATCGAACACGGGGTTGTCCACGCGCGCCTCGTCGAGACCGTAGCGCGCGGCATCGGTCTTGGTCCAGCGATAGGCCGCGCCGTCCGCCGTATTGGCGGCGTTGATGTAGTAGCTGTCGTTGAAGAAAGCCTCGTAACGCGTGTCCTTCTCCCCGTAGAGGTCGATCAGGTACTTGCTCGGCTCCAAGATGCAGTTGCACTTGGCCAGCTTCGGCACCGTGACGCCGTTCACCTCCGTCGCGTAAGATGCCTTCAGACCGTCGAGGTAGATACCGCTCGTGCTGCTGGCATAGGCGCCGAAATGCTTCCAGGTGCGGTTGTAGTAGTTGCCGCGGGGGTTGTAGGCCTGCTGCTTGGAGTGGCAGATCACGAAGAGCGCCTCGGCGTTCGTCTTGTTGTTCGCCTCGTCGAAGACCTCCTCCGCCTCGTCGTAGAGGCGTACACCGAGCTCGGCGGCGTGGTCGATCAGGTAGTCGGCCGCATCGCGCGCCGTCTCGATCAGCCGGCGGCTCTCCTCGGCCGTGATCTTCTCGGCATGGCCCAGACCGTCCGTGTAGGAGGCGTAGGTCAGCGCCGCACGCGCCAACAGGTGGTAGGCCGCGGCACGCGTCACGTGGCCGAAGACGGCCTGCGAGACGGGCAGGTGCTGCTTGGCGAACTCCAGATCGTCGAGGATCACCTTATAGAAGGCATTCACCGTGCTGCACGGCAGCGACGAGACGGGCGATTTGGTGTAGCTCTCGGGGAGGTACTTGCCGCCGTACTGCTCGACGATGTGGTAGAGCGAGTGGGCGCGCAGGTAGTGCGCCTCGGCCACCAGCTCGTCGATGCGCTCGGGAGTCAGCCCCTGCACCTTTTCGGCATATTCGATGGCTGCGTTGCACGAGTTGACCGTGGCGTAGAAACCCTGGTAGGCCTCGCCCAGCAGACCGCCGAAATCGCCGTCGTAACGCATCAGGCGGCTCCAGTTGCCGTTGCTGCCCGTCGGGTTGGTATCCTGCCAGATGTCGGTACCGCCCTCGGCGTTGACGACGAACGTATCCTCGGCCTGACCGTAGACGATGCGGATCAGATCGAAATAGCAGTTGTTCACCAGCTTCTCGTAGCCGGCCGCGGTCCGCCACTCCTGGTCCGTGGGGACGGACGAAGGATTCACCTCATCCAGTTCGCACCCCCAGGCACCGAGCAGCAGCAGGGCCGCCGATATGAATTTGAACGTTTTCATGTATTTTCCGTGGTTTTAGAATGAAAGGTTGATGCCGAAGACATACTGACGCGACAGCGGTGCGTAGTCGTCGTCGCCGCCCTTCTCGGGGTCGTAGTGCTTCAGGTACTTGCTCTTGGTGTGGATGAAGGGGTTGTCGGCCGTGAAATAGAGGCGCAGCTTCTCGATGTGCCAGCGCTTCAGGATCTTCTTCGGTACGTTGTAACCCAGCGAAACGGTCTTGATCTTCCAATACGAACCGTCGTAGAAATCGATCGACGACTCGTGCTGTCCGCCGCCGTCCATGTTCGGGCGCGGATAGCGGGCGTTCTGGTTCTCGGGCGTCCAATAGTCGCAGACCGTGGGCGAGGGGTTCAGACCGTCGGTGCGGTACCAGCCCGTGATGCCGTAGCGCATCGTGTAGTCCCAGCGGGCGATGAGCAGGATGTTCAGGTCGAAATTCTTGAACTCGAAGCGGTTCGAGAGGCTGCCCGTCCACTTCGGCGTCGAGCTGCCGAGGATGTAGTAGTCGTCCGTGTTGAGCGTGCCGTCGGGTTCGCCGTTTTCGGCCACGCGCACGTCGCCGGGCCGGCATCCGTATACCGCCGCCTCATCGGCCTCGTCCGTGCGCCACAGACCGGCATACTTGTAACCGTAGTAGGTATGGATCGGCTGTCCCTTGATCAGGTAGTAGTCGCCGAAGGGCATCGGGCCTTCGCTCGTGGTCTTGAGCACCTTCTCCTTGTTCGTGGCGAAGGTCAGCGTGGTGTTCCACTTGAAGCGCGGACCTACGAAGTTGCGCGTGTTGATCGTCAGTTCGAGACCCGTGTTGCGCGTCTCGCCGACGTTCGACCAGATCTTGAAGGCGTTACCGCCGTAACCGCCCGCGGCATAGGGCAGCGACTTTTCGAAGAGGATGTCCTTCGTGTCGGTGCGGTACCAGTCGGCCGTGATGTTCAGGCGATCCTTGAAGAAGCCCATGTCGAGACCGATGTTCCACGAGTAGGATTTCTCCCAGCCGAGGTCGAGGTTGGCGATATCCTGCGAGAAGCCGCTGAAGGGAACCGAAATCTCCTGGAAGCCGAAGATGCCCGTGCGGCTCGACGCGAGCGTGCCGTACTCCGAAGCGCCCGCGTTACCCGTCACGCCGTAGCTGGCGCGCAGCTTGAGGTTCGTCACGGCGTCGACGTTGCGCATGAAACCCTCGTCCGAAATGCGCCAGGCGGCAGCCACGGCGGGGAAGCTGTCCCACTTGTTGCCTGCTGCCAGCATCGAGGCGCCGTCCCAGCGGTTGCTCAACGTCAGCAGGTACTTGCCCTTGTACGAGTAGTTCAGACGAGCCACGTAGGACATCATCTGGCTGCCGACGAAGCCCGACGACACCTTCGGGGTACCCGTGGCGGCGCCGAGGTTCGAGAATCCGTAGTCGTTCGAGTCGAAATCGTAGGCCGTGGCCCGCGACTCCTCGCGGCGGTTCTTGCTCCACTCCGTAACGCCCGTCACCGTGAACTCGTGGTCCTTGGCGATCGTGAAGTTGTAGGTCAGGATGTTCTGCCACTTGTAGTTGTAGGTGAGCGTGTTGGGGATCTCGGCATAGGAGCCCGTCTGAAGACCGGCCCACGAGTTGGCACCCACGAACAGACCCTCTTTGCGACTGCGCAGGTAACCGCCCAGCACGCTGCGGAAGGTCAGTCCCTTCACGGGTTTGAGCTCGACGTAGACCTGCGGAGCGACGCTCAAGGTCTTGATGTTGTTTTCGTATTCGCCCTCGGCCGTATCGGCGAGCGGCGACATGTAGGCCGTATCGCCCGCCACGGGGTACGGAACCACGTTGCCCTCCTCGTCGTAGGGCGTTCCGAGCGGCACGGTGCAGAGGATGCGGTTCCAGACGCGGCTGTAGCGCTTGTTGTGGTTCGACCACATCGTGTAGACGTTGAAGCCGTACTTGACCACCTCGTTCGGCGTGAAATCCATCTTGGCGCGCGCCGAAATACGCTCGAGGTTGTCATCGGGCAGCTGGCCTTCGACCTTGTAGTAGCCCGCCGAGAAGAACGAGCTCATGCGGTCCGTGGCGTAGGAGGTGTTGATGTTGTAGTTCTGCGTCTGGCCCGTGCGGGTGATCAGGTCGGCCCAGTTGACCCACTTATTGTTTTGGATCAGGTCGTAGATGCCGCTCGGGAAGATCTTCACGTCGTCTTCGGGACCCGCCCACTGGCCGGCCGTGCGGGCCGCCTCGCGGCGGAACTCGATGTAGCGGTCGCCCGTGTTGACGCCCGGGAATTTCGACGGGACGTTCCAGCCGTAGTAGCTGTCGAAATTGACCGAGAACTTGTCTTTCGCGGGATTTTTGGTCGTGATGATGATGACGCCGTTGGCACCCGCCGCACCGTAGACGGCCGTCGAGGAGGCGTCCTTGAGGACCTCCACCGAGGCGATGTCGTTCGGGTTGAGCTCGTCGAACGAACCCTCCATGCCGTCGATGATGAAGAGCGGCTCGTTGCTGCCGTTGATCGAGCGGTTGCCGCGCAGGGTCATGTTCATCGAGGCCCCCGCATCGCCGTTGCTGCGCGTGATGTCGAAACCGGCCACCTGGCCTTGGATCGCCTCCATGACGTTACCCGTCGGCGTGCGCATGATGTCGTCGGCCTTTACCGAAGAGACGGCACCCGTCAGGTCGCGTTTCTTCACGGCGCCGTAACCGATCACCACCACGTCGTCGAGCAGGGCGGCATCCTCTTCGAGCGTGACGTCGAGCCGCGTCTGACCTGCGGCGAGCGTCCGCTGCACGCTCTTGTAGCCGATGAACGAGATCGTCACGGCCGCCTTGTCGGGCACGTTGAGCGCGAACGACCCGTCTACGCCCGTCGTCGTTCCGTTGGTCGTACCCTCGACCACGACGCTCGCACCGATCACCGGATTGCCCGCCGCATCGGTCACGCGACCCGCGAGGCGCTGCTGGGCCATCGCCGCGGTGGCGAAGCCCAGGAAGGCGATCGCGAGGGTCAGCCGTCCGACAAGCGATGCAATCCATTGCATGTTGTCAAATTTTTTCATTTTCCTTCGATTAAGTTGGACATTTGGTTAATAGGCGTCTCTTTTGGGATTAAAAAGAC
>CAJUAV010000012.1 GCA_910584485.1 uncultured Alistipes sp.
CTCGGCTTGACAAAAACGCTGGTTCTGCAACCGTCGTTTTTTCGCCTCGGCATAGCTCGAACTCCGTTCGGCTCTGCCCTCGGCTTGACAAAAACGCTGGTTCTGCAACCGTCGTTTTTTCGCCTCGGCATAGCTCGAACTCCGTTCGGCTCTGCCCTCGGCTTGACAAAAACGCTGGTTCTGCAACCGTCGTTTTTTCGCCTCGGCATAGCTCGAACTCCGTTCGGCTCTGCCCTCGGCTTGACAAAAAAGTTCGTATAAGGTTCGGTCGTTTTCGGTAGGATAACTTGTTGCAAATATAACGAAAATCGGTTGATTTGCAAATCGTTTTTTCAAAAAGTTGCGATGCGGGATTTAAACGAACCTTTAAATTCCGCTGCATGACCTGCCGACAATTCGCCGCCGATTACGGTCGGACGATCGCCGCCCTGCAATCGAATCCCGCGCTGCGGGCATCCGACAGCTGGCCTTACGGACGAACGCCTGCACGTCGGCCGCCCGATCCGCTCGAACTCGAAACGGTTCGTGCGCGCCGTGCCCGCACCTTCCCGTTCGACGACTTCCTCTATTGCGGTTTCGGCTATCCGAACGGCCGCCTCTCGGCTGTGCTCTATCGTCCCGACCGCATCACCTTCGTCCGTCTGGCGGATGCGCAGAGCGCCCTGATAAGCTACGAGTTTTCGGGTTGCTACCTGGCCAAATTCCGCTTTCGGACCGCCTGGTACGGCGCCCACATTGCTACTGCCGAGGCGGCGGCGCACGATCGCAAAACACTTTGGATGGATTTCCTGCGCACCTACGCCTCCGACATCTCGGCCTTGGCCATGATCCGTCCGTCGGCCGAACGGGCGCTTTTCGAAGAGACCTATCGGTTGCGCCGCCTCCGCCGCCGAGTTACGCTGGCAGGCCTTTTCGACGGCACCCATCGCGGCTACTCGATCGTCTACGATTTCGAGCGCTGCGCGGTTGCCGACGACGACGACAACAACATACGGGTCGCCCACAAGGAACTGCTGGCGCATCCCGCGGATCGAACCACCTATTTATTAAAAACGATTTGACGATGGCCGGATTCTGGAGCAGACAAAAAAACGCATCGCAGACGCTGGCGGACCTCATCCGCGGCCTGCAACACTCGGTGAACGCCGCCATGGAGATGGTCGAGACGCGCAACGTGGAGCTGCTCGGCCGCTATTTCGCCCCCGACGGCACGCCGCTTTCGAAGCGGCTCCGTATCGACGAACAAACCTCCGTCGACGTGCCGCTCATTTCGATCGTCAACCCCTCGATGGTCAACATCAAGGAGGTCGAGATGGACTTTTCGGTCCAGGTCAACGCCGCGGACCTGCGCTGCAAGCAGCCGCAGGAGGGGTTCCGCGCGGGCGATGCGGCGGCCGATTTCGACAATCGGCTGAAGCGGTCGAGCCTCGAAATCAGCTTCGACGGCGGCAAGGAGCTTTCGCGCATGCAGGTGCACATCAAGTTCGAGGCGCGCCCCGTTCCCGAGGGGTTGTCGCGCGTCATCGACGAATACGACAAAACGATCATGCCTTTCAACCGTGCGGCCGCCGACGAAGCGTAGCGGGACCGACGGACGATTCATTCACCACTAAACTCTTTTCATCATGGCAGACACCACGGGTGACAAGTTCACCGGCCTTCCCATTGCGGAGCTCATCGCGGCTCCGCTGACCGCCGCCTGCGACTCGCAGAAGCGACTGGCGCAATCGGCCTTCGAATTCATGACCGAAATCGGTTACAGCGACGTCGAGAAGCAGACGCCGCGCATGCTCTCCTTCCAGCTCGAACGCCCCGTCGAGGGGGCGATGCAGCCGCAGCGGATCGGCGTCAACGCGCCGTTCCTGGGGCTTGTGCCGCTGCCCGCGCTGCTGATCGACGACGTGCAGATCGATTTCCAGATGGAGGTGACGACCACCGAGACGACCACCGACAAGAGCGCGAAGGAGGCGTCGACCACCGCCAACGCGAGCTTCAGGTTCGGCTGCTTCGGCAGCGGTTCGGTGAGCGTCAACGGCAAAGTCTCCTCCTCGCGCGAAAACACCCGCTCGACCAACCAGACGGCCAAGTACCAGGTGCACGTCTCGGCCCGCCAGCAGCAGCCCACCGAAGGGATGAGCCGCCTGATGGACATCATGGCCGCCTGCATCGAACCCCTCAAACTGGGCGGCGGCGCAGCCTGACGGCTGTCGGCCTGACGACGGCGGCGCTTCGTCGCAGCCCCGTGTCGGGGGCCGGCCGAAGATCGGCCGCCGCGTTGCCGCGCATCGATCGTCATGGACCGAATCATCGATTTGCTGATCCGCCACCGCAAGCGGATCGAGCTGCCGTGGAATCCCTTCACCCGCCGCTTCGCCCTCACGCCGACCGGTGCGTCGGTACGCAGCGTGCGGACGAAAGGGGAGGAGATGACTCTCTTCGGCGACCGGCGGGTCGCCGCCGTGCTGTGGCAGGAGGGGCTGGTGACCGTCCTGCGTGCCCGCAAGGAAGAGGACCTCTTCAGCTTCGAGTTCGGCGGCTGCGTCATGGCCCGTTACGAACGGGAGGGGAGCCCCTATGTCGCCCATATCCATACGGACACCTGGGCGGAGCGCGATTGTCGGGATGCCTGGATCGACTATGCGGCCTACCACGGCATTGGCAGGATGAAGCTCTTTCGTCCCGAATTTCCGCCGAACCGGCGGCTGCCGTCGGGCTGCGAGGTCTGGGGCATTATTTCGGCCGAGGGTAACTGCTACTCGGCGGCGCTTTCGCTGCTGCCCCGCGAGAACTGCGCTTATCGGCTGGAGGCGCTCGCGCAGCACTTCCCGCCCGGGAACAGCTGCTTCGACTATCGGGAGCTCTGCCGCCACGGCGGCCCTCCCTTCACGGCGGAGCAGCTGCAAATCGCCGCGAACCGTCAGACGCGGTATGCGGCGACGAGCGCGACGTGGCGCAGCTTCTTCGACCGCATGCCGAGCGTCGAACTCGACATCGATTTCGACGAGGCGGACGGGTGCTGCTGTCCGTGGTTTCGGCGGTAACGACGAAGGGCCCCGACGCGAAAAAGCGTCGGGGCCCTTTTCGTGCGGGTCGCGGCTGCGTTTACAGACCGAAGGCCTCTTTGATCGCCTCGACCGCGTCGAGCTTCTCCCAGCCGAAGAACTCGACCTCGCGCTGCACGGGGCGCCCCTCCTCGTAGAAGGTCTCCTCCTTCGTGTAGGGGCGGTTGCCGAAGTGGCCGTAGGAGGCCGTCGCTTCGAAGATCGGATTTTTCAGCCCGAAGCGGCGGACGATGGCGGCGGGGCGCAGGTCGAACAGACGGGCGATGCGGCGGGCGATTTCGCCGTCGCTCATCGAGGCGAGGGCCTCGCATTTCGAGTTGTGCGTGTCGACGTAGACCGAGAGCGGCTCGGCGATGCCGATCGCGTAGGAGAGTTCGACGAGCACCTCGTCGGCGATGCCCGCCGCGACCATGTTCTTGGCGATGTGGCGGGCGGCGTAGGCGGCCGAGCGGTCGACCTTCGACGGGTCCTTGCCCGAGAAGGCGCCGCCGCCGTGGGCGCCGCGTCCGCCGTAGCTGTCGACGATGATCTTGCGGCCCGTGAGGCCCGTGTCGCCGTGGGGGCCGCCGATGACGAATTTGCCCGTCGGGTTGACGTGCAGGATGTAGCGGTCGTCGATCAGCTCGGCCAGCTTGTCGTGCGCCCGCTCGAGGCGTGCCTTGACGCGCGGGATGAGGATCGTGCGCACATCCTCGCGGATGCGCTCCTGCATGCTGCGTTCGGCCTCCTGCTCCGTGAGCCCTGCCGCGGGCAGGATGAACTCGTCGTGCTGCGTCGAGACGACGATCGTGTGGACGCGCAGCGGACGGCGCGTCTGTTCGTCGTATTCGATCGTCACCTGCGATTTGGCGTCGGGGCGCAGGTAGGTCATCACCTCGCCTTCGCGGCGGATGTCGGCCAGCTCCTTCAGAATCACGTGCGAGAGAATGAGCGTCGCGGGCATCAGCTCGCGCGTCTCGCTGCAGGCGTAGCCGAACATGATGCCCTGGTCGCCCGCGCCCTGCTCCTCTTCGCCGGCGCGCTCCACGCCTTGGCGGATGTCGGACGACTGCTCGTGGATGGCCGAGAGCACGCCGCACGAATCGCAGTCGAAGCGGTATTCGCTCTTCGTGTAGCCGATGCGGCGGATGACGCGGCGCGCCACCTCCTGCACGTCGACGTAGGCCGACGAGCGCACTTCGCCCGCGACGACGACCAGCCCTGTCGTGCAGAGCGTTTCGCAGGCGACCTTCGACGAGGGGTCGTGGCGCAGAAATTCATCGAGAATGGCATCGGAGATCTGGTCCGAAACCTTGTCGGGGTGTCCTTCCGAGACGGACTCCGACGTAAACAAAAAACCCATTCGATACGTTTTTTGGGTGAAACATATAAAATGGGAAAGTCGACTGTTTGGATAAAAAACGAGCTGCTTTAGCGATTTTTTATTGTGGTTGCAATCAGTCCAAATCTTTCCACATTCGAGGCTGCAAAGATAGGGATTTAAACCGAAACGCGCAACAGGCGCCGCCGAAAAAAAACGGACGGACGACCGTTTGTCCGTCTGCCGAAAAACGGCTATCTTTGCCGCTCCTACCATTTAAAAACGGACAACGGATGTTGAGCAGACAGATCGCGGAGAAGCTCCGCGCCTACGAGACCCCCTTCTATCTTTACGACATGGCGCTGCTGCGGCAGACGCTCGAAAGCGTCGTTTACGAGTCGAACAAATACGGCTACCGCCTCCACTACGCCATCAAGGCCAACTACGACGACCACCTGCTGGAGACGATCCGCGCCTACGGGCTGGGCATCGACTGCGCCAGCGGCAACGAGCTGCGCAAGGCGATCGAGGCGGGTTTCGATCCGCGGACGATCGTCTATGCGGGAGTCGGCAAGCGCGACAAGGAGCTGCGCTACGCCATCGAACAGCGCATCCTGGCGATCAACTGCGAGTCGATCGAGGAGCTGCACCTCGTCGACCGTCTGTCGGCCGAGGCGGGCTGCACGACGGATGTGGCGCTGCGCATCAACCCCGATATCGACCCCAAGACGAATCACTGCATCGATACGGGCCAGGCCGACAGCAAGTTCGGCATCTCCTACGAGGAGATCCTCGAACACGCCGACGAGCTGAAGGCGCTGCCGAACCTGAACATCATCGGCGTGCACCTGCACATCGGGTCGCAGATCCGCGAGCTGCACGTGTTCGAGCACATGTGCAACAAGGTGAACGTGATCGTCGAGAACCTCGAGCGACTGGGATTCTCGTTCCGTTTCGTCGACGTGGGCGGCGGCCTTGGGGTCAACTACGACGTCCCCGAGAACGAGCCGATTCCCAATTTCGCGTCGCTCTTCTCGATCATCCACAACCACCTGAAGGTGGGGGAGCGCGAGGTGCATTTCGAGTTCGGCCGTGCGATCGTCGCCGAGTGCGGCGAGCTCATCACGACGGTCCTCTTCAACAAGACCACCGCCACGGGCCGTCGGCTGGTGATCGTCGACGCTTCGATGACGGAGCTGATCCGTCCCGCCCTCTACGGCTCCTACCACAACATCGAGAACATCACCTCCGACGCGGAGCAGGAGGTCAAATACACGATCGTCGGCACGGCCTGCGAGTCGACCGACCGTTTCGACGAGAACGTCCGCCTGAAGACGACGCGCCGCGGCGATCTGCTTTCGATCAAGTCGGCGGGCGCCTACGGCATGTCGATGGCTTCGCGCTACAACCTCCACGACCTCCCCGGGGCCGTTTACAGCGACCGAATCGAGTAACCGACCATGTGGCTCACCCTTGCTTTCGCCTCGGCCGCGCTGCTCGGCTTCTACGACGTCGCCAAGAAAAAGGCGCTGACCGAAAATGCCGTACTCCCCGTACTGCTGCTCAACACGCTCTTCTCGACGCTGCTGTTTCTGCCGACGATCGTCTCGGCCGAGTGGTCGCTCGGCTGGTTCGACGGCACGATCTTCGAGGCGGGGACGGGCACGGCGCACGACCACGCCCTGGTGATGCTCAAGGCGGTGATCGTTCTGACGTCGTGGATCTTCGGCTATTTCGGCATCAAGCACCTGCCGATCACCCTCGTCGGTCCGATCAACGCCACGCGCCCCGTGCTGGTGCTCGTGGGGGCGATGCTCCTCTTCGGTGAGCGCCTCAACGGCTGGCAGTGGATCGGCGTGCTGCTGGCTGGCGTCTCGCTGCTGCTCTTGAGCCGTGCGGGACGCCGCGAAGGGGTCCGCTTCACGCACAACATCTGGATCGTCTGCGTCGCCCTTTCGGCCGTCGTGGGCGCGGCGAGCGGCCTCTACGACAAATACATCATGACGCAGCTCGACCCTGTCTTCGTGCAGAGTCGCTATAACCTTTATCAATTGGGGATGATGGCCGTGCTGGTGGCCCTGCTGTGGCTGCCGCGCCGCGGGGCGACGACCCCGTTTCGATGGGACTGGTCGATTCCGCTCATTTCGATCTTTCTCACGGCGGCCGATTTCGTCTATTTCTACGCCTTGAGCGAGGCCGATGCGATGATTTCGGTCGTCTCGATGATCCGCCGCGGCTCGGTCGTTGTCTCGTTCCTCTGTGGTGCCCTGCTCTTTCGCGAACGCAACCTGCGCGCCAAGGCGCTCGATCTGGGGCTGATCCTCGTCGGTATGCTCTTCCTTTGGTGGGGATCGCAGTAGAAAGCCCGCAGGCAGAGACGGTCGACCTTCGGATACGTGTGGTTTCCGGTTGAAGAGGAGGTGTACGGCACGTAGATTTACATCTCCGAGCAGAAATATAACGAGGCTATCAAGGCTGCGTTCCGCGTTGCGGGTTTCGATCGTGTGGTGACGGTGCTCGATCCGAAGACGCGCGAGGGCGTTCAGCGGCCGCTCTACGAAATCGCCTCGTCGCACCTTGCCCGTCGAACGTTCGTCGGCAACCTCTATAAAAAAGATCAAGGACCCGAATTTGATCGGCTCGATGAGCGGACACAAAGACGGCAGCCGTGCCTTTGCCCGCTATCGCGAAATCGACGACGAAATCAAGGCAGAGGTGGTGAAACTCTTTGATTGATCGCGCGCCGATCGGTCGTGCGGTTCTGCTCGGTGTGGTACAGCCGAGCGGAATCGCATTTTTTTGAAAAAAAAGTGCTTGAAAATTTGCATACTACGAAAATTCGTAGTATGTTAGTAAAGCCAAACAAAGGAGATATAGAACTGACAGAGAAAGACTTGATCTAAATGATCAGGAATTTCAGGTCCGCCAGACCAAACGGGGCCGAGGGAATCGAGTACTTTATTAGAGAGCTTCTCGACTACCTCCTGCAAAATCAAGATTATTAACAAATTAAGTCCCAGTTCAATGCGGGTAGGGGCTTTTTACAAACATAAAATTATGGGACATTCTCCTTTCAGAAATCAGTTGAGAGACATTCTCGTCTCCGTGTCGTGGTTGGATATTGCTCGCAGATATTTCGGCAAATCCAGTTCGTGGTTGTATCACAAGCTCGACGGAATAGACGGGAACGGTGGCGACGGAGGGTTTACAGAAGCAGAGCTTTTGCAGTTCAAGGGCGCCCTCTGCGATTTGGCGGACAGAATTAGACGGGTAGCGGATTCGCTATAAGGCCTATTACCCTTTGTTTGGAAAACTTGCCCGAGGCCTTGCAAGTAGCCGCCCCGCAATCCTGCGGGGCGGTTTTTTCAACTGTTAAGTATTTCTAAAGAGTTGAAAATATCTGTGCCCCTCTTTACCAATGAGCACGATCATACAGAATCATACTTTTTCATACTGTATGACTTCCTATCACAAATGTATAGAGCCTATATATGCCGATTGTTGACGCCCTTTAGTACGAAGAATTTCGACAATCTCCGCCGAAAGCGAAAATGTTACCGTCACTTTCTTAACCCCCGAAGACTTACGCTCTGCTCCATCGCGGCGGCCGCCCCAATTCGATTTTGCTTGTTCCATTTTTTTCGTATATTTGCACGACAATTCCAAAAACGGCTGGGGCTTTCGCCCCAACCGCTGAAAGTCATAGGGAAATCTCCCACTTGATTCTGACTTTCCAAATCCGTAATGAAATTGACAGTCTCATATGATTTGTTTGGAATTGTTTTGCCTACTCTTTCAGGTTTTTGGCGGGCCGCTGTCGTTCAGTGTCGAGGGCTGCTTTTTTTTCGATTGCGCCGTACGGTTCGATCCCGTTAGGGATCGGCGGGCCGAAGCCTCCCGCAGCGAAGGCCCGCATCTGTCGAGTGCGCTCCTCCGCAGGCTTCGGTCCGAGAACCGATTCGCGCGATAGCGCGACAGCCCGCAGCCGCTTCCTGGCGAAGGGCTGCAACTCGCCCGAAGGCTCGATGCACCTCCGCTCGGCTGCGAGCCGAACGGAAATCGCACGTAAGTGCGGCGGGCCGCAGCCTCCGCGTGCGGAGGCCCGCAGCTTTGGCAAGCATGCGTGCGCTCCGCAGGCTTCGACCCGAACGAAAATTCGCGCGTCAGCGCGTGCCGTTCGCCGCCGCCCCACGCGGCCGAACGGCAAGTCTCGCCCGCAGGCTCGACATGCCTCCTGCCGCCGTCGACGAACGTGCCGATACGGCCCTCTTCGGCAGAAGAGGTCTGCTCGTCGCAGGCCCCTTCGCGCGGCCGCGAGTACGGCCTGAATACCGTAAATTTCAGCCCGCTTCCCGCAATACCCGTTACCGTCTGTCAGCCTCTTCGTGCGGCACCGTCGTAAAGAGGTCGCGTTCGTCGGGCCAGCGCTCCACGCGCGCCAGCGCATCGCGGATCGTGCGTCCGATGCTGTTCGTGAACGAGGCGCCCCGATAGCTGCTCGTGTTGGTGATGAGCACGAAGCTCAACCCGCCCGGGCGATAGTCGATGTAGGCGCAGGTTCCCGACATGGTGCCCGTGCGCACCAAATGGCCGCTCGCCGCCTGACAGCGTGCCCAGCCGTAGCCGAAATCGCCTTTGCGGCGGATCTGCTTCATTTCGGCGATGCTGCGGGCCGACAGGATATCGGGCACGCGGCTGCGGCCGTCGATCGAGGCGACCAGCCGCATCAGCTCGGCCGAGGAGCAGACCCAGGCCCCCGCCCCTTGCAGCCCCGTGATGTTGTTGCCGCCATATTCGCGGGGCCGCATCGCCCCCGAACCGTCGTACGAAGCGATTACCTCCCCGGGGTCGTGTCCGTAGTATTTCACCTCGCGCGGATGACGTTCGTCGTAGCTGTTGCGGGCGATGTACATGTCGTAGCACCCTGCGGGATAGAGCACGTGCTTGCGGATATAGCTTTCGTAGCTCATGCCCGAAACCTCCTCAATGACGCGCGAGAGGATCAGATAGCCGACGTTCGAATATTGCGCCGCACCGCCCGGGTTGTCGCGCAGCCGCTGTCCCAGCTGAAAGGCGATCACCTCGTCGGCCGTCAGCGTCCGCGTGCGGCCCGTCCAGCGCAGGACGTCCGCCGAGCGGAACATCGGATCGCCGAGGCGGCGGCTGAAGCCTGCCGTGTGGTTCAGCAGGTGGCGCACGGTGATCTTCTCGGTGCGTTTGTCCTTGATTTCGGGGAAGAGCCGCGGCCCGAGAATCCCTTCGGGGCCGAAGACGAGGGCATCGGTCGTGAGGCGCCCTTCGTCGCAGAGCTTCATGATGCCGATCGCCGTGATGAGCTTCGAGGCGGAGGCGATGCGGAAGATGTCGCCCGCTTCGACGGGACGCTGCGCCTCGGCATCGGCCCAGCCGAATCCCTTGCAGTAGACGAGCCGTTCGTTGCGCATGACGGCCAGCGTGGCGCCGCGGATGTTGTGGCGCGCCATCCAGTTGCGCACCGAGCGCTCCATGCGGGCCGTTGCTGGCGACTCGGAGCAGGCGTTGCGGATCGAATCGTTCAGTCGGTAGCCGATCGCCGCGGGGGCGACGTCGGGCGGCAGCGTGCGGTGCGGGTGGCAGCTGCGAACGACGAGCGTCAGCCCGACGACGAGCATGCCCAATACGACAAAGAGTTTATAGCGTTTCATCGGGGTCTCCTCATTTCGGATCGTACAAAAATAGGCAAAAGGGGCCAATCGCCCAAATCGCGTCCTCGAAGCGTTATTTTCGGCGGCGCAGCAGGGCGATCGCTTCGCCGAAGGCTTCGAGACGGAAGAGCCGCGAACCGCCGACGTAGACGACGACTCCGATCGCGATTTGCGCCGCAAGGCGCCCGAGCGAGGGCTCGTCGATCCACTGCGGCACGCAGCGCACGGCGCCGTACATGGCCCCCGTCAGCAGGGCGATCGGCAGCAGCGAGCGTTCCAGCCGCCATAGCGACAGGCGCGCCGCCCGCAGCGCCGCAGTGCCGTTTACCAGGCGGTCGAAGGCGGCCGAGGCGACCATGGCCCAGACCACCGCTTCGATGCTGTGCGGGATGGCGAGCGCCAGCACGAGGGTCATGAAGCCCTTCTTGAGGATTTCGAGCCGTATGATCGTCCCTCCTGTCTCCTTGACTTTCAAAACGTTGTAGGCGATCATCGCCGAGGGGGCGAAGATTCCCGCCAGACACAGCACCTCGAACAGCGGTACCGTCGGCAGCCACTGTTCGCCCAGCAGCACCGCGAACAGATCGTAGGCTACGGCCGCCATCCCCGCCATGACGGGGTAGATGCCGTAGGCGACCGTCATGCGGAGCTGGCGGTAGCTTTCGGCGAATTTTGGCCGGTCGTCGGCGATCTTCGCCAGTGCGGGGAAGGTCACCTGCTGCACGGACTGCATGGCCGACTGCACGGGCAACTCCTTGAGCTTGTTCGCCTGGTCGTAGTAGCCGAGCGTCGCATCGGGATAGAGCTTGCCGATGAACAGGTGGGGGAGTTTGGCGTAGAGGGCCGCCACGAGGTCCGAGAGGAGCAGGCTCATGCTGTAGGGGGCCATGGCGCGCAGGGCGGCCGCGGAGCCCGTCGTCGGTCGGGGGCGCCACGAGCTGAAACGCCACAGCAGCACGGCCCGCGTCCCCGTCATGAGGACCTGCTGCCAGACGAGGGCCCAGACGCCCCATCCCGCGTAGGCGGCCGCCACGGCGGCGGTGCCGCTTACGACCTGGGCGGCGAAGGTAATCTTCGAGAGTCGGGCGAAGCGGAACCGGCGGACGCAGATCGTCTGCTGGAGCACGCACAGCGCATGGAGCGGAACCATCAGGTAGAAGAGCGGGGCGAGGGTCGCCAGCTCGGGAGTGTCGTAGTAGCGCGCTACGGCGGGAGCCGTCGCGGTCAGCAGGAGGTAGAGGAGGAGCGACGCGACGACGTTGTAGCGGAAGACGCCGAGGTAATCGGCCTTGTCGGGGGCCGCCTTGCGCACGAGCATCTGCGAAAAGCCGCTGTCGGCCACCACGAGCGCCACCGAGGCGAAGGCGAGCAGCAGGGCGACGACCTTCAGGTCTTCGGGCAGCAACAGACGCAGCACGAGGATGCGCACGACGAGCTGGAAGAGGGCCGTGGCGATCTTTTCGCCCATCGTCCACCCCGTGCCCGCGGCGACCTGCTCTTTCAGGCGGCTTTTCATCGGGCGGCCGCTTCGAGTCGGAGCCGCAGCGCTTCGACGCCCAGCCGATAGGAGTCGAGACCGAAGCCCATGATCGAACCGACGGCGACGGGGGCGAGCAGCGACACGTGGCGGAACTCCTCGCGGGCCAGGATCGACGAGATGTGCACCTCGACGACGGGTACGTCGACGGCCGCCACGGCATCGCGCAGCGCCACCGAGGTGTGCGTGTATCCGCCTGCGTTGAGGACGATGCCGTCGTAGCGCCCCTCGGCCTGCTGCACGGTGTCGATCAGTTCGCCTTCGAGGTTGGACTGGAAGGTGTCGAAACGACTGTTCGGGTATTGCGCTCGCAGAGCGGCGAAGAGGGTGTCGAAGGTTTGCGTCCCGTAAACCGACGTGTCGCGCCGTCCCTGCAGGTTCAGATTCGGACCGTTGAGAATCAGAATTTTCATCGTCATGCGAAATTTATGCAAAGATACGCATAAGCGAGGGCAAAAGCAAGCTTGCTTGCATTTTGCCGAGCGAGCGTATCTTCGGCGAAGCCAAGGATACGCATAAGCCGAGGGCAAAAGCAATCCTGCCTGCATTTTGCCGAGCGAGCGTATCTTGGGCGAAGCCAAGGATACGCATAAGCCGAGGGCAAAAGCAATCCTGCCTGCATTTTGCCGAGCGAGCGTATACCCCCCCCCTCCGCTCTCGTCTCGGCAGGGTCGGCCTGCCTTCGCCTGTCCGTATAACCGCGGCCCCATACGGATAAATTTGCTTTTGCGCGCGCTTTTCCCTATCTTCGTCCTCTCCTAACGAACAGCATCCATGGGTGAATTCGAATTGATTGCGGCGATCGCCCGCAGCTGCCGCACGCTTCCTGACAACGGCTTCGAGGGGATCGGCGACGATTGTGCCGTGCTGCCCGTCGGCGACGGCGAAGCGCTGGTCTTCACCTGCGACGCCCTTTGCGAAGGGGTGCATTTCCTGCGCGATGCGATCTCGCCCGAAGCCCTCGGGGCCAAGACGCTGGCGGTCAATTTGAGCGACGTCGCGGCGATGGGTGTGCGCCCCGTGGCGACGCTGCTGGCGTTGTCGCTCCCCGCCGATCTGGATGCGGGGTGGGCCGAACGCTTCGTGGCGGGCTATACGGCTGCCTCCGAACGCAGCGGCGTCGCCCTCGTCGGAGGCGACACGACCCGCTCGACGTCGGGCGTCGTGCTCTCGGTCACGGCGATCGGCCGCGGCCCTGCGGCGCACCTGAAGCGTCGGCGGGATGCCCGCATCGGCGATGCGATCTTCGTCACGGATCGGCTGGGCGCCTCGGCCGCGGGGCTGCGCGATCTGCTCGCGGGACGTTGCGGAACGCCGCTTGCCGAAATTCACCGCACGCCGCAGGCCGAGATCGAGGCGGGTCCCTGGCTCGGCGAACAGCCTGCCGTGCACGCCATGATGGACCTCTCGGACGGTCTGGCCTCCGATCTGCGCCACATCCTCGCGGCGTCGCATTGCGGTGCCGCGATCGACCTCGATGCGATTCCCGTGGCCGCGGGCGCCACGCTCGACGATGCGCTGGGCGGCGGCGAGGATTACAAACTGCTGCTGACCGTTTCGGCGACCGCGGCCGACGGCCTGGCGAGCGCCTTCGAGGCCCGTTTTGGCCGTCCGCTCTACCGTGTCGGCCGCATCGAAGCGGCCGACGACGCTGCTCTTCGCTGGCTCCGCGACGGCAACCCCGTCGTCGGCGACTGGCTGGGGTTCCGTCATTTTTAGAACGATTTCGAATGAATGATACGCTCTTCCCGTATCGGTATCTTATTGTGAGGCAATGATCTTCAGGCGGTTCTGGTGTTTCCGCATGAAGGTCGTTTTTTTGTAAATTGTACCGCCAGACAAGTGATGCCCATCGTATAGAGTGCACCCAAACCGATGGCTGTCGATATCCCGAGTGCTTTTCCTGAAGATTTAAAATAGAAATTCTGCAGTAAAATACAGAAAGTGTGCCCTATATATACCCAAAGTGTATATCTACCGTATGTCGCAAATCGCTCCAACATCGTCAGACGGCGGGAAAGGCCGAAAATAGAAAGAGTGACGATGATGCCGATCCCTGTCTGCACAATGAAAAGTGCGACATAACGTATGTGCACGTAGTGATAGGATGGGATATAAACAGGTAGAAATGTACTGATTATGAATGAAATTACAATTGTTGATATGAATATGGGGGGGGGATTTTCGAAAGTACATTGACAAATCGTTGCTCGTGTCTGAACCAATATCCCAATGTGAAACAAGGTAAAAAGGTAATGGTGCGATGAATCGCAAGCAGTCCTGTGTCAATGGATGCAGGAATAAAACCGATCAGCAGCGCCAGGCATATCGATCCGGCAAAAATACGTTCGGTGGATATGTTGTCATGCAGGAGATAGATTGCCCATCGCCAGTATATAAGGGCCAGTAAGTACCACATGGCAAATTGTGGTTTGAGGAGCAGCCACTGTGCAGTTGAAACGGGGCGATCTGTTGCCCATGACAGCAGGTTGAGACTCGTTCCTGCCAATAAGTATATGCAACCGAGCTTTAAGGTCCACATGAGCAGCTTTTTGAGGTCTGTATGTACGGAGGTCAGATAACCCGATAAAAAAATGAATACGGGCATGTGGAATGAGTAGATCAGTCGGGTAGGTAAGGCCGAATAGTTGGGTTCGTTGATGTGACCCAGAACCACCAGAAAAATCAATAGAAATTTCAGGCCGTCGATATTGGCGTCTCTGTGCATAAAGTCTGTTTATATGATTGAATAGCAAAGGTACAAATAAGAGGGATCAATGCCAAATTTATTTGGATATTGTCGAGTAGGCGTATTTTCGGCGTAGCCGAAGATATGACTTGTAGGAAAGATTGATAATGAATCCGTAAATATGTCCTTCAATAAAAAAACGCCCGTCCTTCGGAAAGGACGGGCGCTTCGTTTCGACGGGCAGGCCGCTACTTGGCCGAGAGGCAGGCCAGTGCGATCGAGTAGAGCTTGCTGCGGCTGCTGTCGCCGCGCGAGGTGAGCACGCACGGCTTGTTCGTGCCGACCACCATCGCGGCCAGTTCGCCGTGGCAGAGGTGCGACGAAGCCTTGAAGAAGACGTTGCCCGATTCGAGGTTCGGGAAGAGGAGGCAGTCGGGTTCGCCGGCGATGGCCGAGCCCTTCACCTTCTTGTGCTCGGCGACCTCCTTGAAGAGGGCCACGTCGAGCGACAGCGGACCGTCCACGATGACGTTGCCCAGCTGGCCGCGGTCGCCCATCTTGGCGAGCAGCGCCCCTTCGGTCGACGAGGGAACGCTCGGCAGCACGAGCTCCGACGGAGCGATGCAGGCGATCTTCGGGGTCTTGATGCCCAGCACGTTGGCCGTCTTGGCCAGGTAGCCGATCTGCTTCATCTTCTGCTTGAAGTCGGGCTGCGGGATCACGGCGATGTCCGAGACGATCAGCAGCTTTCCGTAGACGGGCATTTCGATCACCGAGACGTGGCTCAACACGCCCTTCGGCGGGAAGAGGCCCGCCTCCTTGTTGAGGATGCCGCGCATGTATTTGTCGGTCGATACCAGACCCTTCATCAGCACGTCGGCTTCGCCCTTGACGACGGCCTGCACGGCCAGCGCCACGCACTTCACGTCGCTCTTCTCGTCGACGATCGTCAGCACGCCCGCGTCGATGCCGAGCTCGGCGCATACCTGCTCGATGACGGCCTTTTCACCGAAAACGATCGGTTCGACCAGTCCCTCCTTGTAGGCTTCGTAGACCGCCTCCAGCGTATGCGAATCCTGGCCGTAGGCGACGGCCAGCCGTTTGCGTCCTTTGGCACGCGCCTCGACGACGATATCCGAAAGATGTTGAATAGTACCCATGGTGGTTGAATCTTTTTGGTAGTTGTATGTGGTTTCCGTTATTTGACCAGGTTGTAGGTGTCGGTGGCGATCATCAGCTCCTCGTCGGTGGCGATCACGGCTACCTTGACCTTCGAGTCGGCGGTCGAGATGATCTTGTCCACGCCGCGCACGCCCTCGTTCTGTGCCGCGTCGAAGCGTACGCCCATGAATTCGAGCCCTTCGCAGACCCACTGGCGCATTTCGGACGAGTTCTCGCCGACGCCGCCCGTGAAGACGATCAGATCCAGCCCGCCCATTTCGGCCGCGTAGGAGCCGATGAACTTCTTGATGCGGCTGTAGTACATGTCGCGGGCGAGGATCGCGCGTTCGTTGCCGGCGTGGTAGGCGGCGTCGATGTCGCGCATGTCGCTCGAAATGCCCGAGATGCCCTGCACGCCCGATTTCTTGTTCATCATCGTGTCGAGTTCGGCGAAGCTCATCCCCTCCTTCGCGCCGATGAAGGTGATGGCGCTGGCATCCACCGAGCCGCAGCGCGTACCCATCACCAGACCGTCGAGCGGCGAGAAGCCCATCGACGTGTCGAACGACTTGCCGTTCAGTACGGCCGTCACCGAGCCGCCGTTGCCGATGTGGCAGGTGACGATCTTCGAGTCGGCGAGGTCGATGCCTGCGAGGGCGGCACCCGTGCGGGCGACGTACTTGTGGCTCGTACCGTGGAAGCCGTATTTGCGGACGCGGTATTTCTCGTAGTAGGCGTAGGGGAGGGCGAACATGTAGTTCGTGGCGGGGATCGTCTGGTGGAACGAGGTGTCGAAGACGGTCACCTGCGGCACGCCGGGCAGCACCTGGTCGATCGCCTCGATGCCCTGCAGCGATGCGGGGTTGTGCAGCGGTGCGATCTGGCAGAGCGAAGCGATCTTGCGCTTCACCTCCTCGTCGACGAGGCAGCTTACGGGGAAGAACTCGCCGCCATGGGCGACGCGGTGGCCGACGGCCTTCACCTCGTCGAGCGAGGCGATGACGCCGTGCTCGGGATGCGTCAGGGCCTCCATGACGAGCGTGATGCCCGTCGTGTGGTCGGGAATCGGGCGGTGCAGTTCGAATTTCTCCTTGCCGACGGGTTTGTGCGTGAGGTCGCCCTCCGTCAGACCGATGCGCTCGACCAAACCTTTGGCGAGCAGCTTGCTCGATGCGTCCTGCATGTCGATCACCTGATACTTGATCGACGAGCTGCCGCAGTTCAATACTAAAATAACCATCTGTTTATGTGTTTGTTTTTTTGGTTGTCCGTATGTCGGCGGGCGGCTTTCGACCGCCCCCTCTGCCGATGATCGTTCGGTTGCCGTTTCGACGCTCGGCCGCCGATGGGGTGTCCCCTGCGGCAGCCTGCCGTCTGTTCGCTTGACGGGCGACTTCCGACGGATGCGGTCCCCCCTGCCGGCCTGTTTGCCGCTCGCGGGCCTTCTTTTCGCTGTTCGTTCGGCTGCGGAGCATCCGACTGAACGACCTGCCCGTTGGGAAGCCTGCCGCTTTTCCGACAGCCCTCCGCCGTCGGGCGTTTTCAGCCGCCGATCTTCGAGCCGATCCACAGCCCTGCCGCCGTGGCGAGCAGGCACGATGCGACGCTGCCCGCCGCGTAGAGCGCCGCCGTGCCGCAGGCTCCCTTTTGCAGCAGCGCCACCGTGTCGGCCGAGAAGGTCGAGAAGGTGGTGAATCCGCCGCAGAAGCCGACGACGAGGAGCATCCGGAGCGCTCCGCCGTCGAGGCAGGCGATGCAGAGGCCGATGAGCAGCGATCCGACGACGTTGACCGCGAACGTTCCCTGCGGGAACGCGCCGCCGCCCGACAGGCACGAGCCGAGCAGGTAGCGGCAGATGCTTCCCGCACCGCCGCCGAGGCCGATGAGCAGTAAATCGCGAATCATCCCTTAAAGGTAGGCATTTTTCGCCACCCCCGCAAATTTAGCCGCGAAAAAAACGCGAAGCGGGGCGGCCGTCTCAAAAACAGGGAGCGCCCTCATCGCTGAAGGCGCTCGCCGATCGAGGGGCTGTCGTCCGCTTACTCTTCCGACGGGGTTTCGGTCTGGGCGGCGGGGCGGGGCTGGAAGATCGCAGCCAGGTCGCCGTTCGAGAAGAGCATCAGCATCTCGCCGTCCATGTCGTAGTGGGTCGTCGAGGCGAGGGCGTCGAAATAGGCCTGCTCGCCCTGGTCGTCGGGGCACATCATGCGGGTCGAGGCGAGCTGGCCGAAGGTCAGCGCGCGCTCCTCGCCCAGCGTGTAGGAGCCCATGAAACGGTTGCAGCTGCCGCAGCCGTAGGCGCGGTTCTCCTCGTCGGTCAACGTGAGCGTGAAGGCGTCGTCGACGGGTTGGATCGTGCGGCCGCCGAGCTGTACGAGCTGCCATTCGGTGCCGACCAGCGGCTTTTGGTTCTTGCGCAGGGCGCGGCAGTTGCAGCAGCCGACGATGACGGCGGCCAGAGCTGCGAAGGAGCAGAGACGATAGAAAAATTTCATAAAATTTCGTGGTTTGTTTGCGTGCAAAGATAACGAATATATTTGTATCTTTGATCTCGTCGGAGCGACTTTGCCCGTGCGGAATGCAAAATCATTCGTTTTCGTCGCCCTGTTCCGGCCTCGTCACGGCCCGAATCGCAGCGGTACGGTGCGCTCGGCTGCCCGAAAAGGTCCGTTGCGCACTGCGAACGGATCGCTGTCGGAACGCTGGCCGAAGATAGGTCGGCGGATGTTTGCTTCTGTGCCCGACTTTTCGTACCTTTGACTGCCTCAAGGCTGCTCGCGCCGTTTCGGCGGTGCACTTATTATTTATATAAAAGAAACGGTCCCGTCCGACGGGGCCGACCATGTTCGTTGCATATGAAAAAGATCATCGCTTCGCCCGCGGCGCCGAAGGCCGTGGGTCCCTATTCGCAAGCCGTCGAGGTCGGCGGCACGCTCTACGTCTCGGGTCAGCTGCCCGTCGACGGCGCCACGGGCACGATGCCCGCATCGATCGAGGAGCAGACACGCCAGTCGCTCGACAACCTCGGCCACATCCTCCGCGAGGCGGGCATGGACTACGCGAACGTGGTGAAAACCACCGTGCTGCTCGACTCGATCGCCGATTTCGCGGCCATGAATGCCGTCTATGCGGGCTATTTTACCGAAGGGATGCCCGCCCGCGTCTGCTTCGAGGTGGCCAAGCTGCCGATGGGCGCCAAGGTCGAGATCGACGCCGTGGCGGTCAAATAACCCAGCGCCCCGCTGCGGCATCCGCCGCTGATTGCGTCCGCTGCGGCTTGCGGCGGGGAGACTCGCCGCGCTGTCGGTCGGGGTGTCTGGCTTGCTGCCCGTTGCCGCATCCGTCGGCCCCGGCCGCCAACAAGCCTGCCGCCCCTGCTGCAATGCTCGCAGCCTCTGCCGCCAAAAAGCCCGTCGCCTTTGTCGCAGTGCCTGGCGTCTTTTGCTGCAACGCCCGTCGCCTCTGCTGCGAAGTCCGCAGCCGCGATCCGTCGGGCCGAGCCTGTCGGTCTGTCCGTTGCGATGCAGGGTCGTGCTGCGATGCCGGGTCGTTCGCTGCGATGCCGGACCGTCCGTTGCAAGGCCGGTGGGAGCACTCGCCGCAGGACCAGCCGCTGCATCCGCCTGTTGCCGTCCCGTCTGCCGCCGCAAATACCTGCCGCAGCCGTGCCGCCGCGTCGAAGCGCTTCGGTTCGGTCTGCGGCGTGCGAAAAGGCTCCGATGCGTCGCCGTCGAGCCTGTTTTCGCGGTGCGGCGCGGTCGGAGGCCCGTTCGGTACGGGAAATGTCCCGCGGTCGGCGGCGATCGATCGGCGGGTGTTGGCAATTTGTGCATAACTTGCCCGACCGCGAGGCGGTTTTTTCGCGGAAAAAAGAGAATTTTGTACACGAGAAAGAAGGAATAAAACGGAAATCATGAAATCTACTGAACCGAAAAAGGTTGACTACAACGAGGCTGTCGCCGAGTCGAAGCGCTATTTCGACGGCGACGACCTGGCCGCGACGGTCTGGGTGAGCAAATACGCCCTCAAGGATTCGTTCGGCAATATCTACGAGCGCTCGCCGCGCGAGATGCACGAGCGCATCGCCGACGAGATCGCCCGCATCGAGCGCAAATACCCCTCGCCCCTTTCGCGCGAGGAGCTCTTCGAATTGCTCGATCATTTCCGTTACGTCATTCCGCAGGGCGGTCCCATGACGGGCATCGGCAACAATTTCCAGGTGGCGTCGCTTTCGAACTGCTTCGTCATCGGCCACCGCCATCCCGCCGACTCCTACGGCGGCATCTTCCGCATGGACGAGGAGCAGGTGCAGCTCATGAAGCGCCGTGGCGGCGTGGGCCATGACCTGTCGCACATCCGCCCGACGGGGAGCCCCGTGCTCAACTCGGCCCTCACCTCGACGGGTATCGTCCCCTTCATGGAGCGCTACTCGAACTCGACGCGCGAGGTGGCGCAGGACGGCCGCCGCGGAGCGCTGATGCTCTCGCTCTCGATCAAGCACCCCGATGCCGAACGCTTCATCGACGCCAAGGTCGACACGGGCAAGGTGACGGGCGCCAACGTCTCGATCAAGATCGACGACGCCTTCATGGAGGCCGTCGCCGCAGGCCGCAAATACCGCCAGCAGTTCCCGATCGATGCCGAGCAGCCGAAATACGAACAGTCGATCGATGCCCGCAGCCTGTGGAAGAAGATCATCCACAACGCCTGGAAATCGGCCGAGCCCGGGGTGCTCTTCTGGGATACGATCCTGCGCGAGAGCGTCCCCGACTGCTATGCCGACGAGGGTTTCCGTACGGTTTCGACGAATCCCTGCGGTGAAATTCCGCTCTGCCCCTACGATTCGTGCCGCCTGCTGGCGCTGAATCTGTTGAGCTACGTCGATCGTCCCTTCACGCCCGAGGCGGCGTTCAATTTCGACCGTTTCAAGGAGCACGTCCACAAGGCGATGCACATGATGGACGACATCATCGACCTCGAACTGGAGAAGGTGGAGCTCATCATCGAGAAGATCGCCGCCGATCCCGAGGACGAGGATGTGCGCCGCGTCGAGCTCGAGCTGTGGCAGAAGATCCGCACGATGGCCCTCAAGGGACGCCGCACGGGACTCGGCATCACGGCCGAGGGCGACATGCTGGCGGCGCTCGGGCTGCGCTACGGCTCTGACGAGGCGATCGATTTCGCCGTGCAAGTGCAGCGCACGCTGGCTGTGGAGGCCTACCGCGCCTCGGTGCGGATGGCTGCCGAGCGCGGTCCGTTCGAGGTCTACGACGCCGCCAAGGAGGCGCAGAACCCGATGATCGCCCGCATCCGCGAGGCCGATCCCGCCCTCTACGAGGAGATGGTGAAGGTGGGCCGCCGCAACATCGCCATGCTGACGATCGCCCCCACGGGGACCACGTCGCTCATGTCGCAGACCACCTCGGGCATCGAGCCCGTCTTCCGCACGGTCTATAAGCGCCGCCGCAAGGTCAATCCGTCGGACAAGGACACGCACGTCGACTACACGGACGAGACGGGCGAAAAGTTCCAGGAGTACAACGTCTACCACCACAATTTCGTCAAGTGGCTGGAGGCGAACGGATACGACACCTCGAAGCTGGAGACGATCTCCGACGAGGAGCTCGAACGGTGGGTGGCGGCATCGCCCTACCACGGCGCCACGGCCAACGACATCGACTGGGTGGCGAAGGTGAAGATGCAGGGTGCGATCCAGAAATGGGTCGATCACTCGATTTCGGTGACGGTCAACCTGCCGAACGACGTTTCGGAGTCGCTCGTGGCGGATGTCTACCGCACGGCGTGGGAGAGCGGCTGCAAGGGGGTGACGGTCTATCGCGACGGCTGCCGCGACGGCGTGCTGCTCGACAAGAAGTCGTCGAAGAAGAAGAGCGCCTGCGAGACCTACCCGGGCATCGTGCCGCAGCGCCCGCGCTCGATTCAGGCCGACATCGTCCGCTTCAAGAACGGTCAGGAGGACTGGATCGCCTTCGTCGGCCTGCACGAGGGGCGTCCCTACGAGGTCTTCACGGGTAAGATCGAGGAGGATGCGATGTACATTCCGCGCAAGATCACCAAGGGCTATATCATTAAGGTGCGCGAGGAGGACGGCTCGAAGCGTTACGATTTCCAATATAAGGACCGCTACGGCTATACGAACACGATCGGCGGCATTTCGCGCCTCTTCGACGAGGAGTTCTGGAACTACGCCAAGCTCATTTCGGGCGTGCTGCGCTACGGCATGCCGATCGAAAAGGCGGTTTCGCTCATCGAGTCGCTGCAGCTCGACAGCGAGTCGATCAACACCTGGAAGACGGGCGTATGCCGCGCCCTGAAGCAGTACATCGTCGACGGCACCAAGTCGAAGGGCAAGTGCCCGAGCTGCGGCCAGGAGAACATGGCCTATCAGAACGGCTGCCTGACCTGCATGTCGTGCGGCTATTCGAAGTGCGGCTGACGTACCGAACGATCCCGACGGACGGCGGAGCTCCTCGCGGGCCCGCCCCGTCTTTTTTTTGCCGCGGCGATCGCTTTTTCGCCCGAAAAGGTCGTTTTGGTAACAAATATGCAGGAAAGTCGGTGCGGTGCTCCGTCGCGTCGGCGCGAATATCGTTATCGCGAAACTCCGCGAGGGTTTCGAATGCGGTTCGGAGGGCATTTTTTTGAACGAACATGTGGCAAATTAAAAAAAAAGATTTATCTTTGCGGGTGAGAATGTGTATGAAATTCGAAGGTTGGGTCAATGACTTTTGAATAAAACAGAAAACAATTACAGTCAAATTCAATTAGCGTATGAAAAAGATTCTTCTTATTTGCGCGCTCGGTCTGTTCGCCTGGACGGCCGGTGCACAGGAGGTCGCCAAGAAGCCGAGCTGGAAGGGCTTCGTGACGAACGGTTTCTGGGACAACTGGGAGCTGTCGGTAGGCGGCGGTATGAACTACGTGGCCTGGGACGGCCTGGGCTTCTCGGGTCAGGCCAATCGCAGCGACAACATCGGTTGGGCGCTCGAGGGTACGGCCACGAAGTGGTTCTCGCCCGTGATCGGTATGCGTGCCCAGTTGATCGGCGGCCGCCTCTACATGTCGGACGGCAAAGGCAACAAGTACGACAGCAGCTACATCCTGCCGCACGTCGACGGTATCGCCAACCTTTCGAACTGGATCGGCGGCTATCGTGAGGACCGCGTCTTCTACGCCAAGCTGTTCGCCGGTTTCGGTGCCAACTTTACGGGTGTCCGCGGTGACAACGTCGGCGAGGGCTTCGTATTCGACGCCGGTCTGCTCGGTAGCTTCCGCGTTTGCAAGTCGCTCGATATCAACATCGAGGGTAAGTTCTTCTTGAGCCCCACGAAGGATATGCCGTATCCCGTATCGCAGGTAGGCGGTAAGATCGACCAGATCTACAGCCTCACGATCGGTGCTACCTACCGCTTCAACAAGCGCGACTGGCAGCGCGGTGTTCCGGGCTACACGGCCGACGACATCAAGGCTTTCCAGGACGCTGTTGCCGCCGGTGCCGCCGCTACGGCTGCCGCCAACGCAGCTAACGCGAAGCTCTCGAAGCAGCTGAAGGATACGGAGGCCGCTCTGGCATCCGCACAGAACGACGCCGCTCTGGCTGCCAAGGAGGCTGCCGATGCCAAGCGTGCCGCTGCCGAGGCACAGAACGGTGCCGTGAAGCAGCTGCTCCTCTACGACCTGGGTTCGTCGAACCTGACGGCTCGCGAGCGTACGCGCCTCGACCTGATGGCCGACATGATCAAGAACGGTCCGAAGGATCGCGTATACCACCTCGAGGGTCACGCCGACTACCAGACCGGTACGAAGGCCGGCAACCAGCGCCTGTCGGAGAACCGCGCCAAGAAGGCCTACAACTACCTCGTATCGAAGGGCGTAAATCCCGACCAGCTGACCTACAAGGGCTTCGGCGGCGAGGATAACCCCTATCCCGTACAGAAGGCCAACCGCGCCGTGGTTATCAAGTAAGCGATAACGCACCGCAAAAAAAGATCGTTCCTCGGTTTCCGAGGAACGATCTTTTTTTTATTTGTGGAGGAGGAGGGCCGTTTGATGTTTCAGGCACGGTCGGGGCGTCGGTCGGGTGGGGCGTGCTTCTCGGTGGAATATGATATGCCGATTTGCTTGCGTAGTGTGCGGCGGTTGATAGCCGCTCGTTGCGTGTCTTCGCAAGCTGCCGTCCGAACACGCATCGCACGCAAGTGCGGCGGGCCGGTTGCGACATTTCGATCCCACAAGGGATCGGCGAGCCGAAGCATCCGCGCGCGGAGGCCCGCAGTTTTGGCAAACATGCGTGCGCTCCGCAGGCTTCGACCCGCGTTCAAATCTCATGTGAGGCCGGCTGCCAGCGGGAGGTCCGCATCGGTCGACACGGGCGCTCTGCAAGTTTCGACCTGCGTTCAAATCGCAGGTGAAGCGCGGGCCGTACATGGTCGCCGGCGGCGTACATGGTCCTGTAGCACTTTAGTGCGGCAGCCCGCAGCCGCCCCCTGGCGGAAGGCTGCTTCTCGCGCCTGCTCGTCGCAAGCCTCTCCGCTCGGCTGGGGGCTGTACTCGAAGCGCCGGCCGTTCTCCACCGTCTTATCTATCGCATGTGTGTGTACTGAAAATCACACCCCGAACCGCAGGCGTACACGGCACCGCACGTGGACGAAACGCCCGCGCTCGGCAGCCTGAATCCCTTCGTAGTCAGTTCTCGGGAGAGATTATCGGATGATGACGGCGTTGACGAGCCGTACGCCCGAACGGCGGTTCAGCTCCTCCTGCAAGGCTGCCCGCTGGTAGAAAAGCTCTTGCCGCAGTACGCTCGATCGGATGCGGACATGCAGGATATGGTTGACGAGCCGCAGCTCGGTCGTCTCGTCGGCTGTGCGGTCGCCCACGATCGCCCGCCAGGTTTCGGGCAGCTTTCCTTCGGCGACCTTGGCGGCGACGTAGGGACGTTTGAAAAATTCGTCCAGCAGGTCGCCCATCAACTGTGTTTTGGTGCGTCTCATGCTTTGCGGGGATCGGTTGTGTCGGTCCGACCTGTGTTTTCGGCCGCGGCATGGTGTTCGGTCGCTTTCCGCTCGGCGGCATCGATATCGGCCGTGTCGTTATTGGTCGTGCCGACGTCGATCGTGTCGATCGAATGCGTCTGGACGTCTGCACCCGCCGCCTCGTTTTCCGCCTCGTCGACCGATCGTTCGTTCGCCGCATCGTCGGCCTGCGGATCGAGCGCCGCCCCGTCGGCGACGTGGTAGAGGCGGTAGGGGTGGCCCGCCCGATCGAGGATCGCCCGCAGGCGGGTCGGGTTGCAGTCGGTGATGAGGATTTGCCCGAAGCGTTCGCCCGCCACCAGCCGCAGCAGCTGCTCGACGCGGGACGCGTCGAGCTTGTCGAACAGATCGTCCAGCAGCAGCAGCGGCCGTTCGTTCCGCTCCTCCGCCAGCACGGCGTACTGCGCCAGTTTCAGCGCGATGAGGAAAGATTTCTGCTGTCCCTGCGAGCCGTATTTGCGTAACGGATAGCCGCCGATGCGCAGCACGAGGTCGTCGCGGTGGATGCCCGAGGTGGTAAATTCGTTGGCGAAATCCTTTTGGCGCGCATTCCGCAGCAACGTTTCGAACGACTGCTCTTCGAGTTCCGATTTGTAGCGCAGTTCGACCTGCTCGCGGTCCTCCGAGAGGCAACGGTAGTATTCGGCCACGATCGGCTGGAGTCGTGCGACCAGTTCGCGGCGGCGGGCGTGGATCGCCTCGCCGTGTTCGACGAGCTGCCGATCGTAGATCGAGAGGACCGTTTCGTCGGGCTGCATCTTGAGCAGGCGGTTGCGCTCGCCCAGCACGGCGTTGTACCGCATGAGAGAGGCGAGGTACGACCGGTCGAGCGTCGAAAGAAAGGCGTTGAGAAAGCGGCGGCGCTCCTCGGCCGCATCGCTGATCAGGACGCTGTCGGCGGGCGAGACGACCACCGAGGGGATGAGCCCCACGTGGTCCGCCAACCGCTCGTACTCCTTGTCGTTGCGTTTGAGCAGCTTGCCGCTGCGGCGCGAGAAGGAGCAGACGACGCGTTCGCTCTTTGCGCGATCGGTCGTGTAGTGCCCTTCGAGCAGGAAGAACTCTTCGCCGTGGCGGATGCTCTGGCCGTCGGTCATGCCGAAGGCCGATTTGCACATCGAAAGGTAGTGCACCGCATCGACGAGGTTGGTCTTGCCGGCGCCGTTGTCGCCCACCAGACAGTTGATTCCGGGGCCGAACGCGAGTTCGCCGCGGGCGATATTCTTGAAATTGAGCAGAGTCAGTTTTCGCAGATACATGGGGTAAAGTTAAGAAAAAATCCGTGCATTTCATTGTATATTGGGGATAGTTTCGTATCTTTGTCAACTATTGGAAACGAATTGAAAAACCAAAACACGAATAACTTATGGCAAAACAGAACATCGCAGAGCCCGAAGCGCTCGGTGAAGCAATGAACAAAACGGAACGATTCTTCGAGGAGAACGGCCGCAAAATGTCCTACATCTTCCTCGGCCTGCTGGCATTGGCGGCTGTGATCTACGGCTATCGTGCGCTGGTGAGCCAGCCGCGTGCGCAGAAGGCAGCCGAGCTGATCGCCGAGGCACAGGCGCGTTTCGACGCCCAGACGCCCGACTATGCGCTGGCGCTGAACGGCGACGACAACGGTGCGGGCTTCCTCGACGTCATCGAGCAGTACGGCTCGACCCCCTCGGGCAATCTGGCGAAGCACTATGCCGGCATCTGCTACCTGAAGCAGGGCGATCTGGAGCAGGCTGCCGCGCTGTTGGCCGCTTTCAAGCCCGTGAAGGGGCTGCCCGGGGCGATCGTCAATGCCCAGAACTACGGGCTGCAGGGCGACGTGGCCGTCGAGCGCGACGACTATAAGAGCGCCCTGTCGTTCTACGAGCAGGCGGTGAAGGCAGCAGACAACAACCTGACGGCTCCGATGTACCTGCGCAAGGCGGGTCTGGCCGCACAGGCTGCGGGCGAGAACGAGCGCGCGGCCGCGTATTATCAGCGCATCATGGACGAGTATCCCGCTTCGATGGATGCCCGCGATGCCGAGAAACTGTTGGGCGGTATCCGATAAGGCATGGCGACAAGACACCATAATCTTTCGCATTTCGACGCACCGCTGCCCTCGGCGGCCGACATGACGTTCGGCATCGTCGTCGCGGAGTGGAACCGCGATATCACCGAAGCGCTGCTCGAAGGGGCCGTGCGCACGCTGCGTGCCGCGGGGTGCCCCGATTTGAACATCCAGATCAAGTATGTGCCGGGGACTTTCGAGCTGACGCTCGGCGCCCAGTTCTTCGCCGAATATACCGACGTCGATGCGGTGATTGCACTCGGGTGCGTCATTCAGGGCGATACGCGTCATTTCGATTTCATCTGTCAGGGCGTGACGCAGGGCATCATGCAGTTGCAGATCCAGTGGAACATGCCGATCGCCTTCGGCGTGCTCACGGTGGAGGATCGCCAGCAGGCGCTCGACCGCTGCGGCGGACGCCTTGGCAACAAGGGCGACGAGGCTGCTGCGGCCGCCATCGAAATGGTGAAGCTCCAGGTCGACATGGATGCCGCTTCGCCCGACCACGAACCCGATCGGCGGAACATCAATTGATCCGTCGCTCTTCGATTTCTCGGCCGTTCCCGCCTATCGGGAACGGCCGTTTTTCGTCGGAGCCGGCGGGCGAGAGAGGGGGTTGGGCAGCAGCCTGCGTCGTGTTTTTGCAGCGCAATGAATCGAGTGTACCGACTGTCTACACGGTTCGGGCAGCAGCCTGCGTCGTGTCTTTGCAGCGCAATGATTCGAGCGCATCGGCTGTCTACACGGTTCGGGCAGCAGCCTGCGTCGTGTCTTTGCAGCGCAATGAATCGAGTGTACCGGCTGTCTACACGGTTCGGGGCGAAGCCTGCGGAGCGCACGCAGCATGCGGGCCTCCGCGCGGGGAGGCTTCGGCCCGCCGGCCTCTTCGAGGCCGAACAGACAGCTGCGCTTCTGTCGGGTGTATCCTGCGGCCCGCCGACCTCTTCGAGGTCGATGCGGCATCCTACATATCCTCTTGCCGAACTGCATAGCTTGCCGCGCTTCTGTCGGGTGTATCCTGCGGCCCGCCGACATCTTCGGGACCGATGCCGCATCACATATCCGCTGCCGAACCGCACAACCGCCGCATGCCTGTCAAATCCCGCTTACGTTCCCTCGACCCCTCGCAGGGGCCGAAACGGCCACAGCCTGCCGCAAGGCACGACGCCACACCCTACCTCGTCGAAAACAAACGGCCCCACCCTGAAAAGGGCGGAGCCGTTCTGCTTTCGGACCGAAAAAATCCGGTTAGCGTACCTTGAAACCTTCGTCGGCGCGCATCGGGATCGGCATGGCGGCGTAGGTGCCGTTTTCGAGCTTCTCGCGTACCGCCTTGAAGGCCTCGATCGTGTAGTCGACGTCCTCGAGCGTGTGGGCCGCCGTCGGGATGATGCGCAGGATGATTTCGCCGCGCGGAATGACGGGGTAGATCACCATCGAGCAGAAAATGCCGTGGTTTTCGCGCAGGTCGACCACGAGGTTCGTCGCCTCGGGAATGCCGCCCTTGAGGAAAACGGGGGTCACGGGCGAGTTCGTCACGCCGATGTCGAAGCCGTTCTCGACGAGTTTCGATTGCAGTGCGCGGACGATCGTCCAGAGCTTCTCCTGGTATTCGGGGTGCTCGCGGATGAGCTCGATGCGCTTCAGGGCACCGATCACCATCGGCATGGGCAGCGACTTGGCGTAGAGCTGCGAACGCATGTTGTAGCGCAACAGGTTGACGAGCCAGCGGGGACCGCTGACGAAGGCACCGATGCCGGCCATCGACTTGGCGAAGGTGTTGAAAAGGACGTCCACGCCGTCAACGACACCGAAATGGGCTGCCGTACCGCGGCCGCCGGGGCCCATCGTACCGAAGCCGTGGGCGTCATCGACGAGCAGGCGGAAGTTGAAATCCTTCTTCAGGGCGACGATCTCGTCGAGCTTGCCCAGGTCGCCCTTCATGCCGAACACACCTTCGGTGATGACCAGCACACCGCCGTTCTGCTCCTCGGCCAGGTCGGTGGCGTGTTGCAGCTGGAGGCGGAGCGAATCCATGTCGTTGTGGCCGAAGACGAAGCGGCGGCCCTTGTGCAGACGCAGACCGTCGATGATGCAGGCGTGTGCTTCGGCGTCGTAGACGACCACGTCGCGCGGCGTCAGCAGGCAGTCGATGATCGAGATCATGCCCTGGTAGCCGAAGTTGAGCAGGAAGGCATCCTCCTTGCCGACGAATTCGGCCAGCTCGCGTTCGAGCTGCTCGTGATAGACCGTCTGGCCGCTCATCATGCGGGCGCCCATCGGGGCTGCCATGCCGAAGCGGGCGGCGCCTTCGGCGTCGGCCTTGCGCACCTCGGGCAGGTTGGCCAGGCCGAGGTAGTTGTTCAGGCTCCAGTTGAGCATCTCCTTGCCGCGGAAGCGCATGCGGGGGCCGATTTCGCCCTCCAGTTTCGGGAATGCGTAGTAGCCGTGGGCATAGCCCATGTACTGGCCGATCGGGCCGCCTGCGTTCTTTTCGAGGCGTTCGAAAATATCTACCATAGTTGTACTTTTGTGTGTAAATTATTGAGTCTCTTCTGTTTGGGTTCGTAACCCCGTTGCGGGGGTTACAGACAACCAAAAGTACGCCTTTTTCGCGCGGCGGCGATACGCATTTATACCTATTTCTGGGTCGGGGCTTCGTTTTTTCCGCTTTTCGAGAAGAGGCCGCGGGCGATTTCGCGGCGCATGATCCACAGCGGACCCCGTTGCGCGGAGCGCAACATGCAGCCGATCGGCACCGTCGCCACCCATTTCAGCACCTCGCGCAGACGGGCGCGCAGCACCCCGCCCCGCAGCTCGGCGCGCAGCCGCTGGCTGATGCCGATGTGGCGGGCGAGGCGGCGGAAGGCTTCGTCGGTCACCTTTTCGGGGGGGATGATGTGCCACATGACCGCCTCGGGAACGTACCACAGCGCCACCTTGTCGGCGCGCAGCCGGTCGAAAAAATCGTTCTCTTCGCCGCCGATCGGGCGGTTGCCTACGCGGCCGAGCTCCGTGGCGAAGCCGTAGCGGAGGGCCGTCGTGCGTCGAAAGGCCATGTTGCCGCCCCCCGGGAGCCGCCCGACGGGAAAGCGGCGGATGCGCTCGCCGAGGTCGATCGGGTTGGCGATCGGCTGCTCGGTCCAGCGCGACATCCAGCGCGGCCGCCCGCAGGGGTATTCGGCGATGATGCGGCCGCCCGCCACCTCGGCCGCGGGGTGCTCGTCGAAGAAGCGGAGGTAGGCGGCGAGGAACCCGGGATTGATCCGCTCGTCGTCGTCGATCGAGGCGATCAGTTCGGTCGTCGCCTCCCGCAATCCGCGGTTGCGGGCGTGCGAGACCCCGGCCGCGGGTTCGTAGACGCGGCGCAGGTGCAGCGCGGGGTGGGCGGCGGCGAAGCGGTCGAAGGTCTCGGCCGTGTCGTCCGTCGAGGCGTTGTCGACGACGACGCACTCCCACAGCGCGGGGTCGAGCTCCTGACGCGCCACCGATTCGAGGGCGCGCAGCAGCTCGCGGGAGCGGTTGTGGGTCGGGATGAGCAGCGTCAGACGGAGCATGGCGGATCAGCGCTTGAGTTTGCCGAAGGAGACCACCTCGAAATCGAGCTGCCGCTTCTGCAGGTCGGCGCGGCGTACGCGGATGCGGACGGGATCGCCGAGCGTCAGCCGTCGTCCCGAGCGGTGGCCGTGGATTTCGTAGCGTTCGCGGTCGAACTGGTAGTAGTCGTCCTCGATGTCGCGCAGGAAGCACATGCCTTCGATGTGGTTCTCGTCCAGCTCGACGTAGAGGCCCCATTCGCTGAGACCCGAGATGTGGCCTTCGTACTCCTGGCCGATGCGCTCCTTCATGAATTCGACCATCTTGTATTTGATCGAGGCGCGTTCGGCTTCGGCGGCGATCACCTCGCGTTCCGAGGCGTGGTCGCATAGTTCGTCGAGGGTGCGGCGGTCGGCCGATTTGCCTCCTGCGAGGTAGCGGGCCAGCAGCCGGTGGACCATCATGTCGGGGTAGCGGCGGATGGGCGAGGTGAAATGCGTGTAGTAGGGGAAGGCGAGGCCGTAGTGGCCGATGTTCTCGGTCGAGTAGCAGGCCTTGGCCATCGAGCGGACGGCCATCGTCGAGAGGGCGTTCTCTTCGGCCTTGCCGTGTACGCTCTTGAGCAGCTTGTTGAGCTCCTTGGCGATGGCGCGTCCCTTCGTGGCGCGGAAGATGTGGCCGAAGCGCAGGGCGAACTGGCGGAAGCGGTCCAGCTTCTCGTCGCTGGGCTTGTCGTGGATGCGGAAGACCATCGTGCGGGGGATCTTGCGGCCGTGGTCGCCGATGCGGTGGGCGCAGAACTCGGCTACGCGGCGGTTGGCCAGCAGCATGAACTCCTCGATCATGCGGTTCGCCTCGCGCTGCACCTTGAAATAGACGCCGAGCGGTTTGCCGTGCTCGTCGAGGCGGAATTTCATCTCTTCGCGGTCGAAGGCCACGGCCCCCTTGCGGAAACGCTCCGCGCGCAGGGCTTCGGCCAGCCCATGGAGCGTCAGCACCTCTTCGGCGTAGTCGCCCCGACCCGTTTCGATCACCTGCTGCGCCTCCTCGTAGGTGAAGCGGCGGTCGGAGTAGATCACCGTGCGGCCGAACCATTCGTCGAGCAGGTCGAGCTGTTCGTTGAGCGTGAAGACGGCCGAGAAGCAGAGGCTCTCCTCGTGGGGGCGCAGCGAGCAGAGTTCGTTCGAGAGCCGCTCGGGGAGCATCGGTACGGTGCGGTCGACGAGGTAGACCGACGTGCCGCGCGCGACGGCTTCGTCGTCGATCGCCGAACGGGGGCGGACGTAGTGGGTGACGTCGGCGATGTGCACGCCGATCTCCCAGACGCCGTCGCGTATGCGGCGCACCGAAAGGGCGTCGTCGAAGTCCTTGGCATCGGCGGGGTCGACCGTGAAGGTGGTCACCGCGCGGAAATCGCGGCGTTCGGCCAGGTCGGCCTCCGTGATGCCGCCCGCCATGGCGCGCGCCGCCTCCTCGACGGCGGGTTCGAAGCGGTAGGGCAGGTCGTATTCGGCCAGGATGGCGTGCATTTCGGCGTCGTTGTCGCCCGCCATGCCGAGGCGGTCGGTCAGCTCGCCCACGGGGTTCTTCGCCCCCTCGGGCCAGTCGGCGATGCGCACGACCACCTTTTCGCCCGACCGCAGATCGGGGTAGCGTTTTTTGGACAGGTAGATGTCGTAGGGCATGCGGCGCGAGTCGGGCCGCACGAAAATCTGGTGTTCGCCCGCGTCGACGACCCCCGTGTAGGGTTTGCCGCTGCGTTCGAGGATGCGCAGGATGCGGCCTTCGCAGGCGCCGCTGCGCGGGTCGCGGGTCAGGATTTCGACCGCCACGCGGTCGCCGTGCAGGGCGTTGGCGGTGTTGCGCTGGTGGACGAAGATGTCGTGCTCCTCGCCCTCGACCTTGACGTAGAGGGCTCCCGAGGCGAGCATGTCGCAGACGCCTTCGATGGCGGGGCGCTGCTGCTCGGCGAGGCGGTATTTGTCGCGCGCCACGAACTCCACGACCCCCTCTTCGCGGAGGTTGTGCAGGATTTCGAGCGTTTCGCGGCGACCCTGACGGTCGTTGCCGCCCGAAGCGGCGGCGAGGGCCTTGAGCGAGAATTTATGTTCGGGCATGTCGAGCATGTAGTTCAGCACCAGCGATGCCCGGTTTTGTTTGTGGGGTTTGTTCGATTGTTTTTTCATCGGTTGAGTATTTCGTAAGCGAGGGCCGAAAGGAAATCGATGCCGACGCCGATCGCCGCTTCGGACGGAGCGTACTCCGCCGTGTGCGAACGGCCCGCATCGGGTCCGACCCCCAGTCGGTAAAACAGCGAGGGGTATCGCTGCGTGTAGAAGCCGAAATCTTCGGCCATGGGACGCATCGGCAGCATCTCGACGGCGTCGCCTCTGCGGCGGGCCAGCGCGACGGCCTGTTCGACGAGGGCCGCATCGTTGACCACGCAGGGGTAGCCGCGGCTGATGCCTGCCTGCGTGTGCGTGCCGCAGGCTTCGTCCGTCCGGGCGGCGCAGGCGGCGATGAGGGCATGGCTTTCGCGCCGAACCTCTTCGTCGAAGGTGCGCAACGTTCCTGCCAGGGTCACCGTGTCGGGTACGACGTTCGTGGCGCCGTCGGCGACGATGCGGCCGATCGAGAGGATGCGCTCGGGGGCATTGAGGTCCAGCAGCCGCGTGACGAGGCGGGCGGCGGCGGCTACGGGATCCTGCAGCAGCTCGCGGCGGGCGCCGTGGCCGCCGCGTCCCGTGACGGTCAGGTGCAGCTCGTCGCAGGCGGCCATGAACTTGCCTGCGCGGAAACCGAAGGTGCCGACAGGCAGCTGCCATTCGCAGTGCTCGCCGACGACGGCCCGCACGTCGTACGCGGCGAAAGGATCTTCGGCCAGCACGAGCGACGCTCCGCCCGGGTTGCACTCCTCGCCCGGCTGGAAGAGCCCCAGCACCGTCCCCTCGAAATCGGGGTCGGCTGCCAGACGGCACAGCACGCCGTAGAGGATGGCGGCGTGCAGGTCGTGGCCGCAGGCGTGCATGACGCCGTCGTGTTCCGAGGCGTAGGGAAGCCCCGTGCGTTCGCGGATCGGCAGCGCGTCGATGTCGGCGCGCAGCACGAGGGCGCGGCGGGCCGTTTCGGGGGTGCTCCGACGACCGACGAGGGTGGCCAGCACCCCCGTCGAGGCGATCGGACGGCAGACGATGCCCGCCGCGGTCAGCTGTTCGGTGATGAAGGCGGCCGTGCGGTGCTCCTCGAACGACAGTTCGGGATGACGGTGCAGGTGACGACGGAATCGGATCGGGTCCACGTTATTTCGGTTCAATGTGTTCATTCTTTTTCGGTGGCGGGCCGCCCTGTTGGGAACGGAGTCCTGTGCCCGAGGTCTCTTGGCGGGCTTTCGGGTTTCGTCGCACGCCGCAGGGTTCGATCCCGCGGGATCGGCGGGCCGCAGCTTTCTGCGGCGAAGGTCCGTAATTCGCAGCCGCTCATTGCGAGCGCTTTGCAAGCTGCTGCCCGAACACGCATCGCACGCAAGTGCGGCGGGCCGAAGCTTTCTGCGGCGAAGGTCCGTAATTCGCAGCCGCTCGTTGCGTGCGTTTCGCAAGCTGCGACCCGAACACGAATCGCGCGCAGCGCGGCGGGCCGAAGCCTCCGCGTGCGGAGGCCCGCAGTTTTGGCAAACATGCGTGCTCTCCGCAGGCTTCGACCCGAGTTCGAATTCGTACGTTGCATGTGTCGAACTCGACGTCAAAGACGTCGGTAGCCCGCAGCCGCCCCTTGGCGGAGGGCTGCGTCTCGCGTCGGCTCGCAGCAGGCTCCTCCGCCTGGCTGCGGGCCGAAGCTCCTTTCTGTCGCCAGTCCGCAGGGGCCCGTATTTCGCCCAAGGTTCGATGCCGCCTCCGCCCCTCTGCGGGCCCGAAGGCTCCTCGCGGGCAGGCAAAACAGCTCCCGCAAAAGCCTCTCCTAAAAAATCGTCCGTGCGATGCGGAGGATGTTTTCGGCCTTTCCCATCGGGTAATAGTGCAGCACGGGCACCCCCGCCGCCTTCAGTTCGCGGCTCTGGGCGATGGCCCACTCGGTCCCGATTTCGCGCACGGCGGTCTTATCGTCGCGGTGGCGCAGCACCTCGCGCGCGAGCTCCTCGGGGATGCTGCAACCGAAGGTTTCGGGCAGCAGCGTCAGGTGGCGCACCGTGGCGAGCGGCTTGATCCCGGGGATGATCGGCACGTCGATCCCCGCGGCGCGGCAGCGGTCGACGAACTCGAAGAAGCGGCGGTTGTCGTAGAAGAGCTGCGTGACGATGTATTGCGCCCCCGCATCGATCTTCTCGCGCAGGTGCCGCAGATCCTCTTCGGCCGAGGCGGCCTCGCCGTGCGTCTCGGGGTATCCCGCCACGCCGATCGTGAAGGCCGAGTGGTGGCAGATCTCCACCTCGCCGTCGACGAACTCGCCGCGGTTCATCGCCGCGATCTGCCGCACGAGGCCGGCTGCGTGGGCGTGCCCTTCGGGATGGGGGACGAAGCGCGCCTCCTCCTCCGACTTGTCGCCGCGCAGGGCCAGGATGTTGTGCAGCCCCAGAAAGTCGAGGTCGATCAACGCGTCCTCGATGTCGTAGCGCGACTGCCCGCCGCAGATGAGGTGGGGCACCACCTCGACGCCGTAGCGGCGGTGGATGGCCGCCGAAATGCCCACCGTCCCGGGGCGGCGCCGCACGACGTGACGTTCGATCGTGCCGTCGGCGCGCTGCGTCCGCTTGATTCCCTCGCGGTGGCAGGTGACGTTGATGTAGGCGGGGTCGAAGGGCAGCAGCCGCTCGATCGTCGCGGCGATCCCCTCCGTGCCGTCTCCCTTGAGGGGCGGCAGCAGCTCGAAGGCGAAGCGGGTGCGGCCGCTCGTCTGCGCTTCGCGGATCAGTTCGACGACGTTCATAGGTTGTTGGGCAACAGTTTGCGGACCGCCTCTTCCGTCAGCCCCCGTCGGCGGGCGTAGTCGGCGGCCTGTTCTTCGTCGATCGTCCCCACCGAGAAGTACTCCCCGTCGGCGAAGAGGAGGCCGCAGAGCGATTCCCCGGGGTCGATCATGTGGTTTTCGGTCAGCCGCATGCGGGTGGTGACCTCCGCGCCGAGCAGCTCGAACGCCTCGCGCTTGAGCGAGTGATCGGGCGTGGCGGGGTAGCCGAAGGCCATGCGTCGGCCGCGGTAGCGTTCGTGCAGCACCGCTTCGGGTGCGAGCGGTTCGCCCGTTTCATAACCCCACATGCTGCGGCGCACGAAGCCGTGGACCGCCTCCGTGAAGGCCTCCGTCAGTCGGTCGGCGAGGAGCTTGGCCAGCATCGCCGTGTAGTCGTCCCCCTCGCCGCGCAGCCGCTCGGTGAGCTCGTGCAGGCCGAGGCCGCCCGTGAGGGCGAAACAGCCGACGTAGTCCCCCGCGGGGGCGACGAGGTCGGCCGCCGAACGGTGCGCTTCGCCGCGCGTCTGGTTGCGCAGCATCGCGAAACGGTGCTCGCGCCCCTTGGGATCGGTGACGACGATGTCGTCCCCCTCGCTGCGGGCGGGGAAGATCCCCACGACGCCCTGCAGGGTCAGCAGCCGCTCTTCGCGGATGCGGCGCAGCAGCGCCTGCGCGTCGTCGAAGAGTTTGCGCGCCTCTTCGCCCCGCTCGGGGTGGTCGAAGAGGGCGGGGCAGCGCCCCTTGAGGCCCCACGCCGCGAAGAAGAAATTCCAGTTGATGTAGGGCTCCGCGTCGGCGATGTCGAAATCGGGGAAGACGAGGCGCCCCGTGTGGTGCGGCACGACGGGCCGATGGGGCTCGGCAGGGCGTCCCGTGCGGCGTGCTTCGTCGAGCGACACGAGGCTGCGGCGCCGCTCCGCCGCGGCGTATGCGCGCCGCAGCTCCTCCTGCGCCGCCCGCACCTCGGCCCGATAGGCCGCGCCGTCGGGTCCCAGTAGCCGGTTCAGGATGCGGCTGTTTTCGCTCGCGTCGGCGGCGTGGATCACCGTGCCGCCGTAGACGGGGGCGATGCGCACGGCCGTGTGGAGCGCCGAGGTAGTGGCGCCGCCGATCAGGACGGGAATCGTCAGGCCGCGGCGTTCGAGTTCGCGGCAGACCTCGATCATCTCGTCGAGCGAGGGGGTGATCAGTCCGCTCAACGTGATGGCGTCGGCCCCGATGCGGACCGCCTCGTCGGCGATGCGCTGCGCCTCGACCATCACGCCGAGGTCGTGCATTTCGTAGCCGTTGCAGGCCATGACGACCGAGACGATGTTCTTGCCGATGTCGTGCACGTCGCCCTTGACGGTGGCGATCACGATGCGGCCCGCCGTATGGCCCGTCGCCGTCTCCTGCTCGATGTAGGGGGTGAGGGCCGCCACGGCGCGCTTCATGACGCGGGCGCTCTTGACCACCTGCGGCAGGAACATGCGTCCCGCGCCGAAGCGTTCGCCCACCTCCGCCATGGCGGGCATCAGCAGCCGGTCGATCACCGCGATCGGGCTCCCCAGTTCGCAGTAGGCGGCCAGCGCGTCGGCCTCGATTTCCTCCGCCGCACCCTTCAGCAGGGCCGTGCGGATGCGTTCGTCGAGGGGGGCGCGGCGCTGCTCGGCGGCGGCCTGTTCGGCGGGGCGCTCCGTCGCGTGCAGCTCCGCGGCATAGGCCGCCAGACGCTCGGCGGCATCCGCGCGGCGGCAGAGGATCGCATCCTCGACCCGTTCGAGCAGCTCGGCGGGTATTTCGTCGTAGGGGCGCAGCAGCTGCGTGTTGACGATCCCCATGTCCATGCCTGCGCGCACGGCGTGGCAGAGGAAGGCGGCGTGCATCGCCTCGCGGATCGTGTTGTTGCCGCGGAAGGCGAACGAGAGGTTCGATACGCCGCCCGTGATCTTCACGCCCGGGCAGCGCTCCTTGATCGTGCGCGCGGCGTCGATGAAGGCTTTGGCATAGCCGTCGTGGGCGGGAATGCCCGTGGCGACGGCCAGGATGTTCGGATCGAAGAAGATCGCCTCGGGCGGGAAGCCGTTGGCCGTCAGCAGGCGGTAGGCGCGCTCGGCCACCTCGACCTTGCGCGCATAGGTGTCGGCCTGTCCCTGCTCGTCGAAGAGCATCACGACGGCCGCGGCGCCGTAGCGGCGGATGCGGCGCGCCCGTTCGAGGAAGGAGGCTTCGCCCTCCTTGAGCGAGATCGAGTTGACGACGGCGCGTCCCTGCGTCACCTCCAGCCCCGCCTCGATGACCTCCCAGCGCGACGAGTCGATCATCACGGGAACGCGGGCGATTTCGGGCTCCGCGGCGAGCAGGCACAGGAAGGTGCGCATCGCCTCGACGCCGTCGATCAGTCCGTCGTCCATGCAGACGTCGATCACTTGCGCCCCCGCCTCGACCTGCTCGCGCGCCACCGCGAGGGCCGCTTCGTAGTCGCGGGCGCGGATGAGGCGGGCGAAGCGCGCCGAGCCGGCGACGTTCGTCCGTTCGCCGACGTTCACGAAATTCTTTTCGGGGCGTATTTCGAGCGGTTCGAGGCCGCTCAACAGGGTCGTGCGGTGCGGCGCGGGGAGCGGTCGCGGGGCGTAGTCGCCGACGATCTTTTGCAGTTCGAAGATGTGGGCGGGGGTGGTGCCGCAGCACCCCCCGACGATGTTCAGCAGGCCGCGCCGCAGGTATTCGGCCATCGCTTCGGCGAATTGCCGCGGCGTCTCGTCGTAGCCGCCCCGCAGATTCGGCAGCCCCGCGTTGGGGTGAGCCGAGACGCGGCAGGGGGCGACGCGCGCCAGCCGTTCGAGGTAGGGGAGCAGCTCGCGCGTCCCGAACGCGCAGTTCAGGCCGATCGTCAGCAGGTCGGCGTGTCGGACCGACGCGCAGAGCGCCTCGACGGTCTGCCCCGAGAGGGTGCGGCCGCTGCGGTCCGCGAGGGTTCCCGAGAGCATCACGGGGAGGCGGCGCCCCGTTTCGGCGGCCGCTTCGTCGACGGCCCACAGCGCCGCCTTGGCGTTGAGCGTGTCGAAGACCGTCTCGATCAACAGGATGTCGGCGCCTCCTTCGATCAGGCCGCGCACCTGCTCGCCGTAGGCCGTGGCCAGTTCGCGGAAAGTGATGGCGCGGGCCGCGGGGTTCTCGACGTCGGTCGCCACGGAGGCCGAACGGTTCGTCGGGCCGATCGAACCCGCCACGAAGCGGGGCCGTGCGGGGTTGCGCTGCGTATAGCGGTCGGCGGCGCGGCGCGCCAGTCGGGCCGCCTCGCGCGCCATTTCGCGGGCGTACGGCTCCAGCCGATAGTCGGCCAGTGAGACGGCGTTTGCGTTGAACGAGTTGCAGGTGACGATATCGGCGCCGGCCGCGAGGTATTGCTCGTGGATTGCTTCGACGGCTGCGGGCTGCGTCAGCGACAGCAGGTCGTTGCAGCCGCGCACGGCCACGGGGTGGTCGGCGAAGCGCGTACCGCGGAAATCGGCCTCCGTGAAGCCGTTTTGCTGCATCATCGTGCCGAAACCGCCGTCGAGCAGCAGGATTCGTTCCGTAAGGGCTTGTTCGAGTGCGGTCATCGTTCGACGGGTTCTATTTCGTATATATGGGGCCACCGCTTGCCCGTGACGAAGATGCGCTTCGTCGCCGCGTCGTAGGCGATGCCGTTCAGGACGTCCGTGGCGGGGGTGCGCTCCGCTTCGGGCAGCAGCCCCGTCAGATCCACGATCCCCTCGACGACGCCCGTCGCGGGGTCGATCACGACGATTTCGTCCGTCGTGTAGACGTTGGCCCACAGGCGGCCGTCGATCCACTCCAGCTCGTTGAGAAAGCGGACGGGCTCGCCCGCGAGGGTCACCGTGCGCGTCGCCGTGCGGCGGAAGGTGACGAGGTCGAGCTCGTAGAGGTTCGCCGAGCCGTTCGTGAACCAGAGCTTCCGTCCCTCGGGGTCGGAGGCGAGGCCCCACCCCTCGCCCGCATAGCGGAAGCGGCGGAGTTCTTCGCCCGTGCGGCGGTCGTAGACGTGGCAGGTGTTCGACTCCCAGGTCAGCTGATAGACGAGCGTGTCGACGAGGGCGATCCCCTCGCCGAATTCGCTCTCGGGTAGCCGTGCGAGCGTCTGCGTGCGGCCCGTTTCGAGGTCGGTCGTGCGGAGCTCCGAACGGCCGTATTCGCCCGTTCCCTCCCACAGCAGGCCGTCGGCGTAGCAGAGCCCCTGCGTGTAGGCGGTCGTCGAGTGGGGATAGACCGCCTTGATGCGGTAGGTATAGCGGGTCGGCTCGGCGGGAGCCTCGCTCGCCGCCGTCCGCCAGGCAGCCCTGCCGCCGCAGGCCGTCGGCAGCAGGCTCGCGAGCAGCAGGAGAAGATGCAGTCGATTCATCGTTCGATTTTTCGGTGTTTGATGGGCCAAAGGTACGAATAAGCGAGGGTAAAAGCAAGCTTGCTTGCATTTTGCCGAGCGGGAGTACCTTCGGCGCAGCCAAAGAGCGGGGGCAAAAGCACGCTTGTCCGCATTTGTGCCGAACAGGCCGAGGCACGCCTGCCTGCCTTTCGCCGCGCCGGAAATACCCTCGGCGCAGCCAAAGGTACGAAAACGATGCGAAACGAAGCTCCCCGCGACTGTTTTTCCCAAAAATAAGCCGGCGGATGACCGATTAAACGGATTATTTTCGTACCTTTGCCACCCGAATCGTTCCGCCCCGATGCGACCGCACCTCGGGCGGGAACGGTCGAACCCGTGTGAAGAAACTATAACACAGACGTTTCTATGAATATTGTAAGAGAACAGCGCGAGGGCGGCGTTTCGCTCTTGAGCGTGACGGTCGGCGAGGCGGACTACGCTGCCGACGTGGAGAAGGCGCTGCGCGACTACCGTCGCAAGGCCAACATTCCGGGCTTCCGTCCGGGCATGGTGCCGATGGGCATCGTCAAGAAGATGTACGGCAAGGGGCTCGTGGCCGAGCAGTCCTACCGCAAGGCTTCGAACGGCGTCTTCGAATACCTCCGGAAGGAGGGCATCGACTACCTCGGCGACGTGATTCCGTCGGAGGAGCAGGGTGCCTTCGATTTCGACAACGCCACCGAGTTCGAGTTCAAGTTCGAGATCGGCGAGGCGCCGAAGATCGAGTTGGAGCTCTCCGACAAGGACGAGCTGACCTACCACCGCATCGCCGTCGAGGAGCAGATGCGCGCCGATTACCGCTCGAACTACCTCCGTCGCTTCGGCCGTCTGGCCGACGTCGAGGAGGTGACCTCCGACGAGGCGCTGACGGTGACTCTCGACAACGGCGACATGCAGGTGCAGGACGCCTACGTGGGTCTCATCTCGATGAGCGAGGAGGAGCGCAAGCCCTTCCTCGGCAAGAAGGTGGGCGACAAGATGCAGGTGAACGTCAACGAGCTCTACAAGACCCCGTCGCAGCGCGCCGCCATCCTGCAGGTGAAGGAGAACGAGCTGGAGACGATCAACCCCGAGTTCTCGATGGAGATCACCAAGATCCGCAAGTTCGCCGAGCCCGAGCTCAACGAGGAGTTCTTCAAGATGGCCTTCCCCGCCGGCGACGTCAAGACGGCCGAGGAGCTGGATCGCATGCTCGAAGGGCAGATCGCTTCGGAGCTCGCACGCGAGAGCGACTACCTCTTCACGCTGCAGCTGCGCGACTACCTGGTCGCCAAGGCCGCGCTGAAGATGCCCGAGGCGTTCCTCAAGCGCTGGCTCTACACGATCAACGAGGGCAAGTTCACGATGGAGGATATCGAGAAGGATTTCGACCAGTTCCTCAAGATGTTCACCTGGAACTACCTCCAGAAGCACTTCATCGCCGCCGAGAAGCTGACCGTCACCCCCGAGGAGGCCGAGACGGAGGCCAAGGCGCTCGCCGCCGCGCAGTTCGCGCAGTACGGCATGCCGTCGGTTCCCGAAGATATGCTGGCGGGCTATGCCAAGCAGATCCTCGACAACAAGGAGCAGTCGCAGAAGATCTACGAGAAGCTCTTCGAGGTGAAGGTGGTCGAGGCCGTCAAGGGCAAGATCAAGGTGACCGAAAAGGCCGTATCTTCGGAAGAATTTGCGAATTTGGCCAAGGCGATGTAGCATAATTCGCAAAAAAACGTTATCTTTGGACTTTGCAGGCGTGATGTTTGCAAAGTCCTTTTTTTCAAAACAGGAAAGCCATGATTTCGGAATTTGAAAAATACGCCCGCGGAGCGCACGGCTTGAGCTCGCTGAAACTGCACGACTTCCAGTCGATTTCGGCCTCGTACGTTTCGCCGACGATCATCGAGGAGCGCCAGTTGAACGTGGCGACGATGGACGTCTTTTCGCGCCTGATGATGGACCGCATCATCTTCCTCGGGGCGCCCATCTACGACGATGCGGCCAACATCATCCAGGCGCAGCTGCTCTTTCTCGAATCGGTCGATCCCGAGAAGGACATCCAGATCTACATCAACTCCCCGGGCGGTTCGGTCTCGGCGGGGCTGGGCATCTACGACACGATGCAGCTCGTCGGCTGCGACGTGGCGACGATCTGCACGGGCATGGCCGCCTCGATGGGGGCCGTGCTGCTGACGGCGGGTGCCGCGGGCAAACGCTCGGCGCTGCCCCATTCGCGGGTGATGATCCACCAGCCGCTGGGCGGTGCGCAAGGACAGGCCTCCGACATCGAGATCACGGCGCGCGAGATCCTCAAGACGCGCCACGAACTCTACGAGATCATTTCGCAGCACGCGGGCGTGCCCCTGAAGAAGATCGAGCGCGATGCCGATCGCGACTACTGGCTGTCGGCCGCCGAGGCCAAAAACTACGGGCTGATCGACGAGGTGCTGTCGAAACGCGAAAAGTAGCGAAGAAACACATGACGCAAAAGAGAAACAATACGAACAACCGGCGCACGGACGGCGGCGACTGCTGCTCCTTCTGCGGAGCGCGCCGCGCCGACGTCGAAATCCTCTTTCAGGGGCTCGACGGCGCCAATATCTGCAACAAGTGCATCGAAAACGGCTATAAGATCCTCGGCGAGAACGCCGTGGGGTCGCAGGCGAAACCCTCGTCGGCGCCGCTGCGCCGCGAGGACCTGCTCAAACCCGTGCAGATCAAGGCCTTTTTGGACGACTGGGTGATCGGTCAGGACGACGCCAAGCGCGCGATGGCCGTCGCCGTCTACAACCATTACAAACGCCTGCTGGCGCCTGCCGACGGCAGCGAGGTGGAGATCGACAAGTCGAACATCGTGCTGGTGGGTCCCACGGGCACGGGCAAGACGCTCATCGCCCGCACGATCGCCAAGCTGCTCAAAGTCCCCTTCACGATCGTCGACGCGACGGTCCTCACCGAAGCGGGCTACGTGGGCGAGGACGTCGAGGGCATTCTGACGCGGCTGCTGCAGGTGGCCGACTACGACGTGGCCGCCGCCGAGCGGGGCATCGTCTTCATCGACGAGATCGACAAGATCGCCCGCAAGAGCGACAACCCCTCGATCACGCGCGACGTCTCGGGCGAAGGGGTGCAGCAGGCGCTGCTGAAGATCCTGGAGGGCACCGTGGTGAACGTTCCGCCCCAGGGCGGGCGCAAGCACCCCGACCAGAAATTCATCCAGGTCGACACGCGCAACATCCTCTTCATCTGCGGCGGCGCCTTCGACGGCATCGAGAAGAAGATCGCCCAGCGGCTCAACACCCGAGCGCTGGGCTTCGGCCGCATCCGCACGGAGCAGGTCGACCGCAACAACCTCATGAAATACATCCTGCCGCAGGACCTGCGCTCGTTCGGTCTGATCCCCGAGCTGGTGGGGCGTCTGCCGGTGCTCACCTTCATGCAGCCCCTCGGCCGCGAGGCGCTGCGCTCGATCCTCACGGAGCCCAAGAACGCGATCGTCAAGCAGTACGAACGCCTCTTCGCCATGGACGGCGTGGAGCTTCGCTTCGAGGAGGAGGCGCTGGACTACATCGTCGACAAGGCGATCGAGTTCAAGCTCGGCGCTCGCGGCCTGCGCTCGATCGCCGAGGCGGTGATGACGGAGGCGATGTTCCGCCTGCCGTCGAGCGACGAGCGACGCTTCACCGTGACGCGCGACTACGCCGCCGAGCGCTTCGAGCGATCGTCCGTGGTGCAGCTGCGCCAGGTGGGCTGACGAACCGAGATCGATTCAAAAACATCATACGCAAACAGTTATGGCTACTAATTCCGAATTGAAGCGCGTCGCCGACAACATCCGTGTCCTGGCGGCCGCAATGGTCGAAAAGGCCAAATCGGGCCACCCGGGCGGCTCGATGGGCGGCGCCGATTTCATGGCGGTGCTCTTCACCGAATTTCTGAACTACGATCCGGCGCGGATGGATCATCCCTACCGCGACCGCTTCTTCCTCGACCCGGGCCACATGTCGCCGATGCTCTATGCGACGCTGTCGCTGGCGGGCAATTACACGATGGAGGATCTGAAGAACCTGCGCCAGTGGGGCAGCGTCACCCCGGGACACCCCGAGGTGGACGTGCTGCGCGGCGTGGAGAACTCGTCGGGTCCGCTCGGTCAGGGCCACGCCATCGCCCTCGGCGCCGCGATCGCCGAGCGCTTCATGGTCGCCCGCTTCGGCGAGTGGATGGCCCATAAGACCTACGCCTACATTTCGGACGGCGCCGTCGAGGAGGAGATTTCGCAGGGCGTGGGCCGCATCGCGGGTCACCTCGGTCTGGCGAATTTCATCATGTACTACGATTCGAACAACATCCAGCTCTCGACGAAGGTCGACGAGGTCGACACGGAGGACGTGGCGGCCAAGTACCGCGCCTGGAACTGGAACGTGCTCGAGGTCGACGGTCACGACATCGAGGCGTTGCGCGCCGCACTGAAGGCCGCGCAGGCCGAGACGGAGCGTCCGACGATCATCATCGGCCACACGACGATGGGCAAGGGCGCCCTGGCCGCCGACGGTTCGAGCTTCGAGAACAAGGTCTCGACGCACGGCCAACCGCTGTCGGCCGCAGGCGCCGATTTCGCCGCGACGATCCGCAACCTCGGGGCCGATCCCGAGGAGCCTTTCGTGCTCTTCGCCGAGAGCGAGGCCGCTTTCGCCGCACGCAAGCAGGAGCTCGCCGCCTGGAGCGAGCGCATGGCCGCCACCGAGAAGACGTGGCGTTCGGAGAACAAGGCGCTGGCCTGCAAGCTCGACCGCTTCCTGAAGAACGAGCTGCCCGAAATCGACTACAAGTCGATCGAGATGAAGCCCGACGTGGCGACGCGTGCCGCTTCGGCGACGGTGCTGGGCGTGCTGGCCGACAAGGTGGAGAACCTGGTGGTCGCTTCGGCCGACCTCTCGAACTCGGATAAGACGGACGGCTACCTGAAGAAGACCAAAGCGTTCCAAAAGGGCGACTTTACGGGCAAGTTCTTCCAGGCGGGCGTCTCGGAGTTGACGATGGCCTGCGTGATGAACGGCATGGCGCTGCACGGGGGCGTGATTCCCGCCTGCGGCACCTTCTTCGTCTTCTCGGACTACATGAAGCCCGCCGTGCGTCTGTCGGCCCTCATGCGCCTGCACGTGATCTATATCTGGACGCACGACTCGTTCCGCGTGGGTGAGGACGGTCCGACGCACCAGCCGATCGAGCACGAGGCGCAGGTGCGCCTGATGGAGCACCTGAAGAACCACCACGGCGAGCGTTCGATGGTCGTGCTGCGTCCCGCCGACGGCGAGGAGACGGTGATGGCCTGGAAGCTGGCGCTCGAAGAGGAGCGACCCGTGGCGCTGGTGCTCTCGCGCCAGAACATCAAGACGCTGCCCACGCTGGGTCACCAGCGCCGCGAAGAGGCTGCCCAGGTGGCCAAGGGCGGCTACGTGGTGATGGATGCCGCCAAGCCGGCCGCCGTGCTCGTTGCGACGGGTTCGGAGGTGGCCACGCTGGTCGAGGGCGCCGAGAAACTGGCCGAGGAGGGCATCGCCGTGCGCGTGGTGAACGTGCCGAGCGAGGGCCTGTTCCGCGACCAGCCGCGCTCGTACCAGGAGAGCGTCCTGCCCGCGGGCGTGATGCGTTACGGTCTGACGTCGGGTCTGCCCGTCAACCTGCTGGGACTGGTCGGCGAGAACGGCATGATCCACGGTCTGGAACATTTCGGCTTCTCGGCCCCCTACAAGGTCCTCGACGAGAAGTTCGGCTACAACGGCGCCACGGTGGCCGCCGAGGTAAAGAAGATGCTCGGCAAGTAATCCGAGCCGCCGCATGCGAACAAGAGCACCCGCAAAGAAAACGGGTGCTCTTGTTTTTGTGGGACGGAACACGTGTACACCGACGAAAAAAACATCCGACCTCGAAAGATCGGATGTTTTTCTGCGGTGCGTAGGGGACTCGAACCCCTGACCCCGTGCGTGACAGGCACGTATTCTAACCAGCTGAACTAACGCACCGTTGCTGATTGCGGATGCAAAGGTAATACAAAAATCGCGGTTTGCAAATTTTTGTCGCGGAATTTTCGCCGCCGCCTCGTTTTTTTTCGGCCGATCGGTTGCCTGTTCGGGTCGTCGCCGACCGCGCAGCGCGCATCGATCCCTTGCCGACCCGCCGTCGGCAAGGGCCGTCTACAGCTCTTCGAGGCTTCGGATTTCGGTGAAATCGCCCACCACGCGGTCGACGCGCGGGTCGGCCTGCAACTCCTCCGCCGAAAGGGTGGTCGCCACGGCGACGACGCGTCCGACGCCCGCGCGGCGGGCCGCCTCGAAGCCCGCCTTCGCATCCTCGAAGACGATGCAGGCCGCAGGGTCGAGCCCCAGCGCCGCCGCTGCCGTGCGGTAGATTTCGGGATCGGGCTTGCAGCGACGGACCATGTCGCTCGAGACGCAGACGTCGAAGCAGTCGGCGATGCCGCAGCTTTCGAGCACGAACTCCACGTTGCGGCGGCAGCCCGACGACCCCACGGCGCAGCGGATGCCCGCGGCCCGCAGTCGGTCGAGCAGTGCCCGCAGCCCCGCGACGGGGCGGATGTCGGGGGCGTAGATTTCGCGGTAGATCGCCTCCTTTTCGTCGCAGAGGGCCTGCAACCCGCGTTCGCGGATCACCGCTTCGGGCAGCAGCATCCGCATGATGTCGTCGCTGCCCATGCCGAAGGCGCCGTCGAGCTTTTCGCGCCAGTCGGAGACGCCGTAGCGGGCGCAGAAGCGTTCGAAAGCCCGCACGTGCACGGGGCTGTTGTCGACCAGCGTGCCGTCCATGTCGAAGAGGGCGCCGCGCAGGGAGGAGAGGGTATCGGGTCGTATCATCGTCTCGAATGTTTTGTTGCGGTTTGTGCGCAAAAGTAGTGAATTTTTGATCGAATCGATGATCTCTGCTTTGCAGTTCTGCTTTTTTTGGCTACCTTTATACATTAAATCATTCAAAACTCAAACGAACATGCAGGTAAAAGAACTGATGTTGCAGGCCGAGAAGAACCGCAAACGGCTGGTCGAGGTGGTCGAAATCGCCAAGGCCGGTCATATCGGCGGCGGCCTTTCGTCGATGAATATGCTGACGGCGCTCTATTTCCGCGTGATGAACGTCGATCCGAAAAATCCGAAGTGGGCCGACCGCGACCGTTTCGTGATGAGCAAGGGCCATTGCGTCGAGGCGCTCTACAGCGTCCTGGAGGCGCGCGGCTTCATTTCGAAGGAGCTGACCGACACCTACGGCCGCTTCGACACCCCCCTGGCGGGCCACCCGACGATCGAGGTGCCGGGCATCGAGGTCAACAGCGGTGCGCTGGGACACGGCCTGCCGATCGGCGTCGGCATGGCGATCGCCGCCAAGATGGATCGAAAGGCTTGGCGCACCTTCGTCCTGATGGGCGACGGCGAGCAGGGCGAGGGCTCGATCTACGAGGCCGCCATGGCGGGCAGCCACTACAAACTCGACAACCTCGTGGCGATCATCGACCGCAACGGCTTGCAGATCAGCGATACGACCGAGAACGTCATGGCGCTCGAACCGATCGCCGAGCGCTGGCGCGCCTTCGGCTGGGAGGTGCAGGAGATCGACGGCGACGACATGCAGGCGATTGCCGATGCCTTCGACCGCATCGACTACGGCTGCGGCAAGCCGCACCTGATCGTCTCGCGCACGACCAAGGGGCGCGGCGTTTCGCTCATGGAGAACATCCTCAAGTGGCACCACGGCGTCCCGACCGACGAGGAGTATCGCCGCGCGATCGAGGAGATCGACGCCCGCATCGAATCTTTAACGAAATAAGCCTGTTCGAAGATATGGAAATCAAGAGTGTACCTTGCCGCAAGAGCTTTACCGACACGCTGCTGGAGCTGGCAAAAGAGGATAAGAACATCGTTGTCGTCACGACCGACGCCCGCGGCTCGGTGACGCTGACCGACTTTTTCAGGGAGCTGCCCGCGCAGGCCGTCGAGTGCGGCATCGCCGAGCAGGATGCCGTGGGCATCGCCGCGGGTCTGGCGCAGTCGGGTAAAAACACCTTCGTCTGCGGTCCCGCCTGCTTCTACGTGGCCCGTTCGCTCGAACAGGTGAAGGTCGACGTGGCCTATTCGCAGAACCCCGTGAAGATCCTGGGCGTCAGCGGCGGCGTAGCCTACGGCGCGTTGGGTGCCACGCACCACAGCCTGCACGACATCGCCGTGCTGCGCACCTTCCCCGGCATGAACGTCTTCCTGCCCTGCGACGCGCGCCAGACGCGCAAGCTGGTGCAGCGGCTCGTCGAACTGCCCGAGGCGGCCTACATCCGCGTCGGCCGCAACGCCGTGCCCGACGTCTACGAGAACGACGATTTCGATTTCGAGCTCGGCAAGGCGACGACCCTGCTCGAGGGCGACGACCTGACGATCATCGCCTGCGGCGAGACGGTCTGGCACGCTTTGGAGGCGGGCAAGCGTCTTCGTGCGCAGGGCATCGAGGCGCGCGTGCTGGACATGCACACGCTCAAACCCGCCGACGAGGAGGCGATCGAACGGGCCGCCCGCGAAACGGGCCGCATCCTGACCGTCGAGGAGCACAGCCGCTACGGCGGTCTGGGCGGCATCGTCGCCGAGGTGACGGCCGAGCGCTGCCCCGTGAAGATGCGCATGCTGGGTATTCCCGACGAGAACGTCGTGCACGGCAAGCCGCTGGAGATCTTCCGCCACTACAAACTCGATGCGGAGGGCATCTTCGAGACGGCGCTCGAACTGCTGAAATAATCGTTGTCGAAGCAAACCGAAAACCGATGAAAGAGTATATCATCGCCGTCGATCAAAGCACCTCGGCGACCAAGGCGATCCTCTTCGACGATCGCTGCCGGGTGCTGCACCGCGTCAACATCGACCATAAGCAGTACTACCCGCAGGCGGGGTGGGTCGAGCACGACGCCGAGGAGATCTACCGCAATACGGTGGAGGCGATCCGCCGCCTGCTCGAGGCGACCGAACGCGAGGCGGAGGCCCGCTACTCGCTGGCGCTGACCAACCAGCGCGAGACGGTCGTCGTGTGGGACGTCCGCACGGGGATTCCCGTCAGCCGCGCCGTGGTGTGGCAGTGCCAGCGGGGCGCCGACATTTGCCGGCAGCTGCGCGAGGCGGGTTGCGAGGAGCTGGTGCAGCGGAAGAGCGGTCTGCTGATCGATCCCTACTTTTCGGCCAGCGGCGTGCGCTGGATCCTCGAAAACGTCGAGGGCGCGCGCGCGAAGGCCGACGCGGGACACCTGCGCATGGGTACGATCGATGCGTGGCTCATCTGGAAGCTGACGGGCGGCGCCGTGCACGCCACCGACTACACGAACGCCTCGCGCACGATGCTCTTCAACATCCATACGCTCGACTGGGACGACGAGCTGCTGGCCCTCTTCACGGTGCCGCGGTCGATGCTGCCCGAGGCGCGTCCCTGTGACGCCCGTTTCGGCCGCACGACCGTCGAGGGGCTCTTCCCCGAGGGGATCGAGATCGCGGGCGTGCTGGGCGACTCGCACGGCGCGCTGACGGGGCAGATGTGCTTCGAGGCGGGCATGGGCAAGGCGACCTACGGCACGGGTTCGTCGGTGATGGTCAACATCGGCTGCGAGGCCGTGCAGGCCCCCGCAGGGCTGGTGACGAGCGTCGGTTTCGCGGCGCAGGGCAAGGTCTGCTACGCCTTCGAGGGGAACATCCATTGTACGGGCGCCACGCTCAAGTGGCTGACCGATCGGTTGCAGCTCATCGGCTCGCCCGCCGAGACGGAGGCGCTCGCCGCGAGCGTCGCCGACAACGGCGGCGTCTACCTCGTTCCCGCCTTCGCGGGGCTCGGAGCGCCGTGGTGGAATCCGTCGGCCAAGGCGATCCTTTGCGGCATGACCCTCGGCACGACCAAAGCGCATGTCGTGCGTGCGGCGCTCGAATCGATTCCCTACCAGATCCGCGACCTGATCGATCTGATGACGGGACAGGCGGGCGTGCGGCTCAAGGAGCTGCGCGTGGACGGCGGTCCGACGAAGAACCGCTTCCTCATGCAGTTCCAGGCCGACATGCTGCATGCCTCGATCAACCGCTCGGAGGTCGAGGAGGCCTCGGCGATGGGCGCCGTGGTGATGAACGGACTGGCGCGCGGCCTTTGGCGTTCGCTTGAAGAGGCGGCCGCCCTGCGGACCTCGGACAACCTGATCGTCCCGTCCATGGAGGAGGAGCGCCGCGAGCGGCTCTACCGCGGCTGGCTGGAGGCCGTCGCGCTCGTCAACCGAAAGTGATACAAACAACCAAAAAAACGATACCTATATGTATATTCCTGCAAAGAACGGCAAGGAGACGTTCGGCCTGATTATCGGTACGCGCGCCTATTTCAACTCGAAGCTGGCGATCGACGTGCGCGAAACGCTCTGCAAGGAGCTCGAAAAGGCGGGTTACGGCTACGTGATCCTCGACGTGGCCCAGACGCTGACCGACGGCGCCATGGAGACGGTCGAGGACGGCAAGAAGTGCGCGATGCTCTTCCGCGAACACCGCGACCGCATCGACGGCATCATCGTCTCGCTGCCCAACTTCGGCTTCGAGGTGGGCATCATCAACGCCATCGCGCGCGCCGAGCTGAACGTGCCGGTGCTCGTTCAGGCCTGCGACGACGAAAACGACAAGGTCGACCTCGACAGCCGCCGCGACGCCTTCTGCGGCAAGATTTCGGTTTGCAACAACCTCTACCAGTACGGCATTCCCTTCACCGACACGACGCTGCACACCTATTCGATCCACAGCGAGCTGCTCATGAAGGACATCGACCGCTTCGCCGCCGTCTGCCGCGTCGTGAACAAGCTCTCGCACAGCCGCATCGGTCAGATCGGCACCCGTCCGCTCGGCTTCAATACCTGCCGTGCGAGCGAGAAGCTGCTCCAGGCGAGCGGCATCACGGTCGTGCCGGTCGATCTGTCGGAGATCCTATTCAACGCGCAGCGCATCGACGAGAACGCCGCGGCGCTGAAGGCGAAGGTCGAGCAGATCGCCCACTATGCCGCGATTCCCGTAGCCTATCGTGAGAAGGTGGCCAAGCAGGCGCGCTTCGGACTGGCCGTCGAGGAGTGGCTGGCCGCCAACGAGTGCGATGCCGCCGCCATCCAGTGCTGGGATTCGCTCGAGCAGAACTACGGCTGCGCCGCCTGCGTGACGATGAGCATGTTGGGCGAGAAGCTGCTGCCCTGCGCCTGTGAGGCCGACCTGGCGGGCGCCGTCTCGATGTACGCCCTGACGCTGGCGTCGGGCCGTTCGTCGGCGCTGCTCGACTGGAACAACAATTTCGCCGAGGATCGCAACAAGTGCGTCTGCACCCATTGCGGCAACTTCCCGAAGAGCTTCGTGCAGAACGAGATTTCGCTCGGCACGCTCGGCGTGCTGGGCCGTACGCTCGGCAAGGTCAACACGTTCGGCGCCGTCTACGGCAAGTGCACCGAGGGCGATTTCACCTTCTTCCGCATTTCGACCGACGACACGCTGGGCTGCATCAAGAGCTACCTCGGCACGGGTCGCCTGACGAACGATCCCTACGGTATGGACGGCTGCATCGCCGTGACGGAGGTCGACAACCTCCGGAAGCTCATGAAGTACATCTGCAAGAACGGCTTCGAGCATCACGTGGCGATGGTCCGCACCGACGTCGCCGACATCGTGGAGGAGGCGGTCGGGAACTACCTCGGCTGGGAGCTCTACCGCCACGAGTAACCGCTTGCGGCACGATCCGATGAGTTGCGGGGACGACGCGAGCCGTCCCCGTTTTTTCAAATGTTACCGAACTTTATGAAACTTTTCGACTTCCTGAAAACATGGACGGCCGGCCTGACGCTTTGCTCGGCCGTCGCCTGCACGACCTCCGCCCCCGAGCGCGAGGTGTACCTCTTTACGGGCCACCGCGAACCGGCGCTCGACGGTCTGCACCTGCTCTACAGCTACGACGGCTACCGCTGGGACAGCCTGCAGGGGAGCTGGCTGGAGCCGATGATCGGCAACAAGGCCCCCGAATACCATAACTATTTGACGGGCAAACCCGAAAAGACGAAATTCGCGCCGCAGTCGATGATGCGCGACCCCTCGATCGTTCAGGGGCCCGACGGCACGTTCCACCTGGTCTGGACGCTCGCCTGGGCGGGCGAGCGCGCTTTCGGCCATGCCTCGTCGAAGGACCTGATCCACTGGAGCGAGCAGCGCGCGATTCCCGTCATGGAGGATGAGCCGACGAACAACGTATGGGCCCCCGAGATCTTCTACGACGAGACGAAAGGGGAGTACCTGATCGCCTGGTCGTCGTCGATCCTGCCCGAGCACTACACCGAGGCGGACAAACTGGGCACGAACGGCTGCCACCGCCTCTACTACACGACGACGAAGGATTTCGAGACCTTCGCGCCGAAGAAGCCCTTCTACGACCCGGGCTTCAACTCGATCGACGGCTTTCTGCTCAAGCGCGGCGAGGGCGACTATGTGCTGATCGTCAAGGATAACCGCAAACCCGGGTACAGCGACTTGTTCTGCGTGACGGCCGAGCGGCCCGAGGGACCTTACGGCGATCCGAGCGAAAAGTTCGCGCCGACCTATTCGGAGGGCGCCTGCGCCGTGCAGGTGGGCGACGAGTGGCTGATCTATTTCGACGTCTATCGTCAGGCCCGTTTCGGCGCTGTCTCGACGAAGGATTTCAAGACCTTCACGCCGATCGACGACCGCATTTCGCTGCCTGCGGGACACAAGCACGGCACGATCATCCAGGTAAAAGAGTCTGTGCTCGAGGCCCTCAAGGCCGAAGAGGCGCGCCGTTACGGCAAAAGCGAGTAGGCCGTGCGACCGACCCTGATCTGCCACATGATGAGCACCGTCGACGGTCGTCTGCTGACCGAGCGGTGGAGCGATCCGTTCGACGGCACGCCGAAGGAGAGGCTGTACGAACCCTATTTCGCCCTGCGGCGGGAGCTCAGTTGCAACGCCTCGATCATCGGACGGGTGACGATGCAGCGCGATTTCGCGGAGGTGGGCGAGTTTACGGCCGCCGATCCGACGCCCGAGGCGGATCCGCAGCCCTTCGTCGGCGCTTCGACCGCCGCGTGCGAGCATACCTATATCGTCCTGGATTCGACGGGCCGCTGCCGCTATGCGGACGGTCGGGTCGAGGGGTGCGGCGTGATCGCCGTGCTCGGACGGCGCGTTGCGGCGGAGTACCTGCGCTTCCTGCGTGAAAAGGGGATTTCGTACCTCTTCGCGGGCGAGGACGGCCGCGACATCGGCGCGGCGCTCGAAACGCTGCGCGAACGTTTCGGCTACCGGCTGCTGCTGCTCGAGGGCGGCGGTACGGTGAACGGTTCGTTCCTCGAAGCGGGGCTGATCGACGGCTTCAGCCTGCTGCTCTATCCCGGGATCGACGGCGCGGGCGGCCGTCCTGCCATCGTCGAGTACGTCGGTCCGAATGCCCTGCCCGCCGCGGGCCAGTCGCTCGAACTGACCGAGGTGCGCCCGCTCGAACACGGGCTGGTCTGGTTGCGCTATCGGGTGCATCGGTAGCCGCAAAGAGAGCATCGCGGCGGCATGCCGCAAAGACGGATGGCGCGCAGCCATCGGCGCGGGCCTCCGAATCTTCGGAGGCCCGCATTTCGTGTGCGCGTCCGCCGCTTGCGTAGAATGCGCTGCCGTTTCCGCTCGAACAGGCATCGATCGGCGGGCCTCTGCGCACGGAGGCCCGCCGTTTTGGCAGACATGCGGCCGCTCCGCAGCCATCGGCCCGCCCGCGACTCCGCCCGTCCGCAAAAAAATCCCGCATCCTCCGAAAAGGATGCGGGCAGGCAAAAGTCTTGTCGACCTGTTATTTCCGCCACTCGTAATCGTAGAGCAGCTCGAAATCGTCGAGATACATCACGCTCTTCGTGCTGCCCGTAAAGTAGTCGCCGTAGCGCGACGCCGAGCAGACGATGAACAGATGTGTCGGCACCCGATCCGTGCGCACGTAGTCGAGTTCGATCACGAACTCCGTCCATTCGGAACGGCTCTCTTTCAGGATCAGTTCGCCGTAGGCCACCACATCTTTGCCGTGCGGATCGAAGAAGGTGCTTTCGTCGCGCGTATCGACGCAGTAGGGCGATTCGGCCGTGCCGCACTGGCGCCGCACGGGATCGCTCTCCTGGGGGGAGCATTGGCCGTACTCCTCGGGCGTCCAGGTGCCCAGGGCGATGTAGATCGAGCCGTTGTCGGGATCGCCCGCCTGAATCGAGGTGCCTGCGGGGACCTTGCCGATGCGGTCGATCTCGCCGCACGTGTATTTGAGCCAGCCGCGCAGCGCCGTAGGCCGCAGCGCGAAGGGACGCCCGAAGGTCAGGATGCCGTTCGTGCCTGCGTTGCGGACGTAGTTGCCCACGAAGAGGTTGCCCGCGGCGAATTTGCCGATGCCCACCACGTTGGCGAATTTAGATTCGAGCCGTGCCGAGAGCCGTCCCGTCGAGCCCGGGCGGATGTCGCTGCTGCCCTCCGTGAGGGTGGCGTTCGCCACGCTGGCGCCCGGGTTGCCCGTGCCCCAGAAACGACCGCTTTCGGCATCGGCCGCAGCGAAGGGATAGACGATGTCGCGGAGCGTGCACCATTGCTCGAAATCGCTGTTGGGCAGCTGGCGCAACCCTTCGGTCGTCACCTCCGTCACGGCGCTCTCCTCCTCGCCGCAGTAGGCCTTCACTTCGTAGGAGCTCTCCGCCTCCGTGCGCAGGCAGGCCGTGAAGGTACCGTCCGAAATGCGGACGTCGGGCACCTCCGTCCACGCCGTGTCGCCCGCCGCGCGGTAGCGGAAGCCCATCTGCTCTCCGCTCGTGCCCGATCCGTAGAGCCATACGACCTGCGACCAGGCATCGGCCCGCGTCAGCCGCACCGTCTCCTCGGTGGGGATCACGTAGAGCATCCACCGCTCGGAGAAATCGTGGTAGCGGACCGTGACGAAGCGCACGGGGTCGAACGAGGTGAGCTCCCCGATCGGCGGATCGATCGTCGTGATGTCGCGCGGCCCGAGCTTGAGCGATTTGACCGTCACGTGCCGCAGGTCGGTCGACAGCCCGACGTAAGCGCGTGCGATGCGGTTTTCGAGGTCGAATTCGGTCGCGCCGATCTGCCCCTCGACCGTAAAGTAGCGCTCGATGTGCTGCTCGGCCGTGATCGTCCAAAGATAATCCTGGTAGAGCGAAAGGGTGACCGCGAGCGGCTGCCGCAGATCGAAGGTGCCGACGAGCTCCGTCGACGGCTGCGCCTCGGGCGTCAGCTCGGCGCTCGTGATGCGTACGCGGCTGATGTCGGTCTGTTCGTCGAGCGTCAGCACGACGCGGCGATTCTGCCGATCGATCGAGGCGGTGAAACCCTCGCCCTCGATCTGCGTGATTTCCAGCTCGACGACGGGGTAGGGGAGGTCGTTCTTGATGCAGGCGGCGGCCGACAGCAGCAGGATGCAGAGCATCGCTCGGATGAAACGGTTCATGTCTTACTCCTTTTTCTTGTCCCAGAGGTGGATGACCATGCCGATGTTGATGTCGGCCAGATTGAGGCGGAAACGCATCTTCGACGCCGTGCGCGACCCCGTTTTGTTGCCCGCCTCGTCGAACTGGCGCACACGGCCGTACTGGAGGCCTCCGAGGCCGAACGAGAGGGTGCCGCAGACGTTCGGGAAGATGTAGACGGCTACGCCCGGGTTGAAGGCGAGTTTGAGTTTCGCGTTCTTGCTGCGCGTGTAGCGGGTTTCGTCGCCCGACTTGTAGGTGAAGCGCGAGGTTCCCGTGGCGTAGGAGAGGTCCAGCTCTGCGAAGAGGCCGAAACGTCCTTTCGGGTCGAGACCCGCATAGGAGCGGTGGAAGAGGCCGACCGAGAAATCGCTGCTCGACAGATCCATGTCGGCGATCGAGAACGAAATGTCGTTTTTGTCGCCCAGGTCGAGGCCGAGGTTGCCCAGCGAACCGTCGATTTTGCGGTATCCGAAACGGATGCCGAAGCAGTTGTTGTCGCGGTAGAAATAGCCGAAGAAGGGCTTCACGGTGGCGATGGTGCCGCTGGCGTTGATGTTGTCCAGCACGAGCCAGAAATCGGTCTCGTCGCTCGACAGGGTGCCGTACGAGGCGGTGAAGCCCATGATGAGCTCCCCTTTGTAGGCGTATTTGAGCTTGCCGATTTCGCGGTCCATGCGGCGACGCATCGGCAGAAAGCGCTGGCGCGTGCGGCGGAACTCCTCGTCGGAGGGGATGCCTGCCGTTGCGGCGGGCAGCTCGGCGGCGGCGCGGGCGATGGCGGCATCGGCGACGCATGCGGCCGTCGGGGCGGGACTTTCGAGGGCCCGCAGGCTGTCGGCGGTCGTGCGCAGGCTGTCCGCGATCGACGCGAGGCGGTCGGCCGCCGAAAGCAGGCTTTCGACGGCAGCCGTCAGGCCCGCATGTTCGACGGAGTCGGAGCGGGGCGCGTCCGTGGGTTCTGCGGCATATCGGCGTGCATGCGTCGGCGCGACGGCGTATCGGTTGGCCTCCGCAGCTTCGGCGCGGGCGGCGCCGTATCGGGTCGTGTCCGCACGCCCGACGGCATGTCGGCCTGCGGCGGAGCGGTCGATCCGCTGCGCGGCGGCGGGCAGCAGGGCGGCGAGGGCGAAGAGAAGAAGGCAGGATCGTTTCATGACGGCGCGTTTAGAGGTAGAAGGCGATGCCGAGCCCGATGCTGAAGATGTTGACCTTGAAATTCATGTTGCTCGACGTGCGGCGTCCCGTGGTCACCTGGTTGTGCACCTGCTTGGCGCTGGCGTAGTTCAGACCCATCACGCCCACGCTCACCTCGATCGCCATGTTGTTCGTCGCGAAGGCCACCAGCCCGGGCGTGACGCCGAGCGAGAGCTTGTATCCCCGCTCGAAGGTTCCCTTCACGGGGCTGTCCATGGCGAATTTGGCCTGCGTGCCGCCCGCGGCGAACTGCATGTCGGTGAAGATCGCGAAACGCTTGCTGGCACCCAGCGGAATGTACTGCCGCCAGAAGATCGCCCCCGTGTAGGAGTGTTTCAGGGCGTAGAAATCCTCGATGCCGATGTCGATGCCCGACTCTTCGTCGCCTAACTTGACGCGGGCGTTGTCGATGCGCAGCAGCGTGCGGTCGTAGATGAAGCGCAGGCCCAGCGCCATGTTGTCGTGGAGGGCGTAAGCGATCATCGGGCTGACGCGCAGCGTGTGGCCTTCGGAGTCGATCCCTTCGATGACGAGGAACGAATACCCCTCGTTCGAGTGGGTCGAGTAGGAGGCCGACGCACCGAAGATCCACTGCCCCTTCGGGACGAAGAGGGTCGATTGCGAGGTCAGGCCGCGCTCCTGCCGCTTTTGGTTGATCGTCAGCGCAGGGGCTGCGGCGCTTTTCGACGCGGTTGTGCGCTGCGCGGCAAGCGTACCGGCCATCGCGGCTGCACGAGCCGTTGCGGGCTTGCTGGTTACCACGGTTGCAGGCGTTGTTGCGGCTGCATCGGTCGTCGCGGGCTCGCCGGTTGCCACGGTCGCACGCGCCGTTGTGGCCGCGCCGACGGCTTCGGTTCCGTCCGCCCCGCGGGGCTGGGCGAAACCGAAACCGCCGCAGAGCAGCAGGGTAGCCGTAAGGTATGCGGATTTGAAGGTCATGCGGTGTGTTAATAGACCCACTCGAAATCGTCTACGTAGAGCGTATTCGAGGTGCAGCCGTTCATGTTGTCGCCGTATTTGCTCGTCGAGCAGGCGATGACGATCGTGTAGTTGCCCGTCGGACGGTTTTCGCGGTCGTACCAGTGGATCGGAATCGTCTGTTCGACCATCTCCGAACCTGCGGTCGAGCCCGTGATGTCGAGGATGCCGTAGCCCAGGATCTTGCCTTCGCTCACGGCGTCGGGGCCGTTGGCAGGGCTCCAGATACCGCTGGGCGATCCGACGCCCGACGTCACGCCGTGGCGGGCGTTCCAGTCGACGACGGCCACGTAGACGCTCGCGATGTCCTGTGCGCCCTCGGCCAGGGGGCCTGCGTCGGCGCCCGACTTGTTGGCGTTGACCTTGCCGAGCGTGGCGTGGAGCTTGAAGGCGAGCGCCGCGGGGCGGGCCTGCCAGTCGTAGGGCTGGCCGAAGCCGACCGTGCCGTTCATGCCGCTGCGGGCGAAGGTTCCGAGGAAGAGGTTGCCCGCCGCCAGCATGCCGACCTGGCTCGCGGCCTGCAATCGGGCGCACTGTGCACCGCCCATGCCTGCGAACGTCGCCGGTTTGCAGAGGTTCGGGGCGAGCGAGCGGATGTTGCCGCTGCCCCAGCTGGTCGAGTTGGCGTTGCTGTCGCCGAAGCAGGGGATCGTGTCGTCCTCCATGTCGCCGTAGGGCACTGTTTGCGTAGTCGAGGTGGCGAAACGCCCGACGGCGCCGATTTCGCGGCCGTCGACGACGAGGCGGTATTCGTAGGCCGTGTTGGCCGCGATGCCCGACTTGAGCGTGTAGACGGTGTGGTTGTTTTCGTTGCGGCTCTCGTTCCAGGTCGGCGTCACGAGGGCCGTGTAGGTAAAGTCGGCCCCCTTTGCGGCGGTGATCGTGGCCCAGTCGGCGGCACCCTCCTTGCGGTAGCGGATCGCGACGTTCGAAGCCGCGTTGTCGGTGACGACCGCGCGCAGCGTCGCACGGTTGAGCCACAGATCGCAGTCGGCGGCCGTGACGGCCGAGAGGCCCGTAACTGCTATGCGCGCCTTCTGACGGCCTTCGCCGTCGGCATCCGAAGCCGAGAGGTCGAATTCGTGGATGCCGCCTCCGAGCTGCCCGATGAAGGCGGCCGAGAGGGTGATGACGCCCGAACTGCCGTCGCCCGATGCGGTGAACGAAAGTCCGTCGGCGGCTACGGGTGCCCCGTCGGCGAAGAGGGGATAGCTCGTGCCGTTCACGGCGACGGCGACCTGCTTGAGGGTCGAGAGGGCCGCCACGTCGATCTTCAGGTCGGCGCCCGTGTAGCCGACGACGCTGCCGATCGAGAAACCCTGCCCCGTGAAGGTGGGCTGGGGGCTGAAGAAGATGTCGCTCGAGAGGATGTCGCCCTCCTCCTCGACTTGCACGTTGATGCCGGCCAGCGTGCCGTCGGGCGTATTCGAATATTGGAAACGGAGCGAGTAGAGCTTGCCCGGTTCGGGAACGATTTCGCGTCGGCTCGTCGTCGAGTTGCTCGACACGACCTGGCCGCTCTCGCGCAGCGTGCCGCGGAAACCCCAGCTCAACTTGAGGCTCCCCTCGGGCATGAGGAAGAAGCCCGTGCGGTCGCGGTCGTAGCGCAGCGTGGGCACGGCGCCGCTCGCGGCGTCGCTGTACGAGAAATCGTCGCTGATGCAGACGAAGGCTTCGTAGCCCTCCTCCATCTTCTCGGCGATCGTCGCATCGAAGACGACCTTCACGGCGGAGTTGACGATCGGGCATTGCAGCGTCAGCGAACGCGTCTGGTGCGCCTCGATCTGGAACTCTTGCTCGCCGGCGTAGGTCAGGTGGTCCCACGTGGCGATCGTCTCGTCGCTCGATCGGTAGACCGCCTTGTAGCTCCCTGCGATGAGGTAGAGGAAATCGGGGCAGGTTTTGGCGGGTTCGTAACGGCGAAGCAGTCCGCCCTCGGCGTTGTAGATGCGCAGGGTGCTGTGTTCGGTCGGGTCGTAGATTTCGCCCTCGCCGTCGGCGCGACTCGTCCGTCCGATGCCGAGCGTCGCGAGCGCCTCCTCGTCGGGCAGTTCGATGTTCAGGGCGAGGCAGCCCTCTCCCGCGATCGGATCGGTCTGGTCCTTGCTGCACGACGTCGCGAGGAGCGTCGTGCAGGCGAAGGCCGTTATGCAGAGGATGTGTTTCATCGTGTTGTTTTTTTGCGGTTATTGATCCTGACGGACGGTGAGCATGACGGTCTTGACGACGGTGCCTTCGGAGTCGGTGACCGTCAGCTGGAAATCGACGGGACCGCTCTGACCGAGCGCCACCATCATGGGCATGAACTGCGAGATGTCGAACGACAGCTCCTTGGCCCCCTGCACGGCATCCTTGGTCTTGAATCCGAGGTTGTTGAGCATGGCATCCATCTTGTCGTCGGCAGGCCGGATCAGATCCATGTGCGGCGCCAGCCCCAGCAGCACGAGCTCCTCGTCGGAGAGGATGTTGCCGCCCTTGATGTCGACCAGGAAATTGGTGATGCCCGTCGTGGAGTGGATGTCGATGATGCACTCTTCGACGTCGTTGGCGACGTAGCGCGTGTCGATGTCGCGGCCGCGCCACTCGATCACGGGACCCGCATCGGAGCCGCCGCTGCGGCGGACGGTGACCGTCAGATCGGTGTACGAGGTGCGGTTTTGCGAGTCGGTGGCGGCCAGGCGCACGACGTGCGTGCCGGCGAACTCGTAGAGCTTCTTCATGGCGGCCTGCGTGGCGCGGATCGCCTTCGGTGCCGTGCCCGAGACGGTCGTGTAGGCCGCGCCGTCGATCGTGAGCACGTCGGTCAGGTCGAAGCGGTTGTCCGTAAGACCCAGCGCATCCACGGCGGCGAGCAGCTGCTCGTTGTCGGATCGGATGGTGGCGGTCACCTTTTCGACCGTCGAACCGCTTTGCGGCGTGAAGAGCAGCATGATGCGGTCGGTGCAGAAGCCTTCGTCGTCGAAGCTGCCGCTCGAAATGACGAACGGTTCGGCGATGTCGTGGTGGTTGTCGAGCGAGGCGACGGGGGCGTCGGGATCGCTCACCTCCTCGTCGGGGATCACCTCCTCGGCGAAATCGTAGGTCGTCGACATGACGTCGACGTCGATCGGTTCGTCGTCGACCCACGTGTCGACCTGTACCGAGAAGATGACGTTGCCTTCGGTCGAGACATGGATGGCGAAGCGGATCTGGCGCCACTGGCCCGCACGGACGTTGTCGATGGTCTGCGTCATGCGGACGGGCTTGTAGACGGGAGCCGAGCCTTCGGGGGCAGTGTTGTAGTTGCCCGTCAGGGTAACTACAAGCTGGTTGATCGTCTGAATCGGACGGAAGAAGCCGCGGCGCGTCTCGGTGTGGCCGAAGGTGAGGCTGTTGTCGCCGAGGGCGACCGTCGCCTGCAGCGGGTTGTCGGTGCTCGTCAGATCGAACGACGACTTGAGCAGATCCGAAAAGTAGATCGAGGTCTTGATGTTGGCCAGCTTGCAGACGATCGTCGGAGCGGGGGTCTGCGTCTTCTTGATGACGGTGGCGGTGACGCTGCCGCTGTAAGCGGGGCACTCGAAATCGGCGGCGGGCATGTTGTCCGCATCGGGCGACTTGGCCGTGATGTTGTACTGGCCCGGGGCGAGGGCGATCGGCTCGGTGCGGCGGCGGATCGCGCCGTAGGTCTCGCGAAGCACCTCTTCGCGCGTCGAGCTGTTGACGATCGTGACGATGTAGTCATCCGAGGCTTCGACCGTGGCGCGGCTCTGCGCCGTGCGGGTGGCGTTTTTGACCTCGCCCGTGTCGGTGTTGTTCTCCGAGTCGGCGTTGACGTTGACGTTCATGCCCGAGAGCACGAGGTAGCCGACGTTTTCGTCCTTGCCCTCTCCCTTGTTGAAATCGATGTGCTCCTTGCTGCACCCTGCCAGCAGGAGGGCGGCGGAGAGGAGGGTTATGAATATTTTGCTGGTTTTCATGGTTCTGCGTATTGCGGGTTATGCTTCGGGGTTGAGTTCGATCGTCTGCTCGGGCACCTCGATCATGTCGTCGACCGTACCCAGCGTGATGCGGATCGTTTTGCGGCCCGCCTCCGAGGCGTCGATGCGGATCGTGTGGAGGGTCGTCGCCTTCGTGACGCCGATTTCGTGTTCGGGGAAGGCGACCGTGACGCCGTTCTGTTTGCGGGCTTTGCCGCGCAGACGGATCTTGGTGCCGGCCTTGACGTAGATCGTCTGGCCCGACGTGGGGGTGAACAGGAAGCTGTTGTTCGAGGCCGTGGAGACGGTAAATTCGGCCTCCGAATAGTAGAGGTCGAACCACTCGGTGGTTTGCAGTCGCAGGGCCGAGTTAATGAGCTTCGGGGCCACGGTGACCGTCTCGGTTTTGCTGGCGCGGATCGTGAAGGCGGCCTCGCCGCGGAAGCAGTAGGCCGTGGAGCTCTCGGCGGCTTCGGGTTCGCCCAGCTCGAAGACGGCCGTGTAGTTGCCGGCGGCGAGCATGGGCTGGTCGTAGGTCGAGAACGGCGCGTAGACGAGCGGCGTGCCCGTCTGCGGGGTGATGGTCAGTTTGAAGGTGCCTGCGGCGGGCAGCGGCGAGATGGGCAGCTGCACGCGGCCCTCTTCGGCGCGGGTCAGGGCCTCGACCGAGAGGTCGGGCTCGCAGACGAAGGCTGCGCGGCCTTCGCCCGCTTCCGTCGTCGCCTCGTCTTTCGAACAGGCGGCGGGCAGCAGCGACAGCAGCAGGGCGATCGGTGCGATGTAGAACAGTTTTTTCATGCCGTATCGGTTTGTTTTGATTTGTTTTCGGTTATTGAACGATCGAGACGCGGATGTCGTCGAGGTAGAGCCATTTGTTTTTAGAGGTGGCTTGGCTTCCCGTTTCGAGCTCCCATGAAAGGCGATGCAGGTTGGTACAGCCGCTGATGTTGAATTTCTGGATCTCCCGGTTGACGTTGGAGGTAGAGCCGCTGTTGTCGGTCAATTGTACCGATGTGGCATTTTCGACCTCATTGCCGCTCGTTACTCCCATAAGCATCTGGAATGCTTTGATCGCTCCCTGCGTTGTGGTATAACCGTAACGCATATGGGCCGTAGTTCTTGTCTCTTCGGCGCTCGATCCGTATCTGAACATCACGTTGACGGTAACGCTCGTGTTGGGCTTCAGGTTGTTCATCGGTGCGGAATCCACACGTCCCCGATTTTTACGTAACGAGGTTTCGTATCGGGAACGGATTGCGATGGCTTTTCCGGCTGTGCCGTAGGTCTGGTTGCCGGTCCAACCCTCCGCATGGAACGTATCATTGATTATTTGTCCGTCTTGCTTTTTCGTATCAACATTTCCTCCGTCGATGTCGTAGCCTTTCAGTAAACCGAAATCCTCGAAAAAGAGCCAGGGGGCCTTGACGGCTATGCTGTTGTGCTCGTTTTCGTTCAGCGAGGCGGGCAGCGTCTGCGTATTCGTCACGACGGCGTGCTCCGAGTCGTAGGCCAGTTCGAGCGCCGCGCCGCGGAACGCCGTCGGGTAGAGGATGCCGTAATAGCCGATGCTGCATCGGCCGTTGCTTACGGGCAGTTCGGCCGTCGATGCGTTGTGGCGGAAAGCAGCTCCTTCGGGTGCCTTGACGGTCAGCGTGTTGACGGGTTCGCCCAGCTGCGTGTGGTCGATCGTGAAATCGAGCCACGTGACCGCCTGTTCGGTGGCGGGGACGGTCAGGTTGATCGGCGTGACATGTCCGCCGCGCAGCTCCTTGTCGAGCGCTGCCGAGAGGGTTTCGGCGCAGAAACCGTCCTCGAAGAGGGGCGTGAACGAAATCGCGCCCTCGGCCCTGCCCGGGAGGACGAAGACCCAGACGTACTGCGGCGCATCGTCCGTGCTCGCATCGAAGGGACGGTCGAAGCGCAGTTCGATGCGGCGGCCGCCGTTCGTTACGACGGGAGCGGCATCGGGCGTTTCCAGATCGAAGGTCGCGGTGCCGACCGCCTCGTGCGGAAAATCGATGAGCAGACGCGTCACCCCTTTCCCGCGGAGGTTGCGGCCCGACGGAATGCGGATGCGCAGGGCATGGAAACGGTGGTGCATGGCGACGCTGATCCGTTCGTCTTTCGACTTGTCGGTCAGACTGCCCCCTTCGACGCGGTCGGAGGTCAGCACGTCGAGTTCGGCGCGATAGGTGCCGTCCTGCACGGCGGGGAGGGTGTAGGTGATGCGGGTGCCATCCATGCGGTCCGCTTCGGGAACGGGATAGCAGGCGACGTAACGGTAACTGCCTGCCGCCATTTCGGGCAGGTCGCCCGTGAAGATGGCGGCGTTTTCGGCGATCTGGTGGTTGCGGCGGAAGGGCGTGCCCGAGAAGAGGTAGTTGCCCGAGGCGTCGGCCGCCCATACGGCGATCTGATCCGTGGGGCTCCACTTGGTCGTATGCCAGTCGTCGTCGAGGGTGGTGCGTGTGGCGGGCGCTGCGGGGCCTGCGGGGTCGAATCCGACGAAAATCGGTTCGTCGAGGGGCAGCGCACGGCTCTCGGGGATGTTGCGAATCGCTTCGATCGTCGCCGTCGTACCGTTCGGCTCGATCGGGGTGATCGGGTCGGGGCCTTCGATCGACTGCTCCGAGCAGGCGACCGCACAGCATAGAGCTGCGGAAAAAAGGAGATACGGACGAATACGCATGAAATCGGGTATGTTTACACTTTTACGACACAAAAATAGCCGCGCAGGGGGCTCCGAACAAAAGTTTTCAACGAAACGGGGGTTTTTCATCATGAACGGTCACTTTTCGGGCGGAACCGCAGGCAGAACGGTTCGATGGCGCAGCCATCGGCGGCCGGAGTGCCGTTTGGACAAGGCCCCTCGGTCATTGCGCAGCAATGGCAGCCCGCAGCCGCCCCCTGGCGGAGGGCTGCATTTCGCCCGAAGGCTCGATGCACCTCCGCTCGGCTGCGGGCCGGTTGCGACATCTTCGATCCCGCGAGGGATCGGCAGGCCGCAGCTTCGCCCCGCTTTAGGCCCGCATGTGGCGTTCCTTCGCAAACTGCTGCCCGTGTGAGGATTGCCCGAAAGCAGGTGTCGTTCGACACCGCCCCATGCGGCAGCACGGTAAGGTTTCGTGCAAGCCGCTCGACCCCGTTCCGCCGCCGTCGGCGAACGCTGCCGATTCGTATGCAGGTGCAGTCGCCGCAGGCTCTCTTCGGAGTGGGAGGACTGCAACTCGCGCCTGCCGCCCGCCTGCTCCTCGGCTCCACCGTTCGGCCGCGGGCCGCACCCGAACCGAAAACCGACCGCCGCCCCCGAAAAGCGGAAGCGGCGGTTCGAATGCTCGGGCGGCCCGATCAGTTCCGGTTGGGCAGGAACGAATAGTCGGTCGAGTAGTGCATCATCTGGGCGGCATAGTCGGCGGGGTAGCTGATCCGAACATCCGTGATGCGCCCCTCCGCGTCGCGGACGGGTTCGTATTCGGGGTTCACGAAGCCGCCATAGGGCTCGATGTGCAGCGCCGCATAGCGATCGAGCACCTCGCGATGCAGCTCGGGATCGACCTTGACGGCATACTGCTCGACGAGCGCCTTGCCCGCTTCGTAGTCCCCTTCGGATTTGATGCGCTGCACCTCGTGCAGCATCTCGCCGAAGAGTTCGCGCAGCCGCTCGAAATCGTTTACGACGATGTAGCGTTTCCCGTTTTCCTCGACCCATTCGATCACGCGATCTGCCTTGCCGTGTTCGTAGCACCATTCGGCGATCAGCTTGCGGTTGCGCATGTGGGACTCTTCGACATCCTTGCCGGGCTCGATGCGGGCCAGCTGGGTCATCATGCCGTTCAGGATATAGTCGGCGTAACCCGCCTTGGCGACGTCGAACGAGGGGACGAGGCCCAGTTCGATCAGCTTCGGATCACCGATGTAGTAGAGGCCGAAGAGGTCGGCGCGCGTCTCTTCGAGCGTCGACGAGTAGCTGCGCAGCGCTGCGGGCGAAACCCCCGGCAGCAGCTGGCCCGAGCCGTGGCCCAGACACTCGTGCAGGTCGGTGTGCAGGTCGTCGGCCTGCTTGCCGTAGCGGTCGATGCGCTCGCGGTCCTCGGCGCGCAGCACGAACTCCTCGTTGAAGCCGTTGCCGTGGGCCGCCTTGTCGTAGGCGTAGGTGATGTTGTCGATCGTCACCGATTTCGATCCGTACTCCTTGCGGATCCAGTCGGCGTTGGGAAGGTTGATGCCGATCGGGGTGGCGGGGTAGCAATCGCCGCCCAGCATGGCCACCGTGATGACCTTCGCCGAAACACCCTTTACGACGGGCTTGCGGAAGGCGGCATCGACGGGCGAGTGGTCTTCGAACCACTGGGCGTTGGCCGAGATGATCTCCGTGCGGCGGCAGGCGGCCGAGTCGCGGAAATTGACATTCGCTTCCCACGAGGCTTTGCGTCCCAGCGGATCGCCGTAATCCTCGATGAAGCCGTTCACGAAATCGACGTTCGAAACCGTGTCGCGCACCCAGCCGATGTTGTAGCGGTCGAACTCCTTCAGATCGCCCGTGCGGTAGTAATTGATAAGCGCCGCGATGTTCGATTTCTGCGGCTCGGCGGCGACCGCCTCGGCCTTTTCGAGCCAGCCGACGATCTGCTCGATGGCGGGGCCGTACATGCCGCCGACCTTCCAGACGCGCTCGTAGAGGCGGTTCGTCTTCTCCTCCTTGACCAGCTGCGAGTTCAGACCGTAGCTGACAGGCTCGGGGTTGCCCGCATCGGCGGCCGCCATCGCCTCGTAGAAGGCTTCGGCCTCGGCCTGCCGCACGTTGCTGTAATAGTTGCTCGACGAGGTCCAGAGCAGGTCTTCGCCCGCCGTCTGGTTCAGACGCGTGCGATAGACGTTCGGGTCGAAGATGGCTACGCACACCTCGCCGCGCAGGGCGTTCAGCTCGCCGAAACGCTCCTCGGGAATCGATTCGATGACCGAGAGGAGATACTCCTCGGTGAATTCGGGCTTGAACTTGTCGTTCGAGTAGTGGTGGTGGATGCCGTTGGCGAACCATACCTTCTTGAGGTACTTTTCGAGCGCTTTCCACTCGGCCGTCGTGCGGTCGCCCTCGTAGCAGGCGTAAATCGTCTCCAGCGTGCGGCGCACGGGGAGGTTCGCGACGCAGTTCTGGTCGAAGAGGATGTCGCGGCCGCACTTGGCGGCTTCGGCAAGGTAGTAGATCAGCTCCTTCTGTTCGAGCGGCAGCGCTTCGAATCCGGGAACCTCGTAACGGATGACCTTGATGTCGTCGAAACGGTCGACGATCCACGGGCGCTCCTTTTGCGCATCGGAGCAGGCGCCGCAGGCGAGGGCGAGAAAAGGCACGGAGGCCATAAGCAGACGGTTTTTCATAATAGGTATGCAAATCGAATGCACAAAGATACGATTTGTCGGCGAAAATCGATGCTCGCCGACGGTGCGAATTTGAAAATCGTGCGCGACCCCGTTTCTGCGGAGAGTCGGCGGGCCGAATGGCTCGATCCCAATAGGGATCGGCAGCCCGTAGCCGCCTCCTGGCGGAGAGCTGCCACTCGCCGCAGGGCTCGCTTCCGCATGGCTCGACGTCGCAGAGGTCGGCGAGCCGCAGCTTCGCCCCGCTTTAGGCCTGCAGCTCGGACGAGTGCGTGCGCTTCGCAAGCTGTGTCCCGAAAAGGACTCGCGGGACCGTGCCGCCGCCCTTGGCAAGCGGGTCGCATCCTGCCGAGGTCGATCGTACGAGCGTACCGATACGGCTGTTTTTGGCCCGTAAGTTGCGGATGACTGTTTCGGAACGGTCGTTCGCGAGCGATTGTTTCTTCCTGAATAAGAAAGGATTGCAATTTTTGTCATTTTTTATTGGGGCGAGAAGGGAATGCCGCTCTTTGAAAAACGAAAAGATGTGCTATCTTTGTACGTTGAAACGGCCGCTTCGGCCGTACATACCATGAAGGTTAAGACAAACCTTTATACCATGCTGTAAACTCGCGACTATTATAGCGATATAATAGGTTTTCAAACGGTGTAATATTTGTCTGAAACCCGGCTATGCCCCTGCACTACGATGCAGGCGGCTGGCTTGGGTGTAAGGACAGCTACCGTTTGAAGGCTCGCGAGGCCGACAGCATGGGCTGTACTTGCGCCCTTTTTTTATGCGGTGGCCCGTCGTGTCGGTCATCCCGCTATTTCGATAAACCCGGATGATCGGGTTCGTCTACAGTCTGAAAGTAGATGTTTCCGCCGCACGCATGCCGTTGCGGCGGATTTTCTGTAGGTTTTATTCGGTCCATGCGTGCGACGATGGGGGGGGGCAGTCGTGCGTCATCGCTTGCCGCATGGCTCGACGTCGCAGACGTCGGCAGCCCGCAGCCGCCCCCAGGCGGAGGGCTGCAACTCGCCGAAAGGCTCGATGCACCTCCGCTCGGCTGCGGGCCGAAACCGAATCATGTGTCGCGTGCAAAGCTCGCATGCGCCCCTTTGCAAGCTGCTGCCCGAAGATTGCCGCCCGCAACGAAAACGTCGCAAAAAAACGCCGCACCCCGAAAGGAGTGCGGCGATCGTTCGAAATGGGAGCGGATTAATCCTCCAGCTTGGCCGAAAGGAATTCGCGGTTCAGACGGGCGATGTGCGCGATCGAAATGTTCTTCGGGCACTCGGCCTGGCAGGCACCCGTGTTGGTGCAGTTGCCGAAGCCCAACTCGTCCATCTTGGCGACCATCGCTTTGGCGCGGCGGGCACCCTCGACGCGGCCCTGCGGCAGCTTGGCGAGCGACGAGACGCGGGCGGCGACGAAGAGCATCGCCGAACCGTTCTTGCAGGTGGCGGCGCAGGCACCGCAACCGATGCAGGCGGCGGCATCCATCGACTCGTCGGCGTCGGGTTTGGCGATCGGAATGGCGTTGGCGTCGGGCACCGAGTTCGTGCGCACCGAGATGAAGCCGCCCGCCTGGAGGATCTGATCGTAGGCACCGCGGTTCACCACGAGGTCCTTGATGACGGGGAATGCGGCCGAGCGCCACGGCTCGATCGTGATCGTCGCGCCGTCCTTGAATTTGCGCATGTAGATCTGGCAGGTCGTCGCACCCTGACCCGGGCCGTGGGCCGTGCCGTCGATGTGGAGCGAGCACATGCCGCAGATACCCTCGCGGCAGTCGTGGTCGAATGCCACGGGCTCCTTACCGGCGTGGATGAGGTCGTTGTTCAGGATGTCGAGCATCTCGAGGAACGAGGTGTCCTCCGAAATGTCCGAAACATTGTAGGTCTCGAAGGCGCCCTTCGATTTTGCGTCCTTCTGACGCCATATCTTTAAGGTGAAATTCATAATTTCGAATGTTATAAAGGGTTGTACGTCAAAAGTTAGTCTTTGTAGTTACGCTGTGCGCGGTGCGTGAACTCGTACTCGAGCGGCTCCTTCGTGAGTTCGGGTTCGGCATCCATGCCCTTGTACTCCCATACGGAAGCGTAGGCGAACTTGTCGTCGTGACGCAGCGCCTCGCCCTCCTCGGTCTGGTGCTCCGAGCGGAAGTGACCGCCGCACGACTCCTCGCGGTCGAGGGCGTCGCGGGCCATCAGCTCGCCCAGCTCGAGGAAGTCGGCCAGACGGAGCGCCTTTTCGAGCTCCACGTTGAAGCTCATCGCGTCGCCCACGACCTTCACGTCCTTCCAGAACTCGGCACGCAGGGCGCGGATCTCGGCGATGGCCTTCGTCAGCGACTCCTTCGTGCGGGCCATGCCGACGTTCTCCCACATGATGTGGCCCAGCCGCTTGTGGATATCGTCCACCGACTGCTTGCCCTGAATCGACATGAGCTTCTCGATCTTGGCGCGTACGCCCTTCTCGGCCTCCTCGAAGGCGGGGGTGTTCGTGTCGACCTTCGGTGCCTGGATCTTGTGCGAGAGGTAGTCGCCGATCGTGTAGGGCAGGACGAAATAACCGTCCGCGAGACCCTGCATGAGGGCCGACGCGCCGAGGCGGTTGGCTCCGTGATCCGAGAAATTGGCCTCGCCGATGGCGTAGAGACCCGGGATGGTGGTCATGAGGTTGTAGTCGACCCAGATGCCGCCCATCGTGTAGTGCACGGCGGGGAAGATCTGCATCGGCTCCTCGTAGGGGCTCACGTCGGTGATCTCCTCGTACATGTCGAAGAGGTTGCCGTAGCGCTGCTTGATGATCTCCTTGCCCAGGCGCGCGATGGCGGTCTTGAAATCGAGGAAGACGGCCAGGCCGGTCTCGTTCACGCCGTAGCCCGCATCGCAGCGCTCCTTGGCGGCACGCGACGCCACGTCGCGCGGCACGAGGTTACCGAAGGCGGGGTAGCGGCGCTCCAGGTAGTAGTCGCGGTCCTCCTCGGCGATCTGCGAGGGCTTCAGCGTTCCTGCGCGCAGCGACTTGACGTCTTCGAGCTTCTTCGGCACCCAGATGCGGCCGTCGTTGCGCAGCGACTCCGACATGAGGGTCAGCTTCGACTGCTGCGTGCCGTGCACGGGGATGCAGGTGGGGTGGATCTGCGTGAAGCAGGGGTTGGCGAAGCCGGCGCC
>CAJUAV010000013.1 GCA_910584485.1 uncultured Alistipes sp.
CTCGGATCCTCCGTATTACCGCGGCTGCTGGCACGGAGTTAGCCGATCCTTATTCGTACGATACTTTCAAACCGATACACGTATCCGAGTTTACCCTCGTACAAAAGCAGTTTACAACTCATAGAGCCGTCTTCCTGCACGCGGCATGGCTGGTTCAGACTTGCGTCCATTGACCAATATTCCTCACTGCTGCCTCCCGTAGGAGTTTGGTCCGTGTCTCAGTACCAATGTGGGGGGTTAACCTCTCAGTCCCCCTATGTATCGTCGTCTTGGTGAGCCGTTACCTCACCAACTAACTAATACAACGCATGCCCATCCATAACCACCAGAGTTTTCAACTCAATAAGATGCCTTATCAAATATTATGGGGTATTAGTACCAATTTCTCGGTGTTATCCCCCTGTTATGGGTAGGTTGCATACGCGTTACGCACCCGTGCGCCGGTCGCCGGCAGATGTATTGCTACATCCCCGCTGCCCCTCGACTTGCATGTGTTAGGCCTGCCGCTAGCGTTCATCCTGAGCCAGGATCAAACTCTCCATTGTATAAAATAATGTATTGTTAGAGTCCTGACTATTTCGCTTCTCGTTTAAAGAATTGACAGATAAATACTACATTTCTTTTCTCTCAAAATTTACCAGTAAATCAAAGAACCAGTTTGAAAACCGTCCGTCGCTTATGGCGTGAACGGGATTGCAAAGGTAAGGCAAGTTTTTTGAACTTGCAAACTTTTCTGCAACTTTTTTTTCAAGAACCTTGCGTCGATCCAACTTTCGGCATCGTTCGTCGGGAGTCCGTTTGTCGCAAACTCGCGACCGATCGAAGAACCGTTTTCGTTTTTCTCAAACGCGGTTGCAAAGGTAAAGAAGATTTTTGAAACTCCAAAACTTTTTGCAACTTTTTTTCAAGAACTTTGCATTCGATCGAAATCGGCGGCATTTCATTCGCAGTATCGCTCGCAGGGCGAGCAGAGCTGTTTTTGAAAGAACCGGTCGTTTTGTCTCAAACGCGGATGCAAAGGTAGCGACTTTTTCCGAACCTGCAAACATTTCGACGAGAATTTTTCAAATATTTTAAATACCATATATTTATTATAAGGCGCGAGTGCAAATGACAAATAATTGGTTTACACATACATAGCAAAATCAGCATCCGAACGGCCGACGGAGCTGCCCGAAACGCCGCTGCGGATGCGGGGCGCGACGCTCTGTCGCACCGCACAAACAGGAACAAAAACGAAGAGGGAAAGGCCATTTTAATTCTAAAACTTTTTCTATCTTTGCACCGTCGAAATAGGGCTTGGCCCGAACGACGGTCGAGCGGTACGAAAGCGCATCGGCAGCCGGCATTGCAAAGAGGTTCAATTAAACACATAACGCTATGGACAAGAAAGATTTGAGAAAGTACGGCATCACGGGCGTCACGGAGGTCATCTACAACCCTTCGTACGACGAACTCTACCGTGAGGAGACCAAGAAGGGTCTGCGCGGCTTCGAGAAGGGCCAGGAGACCGAGATGGGCGCCGTGAACGTCATGACGGGCGTCTACACGGGCCGTTCGCCCAAGGACAAGTTCTTCGTGATGGACGAGACGACGAAGAACACGATCTGGTGGACGTCGGACGAGTACAAGAACGACAACAAGCCCGTAACGAAGGCCGCCTGGAAGGAGCTGAAGAAGATCGCTTCGGAGGAGCTGTCGGGCAAGAAGCTCTACGTGGTGGATACCTTCTGCGGCGCCAACGAGAACACGCGCCTGAAGATCCGCTTCATCATGGAGGTCGCCTGGCAGGCCCACTTCGTGAAGAACATGTTCATCCGCCCGACGGACGCCGAGCTGGAGAACTACGGCGAGCCCGATTTCGTGGTGCTGAACGCCTCGAAGGCCAAGGTGAAGAACTACAAGAAGCTCGGTCTGAACTCGGAGACGGCCGTGGTCTTCAACCTCACCGAGAAGATGCAGGTAATCATCAACACCTGGTACGGCGGCGAGATGAAGAAGGGTATGTTCTCCTATATGAACTACCTGCTGCCGCTGAAGGGCATCGCCTCGATGCACTGCTCGGCCAATACGAACAAGGAGGGCGAAACGGCCATCTTCTTCGGTCTGTCGGGCACGGGCAAGACGACCCTTTCGACCGACCCGAAGCGCGAGCTGATCGGCGACGACGAGCACGGCTGGGACGACGACGGCGTCTTCAACTTCGAGGGCGGCTGCTACGCCAAGGTCATCAACCTCTCGAAGGAGAACGAGCCCGATATCTGGAACGCCATCCGCCGCAACGCGCTGCTGGAGAACGTGACGGTCGACAGCAAGGGCAAGATCGATTTCGCCGACAAGTCGGTGACGGAGAACACCCGCGTATCGTACCCGATCTTCCACATCGACAACATCGTGAAGCCCGTATCGAAGGCTCCCGCCGCCAAGAAGGTGATCTTCCTCTCGGCCGACGCCTTCGGCGTGCTGCCTCCCGTTTCGATCCTGACGCCCGAGCAGACGAAATACTACTTCCTGTCGGGCTTCACGGCCAAGCTGGCCGGCACCGAGCGCGGCATCACGGAGCCCACGCCGACCTTCTCGGCCTGCTTCGGCGCCGCCTTCCTCTCGCTGCACCCCACCAAGTACGGTGAGGAGCTCGTCAAGCGCATGCAGCAGTCGGGTGCCACGGCCTACCTCGTGAACACGGGCTGGAACGGCACGGGCAAGCGCATCTCGATCAAGGATACGCGCGGCATCATCGACGCCATCCTCGACGGTTCGATCGACAAGGCGCCGACGAAGATGATCCCGATGTTCGATTTCAAGGTGCCGACCGAGCTGCCGGGCGTAGACCCCGCCATCCTCGATCCGCGCGACACCTACGCCGATCCCAAGCAGTGGGAGACGAAGGCCGAGGATCTGGCCAACCGCTTCGTGAAGAACTTCGTGAAGTTCACGGGCAACGAAGAGGGCAAGGCACTCGTTGCCGCCGGTCCGAAGCTCAAATAATCCGGACTTTTCCGAACGCAACCGCGGCTCCCTTCCACGAGGGGGCCGCGGTTTTTTCAGGCGGGGGGGGGCTTGTTCCCCCCCCCTATGCGTATCTTTGAGAACCGTTCCACCCAATTTACCGATCATCATAAAAAAACGATCTGCTTCGTCTGCCTGCTCGTCTGCGCCCTGGCAGCACAGAGCCAACCCGTCACCGTCAAGCCGCGCGCTCCGGTCAGCACCGACATCGGCGGTACGGACCCCGACGACAACCAGTCGATGGCGCACCTGCTGATGTACACGGACCGCTTCGATCTGGAAGGGCTCGTCTCCTCGCCCTCGTACGGTTCGGGCAACTGCGCGGAGATCTTCCGCATGATCGACCTCTTCGAGAAGGACTATCCCCGTCTCTCCCGCCGCATCGCAGGGCTGATGCCTCCCGCCGAGCTGCGCGCCATCACCAAGCAAGGCCGTCGGGGAGCCGCCCCCTGGCGCGGTTACCGAACCTCCACCGAAGGATCGCGATGGATCGTGGAGTGCGCCCGACGAAAGGATGCACGGCCGCTCTGGATCTCGGTATGGGGCGGGCTCGACGACGTCGCACAGGCGCTGCACGATGCTCCCGACATCGCCGACAAAATCCGCGTCTACCGGATCTGCGGTCCCAACAAAAAATGGAGCACGAACAGCTATGCCTACATCGTCGAACACTTTCCCGATCTGTGGATGATCGAGGACAACGCCTCCTACCGCGGGTTCATCACGCAAAACAAGTTGCAGGACCGATACAACGCCGGATATTACGACGCCTACCTGAAGGGAGCGGGCTTTCTCGGCGCGGATTTCATCAACTATTACAAGGGGATTCCCAAAATGGGCGACACGCCCGCCCTGCTCTATCTCATGGACGGAGACCTGAATGATCCCGAAGGCGAATCGTGGGGCGGCAGCTTCGAACCGACGACGCGCAGCTCCCGACCCGTTTTCCGCCGGATCACGACGGAGGAGGATATCGTTCCGATCTATTCCGTCATCGAATTTCATGCCCAAGGGCCCGATCGTCCCGACATCCCCGCCGACTCGGCCTGCTTCACCCTCACCATCGGCCGACAGGAGTGGGAGGGATTCCACCTCGGAGGGGGTGACTATGCCGTGCGCCACTCGACCTATTACACCGGTACGCTCCCCTATACGATCACCTCGGATATACCCGGCTTCCCCTCGATAGAAGGGGCCATCACCGTCGAGAACCTGTGGCCCGGACGCACATCGCCCACCGACTACCGCGTCGGCCCCTGCTGGTACACCGACAAAAGCGCGCCCGAGTTTTTCTGGCAGGATCTTCAGGGAGCCGAAACCGTCTACAAGTGGCGGCAGACCGTCCTGGAGGATCGGGGCAAGCGCCTGCAATACCTGAAACGATAATCCCCCCATCACGAAAAGAGGACGGTGGTTCCAAAGAACCGCCGTCCTCCCTGTTTTCCGCCGGGCGGACTACTGCATCGACAGCAGCAGCGCGAGGGCCGGTATGTTATTGAGGATATGCGCGCCGAGGGCCCAGCCGAAACCGAGGTTCACGCGCAGGTAGACGAAGACGGCGCCTGCGCAGGCGAGCATGAAGCAGACGAGCAGCGCGAAGGGCAGCAGCTCCCACGACAGCCCCTCCATGGCGAAGAGGTGGGCCAGGCCGAAGCCGACGGCGGAGCACCACCCCGCCGCCACCTGCCACGCGGCGCGCTTCGAAGACCAGAAACCGGCGGGCGAGCAGCCGTAGAGGAGTCCCGCCGCCGCGACGGCGACGACGGCCGCACCGCCCCAGCCGCCGAAGAAGCTCCCCGCAGGGGCGAGCCGCATCGCGAGAAAGGCTGCGAGCGCTCCCGCGCCGATGGCGACGTGGGCCCGACGGAACGAGAGGGCGAGGCGGAAAGCGAGCTCCTCGAAGAGCGGCGCAACGAGCAGGAGCATCCAGATCGTGTTCGCTCCGAAGCGTTCGGCCGCCACCTCGGGCGAACCGCCGAAGCGAAGAGCCCCCATCGGATTCGGGATGCCGAGCAGCTGTTCGTACACGGCGGAGGCCGCCCCGATCAGCACGCCCGACAACAAACGCGTCGCCACGAAGAAGAGCGCCGCATAAAGGACGATGCGCGCCACCGATTTCGTGGCGCGCTCGTTCGTACGGGAGAGGATGAAGGGAGCCATCGATCAGACGGTCATGATCTCCTTCTCCTTCTTGGCGACCAGCTCGTCGAGCTGCTTCGAGAACTTTTCGAGCAGCTTCTGCGACTGCGCCTCGCCGTCCTTCGCCTCGTCCTCGGGCATGCCCTCCTTCTGCGCCTTCTTGAAATTCTCCACCGCATCGCGACGGGCGTTGCGCAGGCTGATGCGGGCCGTCTCGGCCTCGCCGCGCACGCGCTTGACCAGCTCCTTGCGGCGCTCCTCCGTCAGAGGCGGCATCGTGAGGCGGATCGATTCGCCGTTGTTCGAAGGGGTCAGACCGATGTTCGAGTCGATGATCGCCTTCTCGATCGTGCGGATGAGGTTTTTGTCCCAGGGCTGGATGAGCACCGTCTTGGCATCGGGCACCGTGACGCTCGCCGCACCCGACACGGGCACCTGCGAACCGTAGTACTCGACCATCACGCCGTTCAGGACATTCACCGACGCCTTGCCGGCGCGGACATTGAGCAACTCTTCGTCGAGGTGCTCGACGGTCTTCTGCATGCGCACAGAAGCGTCGTTGAGAATCGATTTGGTATCCATATTTTACAGAATGTTTGAATTATGAGCAATACCCAAATGCTTATTTGAAAGCTATTATGGGAATTACTTTTGTATTGCCATACTGTTGATATTTATAGTTTCCAATTTGTCTTGCACATTTCCCTTGAGGAGCTTTCACTATTTGGTTATTATAAAAATTACTGTCTTCTTGAGCTAATATTAAGACTTCTAAATCAGAAGTAAAGATATGTCCTGAAATGGTTTCGCGAATTTCCAACGCAATAGCATCACCTGATTCCAAAACCTCCTGTATTTCAAAATTCTTCCGGCTTACACAATCTCCAGGCTTATCAAACAATGTTTTGCCCGAATTATTTTTAGCCGCAACAGTTTTATTTAATTTTGACACCTCTATTCCTTCAATTATTCTAACAGCTGGTACTGTTTTCTCAATCCCTATATTAGTATCGTATTTATAAGTCCCCACTCGTTGAGCAGCGTGATCGTTTTTAAGAACGATTTTTTGACCGTCATAGAATTGTTGTTTTTCATTGGGTATAATGAAAACGGTTGCAGCAAAAGAGTCATCTGCATTAGCTAATGCACACCCAGACGCAACCACTTGGAACACATCAAATTGTGAGTATTCCATATAATCTCCAGGGGTTTCAAATAATTCAAGGCCAATAATACCCGAATTATTATTCAGATTAACGCAAAAGGCGAAAGCAAAGGTCAGTATAATGCCAGTGAGTATACCAAGCAGATAGATAAGCCATTTTTTCATATCTATTTTTTTTAATTAGTTATATCGCAGTTAATAATCGAAAATCTTCTTCGGATATTTTCTCAATTGAAAGGAGCCATTTGAGATAAGAAATATCATCTTTAATTTCGCCGAAACTTTTTCCCTTATATTTCCCAAACTCTAATACTCGATCGAATATCGTTTTCTCCAAAGATTTTTCTGCGTCTGGATACAAGCGCTTAAGTTCCTCAAAGTCAATTTTGAAAAATCTATCTGTTGTTATTAGCCAATAAAGATATTGACAATCTATATTGTAGATATCACTCAAAGATTTCCCCTTGTATTTCCCAAACATAAGGACTTCATCCGCTTTATGGACAGGGAATATTTCATCGAGTGATACGCCTGGAACATCTATTAGAACCCATTCTCCACATCCAGCACAAGGAATTTCGTCATCCTTAATCTTGGGGTAGCACTCCTGCCTATAGCTATCATCCGGCTTACCATCCACAAAACATTTACCATAGGCCTTGCCATATTTACCTCGTGGCTTTACTGTCTCAACTAAAAAGGTTCTATCTCGATTAGGATCAATACGCCTTTCTTCACTTGACGACCGAGCCAATCCCAACTCACATCTTTTAACCAAGAATGGAGTTCGCTTGCCTATATTGTAATAAATGTTGAAAATATTATCGTGTGGGTACATGATTTCCGTTTTTAGCTATTGTTGAATTTGAACAACATTACGACATCATCCAATTCTCTATATAAGCGTAAAAGCCCCCCCGAAACGGCTCCGATCAACGGGCCAGCAGCTCCTCGATCTTCGCCGTCAGCGCCTCGAACTCCGCGGGCGTATAGCCGATCACGGCCGACACGCATCTACCCTCGGCATCGATGAGGAAATTGCGCGGGATGTAATTCGCGGCATAACGTCCGTAGATCGTCTGCTGCGGATCGAGCCCCATCGGGAAGGCATAGCCCGTCTTCGCGCGGAACGCCTTCACCGTCTCGCGCGTTTCGCCGCGCGAAATCGGCAGGAAGGTGAAGGGTCTGCCGGCAAAGCGGTCGATCAGGTCGCGCTGCACGCGCGCAAGCTCCGCACGGCAGGGCGGGCACCAGGTGGCCCAGAAATTCACGAGCACCACCCGCCCGCGCAGCTTCGAGAGGGTCACCTCCGAGCCGTCGATCATCGCGACCGTGAAATCGGGCGCCTCCATGCCCGCGCGGACCAGGGTCGTCGCCTCCTTGTCGGACGCTTCGGCCGCCCGCGCGGTGCCGCCCCACCACTCCGTCGGGAGCAGCAGGCAGACCACGATCGCCGCGATCGCCGCCAGCATGAGCAGCAGCTGCCACGTCGCCTTTTTCCGTTTTCGGTTTCGAATCGTCATCATGCGTATGTATTCGGGCCTGCGGAAGATGCGCCGCAGGCGTCAGCGTTTGACAAGCGTTCCGATGCGTTCGCCCGCGAGCAGACGCCCCAGGTTCCCCTCGGTGTCCATGTCGAAGACGATGATCTGCAAGCCGTTTTCGCGGCAGAGCGTAAAGGCGGTCTGGTCCATCACCTTCAGGCGCCGGTCGATCACCTCGTCGAAGGTGATCTCGTCGAATTTCACCGCCGCGGGATCCTTCTCGGGATCGGCCGTGTAGACGCCGTCCACGCGCGTCCCCTTGAGCAGCACCTCGGCCTCGATCTCGATGCCGCGGAGCGCCGACGCCGTGTCGGTCGTAAAGTAGGGATTCGACGTGCCGCCGCCGATGATCGTCACATACCCCGCCTCGAGGTATTCGATCGCGCGCGCCTTCGAGAAGTATTCGCCCACGGGCTCCATGCGGATCGAGGTGAGCACCTTGGCCTTCACGCCGTTGTCCTCGAGCGCCGACTGGAGGGCCAGCGAGTTGATGATCGTCGCCAGCATGCCCATCTGGTCGCCCTTCACGCGGTCGAAGCCGCGCTTGGCACCCGTCATGCCGCGGAAGATATTGCCGCCGCCGATGACGATGCCCACCTGCACGCCGCTCGCCGCCACGGCCTTGATCTGTTCGGCATAGGATTGCAGCACGGCGGGATCGAGCCCGTATTTTTGAGCGCCTTGCAGCGATTCGCCGCTCAACTTGAGAAGGATTCTGCGATATTTCATCGTTCCGTGAATTTGTTTCGTTTGGCGAAGATAAAAAAAATCTTTGACAAAACAGCCATTTATAGCTATCTTTGTGCGGCCATGGAGGAACGGAACGAACGTTATCTGAAGCGCATCGACTCCCCCCGCGCGCTCAAGGAGCTCACGGTGGAGGAGCTGCGCGTCTACTGCGACGAGGTGCGCCGCTACATCATCGACGCCTGCTCGGTCAACCCGGGGCACCTGGGTTCGAGCCTCGGCGCGGTCGAGCTGGCCGCGGCGCTGCACTACGTCTTCGATACGCCCGACGACCGCATCGTGTGGGACGTCGGTCACCAGACCTATGCCCACAAGATCATCACGGGACGGCGCGAAGCCTTCCTGCGCCAGCGCACGCTGGAGGGGATCAGCGGCTTTCCGCGCATGGCCGAAAGCCCCTACGACGCCTTCGGCGGGGGGCACGCCTCGGTATCGATTTCGGCGGCGCTCGGCATGGCCGAGGCGGCGCGCCTGCGGGGCGAGCAGCACCGCATCGTCGCCGTGATCGGCGACGGCTCGATGACGGGCGGCCTCGCCTTCGAGGGGCTCAACAACGCGGGGGCCGATCCGAAGAGCAACCTGCTGGTGATCCTCAACGACAACAACATGGCGATCGATCGGGCGACGGGGGCGCTGAAAAGCTACCTGGTGAAGATCACCTCGTCGGTCCGCTACAACCGGTGCAAACAGCGGCTGTGGAGCCTGCTTTCGCACACGCCGCGGCTGCTGCGGCTGCTGCAGAAGACGGGCACGGCCGTCAAGCAGGCGCTCCTGAACAAGAGCAACCTCTTCGAGAGCCTCAATTTCCGCTATTTCGGTCCCATCGACGGCCACAACCTGCCCGAGCTGGTACGGACGCTGCGCGCGCTGCGCGACATCGAAGGCCCCAAGCTGCTGCACGTGCTGACGCTCAAGGGCAAGGGATACGGCCCCGCCGAGCAGGACCAGACGACCTGGCACGCCCCCGGGCGCTTCAACCCCGAGACGGGCGAACGCTACGCCTCGCCGAGCGAAAAGGCACGCTACCAGGACGTCTTCGGCGAAACGCTCGTCGAGCTGGCGCGGGCCGATCGCCGCATCGTCGGCATCACGGCCGCCATGCCCTCGGGCTGCGGCCTTACGCGCCTCATGCAGGAGATGCCCGACCGCTGCTTCGACGTCGGCATCGCCGAGGGGCACGCCGTCACCTTCTCGGCGGGACTGGCCGCCGCGGGGATGGTGCCCTTCTGCGCCATCTACTCGACCTTCATGCAACGCGCCTTCGACAACGTGATCCACGACGTGGCGATTCAGGGGCTGCCCGTCGTCTTCTGCCTCGACCGCGGCGGTCTGGTGGGCGAGGACGGCGTGACGCACCACGGATTCTTCGATCTGGCGGCCTTCGCCGCCGTGCCGTCGCTGACGGTCGCCGCACCGATGGACGAAATCGAACTGCGCAACCTGCTCTACACCGCCTCGCAGGCGGGCTCTCCCTGGATGATCCGCTACCCGCGCGGCTGCGGCGAGGGGGCCGACTGGCGCGGCCGCCCCTTCGAACGCATCGAGACGGGACGGGGCCGCTGCCTGCGCGAGGGCGAACGGGTCGCACTCCTGACGATCGGCACGGTCGGAGGCGCCGCCGCACGCGCTGTCGAACGCGCCGCGGCGCAAGGGGTGCGGGCCGCGCATTACGATCTGCGCTTCGCCCGCCCGCTCGACACGGAGCTGCTGACGCAGGTCGCCGCCCGTTTCGAGCGGGTCGTAACGGTCGAGGACGGGATGCTGCGCGGCGGCGTGGGCGAGGCCGTGGCGGCCTTCCTCGCCGAGCAGGGTTTCCGCGGCCGCATCGACCGCCTGGGCATCCCCGACCGCTGGGTCGGTCAGGGCAAGCCCGCCGAGCTCTACGCCGCCTGCGGATACGACGAGGAGTCGATCCTCGCCGCGCTGCTCGATCGGTAACTTTCTCTCTCTTTTTTTAATCGGATTTTTTCGCCCCTCCGCTCGCGGAAGGGGTGCCTGTCGCACGTCCTGCGGTTCGATTTCTCGACGCGGGAGCGGCAGATTCGAGGCGGTGTGTCAGGAAAGCTTGTCAGAAGGGATCGATGGCGCGGCTGTCGGCGGGCCGCAGGCCTCGATCCGAAAATGTGCGCTTCAGTGCGTGCCGATGGCCGCCGCCCCATGCAGCGGAAGGAGCAGAAATCGCACGGACGTGCGGCGGGCCAAAGCCTCCGCATCATGCGTGCGCTCCGCAGGCTTTGACCCGTGTGTAAATGCGCGCGATAGCGCGGCGGGCCGCAGCTTTCGGCGGCGAAGGCCCGCATGTTGCGTCCCTTCGCAAGCTGCGTCCCGAACGGTTCGGCCTCGCAGACGTCGGCAGCCCGCAGCTTCGCCCCGCTTTAGGCCCACAACTCGCACAAAGCCCGCATGCGTTTCTTCGCAAGCTCCGCCCCGAGTTGAATCGACGTCGCAGACGTCGGCAGCCCGCAGCCGCCCCCTGGCGGAGGGCTGCGTCTCGCGCATGCTCGGCGCAAGCCCTTCCGCTCGGCTGCGAGCCGAATCCGAAAGGCGTGCGCTCCCCGCCCCATGCGGCTGCGATTTGCCGATGCCTTCAAAAACTACGGCACAGGATCGTACCCGTGCCCGCCCCAGGGGTGGCAGCGGGCGAGCCGGCGCAGGGTCAGCCAGCCGCCCTTGAGCGGCCCGTACTTGCGCAGCGCCTCGAGCGCGTATTGCGAACAAGTGGGGGTGAAACGGCAGCTCGGCGGCGTGAAGGGCGAGATGCCGTATTGGTAGAAGCGCACCAGCGCGATGAGCGGCAGCGCGGCGATCCGCCTACAGCTGCGCAGCGATCGTTTCCAGAATTTTTCGGACGGCATGGGCGATCTTGGCGGATGGGAGGAGGTCGGTCGCCGTATAGACGAGTGCCAGATCGAGGTTCAGCGTCTCGACGCGGTGCGTCAGCAGCTCCTTTTGCAGGCGGTAGGCCTCCTTCGTGCGGCGGCGCAGCAGGTTGCGGCGGTTGGCCCGCTTGTGGTGGCGTTTCGGGACCGAGAAGAGCACCTCGACCGACGGCTCGGTATCGGCCTCGGCGAACCAGAGGTATCGGAAGGGATAGACGAACCCGCTCCGCCCCTCGGCGAAGAGACGGCGGACGGCTCCCATCGTGCGGAGCCGTTCACGGCGGGGCAGGGTACGGTCGGAGGTCATCGGGAGCGGACTATTTGGCGGAGGTGGTGCGGCGCGTGCGGCTGCGCTTGGCCAGCTTGCTCTGCTGCGTGCGGATGAAGGCCTCCTTCTCTTCGTCGGTCACCCACTCCACGGGGTCGATCCGTTCGCCGTTGGCCACCTTCGTCAGGTAGAGATCGACCGCCTTGACCATCGACGGCGCTTCGGGAGTCGGCGCATTGGCCGAGACGGTGAGCCCCGCCTCGACGGCCGTGCGCAGCGTTCCCTCGCCGAAGACGGCGATCGCGGGGAGGTTTTCGGTGCCGAAGCGCTCGACGAGCGCCTTGACGTCCGAGGGCGAGTAGAGCGCCAGCAGCCCGTAGTCGTCGAGCTTCAGCTCGTCGAGGTCGGCCGCCACGGTGCGCGAGAGGATCACGGGATCGACCGCCAGCTTGAGCTTGGCGAGCGTCTCGGGCAGCTCGGGCTTGTGGGGTTCGCTCAAGGCGAGCAGGAAACGCTCCTCCTTGTGCTTGACGATCTGTTCGACGAGCGAGGTGAACGAACCGTCGGCGAACGAGATCTTGCGCTTGCGGTAGACGATGTATTTTTGCAGGTAAAGGGCTACGGCTTCCGTCTGGCAGATGTATTTCATCGACTCGGGAACCGTGATGCGCGCCTCTTCGCAGATGTGGAAGAAGCTGTCGACAGTCGTACGCGAGGTGAAGATGACGGCCGTGTGGTCGAGGATTTCGATGCGCTGCGCGCGGAACTCCTTGAGCGTGACGCCCACGACGCGGATAAAGGGTTTGTAACCGATTTCGATTTGATGCTTGCGGGAAATTTCGTAAAAGGGGGATTTCTCGATCTGGGCCGGTTTCGGTTGCGATACCAATATGCTCTTCACTGCTTCGGATCTTGTTGTTTGTCGGTGAGTCTGTTACTGCATGGAGCGTTCCGCGAGGAGGATGCAGAGACTCAACGGGAACATTTCCACGATGCAAAGGTACAAAAACCAATGCAAAATCGAAATTTTTTTTGCAAGAAACAGCGTGAGCGTCTCGCGGAGCCATAAAACGGCCGAGACGAGCAACACGCCGATTATCATCCAGAAGCAGAGCCGATTCGTCCCGACGGGCATCAGCAGCACGAGCAGCAGCGGCGGCGTAGCCAGAAGCATCGCGAGGGCCGAGAGGCTCCGTTTGACGAGCCACAGCCGTTCGACGAGGGCCCCGTTGAAGGTCAGGGCGCCGATGCCCGCCAGCGCACCGAACTGACAGAGCAGCACGCTCCCGAGAGCGGTCGAGACGGCGAGGCTGCACAGCAGCGCCGCCGTGCGGGGCAGCGACAGCAGGAGCCGCTGCGGCAGCCACGGCGTACCGAAGCGGACCGCCGCCACGCCGAGCGCGAAGAGGCCCAGCACGGTGCAGAGGGTCAGAAAGCGGTCGTAGCTCCCCGCCGTATCTTCGTAGATGCGTTTGTTCGGCGTGCGGTCGCTCCGCAGGTGTCCCAGCAGATGGAGCGCGTCGCCCGTATGGCGATAGAGAAGCGTGCCGTAGACGACGAGCAGCAGCAGAACGGCCGCGCCGTAGGGAGCCGTCGCGAGCGGATCGCGCGGCGCGGCACCCCCGTAGGGCATCGACGCACGCACCGACGAGGCGCCGAAGATCGCGGAGGGTGCGACCGTTCGCAGGCCCGCCGTATCGGCCGGAGCGGGAGCCGCCGAAAAGGCGGCGGCGGATGCGGCCGCGGGATCGAAGAGCAGCTGCGGAACGCCTTGCGGAACAAGCGGATGCGGCGCGGAGGCAGGGGCGACGAGAACCGTCGAATCGGTCGGGGCGGCGGATACGGAAACCTCGGGAGCCGTTTCGAAGGAGCCGTTCAGGGGTGCCCGGGCAACCGCCGAACCGACCGCCTCCGAAGAAGCCGTCGCAGGGGCCGCAGCAGTCCCCGTCGAAGCGGCCCCTTGCGGAGCCGCCGCCGTCGCACGACCGTCCGACACCTGAAAGGCAGCCGTATCGGCAGCCGTCGGGCGGGAAGGCATCGACGCGGCAGCCGAGGATCGGGCGTCCGTCGCACGGATCGTCTCGGAAGAAGCCGCAGCCTGCTGCGGCGAAAGAGCCGCGGTCGTCATCCTTCGTAGGTGCGTTTAAGGGTGATGCGGAAGGTGGTACCCTTTCCGATTTCGGAGTCGACGACGGCGATGCGGCCGCCGTGGTACTCCTCGACGATGCGGCGCGACAGCGAAAGGCCGAGCCCCCAGCCGCGCGTCTTGGTCGTGAAGCCCGGTTCGAAGATCCGCTTCCAGCTGCCTTTGGGGATCCCCTTGCCCGTGTCGCGGACGTCGATCATCACGTGCTTTTCGTCCGACGTCACGCGCACCTCGATCGCGCCGTGGCCCTGCAGGGCGTCGAGGGCGTTTTTGAGCAGGTTTTCGACCACCCACTCGAAGAGGGCCGTGTTGATGTCGGCCTGTACGGGGGCGATGGCGAGCCCGTTGTAGTCGAGGGTCACGTTGCGCGGGATGCGCTTGCGGAAATAGAGCACCGAGCCCCCCACCACCTCGTTGATGTTGGCGGGAGTGAGCGGCGTTTCGGAGCCGATCTTCGAAAAGCGGTCGACGATCTTCATCAGGTGGGCCAGGTCCTTGTTCATCTCGTCGACGACCGTGCGGTCGACGGGCTGCGTGCGCAGGTACTCGATCCACCCGAGCAGCGACGAGGTGGGCGTTCCCAGCTGGTGGGCCGTCTCCTTCGCCAGGCCGATCCAGACGCGGTTCTGCTCATCCTGCTTCGTCGAACGCAGGGCGACGAAGACGAAGAACACGAAGGCGACGATCACCAGAATCTGGACGTAGGGGTAGTAGAAAAGCGATTTGAGCAGCGCCGACTTGCCGTAGAAGATGATGTGGTAGTGGCTGTCCGTCCAGCCGAAACGCACCTGGCGCGGCGTATTCTCGGCCGTGAAGCGCTCGATCTGCCGCCGCAGGCGGTCGGGGTGATCCAGCACCGCATCGGGAATCAGGTGGGCGCTGATGACCTCCAGGTTCTCGTTCGTGATGATGAACGGGATGTTGTTGTTGCTCGAAATCAGGTCGTCGACGAGCGGGTCCTGCGTACGGATCATGCCGCTCAACACGTCGCGGTTGAGCCGCTCCATGGCGTGCGCCCACAGCATCACGTCGTGCTGTTCCTTCTCCTTGAGGCGGTAAGCCAGACGGTTCGTGTAGAAGAGCGACAGGGCGCCGAGCAGCACCCCGACGCAGATGATGACGACGCGGCTGCGGAAAGTGAGGTATTTGCGGAAATTGCGGGACACGGGGCGGAAGGATATGCGGTCGTTCGGCTATTTCCGTTCGGTGTCCTGCTCGGCGAGGATGCGGCGGTACTCGGCCGGATCGCGCAGCACCTCGATCGCGCGCAGCACCTCCCGATCCTCGGGCAGCAGGTTGCGGATGACGCCCGCCGTGTAGGCATGGCGCAGCACGATGTCGCTCGTGATCGACTCGGCCACCTGCTCGCGGTAGGTCTCCAGATTGGTCTGCGTATCGTCGCGCAGCCCCTTTTCCAGCTCGTCGAGACGGGCGGCGACCGCTTCGAAGCGGTCGTTCTGCGCCGCTTCGCGGATCAGCTTGAGCGCCCGACGCGTCTCCGACTCGTAGGGAACTTCCTTATCGCGCATGAAGGCGGCGAAATCGGCGAAATCCTGCTCCGTGATGCGGAACGTCGCAGGGTCGATCGCGCGGTATCCGTTGCGGCGGATGTAGTCGTCGCCGAAATCCTCGATGAAGCCCAGCCCGTAGAGGGTCGCGGCGAAGCGGCTGATGTATTCGGGTTCGGTGCGGAGGTCGGGCATGATACCCCCGCCGTCGTAGACGCGGCGTCCCGCGGCGGTGCGGAACTCGGCGACGAGCGAATCGGGCACGTCGCGCACGGCCCCCTCCTGCGAACGGGAGTAGTCCACGGCCTGGATGCAGCGCCCCGAGGGGATGTAGTACTTGGCCGTCGTCAGCTTCAGCATGGCGTTGTAGCCCACGGGAACGGGGCTCTGCACGAGCCCTTTGCCGTAGGTGCGCTGGCCGATCAGCACGGCGCGGTCCAGATCCTGCAGGGCCCCCGAGACGATCTCCGAGGCGGAAGCCGTCGAGCCGTTGACCAGCACGACGAGCGGCAGATCGGCGAAGACGGGGTCGGTCGAGGTGGCATAGCGCTGCTCCTCGCGGCGCCCCTTCGTCTGCAGCACCTCCGTGCCGCGCGGCACGAAGAGGCCGAGGATCTTCACCGCCTCCTGCATGATGCCGCCGCCGTTCGAGCGGTAGTCGAGGATCAGGCCGTCGAGCTTGCCCTCGCTGCGCAGCCGGTCGATCGCCGCACGCAGCTCTTCGTAGCAGCCGTCCGTGAAATCGCTGTGGCGCAGGTAGCCGATGCCGTCGGCCACGAAGCCCGCATAGGGAATCGCGGGGATGGCGATGCGCTCGCGGACGATCTCCGCCGTGCGGCGCGTGCCGTCCAGCTGCTCGACCTCGACCCGCACGGTGGTCCCGGGATCCCCCTTCAGGCGCGAGGAGACCTGCTCGACCGTAAAGCCCGCGGCATCCTCGTCGCCGATGCGCAGGATCTTGTCGCCGATGCGCAAGCCCGCCCGATCGGCCGGAGAGCCCGCATAGGGCTGCGCGATCCGCACGTAATCCTCCTTCTGACGGATGAGGGCCCCCACGCCGCCGTATTTGCCCGTCGTGAGGACTTCGAAATCGGACATCTGCTGCTCGGGGATGAACTCCGTATAGGGATCGAGGCGGCGCACCATCCCTTCGGCGGCCCCCTGCATCAGCTTGTCGGGATCGATCGGATCGACGTAGCCGAGCGAGAGTTCGCGCATCACGTTGACGGCGATCTCCATGTTGCGGCCCAGTCCGAAATCGTCGTGGCGGGCGAAGACGAAGGCGCCGAAAGCCGTCACGGCGACGGCCGCACCGACGATAAATCTGCGTATGACGTTATTTTTCATTGCGTTGAAGCGTTTCTACATAACCTTCCAACCGATAGGCGACCCGCACGACGACGCGGCGGATGCCGTCGATTTCGATCCATTGACCGTACTGCGTCACGCGGACCTCGTCCTCGAAGAGGAGCGAAGCGCGCCGCACGAAGCCGTCGCCGCGGAAGCGGAGCTCGTCGTCGGTCGCCGAGACGAGGCGGAGCCCCGCCTGCCGAAAGGCCGTTTCGATCTGCGTGCGGTGTCGCACGAGGTCTCCCTCGACGCGGCGGCGGACGAAGCCGAAGCGCGGATAGGTGGCCGACAGCACGACGATCGCCGCGCCCAGCAGCACGAAGCGGTCGGAGTGGAAGAGCAGGTGCAGCGTCTCTTCGGCCGTCAGCTGCGAGGTGCCCGTGGCGAGCATCGCGGCCATCAGGATCGCACATAGAACGCAGAGGGCGCAGAAATATTTTACGGAACGGATCAGATAGGTTTTCATGGTCGTTTTTTTCAGGTACGGTTCGATGTACGGCTGCGAAGCGCGGTTTTCGGATGCGGCCCGCCCCGCGAACGTGCGATTCATATTCAGCCCCGCGGCCGGGCGGAGGCGGCCCGAGCCTTTCGGCGAGCGGCAGTCCTCCGTCAGGGGGCTGCTACGGACTGCCGACCTCTTGCGGGGTCGATGTTGCAGCATTGGCCGACAGCGGCAAAAGAGGCCGGGGCTGCGTGCAAATTTTCACTCGGCGGCGGACTTCTGCCACCGCCCCCCCCATTTTTAATTTTTAATTCTTAATTTTTCATTTTTTCACCGGCCCTCCGCACCGCCTCGGCGGCCTCCTCCATCAGCCATTTCGGCGTCGAGGTGGCGCCGCAGATGCCCACCGACCGCGCATCGGCGATCCAGGCGGGATCGAGCTCGCCGCCCTCCTCGATGTTGTAGGAGCGGGGGTTGGCGCGGCGGCACACCTCGAAGAGCACCTTGCCGTTCGACGATTTGCGGCCGCAGACGAAGATCACCGCATCGAAACGCGCGGCGAACTCCGTCAGATGCTGTTCGCGGCCCGACACCTGGCGGCAGATCGTGTCGGCGATCGTGATCTGCGACGGGTCGGCGGCCCGACGGCGGATCGCCTCGCCCAGCCGGTTGAAGAGAGCGATGCTCTGCGTCGTCTGCGAAAGGAGGTAGATCGGACGCCCGAAATCGAGCTGGTCGAGGTCGGCCTCCGTCTCGATGACGATCGTCGGATCGGGCACCTGCCCCGTGAGCCCCACCACCTCGGCGTGGCCCCGTTTGCCGAGAATCGCCACCTGCCCGCCGAGGGGGCGCATCTGTTCGTGCGCCGCCACGACGCGCCGCTGCAGCTGCGCGACGACAGGACACGTGGCGTCGATCACGCCGATACCCAATTCGCGTGCCGCGGCATAGGTCGTCGGCGGTTCGCCGTGGGCCCGAATGAAGAGGCGGCACCCGCCGAGCGCAGCCAGGTCGGCATGGGTCACCGTGCGCATGCCCAGCCGCTCGAGGCGCTGCACCTCCATGCGGTTGTGAACGATGTCGCCCAGCGAATAGACCGTACCGCCCTCTCCCAGCGCCCGTTCGGCCTCCGTGATGGCCCGCACGACGCCGAAGCAGAAGCCCGATTTGTCGTCGATTTCGATCCGCATGATCCGCAGCAAAAAGGGGTTAGATCCGTTCGGCGATCCGCTCCGTCACCCACTCCATCTGTTCGGCGACGGTCATGCGGCTGTTGTCGAGCAGCAGGGCGTCGTCGGCACGGCGCAGGGGGGATATTTCGCGGTGTTCGTCGATGTAGTCGCGTTCGCGCACGTTGCGCTCGATCTCCTCCAGCGAGACCCGTTCGCCCTTGGCGGTCAGCTCGTCGTAGCGGCGGCGGGCGCGGACGGCGGGATCGGCCGTCATGAAGATCTTGAGCTCGGCATCGGGGAAGACCACCGTGCCGATGTCGCGGCCGTCCATCACCACGCCGCGGCGGCGGCCCATCTGCTGCTGCATCGCCACCAGCTTGCGGCGCACCTCGGCGATGGCGCTCACGCGGCTGACGCAGTTGCTCACCTCGATCGTGCGGATGCGCCCTTCGGCCAGGTCGCCGTCGACGTAGATGTCGCTGGCGCCGCGTTCGGGGTTGAAGCGGAAGGTGATTTCGATGCGGTCGAGCAGGGCGATCACCTCCTCCTCGCAGACGATGCCCGAGCGGATGGCGCCGTGATCGAGCGCATAGAGCGTCACGGCGCGGTACATGGCACCCGTGTCGATGAAGATGTAGCCCAGACGGGCGGCGATGGCCTTGGCGAAGGTGCTTTTGCCGCACGACGAATAGCCGTCGATGGCGATGACGATGCGTTTATGTGCGTTATCCTGCATGGGGAAAAATATCGAAAAAGGTGGATAATATGGTGTAGACACCCAGTATGCCGATGATGAGACCCGCCACGCGGTTGATCGTCAGCATGTGGCGCGGACGGAAGCGGCGGCGGAAGAGGTTGATGACGAAGGCGAGGAAGGTCCACCACGCCACGGAGCCGCCGAAGAAGCCCGCAATGGTGAGCAGGGCGCGCAGGAAGGCGCCGAACCCGCCGCTCTGCGAGAGGTCGATGGCCGAAATCTTGAAGACGGCGAAGAAGGCGAGGATGTAGGGGATCACCATGATGAAATTGGCGATCGTCAGCCCGAAAATCGAGGCGAAATCCTGCCAGAGGGAGGTTCTGCCCGCGCGGTTGCGGCGGATCTGCGGCACGGGATTTTGCGCGAAGATGTAGACGCCGACCGAAATGACGAAGATGCCGCCGATGATGCGCAGCAGGGTGGCGTATTGCAGGATCTGGTGTTCGAGCATCGCGTAGAAGAAGAGCGCGATCATCGCCATGAAGGTGTCGGCGCAGGCGACGCCGATGCCCGAGACGATGCCCGAGCGACGGTTTTTCGAGAGGGTGCGCTGGATGCAGAGCACGGCGACGGGGCCGACCGTGATCGAAGCCGCGATACCGACCAGGATGCCGCGGAAAAGTATCTCTATGTAGGCCAAAGGCGCCATGATCTGTTTCTTCGTGTGGGTTCGGGCCGCCGACGACCGTTGCGCGCGTCGGGCCGCTCCGTCGAGGCGGGCGCAAGGATCGCGCCGCATCATCGGAACCGCACCGCACGCCGAAACGGATCGGCGGATTCGTGACAAAGATACGAAAAGTCGAGAGCAGAAGCAAGCCATCGGCTTGATTATGCCGAGACGACGTATCTTCGGCGCAGCCAAAGATACGAAGAAGCGAGGGCAAAAGCAAGCCTGCTTGCATTTTGCCGAGCGGGAGTATCTTCGACGCAGTCAAAGATACGAATAAGCCGAGAGCAAATGCAAATTTATTTGCGATTTGCCGAGGCGGAGTATCTCGGGCGCAGTCAAAGATACGAATAAGCCGAGAGCAAATGCAAATTTATTCGCCTTTTGCCGAAGCGATTTTTTTCGACACCGTTGAAAATACGAAAAGTCGCGCACCGAAACAAGCGCAGGCCCGATTCCTCCGCCCGCCGGCCGCCGAAACGAAGCCGCCGATGCGGAAAAAGGAGCGGGCCAACGGGCGATTTCGACAGCATGTTCATAAAATATCGAAAATTTCGGCGTGCGAATTGCCGTAAAAACGAGCAGAAATCGTTATATTTGTAGATCATCCGGATCGGGCGGCAACCCCGCCGATCCCTCAAACACCGAACACGATGGCAGAGACACAGCCGGCAGGCATCGAAATCGAACTGGGCGAAACGGTCGCCGAAGGCATATACTCCAACCTGGTACTCATCAATCACTCGACGTCGGAATTCGTGATGGATTTCGCCACCATGATGCCCGGCATGCAGAAGGCGCGCATCAAAAGCCGCGTAATCCTGACGCCCGAGCACGCCAAACGGCTGCTGCGGACCCTTCAGGAGAACATCGCCCGCTACGAAAGCGCCATGGGCAAGATCGAAATTCCGATGCCGCTGCCCGACAGCAGCGCAGGGCCCAAGATGGGCGAGGCATAGGAACGTCGCGCGACGTTCGGGCGGCCGCAGGGGACAGCAGCAAACGGCACGCATAGGCAATCCGACGGTTCGCCGACGGCGGCGGAGGGCAACGAGCAACGCGCGGTTTGCCATCCGCCGCAGGGGGCGTTGGCGAACGGCACGCACTTACGTGCAACCTTCGGATAACAGCTTGCGAGGGGGAGCGACATGCAGGCCTCTCCGCTCGACTACGGGCCTGCTGCGAGCATGCGCGAGTTGCAGCCCTCCGCCCTGGGGCGGCTGCAGGCTGCCCTTGCTTCGCAAGGATCGAGACGCCTCGCGCTATTGCTCGATGCGCTCGGGCACGCCCGACGGCTGCGGCGGCGCTTCGGAGGTTTGCTGCAGATGATTCGTCGCATGCAGCAACATGCGTCTTTTTATAAAATTCCCCGAATCGGTCAGATCGATATCGCCGCAGGCATCGCAATAATCCATGTCGGCCTCCGTCACCTTACAAACCCAATTCCACAACGGATCTTTGCACAGCTCCCGATAGATCCGGATGATTTTCCACATTCTCAACAATCCCATGATTAGACGGTCTCAAAAACACGACCGTCCATGCCCGCGATCGCATCGGGATAACCGCCGCCAACAACAAAAAAAGAGGGCGCAGCGGCAGCCTCCTTCGAGTAGGTCTTGGGAACCTTAACACGGCAGCTGTCCTACGCCCCTGTCTGCCCTCCCCGTCGAAACGGGCAGGACATAACAAGGACCGACAACCATTATACCGTGTTAAACAACCTCCGCGAAGAGGGTCCCAAGTTTACTCAAAGGTATAAAGAGTTGTTTACCTCTTTATGATATGTCCGTCGGCTTATGCCGAATCATTCGAATACAAAGGTAGCATATTTTTTGACAAAAACCATGATACAAAGATAACACAAAAAAAATAATTACACGTGAAATCACGTGTATAAAAATTTACCATTCGGGCTTTTCTTTGCATATAATGACAAACGAGGGCAAATACCGCGATGAAGCATTTCAAAAATTGCTGATCGAACGATTACAGCAATTACGGAATGCCCATCATTTATCGCAGGAAGAGTTGATCGAATCGACTCACCTGGATATTTCCAGGTATGAAACCGGATGTTCGACTCCTACGCTTCCCTCGATCCTGAAATTGTGCAAATTCTATAAAATTTCGTTAGCCGACTTTTTCGCTCCGTTCGATTATCCCGCACAAGGCTGACCGCAGCCGTGCGGAGGGGTCTGCGAACGAAGCGAGCGCCCCTCCGCCAGGGGAGGGGCTGCCGACGTCAAAACCGTCCGAATCGGGTCGGAGCTTGCGAAGGAACGCCACATGCGGGCCTTCGCGGGGCGAAGCTCCGCCCGCCGATCCCGCAGGGATCAAAATGAGCGGTTCCTTGCAGGGGCGGCGAACGGCGCGCACATGCGTGCGACCTTCGGATAACAACTTGCAAAGGGACGCGACATGCAGGACCGCAGCCGAGCGGACGGGCTTGCACGAGCGGCTGCGAGATGCAGCCCTCCGCCAGGGGGCGGCTGCAGGCTGCCCTTGCTTCGCAAGGATCGAGACGCCTTTTTCTTTTATTTGTTAAAAATTTATCATTTTGCAAAAGACCGATCCCATATTAGCCGAAGTAATCGCCAAGCGCTTGCAAGAAATCAGAGAAGCACACAAAAGCACCAAAGAGTACGTGCTGCATCGAACGGGGCTGGGCATTTCCGATTATGAACGGAAAGTCAAATTTCCGACCTTGACATCCATCGCGAAGTTCTGCAAACTGTATAACCTATCGCTCGACGAGTTTTTCGACGGCATCGACTACCCGAAAGAGCGATAATACCTGTAACGACCGCGTGCATCCTGCGCAAGGGATGATCCGGCCAGTCGGGAGCTAACGTCACTGCCGCACGCATAGGCAACCCAGCGGTTCGCCGACGGCGGCGGAGGGCAACGAGCAATGCGAGGTTTGCCGTCCGCCGCAGGGGGCGGCGGCGAACGGCACGCACCTGCGTGCGGCCTTCGGGCAGCCATGACCGAGACGCCTTTGCTCTTGCCGCGAACGGCACGCGCCACCCCCCTTCCCCATTTTTAATTTTTCACATTTCATTTTTCACCCCTCCGCCTTGTCCCGCCTCGCCTCGATGCCGCTGCTGAAAGTCCTGATTCCGTTCGCCATCGGCATCGCCGTCGCGGATCGGGTCGCGCTGCCCGCCTGGTTCGTCGCCGCGGTACTGCTCGTCGGCGGAGCAGCCGCCCTGCTGACGCACCGCAGCCGCTGGCTCGTGCTGCTGCTCGCTGCGGCAGGTTACGGCGCGACGCTCCTGCGCCCCGCCCCTGCAGCGCCTCCCGTCGGACGACGCACCGTATTCGAAATTCGGCTCACCGAGGCGCCCGACATGCGCGGAAACGCCGAAGGCGTCGTCACCGCCTGGCGCGACCCCGCCGCGGAGCGCTGGCACGCCACCCGCGTCCGCCTCCGTCTCCATACGAACCCGCAGGAGGGGCTCCGCCTCGAAGCGGGTGATCGGCTTCTCTGCCACACCGTTCTGCGCCCCTTCACGGGCGGCTCGGAGAGTTTCCGCCGCCTCATGCGCCGCCGCGGCTTCGTCGGCAGCTGCTACCTGACGGAGCGCAGCCTCGTCGAACACCTTCCTGCCCTGCGCCGCGGGTTGCACCGTCGCGCCTCGGAGCGGCTCGAAGAGCGGATCGGCACCCCGCGCGATTCGCTCCGCCGCGATGCCGCGGCCGTCGTGCGCGCCATGACCGTCGGCGACCGCCGCGGACTGCATCCCGCCCTGCGCGACGCCTACGCCCGCAGCGGCATGGCCCACCTGCTGGCCGTCTCGGGGCTGCACACGGGCATCGTCTACCTGCTCGTCGCGGCGCTCTTCGCCTGGCTGCCGCTCCGCCACGGCGGACACCGCCTGCGCAACCTGCTGGTCATCGCAGGCCTCTGGCTCTACGTCGCCGCCGCGGGAGCGGCCCCGGGCGCCGTGCGGGCGGCCGTCATGTGCTCGATCCTGCAACTCGGACTCGCCACCTCGTCGCCCTATCGGGCGATGAACGCCTGGGCCGCCGCCGCCCTGCTGATGCTGCTGTGGCGCCCCGCCTGGCTCTACGACATCAGCTTCCGCCTCTCGTTCGTCGCCGTGGCGGCGATCCTCCTCTGGGGCGTTCCCCTCGCCCGCCGCCTCCGCACGGGACGGTGGTACGCCGACCTCGTCACGCAGCCCCTCGCCATCGGTCTGGCCGCCTCGCTCGCCACGGCACCCCTCGTCTCGCACGCCTTCGGCATCGTCCCCCTCGCGGGGATTCTCCTCAACCCCGTCGTCGTCCTGTCGGGCGCCCTCGTCACGGGCGGCGGCGTGCTGCTTCTGCTGCTCCCGCCGCTGCAAGGGGTGCTGCGGCCCGCGACGATGCAGGTCGCCGCCTGGCAGAACCGGCTGGCGGAGCGGGTCGCCGCCTGCGACGCGGGCGTGCTCGAAACGGGCCTGTCGGCCGAAGCCGTCGCCCTGCTCTACCTCGGATTCGTCGCCGCAACCCTCGCCGCATGGTCCTTCGAACGGAAAAAAAGCGTACATTTGCCCGCATGATGACCCTTGAAGAGCTCCGCCTGCTGACGAGCGCCCCCGTGCGGGCGGCGATCGAAGCCAACCGCGACCGCGACCCGCTCGCCGTGGCGCTCGACCGCAGCATCCCCGAAGCGCGTCTGGTCGCGACGCAGCTCAAATACCTCGCCCGCGCCGCAACGAAGCTTCCCCGCTACGCCGCCGCGGGGTGCATCCTCCCGCCGCGTGCCTTCGAACAGGCGTCGAGCGAGGCGTGCGCCGCTTCGAAACGGCTCGAAGGGCGCAGCGTGCTCGACCTCACCTGCGGCCTCGGCGTCGACGCCCGCGCCCTCGCCGAGCGCTTCGAGCGGGTGGTGACCCTCGAACGCGACCCCGTGCTGGCCGCCGTCGCACGCACGAATTTCGCCCGCCTCGGCGCCCGCAACATCGAGGTCGTCGAGGCCGCCGCCGAAGCGTTCGTCGCCCGCACGACGGAGCGGTTCGACTGGATCTACGCCGACCCCGACCGCCGCTCGGCCGAGGGGCGCAAGCTGGTGCGGCTCGAAGATTGCTCGCCCGACATCCGGGCCCTCTACCCGCAGCTGAAGCAGCTCGCCCCGCGGCTCTGCCTCAAGAACTCGCCCCTGTTCGACGTCGCGGAGGCGCAGCGGCTCTTCCCGACGGCGCGCATCGAGGTCCTCTCGCTGGCGGGCGAGTGCAAGGAGGTGGTGATCTACGACGACGGCACGGGACCCGCCCTGACCGCCACGGCCCTCGGCCTCGGCTCCTACACGGCCACCCCCGCGGCGACGCTCCCCGAGCCGCCCCCGTTCGACCCTGCGCGCTACCGCCGCCTCATCGTGCCCGACGTCGCCCTGCAAAAGGCGCGGCTCGTGCGGCAGCACCTCGCGGGACGGGCCGACTGCTACGGCGAAAACGGCTACGGCTTCGCCGTCGACCGGCCGCAGGGCCTCCTGGGCCGCATCGAGGAGATCGAGCGCATCGAGCCGTTCGATCCGCGGGCGCTCAAACGCGAACTGAAGGGGCTGGGCGTCGAACTGCTCAAACGCGATTTCCCGCACTCGGTCGAAGAGGTGCGCCGCCGCACGGGCCTCCGCGCGGGGAGCGACCGACGGATCGCGCTGACGAAAATCGGCGGCGCGTGTTGGACGATCCGTTTAAAATAGATATATTTGCTTGTCGGAACATGCAGCGCAACGAACTCTATACCTTTTTCACCGAAACGATCTTCCGCCGCAAGGAGGAGGAGTGGTCGTCGTCGGCCGTGCGGATGCTCGTGCGGCTCTACAAACTGCTCTACTACATGGTGCGCGGCCTGCTCAACCACGGCACGCTGGTCCGCAGCGCAGCCCTGACCTACTACACGATCATGTCGCTCGTGCCGATCCTGGCCGTCGTCTTCGCCATCCTCAAGGGCTTCGGGGCGGTCGAACACCTCTCGGGCTCCTTCTACAACCTGCTGCCGCAGCACCCCGAAATCGTCGACTACCTCCTTTCGTTCGCCGAAAACGCCCTGCTGCGCACGCGCGGAGGGGTGGTGGCCGTCGTCGCCCTCGTGGCGCTCTTCTGGGCCGTCATCCAGGTCTTCGGATCGATCGAAAGCGCCTTCAACAACATCTGGGAGGTGAAGACGACCCGCAGCCTCGCCCGCAAGTGGAGCGACTACCTCGCCGTGATCCTCATCGTCCCCGTCTGCTGGATCATCGCCAACGCCGCGGGACGCTACACGGACGAGCTGTTCGGCGTCGACGACAGCTGGTATTTCCGCCTCTTTTCGCACCTGCTCTCGATGCTCTCGATCTGGGCGATGTTCACGCTCCTCTACCTGATCATCCCCAACGCCCGCGTCAAGTGGCGCAGCGCCCTCACGGCGGGCATCGCCGCGGGGACGATCTTCCTGCTCTTCCAGTGGGGGTACGTCTGTCTCCAGCAGCGGATGACCTCCTACAACGCCATCTACGGCAGCTTCGCCGCCCTGCCGCTCTTCCTGATCTGGATCCAGATTTCGTGGGAGATCCTCCTGATCGGCGGCGAGCTTTCGTTCACCTACCAGAACATCGCCCGCTTCGGCGAGGAGCACGAGGCGCAGCGCATCAGCCACGACCAGCGGCGCAAGATCCTGCTGGCGGTGATGCTGCTCATCGTGCGCGAGTTCCGCGACCGCAACGGCGCCGTTCCCGCCGAGCGCATCCGCGAGGAGCTGAACCTGCCGACGCGCATCGTGAACGACATCCTCTTCCAGCTCACGCGCGCGGGGCAGCTCATCGACGTCCACAAGAACGAGGACGAGCGCACCGTGGCCTACGTGCCCGCCTACGACATCGGCCGCATGACCCTCTACGGGATCCTCGAAGCGGTCGAGAACCACGCCGAAGACGCCCTCGATTTCGCCCCCGATACCGACCTGACGTGCGTCGAACGGGAGCTCGAACGCATGAAGAGCGAGGCGCGCCGCTCGGCAGGCAACGTCTTCCTAACCGACCTGGTACGATGCTGCGAAAAGTAGTCCTCATCGGAAGCGGCAACCTCGCCGAAGCGCTCGCCGCGGCCCTCGTGGCGAGCGGCGCCGAACTCCTTCAGATCTACGGCCGCAATGCGGCCCGCGTCGCCCTCCTCGCCGCTCGGGCGGGGGCCGCGGCCTGCACCGATCCCGCGGCCCTGGAGCGCACGGCCGACCTCTACCTGATCGCCGTGAGCGACCGCGCCGTAGCGGAGGTGGCCGCGCAGCTGCCCATACCCGCGACGGCCGTCGTCGCCCACACGGCGGGGAGCGTGCCCCTCGATGCGCTGGCCCGCTTTCCGCGGCGCGCGATCCTCTACCCGTTGCAGAGCTTCACGGCGGGCCGGCGGGTCGATTTCCGCCGCGTGCCCCTCTTTCTGGAGTGCGCCGACGAGGCGCTGCGGCCCGAACTGGAGGCCTTCGCCCGCACGCTCTCGGAGGAGGTGCGCTACGCCGACTCCGCCCGTCGGGCGACGATCCACCTCGCGGGGGTCTTCGCCAACAACTTCGCCAACCGCATGTTCGGCCTCGCGGCCGAGGTGCTGCGCCGCGAAGGGCTCCCCTACGAGGTGCTGAAGCCGCTCATCGAGGAGACCGCCGCGAAGGCTGCGGCCGCGGCCGATCCCGCCGCGGTGCAGACGGGCCCCGCCGTGCGCGGCGATTGCGCCTCGCAGGAGCGGCACCTGAAGCTGCTGGAGGGGCTGCCCCTCGAAAAAGCGATTTACGAACTGACCAGCCAAAGCATATGGGAAACTTCAAAGAAGATATAGCACGCGTCGAAGCGATGGTCTTCGACGTCGACGGCGTCATGACCGACGGCCGCATCATCCCCACGGCGGAGGGGGATTTCATCCGCTGCTACAACGCCAAGGACGCCTATGCCGTCGCCTATGCCGTCAAACAAGGCTATCGCATCTGCGTCATTTCGGGAGGTTTCGGAAAGACGCTCGAACGAAGAGTGCGGATGATGGGGATTCGGGATTATTTTCTGAATTGCAGCGACAAGATCGCCACCCTGCGCGACTACATGCAGCGCCACGACCTGCGGCCCGAGCAGGTGCTCTACATGGGCGACGACATCCCCGACCTGGAGTGCATGCGCGCCGTGGGGCTGCCCGTCTGCCCCGCCGACGCCGCCTCGGAGGTGCTGGAGGCGTCGCGCTACGTCTCGGAGTTCGAGGGGGGCCGCGGCGCCGTGCGCGACATCGTCGAACAGGTTCTGCGCGCCCGCGGCGACTGGGCCAAAAATTACCATGGCGTAATCTCGGCCGCCGATGCCGCCAACTAACCCTCAATCAACCTTGCAACCATGAACCCGTTCAAGAAAACGAAGCTGGAGTGGCGCATGCGAGACACCTGCATCCTGCTATTGACGGCAACCATCACCTGCCTTTTGCTGCTGTCCGTCCATTCGGACGCTGTCGATTTCCTGCGGACACATCCCGTCATCACCACATTGGCCGCAATCCCGATCTGCTTCGCACTGTACTTTCTCGGCAGTCGCAGCTTTACTGCAAAATCGGTTCTGACCACCACGATGGACCTCGGCATCATCGTCCTGATCGGATGCCTGATTTGGTTCGTATATGAATTGTCGACCGGAGCAATCCAATTCTCCGATGCATCCGGTCAAATGAGCAGCATCTATGCGCTCATTACCTTCACCATCACCCTATCTGCGCTGATTCCTTACATCATCGGCCGCACCATCGCCGAATCGACCATCGAGCAACAGGTCAACGAAAAGGTCAGCCGTCTTTTCAACGAGCGGATCCATCGCCTCGAAGAGAGCTACAACGCTTCTTTAAGCAGTCTCAAAAAGAACTCGGGGCACACCTCCCGCATGATGGCGAAAATGGCGATTACGGATCTGTCGCCTCAAAAAAACAAGCAGGAATCGTTTGCCTGGGTAATCGGGCTGGCGTCACAGGGTATGATCAAATATCTTCAGGCCCGTTACGAAAATACGTTATTTTACGCCGACTGCTTACAGTATATCAAACAGGCGCTCGACGAACTCAAGAAAGAACAGTTCTCATTCCAAGACACCGACGTTTCCGACACGCCTACGAATCGCGCATTCAGGGACCTGATGGATTTCTGGCTGTTATACAACCATCTGCCACACAACTTAAACCTGAAGTGCCCCGACGAGAAAAATGCCATAAGGACCATATTGCAGGAGTTTTACCGGAAACGCGAATTGGAATACTTTGTCTTTCACTCGAAATATTTCGACTACATCGAGCAGGAGGATCTCGACGACACCACCAAACGGGCCCGGTTGCAAAACCTGTTGAGAGCCTATCGAATCATGAACTGAATTGTGCCATGGAAACATTCCAGCGTCTGCTCATAGCCGGTCCGTGCGCCATCGAATCGGAAGAGATCGTCGATCGGACAGCTGCCGCCTTGGCGGCTTTGCGCGACCGCACCGATTGGCGGATCTATTTCAAAGCCTCATTCGACAAGGCCAACCGCACCTCGATCCATGCCTTTCGAGGATTGGGCATGGATCGAGGTCTGCAGATCCTCGATACGATTCGTCAACGCTACGGACTCCCGATTCTGACCGACATTCACGAAGCGTGGCAGGCTGCACCCGCGTCCGAAGTCGCCGACGTCTTGCAGATTCCGGCCTTTTTGTGCCGCCAGACGGATCTGATCACCGCAGCAGCCCGCAGCGGCCGCATCGTCAACATCAAAAAAGGGCAATTCCTTTCGGGTGACGACATGCGTTATCCGATCGAAAAGGCCCGTGCGGCAGGAGCTCGGGAGGTTTGGGCGACCGAACGCGGCGAACTGTTCGGCTACAACGATCTGATCGTCGATTTTCGCAACATTCCCCGCATGCGGCAATATGCCGACAAGGTCGTAATGGATTGCACGCACGCCGTGCAAACCCTCGGCGGCGAAGGCGACCACAGCGGTGGCGATATCCGTTACGTACCGATGATGGCTCGGGCAGCCCGAGCTTTCGGGGCCGACGGCTTCTATTTCGAGGTCCATCCGACTCCGCAGGAGGCGCTTTCGGACAGTCGGACCATGATTACGCCCGCTCGGTTGAGCGAAATACTCGATTCGTTATGACGGAATTTCGGATCGCAGCCCTGCGCTGCCTCGAAAGAGAGCGAAACGCTCTCGACCGCTTGATCGGCTCGCTCGACGAGGCATTCGACCATGCGGTCGAAGCGATCGATCAGTGCAGCGGACGGGTTCATACGACGGGGGTCGGGAAAAGCTTTCATGTGGCCGCAAAATTCGCCGATTGTTTAAACACCATCGGAATACCGGGTTGCGCCGACAATCCGACAGACCTGTTGCACGGCGGCATCGGCGGCTTTACGGAAAACGATCTGCTGCTCATGATTTCGAGATCGGGAGAGACGGAAGAGTTGTTGCAGCTCTCGGAGGCGATTCGCTCCGTACAACCCCGCATTCCTTGCATCGGGATCCTCTGTTGCAAAGGGTCCGCATTGGAACGATTCACGAATCCGACGATCGTATGCGATCTTATCGAAGAGGCAGATCCGCTGGGCATCGTCCCGACCGCATCCACAATCGTCTGCTCGGCTGTCGGCGATGCTCTCATCAGCGCTTTGATTCAAAAACGGCACGTAACCCGCGCACAATTCGCCCGCAACCATCCGGGCGGGACGTTGGGACGGCTGCTACGCTAACACCTTTCCCGCCACATGCGAACGAGCCTCCGATCTTTGCTGATCGGAGGCTCGTTCGATAGGTGCGCAGGCGCGCTACCGCCGCTCGGGCTCGATGAAATCGAGGTTGAGCGGACGCGAGAAGACCTCCTGCAGCGAAATGGTCGTCTCGGTCGAGGCGACGCCCTGAATGCGCAGCACGCTGTCGAAGATCGTCCGCATCAGGTGGTCGTTGTCGATGCAGTAGAGCTTGACCTGGATGTTCCCCTTGCCCGAAATGACGTGCGCCTCGACGATTTCGGGGATCTTCTCCAGCTCGCGGATCGTCGTCTGCAACAGCTGCGTATCCTTGAGCGTGATGTTGATGTAGGCGCAGACGTCGAAGCCCAGCAGCTTGGGGCTCACCACCGTATAGCTGCCCAGAATCACCCCCGCCTCGGTCAGCTTGTGGATGCGCTGGTGGATGGCGGCACCCGAGATGCCGCATTCGCGCGCAATTTCCAGATAGGGCATGCGGGCGTTGTTCACCAGGTATTTGAGGATCTTGCGGTCGATGGCGTCGAGGGAGAGGGTTTTCATGCGGTGTAAAGTGTTGTCGGTTAAATTTCAATGCGTGTCGGCAGGCCCTCTTTCGGGCCGTGCGTGCCCGAAAAGGCGAAGACCCGAAAGAGGGCGCTGCGGTCTATCGGATGATCTCCAGCTCGCGGCCCACCTTGACGAAGGCGGCGATGCAGCGGTCGAGTTGTTCGCGGGTGTGGCCCGCCGAGACCTGCACGCGGATGCGCGCCTGCCCCTTCGGGACGACGGGATAGTAGAAGCCCGTCACGAAAACGCCCTCCTCCTGAAGGCGTGCGGCGAACTCCTGCGAGAGCTTCGCATCGTAGAGCATCACGGCGCAGATGGCCGACTGCGTGGGCTTGATGTCGAAGCCCGCGGCCATCATGCCGCTGCGGAAATGTTCGACGTTGGCCACCAGCCGGTCGTGCAGCGCATCGCTCTCGCCCAGCATCTTGAAGAGTTCGATGCCCGCGCCGACGACGGCGGGGGGCAGCGAGTTCGAGAAGAGGTAGGGGCGCGACCGCTGGCGCAGCAGGTCGATGATCTCCTTGCGGCCCGTCGTGTAGCCGCCCACGGCGCCGCCGAAGGCTTTGCCGAGGGTGCCCGTCAGGATCTCCACCTTGCCGCGCAGGTCGTAGAGCTCGGTGATGCCGCGGCCCGTGGGGCCCAGCACGCCCGCCGAGTGGCACTCGTCGACCATCACCAGGGCATCGTATTTTTCGGCCAGCTCGACAATGCGGTCGAGCGGCGCGGCGTTGCCGTCCATCGAGAAGACGCCGTCCGTGCAGATGATGCGGAAGCGCTGCGCCTGCGCCTTCTTGAGGCACTCCTCCAGCTCGTTCATGTCGGCGTTGGCGTAGCGGTAGCGCACCGCCTTGCAGAGGCGCACGCCGTCGATGATCGAGGCGTGGTTCAGCGCATCGGAGATGATGGCGTCCTGCTCCGTGAAGAGCGGCTCGAAGACGCCGCCGTTGGCGTCGAAGCAGGCGGCGTAGAGGATCGTGTCCTCGGTGCCGAAGTAGTTCGAAATGGCGCGTTCGAGCTCCTTGTGCAGATCCTGGCAGCCGCAGATGAAGCGCACGGAGGACATGCCGAAGCCGCGCGCGTCCATCGCCCGCTTCGCCGCCTCGACCAGGCGCGGGTTGTCTGAAAGACCCAGATAGTTGTTTGCGCAGAAGTTGAGCACCTTGCGGCCTGCGACCTCGATTTCGGCGCGTTGGGGCGATTCGATCACCCGTTCGGTTTTGTAAAGGCCTGCGGCACGGATCTCGTCGAGTTCCCGTTGCAGGTGAGCCTGCATGTTCGCGTACATGATCGGACGAAAGTTTAACGATTTGTTACAAATGTACGAAATTTTTTTCGGTTTTTCACCGCCTGCAGGGCAAAAAAGCGACGAAACGACGGCCGACGAGGCTCCTGCGGCCGTCTCTTACCGTTCGAGCAGCAGGAGCAGCGCCCGTTGTTTGGCGGATTCGAACGTAAAGCAGTCGACCAGACGCTCGGCGTGCGGCCGATCGACGATGTGCGGTGCCAGCAGGGCGAGGGCCGCCAGACGGTCGTCGTCGAAGGTGAAGAAGGCCAGCAGCCGGCGCACCTGTTCGCAGCTGAAGCGGCTGTCGAGCGCCCCCACCTCGACCAGTTCGAGCCGCTCCGACTTGAACGGTTTTCGTTCGATGCGCTCGCAGAGCACGGCGAACTCGCGGTCGGACATGCGGTGTCCGACGCGGCGCGGGGGAGCGACGGCGGCCGCCGAAACAGCGGCGACAACGGTCGGAGCGGTGGCAACGATCGGGGAAGCGGCAACGATCGGGGAAGCGGCAGCGGTCGATGCGGCGGAAATCGCGACGGCGAGCGCCGCAGCCGCGGGCAGCAGGCGGTTTTTCATGATGCGGACGAGGTCGGTTTACGGACAAAGATAGCGATTTTTTCCGCTCGCACGCGCGGACCTCTATTTCGCCGCCGATAAATTTCCCGATCCCGACTTTTTTCCCTAATTTTGAATCCCGATTTCAATCCGTATACCGACCATGAATCCATCCGAACGACTCCTCTCGCTCGTCGAGAACTACCTGGCCCAGACCGCGCTGCCCGCCGAGCCCGAACGGCTCTACACGCCGATCGGCTACTCGCTCGCCGGCGGCGGCAAGCGCCTGCGCCCCGTGCTGCTGATGCTCTCGCACGCCATCTTCTCGGACAACGCGCCGCAGGCGCTCCCCGCGGCGGCGGCCATCGAGCTCTTCCATAATTTCACGCTGCTCCACGACGACATCATGGACCACGCCCCGCTGCGGCGCGGCAAGCCCTCGGTCTACGCCAAGTGGGGCGAGAACGTGGCGATCCTCTCGGGCGACGCGATGATGATCGCCGCCTACGACCGCCTGGCGCGGCTGCAGACGCCGCAGCTGGCGCAGATCCTCGCCGTCTTCAACCGCACGGCGCTCGAGGTGTGCGAGGGACAGCAGTACGACATGGATTTCGAGGAGCGGCAGAAAGTCTCGGTCGCCGAATACATGCAGATGATCGAGCTGAAGACCTCCGTGCTGCTGGCGGGCGCCGTCGTGATCGGCGCGCTGCTCGGCGGCGCCTCGGAGGCCGACTGCCGGCGCCTGCGCCGCTTCGCCGTCGAACTGGGGCTCGCCTTCCAGCTGCAGGACGACCTGCTGGACAGCTACGGCGACGAGCGGCTGGGCAAGACGATCGGCGGCGACATCCTCGAAGGGAAGAAGACCTACCTCATGATAACGGCGATGAGCCGCGCCTCGGAGGCCGAGCGCGAGGTACTGCGCCGCACGCACGCCGATGCGACGCTGACCGACGCCGAGAAGATCGCCGCCGTGAAGGCGGTCTACGACCGGCTCGACGTGCCGCACCTGACCGAACAGCAGATCGAGGTGCGCTTCGAGCGGGCGCTGGCGCAGCTCGACGAGCTCGATGCCGACCCCGCGCGCGTCGAGCCGCTGCGCACCTACGCCGAGAGCCTGCTGGGACGCAAACACTGATTCGGACGATGCAGCGCAGCGATATCGAACTGATGGCCCCCGTGGGCTCCTACGAGGCCCTGGCGGCCGCCATCGAGGCGGGTGCCGACTCGATCTATTTCGGGGTGGGCAAACTCAACATGCGGTCGGCCTCGGCCGCCAATTTCACGCTCGACGACCTGGCGCGTATCGTCGCCACAGCCCACGCCGCGGGGGTGAAGGCCTACCTGACGGTCAACACGATCGTCTACGAAGACGAACTGCGGACGGTCCACGAGGTGATCGACCGCGCCCGCCGCGAAGGGGTCGACGCGATCATCGCCTCCGACCTGGCGGCGATTCTCTACGCCCGCCGCATCGGGCAGGAGGTGCACATCTCGACGCAGTGCAACCTTTCGAACTCCGAGGCGGTACGCTTCTACGCCCAGTGGGCCGACACGGTGGTGCTGGCGCGCGAGCTGACCCTCGAACAGGTGGCGGCGATCCGCGACAAGATCGTGCGCGGCGATATCCGCGGGCCGCGCGGCGAGCTGGTCGAAATCGAGATGTTCGCCCACGGCGCCCTCTGCATGTCGATTTCGGGCAAATGTTACCTGTCGCTCTACGAGACGAACTGTTCGGCCAACCGCGGCGCCTGCCGCCAGCTGTGCCGCCGCAAATACACCGTGACGGACACCGAGACGGGGGCCGCGCTCGACGTCGACGGCCGCTACGTTCTCTCGCCCAAGGACCTCTGCACGATCGACTTTCTGGACCGCTTCGTCGCGAGCGGCGTCCGCGTCCTGAAGATCGAAGGGCGCGCCCGCGGCGCGGAGTATGTCCGCCGCGTGGTCGCCTGCTACGACGAGGCGCTGCGCGCGATGGCCGAGGGGCGCTACGACGCCGCCCTCGCAGCCGGACTCAAGCGGCGCCTCGCGGAGGTCTTCAACCGCGGTTTTTGGGAGGGCTACTATGCGGGGCGCCCCGTCGCCGAGCACAGCGAGCACTACGGCTCGGCCGCCACGCGCCGCAAGGTCTACGTGGGCAAGGTGGTGAACGTCTACAAAAAGATTTCGGTCGCCGAAATCCTCGTCGAGGCGGCGCCGCTCGCTGTCACGGAGGATATCTTCTTCCTCGGCGCCACAACGGGGGTCGCCGAGCAGAAGCTCGCCGAGCTGCACGGACCCGACGGCACGCCCTGCGACCGCGCGGAGCAGGGGCAGCTGTGCGCCGTGCGGATCGAGCGGACGGTGCACCGCGGCGACAAACTCTACAAATTCGTCGACGCCGAGACGCAGCACTGACGGCATGGCGACGACAAGGCATATCGCGGGCGACAGGCTGCCGATGCCGCAGCGGCTGGGGGCGATCCTGGCCGTTTCGTGCAGCGTCGGCGTCTCGGTGCTCGACGCCACGATCGCCAACGTCGCCCTTCCGACGATCGCCCGCGATCTGGCCATCGCGGAGGCCGCCTCGATCTGGGTCGTCAACGCCTACCAGATCGCCACGATGGTCTCGCTGCTCGCCCTCTCGGCACTGGGCGAGATCGTCGGCTACCGCAAGGTCTACCTCTCGGGGCTTCTCCTCTTCGCCGCCGCCTCGCTCGGCTGCACCTGCGCCTCGACGCTCCCGACGCTCGTCGCCTCGCGCGTCGTGCAGGGCATCGGCGCCGCAGCCCTCTGCTCGATCAACACGACCCTCATCCGCCTGATCTATCCGCAGGCGCAGCTCGGCCGCGGCATGGGCATCAACGCCACGGTCGTCGCCCTCTCGTCGGTGGCGGGCCCTTCGGTCGCCGCCTCGATCCTCGCCGTCGCCCCGTGGCCCTGCCTCTTCGCGATCAACCTGCCGATCTGCCTCGCGGCCTTCGTCTTGAGCCGCCGCTACCTTCCCGAGAATCCGCCGCAGCGGGCGGGCATGCCCCGCCGACGGCTCGACGGGCGGGACGTGCTGCTCAACGCCCTCACATTCGGCCTCGTGATGGCCTCGGTCGAGGCCGTGTCGCATCGGGCCGACGTGCGGTGGATCGCCGCCGCCCTCGGTGCGACGGCCGCCGTCGGCACGCTCTACGTGCGGCGGCAGCTGCGCGAACGCTACCCGTTGCTCCCCTTCGACCTGCTGCGCAACCCCCTCTTCGCCGTCTCGGTGACCACCTCGATCTGCTCCTACCTGGCGCAGATGACCGCCTTCGTGGCGCTCCCCTTCTTCCTTCAGCACACCTACGGCATGGATGCCGTGCGCGCGGGGCTGCTGCTGACGGCGTGGCCCGCCGTGGTCGTGACGATCGCTCCGCTCGCGGGTTGGCTCGTCGAACGGCTCCACGCGGGGCTGCTGGGCGGCATCGGCATGGCGGTGATGACCGCGGGGGCGCTGCTGCTCGCCACGATGCCCGCCGATGCCTCGACGTTCGATTTCGTGGGGCGCATGGCGCTTTGCGGCGCAGGCTTTGCGCTCTTCCAGTCGCCCAACAACAGCGTGCTGATCGCCTCGGCACCGCCCGAACGGAGCGGCGCCGCCAGCGGCATGCTCGCCACGGCACGGCTCATCGGACAGAGCGTCGGCGCCGCCCTCATGGCGCTGCTCTTCCACCTGGCCGAAAGCGAGGCGCCCCGCACGGCGATGTTCGTCGCGGCCGCCTTCGCCGCCACGGCCGCCGCCGTGAGCTTTTCGCGGTTGCGGCTGCCGCTGCCCGAGGCGCTGCGCCCCCGCAAGGGGTAGCGGAAAGAGGCCGTTTTCGGGTCGGAGCCTGCGGACTAGCGCCTGTCGCGCGCAGATTCGCTCGGGACGCAGCTTGCGAAGGGACGCAGCAAGCGGATGCGAGCTGCGGGCCTTCGCTGCCGAAGGCTTCGGCCCGCCGATGGCTGTGCCATCGAATTCGAGGCTGCGAGCCTGTATACGAAGCACTTTTTCAAACCCTGCATACCGCATGACAACGACACGCAAAACGGTCCTGGGCCTCGGCGAGGTACTGTGGGACATCGACCGCCTGCGCGGCACCCGCACCCCGGGCGGCGCGCCGATCAATTTCGCCTTTTACGCCGCCCGCCGCGGACTGCGGGGCATCGCCGTCAGCGCCGTCGGGCAGGATGCCGCGGGCGACGAGCTGCTGGAGGCCTGCCGTTCGCACGGCATCGAAACCGAAATCGCACGCGTCGATGCCCCCACGGGCAGCGCCGTCGCCTACCTCGAAGCGGGCGAGCAGCGTTTCCGCATCGAGGAGGAGGTGGCCTACGACCGCATCCCCTGCACCGAACGCATGCTGGAGCTGGCCCGCACGGCCGCAGCAGCCGCTTTCGGCACGCTGGCGCAGCGGTGCGCTCCGTCGCGCGACACGATCCGCCGTCTGCTCGCCGCAATGCCCGCCGAGGCGCTGCGGCTCTACGACATCAACCTGCGGCCGCCCTTCTACGGGCGGGAGACGGTCGAGGCCTCGCTCGAAATCGCCGACGCGCTGAAGATCAACGACGAGGAACTCGTCGTCCTGCAACGGATGTTCGACCTCCCCGCCGACGAAGCGGCCGCCGTCGAGGCCTTGGCCGCACGCTGGGGACTGCGGCTCGTGGTGCTGACGGCGGGAGCCCGTTACAGCAGGGTGCATACGCCCGAAGCGGTCTCGCTGCTCCCCACGCCGCGCGTCGAAATCCGCGAAGGGGAGAACGACACGGTCGGTGCGGGCGACGCGTTTACGGGAACCCTCGTGGCGGAGCTGCTGCTCGGACGGCCGATCGCCGAAGCGCACCGCACGGCCGTCGAAACAGCGGCCGAGGTCTGCCGCCATCGCGGCGCCTGGATCTGACGAAGGACGAGGACAGCCGATCTCCGCAAGGCCGAACCGACAAGTTCGCCGACGGCGGCGGGACGGGACGAGCCTGCTTGCGGGCGAGACTTGCCGTCCGCCGCGTGGGGCGGCGGCGAACGGCACGCGCTTGCAGCGCGAACCAAAACTCGGGTCGGAGCTTGCGAAGCGTCCGCGTGTTTGTCAAAACTGCGGGCCTTCGCCGCCGAAAGCTGCGGCCCGCCGATGGCTGCGCCATCGAATTGGCGATTTCGGGCAACGGCCGACGAAACTGCGGCCTGCCGTACTCACGTACGATCCCCGCCGCCCTGCCCCGCCCCCGCGAAAACTTTCCCCTCCGCCGATCAACCGAGGCAAAAAATCCCTATCTTTGCGAAAAGCAACCGTCGGCCGCGGCCGACGCAAAAACCGAACGCCATGTTTGCACCATCCACCTACCTCGCGCGTCGTCGGACGCTCTGCGAAAAGATCGGCTCGGGGCTCATCCTGCTGCCGGGCAACACCTTCTCGCCCAACAACTATCCGAACAACACCTACTATTTCCGTCAGGACTCCTCGTTCCGCTACTATTTCGGCCTCAACGTGCCGACGCTGGCGGGCGTGATCGACGCCGAGACGGGCGAAGCGACCCTTTACGGCGACGATTTCACGGTCGAGGACATCATCTGGACGGGTCCGCAGCCGACCCTGCGCGAGCTGGCCGCGGGGGCGGGCGTCGAAAAGAGCTGCCCGCTCGCCGAGCTGGAGCAGCACCTGCACGCCGCGATCCGCCTCGGGCGCCGCATCCACTACCTGCCCCCCTACCGCGGCGAGACGAAACTGCAGCTGGCCGAGTGGCTGGGCATCGCTCCGCGGATGCTGCACGACCGCAAGTCGGTCGATCTGATGATGGCCGTCGCCGAGATGCGCGAGCGCAAGTCGGACGAGGAGATCGCCGAGATGGAACACGCCTTCGAACTGGGACGCCGCGCCCACCTCACGGCGATGCGCATGTGTCGCGAAGGGGTCGTCGAGCGCGAAATCGCCGGAGCTTTCGAGGGGGTCGCCAAGGCCTTCGGGCAGGGTGTGTCGTTCCCGACGATCGTCTCGCAGCACGGCGAGACACTGCACAACCTCAACTGCGACGGCGTGCTGGAGCGGGGCCGCCTGCTGCTGGTCGACGGCGGCGTCGAGACGGTCGAGGGCTACTGCTCGGACCACACGCGCACCTACCCCGTCGGCGGAAAGTTCTCCGACCGGCAGCGCGACATCTACGAAATCGTCCTGCGGGCGCACGACCGCGTCGCCGAAATCGTCCGTCCGCACATGATGTACAACGAGGTGCACCGCGCCTCCTACCTGACGCTCGCCGAGGGGTTGATCGGCCTCGGAGTGCTCCGCGGCACGGCCGAAGCGGTCGTCGAGAGCGGCGCGATGACGATGCTCATGCCCCACGGACTGGGCCACGGCCTCGGCATGGACGTCCACGATTGCGAAGCGATGGGCGAACGGTCGTTCGATTTCTCGTCGATCGCCGAACGCGCCGCCCGCTCGGCCACCTGCATCTACCGCGCGGCGTGGCGCCTCGAACCGGGGACGGTGCTCACCGACGAGCCGGGGCTCTACTTCATCCCCGCGCTGATCGACAAGTGCCGCGCCGAGGGGCTCTACAAAGGCATCGTCGACTACGACCGCCTGCAAGGCTACTACGATTTCGGCGGCATCCGCATCGAGGACGACCTGCTGGTCACCGAGACGGGCAACCGCATGCTGGGCGGCGAACGGAAGATCCCCGTGACGGTCGCCGAGCTCGAAGCGACCGTCGGTCGGGAGTAACGCCCCGCTGCCGAAGACGAAAAAGCTGCCTCCCGCGCATCGGGAGGCAGCTTTTTTCGTTCGAAGCGGCGCCGATCAGAGCCAGTCGCCGTACGCGGCCGACGGAAGCGCCGGCGCGGTCGAGGCGGCAGCTGCGCGGGCCGCCACTTCATCATTATAGGGACCATAGCCACCGTAAGTGGCATTATAATTCGATCCGCTGCCCGTCTTTCCGTAAGCGGCACGAATGCGGACCTTTTCGCAATCGCGGTCGATTTTTCCCGATCCGTCGGGAGAGGCATCATCGTTGGCGACCGCACCGCTGCCGCTTTCGACATAGCGTTTGGAGCGGTCGGCATTATTGATTTCCGAAGCGATCACCTTGGTTGCACGGGCATGCGTGATTAATTCCTGTTCACCTGCGGTTCTGGAAGCTTTTGCCGCAGCTGACGACCAATAGAAATTCGTCTGAAACTCGGGGAACAGCAGATAATAGTCCGTCAGAATGGACTCCATGCCCGAAATACCGGGCAGATACCAGAAACTGCCGTTCAACGCACTCAACGGTGCAATCTTGTTACTCGTATCGATCGTCGATCCCGCTGCATCGGTACGCTTGTTTTTGGCATAACAATAGTGCAGCGCCGAGGGCGGTTTGGCATAGAACGTACATACGCTCATGTTATAACTGTCTCCCAGCTTTTGGATCAACTCCTGCGTTCTGATACCTCCTTGCAAATAGTTCTCCGCATACGTCGGTTCATAGTAATCTCTGCCCCATGAGGTAACGTGAGTTCCCAAACCGACATTCTTCAATCCCCATTTCAATCCTGCGTAGAGCTTCGGATCGTCGTGTCGCTCCAACGGATCGTAATGATCGTGATACTCCTCGTAATACTCGATGAAGAAATTCTTGTAATACCAACCTGCATTGGGCCAACCCGTTTTTCGATACAACCCCACCACGGGCAGCAGGTGCTTCTGCTGGACCTCCAGGCGGCGCTGACGCACCGACACCCCGTTTTCGAGGTAGTCGATGTCGACGTAGAGCATGCGGTCGGCATCGGTCAGGTTCTCGTCGACGTAGAAATAGATGCGGTCGCGGCTCGAGGTGACCGTAGCGGCCTTGCCCCCCTCCTCGATCACTTCGGCCCCCGCGGCCGTTCCCGCAGAGAGCTCGTCGAGCAGATTCGCCGTAAAGAAGTCGCGCGCCCCCGTGCCGGCCGTCCAGCCGCCCGCCTCCATCGTCGCGGCGGGAATCTTCGCCAGGCGCACCCAGGGGGCCGTCGTGCCGTCGTCGTAGCGGATGTCGCCGTTCGCGAGGCGCACCTTCACCTCCTGCCGCGCCCCCTTCGTCAGCGGGTCGAGCAGCCAGACGTCCATCGGCAGGCAGGCGGCGTGGGCATCGAGCTTGCGTTCGTTGACGATCGAGATGTAGCAGGGGTTCTCCGCCGTGACGTTGATGCGTCCGTCGAAGGTGTAGACGTTCGGATCGCTGTTGCGCACGTAGTCCAGGCCGTGGATCGTCACGTCGTAGCGGTAGCGGTGGTTGCGCTTCACCTCGAAGTTGTCCACGACATTGCTGCCGACGTAGATGCGGAACGAAGCGCGGTAGGTCAGCCCCTGGTGGGTGACGTAGGTGCCCGTAAAGGTAAGACCCGTGGCGGGCACCACCTCGTCGTAGCTTCCCTCGGCATTCGCCTCCTCGGCCTGCACCAGCCGCGGCTTCCAGCGCTGCTTCTGCTCGTCGGTCGTCACGCCCGCGGGATAGGGATAGGTGATCGCCCCCTCGCGGCCGTAGGCGGGGTTGGGATGGCGGATGTTCTCGTAGGTGTAGAAGCTGAAGGTCAGCTCGCCGTTGCGGTGGCGGATCGTCTTGCCGCTCGTGTCCTTCATCTCGATCTTGTGGAATTTCCCCGCCACGTCGGCGTCCGCGCTCTCGGCGGGCATCGCGAAGGGAACGGCATCGTACATGTTGTGGACGCCCCACGTATCGATCGTCAGGCTGGGGCACGACAGGTCCCCGTTGTACTGGTTGGCGTCGATCTTCACCGCGACGTCGATGCGCGCCATGAGCGCCGTCATGGGAAGCGTCAGCGTCTTGTCCGAAGCCCCCGTCAGGTCGACCGCGGCGCGTTCGCCCACCATCGGCATGCCGTACTTGGGCAGCTTCGTGATGTCGTCGCGAATCACCATCGGCTCGTAGACCCACTGCCGAAGCCCCTCGAGGGTCTTGTAGCGCTCGTCGAGCACCACCTCGTCGCCGTAGTCGCGGCCGCCCGCGGGGTCGTAGTTCGCGTCGAACTTGAACTTGTCGACGTTGGCGACGGCGACGACCGTGGCATCCGTGGCCGCGAAGGCGCCGTCGGGAATCTCCAGCACGGCGTTTTCGAGATACATGTAGGAGCGGAGGCCCGATTCGGCACTCGGTTCGAGCGGGTTGCCGCTCCGATCGAAGAAGAAGAGGTGGATCTGGCGGATCATCTTCTCCTCCTCGGTCTTGGGTTCGGCCTCGGCGCGGGTCGTGAGCACCTCGGGCAGCATGTCGGCGCAGAGGGCGTGCAGGCGCAGGCTGCCGCGGGGAGCCTCGCCGCCGATCCCCTCGTCGCGCGAGCAGGACGCCGCGCAGAGGAGCAGGAGCGCCGCAGCCGACGCGGCGAAGCGTCCGAAAAAGGGATATGAGCGTGTATGTTTCATGATTAGTTGATCGTAACGTCGTTGTCGAAGCCGTCCCAGTAGTCGTTGTTGTCCGTCACGCACATGATGACGAAGCGGTCGCCCAGGAAATTGAGGTGGAACGTGTAGAGCGACCCGCGCTGCGGCGCGATGGCCAGCATTTCGTCGAAGGCCTTTTCAACCGTTTTCCGCTCGCCCTTCGCCGAGGTGTACTCGACGCGCAGCGTGATCCCCGAGCCGAGGTTCGCGGCGGGAAGCAGGCGGAGCGTCTCGCCCACGTAGTCGATCGGGCGCCCCGCGGCGTCGGTGCCGACGCTGCTCGTGTTGGGCTGCACGGTGCGGTCGCCGTCCAGCAGGTCGAAGGCGGCGCGATAGGTGCCCGCCTCGACCGTCGCCGAGAGTTCGGCCGTGGCGAAATCGAAGATCGCCGCGCGGTGGAAGGTGCCCGAGACCCGTATGTCGTGGATCGTGACGGGATTCGCCGTGTCGTAGTTGTTGATGCGGAAGCGCAGCCCCGCGAGGAGGCGTCGGAAGGCGAAGCGCACCTTGCCGCCCGCCCGCAGCACGTCGTAGGTGGCGGCCGCCATGGCATCGGGCAGCGCCGCCACCTCGGCGGGGGTCAGCGTCGCGCCGTCGGCGACTCCTATCTCGAAGCGCAAACGCGGCGCGCCCACGGAGTTCGCCTGCAACGCGTTCGCATTGCCGCGCTGCACGGGGGTCAGGTGCGCCGTCGGATGGTAGGCGAAGAAGGTGTAGCACGCCTCGGGGTTCTCCTCCCACGCCCGAAGGGGCGCGTAGGCGGCGGCCGTACCGTTCCACGTCACGAGCTGCCCGTTGAAAACGTCGGGGTGCGAAAACTCCTTTTTGTTCTCCCAGATCGCCGAGGCGTTATCGGGATCGGGCTGCGGATTCGAGCCCGACACGGTCGTCACGTCGTAGGGGACGCAGTAGCCGAGCACGCCGAAGGCGAAGCCCGCGGGCAGGTCGGCGGCGGCGCGCACTTCGGCCGCGGCGCCCAGGGCGGGCATCTCGAAGCGGATCGCCCGCTGCGGGCTGTCGGGAGCGACGGACTCCTGCTTGTCGCAGGCCGTCGGCAGCAGCAGCGGCAGCAGCCACGCGAGGCGGAGGAGAGGTGGGTAAGTCATGGATGCGAAGGTATTAGTCGATGCGGATGCTGCCGCCCGTGCTCTCCTGCCACGGCTCGATGGTCGGGGCCTCGAAGAGGATGAAATCGGCAGGACCGATGGTGATACGATAGCGGTAGCTTTTGCCCGCCTCCCAGCGGGAGAGGGCGCCCGAGACTGCGGCCAGCGAGACGGAGGCCGTGCGGTCGGCCGTCTCGCCCGCATAGCGGTAGGCGATCGTCAGGCGGCAGCCGTCGAGCCGCTGCGGGATCAGCAGGGTGCGGTCGGCGAGCAGCGCGGTGGGGGCGGCAGCGTCGACGGAGAGCGTTTTGGGGGAGTCATCGGCGGCGAAGGTGTCGTCGGCCGTCGTCACGGCGTTCCAGCTCCAGCTGCCGCGGGCGGCGGTGGCGGGATCGAGCCCCGCACCCGACCAGTCGGCGATGCGGGGAATGCCGTGCAGGCGCACGGAGGTGACGGTGACCGCCGCTCCCGCGTCGGGATCGGCGAAAGCCGTAAAGCGTACCTGCGCGAGCAGGTGGAGGAAGCGGAAGGCGACCTTCGAGGCGGCGACGGCGGGGCGGCTCTCGATCGGGCCCGCCGCGGCGGCGAGCAGGTCGAGCTGCTTCGAGGCGTCGAAGCCCGCGACCGTCAGGTGCATGCCGTCGCCGCGATCGGCCGCGGCGATCGCGGCCGCAGCGTTCGATCGCGCGGCGAAGTCGGCGGGAAAGAGGGCGCGGAAATGGTAGGTGAAGCCCGGGAACCAGTACTGCGTCTCGTCATAGTTCCAGAGGCCCGCATCGTCGCGCGTCACGACGGTGCCGTCGAAGACGGTCGCCGCGGCGACGGGGGCGGATGGCCCGCTCTTGTGGTAGGTGCCCCAGACGCGGAAGGCGGCGCCCGTCTGCTGCAGGTCGGCGGCGGTGAAGGCCGCGCGGCTCTCCAGATCGGGGATGCCGAAGCGCATCGCGAGCCCCTCGCGCGAGGGTTCGGGGGCGGGCTCCGTCGAAGCGTCGGAGCAGCCTGCGGCGCACAGCAGCGTCAGCGCACAGAGAAACGGTCGAAGGGGAAAGAATTTCCGCATGTCAGTCGTTTGATCGGGTAAAGCGGTTCGCCCCGCGCGAAGGCCGGTCGGCGGCCCCGTCGGCGGACGAAACGCAAGGTAAAAAAGCGCCTGCCCGCAGGCCCGCGGTCGGCGGGCAGGCGCGATGAAGAAGATATGACCGAAGGTTCGGCAGGGGTTAGTTGCCCGGCACGTCGGTACCGAAGCTGAACTCGATGTCGCCCGTGCCCGTTGTCCAGTCGTCGAGGTTCATGTTCGGATCCGTCTCGAACTCGATCTTTTGCAGACCGGCCGCGTTGCCCGTCAGCGTTACGTTGTACTGGTAGGCGTTGCCCATGATCCACGTCGGCTTGAACGAAGCGGTACGGTAGTTCTGGTAAACCTGCTCGCCGAGCTCGTTCTTGACCGTCAGACGGAAGCGGAAGCGAACGTTCTGCGCCGTGTAAGCGAACGGAATCATGTAGTATTCGGAGGTTACGGCGGTTGCGTCTTTCACGAGATCGGTTGCCGTCACAGCCACGGGAATGGTGACATCGTCGGCCGTACGATCGGCGGTTTCGTTCCAGCCGCAGTTCTCGCCGCCGGTGAACGTACCCTTATCGCGGAAATTGAAAAGGATCGCCTCGTCGATCGAAATCTTGTAGCCTTCGGGAAAAGCGCTGATGAAATTGAAGCGGACCTTCGTCAACACGTGCTTGAAATCGAACGCCACTTTCGCATTGCCCGTCTCCTTGCCCTGCTGCGTCTTGTAGGCGTAAACGAGGTCCTTCTGGAGCGTCGCGTTGACGAGGTAGTCGGTCAGCGTGAAGGCATCGCCCTGCGTACGGGCTTTCTCCGACTTCAGGTTGTTGTCGCTGTAGGCGTGGAAGACGTAGTTCGCATCCTTGATCCAGTAACGGGGCTCGGTGGTATAGCTCCACAGGTCGCCGTTCTTCGAAATCTCCTCGTTGTTGAAGATCTGCACGGGCGTGCTGTTGGTCGGGGTGGTATAGGCACCCGACACGTAGAACTTGGTGAGGCTCGCATTGGAGAGGGCACGCGAACTCTTGTTGACGTGCGAATCGAAGCCGATGGCCTTGGTCTGGGCGGCAGGCGCCACGCCCTCGGTCTCGCTCTTCGAGCAGGCGGTCATCGCCAATGCGGCGACGGCCAGCAGCATGGAAAATCTTTTCATGATGATGAAGGGTTAAAAAAATGAGTGTTTGAATGTGTCAGTTCGCGGGACCGACCGGCAGGTCGATGTCCGTGTATTCGCCCCAGTCGTCGACGTCCACGTCGAAGCCCGAGTTGTTCATGTTGTCGCCGTCCTCGACGCGGATGCCGCCCACCTCGATCACGCCGCCGCGCGGCTGTCGTCGCAGCTGCTCCGTGACGTCGAAGACGAACTCTTTCAGCTTGCCGTTCGTCAGGCGCACCTCCAGGTTGAGCGTGTAGCGCCGCTCGTCGCGCGCACGGCGTTCGCGGCCGTAGTATTCGTCGGGGAAGCCCGGGACGCCGAACGAGCGGACCTCGGCGCGCGCGCAGTCGTCGGTCAGCGCGCAGTCGAAGAGGATCGTCGCCCCCTCGTCGCCCGTCACGCCGTCGCGCAGGTAGACGCTCTCGGCCATGCCCGCCAGGGCGCCGCGCGCCAGCGCCACGTGCTGCCGTCCGTACTCGAAGCCGTAGCAGACGACGTAGGTGTAGACCAGCGGCTGCATCCGCACGGGCAGCGGCACGTTCTCGTGCAGCTTGATCTGGGGCACCTCGTCGGCGAACGAACCGTAGAGGACGTCGGGCGGGTTGATCGTGCGCTCGTCGGCGTGCATCGCCCGCAGCGTGCTGCGCGTACGGGTGGTGGTCGTGGCGCGCGCCGCGGGCAGCGAGGCCAGGTCGTTCAGCACGATGTACTCCGTGTCGTTGTTGTAGAAGAGCAGCGAACGGACCTCGCTGCCGAAGACCACCTCGCCCCCTTCGGGCTGCAGGAAGAAGAGGTCGGAACGCTCCTCCGCATAGGCGATCATGCTCACCCCCTCGGGGCGCCCGGGACACAGGGCGTCGTAGGCGCCGTAGCGGTCGGCGCTCCAGGCGTCGATCCAGTGCATGCCGTAGTCGCGCTCCCACGCCTGTTCGTAGGAGAGGGCGACGGAGGCCTGCGGATAGTGATTGGGGCAGAGGTCTTTGCGGCATCCCGTCTGAAAGCCTGCGGCGAGGCAGAACAGCAGGGCCGTCACGAGCGACCCCTTGGTGCGGATGGTCTTCATTGGTCGTCTCCTTTCTTCGTTTTACGGGCATCCCACAGGCGCCATACGAGGGCGAAACGCACCTTCAGCGGTCCGAAATAGTTCGTGCGCCCCTTGCGGGTGTAGAGGTAGTGGCCGTCCTCGGGACGGTATTCCCGATATTTCGTGTTCAGATAGCCTGCGCCGATGCCCGCCTCGAAGGAGAGCGACCGCGAAACGGGCCACATGTAGCCGTAGCTCACGCCGATCATCGCCGCCTCGCCCTTGTAGCCCTTGCCGCCGTTTTCGAGGTCGTACCAGCTCCCGCCGACGAAGGCGCCGACGTAGTGGCCGTGCCACGGCTTGCGCGTGCGGAACCAGTAGCGCGCCTCGGGCATGAGGGTGGCGATCTGGTAGTATTTGTGTCGGCTGTCGCGGCGCCACCACGCCACGTCGGCCTCCAGGGCGACCGACCAGCGGTCGTCGATGCGGTATTCGATGCCGAGCGAGGGCATCAGGATCGCGTCGTAGAGCAGGTTCGTCTTGAGAGCCAGCCGATGGAGCGGCTCGGCATCCGTCGCCGCACGGCGGGCGGCAGCCTCGGCGGCTTTCGCTTCGGCAGCCTTTGTTTCGGCCTCTTTCGCTTCAGCCGCGGCGCGGGCGGCAGCTTCGGCGGCGGCCTGTTCCGAAGCTGCTCGGCGGGCCGCCTCTTCGGCCAGGAGGCGGGCCCGCTTCGCAGCGGCCTCGGCGGCTTCGGCGCAGGCAAGGGAGTCGCGTCGAGCCGCTTCGGCCTTTTCATCGGTTTTCGTATAGAGCGTGACGGCGAGGCTGCTGCGCAGCACGGGGAACAGCTGTTCCATCATGTAGCGGTACGGCACGCCGCCGCGCAGCTCCATGAGGCGTTTCTTGCGGCCGTCGACGATGCGTCCGTCGGCATCGAAGATCCAGACGGGCGTACGGTCGATGATGCGCACCGCCTCGTCGCGGGCGGGCATCTCGGAGGCGGCCGCCAGCTCGCGCAGCATCTGCCAGGCGATACCCTCGGCGCGCTTCTCGATCATCGAGGCGGGCAGCCCCGTTTCGCGCCGCAGGTAGCTCTCCAGCGAGTCGGCGCGCAGCCGCGAAAGCCGTTCGTTGCTGCGGGCGGCGCCGTCGGGCGAGGCGTAGGAGCGGATCACGAGCCGCTCGGCGCGCCCCTCGGCCCGGGCCCGGCGCACGACGTCGAGGAAGCGGGCCAGTTCGGCCCGGTTCTCCCGATAGGCGGGGTCGGCGGTGCGGTGGCCGCGACGGTAGTAGACGCGGACCGAGTCGGTCGCCTCGCGGGCGGCGACGCTTCCGCTGCCGAGCAGGGCTGCCGCGAGAAGCAGGAACGGGATGAGGCGTTTTTTCATGGATCGGGTCATGTAGGATCGTTATGCGGTTCGCGGTCGGCACCCCGCCGGTCGGGGCTCCGTACACGCGTTGTCGGATCGTTTTTCGGGGACGGTTCGGCGGGTCGGAAAGGGCGTTCGGCGGACGAACTCTGTAAAAGAGATCGTAGCGATGTCCTGTTCTGTTTGCGAAGGTACGTCTTTT
>CAJUAV010000014.1 GCA_910584485.1 uncultured Alistipes sp.
GTGTCTCTTGGCCGAATTTCAAACAGAGCCTAACAGCTCGTTGAACAAAAGTAGAAATTTATTCTTTCTATTCAAAAAGATTGCACAAAAAATTTATAAAAGATCGTTCAAAAAATGCAGACGGCAAAAAGAAAAATCACGAATATCCTGTTACGGGCATTCGTGATTTCGAAAGAGAAGAGGTCTGAAGCGGATTTGAACCGCTGTAGCAGCTTTTGCAGAGCTGTGCCTAGCCACTCGGCCATCAGACCCTGTATGGCGGTCGGATCGGGCGATCCGCCGTTCCCTTGCGCAGCGAGCCGAGAAACGGCGTTACGTTGCGTTTGGGATTGCAAATATACGCACTTTTCGGAATTTCGCAAAATTTAAACCGTTTTTTAACGATTTTTTCGTTAAGAAGAGGGTGCAGCCCCTCGTTTGCACCGCATCCGAAGCGCGCTGCCGTCCGTTTTTGCACGATCTTCGCCGAAAAAAAGCTATTTTTGCAGCCGTGAACGACCGTCCGATCGACATACACACCCACCGTCCCACTGCAGCGCAGACGATTCGCTGCGTCGGCATTCATCCGTGGCAGGCCGCCGCGACGGACGCCCTCCCCGCGACCTTCGAGGAAGCTGCCGCAGCGGCGGATGCCGTGGGCGAAATCGGACTCGATTTCGCCCGCCGCGAGGTCGATCCGGCGCGGCAGCTCCGTCTCTTCCGCGCCCAGCTCGACACGGCCGAACGGCTCGGCAAACCCATCGTGCTGCACATCGTGCGCGCCTTCGAAGAGGCTATGCGCGAGCTGCGGAGACGCCGGCTCGCGGGGGTGATCCTGCACGGCTTCGTCGGATCGAAAGAGCAGGCCGCACGGGCCGTCGCCGCCGGATATTTCCTCTCGTTCGGGGCGCGGACCGCCGCCTCGAAGCGGACGATCGAGGCGCTGCGCGCGACACCGCTCGACCGCCTCTTCGTCGAGACGGACGACAGCCCGATCCCGATCGAACGCATCCTCGCACAGGTCGCCGACCTGCGCGGCGTACCGCCCGAAACGCTGTTGCAGGCGGTCCGCACCAATTACGAACGCCTATTCGGAACTCAACATGGATAACTGGCAGGAACGCACCGAGCTCTTTTTCGGTGCCGAAAAACTCGAACGGCTACGCCGCGCCCACGTATTGGTCGTGGGGCTGGGCGGCGTAGGCGCCTACGCCGCGGAAATGATCGCCCGAGCAGGAGTCGGGCGCATGACGATCGCCGATGCCGACACGGTGAGCCTCTCGAACATCAACCGTCAGCTCGTGGCGCTCCGCTCGACCGTCGGCCGTCCGAAGGCCGAGGTCCTGGCCGAACGGCTGCGCGACATCAATCCCGCGATCGAGCTGACCGTCGTGCAGCGTTACATCAAGGACGAGGCGACCTACGAACTGCTCGACGCGGCCCGCTACGACTACGTGGTCGACGCCATCGACACCCTCTCGCCGAAGCTCGCCCTCATCGCCGCCGCGCTCGAACGCGGCTACCCCGTCGTCAGCTCGATGGGCGCGGGGGCCAAGAGCGACCCCACGCAGCTCGAAATCGCCGACATCTCGAAGACCCACCACTGTCCGCTGGCTCACATGCTGCGCAAGCGCCTCCACAAGATCGGCATCCGCAGCGGCTTTCGGGCCGTTTTCTCCCCCGAGCCGATCCGCGAAGGGGCGATGATCCCGAGCGACGAACCCAACAAGAAATCGCAGGTGGGAACGATCTCCTACCTGCCCGCCCTCTTCGGCATCGGCTGCGCCTCGGTGGCGCTCCGCGAGCTGGCGGGCGAACCCGTCCGATAACGCCCATGGAAACGATCGTCACCGAACGCATGCAGCGCGTCTTCGACTACCTGTCGCAGCACGACATCCCCTACGCCTGGTACGGGCATCCCGAGGCCCCGACCTGCGAAATCGCCCTCCGATACTGCCGTCACGACGGCGCCCGCCACTGCAAGAACCTCTTTCTGCGCAACCACAAGGGCGACCGCCACTACCTGGTCTGCTTCGACGCCGAACAGCGGCTGGCGATCCGCGACCTCGAACAGCGGCTGCACCAGGGCAAACTCTCGTTCGCCTCGGAGCAGCGGATGGAGCATTGGCTCGGGCTGCGGCCGGGGTCGGTCTCGCCCTTCGGCCTGATCAACGATCCCGCGCAGCACGTACACCTCTTTCTCGACAGCCGTCTGCGCGACTGCGGGCAGCTCGCCTTCCACCCGAACGACAACCGTGCGACGGTCGTCGTGACGCAGGAGGCCTTCCGCCGCTTTCTCGCCGCGGTCGGCAATACGTTCGAATACATCGACCTCTACTGATCGGCCGCTGCCTCGAAGCGGGGTTGCAGCACGTAGGCGACCACCTGCGTCGCCTCCTTGTCATGGCGCCACACATCCTCGAACGACGCGAGGGTGACGTATTGGCACATGCCGCGGTATTTCAGCCAGAATTTCCCGTCAACATAGAAAAAGAAGAGCGGCATCGTACCGTTCGCATCGACCAGGGCATAGATGCAGTCCGTTTCGAAGCGCGCCTTGCGGGCGAAGCGTTCGATGTTACGGCCGATGCGCATCGCCTTGCCGTGCCGACGGCAGACCGCTTCGAGCAGCGGCGCGACCTCCTCACGCCAAATCGTCGTCCGATAATTCAGGATCGGCGACGCATCGATCCGCGCCCGCGCCAGCAGGTACTGCAAGGCGTAGGGGAACGCGCTTTGCGCAGCAGGCAGCACGCTGCGGTCCGAGGTCGGAAAGAGCGTCGAGCGCACCATCGAGTCGCGCAGGCGGGCCGCCTCGGCATCGTCGATGTCGGGTGCGGCATGATGGCAGAGCGTGCACTCCAGCGCATCGTTGTAGACATAGAGGTTCGTCACCGTGTCCTTGCGCACGACCTCCGAGGAGAGCTGCCAGCGCAGGCGGATCAACGGTCGCTCGCCCTCTCGGAGCAAAGCCGACATCAGGTGTTTTTTCTCGGGATCCTGCACCGTATCGCACAACCGCCACCAACGAGCCACGGGACGATCGGGTGCGAAGCGGTCGAAATCGAACTTTTCGTTCGCATATTCGGCCACGCCTATCTGGCGCAGGAATACGTCGCTCAATAAAAAGGCGGGCATCGGCTTCTGGGCATCGGCCGACAGCGCGGCGGCGATCGCCGTCAAAAGGATGACGAAACGTTTCATGATGTTCTGTCTTTAAGGTGTTCTTTTACTCTTTCAGCAACGCTTTGATCCGCTCCGCCACCTCGGCGAGGCGCTCGGGCGTATAGCCGATCTCGTGCAGGCGCACGATCCCGCGGCGATCGATCAGAACGAGCTGCGGCAGACGGCCGTCGCCCGTCCGCTCGCCGATGCGGCCGTAGGGATCGAGGCCGATCGGAAAGCGCAGGCCGCGCTCCTCCAGCTGCTTCGCCTTTTTCTCCACCGTCACGCGGGGTTCGTTCACCGCCACGGCCAGAAAACGGAAATCTTCGCCCTCGAAGCGTCGCAGAATCCGTTCGGGCACCTCCGCCAGCTCCTTCATACAGGGACCGCACCACGTCGCCCAAAAGGAGAGCAGCACCACATGGCCCTTGGCGCCCGTCCTGAAGGTTCCGCCGTCGAGGCATTCGATCGTCAGTCGCGGGGCACGCTGCCCCGTTTCGAAGCGCTCCTGCGCCTGCAAGGTCGCCGCCGCCACCAGCAGCCAGCAACCGATCATCCATCGCTTCATCGCAGTTCTAATTTTTCACAAATATACTAAATAATACGTAATAAGCAAAGAAAAGCGAACTTTTTTAATCGGAGGGCTCCGATTTGCAGGGAGCGACATCGACCAAGCGTGCTTTCGCCCGCCTATCGCCTGCTCTTTCGCACCGAGGGCGAGCAGCATGCGCCGACGCCCGAACCGCCGCCGGACCGCACAAAAAAAGCCGTTGCCCGAACATCGGGCAACGGCTGTCGCGGCGGAACGATCCGCGCTACGATTCGTATTTCGCGACGAAATCCGCTACGAGCGACGGCAGCAGCGTCACCGCATCGTGCAGATAACCGTGGAAATCGTCCTTCGGATTGTAGAAGAACTCGTAACCGATCGTGTAGTTGACCTTTCCCTCCTCGACGCCGAGCACGCAATACTTGAAGACGCCCCGTTCGCAATTCTCCGCATTGCAGGCCTCGAGAAGCTTCTGGTAAGGGGTATCGGTCGAGAAGACGGCATAGAACTCGGCGAACACCGAGCCGTCGTTCTGCGGCTTGAGCAGGAGCGAGTAGGTGTATCCCTGCAACTTGACATAGAGGTCGCCGTCCTCGTCCAGCTTCGGAACATACCCCTCTTCGCGCAGATACGCCATCGCATCCTGCCGCACCCCTTCGACCGTCAGCTGCTGGGCGAAAAGGGTCGTCAGCGAGCAGACGAAGAGCAGCAGCGAAAGCAGCTTTTTCATCTTCGCGCCGTTTATTTCAGTTCGACCAGCGAATGGCCCGTCATTTCGGCGGGCAGATCGAGCCCCATGAGGCACAGCACCGTCGGGGCCACGTCGGCCAGAATGCCGTCGTGCACCGCCTTCACGCGATCCGACACGACCACGATGGGCACGGGATTGAGCGAGTGGGCCGTGTTGGGGGTGCCGTCGGCGTTGACCGCATTGTCGGCATTGCCGTGGTCGGCGATCTGCACCACCTCGTATCCGTTGCGCTTGGCCGCCTCGACCACCTTTTCCACGCAGCCGTCGACCGCCTTTACAGCCTGCTCGATCGCCTCGTAGACGCCCGTGTGGCCGACCATGTCGCCGTTGGCGAAGTTGAGGCAGACGAAATCGAAGCGCTGCGAATCGAGCGCCGCCACCAGCTTGTCGGCCACCTCGGGCGCCGACATCTCGGGCTGCAGGTCGTAGGTCGCCACCTTCGGCGAAGCGACCAGAATGCGCTCCTCGCCTTCGAACGTCTCCTCGCGGCCGCCGTTCAGGAAGAAGGTCACATGGGCGTATTTCTCCGTCTCGGCAATGCGCAGCTGGCTCAACCCCTGCTTGGCGACCCACTCGCCGATCGTGTTCTGCACGTTCTCCTTGTCGAAAAGGATATGCAGCCCCTTGAACTTGGCGTCGTAGGGGGTCATGCAGCAATAGTAGAGCGGCATCGTGTGCATTCCCTGCTCGGGCATATCCTCCTGCGTGAGGACGATCGTAAGCTCCTTCGCGCGGTCGTTGCGGTAGTTGAAGAAGATCACCACGTCGTTCGGACGGATCAGCCCCACGGGAGCTCCCGCCTCGTCGACGCGCACGATCGGCCGGATGAACTCGTCCGTCACGTCGGCATCGTACGACGCCTGCACGGCGGCAGCCATGTCGGTCGCCTTCGTGCCGACGCCCTCCACGAGGGCGTCGTAGGCCACCTTCACGCGCTCCCAGCGCTTGTCGCGGTCCATGGCGTAGTAGCGGCCCACGACCGTCGCGATCGTTCCCGCCGACGCGGCCGTGTGGCGCTCGAGCTGCTCGATGAAGCCCTTGCCGCTGTGCGGATCCGTGTCGCGGCCGTCCATGAAGCAGTGGATATAGGTTCGGTCGATCCCGTAGGTCGCGGCGATGTCGCAGAGCTTGAAGAGGTGCTCGAGCGACGAGTGCACGCCGCCATCCGACGTGAGGCCCATGAAATGAACCGCCACGCCCTGCTGCCTGGCATGCGAGAAGGCCGCCTTGATTTCGGGATTCTCCAGAATCGAGTTGTCGCGGCAGGCACGGTTGATCTTCACCAGATCCTGGTAAACGACCCGACCCGCACCGATATTGAGGTGGCCGACCTCCGAGTTGCCCATCTGGCCCTCGGGCAGACCGACGTTCTCGCCGTCGGTGCGCAGCTCGGCATGGGGATACTGCTCGGTCATCTTCGTAATGTAGGGGGGACGAACCGTCGAAATGACGTCCGCCCGATCGTGACGGCCGTTGCCCCAGCCGTCGAGGATCATCAAAAGAACTTTGTTAGCCATGATTATGCGTTTGTTGTTTCGTTGTTTACGTGGAGCGGGGCGGGGCACTCCGCCGATCGCTTGCGGGATCGAGGCGCGGGTCGCCTGCGGGTCGAAGCCTGCGGAGCGCACGCGTCGGCAGCTGCGGACCTCCGCGTGCGGAGGCTGCGGCCCGCCGATTGCCTTGCAATCGAGTCCGTCCCGAAAATCCTCCGCCGATCGCTTGCGGGATCGAGTAAAGCCCCCGCAGTCCGCCTGCTCCCTGCTATTTCAATTGTCCGAGGATCGTCTCCACCGCCTTGTCGACGGCGGCCTGCACCCCTTCGGGATTCTTGCCGCCCGCCGTGGCGAAGGCGGGCTGACCGCCGCCGCCGCCCTGCATGAGCTTCGCAGCCTCGCGGACCGCCTGGCCCGCATGGCCGCCGCGCGCGACGATCGCTTCGCCGAGGGCCACCGTCAGGCTCGGCTTACCCTCCTGCACCGCACCCGCCACGAAGAGCAGCTTCGGAGCACGGGCGCGCAAATTGTAGGCCAGATCCTTGATGAAGTCGGGCCGCTTGTCGAACTGCTTGGCGAAGAGCTGCACCCCGTCGCGCTCGGGCAGCACGGAGAGGATCTTGTCGGCCACCTGCGCGATCTGCTCGCGGCGCATCTGCTCCACCTCGTGCGAAAGGGCCTCGTTGCTCTCGATCATCTTCTTCACGGCCTGCATCACCTGCGAGTTGTTGAGCGTGTCGGCCAGCGAATGCAGCGTATCCTCGGCCGCGTAGAGCATCTCCTCGGCCCGTGCGCCCGTCACCGCCTCGATGCGGCGCACGCCGGCCGAAATGGCCCCCTCGGAGAGGATCTTGAAGAGGCCGATCGTACCCGTGGCCCGCGTATGCGTACCGCCGCAGAGCTCGACCGACGAGCCGAAGCGCACCATGCGGACGCGATCGCCGTATTTCTCGCCGAAGAGCATCATCGCACCCGCCTCGGCAGCCTCCTCCTTCGTCGCGCTGCGGTTCTCCTCCAGCGGCAGGTCGGCGCGGATGGCGCGGTTCACCAGCCGCTCCACCTCGCGCAGTTCGGCGGGGGTCACCTTCTGGAAATGCGAAAAGTCGAAGCGCAGCGATTCGGGCGTCACGAGCGACCCCTTCTGTTCGACGTGCGAACCGAGCACCTTGCGCAGCGCCTCGTGCATGAGGTGCGTCGCAGTATGGTTGTTGGCGGCCGACTGGCGCTGCTCGGCGTCGACCACGGCACGGAAGGCCGCCGTCGGCTCCTCGGGAAGCTGCTCGGCGATGTGGATGATCAGTCCGTTCTCCTTTTCGGTAGCGACGATCGCCACGCGCTCGTCGGCGCTCTCGATGTACCCCGTGTCGCCGATCTGACCGCCCGAATTGCCGTAGAAGGGGGTGCGGTCGAAGACGAGCTGCCACGTCGTGCGGTTCTTCGAGGTGACGCGGCGGTAGCGGGCGATCTTCACCTCGTCGGTCAGCGTGTCGTACCCCGTGAAGGTGCTCTGCGGCAGGGGGAAGAGCTCCACCCAGTCGTCCGTGTCGACCGCCGCGGCGTTGCGCGAGCGCGCCTTCTGCGCGGCGAGCTCCGCCTCGAAGGCCGCCAGATCCACGCCGACGCCCTGTTCGCGGGCGATGAGCTCCGTCAGGTCGATCGGGAAGCCGAACGTGTCGTAGAGCTCGAAGGCCTCCTTGCCCGAAATGAGCGCGCGGCCCTCGCCCTTGGTGCGGGCGATGACGCCGTCGAGCAGGTTGATGCCCGTGGCCAGCGTCCGCAGGAACGATGCCTCCTCCTCCTCGATCACCTTTTCGATCAGGGTCTGCTGCGCCCGCAGCTCGGGGAACTGGCCCCCCATCTGCTCGACCAGCCCCGCCACCAGGCGACAGAGCGTCGGCTCGGTGAAGCCGAGGTAGGTATAGCCGTAGCGGACGGCACGGCGCAGGATGCGGCGGATGACGTAGCCCGCCTTGACGTTCGACGGCAGCTGGCCGTCGGCGATCGAGAAGGCGATGGCGCGCAGGTGGTCGGCGATCACGCGCATGGCCACGTCGCACGACTCGTCGTCGCCGTAGCGCTTGCCCGAGAGGGCAGCGATGCGGCCGATCGTCGGCTGGAAGACATCCGTATCGTAGTTCGATTTTTTGCCTTGCAGGATCATGCAGAGGCGCTCGAAGCCCATGCCCGTGTCGACGTTGCGCGCGGGAAGCTCCTCGAGCGAGCCGTTGGCCTTGCGGTTGAACTGCATGAAGACCAGGTTCCAGATCTCGATCACCTGCGGGTGGCCCGTGTTGACCATCTCGCGGCCCGACTTGAGGGCGATTTCGGCCTCGTCGCGCAGATCGAAGTGGATCTCCGAGCATGGGCCGCAGGGGCCCGTCTCGCCCATCTCCCAGAAATTGTCGTGCTTGTTGCCGCGGATGATGTGGTCGGCGGGCAGGAAGCGCAGCCAGTAGTCGTAGGCCTCCTGATCGAAGGGCACGCCGTCCTCCTCCGAGCCCTCGAAGACGGTGGCGTACATGCGGTCGGCGGGCAGCTTGTAGACGTCGTGCAGCAGCTCCCACGCCCATTCGATCGCCTCCTTCTTGAAATAGTCGCCGTAGGACCAGTTGCCCAGCATCTCGAACATCGTGTGGTGGTAGGTGTCGTG